>CAJXQU010000004.1 GCA_913058255.1 uncultured Pseudomonadota bacterium | reverse complement strand
TGATAGCAGCATAAGCTTTAGGTGTTACCCCATCCATCAAGTAAAGGTAGTTCAGACCAGTGCTGTTATTTCTCCATAAAATATCAGCTTTGCTATCGCCATCGAAATCCCCGACCCCGGCAATAATCCAGTTAGAGTCAGTCACGGTATTAATCAAGCCATGAGCGCTAATTGCACCACCATCCATCAGGTAGAGATAGTTTTGTCCGGTCGTTGCATGTCGCCAGAGGATATCGGCTTTATCATCACCGTTGAAATCATCAACGCCTTGTATTTGCCAGTTAAGGTCGCCGACGGTATTGATGCCAGTGTAAGCCGTTGGGGCTATCCCATCCATCAGGTACAGATAATTTTGTCCGGTACTACCATTACGCCAAAGAATGTCGGCTTTGCCATCGCCATCGAAGTCGGTGGCTGGTATTAGGGGTGGAGTGGTGTACGCTTGCCCGCCTATATTTGCTACATAAGTATCTGGGAGAACATTCGTATCACTTTGAATTAAATCAGCTGAAGTAGAAAAACTTATGAACCCTCCGTCTGCAGACAGCGACGGTAACCAACTAGGGGCTTGGAAAGTTTGGATATTTGAACGGACGAGAATAGTCTTTCCTGTTGTTCGATCATAACGGAGGATATCGTAGAAAAGGTCACCTACACTAGGCAAGATGTCAGTCGCATTGCTGACATATGATACATAACGACCATCTTCTGAAATTGCAGGGTCACTACTATCCCCATTGGCTAAGCCTGTTCCTGAGTGGTTACTGCTGACCGCTCTTGTCGTGTTCGTCTGACGGTCATAGAGGTAAATATTAGAATCACCATTTAGGATGTCGGCCTTCCTCTCGTATGCTACAAAACGGCCATCGCCTGATATAGCCGTTACGCTACCACCACCACTATTGCGGTAATCACCATTGCTATCTGCGCTGATTATCTGATTTCTACCTGTGACTAAATCATGAACATAAACATGGCGTCTGTAGTCTGTGAAGACACCATCAACTAGAGAACACTTGCTAGAGAAAGAGACGTAGCGGCCATTTGCTGAAATGTCGATGGAGCCTATGTCATGACAATCAGCTGAGAGTCTATCAGGGACTATCGGAACTGTGGTTCCAGTCACCATATCACGAACAAAAAGGTTGCCTCTATCCTCTGATGTTACGAGATCGCTAGCAATACTTTCAAAAGCCACATATCGGCCGTCATGAGATATAGCAGCAAGTAGACTTGAGCCATTAGGTTGTAAGCCATTTACATTTTTGCTCACTACATCGAGTTTATTGGAGATTCGATCGTAGATATAGATTTCGTGGTGCAAGGAATCGAACGGGCTAGTACCTTGGTCAAACCCCGGAACAAGGTTATTTGCATTACTACTGAAAATAACATATCGGCTATTGCCTGAGATTTTAGGGAGAAACAATAACGCACCATCAGCAGGGCTTCCATTTGGTGAAATACTAATTAGCGTTGTTTGATGGGTCTCACGGTCATGAAGAAAAGCTTGTCTTGCTCCTTCTACAGAGCCTGGCGTAATATTTGGAACGAGATCGTATGAGTCACTGTCAAAAGTAATGTATCGACCATCACTGGATATTGAAGAACTATTACTAAGACCTGAGACTTGAGAACCTGTTGAACTGATACTGACGCGTTCAAATGTAATAGCCTGGCTGACCTGAGCAAATGCAAGGGACACAAGAAATGCAGCCCCAATAAAATTTTTATTCATATTTATCCCCCTTCGAGATAATGGATTATTGTTTTGTTGGTTGTGAAAACTTCAACTGAGATTAGGATGAGTTTTCAAGAAACTTTTAGTTGTGTTTTTTCTGTTGGTGTAATTTAAACTCCTTTTTAAATACCGTAACTGAACCGCACTCGAATTATTAATATGATTTAATCCCCAGAGTTTACCATAAAAAAAACGTTACTATAAAGGTCGAGGGTAGATATGAAGGAAAATTAAGAAAAGCGTCTGTCACACTTTTCTTTATCGAGAGAGATCTGGCGATACATGTCCTAGACTTTCATTAAGCTTGAGGAAAAAGAATCTTTCTCGTACGTTAAAAAACAATGTGCATAAAAGTGAAATTTACCCTATATAAAAGGGTTACATTACTTTTGGTGATAGGCTATATTCCTCATGTCTTGACAGAATATAAGTGAGCTAAAAATATCCAGAGTAAAACTAAAGAAGTTGGCACTCCTTCAAAACTAAACACTATATGTCCTTTTTAATTTAAAGAGTAGCAATGAAAAGTGCCATCTACCAACAAATCCGTCTTGCAGGTCCATGTTTGCCACATCAAGATTTTATGCATAGGGATTCTAGTATAAAAGGAAAACAAGAACTGTTTCGCTCATATATAACTAAAATTTTACGGGAGAAAATAAAAAAATGACCGCGTTAGATCAATATTTTGAAAAGCATTTCAAAACTTCTACTGAATTACTAAATGGTCGCTCAGTTCAAGATGGATATATCCGCAGTGTTGGCCTTCAGTTTGGTGAACTGCAAACTTTAATAGGAAAAGATCCTCTATTTAGAGATGCTTGTGCTGTAGCGCATGGAAGAACTATTATTTCGGGCGAAAACAGAATGAATCTTTACCTCCTTATAAAATATTTTTTACCTCGACTTCAAACTGGACATATTATTGAGTTTGGAGCATATAAAGGAGGAAACTCTATATTTATGGCTTATGTAGCAAAAGCTCTAAACCTAGATATAACAATTTATTGTCTTGATACATTCACTGGCATGCCTAAAACAGACCCTTCAATAGATCTTCACACTGAAGGTGATTTTAATGATGTTGATTTTGATGAGCTAAAAAACTACGCCCATAACACTCTAGGCTTAACTAATATATCTTTCGTGCAAGGACTCTTTTCAGACACCGCTGAGTCTGTCGTATCAGAAGCAGGAAGCTTCTCATTGGTACATATCGATTGTGATATCGCAAGCGGAGTTGAAGAATCGTACGAAGCTGTAAAAAATAATATGGTTGAAGGCGGTTATATTGCTTTTGATGATGCACTTTTTTCATCATGCCTTGGCGCTACCGTTATCATAGAAGATATTCTAATAAGAAGAGATGGCCTAAATTCAGAACAAATTTATCCACATTACGTTTTCAGAAACTTTGACAAGGTTTAATAATGAAAGAATGCAGTAAATCAATCAACCGGCGTCTTGCTGACTCTCGCTTTTTACGTCGCTATTTTGTTGGCCAAGGTTTCGATATCGGAGGTAAGCCAGATCCTCTTTGTTTATACAAAGAATTCTTTCCTTTGATGGAATATGTGAAAACTTGGGATCTGGAAGATGGTGATGCCCAGTATATGGAAGCTATAGAAGATGCTCAGGTTGACTTCATTCACAGTAGCCACTGTTTGGAACATTTACATGACCCCTTTGTAGGTTTAAAAAATTGGTTTCGTGTGATTAGGCCTAATGGCTACCTAATTATCACAATCCCCGATGAAGACCTTTATGAACAAGGCCAGTTTCCAAGTACATTTAATGCAGATCATAAATGGACCTTCAGTTTATTCAAAGAACAGTCTTGGAGCGATAAATCAATTAACGTTCTAGAGCTAGTTCAGTCACTCGGACAAAGCGCGGCTATTGAAAAATTAGAATTATTAAATAGTAATTATCGATATAGTATCCCTCGATACGATCAAACACTCACACCTGTTGCTGAGTGTGGTATAGAAATCATTATCCGCAAACGAGACAACCAAGAGCTAACAAACAATGGTTATAAAGTTTGTGAACAACAGCCCGAACGCGAGCTTCGCATCCATCTAAACCAACATAGGGATGACATGAAATCTATGAAGTCTGGAAACACCTCTGCCCCGCCCTTCACAAATGATTCTGAAATATAAGGAGACACTATGTTAATTCGTGCTCGAGCACCTTTACGACTAGGGCTTGCAGGTGGGGGAACCGATGTATCTCCTTACTGTGATATTCACGGTGGATATGTGCTTAATGCAACCCTTGATCGTTATGCATATGCTGTAATAAAAACCTTAAACAAACCTGAAGTCAAGTTCGTAGCGACAGATCTACAAACAGAAAAAGTTAAAAATATTTCTGAACCTTTAGTTTTGAATGGTAAATTAGACTTGCATAAAGCTGTCTATAACGAAATTATCCAGAATTACAATAATGGAGAACCTATTCCATTAGAATTAACCACCTTCTGTGATGCTCCCGCAGGTTCAGGGCTAGGTTCATCATCGACTCTTGTAGTTGTTATGATTCGTGCATTTGCTGAATTATTAAACCTTCCTCTTGATGACTATGCTATTGCTCGCCTTGCATTCAAGGTTGAACGAGAAGACTGTGGTTTACAGGGAGGAAGGCAGGATCAATACTCTGCAACTTTTGGAGGTTTCAATTTTATGGAGTTTTATGCCGATAATCGGACAATAGTAAACCCATTACGTATAAAAAACTGGATCATATGCGAACTAGAAGCCTCTTTGGTGTTATTTTATACAGGCGTATCACGTGAATCAGCAAAAATTATTTCAGACCAAAGTGACAATGTTAAAAATGGAGAAACAACAGCACTAAAAGCCATGCATGGTGTTAAGCAAGAAGCGCTCATAATGAAAGAATGTCTTCTTAAAGGCGACTTCAAAGGAATTATCGATTCTATGCGGGAAGGCTGGGAAAATAAAAAGCGCTCTGCAAAAACTGTTTCAAACCCTCACATTGAAGAAATATATAAAGCTGCTACGAATGCGGGAGCCTTAGCTGGAAAAGTCTCCGGTGCAGGTGGTGGTGGTTTTATGATGTTTTTCGTACCACCAGATAAACGAATGGATGTCATTAGGACATTAAATAATTTTAAAGGCCAAGTAAGCAACTGTCACTTTACTGTACATGGAACTCAAGCATGGAGAATCAATGAAGAATTACATTCAGCAGCAAATTTTTGAAGCTCAAACAGTCATGTCACTCATGCTTGAGTGCGATCACTTATCCTCAACCCTCTCTGAAGCTGCACAGGCTTGCATAAACTGTTACCAGACCACTAATGGTAAGATATTATTGGCCGGAAATGGAGGCAGTGCAGCTGATGCACAGCACATTGCAGGTGAGCTTGTTAGCCGCTTTGCATTTGATAGACCAGGTTTAGCTGCAATGGCATTAACAACAGATACTTCCATCTTGACAGCTATAGGTAATGATTATGGCTATGAGAAACTTTTTGCACGGCAAGTACAAGCTAACGGAAATCCGGGCGATATATTCATAGGTTATTCTACTTCAGGGAATTCAAGCAATATTCTTCTAGCGTTAGAGGAAGCTCGTTCAAGGGGGGTTCTCACTATCGGTTTTACAGGCTCCGTAGGAAATAAAATGACCGAGCTTTGCGACTATATCCTCAGAGTCCCTTCCGAGAAAACACCTAAAATTCAAGAAGGTCACCTTGTTTTGGGACATATTTTATGTGGTCTTATCGAAGATCGAATTTTCAATCATTCTAAATGAAAGCAATTATACTCGCAGGAGGTTTTGGTTCTCGCTTAAAACAGAAGGTGCCCGACTTACCCAAGCCTATGGCTCCGGTTGCCGGACGTCCTTTTTTGGAATATGTTCTTGATCGACTCGTCACTAAAAACATAACAGAAATTATTCTCTCTGTTGGGTACAAGGCAGAACTTATAATCGATCACTTTGGTAATAGCTATAGAAATAAACCTATTAGATACGTTATAGAATCAAAACCTTTAGGGACAGGAGGAGCTATCGTCAAGGCCTTACATTCCGAGACTGAATCTACTTTGGTTCTAAATGGTGACACTCTACTCAATATCAGCTTTGATAAACTTATCGATGACTATAAGCAAAACCCTGCGCGAATTATGCTTGTATTAAAGGAAATTAATGATGTCTCACGTTATGGTTCCGTAAAAATAAATAACGACAGGATTACCGGATTTTTAGAAAAAGGCAAGAATCTACCTGGTTATATTAATGCTGGCGTTTATATTGTTAAGCCAGAAATATTCAAAGACTTTAAGCTTTCAGGAACCTTTAGCTTTGAAACAAACTGTCTGCAAAACTACTGTAACGAACTTGCCCCAACAGCATTTTTTACTGATGCCTACTTTATCGATATAGGTATTCCCGAGGATTATGAACGCGCCCAAACAGAACTTCCACTATTATAATGGCTAACTCTCAGTCCCACCAAGTGAAAGTTTCGGTCATTATTGTAAACTTCAATTCTGGCCAGTTACTTTCACGATGCATTCAATCTATACGGCAATCGAGCATTCCCGTAGACATTATAGTTGTGGATAATCACTCATCCGACAATAGTATTGCAGAGGCGTTTCAACTTTCTAAAAACAACAACATTACCTTCATCCAAAACACCCAAAACACAGGCTTCGCACACGCTAGCAACCAGGCTTTAGAGCACGCTGATGGTAAGTATTGGCTGTTCCTCAACCCTGACTGTATTGTTAAACCAGAAACAATTGCAGAAATGCAACAATTAATGGAAGATAATCCTGATGTTGCTATGTCTGGTCCTCTGATAGTTAACCCTGATGGCACTGAACAAAGAGGTTGTCGGCGCACCGTCCCCACTCCTTGGCGTTCTTTTGTTCGTGCTTTTGGTCTTTCCCGTTTATTTCAAGGACATGCTAAATTTAAAGACTTTTTGTTAAACAAAGAACCCTTGCCTGAAACACCTGTTGATGTTGAAGCCATTTCAGGCGCTTTTATGTTTGTCAGAAGCTCAGTTACTAAAGAAGTTGGTTTACTTGATGAAGGTTACTTCTTGCATTGTGAAGATTTAGATTGGTGTATGCGTTTTAGGCTCGCTGGCTGGCGAATTGTATTTACACCAGATGTAAAAATCATGCATGTCAAAGGTGGTTGCAGTGAGAGCCGCTTCGTCTTTGTGCAGTGGCATATGCACTGCGGAATGGTTCGCTTTTATCGAAAATTTTTCAAGAAAAAATACCCAGGAATTCTAATGTGGTTGGTTATGCTCGCTGTTTGGCTGCGTTTCGGTGCCTTGCTTGCGCTCAACTCCTTAAAAAAAATAAAAATAATGTTCCTATCATTAAGAACAAAACTTTATGCAAACAGAAGCCACTAAGAAACAAAGAATAATTGTCACCGGTGCAACGAGCCTAATAGGCCACTTCCTCTTGCCTAAATTAGACTCTGCACAGTTCACAATGCTCCCTTGTACCCGTTCTTCGCTCTATCAGGGCCAACAAAATTGGCATCAGTTCGATGGACAGACGCTAAAATCAAGTACTCCAACTATTAATGAAGCAGACATTCTCATTCATTTAGGCCCTCTTCGAACGCTACCTAGTTTAATTGAGAGCTTCTCTGCTATAGGAGGCAAAAGGGTAATCGCATTCAGCTCTACAAGTAGGTTTAGTAAACTGAACTCAGGAAATGCTTCGGAACGTCAGTTAGCAGAAGCGCTTATTAATGCTGAGGAAACCGTTGTTCAGAAATGTGTTCAGACTAGTATTAATTGGACCATTTTTCGCCCCACTCTAATCTATGGAGCCGGACTAGATAAAAATGTCTCAAGTATTACACGTTTTATTCAGCGGTTTGGCTTCTTTCCGCTAGTAGGGAAAGCTAGCGGCCTGCGGCAGCCTGTTCATGCGGACGACTTAGCAGCAGCTTGTGTTGCAATCATTGATAACGAAAAAACTTATGGCAAAGCTTATGATCTAACCGGAATGGAAACATTAAGTTATAAAACGATGATTGAGCGCATATTTAAGGCTCTAGGAAAAAAACCTCGTTACCTTTCTTTCCCACTACCACTATTCCGTTTCGCGATGAAGCTCGCTTCGTTTATACCATCCTATTCACACGTAACCGCTGACATGGCGAACCGTATGAATGAAGATTTATGCTTTAAATATGATGAGGCTGTTGAAGATTTTGGTTTTATCAACCGTGACTTTTCACCTCAACAGGTCGATCTGGTTAAAAAACCAGCCAGCTAGCAACAAAAATCACAAACTGACTAGCTCTAGATTGTCAGCGGTACTAAGCCCGATTATAAATATCCTCAAAACGGACAATATCATCTTCACCTAGGTATGATCCTGACTGAACCTCGATCAATTCCAGAGGAATCGTACCTGGGTTAACTAGTCTATGTGTCACCCCTAACGGAATGTAAGTCGACTGGTTTTCAGTCAGCATTATTTCTTCTTCGCCTTTGGTGACGATTGCTGTTCCAGAAACAACGATCCAATGCTCTGCGCGATGATGATGCATCTGCAATGAAAGACTTGCTCCCGGAGATACAGTGATACGTTTTACCTGATAACGATCGCCCGCGTCGATACCTTCGTAGTTGCCCCAAGGCCGATAAACGCGTTGATGCACTACAGACTCATCACGTTGCTCTTTCTTCAAGTATTCAACAATTTTCTTCACTTCTTGCGCACGATCTTTTGGTGCTACCATAACTGCATCAGCGGTTTCAACAACGATAAGGTCATCACAACCAACGACTGATAAGAAACGGTTTTCAGCTACTAGTAAATTATTTTTTGCTTCATGAGTGAATACATCGCCTTGCTGCACATTGCCATTTTCGTCTTGTTCAGAAATTTCCCACAAGCTTGACCATGAGCCAACATCAGACCAGCCAGCATCCAGTGATATAACTGCTGACTTGAACGCTTCGTGATTAGTCACTTTTTCCATGACAGCGTAATCAACAGAATCATCTGGACAGTTGGTGAACGATTCTTTTTCTAAACGGTAAAAATCACCATCCTCACCACCTGAGACAAAAGCATTTGAGCAAGCTTCAAATATATCAGCTCGAAATGTTTTAATCGCTTCCAGCCAAACCGAAGCTTTCATCATGAACATGCCGCTGTTCCAAGAGTAATCTCCTGAATCTAAATAACCTTGCGCGGTTGCTTGATCTGGTTTTTCAACAAATGCACCGATTTGGTGAGCATCGCTGCCTTCGATTGCCGCACCTTGTTTGATATAGCCATAACCTATTTCTGGTTTATCTGGCACGATACCAAAAGTGATTAAATAACCCTGCTCCGCTAGTTCAGCACCATTCCTTATGGTCTTGTGCAGCGTGTCTAAATCTAGAATCACATGATCAGACGGCATCATTAGAATGATGGGGTCATTACCTTCTTTTTGCGCAGCCATTGCAGCAACCGTAAGAGCTGGGGCTGAGTTCCGGCCTTTAGGCTCTAACATAATAGTGTTCAAAGCGTGGCCTTTTAGTCGCGCTTGTTCCGCCACTAAAAACCGATGCTCTTCATTACTGACAATAATCGCAGGCTCCACACCATCTTCTGTCAAACCTTGCATACGCGATAAGGTTTGTTGCAATAGAGAGTCTTCGCCAGTTAAGCTCAAAAATTGTTTTGGGTAGTGTTCACGTGACAACGGCCAAAGTCGTGTACCACCACCGCCAGCAAGAATTACGG
Source organism: uncultured Pseudomonadota bacterium (assembly GCA_913058255.1). GTDB lineage: Bacteria > Pseudomonadota > Gammaproteobacteria > CAJXQU01 > CAJXQU01 > CAJXQU01. The sequence continues at coordinate 173,967 of CAJXQU010000004.1, read as the reverse complement.
GTAAGATCATCATTCTAATATTTCCTTTTACCTGATTAACCGTTTTATAGTCTGATCAAAGAAACGCCTGCAGGAACATTTTCCCGTGGCAATTTTGCCTTAACGTCATAGACCGTTCCTTTGCCATCCTCTAAGAGACCAGAGACAAATTTCCAACCACTTTTCAGATAACTACGATGCGGAACCGCACAGATGACTGCTTGAGCAGGTTTCAAATCGCCTTCTTTGATAAGGTGAATACCATATTCTTCAACCGCTTCTTCTGGATCAGCTTCAGGATCAGTCACTTGAACATTGATACCGTAATCTTCGAGTTCTTTCAAAATATCCGTTACACGTGTATTTCGTAAATCAGGAACATCTTCTTTAAACGTCAGACCAAGCACAGTCACGGTAGAACCTTTAACTGTCACACCATCTTTAATCATTTGCTTAACGACCTGTTGGGCAACGTGTGCGCCCATGCCATCGTTAATACGACGACCAGACAAAATTACTTGTGGTGTATAACCTAACACAGCAGCTTTGTATGTTAGATAATATGGATCAACACCGATGCAGTGGCCACCAACTAGGCCTGGATCAAATGCTAAGAAGTTCCACTTTGAACCCGCTGCTGCAAGTACATCACGAGTATCAATACCCATGCGTTCAAAAATCAAAGCGAGTTCGTTCATTAAAGAAATATTCAAATCACGTTGAGTATTTTCTATGACCTTCGCTGCTTCCGCTACCTTAATCGTTGCAGCGCGATGTACGCCTGCCGTGACTACAGATTCATAAACAGTCGCAACAATGTCTAAAATTTCTGCATTCTGGCCAGCAACGACTTTCGTGATCGTTTTAAATGTATGTTCTTTATCACCAGGGTTGATCCGCTCTGGCGAATAACCAACGAAGAAATCTTCACCACATTTCAGCCCTGAGATTTTTTCCAAAACAGGTACACAGTCTTCTTCAGTCGCACCGGGATAAACGGTAGATTCGTAGACAACAATGTCGCCTTTTTTCAAGATCCCTGCAACGGTTCTAGACGCACCAAGCACTGGGCTAAGATCAGGCTGTTTCGCATCATCAATGGGTGTTGGAACCGCTACAATATGAAAATCTGCTTTTTTCAAATCCTCAGGATCAGCAGTATAAAGAACATCTGTGTTTTTCAGATCTTCATCTTCAACCTCGTTAGTTCGATCCCAACCATCTTTTAACTCTTGAATCCTTTTCGAGTCAATGTCAAAACCGATAGCCTGTTCTGTTTTACCAAACTCGACCGCGACGGGTAAACCGACGTATCCAAGACCAACTACTGAAATTTTTCTGTTATGTGTCATTAGGCTACCTTGTAAAATTCTTTATACCAATTAACAAAATTCTGAATACCTGTTTCTAGTTTCGTTTCAGGTTTATATCCCATATCTTTTACTAAATCTTCGACATTTGCATAGGTTGCAGGAACGTCCCCGGCTTGTAACGGCAACATATTTTTCTCTGCTTTTTTACCCAAAGCATTTTCCAACGTTTCGATGAAAGTCATCAAATGCACGGGATCATTATTACCTATATTGTAAATTCTGTATGGAGCCTTGCTCGTAGCAGGATCAGGTTTATCACCCGTCCAATCAGGATTTGGTTGCGCAATTTTATCTACACAGCGAGTCACACCCTCAACAATATCATCGACATACGTGAAATCACGTTGATGATCGCCATAGTTAAAGACATCGATAGGCTTGCCTTCAATAATGTTCTTAGTGAACATAAACAACGACATGTCAGGACGACCCCATGGACCATAAACCGTAAAGAAACGCAGGCCAGTTGTAGGCAGACCAAATAAATGACTATAAGTATGAGCCATCAATTCATTCGCTTTCTTCGAAGCTGCATACAGTGAAACAGGATGATCAATATTGTCATGAATCGAAAACGGCATACTGGTGTTTGCGCCATAAACAGAGCTAGAAGATGCATAAACAAGGTTCGCAACCTTATTATGTCGGCAACCTTCAAGGACATTTGTGAAACCCACAATGTTCGCGTCAATATAAGCTTGCGGATTTTCCAAAGAATATCGCACGCCAGCCTGTGCCGCTAAATGCACAACTCGATCAAATTTTTCTTCAGCAAACATATCTTTCATACCCTGCTGATCTGCCACATCAAGCTTCACAAACTTGAAGTTATCATAGGGTAACAAACGATCAAGACGCGCCTGCTTTAACGTGACATCGTAATAGTCATTCATGTTATCGAGACCAACTATTTCATCACCCCGCTCAAGAAGCTTCAAACTAAGTGTAGACCCTATAAAGCCAGCAGCACCAGTAACCAGTATTTTCATTCGTTATTTCTCATATTTTGGTTCATCTTTCAGATTGCGGAGATTGTATAGCTCAGAGCAGCTTAACGATCTCATTCTCAGTGAAAATTCGTTAACTGCTTATGCTGTGAAACATTTGTTAACCCCTTATTACCAATTCACTTATATTTAAGAAAAGCTATCGGCTTCTGAAGTGAAAAGTTAAGGCTTTTGTTGTTTTTTTTCATCAAGCAACTGTTTAATAGCATCTAACTTGTGATCGACAGCTGATAATTGCTCCAATTCACTTTCAATACCCTGAGCCGAAGAGAAGGCGCCTAATAACTTAGGATTCTTTAACAAGTAATTTCCTCGTCGCATATCATAGCTAATGCTCTTCGCCTGCTCAGGAGAAAATTTAGCTCTTCGTAAGCGAGATGACAAGCGACTAAGTCTCACTTTCAACTGTTTGCGTGCTTCTTTTAGTTTCGAATACGCAGCTAACATCTGCTCCCGATTTAGATCCTCCGGTTTTACATTGTCAATCTTCTTCTGTTGGGTATTCTCAACAGCCTCTTTTGTAATCACCTGTGCCTTTGTGCTTTCCTGCTTAAACTCGTTATTACCAACTATGCTATAAATAAGTCCGACCGTAACGAACACGCCTAATATTAAAACTATTTTTTTCATGAAATTTCCTTCGCTCATAAAGCCTAAACCCTTGGCATATTTATTAAACTATCTTCACTAAATAACATTTTACCCAAATATTTACTTTATATTTGTATTAAACCTCATTTTTTAAATATCAATAACAACACATAGCACCTCTGTAATGAGAAAGCATAATTTGGATATTTAATTTATGAGAAAAAAACCTTATCTAGAAACTAATAACGGTAATAAAATGATTAGTGAGCTATTAACTCTTGAGGTTGAAGACATAGTTGGTCTACATCAAGCAGGCGCTAAAGAACCCCTGTCCATAATGAAAAATAGTCGCAACCGAGATTATGAAACTATCGTCAGTGCAGAAGAAACATTGGATAAAACCACCAGCATAACTAGCACGATAGATCAGCTGAACGCACAAATTACTAATGCATCAATCCAACAATCCAACAATCAACGGTTACTGAGTAGGATCAATCAAAGCATTATAATCAGTCAAGTCGTCAAACGAACGGCTCTCGGAGTGCAAGGGTTCTTCATCAACCCAAGCACTTTCAGAGATTGTGAATCAACTTCAAAAGGCTATCAGCACGTTTAAAGTTTTAACTCAGGATTACTCAATGTTTCATCGGTTAATTGATCGATGCTAGAAGAGTCCTGATTATTCAAGGTCACAACCCTTTGGGGAAAAGGAATTTCAACCCCTGCAGCCCTGAACTTGGTAAGTATACTCTTACGAAGATCACTACCAACTCGTAGCCGCCGTTCAACATTATCTATGTATACATAGAGTTGAAAATCTAATGAGCTCTCGCCAAACCCCAAGAAATAAACAAATGGTGCTGGCCAAGATAATATATCTGCTCGTTCCTGTGCACACTCCAACAAGATAGCCTCAACCTGGTCAATATCGGAATTATAACCAACGCCAATGGGCACTTCGAGACGTCCGAAAGCACTTTTGTGAGTCCAGTTGACTACCGCCGTTTGTAAAAGGTCTGAGTTTGGAATGATCACCGAAGCACGGCTAAAAGTTTCAATTTCTGTCGAGCGCACATTGATCTGCTTGACCATGCCCTCCAAATCACCGAGGACGACCCAATCACCAATTTTGATCGGACGCTCAAACAACAACACCAAACCTGAGACAAAATTGTTGACTATATTTTGTAAACCAAAACCAATGCCGACTGACAATGCACCCGCGATCAAGGCAAGCTTTGTCAGATCGATTCCTAATGTAGAGAGCGCTAATAAGATCGCGATTAACACTCCGACGTAGCCTACTCCCGAGCTAATCGCAGTTCTAACACCAATGTCCATCCGAGTTTGAGGCAGTAACCTATTTTCGAGAACCGAGCGAATAACTCTGGTAAGAGCAACCACACCAAACAGCACCAAAAAAGCCAACAAAACATCAGCCAATGAAAAGCTATAAGAACCTATTGAAATTCCAGTAAACCAACTGGAGAACCAATGCATAATATCCTGATGCGGAAACTTCCAAAGGATCAATAATAAATAGCAAGCAAACAATATCGCCAGAAGGTCGAATAAGGTCATCAACCAAAAATTTACTCGCTGACCTGTCTCTTGGTTAAATGCCAAGCTGCCGCGCAAAGAGCTCGCAAAACTTGACTCTTTTTCTAATAAAAGTGAAAAAGCTTCTCGCACTAACACACGAAGCGTAACAAGCAGCGCCGCTAACAAACCCGCAATAATGGTTCGAGGGAGTAGAAAATCAGCCAAGTTATGAAAACCCAAAATACTACAGATCAACGCTGCTAAGGCCATCATGCCTGTAATCAAACGTAGGTAAGGCCAGAACCATAAATTGGCCGACTCAGTCTGGCTTTCTTTATCTGAACTTTTTTCGGTGAGATCAGCGGGCATTTGCCAGAGATGTTTACGTGTAAGAAACAGAAGAATGATAGAGATAATACTGTTCTTCACAAAGGCATCAATAGAACCAAATTCCGGCGCAATCCCTGTGTCGGTTAACACTGCATCAAAAACGATTCCTACAGCGATAATCGCGACTAGTAAGTTTAACCAATAGGCAATTTTCTTGGCTGACTCATATGTCACCCATGTCAAATTCCATTGGGGTAATCTAGGCGAAAAAGTGGCTCGCACAATCGCAGTCCCGATCAGATAAAACACCACAGCAAAAAATAATCCTCGCGGCCAAACAAACTGAGGGTCAAGCGCATCCTTCAACCAATAGTTCCAAGCAATTCCACATAAGGTAAACAAACAGACAACCGGTATGAGACCACGACTTGTTCCCACGCCCAAGGCAGCAATGACCTTTTTCCTGTAACTAGGAGCATCAATCTCAGAACTGCGGCGAAAACGGCTCAATAAGCCCTTACGTGTCCATAAACCCATCAAGAAAGCCAACAAGGCACATACCGTTAAAAGAGGAATAACTGTTAGAAATGGCGATTGATAACCACCTTCTTTACGAGCTGAAACTAGTTGTTGGTATCCGTGAAAAAACTGCGAACCTGCTTTAATCCAAACACGAGGATCTAAAGGTAGTGGGTCTTGATGGGTTAGATTTGAAACAATTTGGCTAATTTCTAACGTAGAAATCTCGCGTAGTAATATCTCACTTCGTTCGTTGATCAAATCTGACTGCTTAAACTGCCCGTTGATCGTTCGAAGTTGCTGCGTCAAATCGCGTCGTTCACGAGCAACTTCATAGGCTTCTTCCGGCTCACCTTCTTGAGGTAACGATCCCAATGCATCGAGCAACTTTTTTAACTCTTCGGATTGTTCAGATGCATCCTGATTTTTATTTAATGCGGCATCTCGAACAATGGAGATCTGTCGACGTAGTCCGTTGGCCTGTTCAGCATCCAAACTCCCCATTTTTATCTGCTCTTCGGCAGCATTCAATGCAGCACTCCACTTTGAATGAGCGCTATTGAAACTTAATTCTGAGATATTTTGATCAGCTTCAGCATATGTGCTTTCAGCCGACAACACTGTTAACAATACACAAAATAAAATGATACTTACATGCTTGAGCACTTGCTTTAACAACCTCTCTCTTCAATGAATTTATTAATGACTAGGATGAATAATCAGAATTAATATATATTTCAGTCATATTTCCGCCCTAATTCTACGCTATAACTAGATGTAGTCGCGAAAAATAATTCCTAAAACCTAACAATTTGACTCATTTAAAAATCAAACAATTGGAAACGTTAATGATACCTAAAATAAGAACTATCAGTTTATCTATCCTCTTCTTAATCTCCAACATGGTTTCTGCTGATCCAGGTAATGAGCTTAGTATCCAACGCATAACACCGCATGGGGAAAATATTTCTCAAGCACAACAAATCGTCATCGAATTCAATCAACCTGTAGTGCCTTTGGGTGATATGAAACGCAATGCATCCGAACTTCCAATAACCATCACTCCCGCTCTTAACTGCCAATGGCGCTGGATGGATACTCGCTCGTTAGTTTGTCAACTGGATGCAAAAGATCGTTTTATCCAAGCTACTGAATATTCTGTCAACATCACTCCCGGCATCAAAACAGAAGCAGGCTTAGGAATGAGAGAATCTTATAAGCATGTATTTACGACAGAACGACCACAAGTTCGTTCCTCTCGATTTATAACATGGTTATCACCTGTGATGCCTGTGATGCGCGTCAAGATGAACATGCCAGTGACCAAACGATCACTCGAAAAAAGCTTATCTTTCATTGGCGAAGATTTTGATATCGCTATCAAGGCTGAACTTGATCCAAACTATACAAATAAAGATGCTACCGATCTTGACACGCAACAAACATGGTTAATTAAGCCCATTAAGAACCTCCCTAAAAATGATGTTCAATATCTTGAGGTATCACCGGGGTTACAATCTGATATAGGCTCCCTTGCAGGTAACGAAGAACGTGAGTTAAATAAGTTTCACACCTTTCCTGACTTTAAGTTTCTGGGAGTACGCTGCTATTCAAGATCGGAAAGTAAGCAGATATCAATCACTGAAACAAGTTCTTATCTCACTTGTAGTCCAGAATCAACGATCTATTTAAGTTTTACATCGCCAGTCTCGTTTGACGAGCTTAAAAATAATATGATTGTGAAACCCGATCTAGCCAACGGCCGCAAAGATTATGATCCATGGGCAGGAAGAAATTACTACACACGATTAGATAGCGGTCATTACGAAAAGCAAACTTATGAAGTCTATCTTCCTGAGTTTTTACAAGCTTACCAAAACTATCAATTCTCTGGTAAAGACATCAAAGACGAGTTTGGTCGTAGTTTAGTTGAACCATTTGTTCTCAGCTTTATGACAGAGCACCGTCAGCCTAACTTGAACATTCCAAATTCTATTGCTGTGTTAGAAAAAAATATTGATAGCAAAGTACCCGTCTTTGTGACGAATATCGACTCGATGAACATTTCATATTCAGCAACAACAGCGAACAATCAAAAACCTCAAACAGATAAAGAAATAACATTTCCTATCATCACTGATATCGCTTTTGCACAACCATTACCCTATCGAGAATTACTCGATAATGAATCAGGCGTCATTTCTGGTTATGTGACACAAGAGCCAAATCCCAACAAATATCAACCTAGATCAATTTTTGCACAGGTAACCCCTTTTCAAGTGCAAGCTAAACTCGGTCATTTTAGCTCATTAGTTTGGGTGACGGATATGGCGACAGGCGAGCCTGTTGCTAATGCGGAAGTGAGTATCTATCCCGCAAATATGCTTGATCCAACCAAACTCGACTCACCGCAGGAGACCGTAATAACTGATGCTCAGGGACTCGCAAACCTTCAAGGACTAGAAGATTTAGATCCTACTCAAGATCTAATTCATCAATGGAAGTTTGAAGCTAGTCGTCTTATGGTGCAGATCAAAAAAGATGATGATATTGCCATTTTACCGATCAGCGATGACTTCACCGTTTGGGGCCGTGACGTTTATCCTTGGAACAAACCAAGAGGTGGATATATAAAAGCTTGGGGCACCACAGCACAAGGCGTCTACAAACCAGGCGACACCATTCAATATAAAATTTATGCTCGAAATGAAAATGTAAAAACGTTGGTCAAAACACCAGAACATACGTGGTCATTAAAAATCACTGATCCAACCGGTAAGGTTATCGATGAAGTTGATGGATTAGAGCTCAATAAATTTGGCGCTTTTGACAGCGAAGTATTTATTCCAAAAGGTGCCGCAGTAGGTTGGTATAACTTCACGCTTACAGCGCCAGCTGATGAAAGAAACTATGGTGATATTAACTTGACACCAATCACTGTTTTAATCAGTGATTTCACGCCAGCACCATTTAAAGTCAGCACGGATTTGAATGGGAAGATCTTTGAGCCAGGTGATGAACTTGTCGTTTCAACGTCAGCTCGCTTGCATGCAGGCGGCCCATACACTAGCGCACAAACATCGGTCAGAGCCGATCTAAACTCTGGTTATTTTCGTTCTAAACATGCACTTGCGAAAAAGTTTCAGTTTGATACTCAGCTACCAGAAACACCAAGCTCAACGAGTGTTTTTCATAAGCAAGAAATGCTGAATGACAAGGGTGATCTAGAAACTAAATTTACGCTCGAAGATAAAAATATAATTTACGGCACATTGCGTGTTGAGAGCAGTGTGCGTGATGATCGAGGTAAGAGCGTTGCGAAGATGAGTACGGCAAAGTTCTTTGCTCGTGATCAACTCGTCGGTTTAAAAAATACGCAATGGGTTTATCAGCAAGATGAAGAATCTGAAGTGCAATACATGGTGGTTGATCAACAAGGTGAGCCTATTGCGGACACTCCCGTTAGTTTAAAAATCGAACGACAGGAAACCAAAGCCTCTCGCGTCAAAAGTGCCGGTAATGCCTACGTCACGCAATATATTACTAACTGGGTTGCTTCTTCAGAATGCACCGGCAATAGTGCTATTGACCCTGCCCCTTGTTTGTTCACGCCAAGTGAACCGGGTAGCTATCGCATTACAGCGACCATAAAGGACTCAAAACAACGTGAACATCGCTCACAGATCCATGCTTGGGTTGTCGGCAAAGGTCAGGTTATGTGGGAACAAGCAACGAATAATAATCTGTCGATAATTCCTGAAAATGAGACTCCTAAAATCGGCGACACCGTACGTTATTTAGTGAAAAATCCTTTTCCCGGTGGCAAAGCTTTAATCAGTATTGAACGTTATGGCGTGATCAAAAGTTGGGTTGAAGATTTTGATGACAGCACTGAAATTATTGAATTTCCAGTCGAACCCGATTTCATGCCAGGCTTCTATCTCTCTGTGTCTGTTTTCTCACCACGAGTAGACAAACCACTCGGCGATGGCAATGTTGATCTCGGCAAACCGACATTCAGTCTAGGGTATGTACGTGTACCTGTGACAGATCCGTATAAACAAATTGATGTCGAAGTAAGCAGTAATGCAGAAACGTTTCAACCAAACGAAAACGTTAAACTCAGCTTTTCTGCGAAGCCGAAGCATGATGTCAATAATGCTGCGGAAGAACCCATCGAGTTAGCAATTGTCGTTATTGATGAAGCAGTTTTTGATCTGATAAAACAAGGTGAACGTTATTTCGACCCTTATAAAGGTTTTTACGCATTAGGTTCACTCGATGTCGCAAACTATAGTTTGATAAATCGTTTAGTTGGTCGTCAAAAATTTGAAGCGAAAGGTGCAAATACCGGCGGTGATGGTGGTGGTGAAGAAGGCGTTAATTTCCGTTCGATTGAAAAATACATTGCCTATTGGAATCCTTCACTGGTTTTAAAACCCGATGAAACAAAAAGTATTTCTTTTAAAGCACCGGACAATCTAACGGGCTGGCGCGTGTTCGCCATGGCTGTGACTAAAGCCGATCGTCTTGGCTTGGGTAAAAATGGTTTCAAGGTCAACAAAGAAGTTGAGCTGCGTCCTGTTATGCCAAATCAAGTGATGCAGGGGGATCAATTTGATGCGGGCTTTAGTGTTATGAACCGTACTGATACCGTTAAAGAAATCAAGGTGGTCATGAAAGCATCAGGCAGCATTGCTGAAGATCTTCTAATCCGCAAAACAATTTCTGTTGAGCCTTATAAACGTGAAACTGTTTGGATGCCGATCAAAACAAAAAGTTCTGGCGAAATTAAGCTTACTGCATCAGCGATTATTGATGATGAAACGACCAAGGCTAACGATGGACTTTCCCATACGCTCCCAATCTTAAGACGAGATATTTTCGAGACGGCTGCCGTTTATGGCACCTTCGACGATGCTAAAGCAACGACTTCAATTTTGTTCCCTGAACAGATCCACAATGATGTCGGTGAGTTAAGCGTTACTGTCTCTCCATCGGTGATCAGCAATGTCGAAGGCGCATTTAAATATATGCGTGATTATCCTTACCAATGTTGGGAACAACGCTTGAGTAAAGGCGTGATGGCTGAACATTTTAATAATCTGAAAGATTACATGCCTGAAAATTTAAAATGGGCAAATAGCAAAAACCTATCGACTCAAATGTTGCAGGATGCGGCAAACTTCCAAGCACCAAACGGTGGTATGACATTCTGGACAGCACGTGATGAATACGTTAATCCATACTTGAGCGCCTACACCGCCCTTGCTTTCAATTGGTTAGAAAGCACAGAGCAATCGATTCCAACAGGTGTTGAAAGCAAGCTGCATAATTACCTAGAAAGAATACTGAAGCGCGATGCCATGCCTTCCTATTATGGCATAGGTATGAAATCTACCGTACGTGCTGTGGCGCTCTCAGCCTTGTCAGCGAAAGGCAAAATTACACTAGCTGATCTAGAGCGGTATCGCGAACATGTTCCGCAAATGAGCCTGTTTGGTAAATCACAATATTTGATCGCAGCAAACCGCATCAAGGGGGCAGAAGAAATTGTTACTGAAGTCACACATATGATTCTTGCGAAGAGTGTGCAAAGTGCTGGCAAGTTCCAATTTAATGAATCATCCAGCAGTGATTATCAGCGAATTCTTGAGACGCCAACAAGAACGCAATGTTCTATTTTGAGCGCCTTCACGGCGACGGCTAAAACGCCAGAAGGTAAGAAGTTGGTTGCTGATGTGCCGTTCAAGGTTGTGCGAGCAATCACGCAAGGCCGTGGTAAACGCGACCATTGGGAGAACACACAGGAAAATTTATTCTGCATGAATGCGCTTAGTGAATATAGTCGAGTCTACGAAGCAGAAATCCCAGCGATGCTTGTTAAAGCGACATTGAATGATGAGCTATTAGGTGCCTCTAAATTTTCTAGCAAACGTGATCCTGATATGAAGTTTGCACATGCTATTAATGAAAATGACCCAGGTCGAAAAACAACTGTTAAAATAGAAAAAGAAGGTCCTGGCCGTGTTTACTACACCACTCGGATGCAATACGCGCCATTAGAAAGCGTTGCTGAGCGTGTGCATTCAGGCATAGAAATTCGTCGTGAATATAGCGTTAATCGTGAAGAAAAATGGGTGCTGTTGGAGTCACCTATGCAGGTTAAACGTGGTGAACTGGTGAAGGTCGATCTGTTCCTTCATCTACCCGCCGTGCGCAATTTTGTGGTCGTGGATGATCCTGTTCCGGGTGGTTTAGAACCTGTCAACCGTGATCTAGCGACTAGTTCTGTAATGGATGCTGAAGCGGGTGAAACAAAAGCCGCAGAAGCTTCCATTTGGTTTGAGCGCGATGATTGGTTATCTTATAACTATTCATACTCAAGCTTCTACCATAAAGAGCTGCGTCACGATTCTGTACGTTTTTATTCAGACTATTTAACACCGGGCCATTACCATCTGAGCTATACCGCACAAGCGATTGCAACGGGTGAGTTCTCTGTATTGCCATCGCAGTCAGAAGAAATGTATGACCCCGATGTTTATGGTCGTAGCTTACCCGCTCGACTCATTATTTCTGAATAAATACAAAAAAGATGAAATTACTCTTTAAGCTTTGCGGCCTATTTTGCCTAGTTACTGCACTAATCCTGACGGTTAAAACCCGTCAGGATATGCTACCAGTGGCAGATACCTTAAACGTATCGGGCTCGACTATCAGCAAACCACAGTTACTTGATCGTCGCCTTAGTCCCATTACCATTACCTACAAAAACCATTGGAACATGCATGACAATGTTCCGTTGCATCAAGTGCCGGAGTTTTTACAGCAAGCTTTTATATATTCAGAAGACCAACGTTTTTATAAACACAACGGTGCAGATTGGACTGCCCGTTTTCATGCTGTGCTACAAAATATCAGCGCCATGACCAAGGTTCGCGGAGCCAGCACGATCAGCGAGCAAACGATTAAAATGCTCCATCCTAGACCGCGTACAATATGGACGCGTTGGCTGGAAGGCTTTGAAGCGCAACAACTGGAACAACGTTTTAGTAAGAATGAGATCTTAGAATTTTATCTAAATCAGGTGCCTTACTCCGCACAGCGTCGCGGTGTCGTACAAGCGGCAAAGTATTATTTTGATCGTGACTTGGATACTCTCAACCAACAAGAAATGTTGACCTTAGCTGTCATGGTTCGTGCTCCATCAAGGCTTGATCCATTAAAAAATTCTGAAGCCGCAAAACCAGCCGTTGCAAGATTAGTCAAACTCATCAACCAACATGCATCTGATAATGAGATCAAAATAGCTGACGAAAAAATTTCAGAAAGTAATCAGCACTCAGAATACTCAAAACTAAACAGTCTTAGTATTAATAAAAATCATCAAGTCCGTGCATCACATTTTGCAAAATACATCTACGAAAATAATAAAAATAATACACATACCATTCACACAACGATTGATTTAAACCTCCAAGCTGAAACACAAAAAATTCTTGAAACACGCTTAAATGACATAAAAGAAAAAAATGTGAAAAATGGTGCTGTTTTGATCGTTGATCATAGCAATAATGAGATCTTAAGTTGGGTCGTAGCCGGTGATAGTCTTACTGAATATCCCGGTGGCGCAATTGATGCTGTCATCACACCACGCCAACCAGGTTCAACACTCAAACCTCTGCTCTATACCATCGCATTGGAACAAGTCCTAACAGCCGCAACACTCATTGACGACAGTCCACTGAGGGAATCCGTCGGCGTTGGCATGCACACCTATCATAACTACAGCCGCTTACATTATGGGCCGATTTCAATTCGAGAAGCATTGGGTAACTCACTAAACATTCCAGCCATTAAAACACTACAACTGATCGGCACTGAAAATTTTTTAAAAATACTCAATAATTTGGGCATCAAGAGTCTTGACCAACATCCGGATATATATGGTGATGGTCTAGCGCTGGGCAATGGCGAAATCACACTTTATGAACTCGTGCAGGCTTACACAACGCTAGCAAGACATGGTCAATTCATGCCCCTACGATCAACTCACCAATATGCGAAAGATCAAAATACCCACTCTAAGAAAAGAGTATTCAACAAAGAATCCAGCTCACTCATCGCTAATATTCTTTCGGACAAAAGTGCCCGCACACGAGAATTCGGCCGTGGTGGATTATTAAATTTCCCTATCCAAACAGCCGTAAAAACAGGTACCTCAAATGATTACCGAGACTCATGGGCCGTAGGGTTCAACCATAAATATACCGTCGGTGTGTGGATGGGTAATATGGACAGAAGCAGTACAAAAAAAGTCACCGGTTCAGTCGGACCAGCCTACGTGTTGCGTTCAATCTTCGCAGAACTCAACCAACACCAAGATAGTAAAGCGCTCTATTTAAGCCCAAAATTGGTTAAAGAAACAGTCTGTAAAGAAACGGGGCACGCTCCGATTAAATCATCCATAACAGAACAAAAATGTACACCATTTAACGAATGGTTCATTCCCGGAACCTTGCCTAAGCCTGATCAAAAACTCGCTCACAATCCAAGCTCACAATCTATCCCCATCAGAATCCAACAACCAAGCCCCAATCTACAAATGGCGATGGACCCAAGGATCCCAGATGACAAAGAACAGTTTAAGTTTACGCTTAACCAGACTCATGAGGATATTAAGGTCAAGTGGTTCTTGGATGAACAGCTACTTGCTGAGACGACCGAGGCTAGTTATGAATGGGCGTTAGAGAGAGGACAGCACCGATTAAGAGCTGAAGTTGTGTTAGGTGATGAGCTTGTTGAGACTGTTGTTGTTGGTTTTTTGGTTAAGTAGCTCATGTTTGTTAGCGCGCAAGCTCTTTATATTAAGCGTTATTTATGATGGCTAAAAGTCCGCGAACCACAGCAAGCATACTCAATATTTCAGAACTCAGCCCCTTTTCATTAACAAGGCAATGCCACTATGTTACTGCTTCCGTTTATTTCCTTGGCGGGTATTTCTATTTGACTAAAATGACCCTAGTACTATTTCGACTCAAAAAATAGAGGTCATCGAAAAAACGCGATGACCATCTCGCACTTAACTTCTTAAAACGTTGGTTGTCGATTTTTTCGCTGCCTTTGCGGCTTTCTTCTCTTTTGCCGTTAAAAGCGGTTTCTTTTTGGCATTTTTTTTACTGTCTTGTCCTTTGCTCATGATACTTTCCTCTTGAGGTGTTCTTTTAAACCTAAAGTCAGTTTGAGCCAACCTTCGGACTGTGGCTATGCAGTGAGCTCTATACAAACGACAAATCAATGCGTAACAATATCAGTATGGCCCTATGGACTATCAATTGATAGGAATGGCTTACATTCTACGCGTCTCAGATCTAACTTAACCATCTAAACTTGATAGATCAGCATTTCTTTCATTTTTTTAAGCTTCGATACGAAAATCCATCTAGATCTTGAGTCACACTAAAGTCATTTTTTTAAACAATGATTCATTTCCCTGTGATCATTTTCCATAAAGCCAATGCGCTTTGTCGTCCTTCGCCACGTCCCGTTTCAAAGTGAACGTGTTCATCCGATGTTGCATCCGCTGATAATTTAATCCACCAGAGCGGTTTAATTTGATCAGGCAAGAGAGAATAACGCATATCGACTATGTGAGTAGGATCATTTCTATCAAGCGCAATAAAGCCACTCGAGAACCAGCTAAACCGTGAAATATCTTTTGCTTGTTGTGAGTCTGGATCTAGCCAAGGCAGATCACGCTGCACGTTTAACTTCTGTACGCTATCCCCTTCCCATATTTTTGTAGCTTTCCAACCTGGGCGAACAGCTAAAACAAAAAAACGGCCTTTTGCTTCATACACGATTTTCCAGACCATTAAGTTTGCAAAGCTCGGTTTTGCCTCTAACCGCACGGGAGTGTGTCCACGTAATTGCGCTTGCTCCGTTCCCAACGTTATAGCTCGGTTATGTTGAATGAACCCAATAAACAAGTACAACACACACCAGAACACAGCAGCCAACACCCAGACAGGTCGTTTATAAATTGTACTCATAACGAGACATGCCAAAGCAGGTAGGGTAAACAATGGATCGATAACAGAAACTATATCTATGCTGTATCGAGCATCAGAAAGTGGCCACAAGAGTTGCGTTCCATAGCTTGTACAGCCATCTAAAAGTCCATGTGTAGCGTAACCTAACGTACTCCAAAGTAATGTTAATTTAAATGAGACGTTAGATCGTCTAGTAAACACCCACCAAAAAATAGTTGCGCACAAAGCTCCTCCAATGGGAATAAAGAATAATGAGTGCGTGAACTGTCGATGAAACTCCAGCGCTAAAAGGGGATCGTGAGTTGAGTGTATTAAAACATCAAGATCTGCCGCCATGCCTGCTAGTGCGCCGCAAATAGCAGCAAGTGCTAATTGTGAGCGTTGTGTTATGGACTGTGCCGTAATGGCACCAACGATACCTTGAGTTAAAGGATCCATTCCTCTCCTTAATTATTAATCACGAGTTAAGTTCATGTAGAGGGTAAAATGTTCTTCATATTTAAGAGTGAATTCATCACTTACAATGGCATAGATATGTTTGATAATAGTTTACCGAACTCTGTCAGTATTCAACTAATCATATCAAGCTCGACACCTTTTGTAAGATAAACAACCTCTAAAGCTTGTAGCTATCGATATGAAAATATCATCACCTTCCTTTCAGATATTGTTGGAGACATAAAATGACCCGCTAGCTTTTATGCATAATGTTCATATATGATCACATTATATTTTACGTGGTATTTACTTGCTTATATCGAACATATCAGAAACAAGCTCGGTAATTTATGACTTAATTAAGTTGATGGCTTATGCATGACAATAATATTCTTGTTCAGATCTTAATTTTATTAATAGCCGTTGTGCTGACAGTACCCCTGTTTCGTTTTCTCAAACTTGGAACCGTACTTGGTTATTTAATCGCTGGCGCTATTGTTGGCCCTTGGGGCTTTAGTTTGATCAGTGCCGTTGAAGACATTCGCCATATCGCAGAATTTGGCGTGATTTTTCTGTTATTTCTGATCGGAATAGAACTCAAACCTTCCAGACTTTGGCGCATGCGACGTTTAGTCTTCGGGCTAGGAAGTTTACAAGTCATGATAACTGGCTTGCTGATCACCACTGTTGCTTATTTTCTAGGAGTTGAGGTACGAGCAGCGATTATCACAGGTTTTGCTTTGGCCTTATCTTCCACTGCTTTCGCGATGCAATTACTCACAGAAAATCGTGAGCTGAATACTCACTACGGTCGTACAGCATTCTCTATACTATTACTCCAAGACCTTGCTGTCGTTCCACTTTTAACACTGGTTTCATTACTCGCAGAAGACACTTCCGTTGTTGTCGGAGTTGAGTTTGCCTTACTCGATGCCGTGGTCGCCATCTTTGTAGTTCTCCTTATTGGCCGTTATTTGCTTAATCCTTTCTTACGGATTGTTGCAAGCAGCCACGCAGCCGAAGTTTTTATCGCAGCAGCAATACTAGCGCTCCTTGGTACTGGCTGGCTCATGGAAAAAGCGGGATTATCAATGGCTTTGGGGGCATTTTTAGCGGGCTTAATGCTCTCAGAATCACAGTTTCGTCATCAGATCACAGCTGATATAAATCCATTCCGCGCCATATTACTTGGCCTGTTTTTTATGTCTGTCGGGATGGCGATCGATTTTGGCCTACTCGGCGTTCAAGGTTGGTTAATTTTTGGCCTATTGGTTGGGCTGTTAACCTTGAAAATTCTTATACTGGCTCTGCTCAGTAAAGTATTCGGGGCCAATATGAGCGATCGTATGCATATCGCTGTATTACTTTCACAAAGTGGTGAGTTTGCTTTCATACTCTTTGGCTTGGCGACCATGCAAGGCATTATGTCAACCGAACTATCGCAATTGCTAACCGTCGTTGTCGCTCTGTCGATGGCATCAACGCCTCTATTAGAAAAGCTACTAGGGAAGCTTGACCGTCAATACATCAGTCGATCAAACAAACATCCCCTAAGTGAAATCAACACATTAGAAAAAACACCAAAAGTCATTATTGCGGGGTTTGGTCGAGTCGGTCGTCGTGTAGCGAAACTTCTTGATCGTAGCAAAACACCTTACGTCGCACTTGATAATAAAGCCGAGCGGATTGCGCGCTTACATGCGCGGGGGATCCCTGTATTCTTCGGTGACGTCAGTCGAGCAGAAATCCTCAAGGCAGCTGGGGCGGCAGAGGCTAAAGCACTGATCATTACGCTCGATGACCTAGAGGCTACAGAACGACTCGTAACTATTGCTCATGAGCATTACCCAAAGCTGAAAATTTTTGCCCGTGCTCATAATCAAGAGCATTGTCATAAACTCCAGCATGCAGGTGCAACATTAGCCATCTCTGAAACGATGGAAACAAGTTTACAACTGGGTGCAGCAGCGATGGGACAATATGGGTTTGAGAGTACAGACATCGATCAGATCGTGAATCAATTTAGAGATGAATATTATGCTGAGATTAGTCCTGAGTGGGATAAACCTCATTAAGCATCAAGCCATCTCGTCACTCTTTACTTAAGGTGTACTTTACCGGTATTACATTACCTATTGCACAAAAACAGCCATTGATAGTCGTATAAACCGAAACAGTTTTATCTCTTGAATGGTTCATAAAAATCATACAAGCTAGATCGTAAATCCACTATGTGTGTTTTAAACTTTCCGCAACCTATTTTTAAAGAAAATATTAGAGAGTAACTTTATGCGAGCATATCAAGTTCAAACGGCAAATGGCGTAGAAGATATAAAGCTTATCGATCAAGAAACACCGACAATAGCGGCAGATGAAGTGCTAGTAAAAATGAAAGCCTGCTCGCTCAACTTCCGTGATCTATTAATCCCTCTCGGCGGTTATGTACGCAACGATGTTCGACCGATTATTCCCATCTCAGATGGCGCTGGTGAGGTTGTCGCGATTGGTGATGCCGTCAACAATATTCAAGTCGGTGCTCGTGTTGCAGGAAACTTTTTTCAAGAGTGGATCGATGGGTCGATGAACGACGCAGGGCTACATTCCGCTTTAGGTGGCTCGATTAATGGTGTGCTCGCAGATTATTTTGTGTTGAAAGCAAATGCCGCCGTTGCCATCCCCGAACACCTCTCATTTGAAGAAGCATCAACCCTACCTTGTGCCGCCGTAACGGCATGGCATGCCTTGGTTGCACAAGGAAATCTTCAAGCGGGTGAAACCATTTTATTACTCGGCACCGGAGGCGTTTCTATATTTGCTTTGCAATTCGCCAAAGCAATGGGAGCAAATGTGATCATCACTTCTTCCAGCGATGAGAAACTGGAACGTGCTAAATCAATGGGGGCAGATTATACCATCAACTATGTTAACCACCCTGATTGGGAGCAGGAAGTTCTTAACCTTACTGATGGTAAGGGAGTTGATAATGTCTTGGAAGTCGGTGGTGTCGGCACTTTTGAAAAATCGATAGCCTCAACCAAGGTGAACGGTACCGTCTCCATGATCGGTTTACTGACCGGTGCAGAAGGCGCTGCCTTTAACCTATCGGTCGTCTTTAACCTACTACGAGTACAAGGCATTTATGTCGGGAGTGTTGAAATGTTTACTGCGATGAATAAACTCATCTCAGAACAAAATATCAAGCCTGTCATTGATAAAACATTCACATTTAATGACTCTTTAGCGGCTTATCAGTATTTAGCTTCGGCAAAACATTTTGGCAAGGTTGTAATAACCAACGATCAATAGGAATTTAATAATCGCTCACGAGATCTGGCCGTGTTTTCACTGTCAGATCTCATAGTATTTTAGATTGAAAATTTTAGTTATTAAGGTGAGTAAGTACTAAAATTTTCTTGCCACTCATATAACATTGGATTTATTAGAACAGTAATCGAGCATAATTATATGGCTCAGATCTATTTGGTAGGACGGGCACCTTATGGCTCGTAGATTCATAAATCTTAATTCACATCCCTTCAATGCTCATAAGCATAAACATTTTAGATTTATCATCCGGCATTTCGTCAAAACCTTTTAACATCATGTCTCTCATTGGCATGTTCTCTGGCCCAGGCAGCTTAGTTTTTAATGTCGCAATATACTTGTCGCGTAAGTTTGAAGGTATTTCCGCAGTGCCTTGTTCAAGGCTATCAACCAAAGCTTGATCTACTCCAAATAGTTTACCTCCAGGCACTTTGGGTAACGTTGAAATAACATTAGTTTTATCTATATTAACTATTTTTCTTTTTACTGGGGAGTACCTAACCCCATTACAAGCTTCAAATACTCGACGACAGGAAGTCTTGCATTTTTCTGTCGCTGAGCTTGAAAAATTACAACTACAGTTACAGTCTCCATAAACACTACCTCCACTAGATCGTGAGCCTTTCGACTGCCGTCTATTTCCTTCTATCTTTTCGAATTCTTTATCAACATCAATATCAATTTGATATTGGACAAGCATGCCTTTAATGTCATTTTTAATCGGATCAACAAAAGATGAATTAATATCAAGACTATCATTGATGCGATCATCATCTTTCCAAGGGCTTACAATGTTAAATTCTCCATCAATAGAACCAGTGCCTTCTAATGTGAATTTAATACAAGGGGGTGTTGAAGGATCTGAGAACGCTGGACATTTTAGCTCTCGAGGGTCTATCGCTTTATATTGTTTTAAACTCGCCGTATAACTACCTTTTAATACAAACGGAGAATAGGTTTCGATATTAACCGTTCCTGTTAGCTCTGTAACCTCACCACCGACCAAGTCTTGAATGGTACTTTTGTAAGCCTCACCTTTTGAAGAGACCTTAATCAAAACATTATTAAATGTTCCTGAGTAGCCATAATCAATTAGTGGGATTTTGATCGTGATTTTAGTGCCGTTTTCAGCCCTCCGTTGGGCTTCGATCATCTCTTTCATAACAGCAGCGGGGGCATACTTATCAACTTCCTCTCCCTTTCCAATCATTTGCTCAAAGCTATTGTTATCTCCAGCATTATAATTATGTAAATCTTCCTCAAGTATTGAATCCATAGAAATATTAATCGTACTAATAGGTCCACAATAATAGTGTTTACAGTTCTTTCTAATTTTAACATTCGGTGATCGCTGTGTTTCACCGGCTAAAGCAGTGTAGTTCGTGAATGATTCTGCTTGAACGATGTTTGGAAAAAAAATATTTAGCGTAAATAAAGTTATTATAAAACTCAATTTTTTCATATCTTAAACCTTAGCCTATTAACAGTAATATCATATAAAGATATCGGGTATTTTTAACTTATTTTGAAAGATTAAGGTTTGTCTTACTCATGGAATAGTTAAAAGTAAATTTAACACTGGGACTCTCGGCTGTTTCTGATGCAAACTCTGCAACATTTGATACTAAAAACAAGACAGCTTGTTCTCCATTACGTGTTTCCCTTTGAAAGACTACATTTTGAAATGTCCACTCCCCAAAAAATGTACCACCTGCTAATTGACCAATCTTCGAAACTAAAACCTTTATTTTTTTATTCTTGGTTTGCATCCCAATATTTCGGATTGACTTAACAACATTCTCATCGTCACTTTCTATCTTTATCGTAGTATCTAAGGTTACTGAAGAGCCTGAGTACTCGACTTTAATACAGCGCCCAGACACGGGGCGAAAATCTATGGTCGATGATTCTTTTGCTGTAGCACTTTCATCAATAGTCACTTTTTCGCAAGCTTCCTGATCAGACTTTATGTCAATTGTCTTACGGCAATCTAACCCACTCGTAAATAAGCACTTGTGCCATGCATTGATTATGGCCTTCCGTTTAAATTTCATCCGTCCCGTTGCGTAATGAGTAAAAACAGTAATAAAGTACGGATAAATTGAGCCTAATCCTTTACCAACTTGGCTCTTATTCTCTTTGAGAAAAGAGTCCAACCAATCAAGTTCTTTTAAGTCATTTGTTGGTCCATAAATAGGTCTTTCAAATAACTTGGCTAGATATCTATAACTGGGAGGCTTCACCTGCTCAACACCAGGATGTCCACCACTACTAATATACTCACCAATAAATCGCCAAAAGCCAGATGTCCGATGGCCTTCTTGGCTGGAATAAAGTGTAGACACTTCACCTTCTAGATCAGGAACCCATAAGGTATTTGAATAAGTACGTAACCCCCAACGACGCATAGATGAACTCTTTGAGCTCCCCCATCGATCAACAACATTTAATTTCCCAAGCTGAAGGGCAATATCTTCGCCTATAGCAGTCGCTGTTCCTTCAGTAATCCAGTCGCCTAAGTCACTATGACTCTTAAACACGGGATAACTTTTTTGAATGGCATGAAAAAGCTCATGAGCTAAATCTTCATAGGCTTTTGATGTTAAATTAAAATTATTAGATTTTGGGATAGCTCGTGAACTATCTAAAGAAATATTATCTCTGATATGTGTTGCTTGCTTAACAACTCCACTTACAGAATATTTCTGAAGAAAATAAGCTACCGGATAAGTATCCGGATAATCATGAAAAAATATTTCATAAGCATCATTTTTTTTTGTCTTAGTGGTGATACTTGGCTCATTGAACCCTAGTTTTTGATATTTTTTACCAACATCTTCTAGGTAGTTCTCTAGCTCTTTAATTTGGGCTGTCCGAAGTCCGGGAATTTGACCTGAAAAGTCTTCATCACGTTCCTTTTGGAGAGCAGCCTCTTGTTTCGCTGAATGTCTCTTTTCGTCTGGAGATTGTTGCACAATCTTATATTTATTGATCGTCCATGATGATTGCGCATATAGAGATGGCGCCATCATAAAAATAAAAGAATAGAATAGTGCTCTATATAAATTACCCATTTTATTTCTCATAAAATATGGTTTACAACTCTCACCATCACACACCTCTAGAAATAGTTGATATGGCTGATGCTTTTTTTTAAATCATCAATAATAGAGATTCAAACGATATTCGTTCGCCAGTACCACTTTTATCTATTTATCTTAAAGTTTCACTTGTGAAAACAGAAAAAAAGCGACTACTAAACAACCAATAAAGCTATTTTGGCCAAAACCATGAACACTTATTAAAAAGTTCACATCAACAAAACTCTTATCTGAAAGGCTTCTATTAAACCTACTTAATCAAAAGCTTATCAACCCAACCATCTCCAGCATCGGTTGTTACTGAGAAAAATCCATTACTTTCTTCTCCCATGTAAACACCAGGAGCATCGCTTGTAATCTTAGTGATGATTTTTGATGTCTTACTTGCTTTTATATACACAGAAACCTTAGCAAGTTTCCCAATCAGCACATCACCAGCAACATATACTTTTGGCTTGCTTTTCTCTATGGCTTTAACTTCTTTCTTAAACTGTGCATACATTCGATCAAAACTTGCATTAGAAAAACCACTCATGCTCTTTTCACCCATAAGAATAAACGGAACTCCGTTACCGCCTAGACTCTTAAATTCTGCATTGTTATCACTATCGAACTCAATATCCTTTTGGATATGGGGAATACCTTTACTTTCTACATGAGCCATCGCCTGTCGGCAATAACCACAATAATCAGCAGTATATAAAACCACCTTACCTTCACTGTCCTCCGGCGTTGAGGCCCCCTTTTTGACACTACCGGTAGAAACCTTTGCGATCGACTTTGCTGCACGAATAATCTTCTTAGCATCCATCCTGCCACTCGCGACCTCACCGACAATATCAAAAAGGTCTATTGAGTAAGAAGGTGTGAAAAATAACGAGAGGGTGACAACTAAAAGGTAACGATTAGAAGTACGCTTACTTGATTTAAACATGATTTTTCCCTTTTTTTTAATTCCATATAACTAATCCGTGTTACATCGTTACACAACACAATACGGTAGTTCTAGTGGGTTTACAAAAATAACCATTGCATGCAAGATAGCTTTACAGTATCTATTTACACTTTATTTCTCTGATAAGAACAGAATATAAAGCATATTGAGCAACCGAACAAACTTGATATAGATCAATGAAAAAAGAACAACGTAGCTGATACAGTGAGGTCTCATAGATTCGGAGAAAATCATGAGAGCAAGAATTATGATTCTACTAGCAGCATCAACATTCTTACTAATTAGCACAAACATTAAGGCAGCAGATATTGAAGCTGGAAAAACAAAATCTCAAACATGTATTGCTTGTCATGGTGTGGAAGGTGTGAGTTCTAACTCTCTCTGGCCTAACCTTAAAGGTCAACAAAAAGGCTATCTAGCAAAACAGATCAAAGCATTTAAGTCAGGTTCTCGTAAAGATCCATTAATGTCTTCGATGGTAACGGCCTTGACTGGTGACGACATAGAAAATCTTGCTGCATATTACTCTAGTTTAAAGTAAGGCTGTTTCGCCAACTCATAATATTCATTTATGAGTTGGCCTTACTATAAATTGCTAATATTACTTTCCCACCAATATTTTTTCTTAATATCAGCTTTAACTCCCATATCAAAAATAGAAGTAATTAATTCCCACCCTTAATTTAAGAGCGCGCTATTTATCAATTGTTTCAAGTCTCTAAATAAATCTATGTCTATCATTTTGAATTAATTCTCCGGGTACAACCATGTTCAAAAAATAAATTGATTGCCATAGAGGAAGCAATAAACTTTGATTGTGAATAGGTAACTAAAAATCCAGAAGAAAATAATTTACTCCATAATTTAAAGAGAGGTCTTCTTAACTAACGAATCTATGATAAATCAGAACCTTATAAGCTAAAAAATAATCATGAGGCTCAACTGCTATCTGTAGTAATGATAGAAGCTTCAACTTTAACTACACCCGCTTTTTTAAAATTCAAAAAGAAAGTAATTTTCCCACCTTCTTTAAACTCTGCTGAATGAAAATCAAACAACATTAGATGGTATGACATGGCTTCTAACACAAGCTCTTGTCCCGCTTTGATGACAACGTCTGAAAGGTGAACCATTTTTGCCATACCTGATCTAATTTCAGTTTTGTGAAACATAACATCTACGGTATCACTACATACACTATTCAGAGTGTCAGCTTCACTTCCTGTGTTCTTTATTACTCCATAGCCTGCCGTGTTTTTGGCTATCTTTGGAGCCATCATCACCCGAAAGTTTTCAGTTACAATCTCAGCATTGCTTATAAAACTCAGTGATATAAGAACTAATACGAGACACAATTTAAATAATTTCATTTTTTGCTATTACTCTTTAATGAGTTGTTGAATTTTTTCCACAAATTTATCTTTTGGAGTTCCTGTAAATTCTATGCTGCGAGTAAAACCCTCTTTATCCACTAAATATATCGAGACACTGTGACTAAACAACTTTGCCTTTTCCTCTTCATCGTTCTCAAGTAATTTAGTGTTAATCCGCCGAATATTATGAGTCGGCATTCCTTCTCTGGAGAGTTCATTATATTGAGCTTGGTAAATTGAGACGATGTGATCTGTCTGTTCTTTTGTCCCTGATATACCTATAAAATCTTTATTAAAATAATTGAGAAAATCATTTAGGTGTGCTGGGGTGTCATATTCTGGGTCGACTGTCACAAATAAAATCTTAACATGTTCCTGCTCTTCTTCATTTAATTGAGCATATAGTTTTTTTAAATAACCTAATGTAAAAGGACAAATGTCTGCACAGTTAGTATAACCAAAGGCAATGACGACGACATTGCCAAAATAACTGTTGAACTCGACCATATTTCCATCGCTATCAACCGCATTGAAATTACCACCAACACCACTTAATATGGGTAAAACATCAGTGTCAGCATAGGCCATATTTATTGAGATGAAAGTATATAAAATATAAGCAACAATTTTTTTTAACATAACAAATTCTGCCAAGGTGTTAGATCTGGAATAAGATGCTTCTCTTCTATAAAAAGGACATACCACGTTCCATCGTTGTTTATTTTTATTTTTATTTTTTGGTTTATTTTTGCAATAACAGGTACTGTTTTAACATTAAAACCTTTCCAATCCATAGTAAGATCTAATACGTAAGTATTTTGTGACTCATCATCTTGAGTGATATCAATGGAACGAAGCGTGTGTTGGCCCGTGTGTAAATAAACGCTTCGTTGCCTCAAGGATGAAGCTACTGATCCATTGATTTGTTTACTACCTATTTGAACATTATAGACTGAACTTTCAATCCAACTCTCTAAGTTTATTGTTTTCTTAACAGAACCAAACCCATCCATGTATGCAAGCCATGAATAGGCAAATTCTCTTGATTTAAAATACATTCGATTAGTATTTTCACTCAATTCTCTTTCTTCTTCCGTAAGCTTTCCTTTTAAAATAATTTTCTCTAACACTATCGATCCATCTTTTTTTTCATTAAATAAAAATTGCTCTTTTATGGTCATCCAAATAGATCCCGCTGGTTTTTTTGATTTTATATTGATTGTTACATTAAATTGCAATAATCCTTTTTTAGATGAGTTAACCAGTTGGGAGCTGATTATTTTTAAATGCTCAATATCATGAGGATATTGTTTTAGAGAGTCTTTAAATTCTTTGTCTATCTGATTAAAAAAAATATTGCGCTCTGCTGGAAGCAATCTTCCATACCAACCCATCAACTGTGCCACCATACTATTCAGTGATGAAGGATGTTCTTTAACAGGTATCCTATTCTCTGAAAATACTTCGATACTTACCAAACTGATAAGTAATATGAATACATATTTTAGAGTTGAAGTTTTCATAATTAGAAGTCTAGTAAGCATTCACAATCAAGAATACCTACTAGAAAAATTGCTCTAGAAATTACTTAATTTCTCCAGGTTTTTCAACCTGCTCCATTAAGTCATTATTCCATTCACCTTCAACTGAAACATGTCCTGCCGCACCGAGTAAGATAGCTTCTATCAGGTTATGGTTTACATAAGCATAGAGTCCAGGTTGTAGGAAAGTATATAAAGCAGCAGTCGCTTCACCGCCAGCAACAGCCCATGTTTCAAGGTTAGTAGCAGGGGCATCATTAAACGAGCCACCATGCCATACTAGATCACCATGACCGCCGATCAAATGTACGCGAGAATCACGATTAGCTTGAGAGTGGATAAATAAAACAGTTTCACCAACCTTGGCTTTCATCGCTTTATCACCGGTTAGAGCACCAACTTTACCATTGAAAGTAAGGTGTGTTGGAGTCAGGTTTTTCATGATCTCCATAGTTTCACCCATTGCTGCTGCTGGAGAGTCATACCGTTTGAATTTACCATCAGCATCTTGAGGAATGTACCAATCCTGCTCGCCTATGTAGTAAGCTTTGTCATATGATACTGATTTACCTGCATCATCTTTCAAACCTTCGCGAGGAAGAATCATTATCGCGCCATTCATACCCGTGACAACATGGTATGGAATCATAGCGCCTCCAGGAGCGCAATGATAAACAAACACACCAGGCTTAGTTGCTTTGAAACGTAGTTTTACTTGTTGGCCCGGCGCTACATTCGTTAACCCACCGCCACCTAGTGCACCTGTTGAAGCATGAAAATCTATATTATGTAACATGCTATTTGTTTTAGGGTTGACCAACGTCAACTCCACATAGTCGTCTTGATGGACGACGATCATTGGTCCTGGGTTTGTACCTTCAAAAGTCATAGCTTGGGCAAAAACACCCGAAGCAATTTCCAACTCTTTCTCTTCGATCACCATCGTTATTTCGACAATTTTTGGTGCGCCTACAGAAATCTGATTATGTTCGGGTAAATATGGTGGTGCAACTAATGTTTGAGTAACTCGTTCTAATCCTTCAATTTTAGCCTCACTTGAAATTGAAATGTTGCTGATATCTATCGTCTCTTCAGCAGAAGATGAGGCCGTCAATGCCATTAAAGATGTTGCCATCACAGCTCCCAGACTTATCTTTTTATACAATTGGTTCACTATACTTTCTCCGTTATTTATAACATTAAACGATAACTTCAGGAGAAGTATGCTGCGACAATTTGTCCAAAACATTGATCTAAATCAAATCTTAAAATTTGTTTTTCATGACAATTAATAAAAACAATATCAGTAAGTCAAACGAAGGTAGAGCAAGGGTAATTTGGTGGGCAATTCTTCTGTGTTTTTGATCAGTACAAACGAGTTTTTTCCAAACAAATGAGCTAAATAATCTTCAGATTTTTCATCGATCGTGACACAGAATGGCTGCAAACCTTTCTTTTCAGCTTCAAGTATCGCTTGCCGTGTGTCTTCTAGACCATATCGACCTTCGTACTTATCCAGATCGTTTGGCTTTCCATCTGTTAGTATCAGTAATAATTTTTGACTAGAATCTTCTTTTTCTAATAATTGAGATGCGTACCGAATAGCAGTACCCATACGTGTGTAATAACCCGGCTTAACTGCATTTATATGACCATGTGTTCTATTATTATAGTCATCATCAAAACTTTTTATGTCGTAAAAACGAACATGATTTCTATTTCTCGAAGAAAAACCATGTAAGGCAAACCGATCACCGGTAACACTCAGGGCTTCAGAAAAAAGATATAAAGACTCACGAATAACATCGATAACACGCTTCGTATTGCTAATATGTGCATCTGTCGATAAAGAAAGATCCGCCAATAACAAACAAGACAAATCACGTGTTTGGTTACGTAAATCTCGATAAACAGGAGTATCACTTTGAACATACCCATGTTTTCGATCAGTTATAAAATTAATATAACTTTCCAAATCTAACTCCATACCTTCAGACTGTCGACTTAGCCAATGTCTTTGTGGACGTATTATTTCAAATTGACGACGTATTTTTCGTGCCTGCGCCTGTAGTTTTGTAGGCAATTCAATATCATCCACATTACGCGAGACCATCGGAATAATTCGACAGTGATCCTTTTGTAAAATTTGTTTTTTATAGTCCCACTCATCGATAGAAATACCTTCACCTAAAATTATGTCATCATATTCACTAGCGGGCAGATCAATATCTAATTTAATTTTACTTGTGGTGGTCTCACTATCTTGAGCGACAGATATAGTATCCATATCATCCGCTGTTTGCATGACATCATCATCGTCATCTTCACTACTAGTTCGATCAACCTTGCTGTACTCCCCCCAACTCCATAAGCTTTCCAAACGAAAGCTCATCAAGCCATCGTTACCGTCTGGCATATCGGTTCGGTCGCCCTGTTTACGTTTCTGTTGATTGGATGAGTTATTTTTAGATTCAGCTTGATCTGGCTGATCAGGATCTGACAACGATTTTTTCTGTACAAATTCTAGAGGTGGTGGCGCTGGATGTAGCCATAGAGGCACAGGGGTCGGAGGTCGTTTAGCGTACTCTAAACTCACTAATAACTCGGGCTCGAGTAGCGCAGCACGGATGACCAATTCTTGTTTGGCTTCATCTTTAGATAAACTGTTAGGTTCTGGTCTTTGCACTAGATGTGCTGTCATCAAGACTTCATAACGCCTCCTTAATCCTGGCCAAGCTTCTAATATTTTTAACGTTCTAGACTGATTTCGACTAATCCAATCATTGCCGTCAGCATCAGTTACCGACAAAGCAATCAGCCATAAATACAGATCAATATTTAATTGTCGCTTAGGAAACAGTGCAATCGATTCCGGTAACCTTAATGTTTCTTCATCACGCCATGTATATTGAGTTTTTCCCCCAATGCCAGCAATTTTTTCTAGAATTGATCGCTGTGCATAAACATCCGAGTCGGTAGAACTCTCAACTCGTAAACCACTTTCACCACCCAAGGCACGAAAGAAAATGCCAGAAGTTTTACGTACATCACCTAAATGCACAATCGCTTCAGGATAGTGTTTCTCAGCTCGTTGGGTAATAAAACGATGCCATGTTGAGCCTACAATTTCTTCTAACATGTCATTATTTGTCTAAAAATGATGACCAACTTGGAGGTAACCAAATTATCATGAAAACACAAAAAATAACGATGCCAATAAAAAATATTACAAATTTTTTATGTGAAGATTTTGCATGGCTTGGTGGCAAAGGAATTCCACAACCGGCGCAACGGATATCTTCAGCAACAACGCGGTGACTACAATGTTTACAAATACATTTATGCATTATTTTCCTTTATTGTTTGTTATGACAAACTAGTCCATTTAGCAATTTTTTCGGGAAACAAATAAACAAGCAATATTAATGCTGGTATTACATAAAAATACGTTTGCATTAATCGACGCAGTAACCTGTGAGAGTGTTTCAGCTCCATAAAATGATCAACAATAATCCTGCCTTTAATTGCCAGCACAGCCGCCATAATGAGAACGCTCATAAGTTCGGGAGTTGATCGCTCTGCCATATAGGCACTAAACAAGGTTAAGGTTATAAGTAATAGCCATAAATAATCGATTATTTGAAGCTTATTTAAACACATTGTTCTAGCTCACCGAATCACATAAAGTAATGGGAAAATAGTAATCCATGCGAGATCAATCATATGCCAATACAAAGCCATATTGATCAGTCCTTCATGTTCATCTTTTGTATAGACACCTGTATTAAGCCGATAGATAACCCAAACTAGTCCAGCCGTCCCCCAACCAACATGTAAGAAATGATTGAAGGTCACATAGTAATAAACGCCATAGAAAATATTTTTGTGTGTATCTAAACCTTGTGCAATATTCCACTGATATTCAAAATATTTAATAACTAAGTAGAGCCCACCACAGATGACGGCACCCCATAACCAGCGGGCACTCGAAGTAGAATTATTTTCTCGTATTGCCATCACTGCTCGCACTACAAAATAACTACTGGTCAGCATAATCAGCGTGTTAACCGTACCAGCGGAGGTATTTAGCTTGGTTGGTCCTTCGTAGAATATCTCTGGGTTATGCACTTTGGCTAAAAAATAAACGATAAACATAAGTGCGAACTCAGTCATCTCTGAAAGAATCGCGGCCCAGATAGCCATGCTGCCTGGAATTAATTTCGTTTTGGGAAACTCTATCCTCATCTTTATTGAAGTATTATTATCGAAGACAGTGCTCATTCCAATTACCCTTTGAAATCAACATACTTACTTATCAAAGGGTAACTGTAATCCTGATGATTAATAGCCTTTACAAAACCCCAGATCCCTAAAAATAAAAAAATGGGAACGAGCACCATCAAATAAACCTCAGCCACAATCAAAGCCGTTGCAGAAGCATATCCACTAGTCAGAATAATAAAAATATTTAATAAAATAACGATCAATGTAGTAACAGAACTAGCGGCTAAGGTTTGCTGTAAATGCTTTTTATTGATCGATGTGGTTTTTTCATAAGCTGAAAGATACAATCCCCAAAGTGCTATATAAAAAAAACCGATAAACAAAAGGTTGCCGATAAAGAATGCTTCCGCAAAAGCTCCCGTGTAATCTTCATTGCTACTTAGCTCATTCATTAGTCACCCATTTTTGCCCGCACGACTTCCATTAATGCCATCACGGTTTCTTCGTCATCAGTCAACGGTTCAACAATCGCTGCACGACATGCTTCTAAAGGATCAAATCCTGATTTGATCAATGTCGCTGCATAAACTAACAGTCGTGTCGAAGCAGATTCTTCAAGATCATGATCTTTCAAAACCCGTAACGCGTGAACGAGTTCGATTAAATTTATAGAGGTTGCTTGATCAATCCCTGTTTCTGTTTGCACAATTTTATTTTCTGTTTCTATATCCGGATAATCAAAACGCATGGAAAGAAAACGCTGGCGTGTTGAAGGCTTCATACCTTTAAGCAAGTTTTGATAACCCGGATTATATGAAACGACCAACATGAATTCTGGCGGCGCTTTTAATACCTCCCCCGTTCTTTCTATCGGCAAAGCTCGACGGTCATCAGATAGCGGATGTAAAACCACGGTGGTGTCTTTACGCGCTTCGACGACTTCATCCAAATAACAAATAGCACCTTCGCGTACGGCTTTACTTAATGGTCCATCGTGCCAGTAGGTTTCGCCATCACCAATTAAATGCCGCCCGATTAGATCAGCCGCTGTCAGGTCATCATGACAGGCAATTGTGTATAAAGACCGATCTAACTTTGTAGCCATATGTTCAATAAACCGGGTCTTACCACAACCTGTTGGTCCCTTAATCAATAGTGGTAATTGATTGCTATAGGCATGCTCAAACAATTCAATTTCATTGTGCTGGGCTTGATAGAATGGCAGCTCTTTTTTATTCTTCATTTAGTTTCCTTTTTCGACAAGATTTATCCGATTGAAAGAGGACTTTACTCTGCACTATAGCCCTGCATCATCGCAAATTTTGCAGTCATCATATCCATGGAATTAACATGGGCGTTAAACCATTCGGGCCAAAGACTAAACACATATTCAGCCAATGTATCGATATCTGAATTTTCTTTCCAATGATTGGCAACAGCTTGCATTTCCACCATCACTTTTTCATGCTCCCCGGAATGTGTTGGATAGGCAGGAAAGCCTGTGTCGAGCATCAGGGTATTTTCTCGCTTGAAATGTTCTTGAGTATGTTGCACCCAGTCTTCCAGTGCCGCCGTTATATCTGCCAGCTGCTTTTCTGAGTGTGTTGTACCATCTTGAAAAGCCTTCACTAGCTGCCCAACTTGTTCGACCATTTCAACTTCTTCAAAATGTGTATGGTTCATAAAATCCAGATCTACTCGAGGAATAGTACTTGTCTCTAAAACTATTTTTTCTAAGGTCATTTAAACCTCCTCTTCTCAAACGCTAAAAATGTAAATACCTATAAGGCTAAGTGAGACACACCAAAGCCAGCCAAACATAATGGCACGCCACAAGAATGAAACGTCTCTCAACTCCATAAAATCATTGATAAGAAAATAGCCTTTTGTCAATGCTGTTATTAACAAAAAAATGGCTGCAACGGTTCCACTAGAATTCGATTCACCGATCGAATAACTCAGCAATGTTAAAATCAACATGACAAACCAGATCATATGAATGTTGTAATAGACTTTCATCGAATGATATAGACTAATGGGAATAAAATAATCCACACCAAGTCAACCATATGCCAGTAGGAAGCGCCTGTTTCTATGCCGATATGATTGTCAGCACTGTATGAACCTTTCTTAGCTTTTATTATCACCCCAAACAAGATCAACATACCGATAACCACGTGTAAAAAGTGAAATACCGTCAACGATAAATAAAACATATAAAAGGTATTTGTATCGAGAGTAACTCCAGCATAAAATTTATCGGAGTACTCCATTGATTTTATGCTCAAAAAACCAGCACCACCTGCCAGTGCAGCATATAACCAATTGATACAGCTCTTTACATTGTCTTTTCTAATCGCATGAATACTACGAACAACAAAATAACTAGAGCTGATCAGTAACAAGGTGTTCACTGTACCTAACTCGCGATTAAGCATTAACTGGTATTGATTGAACATCTCTACATTCTGCAAACGTGTGATGGCATAAACAATAAAAAAATGCCAAAGACCAAAACCTCCATAAAAATAAACAACCAGATGGCTAAGTCACCAGGTAGCAGCTTAGGTTCTTGCTCAGGTGTAATAATCGATCCCATAGACTCATTAATAATAACGATCTTTTTTTTATATTCTGATCAACGCTAGGTGTTGATACGCACCAAATCATTTTGATAAAAAGCTACGCTTTAGCTTTTCACCTGTCCATGAACGCACCATCGACCAGGTGGCAAACAAAATAAATAAAGCATGCACAAAAACAAAGTAAGAAATCACATAGACCCAAGTCCAAGGTGACTCAAAACCTCCCATAAAGATCATTAATGCCGTCACCAAAAATAGTGCAGCAGCGGCATATAAATTTGTTTTTATGCCTAATAATACATAATAACGATCAATCGTATTCGAGGTTGTTTTTCTGTAAAGAAGGCAGAGTGAAATAAAACCAACAATGGGTAGCATTGTCAGGTTTAGTAGTGAGTATAACGTCGCTCGCGATGCTTGCTTTAACTGTATTTCATCAGGTTTCAATTTCCTTCCTCAAAAAATAAACATACCGCTTTTCACAGCGGTATTTTGTACTTCAGAATTATCAAACTTACTCTTCTACGAATTCGACCTCTTTTCCTTTCGCAAAAAAACTATAAATATACAAGAGCAAGCCCGCAAGGAAGACTAGGCCAGCCAATTCACGCATCCAATAAAACATAGCAACTTTATCTTGCACAACCATGAATGATTCTGGATTCTCTGAATACCGTTGCAAATAAACTTGCAAAATACCAGCACCCGTCAAGAACAAGGTGATAAAGACCATAGCCACTGTCATCATCCAGAAAGACCACATTTCAAAAACCTGTGCTCTTTCATTGGCAGCCTTTTGGCCACGCATGATAGGCATAGAGTATGAAATCATGGTTAAAACAACCATTACATAGGCACCATAAAATGCCATATGACCATGTGCTGCCGTAATCTGGGTTCCGTGGGTATAGAAGTTAATAGGTGCTAATGTGTGGAGGAACCCCCATACACCTGCGCCCAAAAATGCCATAACACCCGTGCCCAACGCCCATAAAACAGCGGCTTTATTAGGGTGATCTCTACGTCTTTTGTTAACTACATTAAAAGCAAAAAGAGTCATCATAAAAAATGGAATCGGTTCTAATGCTGAAAAGATTGATCCCAACCATTGCCAGTAATCCGGCGTTCCGATCCAAAAGAAATGATGCCCGGTTCCGATCAAACCTGAAATCAATGCCATGCCGACAATAAGATATAACCATTTCTCGATAACTTCTCGATCAACACCTGTGACCTTGATTAATACATAAGCTAACAAGGATGCCATGATCAATTCCCAAACGCCTTCTACCCACAAATGCACCACAAACCACCAGAAGTATTTATCTAACACTAAGTTATCTGGATTATAAAAAGAGAATAAAAAGAAGACTGCCAACCCAACAAGACCTGTCAATAAGACCAGATTGATAACCGTCTTACGTCCCGATAACACGGTCATACCGATATTAAAAATAAAAGCGAGCACAACAATAACAATACCTATCTTCGTAATAGTCGGTTGTTCTAAGAACTCCCTCCCCATTGTTGGAAGTAGATCATTCATTGTGATCTCAGCTAACTTCGCATAAGGCACTAATAGATAACCAAGAATGGTCAGAACACCGGCAACGAGGAAAATCCAGAACATTAACTTCGCTAACCAAGGTGCATAAAGCTCACGTTCTGCTTCTTCTGGTACTAGAAAATATGCCGATCCCATAAAGCCAAACAACAGCCATACGATCAACAAATTCGTATGTACCATACGTGCGACATTAAATGGAATTTCAGGGAATAAGAAATCTCCCATAACATACTGCAGCCCCATGATGATCCCAAATAGGATCTGTCCTAGGAATAGTCCGATGGCAGCAATAAAGTACATCTTTGCTATACCTTGTGATTCATATTTCATCATAATCTACCCCTTAACCTTGGATGTTTGGTGGCCAGTTTCTGGCTGTTTTAATGCCATCAACATACTTTAAGAACTGTGCGATCTCTTCCAACTCTTCATCAGTAAGGTTGAATTGAGGCATACTGCGTCGTCCTTTAACACCATCTACTGGACGATACTTAATAAATGCCTTGATAGCTTCAGTACTCTCGCCAAAGCGGGTGTAGACATTACCCAGTTCTGGTGCAAAATATGCGCCCTCACCAAGCAAAGAATGGCAGCCAATACAATCATTGATTTCCCACAATCGTTTTCCAGCTGCGACTTGTTCAGTTATATTTTCTGAATTATCGGTAGCAGGTAGGCCTTTAACGGTATCAACCGTTAATCCAATAAGCACTAGGAAGAAAAACACACCTCCTCCGTAGTAAATATTTCGAGCCATACCCTTGGTAAAGGTCTCTCTCATCACGAATATCCTATTTATAATTACAATTAAAACTGGCAGTGCAGTATATTCAAGACGTTAAAATACAACATTGACCTACATCAAATGAGAGTTTTAATTTATAAATGATCTGAAGCTGAAACTAGCTTTCTAGTGATATTAATTCGCGTAATTTTTTGATATCTAAGAACTCAATATGTGAACCGTGAAAGCGAATTAATCCACGTTGAGAAAGTTCTTTTAAGGTCCGAGAAAGAGTCTCTGGTTTAACCGACAACCTAGAAGCAATCACTCTTTTCGGTGCAGTAAGTTGCAAGTTTGTTTGCTCTTCCAGAGTGTTATCCCGCTCATCAGGTATCTGATTCAACAAATAGTCAACCAAACGAAAAGTCGCATTATGTAGAGTCAAGCGATCAACTTCATTCACCATTCCGTGTAGTCGCATACTTAAATTTCCTAACATTTCTAAACACAAAGCATTAGAAGATTTAAGTAAGTTTAGATAAGGTTTCGCTTGAATACCTACTAAAGTAGAGGAAGAGAGCGTTACTGCTGTAACAGGATATTTTGACATACCCATAAAAATAACAGCTTCTGCGAATGTTTCACCTGGGTTAATAATTTCAAGAACTTTTTCATCGCCGCTTGGTACCAGTCGCAGTAGTTTAACTCCACCAGAAATCAACAAGTACAAATCTGTCAGCTCAGAGCCATGTTCAAATATCAAGGTATTCTCAGGTAACTCTCTAGCATGAGAAAACTGTACAACCTTACTAAAAGTTTCATCATCTAGACTGCGTAGGAGCGTACAACCACGCATTGCTGTCTGGATAGACTCGGTCAGCTCAACCTTCCCAGTCTGCCCGCCTTGCCCGATCAACATATAACGATGCCTCATGCCTTAATGATAAGTCATTATTTCGGATCTTCTGAAAGATTACAATCCAGCTTTCTCAGCGGCGGCCTCCCAGCCTAATGGCAAGTGATGCGCTATCCCCTTATGACAATCGATACAGGTCTTGCCCTCATCCAAAC
The DNA here is from genome assembly GCA_913058255.1 of uncultured Pseudomonadota bacterium. Lineage (GTDB taxonomy): Bacteria > Pseudomonadota > Gammaproteobacteria > CAJXQU01 > CAJXQU01 > CAJXQU01. The sequence goes on along the minus strand of CAJXQU010000004.1, from coordinate 137,665 downwards.
CGATTGAATGTGCTTTCACAGCTCGGCGCCCCTGATCAACAAAATCCATAGACTCATAATCATGACAATTTCGACACTCTCTTGAATCAGCCGACTTCATTCTCTTCCACTCACTCAGCGCCATAGTCAACCGATATTCCTCAAATTTTTCACGAGTATCAATCGTTCCGATAATCTTATGAAAGACTTCTCTCGATGCTTCAATCTTTCGTTTAATTTTATAGAACCACTGCTTAGGTACATGGCAATCTGGACACGTGGCACGAACACCTGTTCGGTTACTGTAATGAACCGTTTCTTTGTATTCCGGATAAATGTTATCTTTCATTTCATGGCAAGAAATACAAAATTCTTCATTATTAGTCATTTCCAGACTCCAATGAAAACCACCCCAAAATATGATGCCTAAAAAGAACCCTGTGATTAAGGATCCTGATATAATTTTTCCACGAAAAGTCATGATATTCCTCTTGTTTTTTTTTATTGGCTAACCGAGTCGATAGGCTTAAACGTATTTTCAACAATCGGTTTCACGCTCGCTTGAGGTACGTGGCATTGATTACAGAAATAGCGCCGGGCAGATACCTTAGCCAAATCATTTCCATCTCGATCTTTAAAATGTGTTTGACTGATCTTAGTCGCACCCGACGCTTTATATTTACTCCAACTATGGCAACTCATACATTTGTTATATTGCAAATTGATCTGATAGCCTTTTATCTTATGAGGAATTAGCGGTGGTTGTTGCACATAGTTTCTTGAGATAACCTCGCCATCCTTTGCCCAAACCTTCTTTTCAACAGTTTGTGAAGCTTCATCAAGCGGTTGTGATCCTCGAAGAGAAGTCAATTCTTCTGCATTGATCAAGACAGTCATTCCCAATACCAGTATAAAAACAAATAATTTTTTCATGATAAAAACTCCACATTTTTTTGAACCCAACTTACCGTATTTTTTATATTATTTTTCTATATCGCATTGATTTTAAGATAGTGACTCCTTGGCCTTTAACTCTTAATCATCCTCGCAATCCAATCGCTATAACACGGCTCATATTGTTAGGGAAAACTCAAGCACGATAGCGGCGATCATCAAGTAAAACCCACTAGTAACTTCCGTAGTTCTTGGCCATACTAAGTTTTAGTTACCGTCATTTCTCTATCATCTAATGTTAAAGTGCTTAGGCCCGAATGACCTTCACCGCACACTTTTTAAAATCAGTTTGTTTTGATAAAGGATCCGTTGCATCCAGAGTTACTTTGTTGATCAAACGACCCGCGTCAAACCAAGGTACAAAGATCAAACCTTTCGGTGGTAAGTTTCGTCCACGAGTTTCAACCATTGCTTGGATTTCACCACGTCGAGATTGAACCGTTGCAGTCAAACCACGGCGCAATCCTCTTTCTTTTGCATCATCAGGGTGCATAAAAATGACGGCGTCAGGAACAGCCCGATAAAGCTCAGGTACACGCCGTGTCATCGTGCCTGAATGCCAATGTTCAAGTACGCGACCAGTGCTTAACCATAAGTCATATTCTTCATCTGGGCTTTCCGCAGGCGGCTCATAAGGTGCGGTAATAATATTAGCGCGACCATCCTTGTTGCCGTAAAACTTAATCCCCTCACCTTTACCAACGTAAGAGTCATGACCTTCACGATAACGCCATAAAGTTTCTTTACCGTTCACTACAGGCCAACGCAGACCACGAACGGTGTGATATCTATCAAACTCCGCCTGTTCATGACCTTTTTTTGTACCTTCTAACTGGAAGCGACGATACTCTTCGAACAAACCTTTTTGAACATAAAAACCAAACTCTTCCATCTCATGATTTTTGTATTCATTACCTGCTCCATCCGTCACCTGTTGAGCAGGAAACTGGTCAACCTGTCCGTTTGCATAGAGAACTTCGTATAGGGTTTTGCCTCGAGATTCTGGTTGTTTCTCTAATAACTCTTCAGGCCAAACATCTTCAACCTTGAAACGTTTAGAAAACTCTATCAACTGCCAGAGATCAGATTTAGATTCGCCCGGTGCATCAACCTGTTGACGCCAAAACTGCGTTCGACGTTCAGCATTACCATAAGCGCCTTCTTTTTCTGTCCACATAGCAGTAGGCAAAACCAGATCAGCAGCCTGAGCAGAAACCGTTGGGTACGGATCTGAAACCACAACAAAACTCTCAGGGTTTCGCCAACCAGGATACGTTTCTTCGTTCATATTTGGCGCAGCTTGCATATTGTTATTACACATAACCCAGTAACAATTAAGCTTGCCATCTTTTAACATACGGCTTTGCAGAACGGCGTGATATCCCACCTTTCCAGGAATAGTGCCTTCAGGCAGTTTCCAGATCTTTTCTGCGAAATCACGATGTGATTTTTTCTTAACCACATAATCGGCTGGTAGGCGATGTGAGAACGTGCCTACTTCGCGCGCCGTTCCACAAGCAGAGGGTTGCCCCGTTAAAGAGAAAGGGCCATTACCCGGCTCCGAAATTTTACCCATCAATAAATGGATGTTATAGATCAAACCATTTGCCCAAACACCACGCGTATGCTGGTTAAAACCCATTGTCCAAAATGAAGTAACTTTTCTATTTGGATCAGCATATATTTTTGCTAATTTTTCTAATTTTTCAACAGGAACTCCTGACAACTCTGAAGTCATCTCAGCCGTATATGTCTTTACAGATTCTGCATATTCTTCAAAACTTATCTCTGATAATTCACCCTTATCGGCATTCTTAGCCTTAACTTGTAATGGATGTTCAGGGCGCAAACCGTAACCAATATCCGTTGGTGTCTTTTTGAAGTTCACATGCTTACCAATGAAATCCTTGTTATAGGCTTCATTTTCAATAATGTAGTTCGCAATATAATTAAGAATCGCCAGATCGGTTTGTGGCGTAAAGATCATACCGTTATCCGCAAGTTCAAAACAACGATGCTTAAAGGTCGATAACACATGCACTTCGCAACCGTCTTTAGTCAAACGCGTATCTGTCAGGCGCGACCATAAAATAGGATGCATCTCGGCCATGTTTGATCCCCACAAAACAAATGCATCAGCATGTTCTAGATCGTCATAACAGCCCATCGGCTCATCCGCGCCAAAAGCACGAATAAATCCACCTACGGCAGATGCCATACAATGACGTGCATTCGGATCAATATGGTTTGAGCGGAAACCAGCCTTATATAATTTAGAAGCAGCATAGCCCTCCCAAACGGTCCACTGACCTGAACCAAACATGCCGACAGTAGAAACTACTTCTTCAGCTTTCTTACCTTTGTTGGTGGCAAGATCATTCTTAAGAGACTCTTTCCATTTCTCTGCCATAATGTCAAAGGCTTCATCCCAAGAGATAGCTTCAAACTCACCCTCTTTGTCAAACTTGCCATTTTTTTTACGTAAAAGAGGTGTTGTTAAACGATCCTTTCCGTACATAATTTTGCTAAGAAAATAACCTTTTATACAATTCAAGCCACGATTAACATCAGCATCAGGGTCACCTTGCGTCGCTACAACTTGTCCATCTTTAACACCAACAAGAACTGAGCAGCCTGTGCCACAAAAGCGGCACGGTGCTTTATCCCAACGGATTGTCTCTTTACTTTTTGCAAAACTAACTCCAGGAAGTGAAACACCTGCAGCGGCAGCCGTAGCGGCAATCGCATTTGTCTTGATAAAGTCACGGCGGTTGATTTTCATTGTGACAACTCCTAATTAATTGCTTTTAAATTTAAAAAAAATCATCATTATTCAGCGTACTGATAAACCAAGGCCGCTGACAAAACACCTTTTACATCATGAAAACTGTTGATGGTTTTAGTCATCATCTTTTCCTCTTCACAATCGGCCTGATCAACCGTAACAATGAGCCGATGATCTGCTGTCACCGAATGAACCTCAACACCAGGCAACGCCAACAACCGATCTTTTACTTGTTTCGCTGAACCTGGTTTGGCATGAACCAGCACGCCACAAATATCTATTTCTTCTTTACTCATGAATAATCTCTCGAGGAATCTCAATTGATAGCGCACTGACAGGACAAACACCAATACATTCACCACACCCTGTACATGCATGTGGATCTAGCATAGGTTCGACAACACCACCCAGCTTAGGGTGAAAACTGATAGCAGCGGTTTCACACGTCTCGCCACAACTACGACACTCCACTCCTTTGATCGATAAACAACCATTAGAAATTTTCCCTCTGTAACTCCAAGCCTGTTCTAATGCCGAGTCGAGCGCACCAGATGGACATGCTTCAACACACTTGCCGCAAAAATTACAGCCTCCTGAAGTAAAATCAGTAACAGGGAAACCACCATTTCCACTGATCAGTATTTTTTCAGGACAAACAGAAACGCAATCACCACACCGTAAGCAACCACGACATCGATCTATAAAAGTATCTTCTTCGACACTCCAAGGTGGCCTTACAGGAATCTCTTTTGTTTTCCATTTACCACGTAAAAACTGATTCCTATTTATCTGAGTCATAAATAATCCTAGCTACATCATCAAGCTGGTTCTGTTGAAAAATTCACCTTTGGTATAATTTTAAAAGCAACGACAGTTCAATGTATTGATGTAAATCAATAATCATACGATTCATAAGGTTTCTTTTTAGTATCGCTAATGCATCGCTCTCAAAGTTTCTAGCAGTAACAGATGACGGACTTAGAGCTTAATAACCTTATCGACATAGGACTCTCCGGATCTATCTCATATGCTAAAGACTAAAATCACGCGGAGGCTCCTAGACTAGTATTTTTTGATTTAGATCATTAAATCATTCATTACAAAGTACATTTGGTGTTACTTGATTTAGATCATTTGACTATATCTTTAATCTGCAATAATCCGTTTAAACAATAGTTGAGATCCCGTATTGAGGAATTTAATGAAAACAAGCACTCAAAATAAACGTTACTTCAGACACTCGGCACTACTCGGAGCCATAGTAAGCATGCTTACACTCTCAAGCATTGAGACACGAGCAGAAGATATTTTCTGGACAGCTTTAACGGGAGGAAAAACAGATTTTAGTTTGCGCCTAAGGTATGAAAATGTTGATGACGACGCCCAACCTCGTGAAGCCAATGCAAACACAGCAAGAATGGCACTAGGCTATAAAACGGGAAACTTCCATGGGCTGGGCTTCTATGGCCAGATAGAGCACGTCCAAGAACTATTTGGAGATAACTACTCCTACCCTTCACGCCCTCAAGCAGGTTTTCCTGTCGTTGCAGATCCTGAAGGTACAGAGATCAATCAAGCCTATCTCTCTTTCAATGAACAGGCTAACAATTCGATAAAGGTGGGTAGGCAAGTCATCACCTATCGAAAAGCACCCTTTCATCGATTTATTGGTACGATCCTTTGGCGTCAAAACTGGCAGACATTTGATGCCGCATCAATCGTGAATACCGCAATAGCTGATACCAAATTAAGTTATGCCTATATCTGGAATGTAAACCGGATCTTTGGTGACGATGCACCCAATCCACTAAATTATTTTGATAGTAACTCTCACTTTTTGAATGCGCAATACAATGGCTTTTCTAAGGTTAAATTAGAAGCTTATGCTTACCTGTTAGAGTTTGATAATGCTGAGCAGTTTTCAACCAATACCTTTGGTCTAAGAGCCTATGGTGCTATTCCTTTTAATAATATAACCAGTGCTATTTATACTGCTGAATATGCACATCAAAACGATGCTGGTGATAACGCTAACAGTATCAGTGCTGGCTATTTCCTTGGAGAACTCGGTGCGAAATTTAAGCTTGGTGGTGCCGTGAATTCTTTCCTTATAAAAGCCAGTTATGAAATTCTGGAAGGCAATGGTGGTGCAGATCGATTTGTAACTATTCTTGGAACTAATCACGCTTATCAAGGTTGGAATGATCGTTTTCTAGTCACACCCGGAGATGGTATTAAAGACCTGCATTTCACTGCTATCGTAAAAGCATTTGGAGTTAAATTTGTTGCCGCTTATCATGATCTAAGTTCTGATAATAATAGCTATGACTACGGTTCAGAGATTGATCTATTAGCAACTAAAATTTTCAAAAAACACTATACGCTCGGCATTAAATATGCTGATTACAATGCCGATCAAAACAGTTTTAATACTGGAATACGAGCGGTAGATATTAGTAAGTTTTGGGTATTTGGCCAGTTGAAATTCTAGTCTGAATTTCTGGAGTATTCTGAAAGTCACTTGGACCATTTTAGGAGTAAGATAAAAAATCAGCAATATAGAAATATACTGCTGATTTTATTGATAGCTTAGAAGAAATCTAAACGCTTGTGAAACTAATCACGTAAACCAAGCACATCTTGCATATCAAACTGACCCGATTCTCGTTGACTGATCCAACCTGCTGCGCGAACAGCCCCTTTCGCAAAGGTCATCCTGCTTGAAGCTTTATGAGTGATTTCGACACGTTCACCATCTGCAGCAAATAAGACGGTATGATCGCCAACAATATCTCCAGCACGAATGGTTTCAAAACCTATCGTTTTGCGATCACGTTCACCCGTCACTCCTTCACGGCCATAAACCGCACATTCAGCCAGATCACGGCCTAATGCATCCGCAACGACTTCTCCCATACGTAGAGCGGTGCCCGAAGGTGCATCAATCTTGTGACGATGATGTGCTTCGATCACTTCGATATCAACATCATCGCCAAGAACTTTTGCAGCAGTCTCCAGCAGCTTAAAGCAAAGGTTCACACCAACACTCATGTTCGGGGCAAAAACTACACCGACCTTCTCTCCAGCAACAGAAATCAGTTGTCTTTCTTCCTCAGAAAATCCGGTTGTTCCAATAACAACATGCTTGCCATTTTCGGCACACATCGCTAAGTTTTCTAGCGTTGCAGATGGCACAGTAAAATCGATCAGAACATCAAAATCATCAAGAATATCTGCTAAAGAACCACTCACTTTAACATTCATGTTCCCTAGCCCAGACAGCTCACCAGCATCAACCCCTATAAGGGTTGAGTCAGGCCTTTCTAAAGCGCCCGAGAGCTCAATACCAGCCGTTTTCTGACACGCCTCGATCAGTGTACGTCCCATTCGACCAGCAGCACCAGTAATTGCAATTCTTGTCATTATTTTTGCCTGATTATTTTCTTAAAAAAATAAATGATATTGTTAAAACTTCATATCTTCAAAAAAACTTTTCACACCATCTACCCATGAAGATTCTTTTGGACTGTGTCGTTTTCCACCATCTTGCATGGACTTATCAAACTCTGTTAATAGATCTTTTTGTTTCTGTGTAAGGTTAACAGGTGTTTCGACAATGGCTTTACACAATAAATCACCGGTATGACTTCCACGAACGGTTTTCACACCTTTGCCACGTAAACGGAACATTTTTCCCGACTGAGTTTCAGCGGGGATTTTAAGTGTCACCTTGCCATCTAATGTTGGAACTTCTAACTCTCCACCAAGTGATGCCGTAACAAAACTGATGGGAACATCGCAATAAAGATCAGCATCATCACGTTTAAAAATAGCATGAGCTTTTACCCGAACATTGACGTAAAGATCGCCTGCTGGGCCACCATTTTCGCCATCTTCTCCTTCACTGCCTAAACGGATACGATCGCCGGTATCAACTCCCGGAGGTACTTTCACAGAAATAGTTTTATTATCTCGAACACGCCCCTGACCGCTACAATCACCGCAAGGATTTTTGTTCATCTGGCCTGTGCCACGACATTCTGGACACGTTTGCTGAACCGAGAAAAAACCTTGGGACATTCGTACTTGTCCATGGCCTTGACATGTCGAACAGGTCGTTGGTGAAGAACCTTTCTTCGCACCACTACCAGAGCAAGTACCACATGATTTATGTGTCGGCACGCGGATCTGAACTGTATTTCCTGCAACCGCTTCTTCCAAAGCCATATCGAGATCGTAGGCCAAATCAGCACCGCGATAAACACGTTGCCCACCTTGACCGCCACGTCCTGCACCGCCGAAAATATCACCGAACACAGAATCAAAAATATCGCCCATACCACCAGGGCCAGCACCTTGGCCGCCACCCATGGACTGATCTACACCCGCATGACCAAACTGATCATAAGCAGCTCGCTTTTGAGCATTAGATAGTATTTCGTGAGCTTCTTTTACTTCTTTAAAGCTCTCTTCTGCTTTCTCAGAATCATCCACATTTCGATCTGGATGATACTTCATCGCTAGCTTACGATAGGCCTTTTTCAGTTCAGCTTCGCTTGCATTTTTGCTCACGCCGAGAACTTCATAATAATCACGTTTTGCCATGTTTTTCTATTTCCTCAGAAGACTCTTATTTCAACTTTATTCTTAAATCTAAGAGCATCCTTTATAAATGACACAGCCCAGACAAGTTATTCACCTGCCTGGGCTATCCAATAATTATCTGTGTTGAAAATTATTTTTTGTCGTCGTCCTTAACTTCTTCAAAATCTGCATCAACAATATCATCATCGCTAGCATTTTCAGATTCAGGAGCTGCATCAGCTTGGCCTTCCGCTTGGCCTTCCGCTTGGCCTTCCGCTTGCTCGGCATAAGCACGTTCAGCGATCTTGCCAGACAACTCGCCCAATGTTTGAGTCTTCGCTTCAATGTCATCTTTGTCATCCGTTGCGATAGCCTCTTTCAAAGTAACAACAGCTGCTTCGATTTCAGTTTTCTCCGCTTCTTCAACTTTCTCACCAAGATCCGTCAAGGCTTTTTCAGTCTGATGAATAATCTGTTCACCCGTATTCCTTGCCGTCACTAACTCATGAAGCTGCTTATCTTCTTCAGCATGTGCTTCAGCGTCTTTGATCATTTGCTCAACTTCTTCATCAGACAAACCACTAGAAGCCTTGATGACAATTGACTGCTCTTTGTTCGTCGCTTTATCCTTCGCTGATACATTCAAAATGCCGTTTGCATCAATGTCGAAAGTAACTTCGATTTGTGGAGTACCACGTTGTGCTGGTGGGATATCAGACAGATCAAAACGACCTAACGATTTATTACCGCCAGCCATTTCACGTTCGCCTTGTAAAACATGAACGGTTACCGCGGTTTGGTTATCTTCAGCCGTTGAGAACACTTGATTCGCCTTAGTAGGAATCGTTGTGTTTTTCTCAATCAACTTAGTCATCACGCCGCCCATGGTTTCGATACCCAAAGACAATGGTGTTACGTCAAGTAACAATACATCTTTAACATCGCCACCAAGGACACCACCTTGAATCGCCGCACCCATGGCTACTGCTTCATCAGGATTAACATCTTTACGTGGTTCTTTACCAAAAATTTCTTGGACAACTTCCTGTACTTTCGGCATACGTGTTTGACCACCGACGATAATTACGTCAGAAATCTCTGATGCTGATAAGCCAGCATCTTTCAATGCTGTTTTACATGGTGCGATTGAGCGTTGGATCAACTCATCAACCAATGACTCTAATTTCGCACGAGTCAGTTTGATGTTTAAATGTTTAGGGCCACTTGCATCAGCAGTGATGTAAGGCAAATTCACATCCGTTTGTTGGCTAGAAGATAATTCGATCTTCGCTTTTTCAGCCGCTTCTTTCAGACGTTGTAATGCTAACGGGTCATTGTGTAGATCAACGCCCTGTTCTTTCTTGAATTCATCGGCTAAGAATTCGATGACACGTGAATCAAAATCTTCACCACCGAGGAATGTGTCACCATTGGTCGACAACACTTCAAACTGGTGCTCACCATCGACATCAGCAATTTCAATGATAGAGATATCAAAAGTACCACCACCCAAATCGTAAACTGCGATTGTGGCATCACCTTCTTTTTTATCCATACCAAATGCTAATGCTGCCGCTGTTGGTTCGTTGATGATACGTTTCACATCAAGACCCGCAATCTTACCCGCATCCTTTGTCGCTTGACGCTGAGAATCATTGAAGTAAGCAGGCACAGTAACAACCGCTTCTGTCACTTCTTCACCCAAATAATCTTCAGCTGTTTTTTTCATTTTCTGCAAGACTTTCGCAGAAATTTCAGGTGGCGCCATTTTTTGACCATGCGCTTCTACCCATGCATCACCATTGTCAGCTGCAACGATGTTATAAGGCACCATTTTGATGTCACGTTGAACCGCATCATCTTTAAATTTTCGTCCGATCAAACGCTTAATCGCGAACAAGGTGTTTTCTGGATTAGTCACTGCTTGTCGTTTTGCAGATTGTCCAACTAAGACTTCATCATCTGATGTGTAAGCAATAATTGAAGGTGTCGTTCGTCCGCCTTCGCTGTTTTCTATAACCTTAGGAACACCGCCGTCGAGCACCGCAACACACGAGTTGGTTGTACCAAGGTCGATTCCGATAATTTTACCCATTGTTTCATTCTCCGTAGAAATTTTTTACTTGTTACTGATATGGGGTCAGCACTGATTATTTCAAGTTATGTTTATGTATTTTTTGATCATTTCTGATCGAATGTTGCTTTTAAAGACTATTTTGAAACGATAACCATTGCTGGCCTGATCAATCTATCTTTAAGCAAGTAACCTTTTTGCATGACGTCGATCACCATGCCTGACTCCACATCAGGGCTCTCAACCATCGTCATTGCTTGATGATGTTCGGGGTTAAATTTTTCACCCGTTGGATCGAGAATCTCAACCCCACATTTTTCCAAGGCCGTCGTGAATGTTTTTAAGGTCAGCTCCATGCCTTCCACCATATTGGCAACATCGGCTGTTTCCGCGGCGTTGATGCCCAGCTCCAAACTATCCTTGACAGGTAAAAACTCATTAACCAGTTTTTCAACCGAATACTTATGAGCACTTTCAACATCTTTAACCGCACGCTTACGAACATTATCCGTTTCGGCTTGTGCGCGTAGTGCTGTTTCCCAATTCTCAGCCGCTTTTTTCTCTGCTGATTCGAGTTGTTTTTGCAATGCTTCTAGTTCACTCGCGGGTTCACCTTCTACTTGCGTATCAAGTTCCCCATCTTGTGCACCAGTTTCGAGTGTTCCTTCTAAAACCTCTTCTTTCGACGCATCTAAAGACTCATTCTCTAGAGGTTCATTTTCGTTAGTCATTTGTTACCTTTTCTCCACAAAAATACGTTGTTCAAATACGATACTTTAAATTCAGACTCTTACTTGGGGTCTATCCCAGCGTTTTCAAGGTCGTTCCCAAAATTTTTGCCGTTACATCGACAATTGGGATCACTTTTTCATAGGACATTCGGGTTGGGCCGATAATCCCCAGCACACCCAAAATCTCTCCATCGGCTTCGTAAGTCGATGTAACGATGCTGCAATCATCCAACGCCTTATAACCAGACTCTTCACCGATAAACAGTTGAATGCCTTGACCATCAAGCGCTTGATCAAGCAAATGTAAAATATCCTGTTTATGATTGAAGGCTTCAAATAGATGCCGCAGCTGATCAATATCTGTCAACTGACCTTCTTCCATCAAGTTTGTTTGACCCGCAATCACATAATCTTGTTTTTGAGCACCCCGATCTAACGCCTCAGTCATCTCAATAACGGTGGTCATTAAATGGTTAACCTGCTCTTTCGCCTCAGACATCTCTTTCAATAGGTCCGATCGCACAGAAGCAAGATTTCGGCCAGAAAAAGCTTGGTTCAAATAATTTGCTGCCTGCTCCAACTCCGAGGCTGAATAAGGTCGCTGCGTATGGATAACCCTATTCTGCACATCTTTGTTATTGATGACCAAAATCGCTAGTACTCGATTTTCTGACAACGGTAAAAACTCAACGTGACGCAAAGACTGTGTCTCTGCACGTGGGATCATCACCAAACCAGCCAGTTGAGTCACTTCAGACAACATAGAAGATGTTTTGCCCAACAAAGATTGCACATCGTCTTCCGACTCAATATCCGTACAGATCCGTTGGATCACGTCCGTCGAAAGTGTCTCAACCGTTAATAAAGAGTCAACAAACAGCCGATAGCCTAAATTAGTCGGAATGCGTCCTGCCGAGGTATGCGGCGATGTAATCAAGCCTAAATCTTCCAGATCAGCCATCACATTTCGAATAGTTGCCGAACTCAGATCTAGCCCCGACTCTTTCACCAGCGTGCGTGAACCGACCGGCTGCCCATCACCAATATAACGCTCCACTAACACCTTCAACAGATGCTGTTGACGTTCCGTCATATCTTTATGTTCTGGTTTATTCGTCATACTTTCACTATTTATCTGACAAGCGTTCCAATATTGAGCGCGAGAATTTAGCACTCTACTATGAAGAGTGCAAAAATTGTTCCCTCAATAACAGACGCAAGATGTGGTAGTTTGTTAAAATAATCGTTGTGAGCCATAAAAAGAACTGCTAACTTCTCCCCCATGTTTAAGAAAATCGGTCTAATTGCCAAACCTGACGACGAACGAGTTCAACAGGCACTCATCCAACTGATCCGCTATCTCAAAGCGCAAGAAATCGATATCGCTATTGATAAGCAGTGCTCAGCACAGCTCAGTGAAGATCAAAAATCCGGTCTCAGTCCACTCAACACTGAAAACCGTGATCTACTGATTTCCATCGGTGGCGATGGCACATTGCTACATGCGGCTCAACATCTACCCAGCTTTGATGTACGGCTACTCGGTATCAACTTAGGCACCTTGGGGTTTCTAACCGATATATCTCCAAACGAAATGGAACAACAGCTTGATCAAATCCTTGCTGGCGACTTTATTGAAGAACATCGTTCAATTTTACGTTGCTCAGTGATTCGAAACGGTGAAGTGCAAGGCACCTTCACGGCATTAAACGATACCGTTTTACAGAAATGGGATACTGCTCGATTGATCACCTTTGACACATACATCGATGATGTTTTCGTCAACAGTCAACGTGCTGATGGCCTGATCATATCAACACCGACAGGTTCTACCGCCTATGCCCTCTCTTGTGGAGGCCCTATTTTACACCCTAGCCTAAATGCACTATCGCTTGTTCCCATCTGTCCACACACTCTCAGCAACCGGCCTCTCGTTGTTAGCGCCGATAGTAAAATAAGTATTGAAGTGAGCACGCCAGAAGCAAAACATGCACGCCTTACCTGTGATGGAAATGTAAAGTTCACCATGGCTCAAGACGACAAAATAACGATTGAAAGAAGTGATCGTTTTATTCGACTGATCCATCCAAATGATCACGACTACTACGCAACCTTACGCGCGAAACTACAATGGGGTTAAGGCAACTTTCAGTAAAAAACTTCGCCATCGTTGATGAGCTGGAGTTAGAATTCAACGACGGCATGACAGTCTTCTCTGGCGAGACTGGCGCAGGTAAATCGATTATGATCGATGCACTTGGACTCGTGCTAGGTGATCGCGCCCAAAGTGGCGTGGTGAGAAATGGGGCGGACAAAACCTCGATCAGCGCGATCTTTGATATTTCCAAACTGCCCGCCGCTCAAGCATTACTCGACGAACAAGATATTGATCACGAAGATGACGATTGCTTACTAAGACGTCAGATCAGCAAAGATGGTCGATCACGTGCTTACATCAACGGCGTCTCCGTTCCCGTACAAACGCTAAAAAGTCTCAGCGAACATCTCATCGATATTCACGGCCAACACGCACACCAATCGTTGTTAAGAAAAGATACCCAACGCGAAATGCTTGATGAATTTGCAGGTCATGACACTCTCACCAAAGCTGTCAGGAAAACAGCCGAACAATGGAAAAACATCACCACAGAACTTGAAGCACTCAGCGACGATCCTTCCGAACGCGAAGCGCAAAAAGATTTATTACGTTATCAAATTCAAGAGCTAGAAACTTCCATTGTTAACTCTGATGATTTACTCGCCACATTAGAAAAACATAAACGTCTAGCGAACATGACGCAGATAGCCGAAGCCTGTCAGACAGCAACCGCGCTATTCGACGAAGAAAACTCGCAAGCAGCAAATATCGCTACCAGTCTGGGCAGCGCCATCAGCGCACTCGATGCCGTTAGTGATTTCGATCCAAAAATTGCATCGATTCTAGAGGTCCTAAACGAAGTAAATATTCAGTTGGAAGAATCAGAAACCCAACTACGTGATTTAATTGGCAGCTTAGACTTCGACAAAAACGAATTTGATAGCATCGAATCTCGTTTAGGAACGCTGCACGACTTAGCCAGAAAGCATCAAACAAAAATAGAAACACTACCAGAAACATTTGAAAAACTAACAACACAACTAAGTGATTTGGAAAACAGCGACCAACGTTTTCAAGAGTTGCAAAGCGAACAAATCCAAGCCTTAGAGAAATACAAAAAAACCGCACAAAAACTCAGCGAGAGCAGAAACAAATTCGCAAAAAAACTTTCTGATGTCATCAGTAAAGAAATGCAAATATTGGGTATGGCTGGCGGACGTTTTGAAGCAAGCCTGATCAACAAAGACGATGAGAAGCCAACCCTGTTTGGAATAGACCAAATAGAATTCCTCGTCAGCGCCAACCCTGGTCAAGAACCACAGGCACTTAGCAAAGTCGCCTCAGGCGGTGAGCTATCAAGGATCAGCCTCGCCATCCAAGTCATCACCGCTCAAGGCAAAGGCGTTCCGACAATGGTCTTCGACGAAGTCGATGTCGGCATCGGTGGCGGCATCGCTGAAATTGTTGGTAAAAAAATGCGCGGCTTAGGCGAGCAAAAACAAGTCCTCTGCGTCACACATTTACCGCAGGTTGCCTCGCAAGGCCATAATCATATGTTAGTGAAAAAAGATAGCGATAAAGATAACACCTGGACACAAATTACACCGCTTGAGCCTGAGCAAAGAATTGATGAGATTGCTCGTATGTTGGGTGGTTTGACGATTACTGAGCAGACTTTGAAGCATGCTGAGGAGATGTTGGTTGGGTAGTTTCTTCACAGCACTGCAGGCTAGTTGATATTGGGAAAATCTACTTATAAATAACTTTTTATATGAATAATGAACAAATAGTAACAATTATTACGAGTATCCTTGAAACAGGTGGAATCGTCGTATTTGTTTGGTTTTTAGTTAAAGGCATATATGCGAAGCTTAACTCCTTAGAGAAGGTTGTAATTACTCAAAAAGAAGCCATTAATGCGTTACAAGCCCGTTCTAGTGATGCAGAAAAAGTGGCGAACCTTTATAAAGATTTGGTTAGTGATCTTCCTGAGTTGTTAAAGAAGCAAAAACAATTAACAAACGACATTAAGGATGACATCATTCATGAGCAGGAAAAAAAACTATTAACAAAAGATGAAGCTATCGCTAAGTTAGAAAAAATAAAATCTTTGGAAACTACAACTAGGAATTTGTCAGATAAATCAAAGCTGATCATGGGGCTTGATATAGGATCTAATTCTATCGGCTTTGCACTGATAGATAAAGATACAAATAAGATAGTAGAGTTAGGTACTCGAATTTTCACTAAAAAAGATAAAAAACGAGGTAAATAAGGCAGTCATCAAGTCTGAACCTAACACTTTAACAGCAAACTGGACAGGCACAACTTAAAAAACTTTAAGCCTTTCTTGGGTTTATAGCATCGCAAACTGAGCATCGCAAACTGCCCCAAACTGGACCGCAAACTGGACAGGCACAACTTAAAAAGCTTTAAGCCTTTCTTGGATTTATAGTTTGGTTTCCTCTCTTCTCTTTTAATTTTGTTTGTTTTTCTAGTTTTTGATGAACTTTTTCTAGAAGTTACAAATGACAGGCATGCTTTACATCAATGGTTGATTGACCGGTATTTTTGATCGTTAGCTTGCTTGCTAACCAGTGTCAGCTAATTTTTCTCTTGGTCTTCGTCTTTTAGCGAAGTGTTTTTGATAACGCTCTTCAAATTGAATAGTGTTTTCTAGCCATTCGTTTGAGGTGATGTTTAAGCGTTCTAGTATGGGATGTAGGTTTTGGTTGATGTGCCCTTTCTTATCTTCCCTGATAATTCTACCTGTGGTGTCGACTAGTTGTAGATAGTCTTGCTCGCTGAATAAAATCCCCCTTTGTTCTTCTTGCGTTAAATGTCCTTCAAATACTTTTAAAGGCTTTAACGGTAAATTGAATTTGTAGAGAGCATCTTCTTGGTCTTGTTGAGAAACCGCTTCTTTTAAATCAAATGTTTTTTGTATGCGTTCTTTGATACTGGTGTGTTCTGAGTCTTCCGGTGTTGGATTAATATTCGCTCTAACGGGGTTCAAGTCTACATAGGCCATGCAACTTAGTAAGGCCTGTTCTGTGAGTAAGGCTTGGGATTTGAATCGTGCTTCCCAAAAATGTCCTGTGATGTTTTCTTCTTTGTTGGCTTGTCTGGCTATCGGTTCATTTAAACATTTCATAAACCAGCTGGGATCTTTTAGTTGGATTCTATAGCGGTTGATAGTTTCTAGGGTCGTTTGCTGTTCAGCTTTGGTTTGTTTTTTGTTCTGTTTCCATTGCTGGACTAGGTAGGTGCCTTTGTAGAGTGTGGTCCAACGGTCTACGACGTCTCTATCGCTCCAATCATCAGCTTGTTCTGGGCTAAGTTTAACGACGAGATGGTAGTGGTTTGACATGACAGCGTAGGCGCAAATGTCGATAGTGAATATACTAGCGAGTAATCTTATGCGGTTTTCTAGCCAAAGCTTTCTGTGCTCATAATTTTTGCCTGTTTCTTTGTCTTCGCCGCACAGAAATGTTCTGCGTACACAGCGGGAGGTGAAGTGGTAATAAGGTGTGTCTTCGATTGCTATCAGTGCTTTCCGTGGCTGGGGCATAAATTTTAATCCCTACTATAGTCCTTTATGAGTTTGTCTATCTTCTTACAGCCAAGGCTACTACGTCAACTTAACCATTGATAATTAATGATTTATTACGATTCTTCTAGGAGGCTAGCTTTATCATATTTTCTTTTACCACCACACTATTTAGTTATACTTATAAACAATTTTAATTTGGATCGATTTTAATTTGGACAGGCATTACTAAAAGGACAGGCATTACTAAAAAATTCGAAATTCAGGAGTTAACCGTCATACCTCAATTGATGGGAAGTGTTTCCTTCCATCCGGCTTCGGCATTACGATAGATCAGAGAAAAATGCAGGCAGTAAGAATAGCTTCACAAATTTATAAACAGATAAATTATGTGGTTCTTAACTTCAATCAAAATAAAGTTAGGAAAGAAAAATTTTTGTAATCCTAAGTGGTCGCTTAATAGTTTTTCAGTGCCTGAATTAAGGAAGTATTACTGCTGCTTTTAAGGTATATTTATAGTTAGGCAATCACTCAACAATCAAGGTTAGCTAATGATATTATTAATAATCGGACTTGCTCTATGGTCTGGAGTACATTTTGTTCCGTCGTTGATAATACCATTTCGAAAGCAACTCATTATCAGGCTTGGCGAAACATCGTATAAAATTATTTTCACTATTTTAATAGTTAGTTCAATAGTAGCTATGGTTTTTGGTTGGCGTTCGATTGATCCTGTTAATATATATGTATTGCCAGAATGGAGTAGGGTTCTAACTAGCCTGCTTGCTCTTATTGCCTTTATACTATTTTCTGCAGCACATTCTGCAACCAACATAAAACGTATTATTAGACATCCCCAATTAACTGGTCTCGTGCTCTGGAGCATTGGTCACCTTTTTTCTAATGGTGATAATAGATCTTTAGTTTTGTTTGGCACACTGGGTGTTTGGGCTATTGTAGAAATTGTTTTAATAAGTAAGCGAGAAGGAGCATGGGTTAAACCTGAGCCAGCATCAATCAAATCTGAGTTATTAATGCTATCAAAGGGCTTGGTTATGTTTGCAATATTTTTGCTTGCACACCCATACATTTCTGGCATGCCTGCAATTCTTCTATAGAAGGAGCTTTATGGGGACAAGTTCACTACTCGCTTTATCGACCACTGATGCGAAGCCTTAACGGCCTATGAGCAAAATAAATATTAATTTCGATGGATCAAAAATTGTAAAAACTCATCATGAAAATTCAGATTTATTCATTACTTTTAAAGTAGATGATATCTCTGCCCTTGTAGAGATAATGTTCTATTCGATCACAAGGAAGTGTTCAAAAAAACTATAATGAATAGTGAATCTATCGAAACTTTACATTTTTCACCTTTTGATATAATAGAAACATTTAAAGAGGGCAATGGTAAGTATCAATTCAACGGTTACCTAAGAAACAAACAATGAATTGTATAAGAGTTTAAAGAAAGTAAGTATGTCGTCGTATAAAGCAGCAACTAAGTAAGACTGTTAATACATTCCAGTCACAAAAAATGCGTCTCCCATCGAGCTGGCTTCGACAGACTTATTTTATGGTGTTATACCTCACAATTTTGGAGTTGATTAATGAAACCGATAGTAGCAAATAACAAACCAGTAAAAGTCTCTGTAACTGAAGGTGAAGAATATTACTTTTGCACCTGTGGTCGTTCTAATGACCAGCCATTTTGTGACGGCTCACATGCTGGAACCAAATTTAAACCCAAGCCATTTACGGCTGAAAAGTCTGACGATGCTTTTTTATGTCAGTGCAAGCATTCGGCAAACTTACCCTTTTGTGATGGCTCTCATAAGCAGTTTGACGACAGTGCCATCGGTAAAGAAGGGCCGAGTATTCAAGCTAACTCCAGTAAAATTCCTATTGCTAGTGTTACGGTGGAAGAACCTACAGTCGAGTTTATACATCAGTTAGCTAAGGATGGTTTGTCGAAAATGGGACATCATGGTCCAATGACCTCAATGGGTGTACCCCGTCATTTGTTGCCGCATTGGGATGATATCCAAGTCATGACCGCCCAGATGGCAACGAAGCCCTTGTTCGAAGATGTAGCCGTTAGTACCGAATTAGTGATTGGCCCAAACGCTAAAAAACCACTGATATTAAACATTCCTTTATTTGTATCCGACATGAGTTTTGGGGCATTGTCAGAAGAAGCAAAACTGGCTTTATCAAAAGGAGCTGAATTATCAGGCACCGGTATTTGTTCTGGTGAAGGAGGGATGTTACCAGAGGAGCAAGCCGCTAATTCTCGCTATTTCTATGAATTGGCAAGTGCTCAATTTGGGTATGATGAAGCTAAGCTAAAAAATGTACAGGCTTTTCACTTCAAAGGCGGGCAAGGTGCAAAAACAGGAACAGGTGGTCACCTTCCTGGTAATAAAAATATAGGTAAAATTTCAGAAGTACGCAATATTCCCAAGGGTGAACCAGCCATATCTCCCCCTACTTTCAAAAACTTACACACTGCTGCGGATTACAAAAAATTTGCTGACCGTGTTCGAAGTGTGACTGGTGGTATTCCTATTGGTTTTAAACTGAGTGCCAATCATATTGAAGAAGACATTCAATTTGCATTAGATGCCAGTGCTGATTACATCATCTTAGATGGACGTGGCGGTGGTACCGGCGCGGCACCAGAAATGTTCCGAGATCACATCAGTGTTCCAACGATACCTGCATTAGCTCGAGCGCGTAGTTACTTAGACAGGCAAGGCGTTAGCGGTCAAGTAACTCTTATCATCACTGGTGGCTTACGTACGCCGATGGACTTTGTAAAAGCGATGGCCTTAGGCGCTGATGGTGTCGCCGTATCAAATAGCGCTATGCAAGCAATAGGCTGTGTAGCTGCACGTATGTGCAACACTAATAATTGTCCCGCTGGTATAGCAACACAAAAACCTGACTTACGGCAACGGCTAAATGTTGAAAAATCTGCCATTCAACTAAGAAATTTCTTTGATGCGTCTGTTGAACTCATGCAGGTTATGGCTAGAGCATGTGGTCATGAGTCGTTGAATTTGTTCAACATAAATGATTTAGCAACTTGGCATCGAGAGATGGCTTTATTATCTGGCGTAAAATTTTCCGGGTTTATGATGCCCGAAGATCAGGCATAACAAGTTTATTCGGAGGAGCGTTGATAAAGACGTTCGGTATATAGAACATGAAAATAAAACAACAATAGGGTTGTTTCTTCCGCTTTATTGTTAAGTCTGTTTATGCAAGCTTCGGAGGCTGCTTGTGAGTAAAATACCCAACTCATCATTCATGACCGCAAGAGTCCTCCCTGAAACCAATGAGGTTTAGGCTTGATTGATTTACTCTCCCCAGAGCTAACTTAACTTAAAAATAAGTCTCTGATGTTTTACCAGATACCCCGAGCGAGTTACCTTTGACACACTTTTAAAATATATTTGTAGTTAGGCTAGATAAATTAAGAATATTGAGGGCCTGTATTCTTCTCTCTCGTTTAATAACTAAACAGCCAATTAACAACGCTGACAGCCTTAATTTAACTGTTTTTTTGCCAGTTTTTACTGATCTAATAAAATGCCAACATACTTTTTTTATCAGGTGTTCACATTAGTTTTTTTTAAATATAAATGCTGCAGTTGGGCCATAGCTTGCCAAAATTATGCTTGAGTCAAGATTTAGATCATATCTAAACTTTATCTATCAACAGGTAGTTTGATCGTGAATGTTGTGCCCTTACCAAGCTCACTTTCCACATCAATTTCACCACCGTGCTCTTCAATAATTCCATGAGAAATAGAGAGACCAAGGCCAGTCCCTTCACCAACAGGTTTGGTGGTAAAAAAAGGTGTGTACAAATTTGCTAGGTTTTCTTCACTAATGCCGGAGCCAGTATCACTAAAACTAACCATAATATGGTTGCCCAACTTTTTGGTTTCTATTGTAATTGTACCTTTCTCTTTAATAGCCTGACCGGCATTGACCATCATATTCATAAAGACTTGATTTAGTTTACCGATATGACAAGGGAGATCAGGTATGTCACCATAGTTTTCGATTATTTCACAATGATATTTAAGCTGGTTACTGAGTAATTTAAGCGTTGACTGGATAGACTCGTTAATATTTGCGCTTTCTTTTTCTCCTTGATCTTCACGTACAAAATCTTTTAAACCAGCAACAATTTCCTTAACACGCTGAATTCCTTCAGTCGTTTCCTCTATTATGTCACCGGCATCTTCTAGCAAGTAACCAACTTCTTCATCTTTTAAATAGACCGCTGCCATGCTGATTTTTTCATATAAAACAGCCTGACTTTCCGTTTTTTCAGTGATATTTAAAAGCTTCGAATGTACATTCTTAAAAATAGGCATATAGGAAGAAAATGTATTTATATTACTAAGAATAAAACCGATTGGATTATTTATTTCGTGAGCAACACCCGCAGACAATACGCCAATTGAAGCCATTTTTTCAGATTGTACTAACTGCCGTTGTTTATGTTTTAATTCTTCATGGGCTTCACTCAAACTACTATGTGCTTCCTTGAGTTCTTCATAAGAGAGAAACAGTTCGCGTGATTTGTTCTCTAACAGCTCTTCAGCATGCTTTCTTTGTTTTCTTTCGCGTTGAAAAGCACGTTCTAAAACAGCGATGTCCATATACGGTATTATTGTATAGTGATGTGTAAATGACAGGCATCTTTATCATCATGCATACACTCATCATGTATCAAAGAATATTGCGTGTTGAAATGTTTTGCTGAGCCGGCGATTAGTCCCTCTGCCAGCATACATAATTTTCGTGGAGAACTGTAGATCATTGTAAGCTGATTATCGTTTTCATCTATGTAATTAAATTCTGGCAAGCCAGCTTCAGGAAACAGTTTTTTGACTTCAACATGAATGACTCGATCAACCGTTAGTAAAAAGCTTTTAAGATTCATACCTTCTTCAAAAAAAGTAGGGTAGTTCTTGTGAAAGTGAGGCAACATAAATTCACCAAAACTTCGAACTAGATCATTCGCATCAATACCTGTTAATTTGCTTGCTTCTTCTACCAGAAGAAAGAGTTCTTCGTCAGGGTAAGTTTCTGTACTAATATAACAGCCTTCTAAACCTGCGTTAGTAAGCAATGTGTCCATGGCTTCCAGACCAAACTGTTCTTCAACCATTTCGTTCAATAAAGTAAAAACTACACCTTTCATATATTCCTCCTACGGAATAAAAAAATGTGAACTCTCTCTAGATCTAGATTCAAAAACCATAAAAATGGTCTTCCTTAAAATGGGAGGACGACTTCTTGATAGAAAAAGTTAGCATCACGTAGTTATACACAAAGCAATTACTATGCCCAAGAAAACGATATTTATATATCGCTTTTTCTAACCTTAGTTTATTTTTTATGATAATAAAAAAGATCTGTCCTAAACAAGTAAGATAATTTAGGGTAGCAGGATGAGAAAAAGCAAATTAAATTCGTATAAATAAAGTCGCTTAATAGAGTTATTTGTAGCTGTTTCAACTGCCCGAGCAGCAGCTTATTTAGCTGATGCCAGTAAATCCACAGCTGGTTATTATCATCGGCTACGTTAGGTAATATATAACCATAGTGAGCAGCTTAAAGATGATGGAGTACCTGTATTAGTTACGTAATGACAAGTTTTTTACACCTCCATACCGGATGCTAAAACCGGTACATGAAGAAGCTATAACGTCCTGAATGTATCAGAGTTTAAATACTATAGAATTAATCATATGCAAATAAGCATAATCATACTAATGGAATAGAACGTTTTTGTGACCAAGCTAAACGGCATATGCGTAAATTCAATGGTGTTCCTAAAGACCACTTCCATCTCTTTTTGCAGGAATGTGAATGATGATTTAACAACAGCGTCCCAACAATTCAATTAAATCAGTCGCGCAAAAGTGAGTTTAAGTAGTTAACTAGGACAGTCTCTATAATTATAATAACTGGTTCATAAAATATTCTGTGAGGAAGCCATCAAAGTATGAACTATCCCTTGTTTTAAAGGTAAGCTCAGCTTTTTAATAGCATCCTCAGCTAAAGCCAAGTGCTAATGCCTTATAAAACTTCAAACGGCCCATCAACGTGACGCATCTATCACTCAAACATCAAAACTGTAATTGGAAGGCAATCTTATAAGCGCTGATCTTTTCACCAGAAGCTCCAGGCCGATAATTTAGGCCCTTTGTCGCAATGTCTCCATGTTGATAGAAAGCTGACACTCGCGCATTATGGTCATTAATAATATAGTTCAGGCCGGCTTCCGTTTCGGAGCGTGTTGAGCTGAAGTCAGGATCATTTCGGGTATAACGCATATAAGGTTGAAATTGTCCTATTCCAACTTTTGCTGGGATCATATACAAAGCTGTTAGCGTTATCGCATCGCCACTGAAGAGACAAAAACAGGAAGCATCTCCAAGTGCTGCTGATGACAAGTCGGTATCGAATACTTTGTACTCTCCTTCCAACGTAACCAAGCCACCATTGGAAATGACTCTCTCAAATAATACATCGAAACTATAGCCCGTGAAATCAGCCGAAGCCGCCTCTGTACCAGCGCCATCTTCCTGATGTTGTATTGCAAAAGCAATCGTAAAAATGTCAGACTTTCCATAATATGTACTGCTTGTGTAATAACCCGGATTATTTTCAACGTCTAGGAAGTTATAGCTCAAGCGGGCAGCATACAAGAGGTTGTCATCTTTATTGGAACCTCCCTGTAGACCATTAAATGCACCAACAGCATAGGTTAAGCGATCTTCGTTACCTAAGGCTCCCCATATTGTCAGGCCGTGATCCCGACCATAAACACCCGCACCTCCATCGCCAAAATCAACGCTGTAATCTGCTGAATAGAACGGTGTTTTATTAAAGTCATAAGTATTTGCGTAATATGGACCACTCATCTCAGCTCTATCTGCGGGAACCAGCAACCGACCTGCCCAAAGATTAAATTTCGGAGAAAAATCAAATTTAGCGATAGCATCAAGCACCGTATATTCTTCCAATGCAGAGTTACCGCAAAAAATACACTCACTATTCAACTCAAATTTGATAGTCTCAGTGATTTGGCCATTCAGATAGATGCGAGCACTATCAAGGTTAAAGTCATTACTTCTGCTATTACCATCAGGGGAAGCGTTTTCCATTGAAGTAAAGCTACTACGAAGACCTGCACCTATGCTAATCCATTTATTTTCATCTACCTCAAATTTTTTTGCTGCATTCGCTGAAAGTGATATTAATGTAATTACCATGGCCAATAAGCCAATTATTTTCTTCATATTATGGTTCCTCTTTTAGCAAGCCTGACTTATAAGAACATCATATGGGTTCGCCTGCTTGTTACTTTATTTTGAATTGCGCCACATGATTGTGTAACGCCATAGTACGATTGTGTATATCCAAAATAAGAGGGTTGAAGTCCTGAACTTTACTATCAAGCTCAATTGATAAATCGTGGATATTGACAAGATTTCTAGCTATTTCCGTACTAACACCTAACTGCTCCTCGGTTGCTGAGGCAATAACTGTATTCAAGGCATGGATATCCGTAGCTGATGTCTGGATATCGACGAGAACATTACTTGCAGTTTCAGCTCTTTCACTTGCGGATTTTATTTTATCAGCACTTTCTTTAATCGAGCTTGTTGCTTTTTCTGCTTTGTGTTGTAGATTTGAGATCATCTCTTCTATTTCTGATGTAGAAGCTTGTGTGCGCTCAGCTAACGAACGAACTTCATCTGCCACTACAGCAAAACCTCGACCTTGCTCGCCTGCTCTTGCTGCTTCAATTGCAGCATTAAGCGCTAATAGGTTAGTTTGCTCCGCAATAGATTTAATAACATCTAGAACATTTCCTACATGGCTACTTTCACTAGCTAGTTGATCAATAATCTGACGAGTTCCATCGAACTCCGTTTCCAATGAAGAGAATGCAGAGGATGCAACTTCAAACGTAGTTTTCCCACTGGAAGCCCCTTTGTTAGCATTAGCTGCGTGTTCTTCTGCTCTGGATGTGTTTTCCGTTACGGTAGATAAAGAGTTTGTCATTTGTTCCATAGCCGTAGCAACCATCTCAACTTCATTCTTCTGCTGGCTTGATAACTTCAAATTTTCATGACCAAGTGCTGTAATGCTCTTAACTATGCCAGAGACTTCATCGTTAATATTATTTACCTGTTCAACGGTCAGAGAGTAGTTGTCGATCAGGTAATTGATATTTTCAGAAATTTGAATGATTTCAGAACCACCTTTCATATCAAGCCTTGGGCGTAGATCCTGATTTTTACCTATATAGCTGAGAGTCATTGACATCTCATTGATAGGTTTTGTAACGAACCGAGTGAGGATAATGTAACCTACCACCGCAGTCACAATAATCAGCAACATCAAGCCAGTACTGACTAGAACCAAACTTTTGGTGGATTCAGCAGTATTGATAAATTGTATTTGAGTACGTTCTTCGAGGAGATGCAGAAACTCATCCAGCGGGGCCATGATTTTTGCTTTTTCCTGATGATATTCATTGCTGTGTAATAAATTCCTAGCCAGTTCTAAGTCCGGGATGCCAATGTTGGTGTACTCCCCTTGTGCATCCTGAAATTTCCCTTTTACGGCATTCATTGCTTTGACTTCCATCGCAACAAGCTTGTCAGAGTTTTTTTGTGCCTGCTTTAATTTTGAAAATTCTTGCTCTGTAAAACCAAGATCTTTCATTATTTTTGAGAGTTCAATTGTTTCTGTATCAGCTTTTGGTTTGTCTCCATAGTTCAGAACGAGATCCCAATAAATTCGATGGTAGTTATCCGGGCGAGGCTTTTTACCATTCCGAATATCCAATATGTCCATGTACATTTTTTCATACTTGGCTTCTCCCGAGACCGCATAAGTCCGACCAAGACGCGTCAGATCATCCGAGCTTTGGCGTAGTTCATCAGCAGCCAAATAGGAGTGGTACCTTACTTTAGCTAACCTTTCAGTATCTTCTGTAAGAGCATTTAGTTTGAACACAAAGGTGAAAGTCAATACTGCAAATGCACCGATAAATGAAAAACAAACCAACATTATTTTATTAATAGACATAATATTTCAACCCGCATGACGCTTTTAATCCAATTAAATATAAATTCCTATACTGCCCTCAACTCAATAGTAGGGTAGTCATTTTATAGCTCATGTTAATTTTGCTTAATACTTAACAAGAAACTCTATTAGCTTGAACCTTAAATAAAAGAAGCAAAAATTTCATATCCAAAAACCAATTAGATACAAACTTGATAGGCGAAATACTTATCCCTTTGGTTCTACATGCTTCAGTTCAAGGTAATTACCTCCTGTATCGGCCCTTTGAATAAAATCCTTAACACATATTTATTGGAGAGTAATGGTAGTTCCAAATCAAGTGATGAGACTTAACTTATTAATCGAAATCAGAGGTTATAGAATAGACTTCTAGCTTATTTGACGATTACAGCGAAATGCTCGATGTTTTAATGAAAGGTGTAAGACTGAAAGCACAAGACCAAATTTGGTCATTTTGGAGGGAAAGGTTCTTAAAGCTATTAACATTGCTACGGAGCCTAGATACAGGCTCCGTAGGTCTAAAATTTAAGATTCAGCCTTAGGTCGCATATGTGGAAACAGCAATACATCCTTGATCGATGGTGAATCGGTTAGGAACATAACTAAACGATCTATCCCGATCCCTTCGCCCGCTGTTGGTGGCATGCCTTGCTCTAGTGCGCGTATGTAATCTGCATCAAAATGCATCGCTTCATCATCACCCGCTTCCATTTCTTCCACTTGTTTTTTGAATCTTTCGGCTTGATCATCCGGATCATTTAATTCTGAGAAACCATTAGCAATTTCTCGTCCACCTAAGAAAAATTCAAATCTATCAGTTACAAATGGATCGTCATCATTACGGCGAGCTAGTGGTGAAACTTCCGTTGGGTATGCGGTGATAAAGGTTGGATCATCAAGCTTCGCCTCGACCGTTTTTTCGAAAATTTCGATCTGAATTTTTCCTAAACCATAAGTGCCTTTTAATGGAATTCCTAAATCTTCAGCGATTTGTTTTGCACTTTCGATTGACTCCAGTTGCTCAATTGTTAGATCTGAATTAAATTCTAGAATCGATTCTTTAACCGTCATTCGTTTGAATGGTTTTGACAGATCATAATCCTTTTCCTGATAAGTAATCGTCGTTGTTCCAATCACATCTTTCGCAATTGATCGCAACATGTCTTCGGTCAGATCCATTAGGTCATTATAATCAGAATAGGCTTGATACCATTCCAACATAGTGAACTCTGGGTTATGTCGCGTTGATAAGCCTTCGTTACGGAAGTTCCGGTTGATTTCAAACACGCGCTCAAAACCACCAACCACTAGACGTTTGAGATAAAGCTCTGGTGCGATACGCAAATAAAGTTGCATATCTAAGCTATTGTGATGCGTGGTAAATGGTTTTGCCGTTGCGCCGCCAGGAATGACCTGCATCATTGGCGTTTCAACTTCCATAAATTCTTTGCCCATCAAATAACGACGGATGTAGTCGACAATCGCTGACCGTTTTCTAAAGGTGTCTCGCGCACCTTCGTTCATGATCAAGTCAAGATAGCGTTGACGATATTTTGTTTCTTGATCGCTCAAACCATGAAATTTTTCTGGCAACGGATGTAACGATTTTGTTAGTAGATGAATGTCATCCAACAACACTGAAAGTTCACCTTTATTGGTTTTAAACATGATGCCTTCAGCACCAATAATGTCACCAATATCCCAACGTTTGAATTCACCATAACGACCTTCGGGAAGATCGTCACGTTTGACGTAAAGCTGGATCTGACCAGACATGTCTTGTAGATGTGCAAACGATGCCTTGCCCATAACACGACGTGTCATCATACGCCCAGCAACCGTTACTCTAACCGGCTCTGCTTCAAGCTCTTCCTTCGTCTTATCACCGAAGCGAGCTTCTAATTTTGCGGCTAATGAATCACGACGAAAATCGTTGCGAAAAGGATTACCATTTTCACGCAATTCATCTAGCTTAGCACGGCGTTGCGCTACTTGATCTCGTTCGCTGACTTCAGGTTTATTATCATTGCTGTTTTTTGCGTCACTCATGTTCTTTCTCTTATTAATTTCTTAATATTTTTAAATTTAATATTTGCGAATTACAAGCCACTTTTCAGACTTGCTTCGATAAACTTGTCTAGGTCGCCATCTAACACTGCTTGAGTGTTGCCCGTTTCGACACCGGTTCTTAAATCTTTGATGCGCGATTGATCCAACACATAAGATCGGATTTGGCTGCCCCAACCGATATCAGATTTACCTTCTTCCAATACCTGCTGATCATCATTTCGTTTTTGGATTTCTAGCTCATACAGTTTTGACTTTAACTGCTTCATCGCGTTCGCACGGTTTTTATGTTGCGAGCGATCATTCTGACATTGCACAACAATCCCAGTGGGTTCATGCGTCAGTCGGATCGCAGAATCAGTTTTATTGACGTGTTGACCACCAGCACCACTAGCACGATAGGTATCCACACGTAGATCAGCCGGGTTAATCTCAATCTCGATCTCATCATCGATGACAGGAGATACGAAAACAGAAGCAAAGGAAGTGTGCCGCCGATTACCTGAATCGAAAGGTGATTTTCTGACTAAACGATGCACGCCTGTTTCTGTGCGCAACCAACCATAAGCATATTCACCTTCATATTTGATCGTGGCACTTTTGATTCCGGCAACATCACCTGCGGAAGCTTCCATCAACTCGGTTTTGAAACCATGTCGCTCACCCCAGCGTAGATACATACGTAGGATCATTTCGGCCCAATCTTGCGCTTCGGTGCCTCCTGATCCTGATTGAATATCTACAAATGCACTGCATCCATCCGTTTCGCCAGAAAACATACGACGAAATTCTAGCTCGGCTAAACCCGTTTCCATGCTATCAAGTTCACTGATCACTTCGTTGACCGTGTCTTCGTCGTTTTCTTCTTTGGCTAGTTCAAGGAATTCAATACCGTCGTTAAGACCACCATCAAGCGTTTTGATGGTATTGACGATTTTTTCTAGAGAGGATCTTTCTTTACCTAGAGCCTGTGCCCGCTCTTGATCATTCCAGATAGCAGGGTCTTCAAGCTCACGCTCAACTTCTGTCAGCTGTTCACACCGGAGGTCGTAGTCAAAGGTACCCCCTGAGGGCATCAACACGCTCTTGCATCTCTTTGATGCGGATAAAAATAGCATTTAACTCTAACATGACAGAGGATCCTACGATAATAATAAAATCGTCGGATCCTACTATAAATAGCGAAGGAAAACGATTGGCTAGTGACTAGCTCAGTCAGATCAAGTGTTTTTTAAAAGTCAGGAGGGGTGCCCAGTAAGCCATATCGTCAGCATCAACAGATATATCCATCATTAATGAATAGTTGTAGCCAGACTGTTCCTTTCGTAAATTCTGTCTAAATCAAAGTTGCCTTTATAAATGTCATCCGCGAGTAAAGGTGCTGGTACGGCTTCACTAACGACAAACCCTTGTACGATATCCGCTCCTAAATCTTTGATAATTCTCAGCTGATCAAGTTTTTCTACACCCTCTGCAATCACCTGCATTCCTAGCTTATGTGCAAAATCGATATCGCGTTTTATACACTTGACTGTTGTCGCATTCGTGGTTATTTCTTTTACATAAGAACGATCAATTTTTATCGTTGAAAATGTATTTTCAGGAAACTGTCGCAAACAGCTATCGGAATTATTTCCCGTTCCATAATCATCAACGGCAAAACAAACACCGAGCTCACGTAATGCTTTTATATTACGGTGACAAACATTTACAGATTGCGGTAACGGCTGTCTTTCTGTCAGCTCTAGCTCTAGATACTTTGCTTCAAGACCCGTTTTTTTCAAAATTTTTTTTACTTTAGAAACCAATTCAGGATCGCTTAGCTGAAATGGTGAAATATTAATATCCATTTTTAAGTTTGGATTTCCAAAACTATGCCATGATTTTAGATGTCTACAGGCAATGTTGAGAACCCACTCGGTCAGATCCCAACCTTGTTCGGATGTCTCTATTTGTTCAATAAAAGCACTGGGATAAAGAAGATCTAGCTTAGGGTGGTTCCATCTAAGCAGCGCTTCGAATCCCATTAACTCACCCGTATGCAAGTCCACTTGTGGTTGATAATAAAGGTGAAATTGCTCCTTCTCTAATGCAAACTCAAGCTCTGTTTCCATTGAATATTTACGGATATCTTCTTGGCTTAGCTCTTTGGTATAAATTTTATAAAAATTACCTTTAACCACCTTCGCATGTTTAGCGCGGAATAAGGCAGTCTCAGCTGAGTAAACCAGACTTTTAGCATCCGTACATAGTGGATAGAACGCAAGCCCCAAGCTTGCCGTTACTTTAATTCGTTGCTCACTTCCTTCAATATTCACGTCCATTTTTCGAGACAAACAAGCATTAATTTTTTCAGCTAAAAAAGTCACCTCGGATGGTTTATTTACAGAATCTAAAGTAATAGCGAAATCATCACTACCCAAATGATACAGTTGTGCTGAAGGTTTATATTTTGAAATACAGTCTTTTAATCTAAGTGCAGTTTGCTTGAGAACTTCATCCCCAGCTAAACTATCATTTTTTTTGTTTATCTGAGAGAAATCATCAAGGTTGATTAACAACAAACTGGCCATCCGACCTGCTTGTTTCGATACAACAATGACCTCTTCCAGACCTGAATAAAACAATGCCCTATTAGCAAGCCCCGTTAGTTGATCGTAATGTGCTCGTAGCTCTTCAAGATGATGATTTTTTTTACTTTCAATCGCAAAACTTAACGTGCTGGCAAGTTGAACACTTCCATACTGCCCCTTACGCAAATATTCATGCACATTCAAATGTATGGTATCAAGCTCAAATTTTTCATTTGAAGCAACGCCAGTCACGACAATGGGCATTATTGGATCGTACGAGAGTATTTCAGAAATGACTTCTAATCCATCATAGTTTTCTGTATCCAGATCAACAAGAACGGCATCGAAGTGAGTGTTCTGCAGACTTATAATGGCGTCATCCAGCCTTGAGACTTGTTCGGTAAAGAAACGACTCTTCGTTTGCTTAGACAGCAGGTCACACAACGAAACTTTGTTGTCACACTCTTCAACCATTAATATATTGCTCTGTCTGTCCTGTGGCATTCGTCCACGATCCCTCTACTAATTCAATTAATATTGACCAAGGATTCTACTGGTCAACTTCTCAAGAGATTAGCGGCTGGAAAGACAATAAGTTTAGGCTTAGAAGCCTATGGAGAGCAGTCATTACGATAGTTTATGCAACGCTGCATTTTTGAGTGAATTGAACTAGCTCGGTAAGATGTGTTTAACGAGTAGTTGTGGATTGCGATTACCACGAAATTCATTCAGATCAAGTTGATAAACTAGCTCAACTTGATGAACATTTTCTGGCCAATCCTCATTGGTAGTAAAAAATGCGATGGCATCAATCAATTGGTCGCTATCAGGGCTACGCAATAATAGCTTTAAATGCTTGTCACCAACGATCCGAGCATTCTCTAACTCAAAAACCCCATCAAATAATGGTTCTGGGAAGGTTTGCCCCCAAGGTCCGGCGTATCGTAACTCTTCAGCAAGCTCGGCATTAATATCAGATGAATTTAACGCTCCATCACTCACCAACACACCACGTAAGTCTTCTGATGTTAAATGCTGACGCACTTCTTGATCAAATGCTTGGATAAAATCATCAAGCCTTGTAAGCGGTAAAGATAAGCCAGCAGCCATAGCATGACCACCGAACTTATTGATAACACCAGGATTTTTCGTCGCGACAGCATCCAATACATCGCGGATATGAACACCCTTTACGGAACGAGCCGATCCTTTGACTTCTCCTGCATCTGCTTCAGCAAAAACAATCACGGGACGGAATTTCTGCTCTTTTATGCGTGATGCTAAAATACCTATCACTCCTTGATGCCACGCGGGGTCATAAAGACAAAGACCAAAAGGCATTTCAGAAGATTCCAGATCAAGAGAATCTAGGATTTGAGTGGCTTCTGTGAGCATCAGATCACCAATTTCTTTTCGCTCTCGGTTTAGCTGATCTAGCTCAGATGCCAGTCTTCTAGCTTCTTGTTGATCATCACAAAGTAAACACTCTATGCCTAAGGACATATCATCTAAACGACCTGCCGCATTTAACCGTGGCCCAATAGCGAAACCCAGATCGGTAGATGAAAGCTTAAATAGTTCACGCTTTGCAACCTCAGCGATGGCCTTTATGCCTTCACAACATACCCCTTTCCTCATTCTTGCCAATCCTTGGGAAACCAGAATACGGTTGTTTCGATCAAGTGGCACAACATCTGCGACCGTACCTAATGCAACCAAATCGAGTAACTGAGCAAGATTGGGTACCGTAAGTCCTTTGCCTTCAAAATAGTGGTTCTTTCGTAAACGAGCTCGTAATGCCATCAACACATAAAACATAACCCCGACACCGGCTAACGATTTACTTGGGAAGTTATCATCCGGTTGGTTCGGATTTACGATCGCGTCAGCATCCGGCAATGTCTTTCCTGGTAGATGGTGGTCAGTAATTAAAACATTAATGCCGAGTTTTTTAGCCGCCGCGACACCCTCATTACTGGCGATGCCATTATCCACCGTAATAATAAGATCCGGTGATTGCTCGGCTGCCACAGCGACAATTTCAGGCGTTAGGCCATAACCATATTCAAAACGATTCGGTACGACATAACAAACATCTGTCGCCCCCATGGCACGCAAACCTCGCACAGCAACCGCGCAACTGGTAGCTCCATCGGCATCAAAATCTGCCACGATCAACATTCGTTGTTGTTTCTCAATGGCATCGACGAGCAAATCAAGTGCCGTATCAATTCCAGTAAGCTCTTTATAATCAATTAATCCCGATAAAGAATAGTCTAATTCTTTTTCATCGTGGACATTCCTCGCCGCATAAACCCGTTGTAACACTGGGTGCATGTTGTTGAAAATTTCGGATTGATTATTTTTCTTTTCGACTTTGCGTCTAATGATTTTGATCGACATTTTTTCTATGCTGCTTTTACTTTACGCCAAAAGCGATAAAGGTGGTGCCATTTAACAATAAAGTGTTGATCGTCGGCTTTAACCTCTAGCTTTTTAAGTCTGCCTTTTTTGAGATTTGTTAAGGCGGGTTTAAATATTTTGTTATCTTGATCAACAAGCCAGCTAATATAGTTTTCTGGCTCAGAAACAGCAAGATCGCCATCGGAAAGAACCATTAAAACCTTTTTTCCTTTGCCTTCTTTTGCTAACCAACGTTCAAAGTCCATAGGAATATTCTCATGCGCGATATCCGCCAATTTTGCTAATCCTTCCGCATTTACATCATTAGAAAGTATGCCGTCAAATTCATCTTTAATCGAGATGCTATTTTGCTTCAAACATTGCCCTTGCCCCCAAAACCAAACACTATTGATAGGTGCTTCACCTTTTAATTGCCTTTCTTGATTGATAGAGCTTTCATATAACAACATTTGAATTTCATTGCTGAGTTGGATCCAGTAGGCGCTATCCTTGCCTTGTGGAAGAAACGGTCCTACATCTTGCCCATTCGCCTCTTTTGGTGATGTTGTTACAAGTTCTTGCGGTATTTTATTATCGGCTAATTCTAGATACCAACGTGAAAAGTTTTCGCCACAGATCAATCGCAAATTATCTGCTTTTAAGAAAGAATTTATTTTTGAAAAAATCGCATCGACATCTTCTTTTGTTATTGACAGTTTTTGGCTATCAAAAAGTAGTAGCGATGCTAGATCGGCATGCAACAAAACGGGATCAGCACGCATGAAAATTTTATTTTTCACATTATCCAGATCAACTAATGCACTGGTCGCAGCAACAGGATAGTTTTGTTTTTCTGTTTCGGTATAAAAAAGTTGATATAAGAATTCTAACGTCGTTTGTGATTTTGATGCTCGAGAATTACCACGTGAAATTAACCTATCGAGATGATCCATCTCCGTTATTAACGGTTGTTTTATTTGTCCTGCAACGATGATTGTAAGTTCCATATATTACACTTTTCTACTCGCTACTAAGCATTTTATCTACAAGCATTTCACATGAAGCTGGTGCAAGTCCAACACCATTTCTGAAGTGACCACTATTAATAAATAGCCCTTTGACTTCATCGGATTCTTCAATGAGAGGAATGCCATTCTCCGAACCCGGCCTTAGACCAGCCCACTGTTGAGCAATGGGAAAGTTCTGTAGTTCTGGCAGTATTTTAATCGCATTCGTATAGAGCTTTTTAGCCACCTCTTCAGTGGTACTTTTATCGAAACCGACATACTCCAAAGATGAGCCAATCAAGATCTGCCCATCCTGTCGTGGAATAAGATAAGTACTATCGCACATCAAAACCCTTTGCAGTAAACCTTTGGGGGCTTCAATACGAAGCATTTGTCCTCGTACAGGCTGAATCCTTGTTTCATCTTTTAAAAATGTTCCACTCCATGCTCCTGCCGCTACAACAACATACTGACAACTAATCTTTCCTTCGGAGGTTTTTACACTTGAGACTCGCTCTTTCACTTGATTCACGGCCTGCACTTCAATGCCTTCTTTTATCTGTACCTTCTTGTTATTAAGTAACGAATTCTTTAATGCCTTGAGTAATCGAGGATTTCTAACTTGTGCAATTTCAGGTACCCAGGTAGCAAATTCGTACAGTGGGTTCACGGCCGCTTCAATTTCTGTAAGCTGCTTCTGATCAACTCGCTGGTAGCTCGTATCCGTTTCTTTCGCCCAATAATAAAGTTTATCGGTTTCTATCGAATCGAAGTTCAATAACCCAGACTGAACATATTCTGGGTCAATACCTGTTTCATTCAGCAAGTCTTCACATAACTGAGGATAGACTTCATTTCCACGTGAAATTAGAGGCCATAGAACTTCAGGAGCATCCCAAGGATAGATAGGAGAAAGAAGACCACCACCAGCCCACGATGACTCTCGTCCCACTTGTTGTTTTTCGAGAACCTGTACTTTTAAGCCCGCTTTGGCAAGTATTCTGGCAGTCATCACTCCAATAATTCCACCACCTATTACGACACAATCAGTTGTCATTAAAAGCCTCTAAACTTACATAAAATATTCAAAAAGCGGTTATAAAACACAATTTATCAATTCATTGCATGATCAAGACTAATAGTTAGTAATAAACATTAAATAGCGTATCCTTACAGAGCATAAAAAGTTGGCATAGCAGATGCTAGTCTACAATGGTTATTGTATGGACAACAATTAGAAAGGTACTCGACCTATGAACAAGCATTCACACTTGAAAAAAACTTCAGGCTTCACACTTATTGAGTTAATGATTACCGTCGCAATTATTGGAATAGTCGCTGCGATAGCCTACCCGTCTTATAACCAACATGTTCTAAAGACTCATCGGTTTGAGGGAAAAGACCTTCTTGCCCGTGCAAATCAGCTGCAAGAACAATTTTTTTCAAGTACGAATACCTATACAACTAACGTAACAGATCTCGGTTTTGCTAACCCAGCAAACTCAGAAAGTAACTACTACGTCCTGACTGTCGACGCAGCAACAGTCACTTGCCCTATAACATCTTGCTACTCAATCACTGTCACGGCTCAGAATAGCCAAGCTGCTGATACTCACTGCGCTACAATGACACAATCCTCAACAAGCCGAAAAACAGCGACCAATCAAGACTGTTGGTAACAAGAGTTCCGTAGAAAAATCTACTTCGTTACCACCTTTAACTCTTTCGGCAAGCTGAAAACAATCGTTTCCTTAACCCCTTCAAGTTCTTCAGGAGCCGTACCTCCCCAAGCTTTTAGCTGCTCTATGACAGCGGCAACTAAAATCTCGGGGGCAGATGCCCCAGCGGTAACACCAACAGTATCAACGCCCTCTAACCATTCTTTCTGAATTTCTTCGGCGCCATCGATCAAATAAGAAGGAATCCCTTGTTTCTCTGCGATCTCTTTCAGACGAGTTGAGTTCGAGCTAGTTTGTGAACCAACCACCAAAACGAGATCCGATCTTTTTACTAAATCCTTAACAGCATCCTGCCTGTTCTGGGTCGCATAACAAATATCTTCTTTTTTCGGGCCATCAATGCTGGGGAAGTGTTCGCACAATGCATCAATAACTTCGGCGGTATCATCCATAGACAAGGTCGTTTGAGTGACGAAAGCTAAAAAGTCAGGGTTCTTCACCTGTAGGTTTTTAGCATCATCGACCGACTCAACCAAATACATTCCACCCTCGTCGTCATCTCGCTGGTACTGACCTAATGTACCTTCAACCTCAGGATGACCAGCGTGCCCGATCAAAATACACTCCCGGCCTTCTTTCTGGTAACTACTAACTTCCATATGGACTTTTGTAACCAATGGACAAATAGCATCAAACACCCGAACTTTACGGTTTGCAGCTTCTTGCCGTACTGATTTTGCTACACCGTGAGCACTGAAGATAACCGTAGTATTGTCAGGAACTTCATCGAGCTCTTCAACAAAGATTGCGCCTTTGTTTTTCAAACCATCGACAACATATTTGTTGTGCACAACTTCATGCCGCACATAAACAGGTGCACCAAACAGCTCAAGCGCACGATCAACAATTCCGATGGCTCGATCAACACCCGCACAAAAACCACGTGGATTAGCTAGGATAATTTTCATATTCTATTTTTAACTCTAA
This sequence comes from uncultured Pseudomonadota bacterium, assembly GCA_913058255.1. GTDB lineage: Bacteria > Pseudomonadota > Gammaproteobacteria > CAJXQU01 > CAJXQU01 > CAJXQU01. Next base: position 101,059 of record CAJXQU010000004.1, on the reverse strand, counting down.
CGTCCTTAAAACGAGCTACCAAACTCTTTCTCATAACGAGCCTTGAATTCTGGCTTAGTAAACTGATGATTCTGCGTGCCATGTTGTTCAATTTTGATAGCACCAATCAATGATGCAATGCGGCCAGTCACTTCCCAACCGAGGTTGTTCCGCAAGCCATACAAAAGACCGGCACGATAGGCATCACCACAACCGGTCGGATCATTAATTTGAACGGGTTTTGCCGATGGGATTTCAATCGTATTGCCGCGACAATAAATAGTCGAACCTTCACCACCTTTTGTGACGATCAACGCTTCTACGCGTTCGGTTACGTCTTCGACAGACCAACCTGTGCGCTCTTGCATCATTTCCCATTCATAGTCATTGACGGTTACCCAAGTTGCTTGCCCGATGAATTTTTTCAAATCATCGCCATCAAACATCGGCAAACCTTGACCTGGGTCAAAGATAAAAGGCACTTCACCTTCCGCCAACTGTTCTGCGTGTTGGATCATGCCATCACGCCCATCTGGAGAAACAATACCAAGCACAACCTCGCCACCATCTTCGGTCTTATTGACGTGTGCCATATTCATCGCACCCGGGTGAAAAGCGGTGATCTGATTATCGTCTAGATCGGTTGTAATAAACGCCTGTGCCGTGAACTGGTCATCAATGATCGTAATATTTTCACGACGAATTCCGCACGCATCCATCCATGCTGCATAAGGTGCGAAATCACTACCTGCGGTGGCCATCAACACAGGAGCCTCACCTAACAAATTCAAATTGTAAGCTATATTTCCCGCACATCCTCCGAATTCCCGACGCATATCTGGAACGAGGAATGAAACATTCAACATATGGATCTTGTCCGGCAATATATGATTTTTGAATTTATCCGGAAACACCATAATATTATCGTAGGCGAGTGAGCCACAGATCAGTACTGACATATAAAATTCCTCAATGTGTCTTGATTAGTTTTTGGTTGGAGAGTATCGCAAAAACTGGGGGGCTACCGCAATCTTTATCTCCGTCTAAGGATGAAGTAATTTCCACTTCAAACCTTAGATTATTATCTATACTCGCTGAGTCTTTATCGACTTATACCCAACAAGGGTGCTAAATACGTCGCGGTATGCGATCCTTTGTGTAACGCTACTTCTTCAGGCGAGCCTGAGATCAAGATCTCACCACCGCCGCTTCCGCCCTCTGGGCCTAGGTCGACAATCCAATCCGCTGTTTTGATCACGTCTAAATTATGCTCGATAACGATGACAGTATTACCATGATCACGTAAGCGATGTAGAACCTGCAGTAATTGTTCCGTGTCATGAAAGTGTAGACCCGTTGTTGGTTCATCGAGAATATACAAGGTGTTACCTGTATCACGTTTAGATAACTCACGTGAAAGTTTCACCCGTTGCGCTTCACCTCCAGACAGCGTTGTCGCGTTTTGGCCAAGCTTAATATAAGTAAGACCAACATCGATGAGGGTTTGTAATTTAGTTTTGATCATCGGTACAGGATCAAAAAACTCGCGCCCTTCTTCGACCGTCATATCCAACACGTCACTGATGTTCTTACCTTTGTATCTGATCTCTAACGTTTCACGGTTATATCGCTTACCTTTGCAAACATCACAAGGGACATAAACGTCTGGCAGAAAATGCATTTCAACCTTGATCACACCATCACCCTGACAGGCTTCACAACGACCGCCTTTGACGTTAAAACTAAACCGGCCCGCCTTATAACCGCGTGATCGAGCCTCATGCGTTGCGGCAAATAACTCACGGACTGGTGTGAAAATACCCGTGTAAGTTGCTGGGTTCGAGCGTGGCGTACGGCCAATAGGGCTTTGATCAATATCAACCACCTTATCAAACTGATCCAAACCTTCGATTCTTTCATGAGGCGCAGGATCGGTGTTTGCGCGATTTAATTCATGTGCGGCAACCTTATAAAGCGTGTCATTGATCAGGGTTGATTTACCTGAGCCAGAAACACCCGTGATACAGGTCATCAGACCCATGGGGATTTCCATCGTGACGTTATTCAGATTATTACCGGTCGCACCGATCACGCGCAACATGCGTTCAGGATCGGCTTGATGACGTTGTTCCGGCACCTCAATCTTTAACTCACCCGACATATACTTGCCGGTCAGAGAACGCGGACTCGTTTCAACATCTTTCGTGCTACCTTGAGCAACTATTTCGCCACCATGTACGCCAGCACCGGGACCAATATCAATCACATGATCCGCTGCACGAATCGCTTCCTCATCATGTTCGACGACGATGACCGTATTACCCAAATCACGTAGGTGATACAAGGTTTCCAACAATCGTTGATTGTCACGCTGATGTAATCCTATCGAAGGTTCATCTAACACATACATAACCCCGACCAGACCAGCACCGATCTGACTAGCCAACCTGATCCGCTGCGCTTCACCACCGGATAGTGATTCTGCACTACGCGACAAGGTTAAATAATCCAAGCCTACATTGACCAAAAAGCTCAGACGCTGAGAGACTTCTTTAAGGATCTTCTCGGCAATTTCGCCACGTTTACCTTTTAGCTTCAGGCTATCAAAAAATAACTGTGCTGTTCCAATCGACATATCTGAGATTTCCGGCAGGTTTCTCTTTTCGACAAAGACATTTCGCGCCGCAACACCTAAGCGTTGGCCATTACAACTGGAACATGGTTTTGAAACTAAAAACTTTGCCAGATCGTCACGGATCGCGCTGGAGTCTGTTTCTCGATAACGACGCTGGAGATTATTAACGACACCTTCAAATGGGTGTTTTCTCTTACGTTTTCCACCTTTGGAATCGATATATTCAAATGATATTTCAGTCTCACCACTACCAAATAAAATAATTTTTTGGATTTTTTCAGACAGATCTTGGAACGGAATATCAACATCAAATTTATAATGTTTTGCCAATGCACAGATCAACTGAAAATAATAAACCGTGCGACGATCCCAACCACGAATAGCACCACCGGGCATCGATAATTCAGGGTGTTGAACGACACGATCAGGATCAAAAAACTGCATCACGCCCAAGCCATCACAATCCTGACAGGCCCCTGCGGGATTATTAAACGAAAAGATCCGTGGCTCTAATTCACTAATGCTATAACCACAATGTGGGCAAGCAAACAGTGCAGAAAAAATAATATCCGGCTTGTCTTCATCCATCCACGCGACCTTAGCGGTTCCATCGGTCAAGGCCAGCGTCGTTTCGAATGATTCCGCTAAACGCAGCTTCATATCGTCCCGAACCTTAAACCGATCGACTACCGCTTCGATATCATGTTTTTTGTAGAGATCTAATTCTGGCGCTTCATCCAAGTTCACGACTACGCCATTGATCCGCGCACGAATGTAACCTTCACGACGCAAGCTTTCTAAAAGCTGAACGTGCTCACCTTTACGGCCTTGCACCAACGGTGCTAATAACATCAACTTACTGCCTTCGGGCAATTCCAAAACCTGATCAACCATCTGGCTGATAGTTTGCGCTTCTAATATGGTGTCGTGATCAGGACAACGCGGTTCACCAACACGTGCGAACAGTAATCGCAAATAATCGTAGATCTCTGTGATGGTCCCCACTGTCGAGCGAGGGTTATGTGAGGTCGACTTTTGTTCAATCGAAATCGCTGGAGAAAGTCCCTCAATCAGATCAACATCGGGCTTTTCCATAATCGACAAAAACTGCCGTGCATAAGAAGACAATGATTCGACATAACGTCGCTGGCCTTCCGCATAAATGGTATCGAAAGCTAAAGAAGACTTGCCCGAACCAGAAAGTCCAGTAATTACGATGAGTTTATTACGCGGTAGATCGAGATCAACACCTTTGAGGTTATGAGTCCGAGCGCCACGAATTTGAATTTTATCCATATTTGTTTGTGATGAATGAGAAGCAACCTGCTAATATACGCGATTTTCCACTTAGATGTTCTGTAATAACGCTTCATGACTGAAAACCAAAAAAAAATGACATCCTTAGAACGACGATCAGCCGCATCACTGGCACTGATCTTCTTTCTACGTATGTTCGGCCTCTTTATGATTTTGCCCGTACTTTCCCTTTATACGGAAGATATGATCGGCGCAACACCCATTCTGATAGGACTGGCAATCGGCATCTATGGACTGACACAGGCTTTGCTGCAAATTCCTTTCGGTATGTTCTCTGATCGTATCGGCCGCAAGCCCGTCATCGCTATGGGACTCTTAATTTTTGCCGTCGGTAGCATCATCGCTGCTTTATCAGACAATATTTACATCTTAATTCTAGGTCGTGCTTTGCAAGGTGCTGGCGCTATCGCCGCCTCAATAATGGCGCTCGCAACTGATCTCACTCGTGAAAGCCAACGTACCAAAGCAATGGCGATTATCGGCATCAGTATTGGTGTCGCTTTTACGCTCGCCTTTATCGCGGGGCCTGTGCTGAACATCTGGCTGGGACTTGATGGATTATTCTGGGCAGCTGCCACACTTGGTTTCCTTGCTATATTTGTACTTTTCTACTGGGTTCCACAACCTTCCGAAGCAGCTCAAATTAGCTACGCTTCTAAAGAACAAAGCTTTATCTCAGTATTGAAAAATCCAAGCCTATTAAGACTAGATATCAGCATCCTCATTTTACATTTAGTTCTCACCGCTAGCTTTGTCGTGCTGCCACTCGCCTTACGTGATCACGCGGGACTCGCGCCGGAACAACACTGGAAATCATACCTACCCGTCATGCTGCTTTCGATCGCCTTCATGGTACCGTTTATACGCTTGGCAGAAACTCGCAACCTAGCCAAACAAGTATTCATGGGCGCTGTAGCCTTACTTGCCATTGCTGAAACAGGCTTATGGCTAGGCTATGACTCAACCCTTTGGCTATCACTAATGATGCTAGCATTCTTCACGGCATTTAATTATTTGGAAGCTGCCCTACCCTCATTAGTTTCAAGAGCAGCCCCCGCAGAACGCAAAGGTGCTGCATTGGGTGTCTATTCCACCTCGCAGTTTTTTGGTGCCTTTATCGGTGGTACCTTAGGTGGTTGGTTATACGGCAAAACAGGCATAGGTAGTGTCTTTCTGATTAACGCCATTTTTATTATGATCTGGTTCGTAATCAGTATTCCGATGGAGATCAAGTCCGCAAGTAGATAAAATCTTAGACAAAAATATGTTATCGTTCCTTGAACTGATTTAACGCATTGAACATGTGGTTTTCAACCGCAACGACACTAAAAGTAAAGAGGAAATAACCATGGCGTCCAGAGGACTCAACAAAGTAATGATCATCGGCAATCTCGGTGCCGAGCCTGAAGTACGTTTCACAGCAGGTGGCAGTGCCATGGCGAACTTGAACCTTGCAACCAGCGAAACCTGGCGCGACAAACAAACCGGTGAGCAGCAAGAAAAAACCGAATGGCACCGTGTTGTCATCTTCGGCAAGCTGGCTGAAATCGTTCAGCAATACGTGCACAAAGGTTCAAAGATCTATATCGAAGGTCGGCTACAAACACGTAAATGGCAAGATAATAATGGCCAAGATCGTTACACAACTGAAGTCGTCGCGAACGAAATGCAAATGTTAGACGGCCGAAGCGGTGGCGGTGCAGCAAATTTTGAACAAGCCACACCACAACAAGGTCAAGGTCAAGGTCAAGGTCAAGGTCAAGGTCAACCACAAAGCCAACCGCAGCAGCAACAAGCACCACAACAACAAGCGCCTGCGCAATCAGCTCCACCACAAATTGATGACTTTGATGATGACATTCCGTTCTAGGAGTTTCTCATTAAAATCAGTTATCTCTAAAAGCCCCTTTCATTGGGGCTTTTTTATTGCTGCTCGATAAACATCTCAAATAAACCAACTCTTGTTTTGTATCCGGGAGTGCTGTTACTGAGCAATCACCCAACATCATGAATCCGTGAATACCATGGAAGCCCAAACCATATAGAGGGAACTCTTACTAAGTGCCACACCCAACATGCATAAAGTCCGACGCCAATGCTTGAATGACATGATCTTGAGTACCTTTTCAGCTGCCGTATTATCAGTAACTCGTTTAGGGCTTACCCTGAAAAGCGCCAGGTAAAATGGGAGTATAGGCTCTGCAATAATGTCCATTTACAACAAGAGATCAGAAGGCGGATCCAAGTTCAAAGTACGCCATTAACCACTGTAGACCCACCGATGTCACTAGTGCACTTGCATTGTGGATCCTGGCTCTATCGTCATGCCAATCTTCGCTTTGATCAACATCACGGAAGTCGAAAGCCTTGAGCACAATATAAACCGTCATTTATAAGCCAAATCATTTCGAAAACACGCCCTTGATGTCAGAGTGGTAGATGAGTCAAACAACAGCAAAATATGAGGCATTAGGCTGAAGAGTTAATCTTCTGCAGGTTTGATGAGACATGACTACACTTTATAACCGTTGCCCCTAGTCAACCGCTGATTCGGCTTGAAATTAAGCTCTCGAAGGGTAGTTCCTAATCCAACCACAGCTAATACCGAGCAGTTCAGGGTATAAAAACGCATCCCACTTTTAAGAGCCTCTCCTATTATTCATCTTATCCACAAACGCCATACCTATCGCTGAAAAGACGAAGGTCATGTGGATGATTACGTACCACATCAACTTATCATTCTCGATCTGTTCTGCATCCATAAAAGCTTTCAACAGATGTATTGATGAGATGGCAACGATTGAGGCGGCAACTTTTTGTTTTAGGGAGCCTGAATCAAGTTTGCCTAACCAATTTAGTTTTTCTTTACCTTCGGTGATCTCAATCCGAGAAACAAAGTTCTCATAACCACTGAACATCACCATCACCAATAAACCACCTACCAAAGATAGATCGACTAATGAAAGTACTAACAAAACAAGATCCGTTTCTTTTATCTCAAAAATATGGGGCAAGGTATGAGCAATTTCTTGGAAGAACTTGATCGAAAGTGCAAACAAAGCAAGGCTTAAACCAATGTATATGGGAGCCAGCAGCCAACGTGACGTGTAAAGCAGGTTTTCAAATGCTTTTTCCATAGAATAAAGGACCCTTAAATTTTTACGCCAATAATACGCCTATTCTACAGCCCCCTTCGTTTGAAAGCAGTATATATTCCAAAAATACACTTACCCCATGATGAAATGTTGGCATCCTGCAGAATTAGTTTAGAATCAACGCTAAGCTGCAGTAATTGTTCATAAAGAAGCATTTGCATAGGTAAATATCAACATACAAGGTTTAGGGTACATTCTTCAGTAAATAATAGTTATAAAAGGGTTCTTTATGGCAAAATGCAAATTAAAAGTTGGCTTACTTCTAGAGAATTACCACCTTTCCGCATGGACTCATAAAATGCTCTCGGAAATTATGGAAAGCCATTATGCAAGCCTTGATCTAATTGTTATTAACGCACATCCTCAAAATGAACAGCAACTCGAAGAAAAGTCGGTTTTCCAGAAAATAAAAGATAACTCCGGCCGAATACCTCAGATATTGGTCAAAAAAATACTACTAACAACCTATAGCAAATTGATTGATAGGAACCATTACCTACCGGATGCTTTTAAAGAGATCGATTGTGAAAATAAATTTTCAGAAATACCCTCGATCAAGGTAAAAACAAAAAAAACAAAATGGTCAGATTATTTTAATTCCGATGATGTTGATAATATCAAAGAACACAATATTGATATATTTATTCGTTGTGGATTTGGGATATTAAGGGGCGATATTTTAAACGCTGCAAAATATGGGATATGGTCATTCCACCATGGTGACAATAATGTCAATCGTGGCGGTCCAGCTGGTTACTGGGAGAGTATGGAAAATTGGCCTGAGACAGGTTCCGTTTTACAAATTCTTTCAGAAGATTTGGATAATGGGAATGTTTTATATCGCTCATATTCATGCACTAACACGATGTCTACACAAGATAACCGAAGTAATTTTTTCTGGAAATCCTTATCTTTTATACCAAGGAAAATGGAAGAACTTTATAACCTTGGAGAAAAAAAATTCTTTGAGAAAGTTGATAGTGAAAATCGTCATCCAACCTTTTATTCAAAGAGGCTTTACACAGAGCCCACAAATGTTGAGTTGGCAAAACTCACCTTTAATAAGCTAAAAGAAAAAGCCATTATTCTCTATAAAAATAAATTCTGTTTAGAGCAGTGGATTTTGATGTTTCACTTAAAAGATGAGTTCTCATCATCTCTTTGGAGATATAAAAAGATCATTCCACCTAAAGATCGGTTTTGGGCTGATCCACATGTTGTTTATCGTGATCAAAAATATTATATATTTCTTGAAGAGTTGCCTTACCGTACCAATAAGGGACATATTGCGCTAATCACAATGGATCAGAAAGGAAACTACTCTGAACCAGAGGTTATCCTAGATAAACCATACCACCTTTCATACCCTTTTATTTTTGAACATGAAAATGAGTTTTATATGGTTCCAGAATCTGCTGCCAATAAAACCATAGAGCTGTATAAATGTATTGATTTTCCTTTACGGTGGGAATTCCAGATGAACCTTATGGAAGAAGTTTATGCGGTCGATACAACACTTTTATTTCATAAAAATAAATGGTGGCTGTTTACCAATATGAAGGAAAATGAGGGTGCATCCAGCTGGGATGAATTATTTCTATTTAGCTCAGATAATTTACTCAGCCAAGATTGGACCCCTCACCCTCTTAACCCTATCGTCTCCGATTGTAAATCTTCTCGACCTGCTGGAAAAATTTTCTCTGAGAATGGAATCCTCTATCGTCCTTCACAGAACTGCAGTGCTCACTATGGTTATGGTTTTAATATTTGTGAAATCACTACCTTGGATGCCGAACATTACGCAGAGACGATCGTTTCTAAGGTAACTCCTGACTGGGATAAAGAAATTATTGGAACACATACTTTCAATAGAGCAGGCTCCTTACATATCATTGATGCGATCTACAAACGCAAAAAATAAACGTCTATTCTAAAGAACAACAACTCAATACCAAGCCTATAGATTTTTTCTTAAAGAGCAAAACACATCTGCCGCTATAACGGTTACAGGAAAAGCCTCTAATAGTTATTGTTTGATCAGGAGAAAGTCATGAGTGGTGAGAATTTTAGATTGGTTACGAGAAGCGATTTTGATGGTCTCGTTTGTGCCGTATTGTTGAAAGAAGTAGGTATTATCGATGACATCAAGTTTGTTCATCCTAAGGACATGCAAGATGGAAAAATTGATATTACAAACAATGATATAACAACCAACCTACCTTATGTTGAGGGTGTCCACATCGCCTTTGATCATCACTTGAGCGAAACCGTCCGTAACGGTAAAAAAGATAATCATATTATTGATCCAGAAGCACCTTCTGCTGCCAGAGTTGTTTATGATTATTACGGTGGTGACGAACGCTTCCCCTCTGGCTGGCAAGAAATGATGGAAGCCGTTGATAAAGGAGATGCCGCCCAGTTCAGCAAAGATGAAGTACTCAATCCTGAAGGTTGGCCACTACTCAACTTTTTGATGGATGCCCGTACAGGCTTAGGTCGTTTTCATGACTTCCGAATTTCAAACTATCAATTAATGATGGATTTAATCGAACAATGCAAGAATCTTTCTATTGATGAAATAATGGAACTGCCGGACGTACAAGAACGCGTTGTATTATTTAAAGAACATGAAGCTCATGCGAAAGAGCAAATTCTACGTTGCTCCACAGTACATAAAAATCTCGTCGTATTAAATCTTCTGAATGAAGAAACCATATATGCCGTAAACCGATTTATGATCTATGCACTCTTCCCTGACACGAATATTTCTATCCACAAAATGTGGGGCTTAAAGAAACAGAATACAGTATTTGCTATTGGTAAATCGATTCTCAATCGTTCTTCTAATACCAATGTTGGAGAACTTTGCTTAGGCTACGAAGGTGGTGGACATTTAAATGCTGGAACTTGCCAAATCGCGAATGATCAAGCAGATGATAAACTATTTGAGATCATTAGTAGTATCAACAATGATGGTTAGTTCTTTAGCTTAATAAGCTATAACTACAAATAAAAAAAGGTGCGGAAATTCACCTTTTTTTGCTTGTACTCATTATCGACTCACTGCGAGTTCAAGTAATCTTGTCCGAAAGTCAAACCAGTCTTGAGGTTTATCTGACCAGCTTGCCTTACCCTTTCCTTCTGAAAGTGCGGTTGGAATTATCTTCTTCAACATCTGATCAACTTCTTTTTCATGACCCGCTTGTTTTGCTAAAAAGATAAGCTCCGCATCTTGCAACCCACGCCGCCATGCTTTTAAACGCATAGAGGGGATTGGGCCGGGCACAGCTTTTTTTCCAATAGTATCTAGCTTATTACCCGCATAAACCATCGTCCCATTTCCAAAACGATCATCATCATTTTTATACGATGGGTAACGATAGGGTTCACCTTCGTTACTAAGGTTTAACGCCCACATAAAGTGACCATCAAAATTGTAACGTGCCGTGATCACACCCCAGCTTCGCATCTCAATACCAGACGCATTGATCGAATGAATTCCTATCGCAGGATGACCGCTGTGATAAAACCAAGTTCGATCACCTTGTTTTTTACGATCAGCATAGTATTGCGTGTTTGCACTGCTTGCGGTTGGTATCCAAAAACGGATCGAATCTTTCAAGTCTTCTTTTGGAATACCATCCCAAACTTGTGCATCTGCATGGCTTGTCCAGATCAAATCGATAGACTGATCGCCAGTACCTTTATCGAGCGCTTTTTGTACATGATCCATTTGTTGATGCACCATTCCAATATAATCTTCTCCGACATCACCTAGATCATCTTCGTCAGTTGCTCCATCGACTTCGTCAAATATATAAGCAAAATATTTTGTCTCATTCCATTCCATACGTTGACTATTACCTTTCCATTTCCACGCTTGATATTCATAATCGTTGATCTGGTTTTGTAGCAAAGGCTGTTTCACTCTAGCATTAAAATCTTGCGGCCAAGGTGTGCGCCAAATAGAAACGGGGACACCTGCTCCCGGCCCTGTATACCCCATAGATTCGCTAAATAATTGTCCACTTAATATCGGATCATAAACTCGGTTATAGGCATCTAATGGTTCTTCAGCTTTACTCCAAAGTCGCTCGATAAAAACCATTCTGTGTTTATGCGCCATTTGTTGGTAACAATGCGCCATGTCTTGCCAAGCTGTACGAGATAAATCCGTACCGGCACCTTCTTGCAAATAGGTATCATATAGCTCTCCAACCGCATCGATCGAAGGCTTATCAGGTAAGGTTACATCCCATACCTTAATGGTTAGAGGAATACGGTTGATTGAGTCTCCGGCTTGAATAGTGATCTGAGTTTTATAATCTCCCGCGCGTTGATCGTTAGGTATATAAATATCAACCCAGACAGATTGGTTTTCGTCTTTATTCTGTGGAACCGGAAAAGTATCCACAATCGCGATCGATTTGTTCTCAGCGTTGACTCGACATTCCATCGACTGCGGAATCAATGCATCAGGATAATGATCCGGCCAATCTAAAACATCACTTTTTGGTCCCCAGCTATAACCTCCCTGCTCAACCCAATGATAATGCGCTTGAAACAATTTAATATGACGGTCTGATGCAATTTTTGTTTGTTCGGTCCCCAACAGATCAGCAATTTCAATGGTTACTTCTGATGGAGCTTCCAAACTCTTCTTTGTAGGTTTAAGTAATAATTGAAATGCTATCGTTTCATTCCGTGCAGCATCGAGCGTGAAAGAACCGGTGGAAAGATCGAAAGCCTGAGCTTCTAAAGGAATATTGCCATTTTTTGTGATCTTCGCCATATCACTAACAGCACAGACCTCAAGACCATTGTTGTATGAAAGACAAGCTGTGTTTTTGGTGCTGTGTTCTATGTTTGAAAGAAGTAGGAATAAACAAGAAATAAAGCCGATAACGAATAAGCTTTTAATAGTGGTACCCATTGAATGATCCAAATTTTGAGTTAAGTGGTCGGGGACTTTCCCCGCTTAAAGAAGATGCTAAGTCCTTCTTCACGATTGCATGGGATCATAACAACCGTTCAAAAATAATTCTGCAAACAATTATTTCTCAAAAAATATGCTAACAGCCTCCGAAAAGCGCGTATCCGGATTATCTCGACAATAATCAACCAACACCATTTTCAGCTCATCGGCATTAGGCATAATCGCGGAGGCGTCACTATTTTGATTATGACCACTGATCATACCTTGTGCCCATGCGATGTAACCGTGGAAATGCAACGCATTAAGCGGATGCGACCAATTTCCATCTACGACCGTAATAAAGTCTGTACAACTCTGTTTTCCAGGCCCTATGACCGAGTCTTGTTCTGCGCTGGCTCGCACTGTTGGTAATACAAGCAAGCTCATGACTAATAAGGCTTTGGTTAAAACCTTTAGCCGCATTTTGATTCGCCACAGTTCAAGCAGGTTAAGCAGTTATCCATCTGAATCATTGCTTTGGTATTACACTTATTGCAGAGCTGGGCGCTAGTTGGAAATTCTGCACTTTCTACTGCCGTTTCCGTTGCTTTTTGTGACAACTCATATTCAGCTCGTTTTTCATCTATCAACTTTTGCTGGTGCTTATCAGGAACTTTTTCTTTGATCAAGCCGATCATACGCATGTGGCTTTCGAGCACATCACCAATTTCCGCAACCAGTGATGGCATAAATTTACCACCGGGTTTGAAGTAGCCGCCGCTTGGATCAAACACTGAACGTAGCTCTTCAACCAAAAATGTAACATCACCACCTTTACGGAAAACTGCAGAGACAATACGTGTTAGAGCAACAATCCACTGAAAATGATCCATGCTTTTTGAGTTGATAAAAACTTCAAAAGGACGACGAATTTCATGTTCGGTGCCATGATTAAGGATAATATCATTCACCGTGATATATAGCGCATGATCACTCAACGGTGTTTTGATTTTGTAGGTTGACCCCAACAACATATCGGGGCGTTCGACTCTCTCATGCATTTGCACGACATTATCCTCTTCTTTAGCGACGGCCTCTTCTTGTGTATCGGGGTCCTCTTTAAGAACCTTATACCCTACAATTTTGTTATCTATTTTAATCGTCATTAGAGTTTACCGTAGTAGCCTTCTTTAAGTGCATCAAATAGGTTAGCGGCAGTATGTGTCTCGCCATCATATTCTATTTCTTCATTACCCTTGACCTCGACCACATCTCCATTTTCTAGCGAAAAACGGTACATCGTATTTTCGAGATCTTCTTCTTTAACTAACACGCCTTGGAATACTTCAGGGTTAAACCTAAATGTTGTACAACCTTTCAACCCTTTGTCATATGCGTACTCATAAATGTCCTTAAACTCCTCAAAAGGGAAATCTGTCGGCACATTCGCTGTTTTTGATATGGAAGAATCGATCCACTTTTGTGAAGCAGCTTGAATATCGACGTGTTGTTTAGGAACAACAGCATCTGCGCTGATGAAATAATCAGGGAGCTGCTCTTCAGGATCCTCTGAAAAAGGCATTGCTTTAGCGTTGATCAACTCACGGTAAGCGAGTAGTTCATAAGAAAAAACATCGATCTTCTCTTTGCTCTTCTTACCTTCCCGAATCACATTACGAGCATAATGATGAGCAAAGCTAGGCTCGATACCATTACTGGCGTTGTTCGCTAACGACAACGAAATAGTACCTGTAGGAGCAATAGAGCTATGGTGTGAAAAACGTGCACCAACTTCTGCTAGCCTTGCGACCAACTGAGGATCTTCCTCTGCAACCTGTTGCATGTAACGGCTATATTTAGCGTGTAAAATTTTGCCTTTGACCTTATCACCCGTTCTATAACCATCGGCAATCATCTCTGGTCGATGACTCAACATTTCCGTTGTTACCGTAAACTCTTCTTCCATCAACGGAGCAGGACCTTTCTCTTCGGCAAGAGCCAAAGCCTCTTCCCAACCGGCCATCGCTAGTTCGCGACTGACACGTTCGGTAAATTCGAGTGATGTATCGCTGCCGTATTTTTGTTTAAGCATCGTCAAGGTTGAACCTAGCCCAAGATAGCCCATACCGTGACGGCGCTTCCTGACAATTTCATCACGTTGTTTTTCTAATGGTAATCCATTGATTTCAACAACATTATCTAACATTCGAGTAAAAACGCGGACAACCGAATGAAAGGCTTCCCAATCAAATTTTGCATTGTCTGTAAAAGGATTTGACACAAACACAGTTAAGTTCACTGAGCCGAGTAAACAAGCACCATATGGAGGCAGACCTTGCTCACCACATGGGTTGGTTGCACGAATATTTTCGCAAAACCAATTATTATTCATCTCATTATATTTATCGATCAAGATAAAACCTGGCTCGGCATAGTCATAAGTCGATGACATGATCGCATCCCAAAGACGTTTTGCAGGAATGGTTTTATAGACCTTGCAAGCAACCTTGCCAGTCTCATTAACGATATAGCCATCATGCGTTGGCCATTCTCGCCAGATCACATTTTCAGAATTGTGTAGATCAATCGCTTCTTGCTCTGCTTCTTTTTTATCGATAGGAAAAGCCAACTTCCATTGTCCTTCACTCTTCACCGCTTGCATAAATTCATCGGTGATCAATAAGGAAAGGTTAAATTGGCGTAAGCGCCCATCTTCACGTTTCGCACGAATAAAATCGAGAACATCAGGATGACCAACATCAAATGTCGCCATCTGTGCGCCACGTCGGCCACCTGCTGATGATACGGTGAAACACATCTTGTCGAAGATATCCATAAAAGACAGCGGGCCTGATGTGTAAGCACCAGCACCAGAAACATAGGCACCTTTTGGTCGTAATGTTGAGAATTCGTAACCGATCCCACAACCTGCTTTTAATGTCAGACCTGCTTCATGAACCTTGTTGAGAATGTCATCCATAGAATCACGCACAACACCTGACACCGTACAATTGATCGTAGAAGTCGCCGGTTTGTAAGCTTGAGCCCCAGCATTGGAAGTAATCCGCCCAGCAGGGATGGCACCGTTGCGTAGTGCCCAGAGAAATTTTTTGTGCCAAAATTCTTGTTTTTCAGGTGTAACTTCCACCTCAGACAATGCTTTTGCTACTCGTTGATAAGTTGCATCAATATCCTGATCAACATGCTCCCCTTCCTTGGTTTTTAAACGATACTTTTTATCCCAAATATCCAAGGATGCTGATTGTAGTTCGATTCCCTTACTTTCATTAGGAACGATAGCGACAGAAACAGGTTTCATGCGTGGTTTCCCCTCTCCATAATTGACTTTATATTATTGATGTAGCCCTAGACAGTTAGCAACTCTTAGGTGATTGCCTAAACTTCCGAAGGACACAATATATTGTGTTTTTAATAATTGATCAACATATATATTGTGTTTTTTAGTCATCTCATAGCATGCGCGAGAACCGAGGTGTTTCATTGTGTTGGCCGTTATAAACATCAAAAATTGAGCAGATGCTACGGATTAAAAGACGTCCGGCGGGAAGTATCTCAATGATGTCGCGTTCTAGGTGTAAAATTCCATCATTTTGCATCTGTTGTAATGCGTCCATTTCTTCTGAAAAATACTTTTCAAAACTAATTCCATATTGTTCAGAAACGTCATTTTTATTCAGTATGAAGTTACAAATAAGGCTTGTTATCACATCGCGACGTAAAACATCGTCAAAATTCAGCTCAATTCCTCTAAATATGGGCAACTGATCGTTATCAATACTTTCTACATAGGCATCGATGTCACGATAGTTTTGACTATAGGTAAAGCCGACTCTACTGATCGATGAAACTCCCATAGCAATAAGGTCACAGCCGGAGTGAGTCGAGTAGCCTTGAAAGTTGCGGTACAACGAGCCATTTTTTTGTGCCATGGTCAGCTCATCATCTGGCTTAGCAAAGTGATCCATTCCTATATAAACATAGCCTGCACCGATCATACGATCAACAGCATGATGTAGTATTTCTAGCTTTTCACTGACTGAAGGAAGTTTCTTTTCATCAATTTGCTGCTGCACCTTAAACATCGATGGCATATGCGCGTAGTTATAAATGGCCAATCGGTCCGGCGACATTTCGATAATCTCATCCAAGGTCTTATCGAAAGACTCAACCGTTTGCAGCGGCAAACCATAGATCAAATCCATGCTCATAGAGTGAAATCCTTCGTGGCGGGCAGACTCTAAAACAGAGCGAGTAATTTCTATTGGTTGAATACGATTAACAGCCTTTTGTACAGCTTGGTTCAAATCCTGAACACCTAGGCTAATCCGGTTGAACCCCAAGTCCCGTAATAACGATAACGTATCTTCTTTGATTTCGCGTGGATCGAGTTCAATCGAATATTCCCCAGAGTCATCGTCACGTAAATGAAAGTGTTGCGCTGTTTCTGTCATCAACTCTCGCATTTGTTCCGGAGTAATAAAGGTCGGCGTACCACCTCCCCAATGTAGTTGATCAACCACACGATCGTTATCGAATAATCCTGCATGCATCGCGATTTCTTTATGCAAGCGTTGTAAATATGGCTCTGCACGATTGCGGTTCTTGGTGATTACCTTATTACATCCACAGTAGAAACAAACGGTTGCACAGAATGGTAAGTGAAAGTAAAGCGAGAGAGGAGGCGGAACAAGATCC
The DNA here is from genome assembly GCA_913058255.1 of uncultured Pseudomonadota bacterium. Taxonomy (GTDB): domain Bacteria; phylum Pseudomonadota; class Gammaproteobacteria; order CAJXQU01; family CAJXQU01; genus CAJXQU01. Next base: position 84,342 of record CAJXQU010000004.1, on the reverse strand, counting down.
TCATTCGATAGCCTAGCAGCCTCTTGGTATTGTTTCGCTTGAAACTGTTCATGAAATTGCACAGCCGTTGGGTATGAAGTGTATCGCGGTCCAGATTTATCATAACGTTTGATAAGTTCGGCATCGAAAAGGTAGCTTTGATCCATATTATGCTCCTAGCATCTGAGATTATGGAGTGTAGCCACTTTTTAATATCCGAGTTGTGACCCAGATCAATCGTTCTAGTTTACTGCCTGTGCTCCTTTATCTTTTTTTAGCATGGTTGAATTTAGCCTTTGGAATTATAAAGACTGAAAGCATCTTTTAAAGAGCGCTTAAATTCACCTTCGATAATAGGCTTGTTAAGGTATTTGAAAATCGCTCCCGAATTGACAGCAGATATAATAGTTTCGCGATCAGCTGTCGCACTTAATAATATACGCGTTGTTTTTGGATACATTTTTTTCATTTTTTCGATGAGAGTCGAACCTCGCATTTCTGGCATCATCTCATCCGTGACTACAACTCCAACCGAATGTCTCGCCAATAAGTTGAGTGCTTCACCGCCGTTCGATGCCATTAAAATACGATAACCTTCGTTACGCAGCATCACACCGATACTACTCAGAATTTCACTATCATCATCAACCAGTAATAGCGTTGTCGCTGCATTATCTAAGACTTCATTTATTTCTAAACGTCGCTTTTGTTGCAACATGCTGGTCATTTCATTGGCCGGTAGCGGTTTAGAAAAAAAGTATCCTTGCAACTCATCACAGCCCTTCGCACGTAAAAAGTTAAATTGCGCTTCATTTTCAACACCTTCCGCCACAACCTGCAAATTCAAACTATGTGCCATGCTAATCACTGCTAATGTGATCGCAGCATGTTCAGGTTCCGTTGTAATATCTTTGGTGAAAATTTTATCAATTTTCAAAAAGTCGACGGGGAAATTCTTTAGATAGCTCAGAGAAGAGTAGCCAGTTCCAAAGTCATCAATAGAAACTGTACCGCCAAGTGAACGGAATTCTTTTAAGATTTCGATACACCGATCGGCGTCTCTAACCAACGAGTTTTCTGTAATTTCCAACTCTAGATAACGTGGGTCAAGATTAGATTGATCGAGAATACGAGTAATCGTATCGAGTAGATCATGCTGCATAAACTGGCGTGGAGACAGATTTATCGCCATGCGTGGCATCATCAGATTGGAGTTCTCCCAAGCCTTAGCTTGCTCACAAGCGGTTTGCAAAACCCAAGAACCAATCTCTGTTATTAATCCGCTACGTTCTGCTAGAGGAATGAAGCTAGTTGGCATGACTAAACCTTCTCCAGCACGACGCCAGCGAATTAATGCTTCAACGGCAACAATTTTTCCTGTAAAGAAATCAACTCGTGGCTGATAGTAGAGTTCAAAATTATCTTCGGTTAAGGCTTTACGGAGATCTTTCTCTGACAACAAGCGCTCTAAAGCCCGCTTGTTCATCTTTTGTGAATAAAATCGAAACCGTGGAGTGTCCAGATCTCTACTTTTCTTAACGCCTTTCATAGCCGTGTAGGCATTATTTTTTAAGGTCTTAGCATCCATTCCATCTTTCGGATAAATACTAATACCGATACTAGCTCCCATAATCACTTCATTATTATTGAGCAGAAAAGGCTCTTTGATCACTTCAAGCAATGAAGTTGCTACGGATGCCACAGACTCCGTATCTTCAAGATTTTCCAATACTACGAGAAACTCATCTTCACCAACCCTTGCAACCGTATCTCCCGTTCGACCACGACTACTGAGTCTCGATGCGATAACTTGTAATGCAACATCACCATTTGCGCTTCCAAATGCATCATTCACCTTATTAAAATCATCCAAGTCTATATATAAAACTGAGATCAACCGTTTAGTACGGTTCGCATTAGAGATCGCATGGCCTAAACGATCGAATAATAGAGACTTGTTTGGAAGTTTAGTCAGTTCATCAATGACATTTGCTGCTGTAGGTTTTTGTTCATTTTGTCGAAGCTCATCAAACGCAACAATAACGCCTGTAATTTTATCATCTTCGATAAACGGTCTAGCATTGGCCCTTAATGGTAATAGATGGCCGTTACGTTGTCGTAAAAAATGATTATCAGGAAGCTCTATCGTAGAGTTTGTATCCTTGCTCTTTGTAACAAAATCTATGGGGTAAGTTAAACCATCCATACTCTGTATCACCATTATTTCTATCAAGGTATGGCCTCGAGCATCCTTAAGTAAGTAGCCCGTCAATGCCTCTGCATTCGGATTCATAAACTCAACCCTTCCAACATTATCGGTAATAATCACCGCATCGCTCACCGTATTCAACGCTGTTTCTGCATGCTCTCTTTCGTATACTAATGAGGAAATAAAAGCCATCATTTGTTGGCGGTTCAATAAGATATAACCGATAAATAACGAGATAAGAGCGGGGCCAGGTCTAAACCAATAATGCTCACCTAAAATACCAACTCGAGAAAGAAGCAGACAAACAACAAGTGTCCCTGCCATGGCATAAAATGTTGCTAACCAATTAAGTCCTGAGTTAAAAAAGCTAAATAGAATAAGAAGGATGGCAATAAAAAGTAATGTTAGTAAGTAGTTTTTATGATCATCCAAAGGTTTAATGCTGAGGCCTTTCTGCAAAATATCGAGAATTTGAGCCTCAAACTCAACACCTGACATAGGAGACGATGATCGAGATACGGGAGTAGGGATCCGATCACCTAATCCAGTAGCATCCATGCCAATTAAGATCTGCTTATCTTTAAATACAGTAGAATCAAAACGTGGGCTAATCGCATCGACAAATGAAATTTTCTGAAAATGATTTTTAGTGCTTGCAAGCGGCAACATAATCCGATGATCTCTCACCCAAGCAGGTTCGTCTGAGTTAGAGGCTAAACCATGGTTCCTTTCACCTGAGAATATCTGGTTGCTCTCTATATTACTCATCACAAGCGGCAGTGCTTTTCGCTCTGGCTGCCCTATGCCTGCTTTTAGAAAAACACTGCGACTAATCCCATCAGCATCAAGCTCAACATCCACATGTCCCAGTCCTGCTGCAGCATTACTGATCAAAGAAATGGAACTTAGCTCACGCAGCTCCTCTATCTCGTAAGTATCAAACTCTTTTGACATCAAAATAGGGGCTACAGGTAAAACGACTTTTCCATGTCGTTGTATAGCATTCGCGAGGATCTTATCTCCATCAGGATCGCTTTCATCAGGCTCTGAGAAAAGCATATCGAGTCCGACAGATCGACTCTCTTTGAGCTTGTCTAATAGTTTTGCATGGTATCTTCGTGGCCAAGGCCAACGTCCTAACTGTTCAAAGCTACGGTTATCGATAGTGATTAAGATAATGTCTTCAGAAGCTGGGCGTGCCCACAACCCTAAGTGGGTATCAAAAACGATATTATCCACACGTTGGGTTAGGTCGCCATAATTCAAAACTCCAGCAAATAAAAATAACATCACCCATAACAGCGGCGTGCTTGTTATCGGTAATTTAAATCTATGTTTCTGACTCATAGAAAGATAAGTAATAAAGGTAGTAGAGGTAATGCTTTCTTCCAAGCAACTTCCACATCTGGAATATCTAACATTTGCGTTCGTCCCCATGAACCTTCAAAACCATCTGGTTCAATCACTTTTGTTCGCATATAAATTTTGCCCGACTTGGTCGGTCGAGGCATATTGCAATGAGGTTCTATTACTGTTTTATCTAACAGAAGATGAGCAAACGTTTTATCCGCAGCAACCTGTACTCGATACTGTCTATCGGGTTCGGTCGTTAACCAGCGGAATGTAACTTCATCATCACGAAGATCCGCTTGTTCTGCCTCGGGCCCTGGTTGCATAACTCGAAACTGTGTAACGGCTCCAAAAGGGCCCGCGCCATCGATAGCATCAACCGCAGCAACACGCCAGAACCAAATTCCGGGGGATAAAGGCTCTGTAAGTTTTAGCTGTGCACTTTGCTTGCTGTCTTGATCAACCAGTGGTTGAGAAAATTCTGGGTTATCGGCCAACTGGAATCGGTAATTTGTTATTCCTTCATCCTGAGACCAAACAAAAGTATTATCTCCGATCGCCGCGGCAGAATCATGTTGTGGCTGGACTAAAAACGGCGCTTCAGGTTTCGCATTTAAAACAAAAGTACGAGTGCTATCAAAACCTTCCAATTGGTTTTCATCGATACCACGAACCTTCAAGAAATATTCTCCATCAGTCAGATCAGCGATCGTTACTGAAGGTCTTTTTGAAACTTCATTGAAGGCCAAAGGTTCAAAACTTGCATCAGTCGCAATCTGAACTCGATAAGAATGGCCTTTATTAAGCTCTGGTAAGATGAGTTGTAGAGGAAATTTTTCAAACCTTTCGGAAAGTGAGGAGAGATCGGGAGCTGGTAGCAAAGCAGTTGGAGTAGCAGGTCGTTCACCTTTATTCGCAACGGTTCCAAAACCTCCCGCCACCAATATATCACCTACATCATTAGCTAATTGAACCTTTCCTTCTAATACTTCAGTTGTTGTTCTCACTTGGCTCGGCGCTGACACTCGATAAACCGTGCCACGAACGGCAGCTACCGCCGAGGGAGTTTGTATTTTAAAACGAGATCCCGGTTTTTTAGATGGGTTAATCTTGTTTTCCGTTTGTCCTCTCCATAGTTTTAACTCCGAATTAAAAACATCTTCATTACCGTAGAATTCTAAAGCCTCTATGCTCAGCTCACTGTTTTCGCCCAAAATCAAAATAGAACCATCACCGAACTTCAATGTTGCCGATGCTCCGGCCGCGGTCATAATTTCATCTCCGGATTTAAGCTTCATCCGCGCGCTTAATTTTTTCCTTTTACCCGTACTGGCAACGATGACAAAAACTTTTCCAGAAACTTTTGTTACACGCGCATTGGAAGGATTTCTTTTCGTCCACTTAATAGGAATATTGAGTTTAGTGCCAGGAGGAATTGAGCTTGTATCTGTGACCCTATTAATTTTCTGCAAATCACGCCAATATCGCACGTCGACCATGTAATCTTCGGCAAGACTCCACAAGCTATCGCCTTGCTTCACAATATAAACCCAATCTGCAGCTACAGCCCCAAAAGACAATGTGAGTAAATAAGAGGTGAGAAATAGGTTACGAGTAAGTATTTTCAACATAATCATTAACCATGCTTTTAAACTCCTCTGCAATATTATCACCCCTTAAAGTAACCACTTTTTCACCATCGATATAAACCGGAGCAATCGGAGCCTCACCAGTGCCTGGTAAACTTATGCCAATGTTTGCTTGTTTACTTTCACCTGGACCATTCACAACACAGCCCATAACGGCCAAACTCATGTCTTCAACACCCACGTAGGTTTCACCCCAAATCGGCATCTGTGTTCTAACGTAAGTTTGAATACTTTCTGCAAGCTCTTGGAAATAGGTACTTGTCGTTCGTCCACAACCTGGGCACGCAGTCACTAATGGCGTGAATGATCGAATGCCCATGGTTTGGAGAATTTCTTGGGCGACAACCACCTCTTTCGTACGATCACCCTTTGGTTCTGGAGTTAAAGAAACACGAATAGTATCTCCAATACCTTGTTGTAACAGGATCCCCATCGCTGCGGTGGAGGCAACAATGCCCTTTGATCCCATTCCTGCTTCGGTAAGACCAAGATGCAGAGCATAATCACAACGTGTCGCCAGCTCGGTATAAACAGAAATTAGCTCTTGAACACCACTAACCTTACAAGACAACACTATTTTATCTCTAGGCAAGCCGATATTTTCTGCCAACAAAGCATTGTCAATGGCTGACGTTATCAGTGCTTCACGAGTCACATATTCTGGAGAACGTGGCTCAGGAAGCTTCGCATTGTCATCCATCATTTTAGTAACTAGTGCGCTATCAAGGCTCCCCCAGTTCACGCCAATACGAACGGGTTTGTCATATTCGATAGCTGTTTCGATCATCGATCCAAACTGTGAATCTTTGCGTTTGCCGAAACCAACGTTACCGGGGTTAATCCGATACTTTGCCAAGGCTTGAGCGCACTCAGGATATTTAGTAAGTAGCTTATGTCCGATATAGTGGAAATCACCAACCAACGGCACATCACAGCCAGAAGCATCAAGCATATCTCGGATTTTTCCGACCTGCTTGGCTGCATCTTCATTGTTTACTGTGATCCGAACCAATTCAGAACCGGCAGCGGCAAGTTGCTGTACTTGTTTGACTGTCGCCAGAGCATTCGCCGTATCGGTATTCGTCATCGATTGAACAACAACCGGTGCATCACCACCTATCGTTACATTTCCTACTTTAACACCCACACACTCACGCCTAACTCGGCTAGTCTGTTCCAGATCGTGTTCTAACCGATCCTTCTTTATATTTGTCGTTTGATTCATAAACCCAAGAAGTTATAAAAATATAAACGCTATTCTATCTCAGTAGTCCTTAAAGCTGCAAAAAAATGGTACATTTTACTCATGCAAAAAGCGTCAAAAAAATTGCCTCAAGTCTTACAGCTCAAAGATTACTGGTTAGTCACGCCTTCTGTGCAAAGATCCATGCTCATTGTTTGCCTTGCTCTCGGCCCAGGCATCTTCTCTAGCCTCTTCTTTTTTGGCTTCGGTATGTTGTCAAACATCATCTTAGCGATCTTCTTCGGACTGTTGATAGAGCTTGTTTTGCACCACTTCCGAGGTCACTCCGTAAAAGACTTTCCTTTTGAAGGTAGCGGAGCCGTTATGGCGATCATTTTTGCGCTATCACTACCGGCGTCAATTCCTTGGTGGATATTGTTGTTTGGAATATTTTTTGCCATCGCTATCGGAAAGTATGCTTACGGCGGTACCGGGAATAATGTCTTTAACCCGGCTATGGTCGGCGTTGTCGCGTTACTTTTAAGCTTTCCTACGGAAATGAACCAGTGGCAACTCGATCTTGATGGTCTCGCTGGGGCAACACCATTCGATCATTTACAAACTAGCTTACGCCTATCCCAAATGATTTCCGAAATGGATAATGCAGCGGTTTTTGGTTTGCTCGGAGCCAGTGGCCACGAATGGATTAACCTTGCTTTTTTAATGGGAGGGCTGGTTTTAATTCATCAAAAAGTTATTCGCTGGCAAATCCCACTGGGCGTTTTAACCGGAATATTGATCACTGCAAGCTTGTTCCATACTATCGATAGTGATGTCTATACAGGGGCATTTTTTAACCTATTTGGTGGTGCGACGATGCTCTGTGCTTTTTTCGTCTCGACAGATCCAGTGACTTCACCGGTGACAGCTAAAGGCCGGTTTATTTACGGCTGCCTGATCGGACTCGTCATATATGGCATTCGTACTTGGGGAAATTATCCAGAAGGTGTTGCTTTCGCCGTCCTTATGATGAATGCAACAGTTCCCCTACTTGACTTCTTCACACGCCCCAAAGCACCCGTATGAATTTCTCAAAAAAATCGTTATTCATAACTTTTCTGATCAGTTTATTGTCATCAATGAGTATCATCGTTTTTTTTGTAAAAATAACCGAACAACCCATTACACAAGTAAACATAAAAAAATATCGTAAAATGATCGAAAGCATGATGCCGTTAAAGCACTCCAACGATCTGGTTTCTGACAGCATAAAGTTACATGCGTTGGGCGATCTAGGTACTAGTGAGTCAGTCCCCGTTTTTAGAGCAAGGATTTCTAAGTCAGAATTAGCTCTCAAACCCATTGGGCTTGTCATCACGCCGACAGCGCCTGATGGTTACAATGGCGCGATCAAACTAGCCATCAGCCTCGACTGGGAAGGGAAAATTCTAAGAGTAAAAATTCTTGACCATCATGAATCAGTAGGCTTTGGTGATATGATTCACCAAGATAATACTGACTGGTTAAAAGGCTTTACTGGAAAATCGGCAATAGATTTTGAGCAAAACATGACTGTTGATCAGATCTCCGGCGCTAGCGTCAGCTCGTATGCCGTCACACAAGCGATCAAAAAATGTATCTATTTGTACCAACGGGAAAGGTCGCTGTTTTGGAAAGAAAAAAATGAATGAAAATAGTGCCTTCAAAGAACCTTATTTAGAAACTCTTTTACATAAAAATCCGCTGTTAATCCGCTTGATCGGCTTAAGTCCAATGTTAGCTATTTCTTATACGCTGACCTTAAGCCTATCGATAAGTATTATTTTTTTTATCGTTATGGTTATGACGTCAATATTGGTCTCGGCAACGCGAGATCTCATTCCCCCTCCCGCCGCCCTTGGCTGCTATGTATTATTCTCAGCGACGATCGTTACGATTATTGAACTACTCATGCAGGCTTGCCTGCCTGACCTACGTACCGCCCTAGGTCTATATTTGCCTATTGTTGCAACCAACTGCTTAATCATTGATCGAACGCTGGTCTTTGCAGCACGAAATACTGTAATGTCCAGCTTTAAAGATGCTGCCTTGCAGAGTTTTGCAGTCATCTTCGCGCTGTTTCTGTTAGGCGCTATTAGAGAACTCATTGGTTATGGAAGCTTACTGAAAGACATGTATTTGATAACAGGAAATATCGAACACGTTGGGCTGCAGTTGATCAAAAACAATCAAGGTTTTACATTGGCTTCTTTACCCGCTGGAGGGTTTATTCTTCTTGGTTTGTTGATCGCTGCGGCTGGTTTACTCCAAACAAACACTATATCTGAACCTAAACGTTAGTTTAGGAAATTTCCAATCATTATTTATTTTTATTAGCTTTCTTATGTTATCCAAAAAACTTTTACTTTTAACTTTTTTTCTACTAGTCAGCTTATCTTTAAAAGCTGCTGAGAATGTGTCCATCATTTTCGACGGCGTGACGGATGATGTCGAGAAAAATATTCTCAGCTCCATCAGCCTACAAAAACAAAAAGATCATCCTCGTTTGAGTGTCAGCCGTATAAAAAAACTACATAGTAAAGCCCAAGAAGAGATCAAGCTTTCACTGCAAGCATTGGGTTATTACCGCCCGGTCATTCACTCAGATCTAACCCATACTAAAGGTGTTTGGACAGCGGAATATAAGATCAATTTAGGTGTGCCGATCAAAGTCACTATAATGGATATTCAAATCAAAGGTGACGCAGCAAGTGATGAAGCCTTTGATCAACTAATACCTAATTTAACCCTGCAAAAAAATGCACCTCTGCATCATGGTAAGTACGAATCAACTAAAAAAGATCTATTACGCCTTGCCGCCATACGCGGATATTTGGATGCTGAGTTTACAAGTAATAAGGTTGAAGTTGATCTCGCCAACTATGAGGCCAATATAACATTACATTTTAATAGCGGTGTTCGTTATCATTATGGTGAAATTAGATACTCTGACTCCCCCGTTCGTCAGGACGAATTACAAAACTCACAATCGTTTGAAGAAGGTGATCCGTACCTCAATAGTCAGCTGATCACATTCCAACAAAATCTTGCGAATACGGATTATTTCAGTGAGGTTGAAGTTCAGCCTTTACATAACGAAATAAACAATAAAACAATTCCTGTTCAAGTCCACTTGGTTGAACAAAAACGTAACCGTTACACTGCTGGAGTTGGCTTTGGTACTGATACAGGACCAAGATTAAAACTCGGGTGGAGTAACCGATATAACAGCCAAGGTCATCGCATGGGAGCTGACGCAAAAATATCACCAACATTGAGCTCTTTATCGAGTCATTACACTGTTCCGAATTTTCGCAAAAAAGGTGCAGAGCTAGGTTTTAATGCTTCGTTGTCCAGAGAAGACACCGACACCAGTAAAAGTAATGCCGCGCAGATCGGCATCAATCACCGACAGAAACGTTGGGGTTGGGATGAAACTGCTAGCATCAATTATCTGTTAGAAAATTTTGAAGTTAGCAATACTGAAGAAACATCCAAATCATTAATCCCTTCCATAGGCTGGAGCAAAACTAAAACAGACAACACAACATATACCAATAATGGCTACCGTCTAGGATTAAATATGCGAGGGGCTGTTGAAACGATCCTGTCTGACTTTTCTTTTTTTCAAGTAGGTTTGAATGGAAAATACATTCGATCTTTTTGGGATAAAGGACGTTTTATTACTCGTGGGAATATAGGACTCACCGAGGTTTCTGATTTTAATTTATTACCCACCTCATTACGCTACTTCACCGGAGGCGACAATACCATTCGTGGCTTTGAATATGAAGATCTAGGGCCTACGGATGATCGAGGTAACGTTATCGGAGGGAAGTTTTTACTCGTGAGCAGTTTGGAATACGAACATAAAATCAAGGATAAATGGTCAATTGCAGGCTTCGTCGATGCAGGTAATGCCTTCAATACGTTTGGTGATGAATTTGAATATGGTGCAGGCTTCGGCGTTCGCTGGTTGTCACCTGTAGGCCTGATCCGTGTTGATCTCGCGATGGGTGTTTCTGATCCTGACCGACCTATCAGACTACATATCGTAATAGGACCCGATCTATGATCTTACGACGCTTATTTGTATTTATATCATTTATAATCCTACTCTTAATTGCTGGGCTACTTTTTATTGGTTCTGAAGCAGGAACAAGAACCGTTTGGAATTTCTTGACGAAAAAATATCCTGAACAGATTAGAGCAGAAAGTATTCAAGGTGGTCTAGCCGATGCGTTGCACTTTAAAAAACTTGAAATTTATATGCCTGATCTAGACATCAAGATCGATGCGTTAGACTTCAGCTGGCAATTCTCGAAACTTTTACAAAAAGAATTGCTCATTGACCAATTAAAAATTTCAGGTTTATTGATCGATGACCGTCGTCCGAAACCAACCGAAGAACCTGCTCCTGTTGAACTGCAAGATATAGAATTACCTATATCAATCAGCATCAATGATTTTCTACTATCACATGCTGAATACCATACAGCAGAAAGTGAAAAACCGCTGTTATTGGATTTACTATCTTTTGCCTTACATGCGGATAATGAAGGTATCAAGCTTCAACGCGCACAAGCGAAGGTTCCAGAAGCCGAGTTAAATTTATCAGGAAAATTACAGCCGAAAAATAAATACCCGCTTAATTTCGATCTTGACTGGTCAGCACAAGTGCCTGATCAACCCACGATAAAAGGAATGGGAACCATTTCAGGCGATCTGCAAAACGTGATCATTACACAGCAACTTCTCGAGCCTGCAAACCTTGACTTAAATATCCAATTAAACAATCCATTATCTAAATTAAATTGGTTAGCTGATGTGAAATTTGATGCACTACAACTGCAACAAATAAAGCCTAGCCTTCCTGCCGTAATTATTGCTACACAACTTCATGCAGAAGGTAACTTAAAAGACATTCATCTGACGGGAAATTACTCGATCAACTCAAAAGAGTTTGGAGATTGGAGTGGAGCTTTAGATATCGATCAATCGCTACCGACTGATCTCAATATCAATCAGTTGGAAATAATTTCAAAGAATACGGCTGCAAAAATTGATCTGTCCGGCAATATAAACTTGGAAAATAATCCAGATATAAATCTGCATGGCAACTGGCAAAAGCTGCAATGGCCACTATCAGGCGATCCGCTAGCAAGCTCTGCTCAGGGTGAGCTTCAAATCGTCGGTAAGCCTGATGATTTCCAACTAAAACTTGCCGCGGGCTTTAACCATCAACAAGTTGGTGATGTTGACTTAAACCTTAAAGGGCATGGTTATAGCCAAGACGATAAAAACACCTTTGTCATTGAGTCATTAGCTTCTAATCTGCTTGATGGCCGTATTGATCTGACTGGACAGCTGACAATGAGTGAAGCGATCGTTTGGGATATCGACTTAAAAGGTTCATCACTTAACCCTCAACGGTTACAAAAAGATTGGCCGGGGCAGTTGAATATAACGTCCAAAATCGTTGGTTCTAAGCTGAGTAATCAGCTGAATATTTCGATAACTAATACACAGATCAATGGCATGCTTCGCGACTATGCTTTTCATGCAAAAACGGATCTGAAATTAATCAACAACTTATTAGATCTAAAACAACTGATCGTAACTTCTGGCGAATCTAAATTACAAGTATCTGGACAGGCAGGAGAGCAACTTGACCTTATCTGGGATTTAAACTCTCAAAATCTGGCAGAACTTTATCCTGATGCCAGCGGCCAAATTGTCGCCCATGGCAAAGTAAAAGGTCCTCAAAAACAACCTATTATTGATGCGGAAATTGAAGCCAATAAGCTCACTATACCCAATTTAAAAATAGGTCAATTATCGTCACACGTACAAGTCGATTTAGCCCAGCTAGAAGAAAAATCGTCAAAGGGATTTGATATAAAACTAAATTCTACTGAAATTGAATTCGGTAAAAACCTGATCGACACACTAGACCTCAGCAGCACAGGCTCTATGTCGGCTCACTCGATAAATGCCGATGTTAACTCTAAGCAAGGCAAGTTACATCTAGTCGGTGAGGGTGGGCTAAAAGAACAACAGTGGCTAGGAATCCTTCAAGAATTGTCCTTAGAGGAAAAACAAATTGGTCATTGGCAGTTAGAACAGCCGCAATCCCTGCTCCTTTCAAAACAACAAGCAAACTTGGAAAAATTTTGCCTTTTACAAAAACAAGCAACACTTTGTCTAGCGGCCCAATGGAAGGAAAGTGGCCTATGGCAAGCAAGCTCAGATCTGAAACAACTGCCTCTTGCTACCCTAAAACCATTTTTACCCGAAGGTCTTGTACTTGATAGCACCGTCGCTTATCAGTTAAACGTATCCGGCACTGGCAATAAAAACATTCGTGCGAATTTAAACCTAGATGGTCCGGCTGGTTCTATTAAACTAAAAGATGCAGGCGAACTCTCAAACTTTGAATACGACAAGGTCAATTTACAACTGGTGTTTAATGAGAAAGGCGCGGAAGCCGAGCTTTTATTTGATCTAAAACACCCCACAGCCAGTCCTATTAAAGCGACTCTAAAAACACAAGCGTTTGATCCTGCTACGGTTGATTTCAATAAACTCATCATTCAAGGTCAACTAACGACCAAGGTTGATGACTTAGCTTTTGTTCAAAACTTAACTCATGAGCTTGAGCAATTAAAAGGTAATTTAGATGTTGACCTCAAACTTTCAGGAACCGTCAGCAAACCAAAAATCGAAGGCCATACCGATCTAACAGCAGAGTTTTTTCTACCCAGTGCTGGTATTCACTTAAAACAAATAAAGCTCAATGCGATTAGCCAAGCGAATAAAACTATTGCCTTTAAAGGTCAAGTTCAATCTGGAGAAGGACAGTTAAGTTTAACGGGTAGCGTTGGACAGGCTGAAGATGGCTTTCCGATCAAAGCTGAAATTATAGGCAAGCGTTTCGAATTAGTTAATTTGCCCGAGGCATGGGTGTTGGCTTCACCAAAAATTAAAATTGAGAAACAAAAAAACAATGTAAATATTGAGGGTGAAGTGAGCATTCCTGAGGCAAAACTAGAGCCTGTAGGGATGGAAAGTTCTGTACCGCTATCCAGTGATGTAGTCATTATTGCTGATCCAAATAAGCCTGAACTGCTTGATGATAAAAAACCTTCTGCATTGCAAATCAGCAGTAAAGTTAAAGTTATTCTTGGCGATAAGATCTCACTCGTCTCTTCTGGTTTCACAGGCTCATTAAAAGGTAACTTACTGGCTGTGAGCCGACCAAACAAACCAACAAAAGGCACAGGGAAAATAACGGTTTATGATGGAAAATATTCTGCCTATGGACAGAAGTTAACCATCGATAAAGGACACATCGTTTTTGCTGGTGGCCCGATTGATTCACCCAGCCTTGATCTAAAAGTAACTCGACAAATAGAAGATATTACCGCAGGGATCTATGTCACTGGGCCAGCAACATCACCTGAACTTGAATTGTTTTCTAAACCGACCATGAATCAAGATAATATCCTATCCTATATCATGCTTGGAAAACCCTTGAGCGAAGCCACTTCTGGCGATGGTAATGTTCTGGTCGGCGCAGCCTCATCATTGGGGTTTAAAGGCGGTGCAATGCTGACACAAAAAATCGGACAAGGGTTAGGTTTGGATGAGTTTGCTTTAAGTGGTGATAGCAAGGAAGATGCAGCTTTACAGATTGGTCAATATTTAACACCAAAACTCTATGTTAGTTATGCTGTCGGCTTATTTGAGGCCGCGACACAATTAAAACTACGTTATAACTTCTCCAAACGCTGGTCTATGGAAGCCGAGTCAGGGACAATCTCTGCGATGGACTTTCTTTATAAAATCGAAAAATGAACAAACAAAAACGTACAGAAATATTTCAGCGTTTACGTGCACTGAACCCAAACCCAAAAACTGAGCTGGTCTATAACTCTCCCTTTGAATTATTGATCGCCGTCGTGCTCTCGGCCCAAGCTACAGATATTGGCGTCAATAAGGCCACCAAGAAGCTCTATAAGATAGCCAACACGCCTGAGAAAATTTATGCCTTAGGTGTCGATGGTCTCAAAGAATATATTAAAACGATTGGCCTATTTAACACTAAAGCAGAGAACGTCATCAAAACTTGTCGTATGTTAATAGACTTACACCACAGTGAAGTTCCTGAAAATAGAGAAGCCTTAGAAGCCCTACCTGGTGTCGGTCGAAAAACTGCTAATGTTGTTCTCAACACAGCTTTTGGTCACCCGACAATGGCGGTTGACACACATATCTTTCGTGTTTCGAACCGCACCAAGATAGCACCCGGTAAGAATGTTATTGAAGTTGAAAAAAAACTGATCAAGTTTATACCCGACGAGTTTATTATTGATGCGCACCATTGGTTGATCCTACATGGGCGTTATACCTGCATTGCTCGAAAACCGAAATGTGCGGAGTGTTGTATCTATGATCTGTGTGAATGGAAAGACCGTGGCAAGATAGCTGACGCTTCTTCAGTGACAAAACGATAATAATCAAATCACTGACTTCTATTAAAACCTTGTTACCTTGTAAAATATATAGAGCTGTTCTAAGTTAGCTAGAACAGCTCCAAAGATTTTTGAATAGCAAGCCTTGTAAAAATAAGCACAAAAAAAACACAATAAAGTAAGACATAAGAATCCTACCAGCTACTTTGTAGTATTCAACTAAACTTGGAGCCTTGTTTAGGTGCTTTTTAGTAAATTCTTTTCAGATCCCACCGGTAAAATATTTCCTAATTGGTAATGTCTTCTTTTTTGATTATAAAACGGCTCAATATAAAGGGCGGTTCCAAGTTCAAAGTACGCCATTGGCATAATCTGGATCCGCCGGGATCTTTACAGCACTTTGCCTATAAGCAAGGTCTATTATGCTAGAAAAAAGTTGGCTGCTCAGTAAAAATCCGTATTCATAATCGCATGCAAAGGAAACTAGTCGTATACTCAAACACTCATAAATCAATTTGATTAGGAGTTTACGATGGCAAATCAAGTCTTTGCAACAGGTAGCTGTCTATGCGGAAATGTAAAATGTTCGATTACAGAGAAACCCGTTCGTATGGCCCAGTGCCATTGTCAAGACTGTAGAAAATCGACTGGAACTGGGCACTGTTCAAATGCTTTCTTTCCGACGGAAAGTGTCGAGATTGTAGGGGAGACTTTCTCTTATGACTCCATAACAGATACGGGAAATGTGAACTCTCGACACTTCTGTCCTAACTGTGGAAGTCGTTTGTTTAGTATAAAGAATATTAGTCCTGAAATTACCGGTATCGCAATGGGTTTCCTCGATAACAATGATTGGTTTAAAGCTGATTTTATTGTTTACAGTAGTCAACAATCTGATTGGGACATTATGGATGAGACTATCCAAAGCTTTGAAAAAATGCCTCCTGACTGAGGCTCTTCAAGCTGCGAAATTTACTAGCAAGAGCAGAAAATATGAAAACCGGTGCGCGGAAAGCTGGCAAGCGGATTTTGAGCACCGAGTAAATGAACATAAACGGTAGTTAATAATATGACCCTATACTTTCACACAACTTTCTATGCCTGCCTCTTGCTATTTTCTCAAGCAACTTTCTCTGTTACATCCGATGCAGAAAATCTTCAAATGGAAGGACTCGATGGCAAGCAGCATAGCCTTAGTGAATACTTCGATCAGAATAAGTGGCTTATTGTGAATGTCTGGGGGACTAGCTGTCCTTATTGCAGGATGGAGCTTTTTGACCTCACTAGTTTTCATAATAAACACCATAAACAAGATGCTATGGTGATAGGTTTAACATTAGAGTTTCCGAGTTTCAATTTTCCGAAAAAACAGTCTGTTTCTGATTTCGCCTTAGATTACTTCATTGACTATCCTTTACTTCTCGTTGATCGAAAACTGGCCAGTAAAGTTATCGGCCAGAATATAGACATGATCCCTCTCACCTTTATCTATAATCCACATGGAAAATTAGTCCACCGGATCAGCGGGGCAGTGACTGAAAAAATGTTGGAAGATATAATTAAGACAAAAAGTTCAAATGTTCAGATTGAGAAGCCTGAGAGAAATCCTCTTGAAGAGAAACTTTAACAAATACATTAAACTCAAATGGTTATAATCAGAATTTATTCCTATCTAATGTTGCTCATAAAAAATACTTTGTAGCAATAATGACTAGCCGGAACAGGCTCATAGCATTTAACACCAAGCCACTACGAATTATCAGAAATATTCTTTCTCCTTTATCTACTAGAGAAACTGTACCTTAGCTTGATGAACAAAAGCTTTTTATCATGCTCGCTTACATGTTTACTCTAGCGCAGAAAAAACCGCCTACCAATCAAACTAGCGATCAACACTCTAGGTAAAAACGAGTATATTTCTTTCACTAATATAGATACTCTCTAGGCGTAGATAATTTTTTAAGAGCTGAACAATGATAGAACAATATTTATCCGAAGGAGAACTTTTTAAAAAAATACTAGGTGATGAATGGAGCAAACTTCACCCAGATATTCAAAAAAGATTTGAAAAGAATCCCGAAGTTGGGCATCCATTACTTTATACAGGCATTCTTGAAGAGCTCAGTTGTTCTCGTTGGGGCTGGTTATTAGCCCATATTACTCGCCCTCTGATCAAAGGTGCTCTTATCCCACGTAGTGAGTTTAACTTTCCAGTTCAAATACAAGTTTATACAAAGCCAAATTGTTCAAATATTTATAAAGAACGTATCTATGAACTGCCCAATAGCGAGCCCATTAAATTCACATCATTCATGAAGCAGAGTCCCAAAGGTGAAGTTCTGGAATATGTAGGCTCTGGCTTAGGGATGAAGTTAATTGTCTTTGTTAAGGATGCCAACCTTCACTTTAAGAGTGATGGTTATTTTTGGGATATTGGATTTTTTCGAATTCCCATTCCTGATATTTTTTCCCCAGGAAAAACGTATTTAACCCATGTGAATGAAGGGCCATCTCAATTTAGAATCCGAATTGATATCGAGCATTCAATCTTTGGTCAAATGTTTGTTCAAGCAGGTGTTTTCAAAGAAGTTTAATCCTGTATGAATATCAAAAAGACAACAGAATATTATTTTGTAATTCCAAAAGCCTCATCAGTGCGATCAACAGATAAACGATAAAAATATCTTTAGTTAAAATATTCTGATCAATAACGTTTTTTTCATTTCTTTTTGGGTCTGAAATAATTTTTATTCTTATAAAACTCAGTATCGTTATTATCTTGATACCAGTTAGGAACTCCGAGCACAGGTAATGGTGATAAGTTGGATGGCGTTTCTAGAGCACCTTGTTCTAGCTCCTTTGCGATGAGTAGATCAAGTGCTTGTATTTGGGAATGACGATCTTGACTAAAAAAATCGACATCAACCTCCATTGAAAAGGCATTCGCTGTCATGCCGATGTAAGGCGATAAGGCTTTTTCAAACAAACCATGACCAAAGATATATACAGAAATTGATCGCCACCAATCACTTCTTCTGTCCACAAATAAGCTTTCCCATTCGTGATTTTTTAAGGCTTCGATACTTGACGGTTCACTGCTAACAAAGATGATGCCTGTCTCATCAAACAAGGTCAGAGCGTCGCGCTTTCTCGTTCGGTTTTGCTTTTCTTGCTGTTGTTCTATTTCACCAACATGTAATGCATTGATGGCGGATTTAATATGAGGGAAATGTAACCAGATCATGGCATTAAAATAATCATGCCAGTTTTCCGCTCGCGTCGGGATCTGACCAGAAGCGAAAATGTGCTCTTCATAGTAGCTAGCATCTTCCCCAAGATCAGATTGAGGATAAAATTGAGCCATGTGTCCAGATAAAGTTTTATGTCCTTCTGGCATCAAAAGGTTTAGTTCATTACAATCCGGCCATGCGTCCCATGCCTTAGCGCCGATCGATTGCTGTTGATCAGCGAACATGGGGGAATGTTTCCAATACTTCGGGATCCAGAGATCACTCTGTTTCATAATAATGACTCGCGATACAATTTATACTCAACCACTCGGTGATGTCTCTGGCTTCACTTTCAATGACCGTGTGGTCAAAGTTTTTCCTGACATGATCGAACGATCAGTGCCCGGTTATCAAACTATTATATCCGCAATTGGCCTGTTAGCAGACAAGTTTTCACAAACGAATAGCCACTGTTATGACCTCGGTTGCTCTTTGGGGGCCGCAACTTACGCCATGCGTAGCCATATTCAACATCAAGGTTGCCGCATTATCTCGGTGGATAATTCACAGCCGATGCTCGATGGTTTTCAAAAACAACTTAAGCAGGATAAAGAGAACCTAATTCAGGTTGATCTAGTCTGTGCTGATATACGTAACGTTGAGATCACCAATGCTTCGGTGGTTGTGCTGAATTTCACATTACAATTTATCCCTGTTGACGATCGTGGGCCACTCTTGAAAAAGATCTACGACGGCTTACTGCCTGGTGGCATTTTAATCTTGTCTGAAAAATTGGTCTATCAAGATCCTCAACAACATGAATTGCACATCGAAATGCATGAACTTTTCAAAATAGACAATGGTTATTCTGAATTAGAGGTGGCTCAAAAACGCACTTCTTTAGAGAATGTTTTAATTCCAGAAACACTAGTCACACATAAGCAACGGCTGGAGTCAGCAGGTTTTCAAAGTGCTGAAGTTTGGTTTCAATATTTTAATTTTGCCTCTTTAATCGCGCTCAAATAGATCATGGTTAATCTTGATTGTTTTTATCAGTATCTCGAAGACTCTGATCTAGAAAACTGGTTGGATACCATCCCGTCGATCGTCGCCGATAAGCTCGATCCAACTAAAAATGGTAATTTATCCAAATGGTTAGCGGCCTTTGATCAACTCTCCCCAATCAAACCCGATAGGATTAACCTTGATCGCGCTGCTATTCAAATCGGTAGCAAAATACAAGCACAAGCCGAGTTAGAAAACTTATTAAGAAACTTCACTCCTTGGCGCAAAGGACCTTACGATCTATTTGGAGTTGAGATCAATACCGAGTGGCGGTCGGACTGGAAATGGGACCGTATCATCGATCACATTCAACCACTAGAACATCGTCTGGTATTAGATGTTGGTTGCGGTAATGGTTACCACTGTCTTCGTATGCTTGGCGCTGGCGCAGAACGTGTGATCGGGATTGATCCGGGCATACTCAGTGTTATGCAATTTCAGGTTTTAAAGCACTTTCTCGGTAATATTCCGGTGGATGTACTGCCGTTAGGTATTGAGCATGTTCCTCCACAGTCAAAAGCCTTTGATACGGTGTTCTCAATGGGTGTTCTATATCACCGCCGTTCGCCAATTGATCACCTCTATGAGCTTCTGGCTTGCTTAAAGCCGGGAGGCGAGTTGGTGTTGGAAACCTTAATTGTTGATGGTGAAGAAGGACACACCTTATTACCAGAAGATCGCTACGCACAAATGCGTAATGTTTGGTTCTTGCCTAGCTGTCCAACGCTTGAGACTTGGTTAAAGCGTTGCGGTTTTAGTAATATCAAACTTGTTGATGTCACCACCACAACCATAGAAGAACAACGTACTACTGACTGGATGCCGTTTCACTCGCTTCCCGAGTTTCTTGATCCTAACGAGCCCAGTAAAACCTGTGAAGGATTACCTGCACCACGAAGAGCAACTTTTACTGCAACCGCTCGCTGAACTAGTTCATAGACTTTAAGTCTTATCGAGTTAGAAGCTGTCCTTTGGGACGTCTGTTGTACAACGAGTGCCCGATTGACTATTATCTATACATGAAAACTATAACTAAGCGACTCGGTTTAAATGCAATATTGGTAAGCTTATTTCCGCTGACCGCATTCAGCACACCTTGTGATCAAGCAGCTAAACTTGACTCATCCTCTATGGAAAAGGATCCCAGTCAGTACATAGAGTTCATTTCTCAGCCTGATGGACGGTGTCAAAACCTAAGCAGTGGTGGAAAGCTTCAAGTCGTTAAAAACAATCACAATGATAAGAAAATTAAATATCGTTTTAATCGTATGTTTGCAGGCAAACGCCAAGCAGGACTCACCATAGGGGTCCTTGAACCCGGTGCAGAGCCTGTTAAGCTCGGCTGTACGGAAGTTGATGGTCGCAAGCAATCTTGGGAAATTCAAATCGTAAACTTTGTGGAATAAACTATGAAACTATTGATCACCCTTCTTTCTATTGTCAGCCTTCAAGTGATGGCCGTAGAAGATACAGAACCTACTTATCGCTATCCTTCAGAGCTATCTGATGCAGAACATAGATATATGATTCTGAGTCGTGGAAAATATGATGAATGTCTGAAAAAAGAGGCTAAAGTGAATTTAGATAAGTACGAAGACTTTCGTAAAGTTGCAGATGTCGCGATGGAAACATGTAAAACGACACTTGCCGAAATTGATGCTAATTTGACGAAGATGAATCTAGACCCAAACTTTAGACGCTTTTTCTTGCGCAAAGCTTCGCAGAAAAGTGCACAAAAACTACTGCCTGAACTGATGGCCTTAAAGTCTAAATAAGTTAAAATAGTTTTTTAGAAGAAACTATTAAAGTCCTAGCTATTATTTAGAGTTTGGTAATACGAGCGGAGCTAACTCCATTAACGCCTTGCGATAGACATTCTTTTTAAAGGATACAATCTCATCCAAAGGACGCCAATAATCAACCCACTGCCATTCATCAAACTCAGGTTTGTTAGCCAAGCCAAGATCAACATTGGATTCTTCAGTGATCAGCTTTAATACAAACCAAATTTGTTTTTGGCCAATACACAAAGGTTTTTGATGATGACGAATATAACGTTTAGGCAATCGATAGCGCAACCATTTTTGCGTACAGCCCACCAGATCAACATGTTCTGCACCAAGCCCCACCTCTTCGGTCAGCTCACGATACATCGCCATTTCTGGTGTTTCATCACGTTTAATACCGCCTTGAGGAAACTGCCAAGCATCTGCGCCACCTATCCGGCGCGCCCAAAAAACATCGGCATTATCATTGGTCAGAATGATTCCAACGTTTGCTCTGAATCCATCTCGATCTATCATATAGATAATTCTTTCAAACTTCGTACCAAAGGGCAACTAAAAAACTATGACACTTGCAATATTTGATCTAGACAACACTCTCATCGGCGGTGACAGTGACACTTCATGGGGTGATTACCTCTGCTCTAAAGGCATTGTCGATGCAGAGGAGCACGCCCAACGACATGCAGACTATTATCAAGACTATCTTGATGGCAAGTTGGATATTATGGATTTCTTGAGTTTTCAACTAGAAATCTTGAGTCAACATGGTATGCAGACATTAGAAACATGGCGAAGAGGTTACCTTGCCGAATTGATTGAACCCATTTTATTACCCAAAGCTCTCGCTCTGGTTGATCACCATCGGCAGCAAGGTCATCAGTTATTGATTATAACAGCAACCAATCGCTTTATAACCGAGCCCATAGCAAAAATGTTCGGTATTGATGAACTGATCGCGACGGATCCAGAGATCATTGATGGCCGTTACACCGGCCGTGTGGAAGGTGTTCCTTCTTTTGCTGAAGGTAAGGTCACACGCTTGGCAGCTTGGTTAAAAGATCGTGATCATTCTTTGGAGGGTAGCTGGTTTTATAGTGATTCTCGTAATGATATTCCATTATTGGAACACGTTGAAAACCCTGTCGCGGTTGATCCTGACGATGCGCTTCGAAAAGAAGCTGAAAAACGTGGTTGGAAGGTGATAACGCTTAGAGATTAACTTCTGGGAGATTAAGGTGAAGAACTTGTTTTAGTAGAAATCCGTTCCAAAAAGTATTACATATTGTCAATCAACGAGGGTTTAAGTTATAAACCCTCGTTGAGCTTCAGGAAGTGATTAACCGACGAGTGCTTTCACCGCATTACGTTCTTCTTCCAGTTCTTTCTGGGTAATATCCATTTTCGCTCGGCTGAAATCACTGATCTCTAGACCTTGTACGACTTCATATTCGCCATCTTTACAACGAACAGGGAATGAATACATCAAGCCTTCAGGAATTCCGTAGCTACCATCACTAGGAATCGCCATGCTTGTCCAGTCATCACCTGGCGTACCAAGAACCCAATCGCGGATGTGCTCAATCGCACCATTTGCAGCAGAGGCTGCACTTGAAGCGCCGCGAGCAGCGATAATTTCGGCACCACGTTTTGCTACGCGAGGAATGTACTCGTCAGCGTACCAATCGTGCTCAACAAGATCAGTAGCTGCTTTACCAGCAACGGTTGCTTGGCTGACATCAGGGTATTGAGTCGTTGAATGATTTCCCCAAATAGTCATACGTTCGATATCACGCGTAGATGTGCCTGTTTTAGCAGCAAGTTGTGACAACGCGCGATTATGATCCAGTCGAGTTAAGGCAGTGAAGTTGCGCGAATTTAGATCCGGCGCAAAACGCATTGCTGTGTGAGCATTGGTGTTCGCAGGATTACCAACCACAACAATTCGAGCATTCTCATTTGCATTTTTGTTCAGAGCTTCGCCTTGAACTTTAAAAATACCACCATTGGCTTCAAGAAGATCACTACGCTCCATACCTGGCCCACGTGGTCTTGCACCGATCAACATACCAAAATCAACACCTTTAAATGCTTCGTTTGGATCATCAGTTAAAACAATACTTTCCACTAACGGGAATGCACAATCATCAATTTCCATGGCGACACCTTCAAGTGCCTGCATAGCTGGAGTGATTTCCAAGCATCTCAGTACAATAGGCTGATCTGGACCCAGCATCTCGCCTGATGCGATACGGAATAAAATTGAATAAGCTATTTGACCAGCGGCGCCAGTTACAGCTACATGAACGGGGGTTTTCATCGTCAATTCACCATTTGTTTAAGTTGAAGATTTCAAAAAAAAGGTACTCCACTAAAATGGAGCACCCATTCACTAAACAGCTTATGTGCTGACAGAGACTGTCGAGCAAACTGTCACTTTGTTAATGCGGTTCGAATAAGTTCGGAAAGCTTTAGCCACGTTTGTCCATCGCAACATAATCACGTCTTTCAGAGCCGATGTACAACTGGCGAGGACGACCAATACGGAAATCTGGATCTTCCATCATTTCTAACCAGTTAGCGATCCAGCCTGCCGAACGCGCCATTGCGAAAAATACAGTGAACATGTTTGTTGGGATACTCAAGGCACGAAGAATAATTCCTGAGTAAAAATCAACGTTTGGATAGAGTTTGCGTTGGATGAAGTATTCGTCTTCCAGTGCAATTTTCTCTAATTCCATAGCGATTTGCATCAATGGACGTAATTCTGAATTTTGATCCATGTCATCAAGGACTTCGTGACATGCTTTACTGATAATCGTAGCACGTGGATCAAAGTTTTTATAAACTCGATGACCAAAACCCATTAAGCGATAGCTGTCTTCTTTATCTTTCGCACGAGCGATGAATTTAGGAATATTCTTAACATCACCGATTTCTTCAAGCATTTCCAAAACAGCTTCGTTTGCACCACCATGAGCTTTACCCCAAAGTGTAGAAATACCCGCAGAGATAGCAGCCAATGGATTTGCTTCAGAACTACCAGCCAAGCGGACTGTTGAAGTACTCGCATTTTGTTCGTGATCAGCATGTAAAATCATCAATTGGTCGAGTGCCGCAACCGCTTTGGGATGAAGCTCGAACGGTTGTGAAGGAACCGCAAACATCATGTTCATGAGGTTCTCAATATAACCTAAAGAATTATCAGGGTAGATGAAAGGTTCACCAATGCCATGTTTGTATACTTTAGAACCAATGTTAGGCATCTTCGCAATCAAACGATGCGCGATTCTCATTCTGTCCTCAGAGTTCTTAACATTCGTCGTTTCATGGTAGAAAGAAGCCATTGCGCCAGTGACACCAACCATGATTGACATCGGATGTGCATCATAGCGATAACCGTTGAAGAAGCGCATTAGATGCTCATGTACATTGTTGTAGTTCTTAATTTGATTTTCGTATTCAACGAATTCTGTTGCTGTTGGCAACTCACCATGAAGAAGAAGATAAGAAACTTCTAAGAAAGAACTTTCATTTGCTAGTTGCTCAATTGGATAGCCTCTGTGAAGGAGGACCCCTTGCTCACCATCGAGATAAGTGATAGCACTACGACAGCTGGCCGTCGTTGTAAAACCAGGGTCAATTGTAAACATTCCCAATTCTTTATATAAAGAAGCTGTATCAATGACCGGCGCCCCGTACGTTCCTTTATGAATTGGGCATTCAATCGTCTTCCCTGTTGAATTATCAGTAATGGTTACTGTCTCAGATTTCATTAAACACTCCAGTGAATATATAGTTGTTTAGTGGATTTTTTACCACATTAATTATTCTGATTGCCTAAATATTGCTATGCTACAGCTAGATATATTAGCATAATGTAGAATGCCGCGTTGCAACAAGTAACTTTTTTAAATTTGGGATATATAAAAAAATGACTCTTGGGTTAAATAGTGACAACTCTGATTATGTTGATGCACTTTACGAAACTTACCGGAAAAATCCGAACTCTGTAAGCAACTACTGGAAAAATCACTTCGATAATCTTGAAAAAGAAGTGTCTTCTCAAAGTAATGCTACTGGCGTCTTTCGTACTATCAATGCATCTGAAAAACAAGCTGATATCTCAGCTCAGGCGCTTGCAAATCACTCCAGCAAACAAGTTTCTGTCCTACAACTCATCAATGCCTATCGATTTCGTGGCCATCGACGAGCCCGTCTTGATCCATTACAACAGAATGAGCGGCCTGAAATCGCAGAACTTGAGCCTTCTTATCACAACCTTTCTGAAGAGGACATGGATACCGTCTTCAACACAGGATCATTACAGGGTCCTGAGCAAACCTCTCTACGTGAAATTCTTGATATTGTTAGAAATACTTATTGCCAGACAATGGGTGTTGAATACATGCACATCAACGAGACCGCCCAGAAACGTTGGATCCAAAAACAACTAGAGCCCCGTCGAGGGAATCCTGGTTTTACCTTTGAGAGGAAACGAGAAATTCTCAAATGTGTTGTTTCAGCCAGTGCTTTAGAAGAATATCTACACAAACGCTATGTAGGCCAAAAGCGTTTTTCATTGGAAGGTGGAGAAAGCTTGATCCCACTGCTTGATGGACTGATCCAAAACGCGACCAAAGATAACGTGAAGGAAATGGTCATTGGTATGGCTCATCGTGGACGAATTAATGTGCTGGTTAACACGTTGGGGAAACTGCCTTCGGATCTATTTGATGAGTTTGAAGGCAAAAAGCAAAACAGTTCAGGAACCGGCGATGTAAAATACCACCAAGGTTTCTCTTCTGATATAGAAACCCCCGATGGTCCGCTTCATATCACTTTAGGATTTAACCCATCGCATCTTGAAATCATCAATCCTGTTATAGAAGGTTCAGTCCGCGCACGACAAGATCGCCGTCATGATATTGCGAGAGATCAAGTCATGCCGGTATTGATCCACGGTGACGCAGCCTTCGCAGGACAAGGCGTCGTGATGGAAACCTTTAATTTGTCTCAAACACGTGGCTATACCACTGGTGGTACTGTTCATATCGTCATCAATAATCAGATCGGCTTCACCACAAGTGACCCACTAGATTCTCGATCTACGTTCTATTGTACCGATGTCGCTAAACTGGTGCAGGCTCCGATACTACACGTCAACGGTGATGATCCTGAAGCGGTGGTTTATGCCGGACAAATAGCCCTGGCTTATCGTCAAGAATTCAATAAAGACATCGTTATCGATCTAATCTGCTATCGAAAACATGGACATAGTGAAGCGGACGAGCCTATGATTACTCAACCGTTAATGTATCAAAAGATCAAAAACCATCCGGGCGTTCGACAGCTTTATGTTGATAAATTAATCCAAGCTGAAATTATCAGTAATGATCAGTTGAGTATCATGACAGAGAAATATATTAACTCTCTGGAAAGTAACTATTTGATTTCCCACCCTACCGTTTGTCTGCTTGATAGAGAATTCAGTACCGATTTTTCTTCATTTCTAAACACTCACTGGCGTGATGAAACTCCAACCACGATCAGCCAATCACATATTGATTTGCTGACAAAACAGTTGATCACTTTACCCACCGGTTTCAAAACGCACCGTGCCGTCAAAAAAATTCTCGATCATCGTCGTATGATGGGATCTGGGGAGCTCTCAATGGATTGGGGCTTCGCCGAAAGCTTAGCCTACGCGAGTTTGGTAGAAGCAGGATACCCGATCAGACTCTCTGGCCAAGACAGTGAGCGCGGTACCTTTGCACACCGCCATGCCGTGATCCACGATATGAATAACGGTGATGTGTTTGTTCCACTACAACACATAAAACCCGATCAAGCCCCGTTTAGAGTGATTAACTCAACTTTGTCAGAAGAAGCCGTACTTGGATTTGAGTTTGGTTATAGTAGCTCTGAAGCAGACTCATTGGTCATTTGGGAAGCGCAGTTTGGTGATTTTGCCAATGGCGCACAAGTCGTCATTGATCAGTTTATTTCGTCCAGCGAAGCCAAATGGAATCGTTATTGTGGCCTGACCATGTTTTTGCCACATGGCTATGATGGACAAGGACCAGAACATTCTTCAGCTCGGCTAGAACGTTATTTACAACTTTGTGCGGAAGAAAACATGCAGGTCTGCATTCCAAGTAATCCGTCGCAGATGTTCCATATGCTGCGACGACAAATGCTACGGCCTTATCGAAAACCTTTAGTCGTCATGACACCAAAGAGTTTGTTAAGGCATAAGCTTTCTGTATCTGAAGTTGAAGATATTACCCAAGGTCGTTTTGAATATGTTCTAGACGAAAAGGACAATCTTGATAAAAAGAAAGTCACTCGCTTAATTTTTTGCAGCGGCAAGGTCTACTACGACCTACTTGAAACGAGACGTTTACACCAGCTCGAAGATATAGCCATTGCAAGAATCGAACAGCTATACCCTTTTCCTAAATTAGAAGTAGAATCTCTGATCAATACATACCCAAATGTTGATGAAATTGTTTGGGTGCAAGAAGAACCAGTGAACCAAGGTAGCTGGTTTTATTTGCTAGGCCGTTCGCATTTACCCGGCTGTTTAGAAAGTCACCATCAATTATCAAGGATTGCTCGGCCTTATTCAGCATCCCCTGCCGTTGGTTATCTTTCTAAACACATACAACAACAAAAATCGATAATTCAAGAAGCTCTAAGGTTGGAAGAAAATGATAGTTGAACTGAAAGTACCTGCACTAGCGGAATCTATTACTGATGCCACCTTACTTGAGTGGCAAAAAAAGGTTGGCGATTTCGTTAAACGTGGTGAGAACCTGATCGATCTAGAAACCGACAAAGTAACGTTAGAAGTTGCCGCACAAAATGACGGTATCATTCAAGAGATTTTGCGAGAAGTAGGTGAAACTGTTGTGCCTGGTGATATTTTAGCGATGATCGACACCGATGCCATAGTACCTGCAGATCAAGCGACATCAGATACCGCTCTAAATAAAGATATGAGCGAACAATCTACCGTTGCAAAAACAACAGCCGCAACGGGTCCCGCAGCTCGCAAATTGCTTAGTGAACAAGGACTAACGACTGATGATATTCAAGGCAGCGGAAAAGAAGGCCGGATCTCAAAAGCAGACGTTCAAAATCATATCAACAAAACTGAAACGCAACCCGCTGTTAGGCCAGCGGCGATAGACTCCAGCAAAGCAGCTAGTAGAGAAGAACGTCGTGTGCCCATGAGTCGTTTACGCTTGCGAGCGTCAGAACGCCTACTCTCTGCACAACACGAAAATGCGATCTTAACCACCTTTAATGAAATTAACCTTGATGCTGTGAAACGATTACGAGCAAAACTACAACCAAACTTTGAGAAAAAATATGGTTATCGTTTGGGCTTCATGCCATTTTTCGTGAGAGCTGCGACTAATGCACTAAAAGAATTTCCTCTCGTCAATGCTTCCATCGAAGGACAAGAAATCGTCTACCATGATTATTTCGATATAGGCATCGCCGTCAGCTCTCCTCGTGGGCTTGTCGTGCCTGTCATGCGCGATGCCGATCAGCTAGGCTTCGCTGGTATTGAAGGAAAAATTCGTGAGCTCGGAGAAAGGTCACGTAATTCAACATTAACTATGGACGATCTAGTCGGTGGTACTTTTACTATCACCAATGGTGGGACATTCGGTTCGATGTTATCAACACCGATCATCAATCCACCACAAAGTGCTATCCTCGGAATGCATGCCATACAAGATCGACCCGTGGCTGAAGATGGACAAGTTGTTATCCGACCCGTTATGTATGTCGCCTTGTCTTATGACCATCGCATCATTGACGGTCGTGAAGCTGTGTCATTTTTGGTTTCGATAAAACAACAATTAGAAGATCCTGCATTACTGTTTTTGGGAGAGATTTAAACCATGAGTGATTATGATGTCATCGTCATTGGCGGTGGTCCTGGTGGATATGTAGCGGCCATTCGATGTGCTCAACTTGGCCTGAAAACCGCCTGCGTGGAAACATGGCAAGACCGCAAAGGTAAAACTGTTCTTGGAGGAACCTGCCTTAACGTAGGTTGCATTCCATCTAAGGCACTACTCGATTCGTCTCATCACTTTGAAAACATAACAAAACATTCAAGCGAACATGGTATCAGCGTAGAAAATGCGACAATAGATATCAGAAAAATGATCACGCGTAAAGACAAGGTTGTCAAAATTCTCACCATGGGCGTTGCAGGCCTTTTCAAAAAACACAACATTACGCTGTTGGAAGGCATCGGCAGTTTACGCTCAAATAGCGAAGTAGAAGTTACCTCTGCAGAGGATGAAAAACTAATCGTTTCAGCAAAAAATATTATTATAGCGACGGGCTCAATTCCCTCAACGTTACCTCCCGCTCCTGTTGATCACGATTGTATCGTCGATTCTACAGGTGCATTAGCTTTCGATGAAGTACCTGAAAGGTTAGGCGTGATCGGCGCTGGCGTGATCGGTCTAGAACTTGGTAGCGTTTGGCGTCGGCTAGGTTCTGAAGTAACCGTTATCGAAGCGATGAATGAGTTCATGCCTGCCGCTGATAAAGACATTGCTGATGCTGCGAAAAAAGAGCTCAACAAACAAGGTTTGGATATTCAGCTTGGTGCAAAAATGACCTCTTGCACAACAGTCAACGGAAAAGTGAAAATTCAATACCAGCAAGAGAATGAGTCAAACGATCTTGAGGTCGATAAGCTGATCGTAGCTATCGGTCGTCAACCAAATACACAAGGTTTAAATGCTGAGCATGTTGGGCTTGAAATTGATGAGCGTGGCTTTATCGAAACGGACTCTCAATGCCGCACCAATTTAGAAAATGTCTATGCCATCGGCGATGTGATTAAAGGGCCAATGCTAGCTCATAAGGCAATGGAAGAAGGTGTTGCTGTTGCAGAGTTAATTGATGGCCAACAAGCAGATTTCAGTCATGATAATATTCCGTGGGTTGTTTACACTTGGCCTGAAATTGCTTGGGTCGGAAAAACTGAGCAACAACTAAACGATGAAGGTCGAAATATTCGCGTCGGTAATTTTCCTTTTATCGCCACAGGCCGTGCCCGTGCTATGAATGAAACGACAGGGATGATCAAAATGATCGGCGATGCCGATACTGATGAGTTACTCAGCGTACATATTTTTGGCCCAAATGCATCGGAACTGATCAGTGAGGCTGTGCTAGCAAAATCATTTGAAGCAAGTACCGAAGACATTGCTCGCACGATCCATGCGCATCCAACACTTTCCGAAGCGATGCACGAAGCGGCTTTAAGTGTCGATGGACGTACGTTACACATGTAACTGACCATCTAAAAAGATCGCTCTATAGATAATAGGGTTACAAAAAAGAATGAGTGTAGAAGAAAAAAAACAACGATTTATTCCGTATAGAAAAACCGATATCATCGCCATGTGCTCTGATGATGCCTATTTATCTCAAGATGAAACATTAAATTTTCAGGATGTCTGCAGCCTGCTCAGCAGCATATTCCACTTCAAGTTTCACCAGAGCTTAGAAACACTCAAAGATAGTTACGCGCCGGTTAACCCCGATTCAGATACAAAACAGATCTATCCAAAAACCAGTGCCGAAAAAGCTCAGATGGAAACTGTTTTGATCACTGAGTTAAAAAATCTTTTAGATGCCGCGAACTTTGAGGTCATTACAAAAGAAGATCTCAGCCATGCAATGCTTGAGGAGTCACTGTTCAAGATTCGCTTGAAAGTAGATTTTGATGACTTTGAAGAAGTGCTTTTCTTTCGTCGTGGCGAATCAAAAAAAGAAGAAGTTCTATCGACATTCTTTGGTTTGAAAAAGAAACCTATTTCCTTTATTAATTATGATCGCGTAGTGATCTATGTGAAATATAAAAATAAAGAATACTTTGATAAAACCCACCGCAAAGAGCTTTTTTTTACTCCCGGCTCCACAATAATAAAGCTATTCCAAAACATTCCTAGCTCCGATCTAGAAATGCTCTTCCCAAACACCGAAGTAAAAATGAAGACCATTGATAAGCTAATCATCGGTGTACCTGCTGCCATTGGTGGCATCATCATGCTCGTCACGAAACTCGGAGCAACCTTGCTTCTGACAGGGACAGTTTTATCCTTCTGGCTCGGCATGCGTGATGAACCTGTCGTGCTTGATCAAACGGCACTACTAGGATTGGCTGCGAGTTTTGGGGCGCTTGGTGCTTTTTTGTGGAAACAATTTAGTAATTTCAAAAACCGCAAGATCCAGTTTATGAAAACGCTTGCAGATAACCTTTATTTCAAAAATTTAGACAATAATACGGGAGTGTTTCATCGACTAATCGATGCCGCTGAAGAAGAGGAATGCAAAGAATCTATTCTGGCATACTACTTTTTATTACGTGCAAACAAACCTGTCAGTATGAGTGAACTTGATCAGGTTATTGAAGATTGGTTCCAAAAAAATCATCAACACAACCTTGATTTTGAGATCGAAGATGCTGTGGATAAATTACAAAAGCTTGGGTTAATTGAGTTAAAAGATGAAAGTATAATGGCGGTTCCTTTAACACAAGCAAGAGTAAGACTAGACTCTATTTGGGATAACTACTTTCAATTTAACACTAATTGAAAAACTAACTATGTTCGTTTTTTAAATAGCTTATCTTCAGAAAAGTAAGACCCGCCAATAGAGCTATCGCATTTATAATTCCCATCAGACTCCTTTTATTCCAGCCTAGCCTAAATTAGAAGGGTTCTATAAACTTATTCATTATCAGAATTATTTTAACCTAATTGCACTAGCCTCATATTAAATCTAATCTAGATCACAAGAAAGCTAACTCATGCTCTGTTTACAAATTATTATTAACCATTAGACTATCAGTATAAAAAGAGGAGATAGTTATGCGTGATTTTTTTGCATTCATTACTTTTACATTTTTGCTTTTACCCCTAACGACGGTAGCAATCGAAAAAGGCGGCATTACAATGCCTGATCAGTTGCAGTCAGAAAATCAGTCCTTGACTTTAAATGGAGCAGGGATTCGCAATAAATTTATTTTTGATATTTATGTGGCAGGCCTCTATTTACCAGAAAAAAATTCAAATGCTTCCACCATAATCTCTTCTCACTCACCAATGGCTATCCGTTTACATATCATTTCATCCAAGATAACTTCTAAAAAATTTTCTAAGGCTACTCGGCAAGGTTTCGAAAAATCAACGAATAACAATACAAAACATATTTCCACACAAATAGACCAATTCATTGATATATTCAGTGAGCCTATTATGAAAGGAGATATTATTGAGTTTATTAATGTCTACGAAAAAGGAGTTATCGTTACTATAAATGGTATAGAAAAAGCGGTCATTCCTTCTGATGAATTTAAATCAGCCCTGTTTGGGATTTGGTTATCCGATAACCCCATACAAGTTCAATTAAAAGAAGCAATGCTCGGTAAATAACTCACTTTGAAACTTAAGTACATCCGAGCTTCGCTCTGCATTGATCGGTTTATTTGAATTTATCTCTTCGGAAGTAATAAGGGAGCAACGTTTGCTGCGGCCTGCAATTGTTTCAGAGTCATCGATTCTTTAATCGCTTCCAGTGCATCTTCCGCCGCCTCTACATTATTTTCAGCAGCGGCTTCACACCAAACATGAGCAAGGACAACATCCACAGGAACGCCCTTCCCTAACGAATAAGATAAACATAAAACAAATTGCGCTTCAGGTACCTGTTGTTTTGCTGCACGCTTATACCAAAATGTGGCCTGTTCATAATCTTGCTTGAGGCTCACACCTTGGCCATAAAGGTAACCCAACTGATATTGAGCAAGCCGTTCACCTCCCTCCGCTGTTTCTCGCAACATCTGAACACCGGCCTGTCGAGTCTTTTTTTCTGCAAGATATAACATGGCTAAATCATATTGGGTTACAGAGTCTTCATTTTGAGCTAGTGCTTTTTTAAACCAGTAAATAGCTTTTTCCTTATCTTCCGTTACTGAATTCCCTTGCTGGTAATATTTCGCGACTTTAATTTGTGCTTTTTCTAACCCATTGTTTGCTGCTTTTAAATACCACTGAAAAGCTTGTTTTGGATTTTTTTTATTGGTTAATCCTTGTTCATGCATGTAACCTAAGTTCAATTGAGCCGGCCCATAATCAAGATCGGCAGCTAACTTATAACGTCGAACGGCCTCTTTATAATCAACCGTCATCCCTCGACCATTAAAAAACATATTGCCTAAATTGTAATGTGCTCGCGCGACATTCTGATCAGCTGCTTTGATATACCAATACAAGGCTTGAGGATAATCCTGAGCTACCCCATTCCCTTTTTCATACACGACACCTAGGTAAAATTGCGATACGGCATCACCTTTATCAGCCTCTGCCTGCCAAAGCTGATAGGCCTTTTTATAATCTCCTTTGGCCGCATAGTTTACAGCCGACTCCCTATCCAAAGCATAGGCTGAAGGCAAGCACAAAAAGCTGATCAATAATAAAATTTTTCGCATTATTTTGTCGCCGCTAAAGCTTGTTCAACATCAGCCATAATATCGTCAATATGCTCGATTCCAACGGAGATCCTGATCAAGTCTTCACTAACTCCTGCAGCCGCTAACTCTTCCTCTGAAAGCTGACGATGTGTTGTACTCGCGGGATGACAGGCCAAAGATTTTGCATCCCCTATATTGACCAACCGTGTGATCAACTGTAATGCATCAATGAATTTTGCTCCGGCTTCTTTTCCACCTTTGATACCGAAACATAAAATCCCTGCAGCCCTGCCATTCATATATTTTTTCACTAACTCATGATCAGGGTGGTCATCTAAACCCGTATAGTTTACCCACTCGACTTCGGGTTGATCGCGTAAATATTTCGCTAATGTCAGTGCATTTTCACAATGCCGATCCATACGAACAGGTAATGTCTCAATCCCTTGCAAAATTTGGAAACTGTTCATTGGGGAAATAGCAGCGCCCATATTTCTTAGAGGAACTACTCTAGCTCGACCGATATAGGCCGCTTCGCCTAAAGCTTCTGTATAAACAACACCATGGTAAGAGGCGTCGGGCTCATTCAAACAGGCAAAACGTTCTTTATTCCCACTCCAATCAAATTTTCCTGAGTCAACTAGGGCCCCACCGATGCTAGTCCCGTGTCCTCCCATATATTTTGTCAGTGAATGTGCAACTATATCGCAACCCCATTTAAACGGCTGGCAGAGATAGGGTGTAGGGACAGTATTATCGACAATGACAGGGATACCGTGAGCATGAGCCATTTCGGCTATCGCTTCGAGATCAGCCACATTACCCGCAGGGTTTCCGATCGACTCGCAAAAAATTGCTCGTGTATTTTCATCAATTAAAGCGGCCATACTATCGAGGTTCTTAGCATCTGCAAACTTAACGTCGACACCATACTGCGGCAAGGTATGCGCAAAAAGATTATAGGTGCCACCATAAAGCGTCGAGGTACTAATAATGTTTGTTCCCATTTGGGCTATCGTCATAATGGAGTAGGTGATCGCCGCCATGCCAGAGCTTAAACCTAAAGCCCCAATACCTCCTTCCATAGCGGCAACCCGCTGCTCTAAAACTGAAGTCGTTGGGTTCATGATGCGGGTATAAATATTGCCTTCCACTTTCAAATCAAACAGGTCGGCACCATGTTGAGTATTATCAAATGCATAGGATGTCGTTTGATAAATAGGAACGGCAACAGCTTTAGTCGTTGGCTCTGGCTGATAACCCGCATGAATAGCAAGTGTCTCGATTTTCATATTATTCTCCAGCTTGTTGTTTTTAAATGAAAGCATTAACCTTTTCAGTATGAAGTCTACAACTCTACTAATAATGCGTCACGCAAAATCCGATTGGAATATTGGAACAAGCTCAGATTTTGATCGTGTTCTGTCTGAACGAGGTAACATCGATGCTCCACGCATGGGTCAATGGCTCGTTAATCAAGGATATTCTCCTGACCAGGTTATCTGTTCGACCGCTCAACGAGTAAAAGAAACCATTGCTCTCGTCAGCACAAATTGGAAGCAAGATGAAGATCAAATCATCTGGGAACCCGCCATTTATAATGCGAGTTTAAGCCAACTCTTGGGTACTGTTGCCGCAGAAATTAAGCAAGGGCAGATCACCCTATTAACAGGTCATAATCCTGGAGTAAGCGAACTCATCCTCCACCTAGGTGGTGATTGCATACCCATACAAGCATCAGGCAACCTCATGCCCACCTCAGCCATTACCGCTTTAGAACTCACCAACATCAACAATATTATCGATTATGGCAGTTGGAAAATTGTTGATTATATGAAACCTGCGAACTTAGCTCATAATTATAAAAACTCGTAAGCCATTGAACTTGTAGTTCTTTATAATTACTCATATCATGCCCCTGCTCGTCAATAATAGTCTGATGCGAGATCAGACATCTCATCAACCATACTCGAAGGGGGTATATACAGTGAGTTTCAACCTTATTGATCTAATAAAAGATCAAATGAATGACCCAGTGATGGATCAACTGGCAGAAGTTCTCGGCGGTTCAGCCGAACAAAATTCTTCCGCAATAGATAGCGCCA
This sequence comes from uncultured Pseudomonadota bacterium, assembly GCA_913058255.1. Taxonomy (GTDB): domain Bacteria; phylum Pseudomonadota; class Gammaproteobacteria; order CAJXQU01; family CAJXQU01; genus CAJXQU01. The sequence goes on along the minus strand of CAJXQU010000004.1, from coordinate 48,758 downwards.
TTCCAGGCCTGTTAGGTGGTTTAATGAAATCAGGTTTATCACCCATAGGCAGTAACACCTTATTAGAAGCTATCAAGGATCAAGATGACAGTATCCTAGATAACTTCGGCACGCTACTCAGTGGTAATAAACAAAGTGCAATGATGAATACGGGATCAAATATCCTAGGCTCTCAACTTGGAGCGAATGGTTTTGGTAGTTTAATCAATGCTGTTGCAGATTTTAGTGGGGTTGGAAAAGACTCTGCAAAATCATTATTAGGCTTACTGACACCTATGATACTTAATCTTATTAAGCGTAAGCTATTGAGCGGCGATGGTTTAAACCTAAGTAATTTGACCCACTTATTTAACTCACAAAAGAATAATATCGCAACATCCATGCCTATCGGTTTCCAGCAGCAACTAGATTCTTTCGGTTTCACCAACAATATAGCATCTAATGCTAAAGATCTTACGCAAACAATCACTATTGAAAGTTCTTCACTACTCAATAAGCTTTTTCCTGCCGCGCTCGTTTTAGCGACTTTACTACTCGCATATAACCTTTTTTTTGCAAATAATATTGATCCCCAGACTCTAGAGGGAAGGAATAACACACCCGAACAGACTAGCATAAACAAACAACTGTCTGGGGTTATGAACAATGTGACGAATTCACTCGAAAGAATTAAAGATACTGAGTCTGCAGAAGCAACTTTGCCACAACTAGAAGAGGCCATTTCTAAGCTAGAGAGCATTGCCAGCTTGATGGACAGACTACCATCCGTTCAAGAACCAGCTTCTATAATAGTCACTGAAGGCTTACCAAAAATCAGTGAAACACTCAATAAAGCCAATGCTATTCCTGGTGTTGGTCCTGTGCTCAAACCCATATCAGACACTCTCTTAGAGAAGCTGGCCTTGTTTCAACGATGATGTAACGTATTGTCTAGTTCTGGTTGGTCGACCTTTCTACTGACCAGATTTTTAATTCTGCATAGTTTCATCTCCCCATTACCTATATTTATCTCGTTCTAAAACCACTCACTGTCTGATAGGATGTTGGAATTTTAGGAGAAATAATATGAGTGAAAGAATAGTCTTGCGTACAGGCGAATCATTAGTTGCTGGTGGGCCTCCAGGCACTGCTGCAGAACCAGAAATTATCATTGGTGAACTCGATGGCCCCGTAGGAACAGCGCTGGCAACCTTGACAGGAGACCAAGTCAAAGGACATTCACGTGTTTTTGCTATTTTGAATACTGACATCCAAGTTCGGCCTGTGACCCTAATGGTCAGTAAAGTGACGGTTAATAACAGTCGTTACACCAATATTCTGATGGGTACTGTTCAAGCAGCTATTGCGAATGGTGTACTTGATGCGGTTCGTGCGGGAGATATCCCCAAAGAAAAAGCAAATGACCTCGGTATTATTTGTTCTGTTTGGTTAAACCCTTCTGTAGCCACAGACGATAACCTTGATCATAAAATTTTGTTTGATATTCACCGTAAAGCAACAACACAAGCAATCCATAAAGCTATGAATAATGAGCCTTCAATCGATTGGTTATTAGAAAATCAAGAAAAGATCACCCATAAGTATTATCAAATGGGACTCGATGGGAAAATCTAGTTGTTGCTAAAGTAATACGTCCGCCTGCCGTTATCTATCTTAGGCGGGCGAGACAGCAGGACGCACGGTCCCCAAGGATGACCGATGACAGGATGTCATCTTGCCAAGGAAGGCACCCGCCGCTTTTTTATAAAAAAATAACAGCAGGAAAAACTAAGACGGCTAGTAAAATGGCCACCCATTCTAAATTTTTCCTTGCTAGCCAGCCAGAAAAATGAGCAACCAGCACTAAAATAGCTAGCAAATAAAAGACAGAAAACAACATTTACACACACATCTCCCAATTTTGGACGATGAGTTTAAGCCATTCTGTTGCAGACAACCATGACCCGGTAGAAAGATCGGGATTAATTCACATTAGTCACTTGACGCAAGCCGCAGTAATAGATAGTTTGCCTGTCCATGACAAATCACCATGTCGTATCGATAATCATCACATGACAGTGCTGCAGCTTACGCTCATCTGCTAGCCTCTGAGCTTGTTGAGGTCTATATCCTCGTAATCCGGTGTTGCGCGTTTAAGCTCTCGACTAATGGTTGATGCCGACCTATTGAGTCCAATAGCTATCGCTTGTTGTGTGTAACCTGCTTTCATCAAATAGGCTTTTATCTGGTATCGTTCTATCTCGGTCATCTGAGTGTCATTCATTGGCAATTTCCTTTGGCGAGAAAATAGCTCGAATTATACTCGGTGACCATTTCTCTGGAAATTCCACTTACGAATTGAATCTAAGAAGTGTAAAAGTTGATAGTTAACTACTTATTAATATAGAAACAAAAAAAAGACACCTAAAAGGTGCCTTTTTTATTTGTATACATTATTACTTGCAATCTATATCCAGTAGACAAAGATAAACAGTCCTAACCAAACCACATCAACGAAATGCCAATACCAAGCAACGGCTTCAAAAGCAAAATGATTCTCGTGTGTGAAATGACCCTTCATCGCTCTGAACATAATCACTGCCAACATCAAGGTTCCCATTGTCACATGAAAGCCGTGAAAGCCTGTTAATAAGAAAAATGTTGAACCGTATATACCAGATGTCATTTTCAAATTCAGTTCTGTGTAAGCTTCGTGATACTCGCCAGCTTGGAAATAGACGAAAATAATACCTAAACATACTGTAACAAATAACCAACGAACCAAGCCTTTCTGATTGTTCTTCTTAAGAGCCCAGTGAGCAAACGTTAACGTCACGCCACTGGTAAGCAAGATAAGCGTATTGATGGCCGGTACACCCCAAGCATGTATTACATCATCATATACAGAAGCCGTGAATTTACTGAAATTAGGAATAACATCAATCGGCCATTCAGGTACGAAATCTGGCCAGAGAACAGCATTCGTCAAAAACCCTGCCCCTTCACCACCAAGCCATGGCACAGACAGCACGCGTGCATAGAATAACGCTCCAAAGAAAGCTGCAAAGAACATAACTTCAGAGAAAATAAACCAAGCCATACCCCAGCGAAAACTAACGTCGACTTGTGAATTATAACGACCCGCCAAACTTTCACTAATAACGTCTGAGAACCAGGCGTAGTACATGTAAATGATTGCTGCGATACCTAGACCTAATATAAATGATCCAAACATCGGCGCAGACCCATTCAAAAACAATGACCCTCCAACAAAACTGATAAAAAGTGCTAATGAGCCAACCACTGGCCAAGGGCTAGGTTCTGGAATAAAATAAGTTTCAGAATCAGACATGATTTTCCTCTATTTTAATGACTTCTTTTTTTAATTATCGTTAATGAGTATTAAAACAATACTCTGTTCAAATATTGTTCGTACTCATCATAAACTTGTTATTTTATTCTCATCCGTAGATAAGAAAAATGTATATGAGAGTGTCATCGTTTCAATCTTCTTAGGCAATTTTGTATCAACAACAAATCGCACCAGCATTTCACGCTCTTCATATGGTGCCAATGTTTGCTGCGTAAAACAAAAACATTCTGTCTTATTGAAAAACAGCGATGCTTGAGCCGGAGCAACACTGGGGATGGCCTGCCCCTTTATCGAACGATTCGATTTATTTTTAACCACAAAAACTGCATCAGAAACCTCACCAGGATGTACCCGTATTTTAAATTTCTTCGCGGCAAAACTCCAAGGTAACGTCGCTTGATTGACGTTGGTATCAAACTCCACGGTCACATAACGCTCAATATCCACGGCTAATACCTCAGCCTTTTCAACGGCTATTTCACCCGTTTTACCATTCAATCCGGTAACTTCGCAAAACACGTTATATATGGGAACTAAAGCAAAACCGAAGCCAAACATCACAACAACGAGTAAATAAAGTTTTTTTGTTGTTAAATTTATGTCTTTTCTTGCCATTTCTCTAAACTACTTTTAAATTGACTATAAATATCTATAAAGAATAAAGCCGACATAAATAAACAAGACGAGTAATCCAAGTCCTAGCGCGACACGTGTATTGGCAGCCTTTCGGGCTGCCAATACATCTTTACTTGATTGTGGAGATTCGCTTGTCATAATTCTTATTAGCCGTGGGCTGATTCCTCAGTAACTTTAGGTGGCACAGTAAACGAATGGAATGGAGGAGGAGAAGATAATGTCCACTCTAGTCCGCGAGCACCTTCCCAAACTTGGTCTGTCACCTTGTCGCCACCACGAATACACTTGAAAACAACGACAACAAAAATTAACTGACTTAGACCAAATGCAAATCCACCAAGACTAGAAACCATATTCCAATCGGCAAACTGCACAGCATAATCAGGAATACGTCGTGGCATACCGGCCAATCCTAAGAAATGTTGCGGGAAGAATAATATATTTACAAACACAGCGGATGTCCAAAAATGGAGTTTTCCCAGTCCCTCGTCATACATATGTCCAGTCCATTTAGGCAACCAATAATAGGCCGCTGCAAACAAGGCAAACACAGCACCCGTTACAAGCACATAGTGAAAATGGGCAACGATGAAGTAAGTATCATGATACTGGAAATCTACCGGTGTAATTGACATCATTACGCCAGAAAAACCACCGACAGAGAAAAGAACAATAAATGCAATGGAGAATAACATTGGAGTTTCAAAGGTCATTGACCCTCTCCACATCGTTGCAACCCAGTTAAAGATTTTCACTCCAGTCGGAATAGCAATCGTCATCGTCGCATACATAAAGAACAACTCACCCGCAAGCGGCATCCCTACCGTAAACATATGATGAGCCCATACGAAGAAAGACAAAAACGCGATGGCTACTGTTGCGTAAACCATCGAGGTATAACCAAACAGACGCTTACGTGAGAATGTTGGAATAATCTGCGAGACAATACCAAATGCAGGAAGGATCAAGATATATACTTCTGGATGACCAAAGAACCAAAACAAATGCTGGAACATCACAGGATCACCGCCACCGGCAGCATCGAAAAAGCTTGTTCCGAAATATTGGTCGGTCAACAACATGGTTACCGCACCCGCAAAAACAGGCAGTGCTGCTATTAGTAAGAACGCCGTGATAATCCAGGTCCAAACAAAAAGCGGTAATCTCATGAATGTCATTCCTGGTGCACGCATGTTGAATACAGTCGCAATAATATTAATCGCACCCATAATCGATGATATACCAAGGATATGAACCGTAAAGATCAAAAATGGGAAGGCATTACCCGTCTGCAAAACTAAAGGAGGATACATTGTCCAACCACCCGCTGGAGCACCACCATCCATAAAGAACGTTGAGAGCAACAGGGTAAAACCGAAAGGCAATATCCAGAAACTCATGTTATTCATTCGAGGCAAAGCCATATCCGGCGCACCGATCATAACCGGGATCATCCAGTTGGCTAAACCAACGCCTGCAGGCATTACAGCGCCAAAGATCATCACCAACGCGTGCATCGTGGTCATCGAGTTAAAGAACTGAGGGTTTACAAACTGAAGTCCAGGCTGAAATAGCTCCGCCCGGATAACTATTGCCATGGCTCCGCCAACAAAGAACATAAGCAGCGAAAAAAGCAGATACATCGTACCGATGTCTTTATGGTTTGTTGAAAACAACCAACGACCTATGCCTGTTGGTTTATGATCATGATGATCGTCGTGGACTGCTGCTTCACTCATCTGTTATATCCTCTAAATAATTTTTTACTTTTAGTAATATTTTTCAGGCTGTTTTTTTATTTATCGAGTAGCTTGTATCGTCATAGGCTGTACTAGGTCACCCACCTTGTTACCCCAAGCATTTCGCTCATAAGTAATAATTGCTGCTATGTCGATATCGTTTAACTGGGCTCCATAAGCAGCCATTGCAGTACCCGCTTTACCATTCATGACGATATTAATGTGGTCTTCAACTGCGCCTGTCGCAATCGGACTAGCTACAAGAGCAGGGAACACTCCAGGAATACCTTCACCATTAGCTTGATGACAAGCAGCACAATTCGTTTTGTAAACTCCCTCACCACGCGCCATTAATTCATCAAGTGTCCACTCACGATCAGCACCTGAAGATGCTTCAGCAATTTTTTGTTTTGTTTCAACAAGCCATGTTTGGTATTCCGCTTTTGAAACAGCCTTAACAACGATAGGCATATACCCATGGTCTTTACCACAAAGTTCTGCACACTGACCACGATAAATACCCGGCTCTTCTATATAGGTCCAGTTATCATTAATGAATCCAGGGATAGCGTCACGCTTCCAACCAAGGGCAGGAACCCACCATGCATGGATAACATCCGCAGCAGTCGTTAATATTCTAATTTTTGTGTTTATTGGTAATACGACTGGGTTATCAACATCCAGTAGATAGTTGTCAATATCCTCTGGTTTCGCATCACTAGTCTTGTCGACTACCGCTCGGCTATCTGCTGCAAGCACGCTGAAGAAGGTAAGGTCTTCACCCATGTAGTTATATTCCCATTTCCACTGATAACCCGTAATTTTAATGGTGATGTCGGCATCAGCTGTTTTCTCCATCGCGATCAATGTTTTGGTTGCTGGAATCGCAATAACAACAAGAATAGCAATAGGGATGGCGGTCCACAGCAACTCAAGCGCTGTACTGTGGTGGAATTTTGCGGCAACCGCACCTTTATCTTTTCGATGATGGATTATCGACCAGAGCATCGTTGCAAAAACAACAATTGCAACAACAACCATAATCCATAAAATTCGCATATGAAGGTCGTAGACTTGATGACTTATGGGTGTAACCCCTTTAGTCAGGTTCAGTGCCCAATCCGCCCAAGCGGGGGTCACCACGAGCATAGAAGTAAATGAAACGACGATCAGAAAAAGAGTTCGCAGCATAGAAGTTCGCGGCTTAGACATAAAACTTTCCTCGGCACCAGATTAATTTGAATTCTTATTATATGTTAGTTAAGCACAACAAATTCGCTATCTCGATAATTGTCGCGCCTGCTCATTCCCGCTTGGAGAGTGTGGCTACTTTGATAGCTAGTAATGTTACCTATAAAAACTGATAAAACAAGGCCTTGGAATTACTTATTTTATTCAACCTTATCACTCGTTGAAATGTATTTTTTGTAACTAACTAATCTTTCTCAATTTATTCTTGCTTTGCATATGTATTCCTTACAAAAATCAATCTGTATTTTTTTACTTTCAACCAACAAACGAAAATCACACGGTAAAGCAGACTACTTGCGAGCACTTAACTGGGAATTATTCTCAAATAAATGCTGCGCCTGCGTCACTTCTGTTGGCAACATCAAACCATGAGGTTTGAGTAGTCCTGCGGAAAAACCATAGATTAATAATAGAAATAAAGTAACCGATAAAATAACCCTTACCGTTAATGCTCTCGCTACTCGGTTAGAATTACTCGGATCTTTTATTAAAAAGAAAACACCACTCGCCAACGATATTAATATTGAGATGAAAATAACGACAAGAATGATTTTATAAATTTCGCTGAATAACATAGAGTGCTCGATTCAAAGAATAAATTGTTTCGAAATATTTTTTTTCGAAGCGTATCATTATGATCGTTTAATTGGTAGCCACGTACATATAATGCAATTTGGACTATGGAAATTCCGCCCCTCTTTATGGCCGAGCCTCGCAATGTTGATCAGTTTCCCCATTTTACTTTCACTGGGTTTCTGGCAATTAGATCGGGCAGACCAAAAAGAGCAACATATGAATCTATTCGAAGCTAACTACTATGGTGATGCATTTGATCTGAACTCGAAGTCATCTGACCGAGATGATCAAACCATTATGCAATGGAAGAAAGTGGAAGCACGCGGCACGTTTGAAGATGAACACCAGTTCATACTCGATAACCAGCCGATGAATGGTCGAACCGGTTACCTTATTTTTACGCCTTTTAAACTCGACAATGAATCCATTTATATTTTAATCAACCGAGGTTGGGTTCCAGCAAATCCGGATCGTCGAATAATTCCAGAAATTAATGTTCTCTCTGGAGAACTATTAACCATCTCTGGCACAGCAAAAAAAGCGCTTTTTTCTGGGATCGAACTCAGTGACGATCTCACCGAACATCTAGACAATGGCTTATCACGAGTACAGCAAATCAAAATCGACGCGGTGGAGTCATTAACAAGCCAAACATACTTCCCTTACATCGTCCGTCTCGACAAAGAAAGTCCTCAAGGTTATCTCCGCGATTGGGTACTCCCCGGTTCTGGTGCTGCAAAACACTATGGCTACGCATTCCAGTGGTTTGCGATGGCCGCTGTTCTTCTCTTCATCTATTTATTAGTTAATTTAACAAAGGTACGCAATGACAACTGAAAAATCTAAACAATTTAAATCTAGAATGACGCTAATCCTTCTTTTCGTCGTTTTCCTTGCGCCTGGTATCGGAGCATGGGTTCTATATAAATTTACAGATCTAGGGCGTGATGGTGGTTCGGCCAGCAAAGGCGAATTAATCCAACCTCCAAGAACGCTTGATAACGTTCAGCTACTCGACCCGCTGAAACCAGAAGAACAAATCTACCTGCAGAAACGATGGAGCCTTGCTTATCTGACTGAAGAAAATTGCAACAAAACATGTGTCGGTAATATCTACCGAATGCGACAAATACGTTTAGCCATCGGCAAACATTATGATCGCGTAAAACGTATATTGATCGTGAAAACCATTTCGGATCAAGCACAATTAGAAGTATCTTTAAAAGATTATCACGGCCAACTTATTCTAGAATCGAAAGATGTTTCTCCAGAATTTATAAATGCTTTCAAAGTTGAGGGTATTGAAGATGCTTTCACTGGCGGACGACTTTATATTATTGATCCGCTAGGAAACCTGATGATGAGCTACTCCCCAGATCAAAACCCATCCGATATTATTAAAGATCTGGTTAAGATTTTCCGTGTTTCACAGCTTTAGATATGAACTAAAACTTGTAGTAAATAAGATGTTACTGCTATAGTCTGTCGATTAAGTTTTGTTAAGAAATGGAGCAAGGACGCTTCGAAACTACCCGCCTCATATGAGCAGGGACGCAGATGGAGCCGACGTCCAGATTCAAAATAAACCAAAAAAATATAATATTATGAGTCAATCAATCGAAAACACGATCATATCCTCAACACCTCGCCTAAAAGATTATCTGGGACTCTGTAAACTAAAAGTCGTAAGTTTGATCGTTTTTACTGCGATTGTTGGCATGTTCCTCGCCGTTCCTGGAATGGTGCCTTGGCAACCGCTGATCTTCGGCACAATAGGAATTGGCTTAGCTGCCGCTTCGGCCGCCGCAATAAACCATGTCGTTGACGAGAAAATTGATGCTGAAATGGCCAGAACCAAACATCGTCCATTGCCAGAAGGAAATATAACCACTCAAAATGCCATTATTTTTGCGTTTGTAATCGGTGCAATCGCTATGTTGATCCTCACTGTGCTGGTCAACCCTCTCACTGCAGTTCTAACGCTAGCTTCCTTAATTGGCTATGCGATTGTCTATACCATGTACCTCAAACGCGCTACACCAATGAATATCGTTATCGGTGGCGCCGCTGGTGCTGCACCACCCGTTTTGGGTTGGACAGCCGTAACAGGAACACTTGAGCCACATTCACTACTTTTGTTTCTAATTATTTTTGTCTGGACCCCACCACATTTTTGGGCCTTAGCTATTTACCGTCGCAAAGAATATGCAAAAGTGGATGTACCCATGTTACCTGTCACCCACGGCGTAAAATATACGCGGCTGCTTATTTTGCTTTATACCGTTTTGCTATTTATTGTCAGCCTACTACCATTCATCACCTACATGAGCGGCTTATTGTATTTGGTCACAGCGGTCATCTCGGGTGGCATCTTTTTGAAATACGCAATCAAATTATATTCATCCGACTCCGATAAGCTGGCGATGGAAACCTTCACATATTCACTAATCTATTTAACGGTAATATTCTCAGCATTACTAATTGATCATTACTTTAAATGGGATCTTGGCATCTTCATGGGTAGCGCCTAGAGTATAGTTACCTACCTGATAATAATAAACAAACACTAAATTCAAGAGAGGAAAATTGCACAATGAGTAAAAAAGCCGATAAAAAGTTTTTTATCCTAACTACAATCATGGTTATTGGAATAGCTCTTATCATGATTGGTTTCTACTTCATGGGGGCCAAATTTGGAGAAAATCCTTCAGCTCCACTGAACATAGGCCAATCTTCTGAAGTGGTCATTACGGCGATTAGAGAATTGTTCAGCTAAATTCTCGTCGTTATGCCATATTTTAAAATGCCAGCTGTTGGAGAAATATCCGGCAACTGGCATTTTTCGTTACGCGCTAGCATTTTCAAATCTTAATTGAACTTCTAACAAGGTATTCAACCCATGTTACGCCTTTTTATTTTCTGTATCGCTTTGAGTCATGCTTCAAATAACTTCGCAGAAGAATATTCTGACGATGTGTTTCAGAAAATTAAAGACATGAAACATGCGAGTTTAATCTTCGGTTCAGAAAAACATACGCATATTGCCATCCAGCCAGATTTACCATTAGTTCCGGCTTCAACCTTAAAGATACTCACCGCATTTATCGCACTCGAAACCTGGGGAGCTGATCATCGATTCATTACTGATTTTTATCTCGATAAAAATGATATTTTATGGATAAAAGGTTATGGCGATCCTTTTCTGATCTCAGAAGAAATTGATCTCATCGTCGCGGCTTTAAAAGCCAAAGGATTAAAAGAAATTAATGGCGTTGGAATTGATCATAATTATTTTTCATCCGACTTGATAATCCATGGGCAATCAGCAACAAACAACCCCTATGACGCATCACCCAGCGCACTAACGGCAAATTTCAATACGATTAATATACGACGTAAAAATAAAACCACATACAGTGCAGAAGCTCAAACCCCCCTCACATCGACAATGCTACAAGCTGGCAGCAAACTGCCCTCAGGTACACATCGCATTAATTTACGTAAAAATCGCTCCGGTTCACGTTACTTTGCTGAAATTTTAGTCGCGAAACTTAACGCAGAAAATATTCAAACAACGAACAAGCTGCTGATAGGAGTTTCGCCAATGACGTTGAATCCATTCTATCGTCATCAAAATTCGCACAAACTCTCTGAAGTCGTCAGTGCCATGTTGAAATATTCCAATAACTTTATAGCCAATCAATTATTTTTATTACTCGGAGTCGAAGCCAAGGGCGCTCCTGCAACTATCGAAAAATCACAAGCAGCAGTCGCTAGCCAAATTGATCAGATATTTCACTGGAATAACTATACTGTAAAAGAAGGGGCCGGTTTATCACGTGCCAACCGACTCAGCACTCGGCAGTTGATCGAACTCTTAAAGAAATTCTCACCCTATCGAAATTTACTCAGCCAACAAAATGATAAGATTTTTGTGAAAAGTGGCACGCTAAAAGAGGTGAGCACCTATGCCGGTTATGTTTTCCGCTCACAAACCTGGGTGCCTTTTGCCTTGATGATAAACCACCCAGTGAAATATAATTTCAGAAAAAAAGTTGCTAAAAAACTCTTAGAATTAAAATAATTCATGCAAAAAAGGGACGAAAACGTCCCCTTTTTAGACCTTCAATCTCAATATCAGGCCCCGGTTACGATCATGTAATCTACCGCAGCTTTAATATCTTCATCAGCAATATCAGCACGACCACCTTTCGCAGGCATCATACCTTTATCACCCATAAACCCTTTCAGGGCATGCTCATATAACGTGTCTTTACCTCGCGCAATACGAGGTGCCCAAGCTTCTTTATCACCTAACTTTGGTGCGCCCGCAACGCCTGATGTATGACAAATAAAACAGGCTGAATCGTATACTTCCTTGCCTTTCCCTGCAGGAACAGCTACGACTACAGAAGCTTCTTCGACAACCATCTCGGTGGTTTCTGCAACTTCTTCTGTTGTAGCTTCAACAACTTCTTCTGTTGTAGCTTCAACAACTTCTTCCGTTGTTTCTGCAGCAACTGGAACACTTCCAACAGCTTCAAGCATATAATCTACTGCGGCTTTAATATCATCATCAGCAATATCAGTACGCCCGCCTTTCGCTGGCATCATGCCACTTGAGCCTGTGAAGCCATTGATCGCATGTTCGTAAAGTGTATCCCTACCCTGCTCTATACGTGCAGTCCATGCATCAGCATCAGCATACTTTGGTGCACCAGCGATGCCCGCAGCATGACAAACGCCACAAGCAGCATCATAGGTTTTCTGACCAATGCTGATTTCCTTAACAGGAACATCACTTTCAGTTGCGCCATCCGCTACAGCCACGTCGACTTGACCAACAGGAGCTGTTCTTTCTTCAATAGCACTAAGCTCAGCATCGACAGACTCATCATTAGCCATGACCATGCTCGTTGTAAGCAAGCCAAATGCTCCGATAACACTTAACACAAGAAAACAAGGTTTATATAAAACGTTCTCTTTCTCTCTACTCATTATTGTATGCTCTCCACTAATTCTAACGATTTAGTAATTTTTATCTGACAGAAGAAACATGAGTATAGCGGCAGATATTTGAATAAGAAATAGTTCTTATTATTTCTTATCAATGGCTAACAGATGATCAAGCCACAAGCTAGAAAGCTTTTCAGGCACTGAATTCTGCCGCAACCTTGCGCGCAGGTTGGGAAAATCAACCTTATTCAGATCTTGATCTTGGTTATAACAAGAGTAAACAAAAGACTCTTCACCCGTTTCAGGATCAACATGTTTACACATACATTGAGCACAAACACCCTTCATCATGCACTGCATCGGCGAGTTGATCGAACCCACTGCTTCATGATTTTTATTGATGTAGGGTGCAAGTATGCCTGATCGAGCACCTTTAACGGCTTGCATCATTCGATCGGAGCCAATGACGATCAAGTGCTGCATATCTTTCAGGCTCAACGTCGTTTCACCAAGATCGCCCTCAGCATAAGCGATCATAGCTTCGATAATATTCCCCACAAAAGATTTGTCTTGTGGTCGCGTTGTATCGATAGCCACAACCCCCTCAGCTTTGTCGACTGACCAAACGATCACGTCTGATGCTGCTTCTATATCTTCGACTTTAAAAACGTCTTGTGGATTCTTATAGCCCGCAAAGTAGATCACTTTATTATTTGCTGCACGTAGTGCCTTGCCGATTGAAAACAACACGGCATTGCCTAGGCCACCACCTAATAAAACGACGGTTTCTCCTGTTGGGATTTCCGTTGGAGTCCCAGTAACGCCCATGACGACAATCTGCTCACCCGCTTTCCAACCTGCACAAAGTCTCGAAGAACTTCCCATTTCAAGCGCGATTAAAGAAATCAGTCCTTTTTCTTTATCAACCCAAGCACCTGTTAAAGCTAACCCTTCTGTCGCTAATACCGTGTTCTCAATAACCGGGGCTAACGATTCCAAATTCTGTACTCGATAAAACTGACCCGGTAAAAATTTCTCAGCTTGTAATGGAGCCTTCACAACGACTTCGATGATGGTTGGCGTCAATCGATTTACTTCAACGACTGTCGCATGAAAAGCATTATCCAAACGATCTTGTAAAGAAGTGAGCGCTTGCTCACGTTGCGACTGATCTTCCGGTTTTAATTGTCTAATATCTTCTTCGAACAACTTAACCACATATGGATACCCATCTTTTGCACTCGCCATCGCCTTTACAACATTACCCGCATAAACAGGATGATTATCGCCGTAAAAAGTGATGTAATTTCCATTCTTATGGTATGAAGTAAATGGTGCTGGCTTACCAATTTTAGGATTAGTAACGTCATCCATTGGCGTTAAGTTTGGATCATTCTTAACCCACTCTGGTTCATGGCGTTGGTAGAATTTCCAATCCATTTTAAACGTATCGGGAAATTCATCTTGATAAATCGTATTAGGAGATGTTCCCGCTGCAACGAATAGGCTTTTCAGCTTCACATCAACCTGATCACCGGAATTAACCCACTGACCATCTTTTTGCTCTAACTTATCAAACGTTACTGCATTCAAATGTTCATATTGATCGGCATGTGCAGCAACAGGACTCATTCCTTCTGCGAGCTGAATACCTTCATCCAAGGCTTCAGCAATTTCTTCATGATTTTGTCGGTAAGCCGGAGAATCAGGCATCCCTTTTCGGTAGAACATAGTCGCTCCACCCCAGCCATGAACGAGCGTCTGGAAGTCAGGTGCTTCACCCGCAGCTTTTGCTCTTTCACGTTCAGAGCGGATCTGATGCCCGTGATCAAGAAACTCATCAAGAATAATCGTTTCTTCTTCATCGTATCGAACTCGAACAATGTCTTCGCCCATCTCTTTGCTAAGCACTTCATAACGATGCAGGATTTTTTCAACCTGAACAGGGTAGTAGGCCATCAATTCTGTCGCCGTATCTATCCCCGTCAAGCCTCCACCGATAACGCCGGCAGGTAATCGCACTTGCATATTCGCTAACGAAGATGCTTTTGCAGCTCCAGAAAGCTGTAAGCCCATCAAGAAATCAGATGCTTTTCGAATACCACGGATCATATTGTTTTTCAGACCAATGACCGTCGGTTTACCCGCGCCACTGGCGATAGCAATATGGTCAAAGCCCATCTCCCAAGCATCATCGATCGTGACCGTTCCACCAAAACGTACGCCGCCATAACAACGGAAAGATTGTCGACGAAGCAAGTTCAAATAGATCACTTTAAGGAAATTTTTATCCCAACGGACAGTAATACCGTATTCGGCAACACCACCAAAACCGAGCATGATCCGCTTATCAAGATCATCATAAATATCATTGAAGTCTTGGATTGGTGTCGGCGGAGTATCTGCTGTTCCAGTGAGCTCTTCAGGTAATGGTTCTATTTTTAGACCATCGATACCTACCACACCAAAACCTTCATTCAATAGGTAGTGAGAGAGAGTGTAACCAGCAGGCCCCATACCAACAACCATGACATTTTTGCCGTTATAAGGTACAGCGTAAGGTCGCTTAACGTTGAGAGGGTTCCAACGCGTCAGTAAGCTGTAAATTTCAAAACCCCAAGGCATAAATAAAACATCCGTTAATGCGCTGGTTTCGATCTGCGGAATATTAACGGGCTCCGTTTTTTGATAAATACAGCCACGCATGCAGTCGTTACAGATCCGGTGCCCCGTACCTGGACACATAGGGTTATCAATAACTATCAAGGCTAAAGCGCCGATATTGTCACCCTGCTGTTTAACAACATGCATTTCAGAAATTTTTTCTTCTAGTGGGCAACCAGTAACATTTTCACCCAGAGGATTCACCTTATAAGTGTCTTCCTTTTTGTTTCGCATGCCCTTGGAACAAGAATCAGTGTCGCGATCATGGCAATAGATACAATGATCGATTTCATACTGCACTTCACGCTCAGTAAAACGCATATCCGTCAAACTGAAACCATCCCGCCGACGACGGCGCTCTTCAGGCCCCATCCATTCGGTGTAGCCCTCTTTTTCGATCGTTAAATGAGAAACTAAATGCTCAAAATCTGTTTTGTGTGGTGTTTTAAATGTGACCCAACCCGCGGTCTCCTGTTTCATCTCGGCTGAGTTTTGTGCAGCAAAGCACCATTTTTGAACGACTTCTAATAACCCATCAACAAACTCATTGTCATCTTCTAAAGCCGTTATTGCTGAAAATGCTGCGTCGGCTGCAACCGCTTCGCGGAGTCGGCTAATTTCAGTTTCTGCATTTTTATAATCGTTGTCTTTACCCTTACCAATCAGCACAAAATGATTCGACAATCTAGCTAATGCCGCGCCTACCCGGCCAACCTTACGTTCTAAATCTTCATCTTGATCAAATTCTGTAAAAGCCAATTTACTGAGTAAATTGAAATTAGACTTTACTTCTGTGATATCCCATTCAGCACAATCAACACCTCGAAATAATTTGGCTAGCTTTGCGACAACTTCCTTCTTCAGTACAAATATGCTTTCTACATCGGCAAGAATGCTAGCCTTTTGCAATTCATGCTCGCTGATGATATTGAACATTTTAGCGATGAACGTACCGACTTGGGGTGCCATGCGGACCAGCAGTTCAGAAATCTCTTGAGGTTTCATTCCTTCGCCTTGACAGGCTCGATAGACAGCGAAGTCTGTAGATAGTTGTGGATCAGTTTTTTTTACTTCGGCTTCAAAGTAGTCTGAAAGCTCTTTAAGACGTTGAGGTTCGTAAAGATCTGCATACTCAAACCCAGGAACGTTGATCTCAAGGGGAGCGTTATTGTTAATAATATTCGTCATGCTCTATAGCCTATACCTGCCCTAACTTCAGACAAAACATAGGATTCTAGCGGTAAGACTAGATTGCATCAATTCGGATCGGCTATAAACATAGCAGTGTTTGTTCTAGATCAAACTTATAACTTCGCTATTGCTCGGGTTGATTGTGCCTCAGCCAACATCGCCAACACACAATTGATCGGTTTAAAGTAGCCTTTTGAATTACCGTTTTCATCAACACTTCCTTGTATTACCCCAATGATTTTCCCCGTTTCAGCATCCATTAACGGAGAGCCTGAGCTGCCCGGAATAAAAGGTTGATCTACCAACACCACAGACTGGCTACCACAGCTAAGTCCCGCAGGCTTATGTGTATCTCCAAACGTTACAGCACCTACAATGCGTGCCTCTTTCAAGATAAAATCTTCTTGAAATTTTCTCAACCAATAAACCTTTCTTGCCTTCTTGAGATTAGGGGAATAATCAACCTCCGTTTTGTTGCAGTGTTTTACACAAAGTCGATCAGATAAATCGAACACCGCAACATCTTGTTCTTTATTAAAAAAAACCGGTTGGGTTACAGACATTCCATCAATAAAGCTCGTACTTTTGACTCGCAGCGATGGGAACGACGTTGTTAGATTATGATGAACCGTAAAAAAGCGATTCCCAACAACAAAACCACTGCCGCGATTTCGTTCTTGTTGACCACCAATAAATTCGGTCACTGTGGTGATAGGTTGAACGAGCTTGTCCAATTCAAAAGCCCTTCTATCAACTTGTTTTTGTTGAACGACGGCAGGTTCAAATTTTTCGATAATTCCTTTCTGACTTTGTGCGACTACTTTCTTCACGGCTGCAGGCTTTATTGCTACCTCACCGACAGCTTCTACAGGTACTGTTGTTGCCAAGCGTACTTCTTCGGAGACACCTGAATATGAAACTGCTCGATGAAAAACCATCAACATTGCACCAGTCAATAAGATGGCCTTCTTTTTTTTATTCCTGATTATTGGCAAAAACATATCGGTCTCCTGATCGTCTTAATCAGGAGTAAGCAATATCAATGCCTAAAACTTTATATTTAACGCCCTTTGAAGATAGACCCCAATAGACCTCGAATAATCTGCCGTCCTATGCTGCTTCCCATGGTTCGCGCAACACTCTTACCCAGTGTTTCCAAAATGCTTTGCCTTTGACGCCCACGTTTGGCTTTTGATTTTGTCTGGCCTAAACGCCGGGCTTTTGGCGCATCACTTTCTTCGCTCTTTTCTGCTCGTTGTTTTAGTTTTTCAAAAGCAGACTCACGATCAATTGTTTCATCGTAAACTCCCATGATATGACTATTTTCGATCACGATCTTGCGTTCAGTTCTTTTTACTGGACCAAGCCGAGATGAAGGCGGTCTGATCAAGGTTCGATCAACAATACTCGGCACGCCTTTTTTCTGTAACGTCGACACCAGCGCTTCACCAACACCAAGCTCAGTAATCGCCTTAGCAGCATCAAACTTTGGGTTAACTCTGAACGTTTCAGCTGCGACTCGCACTGCTTTCTGTTCTCTTGGTGTATAAGCTCGAAGCGCATGCTGAATACGGTTGCCGAGTTGGCTAAGAACGCCCTCCGGAATATCCGTAGGATTCTGGGTGACAAAATAAATCCCTACTCCTTTTGAGCGGATCAGTTTGACCACTTGTTCCACTTTCTCGATCAAAGCTCTTGGAGCACGATTAAAAAGTAGATGAGCTTCATCAAAAAAGAACACTAGCTTGGGTTTATCTGGATCGCCTACTTCAGGTAACTCTTCAAATAATTCCGACAACATCCATAATAGAAAAGTGGAATACATTCGGGGATTTTGCATCAACTTATCTGCGGCGAGGATATTGATATAACCATAACCTTCTGAATTTGTTTGCATAATGTGCTCAAGATCAAGCGCAGGCTCTCCAAAGAAGTTCTCACCTCCCTGTTGCTCCAGAACCAATAAACGTCGTTGGATCGCGCCGACTGAAGCTCGACTGACATTTCCATACTCGGTCGTTAATTCTTTTGCATTCTCTCCAACAAAATTCAGCATGGCACGAAAATCTTTCA
Organism: uncultured Pseudomonadota bacterium; assembly: GCA_913058255.1. Lineage (GTDB taxonomy): Bacteria > Pseudomonadota > Gammaproteobacteria > CAJXQU01 > CAJXQU01 > CAJXQU01. Next base: position 30,320 of record CAJXQU010000004.1, on the reverse strand, counting down.
GATCCAGTAATAACATACCTTCATCATCGGCCAGTTTAAAAACAATATTGACCACACCTTCTTGCGTGTCATTAAGTTCCAATAATCGGGAGAGTAACAAGGGGCCCATCTCTGAGATCGTTGTTCTGATCGGGTGGCCTTGTTTTCCGTATAAATCCCAGAAAACCGTTGGAAACTCTCGATACTCATAATCATCAAAACCGATGGTATTCGCTCTTTCTTCAAGTTTCTTATGAGCTTTACCTGCTTGAGAGATACCAGAAAGGTCTCCCTTTACATCGGCCATGAATACCGGCACACCTTGACTAGAAAATCCTTCAGCCAAAATTTGTAAAGAAACTGTTTTCCCCGTTCCTGTCGCTCCAGCAATCAAACCATGCCGATTTGCCAGTTTAAGATCGAGACTTTGTTGCTTCTCACCTTTGCCGATATAAATTGAAATAGGATCAGACATCAGGATTATTTCCTCCAAAACCAAAGTCTCGCCTTGCTGAAATAATGGTCACAGTAAAACCTGCGACGACATCGACTAAAGCCATCAATGTGATTGCAGCAAAGGTTGAGTTTCCAGCTTTTTGACTAAGAATGAACTGTAGCAGCATACCGACAAAGACGACCATCGAAAGTGTGTGATCAAGAATTGAACCCGCTGTGGTTCGTGTTGCCTTGAAGATCTCGACATATAAAAAAAGAATCCCGGCAAAAATCAATACATCACCAACCGTTATATTCCAGATAACTTTTGATGGAAGCTCAAAAGAAAACAGTAACTTATCAATACTGCCAAGCTCTGAGAAAAAGGTCAGACCATTGTAAGCAAGCCAAATTAATGCAAAAAGTGGGATTGATCGGATAATGAACATTATTATTTTCCTTTTTGATGATGCGATTTAAGGTGCTATATTAAGGTGAGTTTGTTCGGTTTGAAAGTTCTCATGTTCCTTTTGTTAGTAGAAGAGCACTAGGACGACTGAGCGTTGGGATCATTTAATCGAGAAAAGTATGGCACGGATCGTTATCTGGATAGTTGGCTTGGCATTCTTGTCACTTACCTATGTTGCGGCAATTTATTTTACAGCCGATAACATTGAGTATGATCTAAAAGATCGAGCAAACCTTGTTCTTTCCTCAGAGAACATCGCTTGGGCTCAGGTCTCAATCAGTGGGCGAGATGCCATTTTAGAAGGTGAAGCGCCTGATCAGACTTCTATTAGTAAAGCTGAAAAGTTGATCATGGCTGTTTGGGGGGTTCGTAAGGTCGAATGTCAGTGCAAAAACCTAAACCCTGACAAGCCAAAATCTATCAACCATTCACTCGTTGTCAAACCTCTTACTGGACAGTGTCAAGAAAATATAGATCAACAACTACAACAGCATTCTATTGAGTTTTCCTCAGGTAGTAGCAAAATATCAAAAGCCAGCCAACCTTTACTAAAAAAACTTGTTAGCATTATAGAAACATGTCCGGAAAGTCTGATAAAAATAGCAGGGCACACTGATAATGTTGGTGACACCAATCAAAATATTACACTTAGCCTGAATCGAGCCGAGTCTGTGCTTAAATACTTTAAAAACAAAAGCATACCTCTTGACCGATTAAGGGCGGTAGGTTACGGAGACTCTTCCCCTAGAGATACTAATAGTACTGCAGCGGGTCGCAAACGTAACCGTCGAATTGAAATTAAAATTACCCCGTGAGAAGCTAGCGAATTATGGATTATCTCTTACTACAAATACTTTTATTCTTGATCTTGGCAGCTGTCGTTGGTTTTTTTATTGGCTGGGCCACCCGAGGTTTCGGCTTTGAATCTCGCTTACTTGTCTCAGAAAATCAGTGGCGCTCAAAACATCACGCTCTGCAAAATGAGAATAATCGACTTCAATCGGATCTCGATCAACTTAGTCCTCAAGCTAACAATAAGCATAGTGAAAATTTTGCTTTAGAAAGTACACAAAACGAAGAAGTCTCGACAATACCGTTTATGTCAAATAAAAACGTGTTGCCCAAACCCGAGAAAGTTGCTTCTGAATCTAAGAGCCACCCCTTAGATAGGCTGAGAAATGAACTAAGTCAAATTGAAGAAGCCCACACACAAAAAGTTCTGCAAACACAACAGCAGACTGAACTTTTTGAGTCCACGAAAAGTATTCCTCCAGAAAATCTTGAACAATTGGATGGTACTGCTGATGACTTAAAACAAATCAATGGTATCGGTCCAAAAATTGAGTCGACTTTAAATCAATTAGGAGTTTACCATTATGAACAGATTGCTGAGTTCACTGAAGGTAATATTCACTGGATCAATGAACAGATGGATTTTAGTGGTCGGGTTGAACGTGAAAATTGGGTTGAACAAGCACGCGAGTTAATAAAGCCTGTCGCATAAAAAAGCCCACTCCAAACTGGAGTAGGCTTTTGATAGAACTAGTTAGAAACTCTTTTTTATTTTTTCAATAAATCACGAATTTCAGTCAACAAAACTTCTTCCGCAGCGGGTGCTGCAGGGGCTTCTTTCTCTTCTTTCTTCGCGCTATTCATGGCTTTGATCATCATGAAAATTGCAAATGCTATAATCAAAAAGTCCAGTGCCGACTGGAAAAAGCTACCGTAATTCAAAGTGGCTGCTCCGGCTTCTTTTGCTGCCTCCAATGTAGTGAAAGTGCCTTCACCCAGATTTAAGAATAACTGACTAAAATCTACTCCCCCCATAGCCTTACCGACAACAGGCATAATAATATCGTCAACTAATGAACTGATGATCTTTCCAAAAGCACCACCTATGATGATACCGACAGCCATGTCCATGACATTGCCTTTCATTGCAAATTCTTTAAACTCTGAAACCATTCCCATTTTTATTCCCCTTTAAATTTTCAATCTTAAAATATAAATTATCCGTAACAAATTTTAGTTTTCAACTATGTTTCACTAGCAGAATTATACTTAATTGTCTCGGCTTACTCTTCGCACAACTCACTCCCAACAACCTATCAAGTTTTTAGAAAAAAATTCTCTATAATATCCAAATACTTGTTTTCAACAAAATAGCTGTTCTCTTTTTACTGAATTTTCTCTAATAGCAGCTTCTTCAACAGCTAACTATACCATTCATTGATTTTTGTGCAGCATACTCTAGCATACTTGCCTTAATATCTGCTACGAATGGCATACTTTCGTGTTGTGTTATTACCGCATCATATGATTTAACAACACCAATACTGGAGAGACTTCCTTGTACAACTAAGGTTCGCTTTTGCGGCAAACCGTATTGACATTTTTGGCTGGAAATAACGTCTAGCAAAATCCTGTAAGACCATTCAAAATAGTCTTAACGTCATCTCTGCTCATCATTTTGATAGCATCAATGAAAAGGTGCTTGGTTTATAGATCCGCCTTTGCTACTTGGCAGAATATAAAGAGCAAAAATATAGATACAACAAAGCAGGCTTTTTTGTTGCATTTAAACCACATTATTCCTTGCATAAATATTCGCTTTAATGCCATATCTTATGGCTTTTACTGTGCTTGTGATTAGATAGATGTTCAACAACCTTGCTTCTGACTAGACTTTTAATTTAAAATTCCACATTAGGGGGGTTGGGTTAGCGCCATTTTCTTATGTGCGCTATAAAGATTACCCGGAGACCAGAAGTGCTTACCGTAAAGGTTCGCCATTCTAATTTGTGTTTTTTTGCAACAATCGGGAAGAAAGTATTATGAAAAAATTAAATTCAATTGTATTACTGCTAGTCGCAGGCTTGACGCTAGGCGGCTGTGCTAGCTCAGGTTCAAATATGCATCCTGGCCTCTGCGCGCTTATTGGTGGTGCCATTGGTGGTGGTATAGCAGCAACTGCCATAGACGATGATCATGACCCAGTTGTAGGTAGTTCTGTTATAGGCGCAGCTGCAGGCTATTTACTTTGTAGCAATGGCCCTTCTGATTCAGATGGTGATGGCGTAAACGATGATGTAGATCAATGCCCAGGCACATTAGCAGGCACAGAAGTTGATTCTACAGGCTGCCCAGTTGTTAAAGATAGCGATGGCGACGGTGTCAACGATGGTGATGATCAATGTCCTAACACTCCAGCAGGAACAACAGTAGGCCATGATGGTTGTGCTCTGGATAGCGACAACGATGGCGTGATTAATGACAACGACCAATGCCCAGGTACTCCAGCAGGTGTTGAAGTTGAAGCTAACGGTTGCCCTCAAGTCGGTGAAACTTTAATGACACTTGATGGTGTTAACTTCGCTTACGACAGCAATGATCTAACTTATGATTCACAAGCTAAACTTGATGAAGCTGTTTCAACATTGAACGCGAACTCTTTAGTTAACGTTCAAATCGTTGGTCATACTGATAGCCGTGGCTCTGAAAGCTACAACCAAAGCCTATCTGAAAGTCGCGCTGCATCTGTAGTTGACTATCTGATTAAAAATGGTGTTAGTGGTTCACGTTTGAGTTCTACAGGTATGGGTGAGTCACAACCTATCGCGGATAACACAATGGAAGATGGTCGTTACATGAACCGTCGTGTTGAGTTAATCGTTGTAGAATAAGTAAGTAGAACATCGACATGACCTCTCTGGAGTGAGTGTCGACTTTAGCTTATTGAAAAGGCCCTGTATTTTTACAGGGCCTTTTTTTATCCGCCTAATTCGAGATCAAGTACTTATCACTGAACTAGACTGTGGTAATATTTACCTCATATGTATCAGCTACCTTCTCCAGAAGATTTCGCCTACCAAACAGATATTTTGCAAGGCGTTTCCAGAACCTTCGCACTCACCATTCCACAATTGCCCGCTCAGCTAAAATGTGTCGTTGGTAATGCCTACTTATTGTGCCGTATTGCGGATACTGTAGAAGACGAGCCGACACTTTCAGTAGAACAAAAATGTTTATTTACGAATCAGTTTATTCAGGTCGTTGAAGGTAACCAGTCCGCTGAAGATTTTGCAACCCAGTTATTTCCCTTACTTTCGGATCAGACATTAGAAGCCGAACGCGATCTGATCAAAAATACTGATCGAGTCATCCGGATCACTCAGAATTATAATAATAATCAAAAAAGAGCCCTCGCACGCTGCGTGCGGATTATGGCCAAAGGCATGGCTGATTATCAAGAAAAAGAAACGCTCAATGGCTTGCCAGATCAAGTTGCCATGGATGACTACTGTTATTACGTTGCAGGTGTAGTTGGTGAAATGCTTGCCGATCTCTTTTGCGATTACAGCGAAGAAATTAATCAGCATGCAGAAACTTTGAAGAAGCTTTCCGTTTCCTTTGGACAAGGTCTTCAAATGACCAATATTCTCAAAGATATTTGGGATGATCAGCAGCGAGGTGCTTGCTGGCTCCCTCAAGCAACCTTCTCTAAGTATGGTTTTGACTTAAGTAATCTGAAAGCTGGGAGTAATGATCCTGCTTTTCACCAAGGCTTAGGTGAACTATTAGGCATTGCTCGTGGACACCTTGAGAATGCTTTGGAATACACGTTACTCATTCCCAAAGATGAGAGAGGTATCCGTAAATTTTGTCTATGGGCGATAGGCATGGCAGTCTTAACTTTAAATAAAATAAACAAAGATCGTAACTTTAGCCACGGAGATCAGGTCAAAATATCTCGACGGAGTGTTAAAACAACGATCTTTTTAACAAGCCTTTTTGTAAGCCAAGATAAGTTATTGAAGTTATTATTTAATTATGCAATTTCAGGTTTGCCCGAAAAGAACATTCATGAGAAAATCATCTAGTTAGGGGTGATGTTACAAGGACGGTTTCTCAATAAGGATTGTTGGAAAATAAATGAGCGAAACCACTATGCTTGCCAAAAATTATGGTGTTGGCTTCAGGCACTTTTTGCTTGAGATCGCGAGATGCTAAATCCGCCATGGTTTAAGTTAACCGAGGAAGAAGGCGGTTCAACCCAACATAAACTCAGTCACGCAGTCCACAAACTGCTCTGTGACAACCTTGATGATTCAATCAAGGCCGCTCGCTCCACACTTGAATCACAGCAATATCCTGACGGCTATTGGGACTATCCTCTCGAGGCAGATTGCACGATTCCCTCTGAATACATCATGATGATGCACTTCACTGATGATATTGATCGTAAGCTGGAGTTAAAAATAGCCAACTATCTCAGAGAACATCAGTCTGAACACGGTGGCTGGTCGCTCTATCACGGTGGGGCCTTCGATCTAAGTTGCACCGTAAAAACTTATTTTGCTCTTAAGCTGGTTGGTGACGCTCCTGATTCGCCCCACATGACTAGCGCTCGAGACGCTATTCTCTCTTGTGGAGGCGCAGCAAAAAGTAATGTTTTTACTAGAATTACACTTGCTCTATTTTCGCAAGTTCCTTGGCGTGCAGTGCCCTTTATCCCTGTTGAAGTCATGCTACTGCCGAAATGGTTTCCTTTTCATATTAGTAAGGTTTCGTATTGGTCTCGCACAGTTATGGTGCCGCTATTCATTCTTTGCTCGTTAAAGCCTACCGCTTCAAACCCTCGCAGAATAGATATTCCTGAGCTATTTCTTACACCACCGGAAGATGAAAAAAAGTATTTCTTTCCAACCAGCAAACTGAGTCACTTATTCTTAGGTTTGGATTACATGGGCCGAAATTTACTTGAACCGCTTATTCCCAAATTTATTCGTCGCAAGGCCTTAAAGAAAGCCGAACAATGGATCACTGAACGCTTAAATGGTGAAGACGGGCTTGGCGGTATTTTTCCAGCGATGGTCAACGCTCATGAGGCCTTGCTCTTACTCGGTTATGATGAAGAGCACTCACTCGTCAAACAAACAAAATCCTCATTAGAGAAACTGCTAGTGATAGAAGGAGATTCCGCCTACTGCCAACCTTGCTTATCACCTATGTGGGATACAGGACTTGCTTCACTCGCCATTTATGAAGCAGATCAATTTGAGCAAATGGCGAAGAAAAAAGGAAAAGCTCCTAACCCAGTTATACGCGGGCTTGATTGGCTCAGTGCTCAACAACTCAGCGATGAGCCAGGTGATTGGCGAGAGAATAATCCGAGTCTACAAGGTGGTGGTTGGCCTTTTCAGTTTGCGAACTCTCACTACCCTGATCTAGATGATACCTCTTTGATCGCCTGGTCTATGTCGATAGCTGATCACGAGCGTTATGCTGAAAATATCACCAGAGCAGCTGATTGGGTCATGGGCATGCAGTCAAAAAATGGAGGCTTCGCGGCCTTTGATAGAGACAACACACACGACTACCTTAACCATATCCCTTTTGCTGATCATGGTGCTTTGCTTGATCCTCCAACAGAGGATGTCACTGCAAGATGTATCGCTTTATTAGGCTTGGCTAGCGCTGAAAAATATCAGCCTGCATTACATCGAGCCATTCAGTACCTAAAAGATACGCAAGATGTAAATGGATCATGGTTTGGCCGTTGGGGCACAAACTATATCTATGGAACATGGTCTGTCCTTAGCGCGCTTGATGCTGCAGGTCAGGATATGCACCAGCCTTGGATCCAAAATGCCGTTGACTGGCTAAAAAGCACGCAACACTTTGATGGAGGTTGGGGTGAAAGCAATGATAGCTATTACGATGATAAACATCAGCAACCTCATTCAAGCACCTCATACCAAACAGCATGGGCTATGCTGGGATTAATCGCCGCAGATCAAGCTGACTCTAGCTCTGTCAAAAAGGCTGTTGCTTACTTGATCAGCCATCAACAAGAAGATGGGCTCTGGTCGGATGACAGTTTTACAGCCCCTGGTTTTCCTAAGGTGTTTTATCTAAAGTACCACGGCTACACAAAATTCTTCCCTCTTTGGGCTTTAGCTTTATATCGCAACCGCTCACAAAAGTCCTAGCGCATGAGTCGAGTAGGCGTTATCGCCGCCCTGTCTTCAGAGGCTAATTGCTTTTCAGAAAAAAGCACTCGACTCAACCAAATCATCGAGATTGATCAGAGTTTATTGATAGTTTCTGGAATGGGTGCAACGAACTCAGGATCTGCAGCACAAAAATTGATCAGTGCTGGAGCATCACACCTAGTCAGTTGGGGTACCGCAGGAGCACTTTCTTCAGCAGCTCAACCTGGAGATCTTTTACTTCCAGAGTCAATCCTAAGTGACAATGGTCAAGCCTTAAAAGTTGATCATCACTGGCGACAACAGCTTCTTCAGCAACTTCCCTCTAAGCTCAAGATCCATCATGCACCTTTATTTCAGTCCAACACAGTGCTCACCAACCAAGAGCAAAAATCACAACTTTATCTCAGAACGAGTGCTCTTTCTGTCGACATGGAAAGTTATGCTATCGCTTCTGCTGCGGCTCAAAAACAGCTTCCTTTTATTGTCATAAGAAGTATTGTCGATAGCTACGATACGTTAATTCCAACATCTGCTATGCGCTCGATTGATAAGTTTGGTCGTACTAAACTCTTTTCTCTAATCCTCAACCTCGTAAAAAATCCTTCAGATATTCCAAAACTGATCCTGTTAGGAGATCACTTCAAGCAAGCTCGTCATACACTTAAGCTGGTCACAGCTTCCGCTGGCATATCACTTGCACAAAAATCTGAATATCATTTATAAACAAATTTTTAGTTATTAACCCTCTTGCAGGCTTGATACCGTTAATAATGATTATTCGCTGTATAATCAACAATACCCATATTTGAGGCTCTATCTATGTTTCGCACACTTTGTCTGTTGTTATGTCTGTCATTCTTCAGCTTATCCGCTTCATCAGATCCACTCACTAGAAATGAAGTCCCCGCACCACTAGAACCTTGGATCGACTGGGTTCTACAAGGTGAAAACCATAAGACTTGCCCATTTATTTACAATAATGCTAAACAACATCGCTGCGCATGGCCCGCATCTCTTAAGCTTTCTCTCTATCCCCGTTCAGGCGACTTCTCTGTCAATTGGCATATTTATCAAAAGAGCTGGATAACCTTACCAGGCGATCAAAAACATTGGCCTGAAAATGTCACAGATAACGGTGTACCTACAACAGTGATACGTCGCAATGGACTACCTTCCATTCAACTTGCGCCAGGCGAACATCAGATCAATGCTGATTTCGAGTGGGATACCCTTCCAGACTCTCTTTCTATTCCAGAAGATACTGGTTTAATTTCATTAAACGTCAACCATCGTCATATCGAATTTCCTGATCTAAAAGGGAACCGACTCTGGGTAAAGAAAAGACAAACATCTTCAACAAATCAACAAGGTGAGCAGGTTAATGTCGAAGTATTCCGACAAGTAATCGATGAAATTCCGATGCAAGTTCTCACGAAAATAGAACTCCAAGTATCAGGCAAGCAACGAGAAGTTATTATCGGCAAACCTATGCTCGCAGACTCTATCCCATTACAACTTTCAAGCCCGCTCCCTGCGCGTTTAGAACCCGATGGTAGTCTGCGCGTTCAACTACGCCCAGGGCGTTGGACGATAGATATTCGCTCACGTTTTCCAACAGAAATGACTAGTCTAGCGATGCTAAAACAAGAAAAACCTTGGCCTGTTGCTGAAATTTGGGCTTTTGACTCACGAAACAATCTGAGGTTAGTCGAAGTCGAAGGTGCACCGAGTATTGATCCTCGACAAACACAAATGCCTGATGCATGGCACCAATTGCCAGCGTACCGTCTCACATCTGACGAAGCGCTCAATTTAAAGATAATTCGACGTGGGGATCCTGAACCTGAACCGGATGCTTTGAGTCTAAACAGAAACCTATGGCTGGATCAGTCTGGTAAAGGTTTTACCATCACCGACACGATCAACGGTCGTATGACACAAGGTTGGCGTCTTGAAGCCAGTGATACATTGAAACTAGGGCGAGTTACTCTCGATGATAAACCTCAGTTTATTACCCAATCAAATAACAAAGAAGGTGTTGAGGTTCGACGAGGGTCCGTCAAGCTCAATGCCGATAGTCGTTATGAGGGAGATGTTACAAACTTCAACGCCGTAGGTTGGGATCATGACTTTCAAAATGTCAGCGCAACGCTGCATCTACCGCCTGGCTGGAAATTATTTTCGGCTAGTGGTGTTGATACCGTTCCAAACACTTGGCTACAACGTTGGACATTACTCGACCTGTTCTTAGTTTTGATCACGACTCTGGCAATTAGTAATTTATGGAATTGGAAAACGGGCCTATTGAGCTTGATCACTCTCGTTTTACTCTGGCATGAACCTGGAGCTCCACGCATGATCTGGCTAAATATCATTGCTGCAATTGCATTATTGCGTGCCTTGCCCGAGGGTAAGTTTCGTCTACTCGTCAGCACTTACCGTAACCTTGCACTGCTAGCACTCGTGCTTATGTCCATCCCTTTTATGATCGATGAAGTACGCATCGGTTTATACCCCCAAGTAGAGCGGCCGTGGCAAAGTGTAAATAGTCATTTTGATCGTGGGAACTTTGAGAAAGACAGCTTCAATGATCACTCGCTTTCACAGGTTAGTATTGAAGCTGCTGACACAGTATATGAGTCCGAAGAGTCTCTTTCATCTGCACCATTACGTAAAGGCAGCAGTCGTTCTAAACGAATGTTGGAGAGTCGCTATAGCTCAGAGGTTGTAGCAACTTCAAACCAATCTAAATTTCCGGTACGTTACGATGCTAAAACCAATGTTCAAACTGGTCCCGGACTGCCTTATTGGGAATGGAAAAAAATGCCATTAAATTGGAACGGACCTGTAGAGAAAGAACAGCAAGTCGATCTTGTGCTGTTATCACCAAAGATAAATCTCTTTTTAAATATATTGCGAGTCTTTTTGTTAATAGGTCTGGCTTACTTCATTATAAGAACAGGTAAAAATGGTCGCGGTTTAAACTTGAACTTTAAAGCCCACAAAGCAACCGCAGCATTAATTTTATTACCATTCCTTTTCGTCGTCGCACCTCAAGACAGTCAAGCGGAGCTCCCTTCAGAGCAGATGCTAGAGGAGTTAAAAAACCGATTACTAGCAGCACCTGACTGCTTACCTGAATGTGCTCATGCCAGTAAAATGAATCTAGAGTTAACTCCACAGAAGGTCATGATCAAGCTTGAAGTTCATTCCGTTGACGATGTCATCATTCCACTACCTAATATGGGTGGAAAATGGGCTATCACAACGATGGAGATTGATAACGAGGTTCCAAAAGATATCTTTAAAAGTAAAAATGGCCAGCTCTGGGCCCATTTATCGAGGGGTATACATCAGATAAACCTAACGGCTCTCTTGCCGGAACTCAACAGTATTGATCTTGTTTTGCCGTTGAAACCCGCTCGTGTTTCTGTGGCAAGTCAAGGTTGGGATATTGCAGGTGTGCATGAAGATGGCGTCCCAGAACAACAGTTAAAGCTAACTCGCGTACAAGACAAGTCAGACAGTGCTACACAGACTTTAGAAGCAACGACATTACCACCATTTGTTCAGGTGCATCGTACCTTACGTTTAGGGCTCGATTGGCGTATTGAAACGCGTCTAGTACGCACCTCACCATCGGATGCTGCCATCGTTATCAAGCTGCCCTTGCTTGAGGGTGAGTCAGTTCTTACCGATGGTTTCCGTATTAAGAATAAACATGTTCTGATCAATATGTCCGCTAACACCTCAAGCGTGCAATGGGAATCGAGTTTAAAGGCCACAGACACGATCAACCTGACGGCTCCAGAAACTACAGAATGGACAGAATATTGGTATGCCGATATTAGTCCGATCTGGCATATAGAAACTGAAGGCATTGCCGTGGTTCATCATCAGAATCCTGATGGTCGATGGCTGCCTGAGTGGCGCCCTTGGTCAGGAGAGTCGGTAAGGTTACACATTACTCGCCCTGAAGGTGTTGAAGGCCAAACCTTGACGATAGATAACAGTCAAATTTCAGTTTCCCCTGGTGAACGTGCTACCGATGTTGAAATGAAAATATCTGTTCGCAGTAGTCAAGGTGGGCAACACACGATCAAAATTCCGACACTGGCACGCTTACAGTCAGTCTCTATCAATGGCCGCTCGCAACCCATTAGACAAGGCGGTGAAAATGATAGAGAAGTCACGCTACCGATCAACCCGGGTAAACAGAATGTTCACTTGAAATGGCGTCAACCAGAAGGCATTACAAGCCTCCACACAACACCAGCGATAGATCTCGGCGTGCCGAGTGTCAACAGCATGATTAAGCTAAACTTGGGCGATGATCGTTGGGTGCTCTTTGCCGGCGGCCCTCAATGGGGACCCGCTGTCTTATTCTGGGGGATCTTAGCAATCATACTATTAGTCGCTATCGCACTAGGCCAAGTTAAACTAACACCACTGAGCACGTTGCAATGGTTATTACTGAGTATTGGTTTGAGCCAAGCCCCCATTTTTTCAGCGGTACTCGTTGTCGGTTGGTTACTCGCGTTGGCTGCTCGGCAAAAGATGGAGCTGACTTTGACCAAAACAAAGTTCAACACGATGCAAGTCGGGTTGGTTATTCTAACCCTGCTAGCACTATCAACCTTATTTACAGCCATTCAGCAAGGATTACTCGGTAGTCCGGATATGCAAATATCAGGGAATGGCTCCTCCGCTTCTGTGCTCAACTGGTATCAAGATCGAGTCGAAAACCTGACACCACAAGCTTGGATCATCTCCGCGCCATTATGGATCTATCGAGTACTTATGCTGCTTTGGTCATTATGGTTGGCCTTCGCTTTACTAAAATGGTTACGCTGGGGTTGGGAGTGCTTTTCTCAAGGTGGGCTCTGGCAGTCATTTAAATTCCGCTCAGACAAGAAAGCAAAAAAAGTCTCGCCTGAAAAAGCACCAGAATAATTTAATTTGATACTCCAACCAATAAGGTCACTGTACGTGGCCTTTTTGGTTGATCTCACAACGCTATCAAAACTGAACTATTCATCCAATAACACCTCTAGATCCGGCCAATGTAACTTAGAAATAATCGATACTTCATATCTTTTTATCGAGGATCCTTGTCTACTGATGTTTAAATGGTTCGTACACCTCATATTATGGACTACTCCCTCGATATAAGTACCCAGTAATAAAGCTTCGAAATGTGGACTAGTGTGTAAAATAGTTAAACTTTATTCTGCCATGCAACAAATGAGCATGTATTGGGATGATTACGTCTCTTAACTGGTGTATTCTCCTCTTTTCGATTGAGAATTTATAACGCCCATGGAATGGGTTTTCTTTTCATTGAGTTCGGAGGTATTGATGAGTTCAAAATCAACTAATACTAAGTTAGTAATCTGGGTAAAAGAAATGGCTGCACTTACGCAACCGGATAATGTTGTCTGGTGCGATGGTACAGATAAAGAATGGAATGCCATGTGGGATATCATGGTCAAAGGAGGGACTGCTCGTAAGTTAAGCGAAGAGAAACGTCCTAATAGTTACCACGTAAATTCCATTCCTGCAGATGTTGCACGAGTTGAAGATAGAACTTATATCTGCTCAGAAAATGAGTCCGATGCAGGCCCAACAAATAATTGGTCTGATCCAACAAAAATGCGCACGAAAATGAATGAAATGTTCGCGGGCTGTATGAAGGGTCGAACAATGTATGTCATTCCTTTCAGCATGGGACCGGTTGGCTCAAACATCGCTCAAATTGGTGTGGAAATTTCTGACTCTCCTTACGTAGTGACTAATATGCACATCATGGCGCGCGTTGGGCAAAATGTACTTGACGTACTAGGCGATGATGGTGATTTCGTACCTTGTATACATTCTGTTGGTGTTCCATTGGCTGAAGGTCAAAAAGATGAGCCTTGGCCCTGTAATCCTGACAACCGCTATATCGTTCATTATCCTGAAACACGTGAGATCTGGTCTTTCGGCTCAGGTTACGGCGGTAATGCTTTATTAGGTAAAAAATGCTTTGCATTACGCATTGCATCAACAATGGCTCGCGATGAAGGCTGGATGGCTGAGCATATGCTTATCCTCAAACTGACTAATCCAAAAGGTGAAGTTAAGTATGTAGCAGGCGCTTTCCCAAGTGCATGTGGCAAAACTAATCTTGCCATGTTGACTCCTACCATTCCAGGTTGGAAAGTTGAAACGATCGGTGATGACATCGCTTGGATGAAGTTTGGTGAAGATGGTCAACTTTATGCGATCAACCCTGAAGCTGGCTTCTTTGGTGTTGCTCCAGGAACAGGCATGGCAACCAATGCAAACGCCATGTTATCGATGGAAGAAAATGCCATTTTCACTAACGTTGCCGAAACTGATGATGGTGATGTGTGGTGGGAAGAGATGACAAAAGATGCTCCAGGGCATTTAGTCGATTGGAAAGGCAACGACTGGACACCTGATTCAGACGAACCTTCTTCACATCCAAATGCACGCTTCACAGCTAGAGCGGGTCAATGTCCGGTTATTGCTGATGAATGGGAAGATCCTAAAGGTGTTCCGATCAGTGCCATATTATTCGGTGGGCGCCGTGCCTCTGTAGTACCTTTAGCAACAGAAGCGCTTGATTGGAACCACGGAACTTTCCTCGGCACGATCATCGCTTCAGAAATGACTGCAGCGGCTTTCGGTGCTATCGGTAAACTACGTCGTGACCCAATGGCTATGCTGCCTTTCTGTGGTTACAACATGGCTGACTACTGGGGCCACTGGTTAAAAATGGGGAAAACTGAAGGTGCAAAAATGCCGAAGGTTTACTACGTTAACTGGTTCCGTAAAAACGATGCAGGCAAATTCATGTGGCCTGGTTTCGGTGAAAACAGCCGAGTATTAAAATGGGTCTTCGAACGCTGTAATGGCGATGCTGAAGCGATTGAAACAGCGATCGGAAATATGCCGACTCTAGACGGTATTGACTTCGATGGCCTAGGTATGAGTGATGAAGACATTGCAAACTTGATGCGTGTTGATACGGAAGGTTGGTTGTCTGAATTGCCTAGTATTGAAGAATACTACGCAACATTCGGCGATCACCTGCCAGAAGAATTAACGAAACAAGTTAACAATCTTCGCAATCGTTTGGAAGCATCTAAGCAAAATGTTGCTTAAGCACTCAAACTAAAATAGAGTAGCTATCTATTTAATAAGCCCGCTGTGTTTTTTGAACCAGCGGGTTTTTTAATGCCTCAATTTTAATACCCGAACGCGAACGATAGTCCCAAAATATATGCCATAATTGTTACCAAGATCTTTAGCCCTGAACGCTTGCTGCTTTTAACCGCCGTTGCAACTGTTGCAGGTTTTATCGATGCTATATGGCGACGGACTTCGAACCTTGCCAGTTTTACTTTGGACTGAGCCCAAGCACTTGCCACTAATAAACTTCAAGCTTCTTGTACTGCAACTCTAAAATTTATTCGACAAAGTACGATCAATTTGCACTCAATGATCAGAGCTATTCTTTTTTCGTTGATCGGGGCAGCGTGCGGAACCATCTGCGTTCAGATCATTGCCCCCGTAACATTAGAAAAATTAATCCTTATATTATTGATTAGCTTTTCTTTGTACTTTTTATTATCGCCACGTGTTGGCGATAATAATCGCTAAACCGAGAATCAGCCTGGAAATATTTTCTTTTATAGTCGCTTTTGTAATCGGGTTCTATGATGAATTTTTTTGCCCCCGGTACAGGGTCATTCTTCGCGATGGATTTTGTGAAGTTACTTGGTTGCAACCTCACCAAAGCTACAGCTCATGCAAAATTATTAAGCTTTACGAGTCGCTTATAGCTGCCCTGATATTTTTCATCATCGGTGATCAAGTTCTATGGAAGCTTGGTCTAGCAATGACGATAGGCCAAATCATAGATGCTTAGCTTGGTGCTCATATGCATTAAAACATGGGACGACTCACATTAAGACCATTACTGGTTTTAATCTCACTAGTCATCAGCCTGACACATTCTATTATTTTAATAATAACGAAGCCACATAGATAATATCTATGTGGCAGCTCTGTTCCTATAAAGAGTACTCTTATCGCTTCTTAGCGTTACTACGACGCTGCTGATTATTGCCAGTGCTTTCAGTGCTCCCTGGTCGTTTACTGTTTCTGCGACGACTATTATTTTTATTACTAGGTGCATTCTCGCCATTAGCATTTCTTGTTGGTCGTGCTTTTTGTCGAGTCCTTTGCCCACCTGTTTTTTTAGTTGGCTCAGCTTTAATTGTCGGATCAGGCTCAAAGCCATCAATGATCACTTTAGGAATTTGTTGATTGATCAACCGCTCAATATCATTAAGTAATTTTTTCTCATCAATACAAACAAGTGAAACTGCTTGTCCTTCATGACCCGCTCGGCCCGTTCGGCCAATGCGGTGAACGTAGTCTTCAGGCACATTCGGTAATTCATAATTAACCACATGCGGTAACTGATCAATATCAATACCTCTAGCAGCGATGTCCGTTGCCACTAACACCTGTACCTTATTATTTTTAAAATCTTCTAATGCGCGTGTTCGTTGACCTTGGCTCTTATTGCCATGAATAGCGGCAGCAGGAACTCTTTCTCGGCTCAGTTGGCTTGCAAGGCGATCAGCCCCATGTTTGGTTCTTGCAAACACCAACACTTGGAACCACTTTTCTGATTTGATCAAGGTCGTTAATAATTCACGCTTTCGACTCTTATCGACAGGGTAAATAATCTGAGAGACCATCTCTGAAGCAGTATTTTTCTTAGCGACCTCTATCAACACTGGCGAATTTAGCAACTTTCCTGCGAGTGTTTTAATTTCATTTGAAAATGTCGCTGAAAATAACAAATTCTGCCGTTGCTTTGGTAGTACCGCGAGAATCTTTTGAATATCCCGGATAAAGCCCATATCTAACATTCGATCAGCTTCATCCAAAACAAGGATCTCTACCTTAGAAAGATCGAGTGTTCTTTGCTGAATATGATCAAGCAAACGACCCGGTGTTGCGACCAAAATATCCACACCACTACGGAGTTTATTTATCTGTGGGCCAATCTTCACCCCACCAAAAATCACACATGATTTTAACGCAGTATATTTTCCGTAAGTTTTAATACTCTCTTCTACTTGAGCGGCGAGTTCGCGCGTTGGCGTTAACACCAATGCTCGAACAGGTCGTTTACCACCACTCTTTTTTTCTGAGCTGAGAATCTCTAGCAAGGGTAAAGTAAAGCCAGCCGTTTTACCGGTTCCAGTTTGCGCCCCAGCGAGAATATCATTTCGCTCAAGGATCACCGGAATAGCTTGTTCTTGTACGGGAGTAGGTTCGCTGTAACCTTGTTCTGAGACAGCACGAAGTATATCGGCAGAAAGGCCAATGGTATCAAATGACATATTTTTAATTTGTTCCTGATCAGGCCTACCCCAATTATTTTGGGACGGTCTTAGGCGGGATTTACATAAATGCGAAGTCATCAAATGAGATGAGTAACTTCTTGGGAAAGTATATTACTTTCAATAGCACAGACCGATGTGTGCTCAGTTTTGAGATTGTAACAGAACTTATTGAAAGAATCAGTCTCTTGACCGATAAGTTGTTAGAATAGCTTCACTTCTTTGGAAATATTCATGTCAACTACCGTTTTTAAAATATCTAATAAGGTTAATCTTTTAGAACAAGAGATCGAAATCTCTGCGATCCGCGCGCAGGGTGCTGGCGGGCAAAACGTCAATAAAGTTTCAAGTGCAATCCATCTAAGGTTTGATATTAAGGCTTCTTCGCTCCCCGATTTTTATAAACAAAAATTACTTGATTTACGCGATAAACGGATCAATAAAGAGGGAGTTATCATTATAAAAGGACAGCAACACCGCAGCCAAGAAAAAAACAAAAAAGAGGTGGTTGATCGGCTGGTAGAGTTAATTAAGTCGGCAGGTGTAGTTCAAAAATCACGAAAGAAAACCAAACCTACGTTTGGTTCTAAACAGAGAAGACTTGAGAGTAAAACGAAACGCAGTCTGACTAAAAATCTAAGAAAAAAAGTTGTTTAGTCATCCTCAATATCTGATTTTGAATTACTCGAAATATTAAAAAAATCATCCTGCATTTTTTTCCAGATATTCATATTTTTCTGTGTAACTTCTGTCATCGTCGCTAACGGGCTCTGACGTAAAGACTCTTTCATTCGAGAATTAAATTGATCTTGTTGTTCAGAAAACATAAAGAAACTTCGCTCCAGAAAGTTAGAAGCCAAGCCTTGTACATCCTCACCATAGAGCCTGATGATTTTAGCGAGTACTTCTGCGCTAAAAATAGGTTCATCATCCTCTTCTTGCTCCATTATAATTTGTAGCAAAATATTTCGTGTAATGTCAGCGTCAGATTTTTTATCTATTACACTAAAATCAACATTATTCATCACAAGCTCCTTAACGTTCCCAAGTGTGATGTATTTGCTGTCAACGGTGTCATAGAGACGACGATTCGGATATTTCTTGATAATACGTTTTTCAGTCATAAGTGAATAAGGATTGCTGATCTTTGAAAGTTGGCATTATAAGTACCAATTCCGCGAAAGACCAACAATCCATTCTTTTCCTATCTATGCATTAAGTTCAATTTTACTTTTCTATCTGCTATTTTGACTTTTAATTGTTCTAAAAAAGATCTTGAACTCAAGCGTTACATCATGTGTTGCCCACCATTTTGCGAGAAGTCTGCGCCCGTTATAAATGCAGCTTGTTCTGATGCTAGAAACGCAACTGTCGCTGCAATTTCTTCAGGCTTGCCTAAACGACCGACAGGAATACCCGCAATAATCTTATTACGAATATCTTCAGGGACAGCCATCACCATTTCAGTAGCAATATAACCAGGCGATACCGTATTCACAGTGACACCTTTACGTGCAACTTCTTGAGCGAGAGATTTAGTAAAGCCATGCATTCCTGCTTTTGTTGCTGTGTAGTTTGTTTGTCCCATCTGACCTTTTTGACCATTGACAGACGCGATGTTAATAATCCGTCCCCAGCCACGCGACATCATGCCTTCCACCAACGGTTGCGTGATATTGAATAAACTATCAAGGTTGGTATTAATAACAGCATCCCACTTTTCTTTGGTCATCTTACGAAACGTTGTGTCCCAAGTGATGCCCGCATTATTGACAACAATATCAATAGGCCCCAGATCTTTTTCAATCTGATCAAGCATATTTTTACAACCTTCCGTATCGGTCACATCGACCTGATAAGCTTTAAACGACAAGCCACGAGAGTCTGTTTCAGCCAGCCACTTTTGGGCCTTCTCTTCATTTCGGTAATTGGTAGCGACTTTTGCACCACTTTCAGCCAAGGCTTCACATATTGAGGCACCAATTCCGCCAGTTCCACCTGTTACTAAGGCGACTTTCCCCGTTAAATCAATTTTCATGTTTATGCCCTCTCTACAGCAAGTGCAACGCCTTGCCCACCGCCAATACAAAGAGTAGCTAGACCCTTTTTAGCATCTCTTCGCTTCATCTCATGAAGCAAGCCCACAAGAACTCGACAACCAGAAGCTCCAACTGGATGACCTATAGAAATAGCACCACCATTAACATTGACCTTCGACGTATCCCAGTCCATGCCACGGTTAACAGAAATGGCTTGAGCAGCGAAAGCTTCATTTGCTTCAACTAAATCTAAATCGTCTTTAGACCAGCCTGCTTTTTCCAAGCACTTGGTCGAAGCCGGTATCGGGCCTGTGCCCATAATCGCCGGATCAACACCTGCACTGGTATAAGCTACGATAGTTGCTAGAGGCTCTAAGCCAAGCTCTTTAGCTTTGCTTTCAGACATAACGACCACTGCGGCAGCGCCATCGTTTATACCAGAGGCATTTGCTGCTGTGACAGTACCTTCTCGATCAAATGCTGGTCGCATTTTCCCCAAGGCTTCAGCCGTTACGCCCGCACGTGGAAACTCATCTTTATCAAAGACGATAGGATCGCCTCTTCGCTGTGGGATCTCGACAGGAATAATTTCATCATCAAACTTTCCCGCCGCTTGCGCTGCTTCAGTTTTATTTTGACTTGCGGCCGCAAACTCATCTTGCTCATCACGAGAAATATCGTACTGTTTAGCAATATTTTCTGCTGTCACACCCATGTGATAGCCATTGAATGCATCGGTCAAACCATCTTTCAGCATAGAATCGACGAGTTTCCAATCACCCATTTTTTGTCCGTCTCTAGACTTAGGTAGTAGATGAGGAGATTGACTCATATTCTCTTGGCCACCCGCGATGATGATATCAGCATCACCACATTTGATAGCCTGTGTTGCTAAATGAACAGCTTTTAGGCCACTGCCACAGAGCTTGTTAATTGACATACTAGGGACTTCGAAAGGCAGGCCTGCTTCAACAGCAGCTTGTCGCGCGGGATTCTGTCCAGTACCTGCAGTAAGAATCTGACCGAGAATCACTTCATCAATCTGATCAGGCTTGATGCCCGTTTGCTTGAGTAAATCGGAAATAACTTTTGCACCCAAGGTATGGGCGGGAACTGAAGCCAGAGAACCGCTAAAACTACCTACTGCTGTACGGCCTGCTGCTACGATTACAACTTTTTCAACCATGTTATGGACTCCTTATTACGTTAGTGGCGCTACACGCTCACTGTTTTATTGAGGGTCTTTATGTTCTTGTTGTGCCGCATATAGGTATTTATGCAACGACGGTTTGAGCGTATCAGACAAGTATAAAAGATTCCATACGTATAGATATCTTGAAATAAACTATGCTTATGCCCTGTTAACCATAAGCGAGCCAATCACTGAATTTAATATATGATTACTGCTTGATTAAGAAAAAATGATTGCTCAGATAAAAGAAAAGGCTGGGTTTCCCGCAGCCTTTTACTTATCAATCGTTTATGAAAAGTGAAGTAACCTTACTTACTAATCTCCACGAACATTTCATTTAAGCGATGAACGAAACCAGCCGGATCTTCCAGCTTTCCACCTTCACTTAATAAGGCTTGATCAAATAAAATTCTACCCCAGTCTTCGAAGCGTGCATCATCTTTTTCTTCCTTCAAACGCTGCAAAATCGGGTGTTCAGGGTTCACTTCTAACACACGTTTTGCGGTTGGGATAGTTTGGCCTGACGCTTCAAGAATACGCTGCAAATTCGCTTCCATATCTTGATCACCAGCCACCAAACATGCTGGCGAAGTTGTCAGTCGATTCGTAACTCGAACTTCCTTAATCTTCGCGTCCAGCAGTTTTTCCAAACGTTCCAGAACGTCTTTGAACTCACCTGTTTTCTCTTCGGTTTTTTTCTGCTCTTCTTCGTTTTCTTGATCGCCTAAATCCAACTCACCTTTAGTGACTGACTGCAGTTCCTTACCATCAAACTCAGTCAGGTGATTAACCATCCATTCATCAACATGATCCGTCAGCAACAACACCTCAATGCCTTTCTTACGGAACACTTCTAGATGTGGGCTGTTTTTAACCGTTGCATGGTTTTCACCAACCACATAATAAATGCCCTTCTGATCTTCTTGCATGCGAGAAACATACTCATCCAACGAAACTTTTTGATCTTCGCTGTCATCATGCGTGGTTGCAAAACGTAGAAGTTTTGCGATTTTGTCTTTGTTCTTATCGTCGTCGATCAAACCTTCTTTTAGAACGGTACCGAACTCTTTCCAGAATTTATCGTAGGCATCGCCTTTCGCCAACTTACCGACCATTCCGAGTATTTTCTTAACAGAAGCAGACTTGATAGTTTCGATCACTTTGTTGTGCTGCAAGATCTCACGTGAGACGTTCAGTGGCAGATCATTAGTATCGACAATACCACGCACAAAACGTAGATATGGCGGCAACAACTGTTCCGCATCATCCATAATGAACACACGACGAACGTAAAGTTTGATACCGTGTTTTTGATTGCGATCCCACATATCAAACGGTGCACGGTTTGGAATATAAAATAAAGTCGTATATTCCAGATTACCTTCAACCTGGCTGTGAACCTTGGACATCGGGTCATCATAATCATGACCAATGTGTTTGTAGAGTTCGTTATATTCTTCGTCAGTGATGTCAGACTTCGAGCGTGTCCATAAAGCCTTCGCCGCATTGACTGTTTCGTACTCGATTTCTTTTGCTTCTTCTCCCTCTTCGTCTTCACCTGTGCTTTCTTTGATCATTATAATCGGCAGGTTCAGGTGATCAGAATATCGACGAATGACTTGACGTAGCTCGTAACCGTTCAAGAACTCTAAGGCATCTTCGCGTAGGTGTAGAACAATTTCTGTTCCGCGCTGTTTACGCTTAACCGTTTCTAGCGTGTACTCACCAACACCTTCAGATTCCCAACGGATACCTTCATCTTCGCTCGCACCCGCTTTACGCGTGGTTAAAGTGACAGACTCAGCGACGATAAAGCTTGAATAAAAGCCGACACCAAATTGGCCGATCAATTGCGAATCTTTCTTTTCATCTCCAGAAATCGAATTAAAAAATTCTTTGGTCCCTGATTTAGCAATCGTACCGATGTGACTGATAACTTCTTCACGCGTCATCCCAATACCGTTATCAGTAAAGGTGATCGTTTTATTCTCAGCATCGAAATCAACATGCACATTCAGCTCAGCATCACCTTCAAATAAGGCATCATCCGACAAGGCTTCAAAGCGCAACTTGTCGCAAGCGTCAGAAGCATTCGAAATCAATTCTCGCACGAAGATCTCGCGATTGCTGTATAGCGAATGGATCATCAAATCCAGTAATTGTTTAACTTCTGTCTGGAAACCAAGCGTTTCCTTTTTCACATCTTCGGCCATAACTTTCTCATCAGATCATTAAAAAAAATAAGATGGGGATCAAACCGCAGTATTTCAAGGGTGTCAAGCCAATAAACTGTAGAAAATTATCCCTAACACTCTCTTATTATTTACTTTGGCTTTCAATGACGTGGAAATTCTTCTTCAAGTTCGTTACATTGATGCTTAAATCAGCCCATAAGAAAAACATGAGCCTAACCAGAAACCCGTTTCTAAAACAATTGATCAGCAGCTTTTTTGACCTGCTACCCATCCTTGTGGTCGTTTCTGTCTTCCAACTGCTCGTCATTCGTCAACCGATCCCTGATCTGACTAGCTTGTTATTCGGCACCCTGCTTGTGGTGATCGGCCTGACTTTTTTTGTGCAGGGCCTAGAACAAGGTCTATTCCCCATCGGTGAGTCCATGGCTTACGCCTTTGCAAAAAAAGGCAGCGTCATGTGGCTACTGATTTTTGCATTCTCACTTGGTTTTGCCACCACCGTTGCCGAACCAGCCTTAATCGCCGTTGGTGAAGAAGCAGCCAATGTCGCAGCTGAAGGTGGCATGATAGAGAGCTCCGATGAATCAAGAAAAAGCTATGCCTTGGGTTTACGTCTCACCGTTGCTTTTTCGGTTGGCTTCGCTATTTTGATCGGCGTACTGCGCATCATTCGTGGCTGGCCTTTGCAATACTTAATCATCCCCGGTTATATCAGTATTGTGATCATGACTTTTTTTGCGCCGGCAGAAATTGTCGGTATTGCCTATGATTCAGGCGGTGTAACGACTTCGACAATCACTGTGCCACTTGTGACAGCATTAGGTGTCGGCTTAGCCTCCTCGATCAAAGGACGAAACCCTATGGTTGACGGCTTTGGTTTGATCGCCTTTGCCTCGTTGACCCCGATGATCTTCGTCATGATCTACGGGATGCTCATATGATCGATATCTTATTCAATGTTTGGACTCAGTTTAGCCATGCGATCATGTCGACAGCAAAAGACATCGTACCCATTGCCGCGACAATTATTGGTTTTCAACTTCTGGTCATTCGTAAGCCTTTAAAAAACCCAAAAAAAATCGCGATAGGATTTTTCTATGTTTTGATCGGCATCGCGCTCTTTTTAGAAGGTCTGGAGCTGGCGCTTTTTCCCTTAGGAAAGTTAATGGCCACGCAGCTCACGAATCCAGAATTCATACAAGCGGGTGATGTTATTAACTGGAAGGATTATGGCTGGGTTTATGCCTTTGCCTTCTGCATTGGCTTTTCGACCACACTCGCTGAGCCTTCCTTGCTTGCCGTTGCGATCAAGGCGCAAGAAATTTCTGGTGGAGCCATCCGATCATGGCCATTACGTCTAGCCGTTTCCTTTGGCGTCGCCTTCGGTATCTCGCTCGGTGCCTATCGGATAGTGACAGGAACTGAGCTGTATATGTACATTGTTGCCGGTTACATCATTGTCATCATCCAAACCCTATTTTCATCAAAAATGATCATTGGTTTGGCTTATGATTCTGGTGGCGTAACGACCTCGACCGTCACCGTACCGCTCGTGACCGCTCTGGGTTTAGGACTTGCCTCAACAGTACCCGGTCGCAATCCTTTATTAGATGGCTTTGGCCTTATTGCTTTTGCCAGCCTATTTCCTATTATCGCTGTTTTAGCTTACGCATGGTTTGCTGAATATAAAGCCCACCGTAAAAACTCATAAAAGAGGTATCTCTATAATGCGCTTTAAATTAATCATAGTACTTGTCGAAGATGACAAAACAGACCTAGTACTCAAAACATCTCGCGAGACGGGAGCCACTGGCGCAACAGTGATCAGTAATGCCAGAGGAGAAGGTATTAAACAGTCGAAAACATTTTTTGGCTTATCACTCGATACACAACGTGATGTTGTGCTCTTATTGGTCGAAGAACATTTATCACGTCACATTTTAGAAAAAATTTCTGAAGTTGCCGAGTTTGATGAAAAGCCAGGAACAGGTATCGCCTTTCAAATTGATGTTGAAGACGCTATCGGTGTGCAGCACCAAGTCTCAGATCTGACAAAAATAATAGAGGAAGAGTTATGAACGAAAATCCAGTTGTCCGCGTTCGCGATGTCATGAAATCCGCCTACATCACCATTGAAGGCATTGCTACCATTGCCGAAGCTGTAAAGATGATGAAAGAAAATAAAACATCTGTATTAGTCGTCAACAAACGCCACAAAGATGATGAATATGGCTTAGTTTTAGCCGGAGACATAGCTCGCCATGTGCTTGCAGAAGATCGCTCACCTACCCGAGTCAATGTTTATGAAATTATGCATAAACCGGTTATCTCTGTTCACCCTGATATGGACATTCGTTATTGCTCAAGACTATTTTCTCAATACGATTTAGTCCGGGCACCAGTGATAGAAGATCGAGAGATCATCGGCATGATCAGCCCTGTTTCATTAGTACTTGATGGATTATTGAAGTTCACCTGATCTCGCTTTAACCCTTAATTAGGGTTTTAAACAATAAACAATTTACACCTGTAAGAAAAAGATAAAATAATCTATGGCCTCAGAACACACGCCCGTCATACAGCAATATCTCGGCTTCAAGGCCGAATATCCAAACACCTTACTGTTTTTCCAGATGGGCGATTTTTACGAGTTTTTTTTTGATGATGCGCGCCGAGCCACCGAGCTTCTTGGGTTAGCACTAACCAAGCGAGGCAGCTCTGCCGGGGAACCGATCCCAATGGCGGGCATGCCGATACATGCTGCAGAAAACTATCTAGCCAAGTTAGTTGAGCTCGGTGAATCTGTGGTCATTTGTGACCAGGTGGGTGACCCAGCCACAACCAAAGGCCCGGTCGAACGCAAAGTCACGCGGATTGTTACCCCCGGCACCATTACTGACGAAGCACTTCTCAAAGAGCGCCGCGATACACTCCTTTTTTCCATTCATCTACATGAGAAGAATATTGGTCTCGCTTGGTTGGATCTGAGTGGCGGCCGCTTTCATGTTATGCAAATTGATTGTGAACATGATCAGCAAAATAAAGAATATAAAGTTGACGAACTGGTCGCAGAACTAGAACGACTTCAACCCGCTGAAGTGTTGATCAGTGAAGACTCTCCCCTGCTGACTGAGTTAAGAAACTATCGATCGGTCACGACCGTTCCACCATGGTATTTTGATCTAGACTCTACGACACGACAGTTGAAAGATCACTTTGCTGTTTCTGATCTAAAAGGTTTTGGTTGTGCCGATCTGCCATCAACCATTTCTGC
The DNA here is from genome assembly GCA_913058255.1 of uncultured Pseudomonadota bacterium. Lineage (GTDB taxonomy): Bacteria > Pseudomonadota > Gammaproteobacteria > CAJXQU01 > CAJXQU01 > CAJXQU01. Next base: position 4,314 of record CAJXQU010000004.1, on the reverse strand, counting down.
GGCAGGTTGCTTACTGCAATACACGCGAGAAACCCAGCGCTCAAGCGTGCCACATTTAACCCATTTACAACTGGAACATCGCAGCGATACGATCACGATTGATGCTGCCAGCCGCCGTAACTTAGAAATTTTACACAGCATTTCTGGAGAACGAAAACATAGCCTTGCCTATCTTATGGACAGCGCAATTACCGGCATGGGCAGTCGTATGTTAAGTCGCTGGTTGCAAGCACCTTTACGTAATCAAGCAATGATAAAATCTCGTCATCATGCTGTTGCTAGCTTGATCGAAAATCAACGCTATGATGATCAACGCGAATCACTGCGATCAATTGGTGACATGGAAAGAATCATCTCACGCATCGCTCTAAAATCCGCTCGGCCAAGAGATCTTGCTCAACTCAGATCATCGTTAAGCGCATTGCCCGAAATTAAAAAAAAGCTGCAACAATTCGATAGTCCACGCCTGCAACAACTCCATAAACTGATGAATGAATTTCCTGAACTCCTTCACCTACTCACCGTCGGGATAAAAGACGAACCGCCTGTCCTGATCAGAGATGGTGGCGTCATAGCGGAAGGCTATCATGCCGAATTGGATGAGCTACGCGCCATCAGCAAAAGTGCCACCGATTATTTAAAACAAATTGAAACACGCGAACGCGAAAGTACCGGCTATCACACCTTAAAAGTTGGCTACAACCGCGTGCATGGTTACTACATCGAAATCAGTCGCCTACAAAGCAGCAACGTCCCAACCCACTACCATCGTCGCCAAACACTTAAAGGCACCGAACGCTTTATTACGCCCGAACTAAAAGAATACGAAGACAAGGTACTCAGCGCCAGCGACAAAGCCCTCGCACTAGAAAAAAAACTCTATGCCGCACTGCTTGATCAACTTGCCGAACACACCGCCGAGCTACAAACTTCTAGCGCCGCAATCGCTGAACTGGATGTTTTGAACAGCTTTGCAGAGCGGGCCGTAAATTTAGATTATGCTCAACCTGAATTACGTGATGATGCCGCCATCTATATCGAAGCAGGTCGACATCCCGTTGTCGAAAGTATCCTCGAAGAAAGTTTTATTCCCAATGATCTCGTCATGGATCAAGAACGAAAAATGTTGATCATCACCGGGCCAAACATGGGCGGTAAATCCACCTATATGCGACAAGTTGCCTTAATCGTTTTGCTCGCACATTGCGGGAGTTTTGTTCCGGCAAAAACGGCGAGCATAGGCAATATTGATCGCATATTTACCCGCATCGGCGCAAGCGATGATCTGGCCGCAGGTCGATCAACCTTCATGGTCGAAATGATCGAAACCGCCAATATATTAAATAATGCCACCGAAAATTCATTAGTCTTAATGGACGAAATCGGACGCGGCACCAGCACCTTTGACGGCCTATCATTAGCATGGGCCAGCGCCGTTCACCTACTAGAAAAAATCGGCGCATGGACGCTATTCGCCACCCACTATTTTGAAATGACCGCCATTCCAGAAACCCAACCCACTGCAATCAACGTTCGCCTCGACGCCATCGAACACAAAGACAAACTCGTCTTCATGCACACCGTAAAAGAAGGTCCGGCCGATCGAAGTTATGGGCTACAAGTCGCTCAGCTTGCGGGGGTTCCTAAACAAGTTATTTCAAATGCAAAAATCCGTTTGAAAGAATTGGAAAGTCAGAAAGTTTCTGTTTTGTCGGGGGATGAAAGAGTTGTGGTCGAAGCCCCTGCTTCGCATGATGAGTTGGTTGAAGCATTAGAAGCGATTGATCCAGATGAATTGAGTCCTAAAGAAGCACTGGAAAGGCTTTATGTTTTGAAGGGAATTTTGGGATAGGGTTTGTTATTGCTTCTGTTGGGCTTATGACCTTGAAACGTAACCTTGTTTGCAGCTCATCCAAAAAACGAATCAGGCAGCTTCATTTCTGCCGTATTTAGGCTAGAATTGCCGTATATGTGCAAAAAAGATGAAAAAGTAGCCGTATTGGTATTTATACGGCAAAAAAACAGCGCGTTAAGTTTGCCGGAGATTTTGCAGGAGCTTGAATTTGATCTTGCAGAGCGAACCTTGCGTAGCTGGCTGGTGAGCTGGGTTGAAGACGGCACCCTACAGCGCACAGGCAAAAAACGTGGTACTCGCTATCGTTGGAACGCAGAAACTGCTCCTACACATTTTGCTTTTCTAGAACCTATTCCTCCTCATCGCCGCGAAGTAGTGCTGGCACAAATTCGTGACCTTTGGACGCACACCTCCACCGCACTAGAAGGCAACACACTCACACTCGGCGACACGCATTTTATTCTACAAGAAGGCTTAACCATTTCAGGTAAGCCCCTTCGCGAACATCAAGAAATAATCGGCCATGCACGCGCCATTGATCTGCTTTATTCTGCAGTAAATTCAACCATTGATATCTCATGGCTATTTGGGCTACACAAAGCCGTTCAAACCGAACTGACCTTCGATATTTACAAACCCAACGGCGCATGGAAAGTTGAACCCAATGGCACAAATATCATCACACCTGACGGCAAGCAAACCTATCTAGAATACGCACAACCGAAATACATTGATCAGCTCATGCAAGCGCTGCTCTCTTATATCAATAACTTTGCAACCGATCAAGTAACGCTCAAAACAGCACCAGCAGTCTACGCAAAAGTTCACATGGCATTTGTACATATTCATCCTTTCTGGGACGGCAATGGCCGCCTTGCCCGACTACTCGCCAACCTGCTGTTATTAAAATCCGGCCAGCCACCTTTGTTGATCGAACAAAATCGACGACGCGAATACATAACTACCTTATCTACGTACCAACATGCCGTTGGTCAGCTAACAGACGAGACAGGATTGTGGCCGCATGAAACTGAGCTTGAACCGTTTGTTGAGCTTTGTCAGGAGAGTTATGGGGCTGTTCAGGCGCTGATTGAGCGTGGGGGTGAGTGAGGTTTGGAGAGGGTTTTAGGACGGTTGTTTGTTTATTGCTTTTACAGTATGTTGTTGATTAATAATTCATTAATAATGATTACTTTGCTCGGGGGAGTGCATGACGTTTGTTTCAGTCTTTGAATCAATGATGAATCCGAGGTTAGCTTACTCTATCGGCAGGCTTAAATCAATCGAGTCTGACCCCATTGATTTTGATTTATACCTTAACTACTGATTATATTAGTTATTTCGTGGGGATTGCTCAGTATCTGACCCCTTTGATTTCCGTTCTTAAATTAGGTCAGTGGTGCACTTTGATGTGGAATCCGCCCCCCTTTAATAATTGGCCACAATAAAAATACAGGGCAAATCAATGTTACGCACATAAAAGCATTTCTGTAAATAAGAGGTTCTACAAGGTTAGAACCATACAAAAAGTCTATTAATAGACTTGTTATCACTATTAACAGCATCCCAATAACAATGCCAGGAATGATTAGTTTTATTAGCTTCAATTGATCAGAAACCATATTATTCAACAGGCCAAACAGACTAGATATCGCCAACAAAATTAATATAAACCCTATCTGCAAGCCGACAAGAGAGATAGTACAAATAAATAACTCAGAGTCTTTGCTAAGATCTAACATTGAAATTAAAATTGAAAACAAAGTAAGAATCACCAAGCCAGTAAAAAAATATATTCTTATAAGTAAATTCATTGGTAACTTAATCACAATCCGCACATTCCTCAACTGAAGATGAAACTACTGTAGATATTCCTGCTCCGCCAGATATCGATGCATCCCACCCCATTAAGTGGCCAGCACTTATTGATGTAGCTCCGCCTAATTGAATAGCAGAAAAACCATAGCCAATACCAATAAAAGCATATCCCGCAGAAACGAATTTGGATCCTCCTTCAAATACAAACGGATCAACCTCACTTAAATTATCCTCAAACGTTATATCACTACCACTTCCAGCAGAACTAACACCAAAACCAACAGCAAAACCGCCAGCTATAACACTCGCTCTCCCTTTCTTTCCATTAACACACTTTGTTTCTAGCTCGAAACTTAATCGCGTAGCACCTCCACCAGTTACGAGCGAAACAACATTCATTGATCCTGTCCATTCTACTAACCCATATGGATCTATACGTACAACAGGATTCCCCCCAACATACCCAAACGTATTAATCCCCCCACCCAGCCCAATCGGGTCAGAAGTAATATACCGTCCAGTAGCCGGATCATACGTCCTAAAATAATTATAATGCAATCCCGTCTCAGCATCAAAATACTGCCCCGGAAAGCGTATGTTGTTGGTCACGGTTTCGGTGATGATAGACGCCTGACCAAACG
>CAJXQU010000003.1 GCA_913058255.1 uncultured Pseudomonadota bacterium | reverse complement strand
ACGGGACATAGGTTATGTTTTTTGTGGAGTAGATGCGTGATGATAAAGGAATGATGGCAAAATGCAAGACCTGACCCCTATATGCTACTCACCTCTCGAGCGATGGTACTGTGATGCCGGTTTAAACGACGACCAATCGCGATAACTTAAATTCCATTGTAAAAGATACATGAGCGTATGACGCTCTTTTGCATTAAGATGCTGATAAGACATGGCTTGTTTTTCTCCTGATTAAATAAGATCTCGAAACCTCATTTTATCCGTCGCTCAAGTCATGTCTTTTTTTAAATTAAAGTGGCGCACTCGGAACTAGAGTTCACCGATTTTTCCTAAAAAAGTCCGCACTTTCTGAAAAACCTTCCATATTCGTTGTGAGTTCTTAATTCGAGATTTAGCTTGGCTTTTTATTCGAAGAAGAACAATGGCAAGGTGCCCGACGACACTGTTAGCCTGATAACAATCGAACAACTCTAATTGATTGTTACACCATGCTTTCTTGTAAGGTGCACTCCCTACACCAAAATCCACGAGTGTTAATTCATTTTCGCAATGATATCTAAACTCATTACGTAACAGTGTTTCACCCGGTGAGTGTTTGCACAGCGGAGTTGTTGTCATTGAACTAAGCAAGGCGTGAGCTTCACCGTTATGTTCGAGGATAAACCCTATGGAAAGCGGCTCCCCATCCAACGCTAAGATACTAACATAGGCAGAAATATCGTTATCAACCTCAACCAGCTTTTGATAAAACTCCTCATACGCTTGTTGATTCTCTTCTGTAGAAATACCTAGTTCATCAAATCGTTGCTTTCTTTGCTCGAATAGCTCGTGAATGAAGTGCGTTGTTTCACTATCATCTTTAATTATTCTAAAGTCTAACTGACCAATTTTTTGTAGACGCGAATCTATATTCCGGTACCGTTTTCGGGTTGACTTACTCCGAGTATCCAGAAGTAACTGGTCATAATCATGGTGATGCAAAATGAGCTGATGACTAACATTCGGAGAGGGAAGCTTATTGAGTAAGCTAAATGCTGACTTCAATCCGGCAGTTTCAAGTAATTGTTGCGTTAATGCCATGTAGTCAAACTTGGGAATAGTGGATTTTACGCAGTTCCAAACTTGCTCCATCTCGTCATCATCAACTGTAATTAAAAACTGACGTGACCATAGCCCACCTTGGTAATTAAGGTGAGGGTCGTTAAACCAGCTAAGCACACGCAGTCCACAGTTAGTGCTCAACATGAAAGGTAACAGGGCAACAAGCTCATCACCTAAACGGATACTTATTAGAACTAGTTCAGCTCCTTTTGGTAACCCTACGGTTTCTAACCACGCATGGATAACATCCCACTTTTGATAAGGGCTCAAAATAGCCTGTTGCTCGAATTTTTTCCACTCAAGCTCAACCGCGCCCATATCACTGCATCTTTTTACTGAATACGTCTCTCTCAATATTTTTTTCCGTTCTAAAGTCTCTCAGGATAAATATCGGTTAAGGTGTCGTAAACTTAAGTCATTGCTTTCAGACTTGTTCATATAAAGAACTAAACAGTTACGCTACTTCGCTACTTTTTTCTGCCCACAAACGATACCATATTTCTGATTCGGCGTGGCTTTGAGCGTCTGGTGTTTACGTTCTTGATTGTAAAATTCTACCCATCGGTTCAATAGTTGGGGTCACAATAATTGGGGTCAGATACTGAGGCATCCCCACGAAACAACGAATAAAGAAATCAATGGGGTCAGATACTGTCTTGAAAATCAAGCCTATTTGAGCCTAATTTTGATAGTTAACATCAAACGGTATTCCTGATTTCAACACCCCATAGGCAAGCACCAACAGTTTTCGCATAACGGCAATTAGCGCTACTTTTTTCGGTTTTCCTCTGGCTTGTAATCGCTCGTAAAAATCCATCATCAGTGGATTGTACCTAACGGCAACTAAGGCGGGCATATACAATGATTTTCTCAATCGAGCGCAGCCCATTTTAGATAGCCGGGATCGATTAATACTGCTGCCCGATTGCGCTATTGATGGATTAAGTCCGGCATAACTGCAGATCTGTTTTGCATTATCAAACAAGGAAACGTCTCCCACATAGGCCAAAATAGCCCAGGCGGTTTTATTACCTAATCCGGTAATACTGGTGAGTAGTTCTACTTGTTTGTTAAGCTGAGAGTTGTACTTAACGATCACAGCTATTTTATTTTGCACACTGATTAGCTGTTTATCAATGAACCGACACATGGCTTTGACAGACTGTACGGCCGCTTTGTCTAAGCTAACATCAATCCGATTATTCTCCTGGGTACGCATTTTGTTGAGTTGGTCAAGCCGCGTGACCAGAAACTGTATGCGTTCAAAGTCAGGGTCTTTGGGTGTATATAAGGCGTTATCAGACAAGCCCTGGTTATCTAAATGCTGAACGTAGCGTGCAATGCTTTTCGCGTCAGCCTTGTCTGTTTTATTGCGAGACATTTCCATTGTAGCAAAGGCGTGCGTTTGAATGGGGTTGGCGACGATGGTTTTTTGTTGCTGTTGGCATAGATATTTAGCCAGAGCCAACCCATAAATACCGGTGGCCTCCAAACAAAAAAGAGCGGGGCTTTTAAATGATTTAACCCACGTTAAACACAATGCGAAGCCGCCTGAGTTATTATCAAAATGCCGATGATGGTATGCGGCATCGTGTAAGACAGCCACATCAAAACTTAACTTCGATATATCAATTCCAACAAACATCATCTACTCCCGTATTTTAAGATACAATTAACGAGATTGGATAATTTAACGCAGATGCATTCTTGTCGTTATACGTGCTACAGATTGACCCTGTGCACAAGATACTGTTCGCATTTTAGGGCGTTAAAATAAGGGGTAGGCACTAATCTGACCCACAGAACTTGTTGGTTCTAAGCCTCACTTACAGTGTCTCTACCCCTTTATCCAATCTGCATTGAATAGTGTAATTCATTGCGAATGATCTACACATTTCTTAAGATACAAGACTCGATTGATTTAAGCCTGCCGGTGGAGCAAGCTAGTTGTTTAGTTATTAAAGAGGTGGTTTCATGGGTAGGCAGGCTCGTTTCGTATTACCGAAATGAATCCAAGTTGTAAATACATCATCTGTTAGGATGAGCTTCATCTCCTAGGAGCATTTACTTTTAGGCTCTATCTATAAAAATCAGATACGTAACTTATACCACTAGCGGGGCTACCTTACCTATATAGCTTCTAAAGATTTATTTTTTGAATTGTTCTCAAAAATATTTATCGTATCTTGGAATTAAGCTCAAAAAAAGCCCAGTGAAAACTGGGCTTTTTTCATACAATAGATGCTGTTCGTCTTATGGGTAATCAGGCAATTTCATACCCGCAAGGTCTTGCATGATACGAATAACCTGGCTGCTGTAGCCTGCTTCGTTATCGTACCAGACATATAGAACAACTCTGTCGCCATCAACAATCGTTGCTACTGAGTCAACGACACCTGCATTGACCGAGCCTACTAGGTCACTGGAGACGAGTTCGGTTGAAGAGGTGTAGCCTATTTGTGATTGCATTGATGAATTCAGTGCTTTGTCTAGTAGAAAATCGTTCAGCTCCTCTTTCGTCGTTTCTCTATTTAGGTTGAGGCTCATTAGGGCCATTGATACGTTTGGTGTTGGAACACGTATCGCGTTACCTGTAAGAATACCGGTTAATTCAGGCAGTGCTTTGGCTACAGCTTTTGCTGCGCCAGTGGAGGTTAGAACCATGTTTAATGGTGCACTTCGTCCACGACGTTCTGCTGAGTGATAGTTATCAATTAGGTTTTGGTCATTGGTGTATGAGTGGACTGTTTCTAAGTGACCATTACGAATACCAAACTCATCGTTTAAGACTTTTAAGACCGGGACGATAGCATTAGTTGTACAAGAAGCTGCACAAAGGATGTTGTCGCTAGGCTCGATCTCGGTATGATTTACACCATAGACGATATTTTTAATGTTGCCGCTGGCTGGTGCTGTTAGTAGTACTTTTTCTACACCCTTAGATTTTAGGTGCAAGCCCAAACCTGCTTCGTCTTTCCAGATACCTGTGTTGTCGACAACCAGTGCGTTGTTGATACCGTATTGTGTGTAATCAATTTCATCTGGTGAATTTGCGTAGATGAGTTTGATGACGTTGCCGTTAGCTATAATAGAGTTGGACTCTTCGTCAACGGTAATAGAGCCGGAGAATGGACCATGAATAGAGTCGCGACGCAGTAAACTGGCACGTTTTTCTATATCTCCGCCTTTTCCTCGGACAACAACAGCACGTAAACGCATTTTGTAACCATCGCCTGAACGGTCGATTAACATGCGAGCAACTAGGCGGCCGATACGACCAAACCCGTATAGGACGACGTCTTTTGGTTCAGCTTGGTTTGTCGGTTGATCTGTGATGATATCCGACAGCTTTTCTTTGAGATAGTCTGCGATGCTTTGGCCATTGTCGAGTTGATTATATTCGTAGCACATTTTGCCTAAATCGATTCGGGCAGGTGCTATTTTCAGCTTGGATAGTTCTTTGAGTATTTCATAGCTTTGCGCGATATCAAGCTCTGCGCCGACCATTTGTCGAGCAAATTTGTGTGCTTTGATAATGTCTAGCTTAGAACCATCTTTTAACCGTCGACCGTAAACAGCAATAACTACGCCGGCTTCACGGTACATTTGTCCAACGATGGGGATCATTTTTTCAGCCAGAGTTTGGCGTTCTTTCCAGTCGTCAAAGATTTCGTCACTTTTATTAGGAGTCATATATAACCTTTCTCTCTTCCTGATTAACGCTCGACCCGATTGGATGGGTTTTCACTAGCGGTAACTATTTGTTATTAAGTTGAAACTACGTTTTAGGGTTGGCACCTGCAGTTATCGGTTACCCAACAACTTACTTTAACACGGCCCCGCACTTATTATTATATTGGAAGGCCAAAGTTGTGCTTGTGTAACGAAATTTTGCGTGAAATAGTGAAAAATATCTGTAGGAGAGTATGTCAGCGCATATTTTAGTATTCCAATCGGGAGGATTACTGAATTTTTGTGAGTTTGTCTTATCCTTCGATCCGGTTATTTATTGTTGTGGCTTGGTGCTTTCTTTGGTTTGAGACACTTATATGATGGTTAAATTTTAGCAAATGTTGAAATGTAGAGCATTCCAAAATGGTTCGGGACAGAATACTCGGTAGCGTGGCGAAGATTATCCTTGGCAGTGATGGGTTGTTTGCTCTCAAGTTGACCTTGTTTGTATGCTGTGCAGAAGTTGAATTATCTATAAATAATCGTTGTTCTGGATTTACCAGATGCTAAACGCGACATGGAGAGGATTTTAGATGGAAGTAAATTTTTGGCATGAACGATGGAAAACCAATGATATTGGTTTTCATCAGCTAGAGGTGAATACTTTATTGGTGAAATATTTTAAAACGCTTTCTATTACAGAAAATGGACGTGTTTTTTTACCACTATGTGGCAAATCATTGGATATTGCTTGGTTGTTATCCGAAGGATATCGGGTTGCGGGCGCAGAGTTGAGCCAAGTGGCTATCGATCAGCTTTTTGTTGAGCTTGGCATCGTGCCTGAGATCACAAAGGTTGGTGAGCTAACACTTTATAGTGCGTTCAATATTGATATTTTTGTAGGTAACCTCTTTTCTCTGTCTTCCGAAATGCTTGGTGCTGTCGATGCTATTTATGATCGCGCGGCATTAGTGGCTTTACCCGAAGAGGTGCGGAATAAGTACACCGATCATTTAACAGAAGTGACGAATAAAGCACCACAATTATTGCTGAGCTATGAGTATGATCAAAGCTTAATGGCTGGGCCGCCTTTTTCTATCAGTGTTGAAGAAGTCAATCGACACTATGCGACGAAATATAATTTAACGCTTGTTGAAAGTGTTGATGTTCCGGGTGGTGTGAAAGGAAAGTGTGCTGCGGTTGAGCATGTTTGGTCGTTACAAATTAGCTAGTGGAGTTTATTAATCATATTTAATCACACAGCCCTTACTCTATTGAGGACTGTGTGATGTTTTTTAAGTTGGATGAATTGTTTGAAAATAGAGTCTTTAAATGGACTTCTTTTTTCCCTCATCGGATGATAATGACTCTTCTAATGCTTGTTCTAATTGTTCAGCTAAATCTTCAAACTGTTGCCTTAGTTCGGGCACATGTTCTTTGATTTGTTCGCCTAGATGTTTGATGTTGTTTTCGATCTCAGGCATGGTTTTATCGAGTTCATTCATTGAGCTTTCAAATTCTTTTGATAGATCTTTTGAAAACTGTTCTCCAAGAACTCTAAGCTCACGAATAACCTGAGATAGTTTTCCTGTCGAATTAATCTCATCAATAGTAGCTTGGTAATCTACTTTCCACTTTTCATTTTCTTTAACTAATTGGGTGTTGAGAGAAACCTCTTCTGGCTGATCACTTTCGACAGTTACGGTGGTTTCTACCTCAGCAATTCTTCCGTCGATCAGGATTTTTCCAAAACGTGCTTTTGAAACTGAAACGATATCTTCGGCTGTATATTCTTCTCGTAAAGATTGTTCGGAAATAAAATGTTTGAGTTGTCCCATGTTTTTAGTTTCTAGTGCCATCCAGAATGCTTGAGTTACTTCCGAAGGTGTTTTGGGTTCATCTTCACAAGCGGTAAGAAAAATGCTCGCGATTAGAATTGTGAGTATGGATATAATTTTTTTCATAAATATTCCTTTTATTGAATGACGCAAGATCCAAAGTAGTGCTCTAAGGCATGCGGGTACATCGTTCGACAGTTGTTTTTCTCTCGTTTAATTGGAGGCTATACTTTTTCTATTATCCAATATAAATAGTAGTATTTATCGCACTTTCCAAGGGTGGTTTTTCTATTTTCTTAGGTTAGCAGGCATATCAAAAAGCTAAAACCCTAGTTAGCACCTTTGCGCATAATGCCTCATGATATGCCTGTCAGTATGATTAATGCAATTGTTTAACGGATGCTTTTACCTTATGAGTTCACTCGCCAGAATTACTGTATTTCCAATAAAAGCGTTATCGGGAATTGATCTCGATAGTTGTAGTATTACCGGAGCGGGGACGTTATCAAATGATAGAAGTTTTGCTTTGAAAGATGAAAAGTTGCGCTTTGTTAATGGTAAGCGTCACCCAGAGGTTAACCAAATATTATCTAACTTTGATCTGGAACAGCAGACCGTTACATTGGATCTTTATGGGTTTGAAGACCCTCAAACGTTTGAGTTACGAGAAGGTAATGGACCATTAGAAGAGTGGTTTAGTGATTTTTTTGGTTTTCAAATTCGAGTAGAAGAAAATTCAGAAAATGGTTTCCCTGATGATACTAAGCGTTCGGGGCCAACGATTATTAGCACCTCTACATTGGAAGAAGTGGCTTCTTGGTATCCAGAAATCTCAGTGGATGAAGTCCGGCGACGTTTCCGTAGTAATTTGGAGCTCGGAGAATGTCCAGCCTTTTGGGAAGATCAGTTAAACGAGATCCCTGATCAAGGCGTTCGTTTTCAACTTGGAGGTGTGACCTTTGAAGGATTGAAGCACAGTGTCCGATGTCCAGTACCTTCGCAGGATACTCGAACTGGAGAAGCTTATTTAGATTTTCAGAAAGTTTTTATGCAAAAAAGAGAAGAGACGTTACCCCGCTGGATCGAAAAATCCGAGTTTGGTCACTATTATAGATTAGCGATCAATACTCGGATTGTTCATTGTTTGGCCGAACTAAAGCTTAGCGATAAAATTAAACTTTAAACGAACCTAATGCAGTTCCCACTCGCCCAGCTTGAGCCGATAGATCTTGGCTAGTGTTGGCAGAATGATTTGCTGTCTCCGCATTTTGCACTGAGATATCGTTAATGTTGACGACATTACGATTGATCTCTTCAGCAACAGTACCTTGCTCTTCTGCTGCTACTGCAATTTGTGTGGAAACGCGATCAAGCTCTTCGATACCTGCCGAAATTTCAGCTAAAGCTTCGCCTGCAGCTTGTGCTAGCTCAACACTAACCTGCGCCTGTTTTTGGCCTTCATCCATGACACCAACAGCCTGCTTAGAGCGTGTTTGTAGTTTTTCAATAATGGCTTGAATCTCTTGCGTCGATTCTTGAGTACGGCTTGCTAGTGAGCGAACCTCATCAGCAACTACCGCAAAACCTCGACCTTGCTCGCCTGCGCGCGCCGCTTCAATTGCAGCGTTAAGTGCTAGCAAGTTTGTTTGTTCTGCTATGCCTTGAATAACATCGAGCACGGAACCAATGCTCTCACTATCTTTTTCCAGTTTATGGATAACATCAGCAGCTCTTTCAACATTGTCAGCCAATGTGTTGATGCCACCAATGGTGTCTTGAACAACTTTTGAACCATTTTGAGATTGCAGAGCTGTTGCTTGAGCGATAGCAGCTCCGCTTGAAGCATTCTTGGAGACTTCTTGTACCGAGGCTGTCATTTCATTCATCGCTGTTGCAACTTGTTCAGTTTCGCTACGCTGACGAACAATACCCTCCATAGACTGTTCTGTTATAGAGGCCATTTTCTCAGTATCCGTTGCAACTTTTCCAGTTGTTTCGGTAATTTCTCGAATCAAGCCAGCAAAGGCATCGATGATTTGGTTGTTAGCTTTAGCGAGACGAATTCCTATTGGATTAGAACCGCCGTCGAGAGGTCTGGTTAGATCGCACTTTCCTCCCTTGATATCTTTAGCAATCCATTCCAAAGAACCTGTTGTATCGTTTATGGGTTCAAGAACCTGATTAACTAGCTTAAGGCTTATCAGATAAGCAACAACAGCAAAGCCAGCGGTGACGCCTAATGAATAAGTGATTACTTGTGTTGTTAATGAGCCTGCCACAACCCAACCTGTTGCAAGTGATGCAAGTAGTGTTGGAGCTGCTGCTAACAATAGTAACGTCAACGCCATTTTAGTTTTAAGCTTTAGCATAAGTTTTTATCTCTAAATAAAATGTTAAATCTGTGTAAATACTTTCTTCTTAGGAGGGTTATCGACAGGCTCAGCAAGTTCTTTAACATAAGAAATAGAAATTTTAGCGCAGGAAGGATGAAGGGAAACTGGTTTTAAAAACTTTACCCTCATAAAGTCTATGCTATTATTAATTCACATGGACTTTAATATAGGCAATAAACGAGAAAAATTATCTCGATAACTTGTTACCCATCAAAATGACCCTCTTAGTTTCTCTCTTCGGAAAATATTTATTATGTTGTTGATCCCTGCAATTGACCTGAAAGATGGCAAGTGTGTCCGTCTACGCCAAGGCGACATGAATGAAAATACGATTTATTCAGAAGACCCTGTCGCCATGGCGCGGAAGTGGATTGAGGCAGGCGCACGACGTTTGCACCTGGTTGATCTGAATGGTGCCTTCAAGGGTAAACCTGTCAACGGGGATGTGATCCATGAGATTGCGGAAACCTTCCCTGATGTCCCTATTCAGGTTGGTGGCGGTATCCGTGATGATGACACGATTCAGACTTATTTAGATGCGGGTGTGAGTTATGTGATCATCGGTACGAAAGCGGTAACAGCTCCACACTTTGTCGAAGATGCTTGTATGGAATTTCCCGGACATATTATTGTTGGTATGGATGTTAGAGAAGGTAAGTTAGCCATTGATGGTTGGTCGAAGCTTTCTCATCATGATCCGCTTGATCTTGCTCTTCAGTTTGAAGAAAAAGGTGTTGCAGCGATTGTTTATACTGACATTAGCCGTGATGGAATGATGCAAGGTGTTAATGTCGAGTCGACAGTCGATTTTGCAAAAGAGTTGACTATTCCGTTGATAGCTTCCGGTGGTATCACCAATATGGATGATATTAAAAATCTTTGTGCCGTTGCAGAAGAAGGTATTATGGGGGCGATTACGGGTAAAGCGATTTACGAAGGCACGCTAGATTTTGCCGAAGCGCAGAAGCTGGCTGATGACATATCGCCACTCACGAGAACCTAATAAATGGCATTAGCTAAAAGAATTATTCCTTGTTTGGATGTGGACGCGGGGCGTGTTGTAAAAGGAGTCCAATTTGTTGATATCCGCGATGCGGGTGATCCTGTTGAAGTTGCTAAGCGGTACGACGAACAAGGTGCCGATGAAATAACGTTTCTTGATATCACCGCGAGTAGTGACGATCGTGAAACGATGGTGCATATGGTTGAGGAGGTTGCTAGTCAGGTGTTTATTCCTCTGACCGTCGGTGGCGGCATCCGCAAAATTGATGATATTCGTCGTATGTTAAATGCCGGTGCAGATAAAGTCGGTATCAATACGGCAGCGGTGTTCAACCCTGATTTTGTTGCTGAGGCATCTGCTAAATTTGGATCTCAGTGTATTGTTGTTGCGATTGATGCCCGACGAGTTTCTGAACCTGAAGAAACGCCACGTTGGGAAATTTATACCCACGGTGGCCGTAAACCTACGGGTATTGATGTTGTTGAGTGGGCCGTGAAAATGCAGAACTTCGGGGCTGGCGAGCTTTTATTGACGAGTATGGATCGAGATGGAACCCGTGATGGTTTTGATCTGGAGTTAACCTGTGCAGTTTCAGAAGCTGTTGGTATTCCTGTCATTGCTTCCGGCGGTGTTGGCAAGCTGGAGCATCTTACAGAAGGGGTTACAAAAGGTAAGGCAGATGCAGTTTTGGCTGCGAGCATTTTCCATTTTGGGGAACATACGATCGGAGAAGCGAAGAAAATCATGCACAATGCTGGTATCGAAGTTCGTTTGTGAGCACAGAATAGATGAGTACTAACTAATGGTTGATAACAACTGGTTAGACGCAATAAAGTGGGATGAAAAAGGTTTAATTCCCGCCATTGCTCAAGCAAAGGATGGCAGAGTTCTCATGGTCGCCTGGATGAATGAGGAGGCTTTAACTTTGACCGTGCAAGAAGGCCGTGCAATTTATTGGTCTCGATCACGGCAGAAGCTTTGGCGTAAAGGCGAAGAGTCTGGGAATGTACAAGTACTCAAAGAGATAAGGATAGATTGTGATCAAGATGTGATCTTGTTGGAAGTTGAGCAAAAAGGTGGAATTGCTTGCCATACTGGACGACATAACTGTTTTTTTAAGCGTTTAGTCGATGGAAAATGGGAAGAAGTGGATCCAATATTGCAGGATCCTGAGACGATTTATACAAAGAAGTAATCATTGTTATGTCTCCTTTTCTAAAAATTGCGTTGTTTCTGAGTTTTACGACAAGCCAGCTTGCCCTTGCTGATCATGAGCTTAGTCAAACTAAACGAAGTCCGCCACCTAAACCTTTTTTATCTGAAACAAAACAAGAAGAGAAAATTGCCTTAGCGGATGAAGTCTTGCGCGATATTCTGACAATCCCTGAGCGATCAATTCCTCCCTCTTTGTTATCTCAAGCACAGGCGATAGCTATTATTCCAGAAGTTATTAAGGTTGGTCTTGTTGTTGGAGGACGTTATGGCGAGGGGATTATTATAATGCGTAATCGTAATACCCATGCTTGGAGTGATCCGGTGTTTATTAAGCTCAAGGGTGGTAGTCTTGGTCTGCAACTTGGTGCACAGTCTTCCGATGTTATACTGATTTTTAAGAACAAACGCGGTTTGAATAGTTTAATGTCAGGTAAGTTTACATTGGGTTTAGATGCCGCTGTAGCGGCCGGTCCTGTTGGAAGGAATCTGGCAGCGGCGACAGATGTTAAATTACAGGCTGAGATTTTATCTTATTCAAGAAGTCGTGGTTTGTTTGCCGGAGTTTCATTAGATGGCTCATCACTACAGATTGATCGCGAAGCGAATGAAGCATTTTATGATCGAAAAGGGGTGACTGCTAGGCAGATTTTTGGTGGACGGGTAAAATCGCCTACTGCAGTACTACAACCACTAAGAAACTCGTTAAGAGAACATGCAACACAATAAAAGCATAAATTCATGACACTCAAGAAAAATGAAACATTCGCTAAATTGGCACAGATAATCAGCGAGCGAAAACAAGCCGATCCTAAATCTTCTTATGTGGCGAACCTTAACCGCAAAGGCTTAGACACGATCTTAAAAAAGGTCGGTGAAGAAGCCACTGAAACGGTGATTGCTGCAAAGGGTAATGATCCTGAGCAAGTGATCTATGAAACGGCAGACTTATGGTTTCATACGCTTGTCATGCTAGACAACCTTGACCTTACGCCAGAAGCAGTTCTTAATGAGTTGGAAAGACGGTTTGGGCAGTCTGGTATAGAAGAAAAGGCCAGCCGTAAAAAATAAAGCTAATATAATAAAAGCAAGGTAATGCAAAGCAATCAGGAGAAGCATCATGGGTAAGTTTGGAGTAACAGAGTTATTAGTCATCTTAGCAATTGTTGTTTTGCTATTCGGAACACGCAAACTAAAGGGTACCGGTGGAGATATTGGTAGCGCTATTAAGAACTTTCGCAAAGCGTTAAAAGATGATGATAAACCCACAACGGCTGATACAACGACTGTTATCGAAGATAAAGATAAAGTTTAGTTCCTCAGAAAATATCGAGTAAGCTATGTTTGACGTAGGTTTTTGGGAGCTGACGGTGATCGCCGTTGTTGCTTTGGTCGTGTTAGGGCCTGAGCGTTTGCCGCGTGCTGCGCGCACGGTGGGCCTGTGGATCAGCAAAGCCCGTCGAACGGTAAGCACCATGAAAGCTGAGATTGAGCGTGAGCTTGATATGGAAGAGATCAAAAAAGTGGTTGGAGCAGACACCGTCGAAACGCTTCAAGAACTTAAACAAGAAGTAAAACAGGTTACCTCCACTGAAGAAATCGAAAAAATAATGGGGAAGAAAACTCTCAGTTCTCTGGGTGAGTTGAGTGAAGAAGTTAAAGAAGTGGCGAACATCGATCAAGAAGAACGGCCTGCCGTAGAAGACCTCAATATAAAAGACACTAATAAATGAGTGAAAACAATGAGAAGCCTAAGCTCGAGAACACCGAGCAGTCACTAATCTCACATCTGCTCGAAGTTCGAAATCGATTACTTCACATAGTTGTTGCCGTGTTAGTTATTTTTCTTGGTTTGTTTTCTTTTGCTGAAGAGCTTTATGGCTGGTTAGCCGATCCATTATTGCGTTATCTCCCCGAAAACTCGACCATGATTGCGACACAAGTTGCATCTCCGTTTTTAGCGCCATTTAAGCTCTCTATTGTTTTAGCTATTTTTGTTGCAATCCCCTATATTTTGTATCAGATCTGGGCATTTATAGCGCCAGGGCTTTATAAGCATGAACAAAAGATGTTTCTGCCTTTATTAGTCTCTAGCTCACTATTGTTTTATCTAGGTGCCGCTTTCGCTTATTACGTAATTTTTCCTTTGGTCTTCCAGTTTTTCACCTCGATCAATCTCGAAGGTGTGACACAGATGACCGATATCTCTGAGTATCTGGATTTTGTGTTGAAAATGTTCATGGCGTTTGGTGTGTCATTTGAAGTACCTGTTGCGATTGTTCTGTTGACCAAAATGGGTGCTTTGGACGCCAATACATTGGGTGAAAAGCGGCCTTATGTGATTGTTGGTAGTTTTGTTGTTGGCATGCTGATCACTCCGCCAGACATTATTTCTCAAGTTTTATTAGCTGTACCAGTATGGTTACTATTTGAGTTGGGTGTCATTGTTGCGAAGGCGATTGATAAAAAAGACTTAGAAGACGTCTAGATCTGTTGCTCTTGTAAAGCATTGAAGCAAGAACCGTCACTATGAAAAAACTACCCGCAAGTTGGCAAAATAATCTACAGGCCGAGTTTGAACAAGCTTACATGCAAGGCCTCGCTAGATTTTTAAACACAGAAAAGACAGCGGGTAAGATAATATTTCCTCCAGAAAACCTGTGGTTTAACGCCTTTGAAAGCACTGACTTTGATACTGTTAAGGTTGTAATCTTAGGGCAAGATCCTTATCACGGTGTAGGGCAAGCTCATGGTCTATGTTTCTCAGTGCAGGGTGGTGTCCGTGTACCACCTTCATTAGTCAATATCTATAAAGAGTTGAAGAGCGACTTGGGGTTGGAGATTCCGACACATGGGAATCTACAAAGCTGGGCTGATCAGGGGGTATTGTTATTAAATACCACACTCACGGTTGAAGAAGGACAGGCCGCTAGTCACCAAAGGCAAGGATGGGAGCAATTTACGGATAGTGTGATCACTACACTTAATGAGCAGCGTGAAGGGCTGGTGTTTATGCTTTGGGGTAGTCATGCTCAGAAAAAGATCAAAATGCTCAATGGTAAAAAACATCTTATTTTGAAAGCACCACATCCATCACCGCTCTCGTCATATAGAGGATTTTTTGGCTGCAAGCATTTCTCACAAGCCAATGATTATTTACAGCGGCAAGGTCAGCAGAGTATCAATTGGTCTGTACCAGACTAAGCAGTTTCAATGATCCACTACTGTATTTAGACGTTCAAAATGTTCTTACCCATACCTAACTTATTTCAGCGATTATAGCTAAAAATTCTAACCTGCTGTTTTTATTCAATAAATTTTAACCGTTAGGTGGAGAGTATACGGTAGCCCGACATCTTATAGGCGGTTGTTCATGGTGATCTGTAAGGGGTTCATCAAAGAATCAATATAGAACTGAAATTTTTGGCTTCAGAAGTATTAATGATATTCAACAGATAGAAGCTTATGCAGTACAACGGGACAAGCTAATATATGGATGGGGGAGAGGAGTTGGAGTTTTACCCTCAATGCGAGCTCTAGTTGCACATCTATACTCTGAAGGCGTAATTGATCGTGTGCAACGATTTTGGAATGCTTCTAATACGGCAAAAGAATAGGCTGAAAGCTGTCGAACACTGTGGCACTTGTCTTCCTGAACTAAAAGGCTTGTTTTGATCGGTACAAATAAAAAAAGGGGCGGTTGAATTGCCCCTTTTATAGAAATGAAATTGATCGAAAAAATTAAGCGTCGAGCTTCGTTTTTAATATTTGGTTGATCTGACCAGGATTAGCCTTACCACCCGTATTTTTCATTATCTGGCCAACGAAGAACCCCATCACTTTCGTTTTACCAGCACGATACTGTTCAACTTGTCCGGGATTTGCATTGATCACCTCATCAACTAAAGCTTCCAGCTCACCAGAGTCGCTCATTTGTTTGAGGCCTTTAGCTTCTATGATGGAATCAGCACTATCACCTTCTCCTGCCCATAGCGCAGCAAAGACCTGTTTTGCGATCTTGCCAGAGATGGTGTTGTCTTTGATGCGTAAAACTAATTGTCCAAGTTGCTTTGCGCTCAAAGGACTCTCTGCAATGGATTTATTCTCTTTATTGAGTGCCGCGCTGAGCTCACCATTAACCCAATTGGCCGTGATTTTGGTGTCATTTTCCGCGGCTTTCATGCAGGTTTCAAAGTAATCAGCAAGTTCACGATCAGCGGTGAGCAAGCCTGCGTCGTAAGCCGATAATGCTAGCGCTTCAATGAAACGTTGTTTACGAGCATCGGGTAATTCAGGCAATGTTTGACGCACTTCATCGAGTAGCTTCTGGCTGATTTGGACCGGTAGTAGATCCGGATCAGGGAAGTAGCGGTAATCGTTTGCTTCTTCTTTGCTACGCATTGATCGTGTTTCATCTTTGTCGGCATCGTAGAGTCGAGTTTCTTGGGTAATAGTTCCACCTGACTCGAGCACATCGATCTGCCGTTCAACTTCATAGTTGATCGCTTTCTCGACATTTTTGAATGAGTTGATATTTTTCAACTCTGTTCGAGTTCCAAGTTCTTCCTGACCTTTTGGACGAATAGAAACATTGGCGTCGCAACGGAATGAACCTTCAGCCATATTGCCATCACAGATGCCGATGTAACGAACGATTGAGTGGATCTTTTTCATGTAAGCAACCGCTTCTTGTGGCGATCGCATATCGGGTTCGGAGACGATTTCCAATAAAGGTGTGCCGGCACGGTTTAGATCAATGCCGGTCATGCCTTGGTAGTCTTCGTGGAGTGATTTACCAGCATCTTCCTCAAGATGAGCACGGGTAATTCCGACACGAATTGGCTTGCCTTCTTCGACTTCGATATCGGTGAACCCTAAACCGATAATGGGTTTTTCAAACTGACTAATTTGATAACCTTTCGGTAGATCAGGATAAAAATAATTCTTACGTGCAAATACAGAAAACTCATCGATTTGCGCATCAATAGCCAAACCAAACTTAACCGCCATGCGAACGACTTCTTTATTCAAAACGGGTAATACGCCGGGCAAGCCTAAATCAACTTCACAGGCCTGAGTGTTTGGTTCTGCACCATAGGCGGTGGAAGCGCCCGAAAAAATTTTGCTGTTTGTCGCCAGCTGCGCGTGGATTTCTAATCCAAGTACCGTTTCCCATTCCATTTTAGTGCTCCTCCTTAAAACCAGCGGGTGTTTGTTGATGCCAGTCAGTGGCTTGTTGGAATTGATGAGCGATGTTGAGTAGCTTTGCTTCTTGGAAGTAATTTCCGATTAGCTGTAAACCAACAGGCATGCCATTGACTTGGCCCGCTGGAATCGACATGCCCGGCAAACCTGCGAGGTTTACAGACGTTGTATAAATGTCTTCGAGATACATGCTGGTTGGGTCGTTGTCATCAGACAACTCGCCGAGCTTGAAAGCAGTTGAAGGTGAGGTTGGCCCCATGATCACATCGACATCTGAAAAGGCTGTTTTGAAATCTTCACTGATCAAGCGTCTGATCTGCTGGGCTTTTAAATAATAGGCATCATAGTAGCCGGCTGATAAAGCATAGGCGCCGATCATAATCCGACGTTTTACTTCTTCACCAAAGGCTTCGCCGCGTGAACGAGAATAAAGATCATCTAAATTTTTTGGATCTTCACATCGATAGCCAAAGCGAACACCGTCCATTCGGGATAGGTTTGAGGAACATTCAGCGGGTGCAATGACGTAGTAGGCTGGAATACTTAAACCCGTATTCGGCAAGCTGATCTCTTTGATTGTTGCACCAAGCTTTTCATACTCCTTAACCGCAGCATCAATGACGCTGGCAATGTCAGGATTCAGATCAGAACTAAAATACTCTTTCGGTAGACCAATCTTTAAACCGTCGAGACTGTCATTTAGAGAACGTGTGTAATCTTCGTTTTCTTTTTCGTATGAGGTGGAGTCTTTTTCATCAAACCCCGCCATCACATTCAGCATGATGCCAGCATCTTCAGCCGTACGTGTCATCGGGCCACCTTGATCGAGACTGGATGCGAAGGCGATCATACCGAAACGAGAAACCGTGCCGTAGGTTGGTTTTATGCCTGTGATCCCACACAGTGATGCGGGTTGTCTGATCGAACCGCCGGTGTCTGTGCCTGTCGCAACCGGTGTCAAACGTGCGGCAACGGCGGCGGCTGATCCGCCTGACGAACCGCCGGGAACTCGATTTAGATCCCAAGGATTTTTTACTGCGCCGTAAAAACTGGTCTCGTTGGTGGAACCCATCGCAAACTCATCCAAATTGGTTTTGCCGAGCATGACCATGCCTGCAGAGTTTGTCTTTTTAACGACGGTTGCGTCATAAGGCGCGATAAAATTATCGAGCATTTTTGAGCCACAGGAAGTTTTAACGCCATTGGTGCAGAAGATATCTTTTTGCGCCATAGGAATACCGGTTAGGGCGCCAGACTCACCCGCGGCGATCTGTTGATCTGCGGCTTGAGCTTGAGCGAGCGCGAGATCTTCCGTGACTGTGATGAAGCTATTTAGTGATTGATCGTGTTGCTTGATGCGGCCTAAAAAGTATCTGGTTAACTCTTCACTGGAAAATTCTTTGTTTTGCAGAGCCGTGCTGAGCTCCGATAATGTTTTGTTATGCATGGTTATTTTCAATCACTCAATGACTTTAGGGACAAGGTACAAACCATCCTGAGTTTCAGGAGCTACGGCTTGGAAATGATCGCGTTGATTTGATTCGGTGACTTGATCTTCACGCGTTCTTGCGATCAGATCGAGAGGGTGAGCTACGGGTTGAACCCCTGTGGTATCCACAGCATTCATTTGCTCGACAAACTCAATGATGCTCGAAAGTTGAGATGCAGTTTCATCTATATTACTTGGGTCGAGCTCTAATCTTGCTAGGTGAGCAATTGCTTCGACATCTTTTTTGTCCAGAGACATTGTTGTGACCTTAGTATCAAAAAGGTAAATTTAACATATTAGTTATACTTGCCGAAAGGTGTGGCCGCTGCTAGAGTCGTACAAATATACGTTATGGATTAACAAGGACAATATAAATTTATGTTTAACAGGATACGCGGTTTATTTTCGAATGATCTTTCAATTGATTTAGGCACAGCGAATACGCTGATCTATGTGCGTGGTAAAGGTATTGTTCTTGATGAACCGTCCGTTGTTGCGATTAGGGTTGGTAAAGATCCTCAGAGCATGAAATCTGTCGTCGCCGTCGGTAGTGAAGCGAAAGCTATGCTAGGTAGAACTCCTGGGCATATTGAAGCCATGCGACCTTTAAAAGATGGTGTTATCGCAGACTTCACTATCACAGAGAAAATGTTGCAGTCTTTTATCCATAAGGTTCATGGAGAACGATTCTTTAAACCAAGCCCTCGAGTGCTGGTTTGTGTGCCTTGTGGATCAACTCAGGTTGAACGTAGAGCGATTAAAGAATCAACTCTAGGCGCGGGAGCACGTGAGGTTTATCTTATCGACGAACCTATGTCAGCAGCCATTGGTGCTGGAATGCCCGTCAGTGATGCAAGTGGTTCTATGGTATTGGATATCGGAGGTGGAACCACAGAGGTTGCTGTTATCTCATTGAATGGCATTGTTTATGCTGATTCTGTTCGTATTGGTGGTGATCGGTTTGATGATGCTATTATTAACTATGTTAGAAGGAACTATGGTTCCTTGATCGGTGATGCAACTGCTGAACGTGTTAAGCATGAGATTGGCTGTGCGTACCCAGGTAATGAAGTGCTAGAGATGGAAGTGCGTGGACGGAACTTGGCAGAAGGCCTGCCTCGTAGCTTTACTTTGAATAGCAATGAAGTTTTAGAAGCTCTGCAAGAACCTTTATCGGGTATTGTTGGCGCTGTAAAGCACGCATTAGAAAAGACTCCACCGGAGTTAGCTGCGGATGTTTCAGAGCGCGGTATCGTGGTTACTGGAGGTGGCGCTCTGTTACGAGATATGGATCGTCTCTTGATTGAAGAAACAGGCTTGCCTGTGATTATTGCTGAAGATCCTCTAACCTGTGTTGCTAGGGGTGGTGGCCGCGTACTGGAGATGATCGAGGAACATGGAACAGAAGTCTTGTCTCTTGATATCTGACGATTAAGCTCGAATCTATTAGCCATAGGTAGAAAAGTATAAAATCACTATTCCCCAAGAACCCTCGATTAGGAATACGACTGATTGTCTGTGTCATGGCGTCTATTGTGTTGATGACCGTTGATCGGAAAATGGATTATTTAGAAACAGTAAGAAGCCACCTTTCGTTGGTGGTCTATCCTGTCCAATATCTAATCGACTTGCCTATTAAAGTGGGCGATTGGATGTCAGAGTCATTGGATGAACGTGATGACCTACTGACGGAAAACTCAAAGTTAAAAGCCGATAACCTCCTGCTAAAAAATCATACGCATAAATATCAAACGCTCGTTTTAGAGAATCAACGCCTGCGCGGTTTGATTGAGTCTCCCATTAGGCAAGGTGAGCGAGTGTTGGTGGCTGACTTTATGTCGGTCCAACAAGACAGTACAACACATAAGTTTGTCCTAAATAAAGGGACATCAGACGATGTTTATTTAGGTCAGCCGATCGTAGATTCCCTAGGTGTTATGGGGCAGATTGTTCATATAGGTCCATCTTCGAGTACTGGTATGATGGTGACTGATAGTGAGCACGCTATCCCCGTTGAAGTTATTCGTAGTGGTGTGCGTGCGATTGCGACTGGAGAGGGGGTAAGCGGTAAAATGCGCTTGGACTATGTGCCGCCAGAGTCTGATATCAAAGAAGGAGACCTTATCGTTTCTTCTGGGTTAGGTGGCCATTTTCCTGATGGCTATCCTGTTGGTAAAGTTTCTGATGTGGAACTTCACTCGGGGGATAACTTTATGATGATCAAGATCCAACCGATTGCTAATCTCACGAAGGCACGTGAAGTGCTACTCGTTTGGCCTGGTATTACTGATACAGAGATGGAACCCGGAAAAGTGGTGACAAGGTAGTTATGAGAAATAACTACTGGATAATTATTCTTACGATGTTTACGGCGCTTGTTTTGACCGCTATGCCATATCCTGACTGGGTAGCTCCATGGCGACCAGCATGGGTGGTTATGGTTGTTATCTATTGGAGTATGGCGTTACCACAGCGGGTGAGTATTGGTACTGCTTGGGTTATGGGTATTCTTCTCGATGTTTTACAGGGTTCGCTTTTAGGGCAACATGCTGTTGGATTAGCGATGGTTGCTTTTGTGACGGCAAAACTTCATTTGCAGATCCGGCAATATCCACTTTACCAACAATCAGTTGTCATCGGACTATTAGTGGCGTTTTATCTTTGTAACCTAGTTTGGGTTAACGGAATTATCGGAAGACCACCGCAGTCTTGGGCGTTCTTAACGCCAGTTGTGACTAGCATGTTACTGTGGCCTTGGTTGTTTGTTATCCTACGTGATATTCGTCGACGAGCGCGGGTTTCTTAGTATCAGGATAAATTTTCGAGTCGAACAGAGTAGGTGTATATGTCTCGACTAATTCTCAAAAACATAGGCCGCGAGAGTGCGATTTTTTCATTTCGAGTGATCCTTTCTATTTTAATAATGGGAGTGTTATTTAGTTTTTTAGCTTATCGTTTAGCAGGACTGCAAATTACTCAGCACGAACATTTTACCACTCGATCAAAAGAAAACCGTGTCAAAATTCTACCGTTACCCCCCCCGCGAGGTCTGATATTTAGCCGGGATGGTGTTTTGCTGGCAGAAAATATTCCAACCTTTAGCCTTGAAGTTGTACCTGAGTTAGCTGGCGATCTTGATGAGCTGATTGTCAAAATAAACAGTGTCATTGGTTTGGATGATGATGAGATACAGCGTTTCAAAAAGGAAGTTAAGCGCAAACGAAAGTTTGAAAAAACTCCACTGAAATTAAAATTAAGTGAAGAAGAAATTGCACGGTTTTCAGTCAATCAGTTTCTTTTCCCTGGGGTCACCATTGCGACCCGATTAGTGCGTTACTACCCACATGGTCAAGATTTTGTACATATGCTTGGCTATGTTGGGCGAATTAATGAAAAAGAAGTTAAACGAATAGACAAAGCTAACTATAGTGCTTCCTCTTATATCGGTAAAACTGGGATTGAAAGATCCTATGAGCCGCAGCTTCATGGGCAAGTTGGTTACCAACAAGTGGAGATTAATGCACAAGGTCGCATTATTCAGGTTTTAAAACGAGAGCCGCCTCTACCCGGGCATGACCTTTATCTGACGATTGATACAAAACTACAGTCTATTGCAGCAAAAGCGCTGGGCGAACGTCGAGGTGCAGTGGTTGCGATTGATCCGAATACGGGTGCTGTATTGGCGATGGTAAGTTATCCTGGTTATGATCCGAACTGGTTTGTTAATGGCATTAGTTCTGATCGCTATCAAACATTAAGCCAGTCAGTTGATAGGCCCTTGTTCAACCGTGCGCTTCAGGGGCAATACCCTCCAGGTTCAACATTCAAACCTTTTATTGCAATGGCGGGGCTTTTTTTTGGTGTTCGAGATGAACACGACCAAAGCAGTTGTCCAGGGTGGTTCAGCTTGCCGGGTGGGCAGCATCGTTATCGCTGTTGGAATAAATCAGGTCATGGTGGAGTCAACTTGCAACGATCAATTATTGAGTCTTGTGATATCTATTTTTATGAGCTAGCAAAAGATCTGGGCATCGATAGGATTCATGATTATTTGAAAGGTTTTGGTTTTGGTAAGGTCACCGGTGTTGATCTGGCTGGCGAAGCGCAAGGATTATTGCCTTCAAAAGAGTGGAAACTAAAAGCCAAAGAGACATCATGGTACCCAGGTGAAACATTGATCACAGGTATAGGGCAGGGTTATATGCTGACGACACCATTTCAGCTGGCTTCTGCGACAGCAACTTTAAGCATGAATGGCAAGCGGGTTATACCAAGGCTTGTAGGACAGACAGAAGATCCTGCAACAGGGAAGTCTGGCGATCTGCTTTCAGAGACTCCCCAAAAAACTGTGGAAGCTAATGAAGAAGATTGGGAGTTAGTTTCCCAAGCGATGAGAGATGTTGTTCTTGGACAACGGGGCACGGCACGAAAAATTGGAATGGGAGCTTCCTATGAGTTTGCCGGAAAAACCGGAACATCGCAGGTGTTTGGTTTAAAACAAATCGCTGAAGATAACATGGCGAAAGATCAAATCCCTGAACATTTACGGGATCATGCGTTGTTTATTGCGTTTGCCCCGCTCAAAAATCCAGTGATAGCAGTCGCCGTAGTGGTTGAGAATGGTGGCAGTGGTGGTCGAGCTGCTGGCCCAGTGGCTCGGCAGCTGTTGGATTATTATATGCAGAATCAATAATGATAAATAATTCACGAAGCCTCTCTGCAAAAACCCATTTGGATATTCCGTTATTGATCGCATTACTTTTATTATGCAGTATAGGTTTGTTGGTTCTTTATAGCGCGGCTGATCAAAGAATGGATGTTGTTATCCGCCAGATCACACGTATAGGGATTGGGTTAACTGGGATGTGCGTTATTGCTCAGTTTCCGATGCGTACGATCATACGTTGGGCACCGTGGCTGTTTGGTTTAGGTCTCATTATGTTAGTTGCGGTTATGTTTGTAGGATATACCGGTAAAGGTGCGCAACGTTGGCTAGATCTTAAATTCATGAAGTTTCAGCCATCCGAAGTTATGAAGATCGCCGTACCTATGATGATCGCTTGGTATTTGAATGAGAAACCTGCGCCTCCATCATTTCAAAGTGTTTTTATGGTATTGATTCTGATCGCGGTTCCTGTTGTTTTGGTTGCAAAGCAGCCTGATTTAGGTACCTCAATTTTAATAGCGGCATCAGGTGGTTTTGTTCTGTTTTTGTCGGGTTTACGCTGGCGGATTATCTTCGCCGCAATACTGGCTGGTTTAGCTGCGGCACCATTGCTTTGGCACGTTATGAAAGATTACCAAAAGCAGCGAGTACTTACTTTGTTCGATCCAGAAAAAGATCCATTAGGTGCGGGCTATCACATCATTCAATCAAAAATTGCGGTAGGCTCTGGTGGACTCTTTGGGAAAGGCTGGTTAAATGGAACACAGTCGCAGCTCGGTTTTTTACCAGAGCGAACCACTGACTTTATTTTCGCTGTTTTTTGTGAAGAGTTTGGCTTTCTCGGTGTGCTTGCACTGATGGCTTTATATTGCTTTATTATTTTACGATGTTTATATATAGCGAAAGTTGCACAAGGGACATTTGCAAGATTAGTATCAGGAAGCTTAGCGCTTACCTTTTTTACCTATGTTTTTGTTAATATGGGAATGGTTACTGGTCAGCTGCCAGTCGTCGGTGTGCCTTTACCTCTGATTAGTTATGGAGGAACATCTTTAGTGACATTATTATTAGGTTTTGGTCTGATCATGTCAGCGTTTACTCATCGTCAACTTATGTCGAGATAGTTAAGGATTATCAAAATGATTCAAAAAATACTCATAACATTTTTTCTGTTTGTTCTAACCCCCATGGTTAATGCTGGGAGTTTTGATAAAACAGAGAAAGATAAATTTATTCAGGAAATGGTTGATGAACATCAGTTTGAAAAACAAGCACTGGAAGAACTCTTTACAAAAGTAAAACTTTTAGATTATGTGCTGGAAGCAATCTCCCGCCCGGCTGAAAAATCAAAAGAGTGGCATGAGTATCGAAAAATATTTCTTACCTCAGAACGGATAAAAAAAGGTGTGGCGTTCTGGCAAGATAATCGAGAACTCTTATTAGCGGTTGAAGAGGAGTATGGCGTCGCCCGAGAAATGATCGTTGCGATTATTGGTGTCGAGACATACTACGGAAAACAGTCAGGAAAATACCGGGTTATCGATTCATTGGCGACATTAGCGTTCAATTATCCTAAACGATCAAAATTCTTTCGAAATGAGTTGAAACAGTTTTTGTTATTTACCCGAGAGTTAAATATGGATCCGCTAACCCGAATGGGGTCATATGCTGGTGCGATGGGGATGCCTCAATTTATGCCGAGTAGTTTCCAACATTATGCAGTCGATTTTGACAAAGATGGCACGATCAATATTTGGGATCACAAACCCGATATCTTTGGTAGTATTGCGAACTATTTTATAAAGCATGGTTGGCAAGCAGGTGAGCCAGTTGCAACGGCAGCTTGGATTAAAAAGGGTACATCATTAGATGCGCACCTAGGAAAAGGACTTAAGCCAACGATACCACTATCAGAACTGACGGCTTCGGGTGTGCAGGTTAAAAGAAAAATGGAAGGAAACCCTGTCAGTAGTTTATTTGCGTATAAACAGAAAGAAAGTGTTGACCATTGGGTGTTGTTCCAAAATTTTTACACCATAACTCGTTATAACCATAGTCCTCTTTATGGCATGGCGGTTTATCAATTATCAGAAGCGATCAAAGAAGCTTATGTTAGGGAAGCATTGATTAACTAAAATGTTGAAACTTTCTTGCAAGCTCGCATTCACAGTACTTATTAGTAGTTTTCTGGTTGGTTGTGGAGGCGGGGGGCTTCATTTACCTAAGCGACAATCTGATGTCAGTATTGATGTTTCTAAAATCCCGAATGCTGTTCCACGCAATGAACGTAGGAGTCGTTATGGGAATCCTCGCGACTATGAGGTGTTTGGAAAAAGATATTATCTATTAGCGTCATCAAAAGGCTTTGTCGAGACGGGCATTGCCTCTTGGTATGGCCCTAACTTTCATGGCAAGAAAACTTCCAGCCAAGAAGTTTATGATATGTACAAGATGACGGCCGCACATAAAACGTTGCCAATCCCTTGTTATGTGGAAGTGACGAACTTACAGAATGGCCGTTCAGTTATTGTTCGTGTGAATGACCGTGGCCCGTTTCATGAAGGACGTATTATCGATTTGTCTTATGTTGCGGCGAAGAAACTGGGGATTGTTCAATCAGGAACTGGGCGAGTTGAAATTCGAGTGATCGATCCAGCAAATCCTCAAGCTCATCGCGTTAGATACAAGCCTAAACCGGTGCAGAAACCGATTCGTAAGATAATCTCCGATCCTCAACGCAGCAGGCCTGTGCAAGTAAGGCCCAGTTCTCCAAACTATTCCAAACAACAAACGATTCCGGCGAAACGGTCGCAAGCGATCATGCCGAAACGAATGTATGTTCAGCTAGGCGCATTTTCGGACCTAATCAATGCACAAAACTTTAAGAGGCGTATTGAACAAGTCGTCAACCGGCCTGTTTCAATTGCAAGCCAGCAGGTACAAAATAAAATTTTATATAAGGTCAGAATTGGGCCTATGAACAATACGGAAGCCGCCGATCGTGTTAGTGCAGATTTAAATGCAGCAGGGCACTATGATCATCACGTTCTTTTCCAGTAAAATGCCTCGGATGAAAATAAATAAGATCTCTTCAATGAAAAAAATTACGTTTGTCATTTTACTTTGCTTACAGTCATTCGCACAGGCTGTTGTTTTACCCGTTCCTGCAGCACCTGATGTAAATGCCAAGGCCTATATCCTCGTTGATGTATTAACAGGAAAAGTATTGGCCGAAAAAAACTCGGATGCTCGTATTGAGCCAGCAAGCTTGACTAAGATCATGACGGTTTATGTCGCGGCACATGAGTTGCGAGATAAGAATATTAAACTCGAAGACGAAGTGCTCGTGAGTGAAAAAGCTTGGAGAATGAAAGGCTCTAAAATGTTCTTAGAAGTTAAACATAGAGTGTCTGTCGATAAGCTGTTGATGGGTATTGTGGTTCAATCTGGTAATGATGCCAGTATCGCGTTAGCAGAGCATATTTCTGGAACAGAAGGAACCTTCGCTTCCTTGATGAATTTACGAGCACAAGAGTTGGGTATGACGGGAACCAATTACATTAATGCTACAGGTTGGCCAAACTCAGATCATTACACAACAGCTGAAGATTTATATAAGTTAACCCGTGCGATGATCACAGAGTTTCCTGATATTTACGCACGTTATAAAACGAAAGAATATACCTACGGTGGAATTACACAGCCGAACAGAAATAGTTTGTTATGGCGCGATGAAAGCATCGATGGCGTAAAAACAGGCCATACGGAATCTGCGGGTTACTGTCTGGTTTCTTCAGGCGTGCGTAAAGGTTCTCGTTTGATTTCTATTGTATTAGGTTCGGCAACAAAAAATTCTCGAATTGATGCGAGTCAGTCTTTATTAAATTATGGCTTCCGTTTCTTTGAATCACATAAACTGAAAGAAGCTAATAAGCCACTGACTGAAGCAAAAGTATGGATGGGGATTGATGATACCGTGAAGTTAGGTATTGAAGAAGATCTCAATGTTGTCATTCCTCGACGTCAATATGAACATCTAAATGCAACGATGGATATCGAGAGCTCGTTAATGGCGCCTATCACAGCGGGCGAGATTTACGGCACATTGAAAGTGATCTTAAATGAAGAAGAGATCGTTAGCGTCCCACTAGTTGCTTTAGAGGGAGTTGAAGAAGCCGGTTTTTTCAAACGTATGACCGATAAAGTAAAGTTGATGTTGAAATAAAATGACGGGGCAATCGATTTGTTTTTTAAACGGTGAGTTTTTACCTTTAGAAGAGGCAAAGGTTCCCGTGCTTGATCGTGGTTTTATTTTTGGTGACGGCATCTATGAAGTCATCCCTGTATTTAATGGCCATGCCTTTCGATTGGATGAACATCTACAACGTTTGCTCAACAGTCTAAAAGCCACTCATATTAGAAACCCTTTGACACAGAGTGATTGGACTAACTTGGTTAACGATACGATCAAGAAAAATGGTTTAGGCCATCAGGCTATTTATTTACAGATCACGCGGGGTGTTGCACATCGAGATCATGTTTTCCCCGATGATGCGGAGCCAACTGTTTTCATCATGAGTAATGGTTTGTCCGAGACGCAAACGGCGCATGCAGTGAGTGCGATCACCTTACAAGATCCGCGTTGGAATAGTTGTGATATTAAGGCGATTTCTTTATTACCGAATGTTTTATTACGACAACAGGCTCGTGAACAGGGTGCCTATGAAGCAATTTTGATCAGAGATGGTTTTATTACGGAAGGTGCGGCGAGTAATGTTTTTGTGATCAAAAATGGCGTGATTAAAACGCCACCGAAAGGATCAAAAATTTTACCCGGTGTGACGCGTGACTTAGTGCTTGAACTGCTCAGTAAGAATGCATTGTCCTGTGAAGAGGTTGAAATAAGCGAAGCCGAGTTACATGCTGCCGATGAGATTTGGCTGACCAGTTCGACCAAAGAAATTGTACCGGTGACTGAGTTGGATGGAAAGCCAGTTGGGACAGGAGAACTTGGTACCTTGTGGAATAAATCAACAGAACTATATCAGGCATTTAAAGATACATTTACCGGAACAGAGGCTACATAAACCCGATGGAAATCTATAAAGAATTTAGCATAGAGTCAGCTCATCGATTACCTAATTTGCCGGAAAACCATAAGTGTTCACGTTTGCATGGTCATTCATTTCATATCCGTATTTGTATTGAAGGCGAAGTGAATCCTGCGACAGGTTGGATCATGGATTTTGCAGAAATTAAGGCCGCGTACAAACCTATTTTTGAACGGCTTGATCATCACTATTTGAACGATATTGAAGGCTTGGAAAATCCCACCAGTGAGAACCTAGCAAAATGGATTTGGGATCATCTAAAACCAGAGCTAGCGCTTCTGTCTAAAGTTATCGTTAAAGAAACCTGCACATCAGGCTGTGTCTACACAGGCTAAAACAATTTTAAGGAATTAGAGAAAATGGTTAGAAAAATTATCAGTACAGAAAATGCTCCGCAAGCGATAGGAACATACTCTCAAGCGGTACAAGTCGGCAGTACTGTTTATTTATCAGGTCAGATCCCGCTTGTTCCTGAATCTATGGAAATGGTCGAAGGTGATATGCGCGCGCAGATAGTTCGTGTATTTGAAAACCTGCAAGCGGTCGTAAAGGCTGCTGGTGGATCGATGGCTGAGATTGCTAAGTTGAATATTTTTCTAACAGATCTCAGTCATTTTCCGTTAGTGAACGAGGTGATGGCCGAATATTTTACTCAGCCTTATCCTGCTCGCGCAGCGGTAGGAGTTGCCCAGCTGCCCAAAAATGCACAGGTCGAAATGGATGCGATTATGGAGCTTGATGAAAACGAGCAAGATTAAGTATTACTTTTATTAGTAATAACGCCTGCTTCTAATGAGCGATGTTGAGCCCAGCAATCCCATCACAAACTTAAAAGGTGTTGGCCCACGTGTTGCTGAAAAATTGGAAAAAATAGGTGTAAAAGACGTACAAGATCTTCTTTTCCATTTGCCATTACGCTATCAAGACCGTACCCGCGTCACTCCTATTGGGGCTACTTTGCACGGCACGCAAGTTGTCGTGCAGGGTGAAATCGAATTATCACAGGTAAAGTTTGGGCGACGCCGATCATTACTCTGCCGGATCAGCGATGGCACGGGTGCTATAACTTTACGTTTTTTTCATTTCTCTGGAGCACAACAAAAAAATCTACAGAAAGGTTTGCATATCATCTGTTTCGGCGAGATCCGTAGTGGTGCGACAACACTTGAAATGGTGCATCCTGAATATAGAGTTGTTGCTGAAGGCGAAGATGCGCTACAAATGGAAGATGCCTTAACGCCGGTTTATCCCACCACGGAAGGTTTACATCAGATCAGCCTGCGTAAGTTAACAGATCAAGCATTAGCCTTATTGAATGATGCTTTACTCGAAGATTATTTAGTCGGTGTCGATCGAAATGATCCAAATAACTGGTCTCTTGCAGAAGCGATCCTTTTTGTTCACAGACCACCTCCTGACGCCGCAACAGAGCAATTGATCGAGGGAGTTCACCCCGCTCAGCAGCGATTAGCATTTGAAGAACTACTTGCACATCAGTTGAGCAAGCAGTTGACGCGTAAGGCATTCAAGCTGCAAGCCGCTCCGGCATTAAATGTGGCTGGAAAGTTGAGGGAAAAATTATTATCTATTTTGCCTTTTGAGCCAACAGATGCACAGAAGAGGGTAGGTGAAGAAATTCTTCAAGACCTAGTTAAAGCAGAGCCTATGTCTCGTTTGGTACAAGGCGATGTCGGATCGGGTAAGACATTAGTCGCTGCGATAGCGGCTTTGCAAGCGATTGAAGCGGGTTATCAAGTGGCGATTATGGCACCTACGGAATTACTCGCGGAACAACATCTGGAAACTTTTCGTCAGTGGTTTGAACCATTGAAAATTCCGATAGTTTGGATCTCAGGCAAACTGAAAGTTGCAGAAAGGCGAGCCGCATTAGTCGCCATTGCAGAGACCGATCAATGTGTCGTGATCGGCACGCATGCCTTATTTCAAGAGCAAGTGGAGTTCAAAAAGCTTGGGTTAAGTATTGTTGATGAGCAACACCGCTTTGGTGTACATCAACGTTTAGCTCTACGAGAAAAAGGTCAGGCGAATGGTGTAACTGCTCATCAATTGATCATGACAGCTACCCCGATTCCAAGGACGCTCGCAATGACGGCTTATGCTGATCTGGATGTATCAGTGATTGATGAGTTGCCGGCAGGGCGACAGCCTGTTACAACCGTCGTGCTTCCTGATAGCCGACGTGAAGATGTGATTAACAGAATTGCCAGTGCCTGTGAATCGAAGCGACAAGTCTATTGGGTCTGTACCTTGATCGATGAGTCGGAGGTTTTACAATGTCAGGCTGCAACTGAGGCTGCCCTACAACTACAAGAAATGTTGTCGAGTGTTACTGTTGGACTGGTTCATGGGCGCATGAAAAAAGAAGAAAAATCAGCTGTCATGCAAGGCTTTTCCAGCGGTAAAATTGATCTGCTCGTTGCTACAACAGTTATCGAAGTGGGGGTTGATGTGCCGAATGCCAGCCTGATGATTATAGAAAATGCTGAGCGACTTGGACTTGCACAACTGCATCAATTGCGAGGTCGAGTCGGCCGTGGTTCTGAAAAAAGTGATTGCGTACTTATGTATCATCCACCCCTATCAAAACACGGTAAGGCACGGCTCGCAATCATGCGCGAAACGAATGATGGTTTTATCATTTCGCAAAAAGATCTTGAGATCCGTGGTCCTGGTGAATTTTTAGGTACGCGACAAGCGGGTGAAATGCGTTTTCGGATAGCCGATCTTATGCGTGATAAACGCTTGATGCCGGGTGTTGAGCAGGCGGCGATACGGATTATGCAAACAAATACGGACATTATCGAACCTTTGATCCAACGGTGGATTAATCATGGGATCGATTATGCGGATACCTAGACGTGGATATTATGAAAGATAAACTCACTCAATATGCTTTACTCATGCGGCTGGATAAGCCTATCGGAATCTACCTATTACTTTGGCCAACCTTGTGGGCCATTTGGATTGCATCTGAAGGCAAGCCTGATCTATTAGTCTTATTTGTCTTTGTCGCCGGTGTGTTTCTTATGCGCTCGGCAGGTTGTGTGATCAATGATTTTGCCGATCGAAAAATTGATGCTCATGTCGAAAGAACGGCTGATCGGCCACTGGTATCTGGCCGACTTTCAAGCAAGGAAGCGATCATTTTATTTGCAGTTTTGTGTCTGGCTTCGTTTGGTTTGGTTTTATTGATGAATAGCTTCACTATAAAACTATCTTTTATTGGATTGTTGTTAGCGGTCTCATACCCATTTATGAAACGTTTTACGCATTTGCCACAGCTATATCTTGGAGTGGCGTTTGGTTGGGCTATCCCGATGGCTTTTGCTGCGATACAAAATAGGATTCCTCTTGTTGCGTGGGTGTTACTGCTAGGCGCAATCATCTGGGCAGTAATTTATGACACTATGTATGCAATGGTTGATCGTGAAGACGATATAAAAATTGGCGTGAAGTCGAGCGCAATTTTATTTGGTGAGCATGACCGAATGATCATCGGTATTCTACAGTTTGTGATGGTTTTTGTTATGTTGATTGCGGGAACAATGGTCAACCCTGAGAGGTTAGGTTGGCCGTTTCATGTGGCTCTTTTGATCAGTGCCGTTATTATGATGCAGCATCGCGTGATGATTCGTGATAGAGACAAGGATCGGTGCTTTCAAGCATTCAAACAGAATCACTGGATTGGCCTAGTGATTCTGTTTGGAATAATTGCGAGTTATTTTTGAGCTTAAAACAGTTTTACAGCAAGGCTGAATAGGTCATCAACCACAGAACCATCATGATCAGAGTCAAGTAGCGAGCCGATCAAACTTGTCGCGGCTTGTTTGTTGTTCCCAGAAGAGAGCAATGAGCCTAGAAGTCCCTGATTGCCAGCATTCTTGCTGAGTGCCCCCATTGCCATGGTGGCAATAACAGGCAACATCTTTTTGATAATAGACGATGATACGCCCGTTTTTTGTGCGGTATGTGCAGCAACATTACGACTAACATCTTTGTTGCCAAAAATATGACCTAGGATAGAGTTACCCGTTTTTGTGGTTGAAGAATTTCCAAGTAGGTCGGGTTGATCGATATATTGTTGATGGTTGCCAGAAGATAAAGCACCGAATAAGTCATCTAACCCATTCCCTTTATGGGCATTATTTTTTACGCCTTGTGCCAGTGCTGGTAGAAGCTGCTCAACGACGCTTTGAGTTTCTGATTCTCCTAAGCCAAAGTTTTTAGCAATTTGGCTCAACGCACTATTATTTTTTTGTGCGCCCATAACCATATCAAGTAAGTTCATTTTATTGTCTCTCTTTCCGTTGTGAGGTAGTCTCAAAGGATAAGCTTAACATTAAAAAAAGCGAGTTAAAAAAATGTGGTATGTAATAGCGGTGGCGCTTCTATACGGGCCCTATAATGCAAATGTTCGAGAAGTTATTGATGCAGAAACAATCAAGTTTGATGTTGCTGTTTGGCCAAATGAACAAAAGCTGATAGAGATAGGTGTTTTAGGTGTTGACTCACCTTCGCTGACGGGAGAATGTGAAGCGGAAAGAGTGATGGCAAAAGAAGCTGCGGAAATGACACGCGTCTTTATTGGTGTTCAAGCACGATTAACTGATGTGCAACAGCTAAAGGAAAGTGGAAAGTTCTACGCAACAGTCAGAAACCATAAGGGCGAATCACTTCACGATAGGCTGATAGAGACCGGTTATGGGGTTCCTTATGTTAAAGGTGAAACTACCCGTTGGTGTCCTTAATATTGAGAAGTTGTCGGGGTTTTGGCTTTTTGCAGAGATAATCGTGAATGAGATCACATTTTTGACGTTATGATATAGTTTATAGTAGCTTCTTGCATCATCAAGTGCTCCTTCAGAGATTATTGACGGAAATATAGACTGAAACACAATGCTCGATATAACTAAACTTTTAACTGACGAATTTGTAGATCGCCTTGCTGAAGGTTATCAGTCTGCATTTGGAGCATATAATGCCCCAGCTGAGTATGAAAAACTGATCACTGAAAATGCCCGAGAAGTTCTCAGTATTATAGCGAGCAGCAATACGCTCTATCATAATGTGGAACACACAATTCAAGTCACTTTAGTTGGGCAGGCTCTGTTACTCGGTAAGTTAAAGGTTGATGAGCAGGTCTCTCCAAAGATTTGGTTGAACTGCATAATGTCTTTGCTCTGCCATGATATCGGTTACGTTCCAGGAATTTTGATCTCAGATGCATCAGGTACTATAGGTGAAAATGCCAGTGGTGCATTGCTGATGCCCGTTCATATCGATCGAGGCAAGCGATATGCGAAAGAGGCATTTTCAGGCCTGCCTGGGATGGATGTCGATTTTATTCAAGACTGTATTGAGCGAACACGTTTTCCTATCCCCGCTGGTGAAAGTTATCAGATGACAGATGATTTCCCAGGCTTGATCCGTGGCGCCGATCTGGTTGGTCAGTTAAGTGATCCCCGATACTTTAATAAGCTCCCTGCTGTTTTCTTCGAATTCGAGGAATCGGGCTATAATGAAGTAACGGGTTATAAACAACCTGCGGACTTACTTCGAAACTACATGTCTTTTTATGAAGGTTCAGTAGAGCCTTATGTTCAAGCGACCTTGGATTTCTTATCGATGACGTCAATAGGTCAGAGTATTCTTCGGGGCTATGAAGCGAATAAGACGTTTGCAAGAGAAAATACTCATCGCTTTTAAGTGAGTCTTTCTGTAGTATCGCGCAGGATTACAACAAGGCTTCAAACAAAGAAACTTCATGGTACTAACTAAATCACAAATTAAATATCTGCGTTCACTCGCCCATAATTTAAAACCAGTTGTCCGCGTTGGGCAGAATGGTTTAACAGAGAACGTTATGGAAGAGGTAAAAAATGCTCTGGAGCGTCATGAATTGATTAAAATGAAAATCAGTGTTGGTGAGCGTGAAGCACGTGATGAAGCCTTGCAAAAGATTTGTGTAGAAACTAAATCTGAATGTATTCAACAAATCGGCAACATCGCTGTTTTGTTTCGTCGTAACGCTCAAAAGCCCGTCATCTCTCTCGCCAAGTAAGACTTTTTTGTTCGGAGAGCTTCCTGTTCTTGGCAAGCTCTATGCATTGATATTGAATATTCGAATATAGTCGCATTTTTAGTACAAGATATTAGAAAAGTGCCGCTATATTGACGAGAAGAAAAATTCAATAAAGTAAAGCATGACTGGAGCCAATTAGAGATGACTGTCGCAGAAGCAATAAATGAAGAAGAATTCTATGCCGAATTAATCGACGATCTAGAGTCAGGAAAACTCTCACTTCCTACCTTGCCAGAGGTTGCTATGGAGGTGCGTAATATCGTTAATGACCCAAACGCTTCTGCAGCGGATATGGCGAATATCATTGTTACCGATACGGCGCTTTCAGCAAAGCTAATTAAAGTTGCCAACAGTCCTTTGTTTCGTGGCCAGAAAGAAATTGAAAGTGTACAGATGGCCGTTGCTAGGTTAGGTGTAAACTTAATAAGAAACCTTGTTACCAGCTTGATGATGAAGCAGTTATTTAATGCTAAATCTCCTATTCTAGCTAAAAAGATGCGTGAACTTTGGGAGTACAACACTCAAATTGCTGCGATCAGTCACGTCTTAGGTTCAACTTGTCCTTCAGTAAAGTCGGATGAAGCGATGCTTGCGGGCCTTATTCATAATATTGGCGCATTGCCTGTGATGATGCGAGCAGATGAAAAGCCAGAGCTGTTGGATGATATTAAGACATTTGATAATGTTATTGAGAAACTGAGTAGTCCGGTTGGTAAAAGGATTCTTGAGGTTTGGTTATTCCCGCAGTCTTTGATCGATGTTGCTGCTGAATATGGTGATCTTACTCGAGATAAACAGCCCGAAGCTGACATGGTTGATGTGGTGCAGGTTGCACAACTACAATCCTTTATGGGATCTGATCATCCGTTAGGTCAAGTTGATTGGGACTCGGTCCCTGCGTTGGCTAAACTAGGTTTTACTTCTGACATCGAAGAGATCGAACTAGAAGGTTGCACTGAGAAGATCGAAGCAGCTCAGTCGCTTCTAAACGGACTTTAAAAAACAAAAAAAAGCCCTGTTCCAGATAAGATGGAGCAGGACTTTCTTTACGTTAGTTTTTTTTATTTAAAGTTTTAGAAACTAACTTTCATACCTATCCATGCTGAGCGTGGAGCACCTGCCGATAAGAATCTTTCTTCTCTAATCTCATCTGAACCATCATGTGGAAACGAATTGAAGTTTCTGATCCCTGAATTTTCATATTCAGAATCGAACACATTGTCGACTTTTAGCCAGAGTTGGACGTTATCCGTCGCAGCGAAGCGAGCATTCATATTAAACACTGCATAACTGTCAGTTTTAGGTAGCTGGTTACTTTCGTCTCCTCGCATGAAAGTACCTGAAGCATAAGTCATGTTTGCACCAACATTAAATCTATCGGTTGCTGCAATATCAACTCCTAACTTGAGGTTATGCTTAGGTATAGCAGGAAGTTCATCTCCTGCTTTAACAAAGACACCATTAGGTTCTACGACACTGGCGAGTCGTTCGTCAGATTCAAATGTAGCATCGATGTAACTGTAGTTCATATACCAAGCGACACGGCTGATCAGCCCATTTAGACCAAGTTCGATTCCTTGTCGGCGAGTTTCTTCAACATTCTGGAAGAAACCAGCACCAGAAGACTGAGTTGTTGTGAATAAAAGATCGTCTTCTAACTTGGTTCTGAATAGGCCAAGGTTCCAACCAAGGTTGCCGATATGAGTAACTTTTCCTCGAGCACCGACTTCAATTGTTTTACCGATAACAGGATCGAGTGGTGGATCAGCGACAAACGAGTTCGGTAAGTTACAAGGATCTTCTGGATCAGCACAGGTTAATTCTGCTGCCGTTGGTGCACGGAAGCTTTCATTATAAGCACCATAGAAGGTTAGGTTGTCGACTGGATTAAACGTCATTCCAAATGCTGGGTTGAATCGAGTAAAACGGTGTTTTCCGTTGAGATCTTGGTTTTCTTCCAGTCCTGTTCGATCTTGGATAGTGATCGTGGTTTGTTGAAAACGACCGGAAGCTGTCAGCGCGATTGTATCGCTTAGATCAAAGGTATCCGTGAAGTACAATGCCCAACCCTTGCGTTCTGTGTCGATATCGACATCTGTGTCGTAGTCACCGCCAAATCTGCCAGCTTCACTATCATTACAAGTTTGTGGATCGGCATTTTCATCGTTACAAACTCTTGTATCTCGAGAGATACCATTGTCAGCTACGAAAAGGCCTACCTCTGCTTCTGAGACAGAGAATCTAGTCTTACTTTTGTCGTAAGCTGCACCGACGGTGAAACTATTTTCGTGACCAGCAATGTCAGAGATGTCTGATAATTGCAATGCACCACCGAAAGTATTCGTTTCTGTGCTTGTTCTTCGTCGCTCTGCTTCAACCTCATGCTCAGCTTGGTGAATGTTGGGATCAAAAGCCGTCGCTGTATCTGTGTCGAAGTCCATAAACGTTGCATCAGGGTACAAGGCAGCAATCGTGGCATTATTACAATTAGCATTATGGATGCGGTTATCATCTTCCTCTTCAATATCGGTATCATTGAAGACAGGGAAATCATCACCACCAGCTTCG
This sequence comes from uncultured Pseudomonadota bacterium, assembly GCA_913058255.1. Classification (GTDB taxonomy): domain Bacteria; phylum Pseudomonadota; class Gammaproteobacteria; order CAJXQU01; family CAJXQU01; genus CAJXQU01. Next base: position 161,484 of record CAJXQU010000003.1, on the reverse strand, counting down.
ACTACACAACCAAGTTCGGCATCACCATTAAAAGTCTCACGTTCAAACTTTCTATAATAAGCATTTCCGCCAACGAGTAAGGTCTCTGTAAGCCAATGATTAGCGCGAAGGTTTAACAAGTGCATTTCATTGTTGGTATCATCACGTAGTGTGTAAGCCGCTTTACGGTCGAGTGCGACTAGGCTTTCTGGAGCAAAACCATTCCCCGTTAATTCACTGTCAGCATAGGTGTAGCTTAGATCAAAATCAGTTGTTTCATTTTCCCAACCAACCTTGCTGAATATCTGGCTCACATCAGACTGAGATTCATCACGCCAACCATCATCTTTAAATAGATTACCAGCAACATACCAATCAAAATCCCCAGACACACCACCGTGTTCTGCAACAATATTTCGACGTGAATCAACGCCAGTAGAAACTTCTAGATTAGTCCCTTGAAAGTAACGACCGCTTTTTGTTTGTAGAGAAAGAGCACCACCTAAGGTGTTCAGTCCAAACAGTGGATTTGACCCCGGAATTAATGTGACGTTGGATAAACTCATATCAGGGATTAAGTCCCAATTGACTGTATCACCAAAGCCTTCATTTACACGGACACCATCAACAAAGACTGAAATGCCAATGGCAGTACCGACCAGAGGTGAGGCTAAGAAACCGCGATAGTTAACGTCATTTTGAAAAGGGTTGTTTTGTGCGGAATTAATATCAACGCTGCCGATGTTCCGAAATAGAACTTCAGAAAGATCGATAGCATTTTGTTCATCAATTTCTTCTGCATTGACCATTTGCACATTGCCTGCATATTTTTCGATGGCTAAGCCCGTGCCAGGTAAGGGAGTGGTGCCAACGACGTCAAGATCAGGTAATTCCATTGCAGCAGCAGGGTTAAGGGGCTCTTCAGCTGAGGCCGAGAAAGATGAGGCTATAAGAGCAACGAGTGCAGCTCCTTTGTGTACATGATAGGTACGTGATGGTTTGTTCTTCATTTGTATTTCTCAGGTTGATTCTACTTTTAATATTATTAGGATGTCGCAGTTTAGCAGTGTTTTTGTCAGCATTCGTTGTAAAGAATTCCTGCTTGGCATGGGAAAAACTCCCATGTCTGGGTATGTTTTTGGGATGAGGAAAGCCTTAAAATGTGACGAAGTTCGCGGATTAGGTTTAATGGTGCTTGCTGAACAAATGATCATGATCTAGATTTAAAGGTGCAAGTGTAATTATTAAGAGAAATGCGGTCATCAATTTCGCCCTAACACTTGCGCTAGCAAATGAATCACACAATAGAGAGGAATCAGAGCTATTTTTAGGTCATAAACATTTAGTCAACTATACAATTAGGAGAGTTTTATGTCAGAAGCCGAATTACACACTATCAAGTCGCTTTTATCTGCGAAGATCAGTTTTAAACGTTTGCACGATAAACATCAATATTTGGATGAGCGAGTCGCAGAGGCACAAAAAGGAGTATTTGCTATTGATAGTATGTCATTGGAAAAGATGAAAAAGGAGAAGCTCTTATTGAAGGATAGAATAGAAAGGGTTATTTCAGAATTTAACAGGAATCAGGCTGCTGCCTGAAGCAGAGGCGTTATAGTCTTATCAAGGGAGCTGCGGCTCCCTTTTTTACGTTTGATGATTGAAAATAGACAAAGTAAAAGCGACTACCTATAATCAAAAGGTATGTTTATTATATTTTTTATTCTTTTAAGTTATAGATGTTTTAGCGATAAATTACTATGAAATTACAGCAGTTACGATATATCTGGGAGGTTGAGAAACATGGCCTCAATGTTTCGGCGACAGCAGAAAGCCTGTTTACTTCACAGCCAGGGATTAGTAAACAAATCAGACTGCTTGAAGATGAGCTGGGTTTGCAGATTTTCTCTCGAAGTGGAAAGCACCTTACGGATGTTACTCCTGCAGGAAAAGATATCCTTGAGCTGGCAGGGAGAATACTGGGTGAAGTTGGAAATATTCGTAGAGTTTCAGCAGAACATAATGATAATTCGCAAGGTAGCTTAACGCTTGCTACAACTCATACTCAAGCTCGATATGCACTGCCCTCAGTGATAACGGCTTTTATGAAAAAATTTCCGGCGGTGTCATTACACATGCAGCAAGGTACACCGATGCAAATATCTGAGCTGGCTGTGAATCGAAAGGTAGACTTTGCGATTGCAACGGAGGCATTGGAGTTATTTACGGATCTGATCATGCTGCCTTGCTATCGTTGGAATCGTAGTATTGTCGTGCCTCAAAATCATCCTTTAACGAAGGTCGGACGGTTGACGTTAGAAGATGTCGCAAAATACCCTATCGTGACATATGTCTTTGGGTTTACAGGACGTTCACACTTAGATAAAGCTTTTAGTGAAAAAGGCTTAGAACCTAAGGTTGTTTTTACCGCTGTTGATGCGGATGTAATAAAGACCTATGTTCGATTAGGTTTAGGTATCGGAATTATTGCGAGTATGGCGTACGATGAAGCGGTTGATTCAGAGTTATGTTCCTTAGATGCGAGCCATCTATTTCAAACTGAAATTACCCAGATCGGATTTCGTAAGAGTGCCTTCTTGCGGGGTTATATGTTTGATTTTATCGAACAGTTCGCACCACATTTAACCAAAGAAGTGGTTGAGCAGGCGATGGAAGCAAAAGATCGAGCCGAGGTTGAACGGCTCTTTGAGTTAACAGAGCTACCGACTATCTAGGCTTTTAGGACTTCTTTAACAAACTGGAAATAGATGGTGTAGATCGTAGTTCCTCCATCATCATCCTCCACAATAAAGAACGGTGCCAGTTCAACTTCGTGTTCAGCGGCGAGTTTCATGCCTTCACTATCAGGCTCTCTTTCATCGGCGATGACGACCTGATCGATACGACCCATGAGATCTGAGTCGATCAGGCGTCGCTCTACTTCCTCACATTTTTTACAGAGTTGACCATCAGCTTTTATTTTTTTTACGAGTGTTATTTTCATAATGTGTAGGGTACCAGAAATTAATCTTGTCGATAACAATGGGGGATAGAGGTTAAATTTTCAAGGCATGAGTGTCGTTGTTCTTTTGTTAGGGTTCCAAGAAAACGAACACGTTTATAAAATAAAACAAGATCATTTTCAGATAACGCTAACAGGCTCGTGAATGCACCAGCAAGATCATGATAAGTGGCTACAGAAGCAATCTTAGCATTATTGAGGTCATGACTCATCCACTTGTCATAATTTGGAGGGTTGTCCCAACGTTGTTTAAGCTCAATGTAGCCAGCTTTGAGAGCTCCATAAATATGTTGCTTCTGTAGCAGCATTTGCTTCTCAGGTTTATTGCTAGCGTAAAGTCTTTCGAGTTTTTGTTTAGCCGCTAATACCAGTTTGAGGAAGTGCTGTTCCCATTCTTTATTCTTTTCAAATTTACTTAGATCGGAGCCACTGCTACTTTCTTGTAACCAACGGCGTACCCCAAAGTCACCGACTGCTGTTGCAAAAGCTTCGTTAAAAGCAGAGTCGTCTTTGATATAGATGAGTTGATGAGCTAGCTCATGAAACATTACTTCTGCAAGGCGGAGTTTTCCATATTTGAGCATTGAGCTTAAGATCGGATCGTCAAACCAGCCAAGTGTCGAATAGGCTGAAACCCCGCCGAGATAAACGTCATTCCCTGCTTCTCGTAATTCTGCGGCAAATTCTAAGGCATCTTGCTCTGCGAAAAAGCCCTTATATTGCAAACAACCAACGACAAGGAAGCAGGAATTAATGGGATGTAGGGAAAATTCGGGAGTGGCAAAAACATTCCAAACGACATAGTCTCGCTCTAGATCAACAAAGCTACTGTAACTACCATTTTTAGGAAGCAATAAGCTCTCACTAGAAAATTGACGAATACGAAGAATTTCTTGGAAAAGCTGCTTTTCAGAGGTAGAAATACTCGGAGCAGAAACAAGCTTTTTGATAGGAACTTGCTTCGACATTACCGCCAACTGTCCCCGAACTGATTGTGAGTAATAGCTTACCGTTGAGCAAGCAGCAAAAAGCGGCAAGAGTATAATTAGAAGGATTAGCTTGTTGAATGTCGTTCTTAGATGCATCTCACAAAAATAACATGGAATTAGTGAGTACAAGCTGTTATTTTGAGTTATTATTATGTAAATAACTGTAAACTATCATATGTATACAACACTGATTGACTGTGAAACGCTTGCAGAAAACCTTGAAAATCCTGATTGGATTATTATCGATAGTCGGTATGATTTAATGGATGGTGAAGCAGGGCGGGCGGCTTGGTTGGAATCGCACATAGCTGGGGCGATATATGCGAGTGTCAGTGAAGATCTGAGCGGAATCCCGGGCACAGATCGTGGACGGCACCCAATGCCCTCTGCAGAAACAATGGTAGAGACTTTTTCTCGATTCGGTATCGATTCTAGTAAGCAAGTTGTAGTTTATGATGATATTGGTGGAGCTTTTGCTGCGCGCTTGTGGTGGATGTTACGGTATATGCAGCATGAGGCTGTTGCTGTGCTCGATGGGGGTTGGTCAGGATGGGTATCTAACGAAAGTAGGGCAGTAGAGTTTGGCGGTAAGGAGAATTCAGCAGTCGTATTCTCTGGCGCAGCAAAGTCTGACCGACTTGCTGTTGTTGAGCAGATTACGGAAGTACCATTGTTAATCGACTCACGAGACCCTGATCGTTACCAGGGAAAACTAGAACCGATTGATCGGGCTGCGGGGCATATACCCGGCGCGATGAATCACTTCTGGAAACTGAACTTGAATGAAGAAGGGCATTTTCACTCACCAGTTCAGTTAGCTGAAAATTTTAATCAAATCTTAAAAGATGTCGCTGCAGAAGACGTGGTCTTTTATTGTGGTTCAGGTGTTACTGCCTGCCATAATCTGTTGGCTATGGCGCATGCAGGATTTGCGGAGCCACGTCTGTACGGTGGCTCTTGGAGCGAATGGTGTTCCGATCCGCAACGTCCTGTGGCAACGGGATTGATCTGAAACCTTAGAGAGATAAGTAAGAGCAAAATAAAAGTAGTTATATGGAATATCAACAATTAATTGAAGGAATACAAAATCTTTCAGGCGCACAAGTCTGGTTATTGGTTGCTGTGTTGATTTTTGCTGTGTGCTCGGTTTTGATGATGTTTACGTTTCGACAGTTTAGTCAGCATCAAGATGATTTTACTGAGACTGCTGCTAAAAAAGAATCTCAGGCGGTGCTGCTTGATATCAAAAATTGTACAAATCTGGCACGTTATGTTCTATCAGAAAGGCCGCTGATGATCGGTAGAGTCGCAGTCAAAGATAGCGAAGTTTACGATTCTGTTGTGATCTCTGATGTTACGGTTGGACGACGGCATGCTGTGATCGAGCACGATGCTGGTGCATATTGGCTGCAGGATCAAGGTAGCGTAAATGGTTCTTTTGTTAATGGTCAACGTATCGAAGATGCGCATCGCTTAAGAGATGGAGATTATATTAAAGTCCATAAGTTTTCCTTTCAGTTCGTAGAGCAACATCAGCATGAAACTAACCGGGTCATGACTGATGATATGGGTGATATGACGATGCCACAGATTCTAAATACATCTGAGATCTCGATGAAGCCGAATGATGTGCTGATCAATTATGCCCATCAAGATGAGCAGGTTCTACACATACCTCGAACTGTCAAAGAGACTGAGGCTGAGCATCAGCGAACACAGGTGCTTTTTCAGAATGATGTACAAGCGAAAATTGAGAGTGTTGAGTCGGTTCGAAGAGAGGAAGTTACTGATCAGCCTAAGCGTGATATTAAAGATATGACACTGCAGCTGTTTAAGAGCCCGCATGATGATAAAACGTTACGGCTGTATTCAGATCAATTGGGTAGCCCACCAAAGGAACGGCCTGACTATAAACAAGTGGAAAAAACATCTTTTTCTCAAACATCACTACTGCCTGATATGGATGAGAAAGTTATTGAAGCGCTTGGGGATTTTTTCAATGAGAGTAAAGATGAACTTAACTCACAGATTGAGATTACTAAGAAAGGTGATGACTTAGTACGGATGGAAAAGTTTGTCCTGTCGACTATTAAAAAACCTATGTAACCGCAATTTTTGATAAAGGATAGCTGAATATTAATAATTCTGAGCTAGATCAAGAAATTCTTCATGGCATTTCTTCTGACTTTGAAACGGATCTTGAACGACTAGCCTCCAGCTTTGATCCTGTCAATAATTCAACCCAATCTATTTTTCAGCGATTAGATTTTTTCCGAAAGTGTGGAGTAGAATTTTCGTTGTTAGACGAGACCGCATGCCGGTTATCCTATCCTTTAGACTTACTAAATGTTGTATCGATTAAAGAAAACCTTGCTGAAGTTATTACCGGTTTATCTTTTGATCTATATGGCAGTATCGATTCAACCAACACTGCGATATCTCAGCTTGCTTTTGAAGAACAGCATGCAAAGGTGTGTCTGGCCGAATTTCAGACCGCAGGCCGAGGCAGGCATAGCCGGCAATGGTTGGCTCCCTATGCTTCTGGTCTATGTTTATCTCTAGCTTGGCGATTTAAAAGACAAGTTGAGCAGATCCAATTGATCAGTTTACTTCCAGCAGTCGCGCTTGTGCGTGTTTTGCGTCGTTTGGGTATTGAACAAGTAGGGGCTAAATGGCCGAATGATATAATTTGTTCTGGTAGAAAGCTTGCGGGAATATTGATCGAAATGTTGCCGAATAAACTTTTACAACCAACGATTATTATTGGTGTTGGTTTGAACGTATATAATAGATCAGGTTTAGTTAAAGTCCCTCAGCCGATAACAACTATTGAGGATCTATTGGTGGAGGTTCCTAAACGAAATGAATTAGCGGCTGTATTAATCTCTGAGCTGGTTTTCTTGTTGCAGCAGGCCGAACAAAGTGGTCTAGAAAGTATTCGTGATGAGTGGCAAGCGTATGATGTTTTTAACAATAAGCCTGTATGTTTTGTAGAAGGGGGGAATAGCACAAGAGGTATTTCTCGCGGGATCAATGAAGATGGTTCTTTGATAGTGGAAACTAATATAGGTTTGAAAAGTTATATTAGCGGTGAGATTAGCCTCCGAGCAGATATGGAAGAATGAAACAGTTATTTGTAGATATAGGAAATACGCGGGTCAAGTGGTGTCTTGCTGTCGAAGGCACTATAGTTGAGCGTGATCAGTTTGTGTGGAATGAAGATCTATTAACCGATAGCTTAACGGAGCATTGGGCTACTTTAGCTATACCTGATGAGATCTTAATATCGAATGTCGCAGGAGAGTCTGTTGAGAAGATAATTGCTATTTGGTGTCAGAGTTATTGGAATAAGAAGGTAGCGTTTGCAAAAGTGACAATATCTAGCGGTGGTGTGACAAACAGTTATGCCGATCCAAGTAAGCTGGGGATTGATAGGTGGTTAGCAATGCTTGCCGCTTGGGATATTCGAAAAGGTAAAGTTTGTATCATTGATTGTGGGTCTGCAATTACCATAGACGTATTGGATGCAAAAGGAATACACCAAGGAGGCATGATAGCGCCGGGGCTTGCTTTATCGGGGCGCGCATTAACGGATCATACTCATGCATTGCAAGCCAACGATCGACAAGACTATTCAGTGCTGGCAGATAATACCGAGGATGCTATCAATTCGGGATGTTATCATTTGTTTATTGGCGGAGTTAGTCACATGGTTGAAAAAGTTCAACAAGCGTATGGAATAGATACAACATTTATTGTTACAGGTGGTGATGCGGAATACCTACTCTCAGAGTTGAGTGTAGAGATGCGCTACGAACCTGATTTAATTTTACGTGGTTTAGGCTTGAGTTCAGAATGACATGATGAAGTGGTTAACAATAATATTTTTGCTAACAAATGTTGGATACTTTGGCTGGCAAATAAACGAAAAGGTGGAACACCCTGTACCTGTAAAAGTTAGAGATGCAGTGAGTCTAGCTTCTGATATTCCTTTACTATTATTGAGTGAGCTCGAAGAACTGCCGCCATTACGTGAAGAGTTCGTAGTGACTGACGTTGAGGAGGAAGAGTTGGTTATAGATGCAAGGGCTGATAGCCAGCCTTTTGATTCCGAAGGAGGCGCTTGTTTGGCGGTGGGTCCTTACCAAACTATTGAAGCGATGCAAGAGTTTAAGAGTTGGCTGCTAAGCAATAACTCTCCTCATAGAGAACGGTTAGAAGAAATTCGAACTAGAGAGCGTTATTGGGTTTATTTAGAACCTCAGTCAGTTGTAGCAGCAAAAGCACAGATGGAGGAGCTAAAGAATAAAGGCTTAAAGGATTACTACATGATCAGCAAAGGCGATATGAAGAATGCGATTTCTCTCGGACTATTCAGCTCACAAGACTCAGTTAACCGCCGATTGCAGCAATTAAAGAAACAAGGTTATAACCCTGTAGTTGTTCCTCAACATAAAGTTTCGAGGGTATTTTGGTTAGATGCACAGATAAACAATGACTTAACATTACCAAACATGTTGGATAGCATAAATATTTTAAATATCGACTGTTTTGATATTGCACTTCTCGAAACAGATCACTAGAATACACCTCCTTAGCCGACATAGCTCAGTTGGTAGAGCAACTGACTTGTAATCAGTAGGTCCCGAGTTCGACTCTTGGTGTCGGCACCAAATTGAAGTACTGCAACATCCAAAGAAGTCCATAACTCCAATAGAAACACGGGTTATGGGCTTTTTTTATGCCTGTAGCATATTGAATGTATTATCTTGAAAGGATTTTTGTCTCAGTGCCTAAGGATTATTCGTATTCTTTGCATGAGATAGAGTGAGGCAAGAATTTGATTGGATACCTACCTTGAAGCTTGCGGGTGAGAGGTTTTAAGTATCCTAGGATGAGATGAGGTTCTATTTAGAGCTGACTTGGTTTTGGCGTGCTAAATGTAAACGTTGCTTCTGGGCTTTTAGCCACTGCTTAATTTCTTCATCCATTTCTTCGTAGGGCAGGTGTTCAAGGTCTTTAGAGCTTGCTTGGTTTTCTGTTTGTGTTTTTTCGTGTTTAGCCCACCAGTTGTTGATTGCTGTTCTAGCAGGTGTTTCGATAATGGCAAATGATAGGGCCCCAAGGACTATGGACATGAGAAGTGGAATTCCATAATCAGGTCCAGGAATTGCCCACTTGTATTCATATAGCGGCTGTTGCCACAGGTAAATCGAGAAGGACCATAAGCCTAAATACCTGAAAAGCTTATTTGAAAGTATCGCTCTAAAAAGAGGAGTGCTTTCTTGAATATGATTAATCGCAAACGCTAATAAAAAAGGTGGAAACACAATACTTGCCCAGAAAGGGGTGATTTTTAGATAAGTGAGAGCACAAACGACAACGGCTAATACAGGAAGCCAAGGGTTGATATTAAGATTCCAGTTTTGATGTGCTAAGCGATAGGCTGCGGATATGGCGACGAAACCAATCGCGCATTCGGTTCGCAAAAGATAGAGCAATCCTCCAGAGTCTTTTGTGAAGTGGTAATACAAACTAATACCGATAGATGAGATTCCTATCAGAAACAGTAAAGCGGCTGCGTTACGATTATTAATGAAAATTAGGGTCATCAAACTCATGATCACATACGCGTGCTCTTCTACGTTAAGTGACCAAAGGTTTTTAACGGGAACAGCACCAGCCCAAATATGTGGTTCTGATGGGTAGTATGAACGAATGAAAGTTAAGTTTGCGAAAATTTCTGAACCTGAAAATTCCCAGCCAGCAATACTAGCAACAAAAAATGTGGTGCAGACAAAGACTAGTAATGCTGGGAAAACTCGGCTGAAGCGGCGGAGGTAGAATGTTTTTAGATCTACTCGTTTCTCAAAAAGGAGGCGAGCCATTAGCATACCTGACAACACGAAAAAAATATCAACACCGAGGCGGTCTTCTTTAATGAATTCCGTGCCCATGAAATGCCCCACTAATACACACGCTATAGCAAGACCACGCCAGCCGTCCCACTCAGGCACGTTATTTTTCGGGAGTGCGAACATTTCTCTCATGTGCTCAAGGACAGAGTCCCTTTTTCTCCACTTTTAACTTTCAGGCTAAAGATAAAAGAACTTTTATAGCTAGCAACTGAGGTTAGTGACAAATCTAAACGTTTTTTCACCTCGATCTCCTTGTCTATGGTATGTCCGATAAATAGTAGTTAAGGTGTTATTTATCAGAGAGCTACGAGGAAACTTTCAGAAAGGCATTGTCAGACTATAAAGCAAATATCATCCTTGGTTCCTGTAGATAAAGATACTTCCATATATCTTTATTTATCTTGTATGGAACTTTACAGTAGAGTTGCTTAGCGTTGCAATGAAAGTAGCGTTAAGATTAGGTCATATATTGTTAACAGTAGCTGTTTAACCTTTAATGCGCTTCATCCCAATTAATACCTATTCCTGTCTCAACAACTAAGGGAACATTTAAGTCAGCGGCAGAAGTCATAATTTCTTCTAGTTTTTCTCTCGCCTGATCAACTTGATCTTCAGCGACTTCCAATACGAGCTCATCGTGTACTTGCATGATGATCTTGGCATCTATGTCGGTATTGTTTAACCATTGGTCAACATTGATCATGGCTCGTTTTATGATATCTGCAGCGGTGCCTTGCATTGGGGCGTTGATCGCTGTGCGCTCTGCATATTGGCGGCGTTGGCCATTTTTCGAATTGATCTCGGGAAGGTAAAGTCGTCGACCGAAAACAGTCTCAACATAGCCCTGTTCATGGGCAAGAGCGCGAATGTCATCCATAAATTGCTGCACGGATGGATACCGAGCAAAATAGAGATTGATGTATTCTTGAGCTGAGTGACGATCAACATCCAGTTGTTTGGCGAGGCCGAAAGCTGACATGCCATAGATCAGCCCAAAGTTGATGGCTTTGGCTGCACGTCTTTGATCTGTTTTAACGTCAGCTAGTTCAACACCGAACACTTCTGCAGCAGTTGCTTTATGAATGTCTTCTCCTGCTGCAAAGGCTGCCAGTAAACGAGCATCGCCTGAGAGGTGGGCCATAATTCGTAATTCAATCTGTGAATAGTCCGAAGCCATTAGCTTGTAGCCCTCTGGCGCCACAAAAGCTTGTCTGATGCGGCGGCCTTCCTCCGTTCTGATTGGAATATTTTGTAGGTTTGGATCTGATGAGGACAAACGACCTGTCGCTGCAACTGCTTGGTGATAGCTCGTATGAATACGACCTGTTTTGGGGTTGATTTGTAGAGGTAATTTGTCTGTGTAGGTTGACTTCAGCTTGCTTAAACTACGGTGTTCTAATAGTAATTTCGGTAGTTCGTAATCAGAAGCAAGCTCTTGTAATACAGACTCGGCGGTTGAAGGTTGGCCTTTGGGTGTTTTTGAAATGACAGGCAATTTTTTCTTTTCAAATAATATCGCTTGGATCTGTTTTGGGGACCCCATATTAAAAGGCTCGCCAGCATCTTCATAAGCTGCTTGTTCTATCTCGTACATGCGTTCGGCCAATTGTTGGCTTTGCTTAAGCAGCATTTTCTCATCGACCTTTACACCGTTGCGTTCTATGCGTGACAAGATGGGTATTAAAGGTATCTCTATTTCTTCAAATACTGACTGAGGTTCTGCTTGGCCTTCGAGCTTGGGCCAGAGTTTTTCGTGTAGTTGGAGGGTTATATCTGCATCTTCGGCGGCGTAAGGAGCTGCTTCTTCAAGCCCTATTTGGTTAAAGGTTAGTTGTTTTTTTCCCTTGCCAGCGATTTCTTCGAAATGGATTGTATTTAAGCCTAAATATTTCAGAGCGAGTGCGTCCATATTGTGGCGAGTCGCAGTGCTGTCTAGAACGTAGGACTCCAACATCGTGTCGAACTCAATACCCTTTAGTTCTATGTCATGGTTAGCAAGCACATTTTTATCATACTTTAGGTTTTGGCCGACTTTTTTCTGTTTAGGATCTTCTAAAATATTTTTTAAAGAATTCAGTACCGTATCTCGACTCAACTGATCAGGAGCACCGGGATAGTCATGACCACAAGGAACGTAAGCAGCAAGGCCTTGTTCGATAGCAAATGAGACGCCGACAACAACAGCCTCCATGTAATCTAAACTAGTGGTTTCTGTGTCAAAAGCAAACAGATCAGACTGTTCGAGTTTTTTGATCCATTCGTCGAGATGTTCTTTGGTCAAAACTATTTCGTAGTCTTTTTTTTCGGAAAGTTTTTTCTCTTCATCTGCTTCAGGTGAAGTATCTGTTGGATTACCTTGATCGTTTAACAGCTCACGCAGCCACGTTTTAAATTCTAATTCTGAATAGAGTGACTGTAGGGCTTCCTTGTTAGGTGGGATCGAGACTAACTCAGTTGGCGTTTTATCAAGTGGTACATCTCGAACGATGGTGGCCAGTTGTTGCGAGAGAGGCAGTTGATCAAGGACAGAACGTAAATTCTCTCCAACTTTGCCTTTTATATTTTCGGCATTCTCGATGACGTTGGCTAATGAGTCGTATTCATTGATCCACTTTGCTGCTGTTTTAGGGCCGACTTTTGGAACGCCTGGGATATTGTCAACGGTATCACCCATCAGCGTGAGGTAATCTATGATCTGATCGGGCCGCACTTTAAATTTTTCGACAACACCATCGTGGTTCATCAAGCTGCCATTGTTCATGGTGTTGATTAACTGCACATTGTCATCAACTAATTGTGCCATATCTTTATCGCCAGTGGATATTATGGTATCTATGCCCAGCTCACTGGCCTGAGTCGAAAGTGTGCCGATCACATCATCAGCTTCTACATTGTCGATAACTAACAAAGGCCAACCATTGGCACGGATTATTTCGTGTAATGGTTCTATCTGGCAGCGTAGCTCTTCATCCATGGGAGGACGGTTGGCTTTGTATTCTTTGTAGAGATCATTTCGGAAAGTCTTACCTTTCGCATCGAAGATGACTGCGAAGTACTTTGGCTCAAAATCTTTGAGCAATCTTTGTAACATATTAATCACACCGTGAATCGCTCCAGTGGGATGACCTTTGGAATTGGTTAATGGTGGCAGTGCATGATAGGCGCGGAATAAATAAGAGGAGCCGTCGACCAATATAAAAGTATCTTTTTTCACAGTGTTGTCTTCATTTGTTTGAGTTAGTATGGGCATTATGAATGATCACGCAGAAACCCTCCATGCTTCTCGGCATTATGAGGGAGGGAGAAAACATGGATAAGATGAAAGATGGAGTGCATACGCCAGAATCTTGGAAGATTTTTCAGATTATGGCGGAGTTTGTAGAAGGCTACGAAAAGCTGTCGAACATTAAACCTTCGGTAAGTATTTTTGGTTCGGCTCGATTTAAACCGGATAACCCTTATTACAAACTCACAGAAGATATCGCCTATAAATTATCGGAGGCTGGATTTTCTGTTGTTACTGGCGGTGGTCCAGGTATTATGGAAGCAGGGAATAAGGGTGCTTTTGCGGGACCTTCGCCGAGTGTGGGGCTGAATATTGAATTACCACATGAGCAGTCGGGCAACCCTCATCAAGATATTTCATTAACGTTTCGTCATTTTTTTTCACGCAAGGTCATGTTTGTAAAGTATGCCACGGCATATGTCGTGTTACCGGGCGGTTTTGGTACTTTAGACGAGTTGGCTGAAATATTGACATTAGTTCAAACAGGAAAGTCAGCAAAGATACCTATTATTCTTGTAGGTTCTGAATTTTGGAAAGGGTTGATCCAATGGTTCAAGGACTCGTTGGTTGAAAATGGTACGATTAACCCCAATGATATTGATCTCTTTTCAGTGGTTGATGATGCTGATGAAGTAGTCAAAGAAATTTTTGAATATTATGAGCAGAGTGGTTTTACACCTTCCGAAGAAGAGCAAGAAGCTTTGTTGTTATTATAAAGAGAGAGAGTTATGCGACATTTTCTATTAGCACTGAGTTTAGCCATCGTAGCCTTTACAACCAATGCAGAAGAGGTTGTCGAGTTGGAAGATCTTAAAGATGCACCGCCACCACCGAGTGTGATTGATTCTGGTGAAACTTTGGAGCCTGAAATCACGATTATTAGTAAAGAAAATAAAACCATAGAGGAGTATCGGTTGAATGGGAGCCTTTACATGGTGAAAGTCACGCCTGCAGTTGGACCGTCATATTATCTGGTCGATAAAGATGGTGACGGTGAGCTAGAAACAAACGTTGATGATATAGACTCGAATTTTGCTGTTCCTCAATGGGTTTTGTTTAGTTGGTAGAGTTTGTTGATCAAATTGCAGGCTCAGGCATTTATTAAGTTAAAGATACGATTAAAATGATGAAAATTTTAGTCGAATAATTATTATGACAATAAGCTCTATTAAGATATGTAAAGGACGATCAATATTATGACTGACTCATGCGAAGTCGAAGGTGGGTACGCCGATCAAGATTTACCTTTTGATGTCCCAAACACAGTGACTGAAGTGTTAGACGATGAAGAAAAAAAAGTACTTTATGACCGTATAGAAAAACTGCTCAAAGAGAAGGATGCCGTACTCGTTGCGCATTATTATGTTGATGCGGACTTGCAAATACTGGCTGAAAAAACAGGCGGCTATGTTTCTGATTCCTTAGATATGGCTCGCTTCGGTAATGAGTGTGACGCATCGACATTAGTTGTCGCCGGCGTACGCTTTATGGGCGAGACGGCAAAAATCCTTAACCCTGAAAAAAGAATTCTCATGCCTGATTTAGATGCAAATTGTTCTCTAGATTTAGGGTGTGAAACGAAAGCGTTCTCAAAGTTTTGTGATGAACATTCCGATCGGACGGTTGTCGTATATGCCAACACGAGTGCGGGCGTAAAAGCTCGTGCGGATTGGATGGTGACTTCAGGTAGTGCGGTAGATGTGATCAAGCATCTTGAAGCGAAGGGAGAAAAGATCCTTTGGGCTCCTGATAAATATCTTGGAGACTACGTTCAACAACAGACTGGCGCAGAAATGCTGATCTGGGATGGAGCCTGTATTGTTCATGAGGCCTTTAAAGGGACCGAGCTAGAAGAAATGAAAAAGGCACGTCCTGATTCAAAAGTCCTTGTTCATCCAGAGTCGCCACCATCCGTTATCGCGCTAGCTGATTTTGTAGGATCAACAACGGGCATTATTAATTACGCAAAAGATTCGGATGCAAAGGAATTTATCGTTGCTACTGATCGCGGTATTTTTCATAAAATGAAAGCAGCAGCCCCAGGCAAAGTCTTCTTAGAAGCCCCTAATGCTGGAAATAGTGCAACGTGTCAGAGTTGCTCCCATTGTCCTTGGATGGCGATGAATAACCTCAAAAATTTGGCTGACTGCTTAGAAAAAGGAACTAATGAAGTGTTTGTTGATGAAAAAACAAGCAGGTTAGCAGTGAAGTCAATCACACGACTACTGGATTTCTCAAAAGACCAAGGTCATGTGATCTACGGTGCGAATGACGCCTAGTTTAGAAACCATAACGGAAATGAATAATACGGAGGTTGTGGTTTGTATCCACGGTCTATTTATGAATGGTTGGGATATGACCTTATTGAGGAGTCGTATCTCAGATGTAGGATATGACACGCATCAATTTTCATATAGTTCAACCAGTTCTAATATAGAGTTAATTGTTGAAGAACTTCGAATTTTTGTTGAAGAGCTCGATGCAGAAACAGTTCATTTTGTTTGCCATAGTCTTGGTGGGTTAATCGTACGGCACTATCTTGAACATTATCCGAGCACCACTCAAGGTCGAATTGTCACATTAGGAACACCGCACAACGGCAGTGGTACAGCACACTTTTTTCATAAGTTTAATTTAGCGACGATGTTACTTGGAGAAAGTCTTAACGCAGGCTTGTTAGGAAATGCTCCAGAATGGAAAGGGCAAAGAGAGTTGGGGAGTCTTGCTGGAAACTTAGGCTTTGGAATAGGCAGCCTTTTTAAAGATCTAGACAGTCCTAATGATGGAACCGTATCTGTTAACGAAACGGTGCTCGAAAATAGCAGCGCACACCTTCAACTATCCGTTTCTCATACAGGGTTAGTTTTATCTAAAGAAGTTGCAGATGAAGTGTTATATTTTCTGAAAGAAGGTAGATTTTCCAAAAACTAGAAAAATACTTACTTATAAGCGTAATTTACTATTGACAGTTATCGCGTTAGCTTTGATAATGCGCGGCTATCATATGGAGGGGTGGCCGAGTGGTTAAAGGCGACGGACTGTAAATCCGTTCTCTCAGAGTACGCTGGTTCGAATCCAGCCCCCTCCACCATGTCGATGGTTAAAGTGATGGAAAACTGAGTGCTATATTGGATTGTAGTCCAGTGAAGAGTATGTGTTGCGGGTGTAGTTCAATGGTAGAACCTCAGCCTTCCAAGCTGATGATGTGGGTTCGATCCCCATCACCCGCTCCAAGATTCATAATGGATAGAGACAGAGTGGTGGCAAAAGTGCTGCATATTCCGTAGCTCATATAGCTCAGCGGTAGAGCACTTCCTTGGTAAGGAAGAGGTCACCGGTTCAAGTCCGGTTATGAGCTCCAGTGATAGTGTCAGCTGATCTTAAGCACGACATAAGTACATGTAATCTAAGATTTAGATCGCATGCAATAGAACAAATTAAAAGTATTGCCGTTACGTTGCGATGCATTGTTATTGAACAATTTAATATTAAACCAATTTCGGGGAGTCCCTCAGATGTCTAAGGAAAAATTTGAACGAACGAAACCACATGTAAACGTCGGGACGATAGGTCACGTCGATCATGGTAAGACCACACTGACGGCTGCTATCACAACGCATCAAGCGAGCAAGTTTGGTGGGGAAACCAAAGCTTACGACCAAATTGATAACGCCCCTGAAGAAAGAGAGCGTGGGATCACAATAGCGACCGCCCATGTTGAATACGAAAGTGAAAACCGCCACTATGCACACGTAGACTGCCCAGGACATGCTGACTATGTAAAAAACATGATCACAGGTGCTGCTCAAATGGACGGAGCCATCTTAGTGTGTTCAGCCGCAGATGGCCCTATGCCACAAACGCGTGAGCACATATTGCTATCTCGACAAGTCGGTGTGCCTTATATCATCGTCTATCTTAACAAAGCAGACATGGTCGATGACGAAGAGCTTGTTGAACTGGTTGAAATGGAAGTACGTGAGCTGCTCGACAGCTACGACTTTCCCGGAGACGACACACCGATTATTATCGGTTCAGCACTTAAATCACTCGAAGGTGATGCGAGTGAAATCGGCACGCAATCAATTGATAAATTAGTAGAAGCGCTCGACAACTACATACCCCTACCAGAACGTGCTGTAGATGGCGCGTTCATCATGCCGATAGAAGATGTGTTTTCAATTTCTGGTCGTGGAACGGTAGTAACCGGACGAATCGAGCGTGGGATTGTTCACGTTGGTGACGAAATTGAAATCGTCGGCATTAAAGATACACAAACAACGACCTGTACCGGCGTTGAAATGTTTCGTAAGTTACTTGATGAAGGACAAGCAGGTGATAACGTAGGTGTTTTACTACGCGGAACGAAACGAGAAGAAGTAGAGCGTGGTCAAGTATTGGCGGCGAAAGGCAGTATTAAACCGCACACACATTTTGAAGCAGAGCTTTATATCCTGTCGAAGGATGAAGGTGGTCGACATACGCCATTTTTTAACAACTACCGCCCACAGTTTTACTTCCGTACAACTGACGTGACAGGTGCTTGTGAATTACCGGAAGGAATAGAGATGGTAATGCCTGGAGACAACGTTAAGATGACAATCAAGTTGATTGCCCCGATAGCGATGGATGAAGGTTTACGTTTTGCTATCCGTGAAGGCGGTCGTACCGTTGGCGCTGGTGTTGTTTCTAAGGTCATTGAGTGATCCTAGTTAAATTTAGAGATACAGGTAATAGGTAAAAGAAAATGAGTGATCAAGTTATCCGCATCCGTTTAAAAGCTTTTGATCATCGTTTGATCGATGTTTCAACAAAGGAAATTATTGAAACGGCAAAAAGAACAGGTGCTCAAGTCAGAGGTCCTATTCCTTTGCCTACAAAAAAAGAGCGTTTCACAATATTAACATCGCCACATGTAAATAAAGATGCGCGAGACCAATATGAAATTAGAACACATAAGCGTTTGTTAGATATTGTTAGTCCCACTGATAAAACAGTTGATGCACTAATGAAACTAGATCTAGCCGCTGGTGTTGATGTTCAAATTAAACTGAACTGATTTAGAAGAAGGTTATAAAAATGTCACTTGGATTAGTAGGTCAAAAACGCGGAATGACACGAGTCTTCACTGAAGATGGTGTCTCAACTCCCGTGACCGTTATTGAAGTAGAGCCTAACCGTGTTACTCAAGTTAAAACTGCAAATACAGATGGTTATAGAGCAGTTCAGGTTACAACTGGAAGTAAACATCGTAATAGGATATCAAAATCTCAAGCAGGAATATTTGCTGCTGCAGGTACTGATGCCGGAAGAGGCTTGTGGGAATTCACGCTAAACGAAGATGAAGGTGCTGACATACAGGCCGGTTCTGAGTTTAAAGTAGACTTCTTTGAGCAAGGTCAAAAGGTAGATGTTGTAGGTACTACAATTGGTAAAGGGTATGCTGGTGTAATTAAGCGACATAACTTTGCAATGCAAGATGCTACACATGGTAACTCTCTTGCTCATAGGCTTCCTGGTTCTATTGGACAGTGTCAAACTCCTGGTAGAGTATTGAAAGGGAAAAAAATGTCCGGTCATATGGGTGATGCGCAACGAACTATGCAAAACTTAGAGATCGTAAAAATTGATGTGGAAAGAAACCTTATGCTTGTTAAGGGAGCTGTCCCTGGAGCAAAAGGTGGTGACTTGTTGATCAAGCACACTACACGCGTTTAAAGGTAATAAGTCATGGATTTAAATCTACATTCATATGAAAAAGGTGCTCTCACTGGAAATGTTTCGGTTGCAGATGCCTTAGTCGCAGAAGAGTATAACGAAGGGCTAATACACCAAGTAGTAACTGCGTATTCAGCAGGAGCAAGGTCTGGTACTAAAACTAACAAGTCACGATCAGATGTTCGTGGTGGTGGTATTAAGCCTTGGCGTCAAAAGGGGACTGGTCGAGCACGTGCTGGTACTTCAAGGAGTCCAATTTGGCGTTCGGGTGGTGTTACTTTCGCAGCAACAAACCGTAACTACTCGCAAAAAGTAAATCGTAAGATGTATCGTAAAGCGATTGCGAGTATCTTTTCTGAGCTTGTTAGGCAAGAGAGGTTACATATAGTTGATAGTCTTAATATTGCAGAGCCTAAAACTAAAGGTTTAGTTGCAAATCTGAAAAAACTAAATGTAGGCGATGATGTATTAATTATCACTGAAGAAATTTCAGAAAATTTATATCTTGCTTCAAGAAACCTTTATCACGTTGGTGTAGTTGATGTTGCAGGACTGGATCCTGTAAGCCTGGTTGGTTTCGGTAATGTCATCATTACGCAGGGCGCAATTAGTGTTTTAGAGGCGAAATACTCATGAATAAAGAACAGCTAAGTAGTATATTACTATCACCAAGAGTGTCAGAAAAAACTGCGCGACTTGCTGATAGTGCAAATCAGTTTGTTTTTGATGTTGCCAATACAGCGACTAAGCCTGATATAAAAAAAGCAGTAGAGATGATGTTCAATGTTGAAGTTGCATCGGTTCAAGTTGCTAATCAAAAAGGCAAAACAAAGATTTTCAAAAGACAGGCCGGTAAGCGATCAGATGTTAAAAAAGCATATGTTCGTTTAAAACCAGGTTCTGACATAGAATTCACCGCTCCCGAGTAAAGGATAAGGTTACATACAATGGCTCTCGTAAAAGCAAAACCAACATCGCCAGGACGTCGAAGTCTTGTTCGAGTAGTTACACCTGACCTGCATAAAGGCGAACCATACCGTCCTTTATTAGAACAGCAGTCAAAAAAATCTGGGCGGAATAACAATGGCCGGATAACCGTTCGACATCGTGGCGGCGGTCATAAACAAAGATATCGTTTAATTGATTTTAAACGCAATAAAGATGATATTAAGGCGAAAATTGAGCGGATAGAATATGATCCAAATAGGACAGCTCATATCGCATTACTAGCTTATGCTGATGGCGAAAAACGATATATAATTGCAGCAAAAGGGATGAAAGCCGGTGATGAAATTTCGTCTGGAGCTACTTCTGTTATAAAAGTAGGTAACTGTTTACCACTTCGGAGTATTCCAGTTGGCTCTACTGTACATTGTGTCGAAATGAAGCCTGGTAAAGGTGCGCAGATAGCTAGAAGTGCTGGAACTTCAGTACAGATCGTTGCTAGAGAAGGTGCTCATGCGACACTAAGACTAAGATCGGGCGAAATGAGAAAAGTTCTGGTAAACTGTCGCGCCACGATTGGTGAAGTTAGTAATGGAGAGCATTCATTACGTTCACTTGGTAAAGCTGGTGCCGCACGATGGAGAGGCGTTCGACCTACAGTTCGAGGTGTTGCAATGAACCCTGTAGACCATCCGCATGGTGGTGGTGAAGGTAGAACATCAGGTGGTCGTCACCCTGTAAGCCCTTGGGGCTTACCTACAAAGGGTAAGAAGACTAGAAAGAATAAGCGAACTGACAAGATGATTGTCAGACGCAGAAATAAGAAATAATTAGGAGTAATCTCAGTGGCACGTTCGATAAAGAAAGGACCATTTGTTGACCATCATCTTCAAGCTAAAATAGAAAAAGCTAGAGAGACGAATGATAAAAAACCAATTAAGACTTGGTCGAGACGATCAATGGTCCTGCCGGACATGCTAGGTCTTACGATTTCAGTTCATAATGGTCGCCAACATGTACCAGTTTTTATAACTGAGAATATGGTTGGGCATAAACTAGGTGAGTTCGCATTAACTAGAACTTATCGCGGGCATGTTGCTGACAAGAAATCTAAATAGGCAAGACATTAAATAGGAAATCGTTGTGGAAACTGTAGCAAAACTTAACCATGCAAGAATCTCGCCTCAAAAAGCCAGGTTAGTGGCTGATCAGATAAGAGGCAAGAATGTTGAACAAGCCATAAACCTTTTAACTTTTAGCACAAAAAAAGGTGCAGCGATTATCAAGAAGATCTTGGAGTCTGCAATAGCAAATGCTGAGCATAATGACGGTGCTGATATTGATGAGTTGATCGTTAGCACGATTCATGTCGATGAAGGGCCTTTGTTTAAGCGCTTTAGAGCAAGAGCAAAGGGTCGTGGTAACAGAATTTTAAAGAGAACTAGCCATATTACTTTGGCTGTTGAAGAACAAGGTTAGAGAAGATCTCATGGGACAAAAAGTACATCCAATAGGTATTCGTCTTGGTATTGTTAAAGACTGGAATTCAACATGGTATGCAGATTCTAAGAATTACGCGAATTATCTGAATACTGATCTTAAGGTTAGAGAGTTCCTGCAGGAGAAGCTGAAGCATGCATCCGTAAGCCGGATCCAAATTGAGCGACCAGCAAACAATGCGAGGATTATAATACACACTGCAAGACCTGGTATTGTAATTGGTAAAAAAGGTGAAGACATTGAAGCCTTGCGTAAATCTGTATCTGCAATGATGGGTGTTCCGGCACATGTTAGTGTCGAAGAGATACGAAAACCAGAATTAGATGCATATTTAGTTGCTGAAGGTATTGCAAATCAGCTCGAGCGTCGTATTATGTTCCGCCGAGCTATGAAGCGCGCAGTTACAAATGCAATGCGGCTTGGTGCTGAAGGAATCAGAATAAATGTCGCTGGTCGTTTAAACGGTGCTGAAATTGCTAGGACACAGTGGTATAGAGAAGGACGAGTTCCTCTTCATACATTACGAGCAGATATTGATTATGGTACTGCTGAAGCGTTGACTACTTATGGAATCATAGGGATCAAGGTTTGGATTTTTAAGGGTGAAGTTGTCGACAAAGTTGATGCAATTGAACCTGCAGAGACTGATGATAGTAAAAAAGTCGGTTAACCAGGAGACCCTGAATGCTACAACCTAAGCGAACGAAGTTTAGAAAACAACAAAAAGGAAGAAATCGTGGGCTCGCATTACGTGGGAACAAGGTAAGCTTTGGAGAATATGCACTTAAAGCAACAACTCGTGGACGACTTACTTCCCGTCAAATAGAGGCGGCCAGGCGAGCCATTACTCGACATGTGAAGCGTGGTGCAAAAGTTTGGATAAGAGTTTTCCCAGATAAGCCTATAACTAAAAAGCCTCTCGAAGTACGGCAAGGTAAGGGTAAAGGGAACGTTGAGTACTGGGTTGCTGAAATACAACCAGGCAGAGTGCTATATGAAATGGAAGGTGTTAGTGAGGAGATTGCTCGTGAAGCATTCCGTCTGGCTGCAGCAAAACTTCCAGTACGAACAACATTCACAGCTAGGACTGTATTGTAATGGAAGCTAAAGAACTTAGAGCTAAGAATTCAGAAGAGTTGCAAACTATGTTATTAGATTTACGTAAAGAGCAGTTTAGTTTGCGTATGCAGCAGGGTACAGGGCAAGCTAGTAAGCCACATCTGTTTGATAACCTGCGTAAAGATATTGCAAGAGTTAAAACAGTATTGAATGAAACTAAGTCTGGTAATTAATGATGGCTGAAACAAAAAAAACCGCAAAAATTGTAGTCGGTAATGTAGTTAGTAACGGGATGCAAAAATCGATCACTGTTAGAGTTGAACGACAAGTTATGCATCCGCTGTATAAAAAATATGTAAAGCTTTCTACAAAGTTGATGGCTCATGATGAAAACAATGAGTGTAATGTTGGTGATACGGTAGCTATTGAAGCATGTCGTCCACTGTCAAAGAACAAATGTTGGCGCTTACAAAAAGTTGTTGAAAAAGCTGCCCAACTGTAAGTTCTGCATATAAATTATTTTATAAATAGTTCAGAGTTTAACTCTGGCGAAAAGGTTAACGGAGAAGATTCATGATACAGATGCAGTCAATGCTCGATGCCGCAGACAATAGTGGCGCGCGCCGATTGATGTGTATCAAGGTGCTTGGTGGTTCAGGCATACGTTACGCTGCTATCGGAGATGTCATTAAAGTAACGGTCAAAGAGGCTATTCCTCGAGGCAAAGTTAAAAAGGGTGATGTCTATAACGCTGTAGTAGTACGTACACGAAAAGGTGTAAGGCGACCTGATGGATCACTAGTTCGTTTTGATGGCAACGCTGCAGTGTTATTGGATAAGCAACTTAATCCAATAGGCACTCGAATTTTTGGACCAGTGACACGTGAACTTCGAACTGAAAAGTTCATGAGAATTGTCTCTTTGGCTCCTGAAGTACTGTAGGTACGAATAGTATGAATAAAATTATTAAAGGTGATGACGTTATTGTTCTCACTGGTAAGAGTAAAGGTACAAGAGGCACGGTTCTTAGTATTCTGTCTGGTGATAGATTGATCGTTGAAAGTGTTAACATGGTCAAGAAGCACACCAAACCAAATCCACAGGCAGGTGAGCCTGGAGGTATTGTTGAAAAGGAATCTTCAATTCACGTGTCCAATGTAGCTTTATATAATCCTGCGGCCAAAAGAGGCGACAGAGTTGGTGTTAAAGTGCTTGAAGATGGCAAAAGAGTACGTGTCTTCAAATCTAACGACGAAGTCGTTGATATTTAGTGGGTTGAATGATGACTAGACTACAGCAAAAGTATAAAGATGAGATTGCGCCTAAATTACAGGAGCAGTTTGAGTTCGAAAGTAACATGCAAATCCCTAAGATCACAAAAATCACATTAAATATGGGGTTGGGCGAAGCAGTTACAGACAAGAAGGTTGTTGATCACGCCGTACGTGATTTGCAACAGATCTCTGGCCAGAAAGCGCAAGTTATCATGGCTAAAAAGTCTGTTGCTAACTTCAAAATCCGTGAAGGTTGGCCGAATGGAGCAAAGGTAACTTTGCGCCGTGAAAGAATGTACGAGTTTCTTGACCGACTGATCAGTGTTTCGATTCCACGAATTAGAGACTTCCGTGGATTAAATGGAAAATCTTTCGACGGACGTGGTAATTATTCGTTCGGAGTGAAAGAACAAATTATATTTCCTGAAATTGATTATGACAAAATTGATGCACTACGCGGCCTTGATATTTGTATAACAACTACAGCAAAAAATGATGAGGAAGGACGTGCACTATTAGCTGCATTTAACTTCCCTATTAAAAGTTAATTAGGTTGGAGTAGGTTCCTTATGGCTAAAGCATCCATGGTAAATCGAGAGCACAAAAGAACTCGGTTGGTAAAACAACATGCGGCGAAACGAGCAAAGCTTAAAGCTATGTCGATCGACGAAAGTTTAACTGAAGAAGAAAGAGCGAAAGCTCGAGTAGACTTACAAAAAATGCCTAGAGACTCTAGCGCTTCGCGAAAGAGAAATCGATGCCAAGTTACAGGGCGGCCTCATGGTTATTATAGAAAATTTGGCTTGTCACGAAACCGTTTGCGGCTAGTTGCGATGAGAGGCGATGTGCCTGGTTTGGTTAAGGCTAGCTGGTAAGGCTAAAAAATTAAGATTACGGAAATATCATTATGAGTATGCAAGACCCGATTTCAGATATGCTAACACAAATTCGCAATGGACTAAGTGCGTCTAAACGCTCAGTTACATTTCCTGCATCGAATAAGAAAGTAAAAATAGCTAATCTTCTTAAGGAAGAAGGTTATATTACTGATTGCACAACTGATAGTGTTGAAGGCAAACCAGTAATGACTATTGAGCTTAAATATATGGATAATAAGCCTGTAATTGATTTGATCAAACGCGTCAGCAAACCTAGTCGTAGAGTTTATTGTGGCTCAGGTGAACTTCCAAAAATACAAGGTGGTTTTGGTATTGCGGTAATTTCAACTTCTGAAGGTGTAATGACAGATCGAGCTGCTAGAAAACGTGGTATCGGCGGTGAAATTGTCTGCGCAGTTTACTAAAGAGAATATAAGAAATGTCTAGAGTATCTAATAATCCAGTAGTAATCCCATCCGGTGTTACAATTAACTTGGCTGGACAAAAACTAAAGGTTGAAAGCTCAAAAGGAGCTATCGAGCACAGTATCCATGAGCTTGTTGAAGTAATTCAGGAAAGCGAAGAATTAAAAGTTTCGGCTAATAATTCTTCGAAGAGTGCAAATGCTCTTGCTGGAACTACACGATCTTTAATTCAGAACATGGTTACCGGTGTATCGACTGGTTTCGAAAAGAAGCTGGAAATTAATGGTGTTGGTTACCGTGCACAAGTTCAAGGCAAAGTCCTCAATCTTACACTTGGTCTGTCTCACCCAGTTAACTATGCGATTCCAGATGGAATTACAATCGAGGCGCCAAGTCAGACCGAAATTATAGTTAAGGGAATTGATAAGCAGAAGGTTGGTCAAGTATCTGCTGAGATTCGTGCTTATCGAAGTCCAGAGCCATACAAGGGCAAGGGAATTAAATATGCGGATGAAGTTATCATTCGTAAGGAAGCTAAGAAGGCCTAGGTAAAAAAAATGAGTAAAAAAGCTTCAAGAATGCGTCGTTCTGTAAAGGCACGTGCAAAAATTAGAGAGTTGAGAATTCATCGTTTATCTGTACATAGAACTCCTCGGAATATCTATGCTCAAATTATAGCTCCTGATGGTGGAACTGTAGTCGCTAGTGCATCTACTCTTGATAAAGAGTTACGTGCAAGTTTTAAAAATGGCGGTAACGTTGAAGCTGCAACTCTAATAGGAACAGCGATTGCAGATCGTTGTAAGAAATCAGGCGTAGAATCAGTAGCATTTGATCGTTCTGGTTTTAAATATCACGGTCGTGTAAAAGCTCTAGCAGATGCTGCACGTGAAGCTGGACTTAAGTTCTAGTTAAGCTTAGGAAAATAAATAATTATGGCATTTAATAACGAACAGAACGAAGGCTACATAGAGAAACTGGTTCATGTGAACCGCGTAGCTAAAGTTGTAAAAGGTGGTCGGATTTTTGGTTTCTCAGCATTGACTATTGTTGGTGATGGAGAAGGTAAAGTTGGGTTTGGACGAGGTAAGGCACGAGAAGTACCCGTCGCAATTCAAAAGGCAATGGAAAATGCTCGTCGTAATATGAAAAATGTACCTCTGAAAGATGGTACTCTGCAATATTCGATTACTTCAGAATTTGGTGCAGCAAAAATTCATATGCAACCAGCATCAGAAGGTACTGGTATTATCGCGGGTGGACCAATGCGTGCGGTATTCGAAGCGGTTGGGGTACATAACGTGCTTGCTAAATGTATCGGTTCGAATAACCCAATCAATGTCGTACGTGCAACGATCAAGGGTCTAACTGAAATGAACAACCCACAATACTATGCGGCAAAGCGTGGTAAGTCGGTTGAAGATATTACGGAATAAAAATGGCTAACCAGAAAGAAGTTAAAGTTACTCTTTTAAAGAGCTTAAGTGGTCGAAAAGCATCGCACCAAGCCTGTGTAAGAGGCTTAGGTTTAAGACGCATACGTCACAGTGTAGTTGTTATTGATACACCTGAGAATCGAGGCATGATCAATAAAGTTTCTTATTTGCTGCAGGTTGAGGAAGTATAAAATGCGTCTAAATACAATTAAGCCAAGTGAAGGTTCAAAACGTGCTCGTAAAAGAGTGGGGCGTGGTATCGGCTGTGGACAAGGTAAAACTTGTGGCAGAGGTCATAAAGGTCAACATTCAAGATCTGGTGGTTACCATAAGGTTGGTTTTGAAGGTGGCCAGATGCCTCTTCAAAGAAGACTTCCAAAATTTGGTTTTAGATCACGAAAATCACTAACAAAAGCTGAAGTGAGATTAAACGAGCTAGAACTAGCCAATATTGATATTGTTGATATCGATGCACTAAAAAATGCAGACATTATCTCTAATAATATTAAAACAGTAAAAGTAATGCTTTCTGGCGAAATTAATAAAGCAATCACGCTAAAAGGTATCGGTGCTACTAAAGGAGCAAAAGCTGCTATTGAAGCTGCTGGCGGAAAACTGGAAGACTAGTGGCTTCTAAAAAGAAAAAACAACAAGCTGCATTACCGGGTGGGTTATCGGGTATTGGTGAAGTTTCAGAACTAAAACAAAGATTGTTCTTTTTAATAGGAGCAATAATTGTTTTTAGGATATGTACACACATACCTGTTCCTGGGATTAATCCATATGCACTTGCCGCAATCTTTGAGCAGCAAAAAGGGACTATCTTGGACATGTTTAACATGTTTTCTGGAGGTGCTCTAGAAAGGTTCTCAGTAGTGGCGCTTGGCATAATGCCATATATCTCTGCATCAATAATTATGCAGCTTCTTACCGTTGTTCATCCGAAGCTTGAGCAGCTAAAGAAAGAAGGTGAGGCCGGTCGACGCAAAATCACACAATATACAAGATATGGAACGGTAGTCTTAGCTACATTCCAAGCGTTAGGAATTGCTGTCGCGCTAGAAGGTCAATCAGCTGGCGCACAAAGTTTGGTTATAGATCCCGGTATAGCTTTCAGATTGACTGCTGTAACAACACTAGTTACAGGTACGCTATTTTTGATGTGGCTTGGAGAACAGATCACTGAAAGAGGTATTGGTAACGGTATTTCTATTATAATCTTTGCAGGAATTGTCGCTGGACTTCCAACTGCTGTTGGTGGGACTATCGAGATGGCAAGAACAGGTTCATTACATTGGTTAATGGTATTTGGCTTGTTTACGCTTGCGTTGTTAGTAACAGCATTTGTTATCTATGTTGAGCGAGCACAACGGCGTATTACAGTTAACTATGCTAAAAAACAAGTAGGGCGTAAGATGTATGGTGGCCAAGCTAGTCACTTACCTCTTAAGCTTAATATGGCTGGTGTAATTCCTCCCATTTTCGCTTCGAGCATTATTCTCTTTCCAAGCACGATAGCTGGCTGGTTTGGAAGCAAAGATGGAATGGGATGGTTGAAAGATATAAGTACAACACTTTCTCCAGGACAGCCTCTATATGTCATGTTCTATGCGGCAGCAATTATATTTTTCTGTTTTTTCTATACGGCGTTAGTGTTTAACCCTCGTGAAACTGCGGACAACTTAAAGAAATCAGGCGCGTTTATACCCGGGATTAGACCTGGGGAACAAACAGCTAAGTATATTGATGGTGTTATGACTCGTTTGACTATGGCTGGTGCAACCTACATAACCTTAGTTTGCTTACTACCTGAGTTCTTGATATTAAAATTTAGTGTGCCGTTCTACTTCGGTGGAACGTCACTATTGATCATTGTTGTTGTCGTGATGGACTTTATGTCTCAAGTACAGTCGCATCTCATGTCACATCAATATGAAGGCTTAATGAAGAAAGCTAACCTTAAAGGTTATGGCCGGTAAAGGTTTTAGAGGAATTTGAGATGAAAGTAAGAGCTTCAGTAAAAAAAATGTGTAGAAATTGTAAGATTGTACGTCGAAAGGGTGTCGTTCGAGTCATCTGTAAAGATGGTAGACACAAACAAAGACAAGGTTGATTTATAATAAACCTTGATTAAATGCGCATAAAAGACTAGTATCTCGCGCCTTTTTAGCAATAAACAGATAGATCGTTAGGAGACAAAGAATGGCTCGTGTTGCAGGGGTAAACATCCCAGATCAAAAACACACCGTAATAGCATTGACATATATCTATGGTATAGGTCGGAACCGTGCAAAAGATATTTGCATGGAAACTGGTGTTGTGCCTGAACAAAAGATCAAAGAATTAACTGAAGAGCAGCTTGAAAAGCTACGTGCTGCTGTTGGTTCGTTTCAAGTCGAAGGTGATTTGCGTCGAGAAGTTTCGATGAATATCAAGCGCCTTATGGATCTTGGTTGTAATCGAGGAATTCGACATCGTCGTGGCTTGCCTCTTCGCGGTCAAAGAACAAAGACAAATGCAAGAACACGGAAAGGGCCACGAAAGCCAATCCGTAAATAATTTCAGTTCAGCTAATATAAACTCAGGTTTAAAGAATTATGGCAAAGTCACCAGGACGAGCTAAAAAGCGAATCAAACGAACCGTTGTTGATGCAGCAGCTCACGTGCATGCATCATTTAACAATACAATTATTACTATTACAGATCGTCAAGGCAATGTTCTAGCATGGGCAACAGCTGGCGGTAGTGGTTTTCGCGGTTCCCGTAAAAGCACACCTTTCGCGGCACAGGTTGCTGCTGAAAAGCTAACCGATACGATGAACGAATATGGAATACAAAATGTAGATGTATTCGTTAAAGGTCCTGGGCCTGGTCGTGACTCTGCTGTACGCGCATTGAATAATGCAGGTTTCAAGATTAGTAATATTACGGATGTGACGCCAATTCCTCATAATGGCTGTCGTCCACCTAAGAAAAGAAGAGTATAGAGTAGAGCACTGATATGGCTAGATACATAGGACCAAAATGTAAGTTAAGTAGACGACATGGTGTTGATCTTTTTCTTAAAAGTCATGCTAGGCCAATAGAGTCTAAATGTCAGTTAGAAAAACCACCTGGGCAACATGGTGATAATCGACAGCGTCGAATGTCTGACTATGCAGTTCAGCTTAACGAAAAACAAAAGTTACGCCAAATGTATGGTGTTTTAGAACGTCAGTTTAGAAACTATTACAAAAAAGCATCTAAGACAAAAGGATCTACAGGTGAAAACTTATTGAAACTTCTTGAATGCCGTTTGGATAATGTTGTTTATCGTATGGGTTTTGGTTCTACACGATCAGAATCAAGGCAACTTGTCAGCCATAAAGCTATTCTAGTTAATGGCCAGTCTGTAAACATACCATCCTATAGTGTATCTGCAGATGATGTCATCACAGTAAGAGAGAAAAGTCGCAACCAAGTAAGAATACAAGATTCATTGGTTTTGGCTGAGCAGTTTGGTATCCCGGAGTGGATGCAAGTCAATGCTAAGGCGATGGAGGGGATTTTCAAATCTATTCCTGATAGAAGTGATTTGCCTTCAGACATCAATGAATCTCTTGTTGTCGAGCTATATTCTAAATAATACTGGTTAGGAGATTACCTTATGGCCACTTCCGCTACGGAATTTTTAAAGCCACGTATAGTTGATGTAGATTTTATAAATGAGAACAATGCTAAGTTAGTACTAGAGCCTCTGGACCGAGGTTTTGGTCACACTCTAGGTAATGCATTACGAAGAGTATTATTGTCGTCAATCCCTGGGGCAGCTGTTGTTGAAGCAGAAATCGAAGGCGTACTCCATGAATACACTAGTGTAGATGGCGTGCAAGAAGACGTGACAGACATTTTGCTAAACCTTAAAGGTCTAGCAATTGAGATGCACTCTAAAGACGAATCAATAATATCGGTTAACAAAAAGGGTCCTGGCAAAGTTGTAGCAGGCGACATTAAGGTTGACCATGATGTTGAGATCGTAAATAAAGACCTACATATAGCAACCTTGACAGAAGGTGCTGAGTTTAATATGACCATGAAGGTCATGAAAGGTCGAGGCTATGTGCCAGCGACTGCCAGGGTTGCAGCTGATGATACTGACCAAGCTATTGGAAATTTAAAGCTAGATGCCTCTTTTAGCCCGATAAGACGTGTTGCGTATGAAGTTCAAAGTGCACGTGTTGATCAAAGAACAGATTTAGATCGTTTGGTACTAGAGATTGAAACTAACGGTGCTGTAGATCCAGAAGAAGCCCTTAAAAGTGCTGTAAAAGTATTACTTGATCAGTTATCAGTATTTGTTGACTTAAGTACAATTGAGCCAACCGAGCCTGAGAAAGAAGAAGAGGTTGAAATAGACCCGATTCTGCTACGCTCAATCGATGATCTAGAGCTTACAGTCCGTTCAGCAAATTGCTTGAAAGCTGAAAGTATTTGTTATATTGGTGACTTGATTCAAAGAACTGAAGTAGAACTTCTTAAGACGCCTAATTTGGGTAAGAAGTCATTAACAGAGATTAAGAGCGTACTTGCTGCCCGTGGTTTATCTTTAGGCATGCGTCTTGAGAATTGGCCACCAAAAGACTTAATTGGAAGCGTTACAAGCGCTCAATAATATTTAGGAATTAAAGATAATGCGTCATTTAAAAAGTGGTCGGAAATTAAACCGAACTAGCAGTCATAGAAAGGCAATGTTCAAAAACATGGCAAATTCATTATTTGAACATGAAATAATCAAAACTACTTTGCCTAAAGCTAAAGAACTTCGTCGTACTGCAGAACCGCTAATTACTCTTGCTAAAAATGATACTGTTGCGAATCGCCGTTTAGCATTTGCTCGATTACGTGATAAAGCAATGGTAGCTAAGCTGTTTACAGAGCTAGGTCCTCGATATGCTAATCGTCCAGGTGGCTACCTTAGAGTTCTTAAATGTGGTTTCCGTCCAGGTGATTCAGCGCCTATGGCTATCGTCGAATTAGTTGATAGACCCGAAGTAGAAGAGGAAATATCGGAAGCATAATATAAATTAGTTTTGTTTTTATAAAAAAAGCCGGTTAAACCGGCTTTTTTTATGTTTTTAAATATGAGTGTTAATTTTGGGATATGTTCAGCTAATGAATGTTTCTTTCTACTGTATTTGTTAACTATTAAGTTTTAAACATGCAGGGTCTGCCACAGAGACGCATATTGCCATTTAGATTAGTTGATTATGGCACATCAAATTTAATGAGTTTTTAATGTTTATCTTCGGACAGATGTTCATATACCTAATCTGGTAGAGGCTTAAATTTCACTCGATGTGGTTGATTTGCATCATCTCCAAGTCGTTTCTTTCGATCTTGTTCATAATCTGAATAATCTCCTTCAAACCAAGTTATTTGACTATCGCCTTCGAAAGCAAGTATATGTGTCGCGATACGATCAAGGAACCAACGATCATGTGATATGACTACTATGCAGCCAGGGAAGTTTAGCAGAGCCTCTTCTAATGCTCTGAGAGTTTCTATATCGAGGTCATTGGTTGGCTCATCCAGCAGTAGAACATTACCACCAGAACGTAGCATTTTGGCTAGGTGAACACGGTTACGTTCCCCACCAGAAAGCTGACCGATCTGTTTTTGTTGATCACCACCTTTGAAATTAAATCGACCTACATAACTTCTCGAAAGACACTCATAATTATTTACTTTGATAATGTCCTGGCCGCCAGAGATCTCTTCCCAAACTGTTTTTTTATCATCTAATGCATCTCTACTTTGATCGACGTAGGCAAGTTGAACAGTTTCACCAATTTTGAGATTACCTCCATCAGCTTGCTCTTGACCGGTGATTAATTTAAACAGTGTTGTCTTACCGGCTCCATTTGCGCCAATAATGCCGACGATTCCCCCTGGGGGTAAACTGAAAGTTAAATCATCGTATAACAGCTTATCGTTATAAGTTTTCTTTAAATTTAAGGCCTCGACAACAATATTACCGAGCCTAGGCCCAGGTGGGATATAAATTTCATTTGTTTCATTGCGCTGTTGAAAGTCACTTGCGTTAAGGTCATCAAATTTTTGTAAACGTGCTTTACTTTTAGCATGTCTGCCTTTAACACCGCCACGAACCCATTCAAGCTCAGCTTTGATAGCTTTTTGATGCGAACGCTGTTGTTTTTCTTCTTGTTCTAAACGCTGTTCTTTCTGATCTAACCATGAAGAGTAATTGCCTTCCCAAGGAATACCATGTCCCCTATCAAGTTCTAATATCCACTCTGCGACATTATCTAAAAAATATCGGTCATGTGTAACAGCAATAACGGTCCCTTCGAACTGTTCAAGAAATCGTTCTAACCATGCAACAGACTCTGCATCCAAGTGATTTGTTGGCTCATCCAGTAGTAACATATCGGGTGAAGATAACAAAAGCCTACATAGCGCAACACGTCTACGTTCACCCCCAGAAAGCGTCGTTACATCAGAATCCCATGCTGGTAAACGTAAAGCATCTGCAGCCATTTCTAATTTCCGATCGAGTTCCCATGCTCCAGCAGCATCGATAGCTGTTTGCACCTTGGCCTGGTTCTCTAGAAGTTGAGTCATTTCATCATCACTCATCGGCTCAGCAAAGCGCGCATTTATTTCATCAAATTTTTTTAATAGCTCAATGGTTTCAGCCACACCTTCCTCAACATTGCCTCGGACATTTTTTTGGGGGTTTAACTGGGGTTCTTGTGGGAGATATCCTATATTTAGATTTTTCATAGGAATGGCTTCACCTTGGAACTCCTTATCGAGACCAGCCATTATCTTAAGTAGAGTAGATTTTCCTGATCCATTAAGTCCAAGAACCCCAATCTTTGCTCCGGGGAAAAAGCTTAAGGAGATATCACGAAGAATAGTCCGTTTAGGTGGGACAACCTTACTAACTCTATTCATAGAAAAGACGTATTGAGACATGAGTTACCTCTTGGTTACTAAAAATTGGAATAAGAATTGCTTTGGTATAGTTACAAGTGAATGATCATTTATTATATAAAGAGAAAGCTTATGTTCGGTTTTAGTAAAAAACAACAAATACATGATAATACAGCTAACTCTGCAGAAGAGCTTCAATCACTAGAGGCTCGTTTAGCTGAGGTAGAGTTAGAGCGAGACAAACTGAAAGAGCAAGTTGAGAAGCAAAGCATTGAAGATCTAAACAGAGACTCTTCCTTCAATTTAAAGGTAGATGTCCTAAAAAACATGCCTCTTTTTAATGAATCCTTAATCTCTGTACAAGCTTCACTCGCAGAGATAACTTCTGAAATGGAATCAAGATCACAATTGGCATCCAATGCAGGAGAACTTTCATCTGATACTAGTTGTGCAGTTGCAAATATGGCTTCTAAGTTGAAACAGATGACAGATGATACTGCGATGACCTCGAAAAAAGTTTCAGATTTAAATAAACGTGCTGAAGATATTGGAGGGATCGTAAATATGATCAAATCAATTTCTGAACAGACGAACTTACTAGCACTAAATGCAGCAATTGAGGCTGCACGTGCAGGGGAAATGGGGCGTGGTTTTGCTGTTGTTGCTGACGAAGTTAGGAACCTTGCAGCACGAGCCGGTGACGCTACTAATGATATAGAGGGCCTGGTAAGTATTATCCAGTCAGATACGTTGGAAGCTAAAGCACAAATGGACAAGGTACTTGGCGAAACGGATGACATGGGTAGTATAAGTGATGATGCAACCAATAATATGGATAATTTGTTATCACTTTCAGTTGAGATGAAAAGTACAATAGCTAGCGGTGCTATTCAAAGCTTTATTGAGTTAGTGAAAATGGATCATTTAATTTATAAGTTCGATGTATACCAAGTGTTTATGGGGGTTTCAAATAAGACCTCTGCTGATCTTTCTAGCCACAGAGATTGTCGTCTTGGAAACTGGTATGAGACAGTTGGTAAAGAGAACTTTGCTGACTCAAAGGCATATGCTCAATTAGACACACCACATCGAAGACTGCATGAAGCTGGTGCTGCGGCTATCGATATGTTTTATTCAGACGATATTGATCAAAGCCTTCTCAAAATTAAAGAGATGGAAGATGCTAGTTTTGAGATTATTGTTTGTCTAGGTAAATTGAACTATTGATACTTTTTAGAGATAAGAATAGCTTTTCTGCACATTTTTTAGCGGTTATCTATTATTATCCTGAGTTGAGCTTAACTAGATAATTTCTTCGCGAGTAAAAACCCAGTCATTATTCTTTGTTAAGTTAAGGTTAAATTTATAGCCATCCATATCAAACTTTTTAATCTGTGAGGCTTTCGTTAACTTGTTAGTGATAATGTATCGACTCATTAAGCCGCGTGCTTTCTTCGCGTAAAAGCTGATCAGTTTATACTCACCATTTTTTTTATCCTTAAAGATCGGTGTTATAACATTTGCATCTATATTTTTTAGTTGTAACACTTTTGAATATTCATTAGATGCTAAATTGATTAGCGTAGCGTCATCTTGAAGTTCTTCACTCAAAGCATCAGTTAATCGATTCCCCCAATATTGATAAAGGTTTGCACCACGGCTATTCGCAAAACGAGTTCCCATTTCTAAGCGATAGGGCTGAATTAAATCCAGAGGCTTTAACAAGCCGTAAAGGCCAGATAAAATACGTAAATGTTTTTGTGCGAACTGAATATCTTTTTTGCTCAAAGTCTCTGCATCCAGTCCCATATATACATCCCCTTTAAATGCGTAAATACACTGTTTTGCATTATCAAGCGTGAATGGCGTTTGCCAAGATTGATTACGCTCATGGTTTAACTCACCGAGTTTCTCGCTAATTTTCATCAATGAACTGAGTTCAGTAGGATCAAGATGTTTCACCTGATCCATCAACTCACAACTCTCGTTAATGAAATCAGAAATAGAGTGATCAGTCAGTTTGGATTTTGATTCGAAATCCATAGTTTTGGCTGGTGAGATAATGATCTGCATGTTTGCAACCTTCAATTGATGTACCCTATTGTACAACTTTTTAATATGCTATTTGGAGATAATGAGCCATGAGTGATTCGGCGGATAAGCTGGTTCAGGCAATGTTTGATTTAGGAAATGCCGCACTAGAAAAGATAACAGAAAACCTTGAGCAAGATCCTTTTGACCAACAAAAAATTTATGAGAAATGGATCCGAAAGGAGAATTGGAGTTTGCGTGACGAAGGCATGCCTCTCGCGATAGGTTTAGATCCTGAAAAATGGGCCGAGCTATTTAACGTAGCTGGATTTGAAGAACTAGAAACGGCAGCCTGGGAAGCTTTTGAAAGTGTATCACCCACAGATGCAGGGCCAAATGTCCTGAACCTTGATGATGAAACAGGCGATTGGAAAGTGAGTCCTGCGGAGTTTTATCGTTGGTTAAATGCGCAGGGGATAACGGTGCCTGACTCACTGGATAGTTTGATGCAGTTTGTCATGACGGTGATGAAGAAGCCCGTTGCTCAAATGGACGTTTTGTCATCTGATCCCGCAAGTGCCGCTTCACAATTTCGCTCTAGTGATCGAGAGAAAGTGTTAGGTGCTGCATTCAATATTGTCTCAAAGGAGCCGAATGCCTGTCGTGATGATTCTGGTTTGAGTAATGGTAACGCTTTAGCGGCGATGATCGCCGCTCAGTCGGTAATTTGGTTTGAGTCAGCGAAGCCGCCGATGAGTGTAGAAAAAATGGGAGATTTATTAGAAAAGTGGTTGGAATAAATCAATCAATTTCTATTTCAAGATCTTGAAATATTTCGCCATCAAACATAAACGATCCAATGACGGGTTCGGGCGACATTAAGGACACGATGAAGTAAGCCGTCCCAGGGTAGGCTGCTTGTTCTCGATCTTTGTTTGATGGTGATGCTCCGCTGTTAGGATGAGAATGATAAATTCCACAAAGTTGCTCGCCTGACTGCCGCATTGTTTGCAGCGCAGCTATTTGAGCTTGGGGCTGCATATAAAATGTTGTTGTCGGATCGTCTGCAATGTTTGGGATTCGATAAAGGCTGGTTAGGCCTGAAGTATTGCCAGCCAATAATCCGCAGACCTCGACTTCGGGCGTTTCTAAAACGTGATCTAACATGTGCTGCTTTAGTACTTGAGGCAAGATGAAAGACATTTCTCTAGAAGCCTCCTCCAGAGAGAGGGCCACAAATAGGGCAGGCTGGATCTTTCTTAAATTTCATCGTCTGAAATTCTGATGACATGGCGTCGAATAATAATAATTTTCCAATTAAATTATTGCCGATATTTGTGATCAGTTTGATTGCCTCTAGAGCTTGCATAGAACCTATCACGCCGAGCAAAGGTGCAACGACTCCCGTCTGGCTGCAGGTT
Source organism: uncultured Pseudomonadota bacterium (assembly GCA_913058255.1). Taxonomy (GTDB): domain Bacteria; phylum Pseudomonadota; class Gammaproteobacteria; order CAJXQU01; family CAJXQU01; genus CAJXQU01. The sequence continues at coordinate 124,667 of CAJXQU010000003.1, read as the reverse complement.
TCAGCTGCCATTTCTTCATCGCTATATAAACAGCGATAGCAAGGACTCGATTCTTGGTTTGGATCAAAGACACTGACTTGACCTTCAAACCGAATCGCCGCACCTGAGACTAATGCGGTTTTAGTTTCTACTGAGGCTTTGTTAACAGCAAAACGTGTCGCGAAGTTATCGCTGCCATCAATTAGGACATCAACTAAACGAGCCTGTTCTGCTAGTTCGTTGTCATCAAGCTGCTTATTAATGGTGGTTATTTTGCAATCAGGGTTTAATCCGAGCAATCGGTCTTTAGCGGACTCAACTTTTTCTCGATCAATATCGGTGCTCGAATGCACAATTTGTCTTTGCAAGTTGGATAACTCAACGGTGTCAAAATCCACCAGAACTAAATGACCGATTCCAGCACTGGCAAGATACATGGAAACGGGAGAGCCAAGACCGCCCAAACCGATCAACATAACGGTTGAGTTTAAAAGTTTTTGCTGGCCTTCGATGTCCATTTCAGGAAGCATGATCTGGCGGCTGTAGCGGAGCAATTGTTCGTCTTTCATTTAATGTATTCTGAAGAAGGTTTGTTGCGTAGATATTGACGCCAATGACGTGAACGATTCTCTAGATCCAGCGAGTTTTTACGAAGTTGATGATAGGAATGATAAGCTTGTATTACTTGTTTATCCCAACCTTGAACTGTTTCAGTTCTTGCGGCTTGAACCTTTTGCTTCCACGCTGCTAAATTCATGTTTATGGCCATTGCCCAATGGTTACTCTATCTAGGTTAGCATAATCTTGGGTAGTTTCGATCGCTTGAAAGCCACGTTGCAGGAAAAGTTGTTGAATGGCTTGTTTTTGGTCATAGCCATGTTCGAACATCAACCAAGCATTTGGTTGCATATTATCAGGAGCAGTTTGAATGATTTCACGTATAGCATCTAAGCCATCTCTACCACTGGTCAGGGCAAGTTGTGGCTCAAAGCGGACATCGCCTTCATCTAAGAGGTGATGACCTTCTGCAACATAAGGAGGATTGCTGACGATGAGATCGAACTTAGCATCAGCATCGAAAGCTTCGCACCAACGACCTTGTTTGAGGCTGACATTTTTGAGCTTTGAGGTTTTGAGATTTTCTGCTGCGATCAACAAGGCTTCTTCTGAAATATCGGTGGCGATGATTTGACAGCGTGGAAAGCTTGATTCGATCTCGTTACCGATGGCTAGCGCAATAGCACCAGAACCGGTTCCTAAATCGGCTATTCTACTGACTTGACCTTTTTGAATTATCGATAAAGCTGCTTCAACAAGGTGTTCCGTCTCAGGTCTTGGGATAAGCGTGTGTTCATTCACTTTTAAATTCAGTGACCAGAAATCACGTCGGCCAGTCAGATGAGATATGGGAGTTCCTATTTGGCGCTGGGCAATGAGTGTACGGAATTCATTTTCTTGTATTGCTGGAACAGTTTCCTCTGGAGCCATATATAAATAGCTGCGATCAACTTCAAGCACATGACAAAGCAGAATTTGTACGTCAATAAGAGGACTGCTTGATTCTGCTAAAGCTATCTGACCCTGCCGGAGCAGTGTCGAGACTGAGCTCATGAGTCGGCCATAGAGGCGAATAGATCCGCCTGATGTTCCTGAATCAATGGCTCAATAACTTGATCGACATCGCCTTCCATAATGGAGTCTAGCTTGTATAAAGTTAGGTTTATTCGATGATCGGTCACACGACCTTGTGGGAAGTTATAGGTTCTAATGCGCTCAGATCGATCACCATTACCGACGAGTGAGCGACGATTTTCAGCTTGTTCAGATTCTTGCTTCTCACGCTCGGCTGATAATAATCTCGATTTGAGCAGATTCATCGCACTGGCTTTATTTTTATGCTGTGAACGATCGTCCTGACACTCTACCACTACACCTGTAGGAACATGGGTGATGCGGATCGCGGAGTCAGTTTTATTAACGTGCTGTCCACCTGCGCCTGAGGCTCGAAAAGTATCAATCCGTATGTCAGCTGGGTTGATATCTATTTCCGCAACTTCATCGACTTCAGGCAGCACAGCGATGGTACAAGCCGAAGTGTGTACACGTCCTTGAGATTCAGTTTCGGGCACACGTTGTACACGATGGACTCCAGACTCGAACTTAAGCCGAGAATATGCCCCTTGGCCAATAACCCGGACGATCATCTCTTTATAACCACCCACTTCACTGACGTTTTGGCTGATCGGTTCTAGTCTCCATTTTTGAGACTCTGCATAGCGTGTGTACATGCGCAACAAATCACCGACAAAAAGAGCGGCTTCATCACCACCTGTTCCAGCGCGGATCTCAAGGAAGATATTGCTATTATCGGAAGGATCTCTCGGTAAGAGTAAAACTTGTAGCTCTTGTTCCAAAGCTTCAATATTGGCTTCTGCTTCTTTCATCTCCTCAACGGCCATCTCGCGCATGTCAGGATCCGAATCTTTCATCATTTCTTGGGCGCTAGAAATAGCTTCCTGATTCTCATTATATTTATGAAAACAAATGACAACAGGGTCAACTTCAGCATATTCGCGTGATAATTCGCGAAACTTTGTCTGGTCATTAATAATTTCTGGTGCGGACAACATGCCTTCAAGTTCAGTTTTGCGCTCAGACAGGTTTTCAAGTTTTAAGAGTAAGGATTCTTTCATGCGATCAGTTCTTAGCTATGAGCAATGTAAAATTGACTGCTTAGTCTACCTGAAATAGGGCGTAGATGTGGTGAGAGATTTTTTGTTATAACCTTTTAAAATTGACGGAAGGTTATTATCCTTGAGCATATTCAAAATATGCTTGCTTTGGGATCAACCTCAGTTTTCTAATGGTATGCGTTTATTTACTCATCACAAGGTTTCCAGCTAAGACAGCTCCTTCAGCAATTATAAGTTCTTTGGTGGTAACGTTACCTTCTACTTGGCCTGTCCTAGTGATTTCAACTCGAGTCATAGCGGTAAGATCGCCTTCTAAAAGGCCATCAACGATACAGATATCTGCTGAAATATCGCCTTTAACAGAACCACTACTACCAATGGAAACGGTGCCGGTGTTTCCATGGATAAAACCTTTTACTTTTCCTTCAATTCTTAGAGTTCCTTCGAAATTAATTTCACCTGAAACCTCAACATTTTTTCCTACTAATCCAACAGAATCGTTCATTGTGAAATCCTCCAAAGGATTATTTTTTATTGAATTAATACAGCAGTTCTTATGCCATTTTTTAAGAGATTAAAAGTAATGATGTTCATTACCAAAAGATGACTGCATTTGAGTGCTTGAAAGCTATAAATAATATTATTTATAGAGGAATGACATTCGAAAATTTCGGTTGTTTCAAAAGCAGCAGTGTGAAATTGTCTTTTGGATCTTTATCAGCGTGTTTTCATTATATTTAAAAGTGCCTGATGCTCAATGGTTAAATATTAATGGCTGTATGTGCTATTGTTACCTGTAAATTTTCTTGGTACATCTAAACAAATTAATGGCATTTTTGAATGTTGGTTAATGAGTTCTCTAGCTACAGCCTTTCTGAAAATACCTTACCTATCTTGAAGTTATGGTTAGATTATTATTTTTGTCACTATAGTGTACAAGAACAGTAAAGAGTCGGTTAGTGGGAAACAATTGAATTTTGAGTATCAACGACTAGATGGTTTGATTTAGTACGAATAGATAAGTCCCAAATAGTGGTCTCAATTCAAACAGAATTATAAATTAAGGAAGTAGGTCATGGATAAAAATAAAACGTTGAAGCAAAGGAAGTCCCTTTATATGACGGTCTTGATGACGCCAGATATGGCGAATTTTTCGGGAGTTGTTCATGGGGGGGCTTTATTAAAATTACTTGATCAGGTTGCGTACTCTTGTGCCGCAAGATATTCGCAAAGCTATGTTGTCACTCTATTCCTCGATCAGGTGTATTTTAAGGAGCCCATTTATGTTGGTGAACTAGTAACATTTAAAGCCAATGTGAATTATGTTGGCAGAACCTCTATGGAGGTTGGTGTCAAAGTCGTTGCCGAAAACTTACAAACTCATGAATCACGACATACTAACTCATGTTATTTTACGATGGTCGCGAAGGATGAGTCTGGTGAGACACAAGAGCTCCCTCCATTAGAGGTCGTCTCAGAAGTAGAAGTGAAGCTTTTCGAAGCTGCACAGATGCGGAATGCACTGCGTAAAGAGGTTATGGAGAAAAGCAAGAAGTTCCATGTTGAAGGACTTGACGATGAGCGACCCTGGTTATAGGTATTTAACTTTCTGAACAGAGTATAAATAGTTCAGAGAGTATTATATTTAGTTAACAAGCGTGCTTGCATAGTGAAGTACAACACCATATTTATCGATAATGTTACGTGATAAATATGGTGGGCCCGGGAGGACTCGAACCTCCGACCAATGGATTATGAGTCCACTGCTCTAACCAACTGAGCTACAGGCCCGTATTATGGGGTGTGAAGTATAACGGACGGTTTGGATTGCTGAAAGATCTTTGAGCAGGATCATGTTAATTAATCATGATCCTGCTCAATTACTCTAGTTATCTAGGAAAGTCCTTAGCTGTTCAGATCTTGAAGGGTGGCGCAGTTTTCTTAATGCTTTTGCTTCAATTTGTCGAATACGCTCACGGGTTACATCAAACTGCTTTCCGACTTCTTCAAGAGTGTGATCGGTATTCATTCCTATGCCAAAACGCATTCTAAGAACTTTTGCTTCACGTGGTGTTAATCCTTCTAATACATCACTCGTGGTTCTACATAGACCTTCGAATGTGGCAGAGTCAACAGGAGCTTGTATATTGATATCTTCGATGAAGTCTCCTAAATGAGAATCCTCATCATCACCGATAGGTGTTTCCATTGAAATCGGCTCTTTCGCTATTTTTAATACTTTCCTCACCTTGTCTTCTGGCATTTGCATACGCTCTGCGAGCTCTTCAGGTGTTGGTTCTCTACCCATTTCTTGTAGTATCTGACGTGAAATACGGTTTAGTTTGTTGATCGTTTCGATCATATGGACTGGAATACGTATTGTTCTAGCTTGATCCGCGATCGAGCGTGTAATAGCTTGTCTGATCCACCATGTTGCGTAGGTTGAAAATTTGTAACCACGACGGTATTCAAATTTATCTACGGCTTTCATCAAGCCGATATTGCCTTCTTGGATTAGATCAAGGAATAGCAAGCCACGATTGGTGTATTTTTTAGCAATAGAAATTACAAGTCGCAAGTTCGCTTCGACCATTTCTTTTTTCGCGCGGCGGGCTTTTGCTTCACCAATAGACATACGGCGGTTGATCTCTTTGATTTCAACAATCGGCATGTTTGAATTTACTTCAAGTGCAAGAAGACGCTTTTGAGCATATTGTATTAGCTCTTGTTCAGTCTTAAGTTTTTCAGACCAGCCTTTACCTGCGGAGATTAGCTGGTTCGTCCACTCTTGATTTGTTTCATTATCTTGAAAAGAAGCAATAAAATCTTTACGTGGCATACCTGATTTTTTAATACAGGCAGTCATGATATCTTTTTCTTGTTTGCGAACTTCGTCGACAATCGCACGAACTTGTTTGTTTAAGCGATCAATTAGTTTTGGTGTAAATTTAAGCTCGCGGAAGCGCTCAGCAAGTTCTGTTCTTAGTGATTTAGTCTCTTCATTTTCTCGTCCATTCGCTTCCGTAGAAGCCAAAACGTTGTCATGAAGTTTTGCCATTGCAATAAAGCGCTCTCTAGCCTCGTCAGGATCTAAGGCATTCGGATCCTCTTCTTCTTCAGAATCGTCATCATCATCAGAATTATCATCTTCAGATGGACGAGGAGCTGGTTGAGCTGCTTCTTCATTTGGATCAAAAAATCCTGAAATGACATCGGTTAATTTGATTTCTTCAACAGTAACTTTATCGTATTCTGCAAAGACCTGATGCATGATATAAGGAAAATCCGAAAGCGCGGCAAGCACTTGACTCAAACCATCTTCGATGCGTTTTGCGATAACGATCTCGCCTTCACGCGTGAGTAGATCTACAGTACCCATCTCGCGCATGTACATACGCACAGGATCGGTTGTTCGGCCAAAATCATTTTCGACTAAAGCGAGTGCGGCGGCGGCCTCTTCGGCAGCTTCTTCACTGTCGGTAACCGCATTATCTGACATTAGAAGCGTGTCCATATCGGGAGCTGTTTCGTGAACAGTAATCCCCATATCATTGATCATGCTTATGATTTCTTCTATCTGTTCTGGACCTACAATCTCACCAGGTAAGTGGTCGTTGACTTCGTGATATGTCAGATAACCTTGTTCTTTTCCTTTTGCGATTAACTCCTTTAGTAAGGAGCGCTGCTCGTCTGTTGCTATAGGCGAGTTGGAAGCAGGTGACGTTGATTTTTCGTTTGTTTTAGCCATTAATTTAATGGGATCCGTTTTAAATGAGTTAACGCGTTAATGATGTTGTTAATTATTATTGAGTATTATTTCTCTGTAATAATCAGGTATCGACAGTTTTTAATATTTATACAGCTAAAGTTTAGTAGTAAGTTATCAATACCGCCATAAAAATGGCATGCTAACCGTCAATTATACAATAGTTTTTGGAGGGCGGCGATAGCCTAGGGAGTTATTCTTACTTGTTTTCTGGGCGTTTATAGATATTTTTTACTCGATCGGTGATTTTTCCTTCGGAAGTATTGATTATGGCGGAACGTTGTTGTTTTAGAAGGTTTTTCTTTAGGGCCGTTATAATCCCGGTATATTCGGTTTGAATAGCCTCATCAGGAAGTTCTTTTTTCCCTGAGATCAGATCATTTAATGCAATTAATGTTTCTGTTCCTCGCCAGTGTTCCAAAAGTTGGCCTGTTGAGATAGTTGGTTGGCTTTTTACCATTCTCAATAGTTCTAATAAAAGTGGTAGATATGGATCGGCTAATTCGACTAAATTTTCGTCAAAGTCTACTTCATTGGCAAAGCCTGGATGATTCAGAATTATATGTATAGCCTGTTCAACTAAGGTTCTAGAGAGTCGCTGGTTTCGATTTATAAGCGCCCGTTGTCTTGGTTGTGGTATTTCTGCTGGGGGAGCAACTTCAGGAATGATTTGTTCAATCGCTTGGCCTTCCAGTTGAGAGAGTTTACTTAGGCGTTGTTGCATTAGTGAGCGTAATGCTCCGGTCGGTATTTTTGTTATTAGTGGGTTGGCTAGGTTAACGAGTTGAGCGCGACCTTCAAGTGTATTGATATCGGCTTTTAGCAATAAGCTGTTAAATAAAAACTCTGATAAGGCTGTGAAATTCTTATGGTTTCTAAAATACTCAGGACCTTTGCTTCTAACCATGCTGTCAGGATCTTCACCCTCAGGTAAAAACATAAACTGTACGGTGTAACCCTCTTTCAAAAGAGGCAATGATAAGTCTAATGCTTTCCAGGCAGCACGTTTACCCGCTCTGTCACCATCAAAACAAAATATAACTTCACGGGTTGCTTTGAAGAGACGCTGTAGGTGTTCTGTTGTGGTTGCGGTGCCAAGCGTAGCCACAGAGTGATTAATACCAAACTGTGCTAATGCGACAACATCCATGTAGCCTTCAACTACAACAATTTGATCGAGATCACGGCAACGTTTACGTGCTTCGTAAAGTCCGTAAAGTTCACGACCTTTATGAAAAACTGGGGTTTCAGGCGAGTTTAAATACTTCGGTTCACCTTTATCAAGAATGCGTCCACCAAACCCAATAACGCGTCCTTTGTAATCACGAATAGGAAATATGATGCGATCGCGGAATCGATCATAATAACGCTTGGGTTTGTTATTCTCAGATTCTTTCTCGATGATTAATCCGGCCTTTATCAGCAGGTTTTTTTGATCCGCCTCGTTGTCTAAATGTTTAAGTAGGTTGTCCCATCCATCGGGTGCGTAACCAATATCATAGGCCTTCGCTATTTCTCCAGAGAGTCCCCTGTTTTTTAGATAGTCGACAGCTCTTTGTTTGGTTGAATGCTGACGTAATTGCACGGCGAAGAATTTGGTTGCTTGTTCAAGAATGCTATAAACAGGATCGTTATTAACGCGAGGTTTATTTGAATCGGTATTTTCAGGTAGCTGCATCCCTGCTTTAGATGCAAGTTCTTTGATAGTCTCTACAAAATCGAGATGGTTGTGATCCATCAAAAAGCTAATAGCTGAGCCGCTAGCTTGACAGCCAAAACAATGATAAAACTGTTTGGTTTGGCTTACGGTAAAAGAAGGAGATTTCTCATTGTGGAACGGGCAGAGGCCTTGGAAGTCTTTGCCAGCTTTTCGCAGCTGAACATGATCACCAATAACATCAACGATATCGGTACGACTCAGCAAGTCGTCAATAAAATCTTGTGGGATCAGTCCGGCCATAGCGTCAGTATAACCGTATACTTAACTTGCTTGGAATCGAGAGTGTAAGTCTAACCAGCGAGTTGCTTTTTGATCAGCCCGCTGACACTTCCCATATCGGCACGACCTTGGAGTTGGGGTTTAAGAAGCCCCATAACTTTCCCCATGTCTTTCATCTCGCTAGCGCCTGAGGAGCTAATGGCTTCTTGTACTAGCTTAACAATTTCTTCCTCTGAAAGTTGCTCGGGTAGATATTCCTTAATAATTTCAATCTCAAACTTTTCTTGATCAGCTAATTCTTGGCGGTCGGCTTGTTCGAATTGACTGATCGATTCCCGTCGTTGTTTGGTCATTTTATCCAGAATAACAGTGACATCGTCATCTGTTAACTCGATACGCTCGTCTACTTCACGCTGTTTGATCGCGGCAGTGATAAGACGTAAAACACCCAAACGCGGCTTATCTTTGCTGCGCATGGCATTTTTTACATCATCGGAGAGACGTTGCTTCAAGGAGTCTGTCATTTTGAAATACTAATTAATGTTCTAGTAAAGACGCTTTCTTTGCAGGCTAGTGCGCGAGGCTTTTTTCTGCCAACGTTTTACTGCTGCTGCTGCTTTACGCTTTCTTTCTTGTGCTGGTTTCTCGTAATACTCACGGCGGTGAACTTCAGCCAGTGTACCGGCTTTCTCACATGAGCGTTTGAAACGTCGCAGTGCGATGTCAAAAGGTTCGTTTTCTCTGACCTTAACTGATGGCATTCTATAGTCCTGTAATTTTAAGTTGCATTAATCTAAAAAGGCGCATTATTCTAGTGTCTTAATAGGAGAAAAGCAAAGACTATGCGCGTTTTAGGTATCGAAACTTCATGTGATGAGACTGGTGTTGCAATTTATGACACAGATCAGGGCTTGTTATCACACGCTTTATACAGCCAAGTAGAAATGCATGCTCGCTACGGAGGAGTGGTTCCTGAACTTGCTTCACGTGACCATGTAAGGAGAATAATTCCTTTGGTAGAAAAGGTTTTAGAGGAAGCGGGCATTCACTCCAAGGAGGTAGGCGGGATTGCATATACAGAAGGTCCAGGCCTTATCGGAGCATTATTAGTCGGTGTTTCTGTCGCTCAAGGGCTAGCATGGACTTGGCAGGTTCCGAGTGTTGGCGTTCATCATATGGAAGGTCATTTATTAGCTTGTATGCTTGAAGACAACCCGCCTAGTTTCCCTTTTGTCGCTTTATTGGTCTCTGGAGGCCACACTCAATTGGTTAGGGTCGATGGTGTTGGACAATATAAAATCTTAGGAGAAACTCTCGATGATGCGGTAGGTGAGGCATTTGATAAGACCGCAAAACTTTTGGGTTTATCGTATCCCGGTGGTCCGATGATCGAAAAAATTTCTTTAAATGGGAACCCTAAACAATATAAGTTTCCTCGTCCCATGGTTAATCGTCCAGGTTTGGATTTTAGTTTTAGCGGTTTGAAGACATTTGCAAGAAACACTTGGGAAGCTTCAGAAAAGGATGAGCAAACACAAGCAGATGTAGCCTATGCGTTTTCAGAAGCTGTTTTTGATACTTTATTTATTAAATGTAAGCGAGCATTTCAAGAAACAAACCTTGATAGATTGGTGGTTGCTGGCGGAGTGAGTGCAAACGAACAGTTGCGTGAACGTTTAAGTGAATTGAGTGGTGAAGTTTATTATCCACGGCAAGAATTTTGTACGGATAACGGTGCAATGATTGCCTATGCAGGAGCGATCCGGCTAATGGCTGGTGAAAGAAAAGGGCTCTCTTTTCATGCTCAACCACGTTGGACGATGGAAAGTTTGAAAGCGATTTAATTTTGTAGATAAAGGCAAAGATCTTAAACTTTTGGACAAGAAATAGGCCGCTAGTTACCAGAGGTGTTGTTTAATTTGCAACTTAAAGCAAAAAAAGCTACTGAACAATTCTTTGTTCAGTAGCTTTTGACAGCAGGACTATGTGCTATGTATCTTTAATATTTTTAAACGGGTTTTTTATTACGTCTACGTCCAATAATTGTTCCTAGTAAACCAATGCCAACAAGACCAAGTGCACCAGGTTCTGGGATGTCTGTAGCTTTGACAGAACCCTGAATTAAATCGTTAGCACAGGTCATTCCCCAACCAAGTGAGATACCATTGATAGGATCTAAGTTTGTGCCTGCAATATCAACAGAGAAACTGATTATTTGATCAGCTTCATTGACTGTCCAGTTACCATAACCAATTTGAGAAACCGAGGCTGATCCTGAGTCAACGGCAACAGCTTCGCCATGACGATAATCACCCGTTGAGATGAAATCATCACTCAAAAGGTAGTCTGCACTTGTTCCGCCTAATGCGAATAAGTCTGCCGCGCCACCTGTTGCGCTCCAGCGGTCATCGATAGATAGACCATATTCCCAAGGGCTAGTGCTTGTACCAGAAGAAAGGAATAAATCACCATAACCGATACCATTACCCCAACCACTTGCAGCCGTTTGAGTTTGGTATGTGCTGTAACCATATTCGGCTTTACCAGCAAAATTAGAATGAATGTCGATTGTTAAGAGCGTGCCAGAAATTGTCGCGTTTAAACCGAGAGTATCGTAATCAGCTAGGCCGCCGATGACATCACGTGGATCGTTTCCACCGATGTAAGTGTCGTTTAGATCGTAAGCAGCTGTTGCGCCAGAAGTGATGATTGCAGCCAGAGCTAGGCCAGATATTAAATAGTTGTTCATAATTTCTACATCCTTGTAGTAATAATTTAGAGGTTCGTTAAATCCGTTTTAACTGCGACAAGAGTAAGTAATGATTGATCTTGTTGCAAGCTCTGTGACGGTTTGTTGACACATTGTTTCATTTGGTACGGGTGTGAGCTTGATCTAGCAAGTTCCTAGTTCAAATTAGATTGAGCTAGGAACTTGTTTTATCTGTAAATTATGAAGCAATTACGTTGACGGCTTAGTTCGTCGACGGTTGATTATTGTTCCGAATAAACCTAGACCAACTAAAGCAAGTGCTGCGGGCTCAGGAACGCTTGTCGCTTTATCCGTTAAAGTATCCATGGAAACAGTTCCTTGAATAAGGTCGTTCGCGCAGGTTTCACCCCAACCAATGCGTATCCCTTGTCTTGAGTATGGTAAACCTGTGCCTGATAGATCAACAGAAAAACGCAGGCTGCCGGTGGACTCATTAACAGACCAGCTTCCAGAACTTACTAGTGTTGCAGATGAGTATGGACCATTCGTGTTAACGGCAACTTCTTTATCGTTTCTATATGTACCTGAAGAGATAAAGCTATCACTCAGCAAATAGTCGGCAGGGGCTGCATTGGCTAATAAGCTACCTGACACTGCATAGAGATCAGCTGTGCCACCGGTTGCGCTCCAACGATTATCTAAGGAAAAGCCGTATTCCCATCCATCTTTAACATCATCATCAGCAAGAAAGAGATCTCCATAGCCAATACCGTTACCCCAGCCGCTAGCTTCTGTTTGAGTGAGTGATGGGTAGACGCCATTATCTGCTTTGCCTGCAAAGTTGGTGTAAATATCTACGGTTAAGGTAGTGCCTAATAGAGAGGCATCAAGACCTTTTATATCGAAGGTTGAGCGTGCGCCAATGACATCGTTAGGGTTGCTGCCACCGATGTAATTGTCTTCGAGATCGTATGCGAAAATTGTGGTTGATGTGAATAGCGTGACCAAAGCCAAGCTTGAAATGATATATTTTTTCATAATGCCCTTCCATGAGTTTTTTGAAAAATAGTTGTACGCATCCATTGCGTATCTAGAAGGGTATGGCAGGGAATAAAGTATTTCAATAGTTATTTAAATAAGTTATTGATTTATGACAATTAATAGGGTTCATAGAATGTTATAGCTCATATTCCATTTGTATATGGACTATGATATCGGGCATATGAATTACTTATCTAAAATAAGGTTGTGGGCTGCAGCTTTGGCTATTTATAAGAAGCCGCGCGTAATTGGGATGTTGTTTCTTGGTTTTTCAGCTGGATTGCCATTTTTACTTGTGTTTGGAACGTTGTCTTTCTGGTTGAGTGAAGCGGGCATTTCACGAACAAACATCGGCTATTTTAGTGCAATAGGTCTGGCTTATGCTGTCAAATGGTGTTGGTCACCGCTGGTTGATCGGATGCTTATTCCTATTTTGACGAAGAAACTAGGTCGTCGGCGAAGTTGGCTCCTATTGTCACAAGTCGCAATTGTGCTGGCTTTAATTGGGATGGCACAAACGGATCCCTCTGTTGACCTGACACTAATGGCTATTTTTGCGTTAGTGGTCGCCATTTCTTCGGCTACCCAAGATATTGCGCTGGACGCATATCGTATCGAAGCGGTACCAGAAGAAATGCAGGGGGCAATGTCGGCAAGTTATATGGCTGGATACCGATTAGGGATGATCCTCGCTTCAGCAGGCGCACTAGGGATCGCGGCCTTAGCTGATCTGAATGAAGCCACTTATGAAGCCGCACCTTGGGAGTTTGCATATTTCTGTATGGCTGCTTTTATGTTGGTTGGCATTATTTCAACCATGCTTGTTTCAGAACCAGAGCACGTAGTAACTGAAGCATCAGATCAAAGGAAAGCAAAAATCACCGATCTGGTCGCACGTTATCAGCACTTACCGGATCCATTGCCGCGGCTTCTAATTTGGCTACTCGATGCTGTGGTCAGCCCATTCTGGGACTTTCTAAAACGATATGGTTGGCAAGCGTTTTTGATCTTAGCCTTAATAGGTACCTACCGAATTTCTGATGTGGTATTAGGGGTTATGGCTAATCCTTTCTACCATGAGATGGGATTTACTAAAGGTGAGGTTGCAAGTATTACAAAAATCTATGGCGTGCTAATGACTATTGTAGGTGCGGGAGCAGGTGGTTTATTAATCGTACGTTGGGGAGTTATGCCAGTACTATTTCTTGGCGCTATACTTTCGGCAGGTAGTAATCTATTGTTCTCCGTCTTAGCAGGTGTTGGTCATGATATATGGTGGTTAACGGGGATAATTTCTTTTGATAATTTTAGTGCAGGTATCGCAACAGCTGCTTTTGTTGCCTACCTGTCGAGCCTGACTAACATTGAGTTCTCAGCAACCCAATATGCATTGTTTAGTTCCATGATGCTGTTACTACCAAAGTTTACCGCAACATTTTCGGGTGTGATTGTTGATCGGGTAGGGTTCTCTGAGTTTTTTGTTGGTACAGCATTACTTGGAATTCCGGTATTATTTTTGATCTTACTTGCGATGAAACTTATTCCCGCGAGGAACGATTCCTGACAATAGTGGTCTGTGAATATATGTAAAGTTGACGCCGCGCATTAAGTGTGGAGAATATTGCAGCTCATTAAATGCTGAAAATAATAAGAATTAATCATCAGCCTAAATTAAAAAAGTTTACTCAAAATTCCTATGGATTATGCAATAGAAGTAAAAAACTTAAGTAAGCAATTTGGTTCATTACGTGCGGTAGATGATGTTTCGTTTAACGTAGCGCGCGGTGAAGTTCTCGGTTTTCTTGGTCCGAATGGAGCAGGAAAATCGACGACTATGAAAATGATCGCAGGTTTTCTTGAACCGACACACGGCACAGTCAGTCTTTGTGGTTATGATGTGTTAACAGATCCGATTAGTTTAAAAAAGAAACTAGGTTACTTGCCTGAGGGCGCGCCAGCTTATGGTGAAATGACGCCACTGACATTTCTCAATTTTATCGCCGATATCCGTGGCCTGAAAGGCCGCTATCGAAAAGAACGAATTATCGATGTGGTTGAGAAAATTCATATTGAAGGTGTATTGCATCAGTCAATAGATACTTTATCTAAAGGCTTTAAACGCAGAGTAGGTATGGCGCAAGCGATACTGCATGATCCAGACGTTTTGATTATGGATGAACCTACCGATGGTTTAGATCCAAATCAGAAGCACGAAGTTCGTACTTTGATACAGAACATGGCAAAAGATAAGGCGATCATTATTTCGACACATATTCTAGAAGAAGTCGATGCGGTTTGTGATCGCGCAATAATCATTTCGAAAGGTCAGTTATTGTTTAACGGAACGCCGACCGAGTTGATCGCGAAATCTAAATTTCATAATGCTGTCTCACTATTAATAAACACAAACCAAAGCGGTGCTGCTAAGCTAGCATTACTCAATTTGCCGAGTGTCAAAGCTGTTGAAATAGAAGAGCAACCAATGGGCATGTCGCAATTGTTGGTCATCCCTACAAATGCAATGAGCATTGCTGGCACGGTTAGTAGCTTGGTTAACAACAATGGTTGGGGAGTCGAACAATTACGTGTTGAAGCAGGACGCGTTGATGAAGTGTTCCGTGATATAACCATAGGTTCAGTTAAGAAGTTGACTGAGCCGGAGCATTTGTCATGAATAATATTAGCGCTATTTTTAAACGTGAGTTACGAGCTTATTTCTCAACACCTGTAGCTTACGTTTTTATCGTAATTTTTCTTTTCCTTACGGGAATTTTCACTTTTTATATTGGTGGCTTTTATGAAAGCAATCAAGCTGATCTGACGCCCTTTTTCAGTTTTCACCCCTGGTTATATTTATTTTTGATCCCGGCGATTTCAATGCGCCTTTGGTCAGAAGAGCGTAAGACGGGAACCATCGAGCTATTAATGACGTTGCCTGTATCGCTAGCAGAAGCGGTGGTAGGAAAGTATCTAGCTGCATGGTGCTTCACAGCCATTGCTTTAGCATTGACATTTCCTATCTGGATTACAGTCAATTACTTAGGTGAGCCAGATAACACCGTTATATTTGTCAGCTATATAGGTAGTTTGCTAATGGCCGGAGGTTTTCTAGCGATAGGCTCGTGTATATCGGCCTTGACAAAAAATCAGGTGATTGCGTTTGTGGTGAGTGTGGTGATTTGTTTTGCATTTATTCTTAGTGGTTTCCCGTTAGTTTTAGATTTTTTCAGTAGTTGGGCACCACAACCTATTCTTGATGCGATCAGTTCTTTTAGTTTTCTAAGTCATTTTAATTCGATTATGAAAGGTGTGATCGATATTCGTGACATTATCTTTTTCGCTTCGCTGATCAGCTTATGGTTGTATCTCAACACGCTCGCTATCGATAGCAATAAGGCAAGATAAAATGAGTAAAAAAATTCTAACATTAAGTAGTTTAAGCTTAGCGATTGTTTTATTTCTTGCGATCAATATTTTCGCTAGCGGCACGTTTACCTCATGGCGTATGGACGTGACAGATAACAAGCTGTTTACCTTGTCTGAAGGTACATCGAATATTCTTGAGAATTTACAAGAGCCGATCACTTTACGTTATTACTTTTCGCAAAAAATGTTGAATGGTATTCCTAACTTGATGAACTACGGCACACGTGTTCGAGATATGTTGGAAGAATATGAAGAAGCGGCGAATGGAAAAATAAAATTGGTCATTACGGATCCAGAGCCCTTTTCTGAATTAGAAGATGAAGCGGTTAGTTATGGAATGCGTCAGTTGCCGGTGAGTAATAGTGGTGAGTTGGCTTATTTTGGCTTAGCTGGAACAAATACTACCGATGACGAATTGACGGTACCTTTTTTCCAACCAGAAAAAGAACAAACGCTAGAATACGAACTGACCAAGATGGTTTATGACTTGGGCAATCCAAAAGATCGCGTGATCGGCGTGATCAGTACTTTGCCTGTGTTTGGTGAATCATCCCCAGATGGGAATAGTAATATGCCTGCATGGGCGGTTATGGATATGCTTCGTGGTGAGTATCAAGTCCGTGATTTAGGGATCCAAGCAAGCTATATCGATCCCTCCATCGACACTTTGTTAGTGATCCATCCGAAATCTCTAAAAGATAAAACCTTATACGCGATCGATCAATTTGTATTGAAAGGTGGCAAGGCGATGATCTTTGTTGATCCCATGTCTGAGTCAGATGAAACAATGCCCGATCAACAAAGTCAGATGGTAATGCCGGAAAGAGATTCAACCATGCCAATGTTGTTTGACAAGTGGGGGGTGGTTTTTGAGACAACGAAGATCGCCGGTGACCTAGATGCTGCGATTAAGGTTCAGTCTAGGAACCAACGTGGGCCAAAAGAAATGGCTTACATTCCTTGGATGCGGTTGGGGCGAAAACATTTTAATAAAGATGATTTTTCGACCAATCAGCTGACATTGATCAATTTAGGTACGGCAGGATCTATAGCGTTAGAAGAGGGGGCGGCAACGACGTTAACGGCACTGATATCTACCAGTAAAAAAGCCATGGTTTACGAACGTGATGCGGTCGTTTTCGTACGAGATCCATCTGTGCTTGTTGACCAGTTTGAATCGGGTGAGAAATCATTAGTCATAGCTGGACGTATTAACGGTAAGGTTAAAACGGCTTTTCCTGAAGGAAGGCCTGCTGCGGATGAGAAAGATCCTACTTTTGTCAGTGAATCAGAAGAAGCTATTAATCTGATTGTAGTTGCTGACACTGATATTCTGGCTGATAGATTTTGGGTACAGTTCCAAAACTTCATGGGTACTCGAGTGGCTTCACCGCATGCAGATAATGCAAAATTTATCTTAAATAGTATTGATCTACTAGGCGGGAATGCAGACATGGTTAGCTTACGTAGCCGAGGTCAGTATGCGCGTCCATTTGATCGCGTTGAAGATATTCGACGAGAGGCTGAAACACAATTTCGTTCACGTGAGCAAGCCTTGCAGGCGAAACTACAAGAAACAGAGAAAAAGCTACAACAACTTCAGCTACAAAACACTGAAAACAGTGACACTTTGTTGAGTCCTGAGCAACGTAAAGAGATCGAAAATTTCCAGCAAGAACAGATGAAAAATAGAAAAGAATTACGTTCGGTACAACATGACTTGAATAAAGACATTGAGCAGCTTGGAAATAAACTGAAGTTTTTAAATATAGGTTTAATTCCACTCTTGATCGGCATATTGGCAATTGCGATAGCCGTGTTCAACAGAAATCGAAAAGTAGCATAAAAGGCTAACGACTAACTATGAAAAAATCACTTCCAATACTTATAATTGTTACCTTATTGTTTGTTGTCGCGGCTTGGTTTTCAGTGAACCAACGGGCTGCAGAGACCGTAGTTGAAAAAGCACCTTTGTTTCCTGAGCTGGCAGGTGAAATTCAAGATGTTGTTAGAGTTGAGCTTAAAACGGCTGAATATTCTGCCATACTCGTCGCAAAAGATGGACAGTGGGTTTTGGAAAACCGTGGCGGTTACCCCGCTTTGTTTAATCGCATAAAACCTTTGGTGCTGTCGCTAAGTAAATTAGAAGTTCATGAAGCAAAAACAGCTAACCCAGAATTGTTTTCTCGCTTAGGGATCGAAGATATAACGGTTGATAAAGCAAAGTCAAAACAAATTAATTTGCTCGATGCTAAAGGAAACTCCTTAGCCTCATTAATTGTCGGTAAAGAACGAATAAATCGTTCCGATGGATCAATAGATTCGTTGTATGTTCGTAAGTCTGAAGAGGCTCAGTCTTACTTGGTCAAGGGTGAATTAATGTTCTCGGCCGATCCGTCAGATTGGCTTGAAAACAGTCTAATTAATCTTTCTTCAGAACGTCTGCAAAGTATTACGATTGAGCATGGTGAAAGCGAAACCGTTCGCGCTATACGTGATGATAAAGGAGCAGAAGATTATCAAATACAAAACTTGCCGGAAGGTTTTAAAGTTAAGTCTCAAACAACGGTTAATAGTCTAGCTGCAGCTGTCGAAGAACTACATTTTGATGATGTTAATAATGTTTCTGATTTTAAATGGCCGACAGAAAGCTTAACCACAACTTATCAAACGTTTGATGGTTTGCTTGTAAGGATCAAGAGTTCCTTATATAAAGATAAAACTTGGGCGAGTTTTTCATTTGAGTTTACTGGGGAAGAGAATTCAACAGCAGAACAAAAAGATGCTGGTAAAATAGAACTGACCGTTAAAAAGCAGGCTGAATTGTTAAATGCAAAAACGAAAAACTGGATTTATGCTTTGCCTGCCTATAAAGCAAAAATGATGACTCGTAAGTTGGACGATCTCATCATTGCGGAAGGCGCAAAAGTACCGGTTGAAGAAAAAATGGATTCTGCTGGAATACCTACAAACTTACCTCCGGGTATAACTCCCGAGATGTTGAAAAAATTGATCCCTGCTGGAGTTGTTCCTCAGTAGAAATAAAGTCAAAATGGCCTGTTATACTTTCTGAGCGAAGTTTCTAACGGACGTCCAAAGTTGAAGCTCTCTATACGTTTTTTTATCGATATTGCGTAAAAATTAAGTCGAAAAACTCTCCGCTGAAAGTATGATGAGTTACTAGGTTTTGATTGGCGGCTAAACGACTAGGGTTGCTTCGAGATCTTCGATTTGATCATCCGCGTGTTGAGTCGTCCATTCAATGAGATCTTCACCACACAGTGGTCGACTAAAGAAATAACCTTGGATGATGTCACATCCCTGTTCTTTGAGTACTTCTAGCTGTTCTTTCTCTTCTATGCCTTCTGCAACTACTTTTAAACGTAAACTGTGAGCGAGGGAAATAACAGCCTGCACGATGGCCCTATCATCTGCATCTTTGTGAATTTCTTGTATAAAAGATTGATCAATTTTAAGTGTCGTTATGGGAAATTTCTTTAAATAGGATAAAGAAGAGTAACCCGTTCCAAAATCATCAATAGCAATAGAAAAGCCAAAGTCTCTCAGTTGATGAAGGGTTTCGATAGCTTGATCAACGTCTTTCATAATCAAGCTTTCTGTGATTTCGAGTTCTATTTGTTGAGGATTTACGCCAGCTTCATTGACGGTGTTAGACAATGTTGTTAAAAGATTTTTTTCATTGAACTGGGTTCCTGAAATATTAACCGCAATGCTCAAAGATGGTAATCCCTTGTCTAACATCGACTTTATGAAACGACAAGATTCTTCAAAAATCCATTGACCTATTGGTATGATGAGCCCTGTTTGTTCTGCTACAGGAATAAACTCTGCCGGTGAAATCATTCCTAATTCTGGATGTTTCCAGCGGATCAATGCTTCAACCCCTAATATTTTTCCTGTCATTGCATCAACTTTAGGCTGATAGAATAGTAAAAATTGATTTTCTTCAATAGCTCTTCTTAAATTCACCTCTAATGACAAACGTTCGAAGGCACGTGCATTCATTGAAGCGGTGAAGAATTTGTAGGAGTTTCTTCCTTCGCTTTTAGCATGATAAAGTGCGGCGCCACTTTGCTTTAGAAGTGTATCTACATCTTTGCCATCATCAGGAAATACACTGATCCCGATACTGGTTGTTAGTGAGATAGCATTTCCGTTAACTTCGATTGGTTCGGATATTACCTCATTGATTTTACGAGACATAATTGCTGCGTCTTCAGCAGCTTTAATACCACTCATCAACAATACAAACTCATCTCCACCAAAGTGGCCAAGCGTCATTTCGAGCATAGCGCTTTGCTTCGTTAGCGCTCCATTTACTTCATATGAATACGCTTCGAGGTAATCACTCAAACGAGTGCCTATTTTACGTAGTAGCTCGTCTCCTCTATCGTGTCCTAAGGTATCATTGAGTCGTTTAAAATGGTCTAAATCGAGTGTTAGAATAGCGGTGTTTTGGTTGGTAGTACATTTTTGAGAAACAATTTTTTCGAGTTTTTGTCTTATCGATGTACGGTTAGGTAAGCCTGACACTTTATCAAAGTTGGCTAACTTTAAAATTTCTTCTTCAGCTCTCTTGCGTTCAGTGATATCTTGGATAGTTCCAATCAGACTGATTGGAGAACCTGCCTCATCATAATTAATTTCAGCTTCATGAAAAATCACTCGAGAAAGATCTGTGCCTTTTTGCAGGTGATATTCAATGCTGAAATTTTGTTGTTTTTCCTTAGCTAATTTTAAGGCTGATTTTACTTTTTCAATATCATCTTTATCTAAATATTGGAAAAAATATCCAATATCAGAAAATTGTTTATTCGATGGAAGTAAAAATGTTTCAGTTACTTGTTCAGACCAGCTGACGAGGTCATTAAAGTCCCACTCCCAGTATCCAAGCTTTGCTAGGCGTTGTGCTTGATCTAAACGTTCTTGGCTGGCACGTAGATCATCTGCGGTTTGCTTAGAACGCAACATATAAAACAATCTATGGGACAGTAATGTGTAGTTGATAGGCTTTGTCGTAAAGTCTGTTGCACCGACTTGGTACGATTTATTAATCGATTCTAGATCATCAAGTCCAGTCATCATCAAAATAGGTGTATGTAAGCACTCAGGAAGTTCTTTGAGTAGTGGGCAAGCGGTGAAACCATCCATCTCTGGCATCATGACATCAAGAAGGATGAGATCGGGTTTTAATTCCTTGGCTCTCTCTATAGCTTGTTTACCATTCTCAGCTTCTTCAACGATGAAACCAAGTTGTTCTAACGATTCTTTCACCATAAATCGAATGGTAATGTCATCGTCAACAACGAGTATTACCGAATTAAGCCGATTGTCATTAATAGAAAGCATAGAAAGTCCGTTTAAATAAACTCATGTTTAGATATATTGTTTAGCGGCAAATACTTGATGAGCTTGAAGTTAATTCGAAGCAACTTCAGCCTCTTGCTCTTCAACGATGATGGAGTGCAGTGCCTTGCAGGCTTCATCATATTCAAATTCTAAAATACCAAGTCGAGATTGGGCTTGCCCTGAGTTTCCTAACTTACCGAGCTCAATAAGTTCTAAACAAAGTTTAGCAAGTTCTGTTGCCCCTATGGTTAAACAGCTGGACTTAAGGCTTGTTGCTGCACGTTGTAGTGCTTCTGTTTCACCTTTTGAAATTGCAGACTCCACGGACAATAGTGTTTTTTGTGAATTCTCTAAAAATAGCTTGATGACCTTTATAACGATGTTTTCTTGCCCTTCACGTTGTAAACGACGTATTTTTGTAAATGCATTGGTATCCAGCGGGCTAAGCTTTGTTGGCAGACTTTGAACCTTTTTAGATCTAGTCGGTGGCGATACTTCTAACACTTGCTCTGCTTTTTTATTATGTTTATTTAGACGGGCAAACTCACTAACATTTTCTTTAGCTAATAATGGTAGCCAGCGATGTAAAAGTGCTCCGATTTGTTTAAGGTTAAAAGGCTTGGTCATATAGTCATCCATGCCTGAATTGATACATTTCTCTCGATCACCCTCCATAGCATTTGCTGTTAAGGCAATGATAGGAATCCTGTTTAGAACTTTTTGTTGGTTTTCCCAGTTGCGAATATTGGTTGTGGCTTCAAACCCATCCATTTCTGGCATTTGGCAATCCATCAAAATCACATCGAAAGGTTTATGCAAATTATCAAGAGGACAGTCAGAAATAATTTCTAGTGCGATACGACCGTTTTCAACCACTTCGACAGTGCAACCCAGCTTGGTGAGCATTTCGCGTACAAGTTCTTGATTGACGATATTATCTTCTGCAACCAAAATATGGCCGGTTAAGCTGATTGTTTTTTCGGGGTTGAAACTTTTATTTTTTTTAACTTTCATCTTACTGCTACTTGCGGGGGTAAGTGCTTTGCTGATCGACTCATATAACTCGTTTTGACGAATAGGTTTGCTTAAATAGCTTTCAATTCCTGCCATCAACCACTGTCCAGTTTGCTCCAAGTTTCCAACGGAACTTACCATGATCAGTTTCACATCCATTATTTCAGGATCATCTTTTATTTTTTTTGCAAGAGCAATGCCATTCATGCCAGGTAGTTCATTATCAAGGATAGCAAGGCTAAAAGGCTGGCCTTGCTGTGCGGCTTCTTTCATTTTTAAAAGCGCTTTTTTCCCATTGTCTATGGAGTAATAGTCTAAATCCCAGTTGTCTAGCTGTTGCTCAAGAACTTGGCGGCTTGTTGGATTTGCATCTGCGATCATGACTCGAAAATGACTGAAGTTTTGAGGCAATGTTTGTGAAAGAGATTGTGTTACGGCAGCCTCTTTCATGAGAGGGATAGCGAACCAGAAAATTGAACCTCGACCAGCTTGGCTTTTTACACCAATTTTTCCTTTCATTAATTTGACCAGCATTTTAGAAATAGCAAGACCTAGCCCTGTTCCTCCAAACTTACGAGTAGTTGTGTTATCTGCTTGAGAAAATGAATCAAATATTTTTCCTTGTGCATCAGTGTGTATTCCAATACCTGTATCTTGTACTCTAAAACGTACAAGAAAATCGTTACTGTTCTGCTCTATAAGTTCAACCTTGCAGAGTATTTCCCCCTTTTCGGTAAACTTTATAGCATTACCGATGAGGTTTGTTAGTATTTGACGAATTCTTTCCGGGTCTCCACGAAACATGGCGTGCCCATCGGCGGGGTAAATACAAGAAAGATTTAAATTTTTACGATGTGCTTGCTCGGCAAACATAGTTCCGATATCTTCAAGCAATAACCTGAGATCAAATACACTATTGTTTAACTCTAGTTTTCCAGCTTCAATTTTTGAAAAGTCTAGAATGTCATTAATAATGGTTAATAGAGCACTCCCTGATTTATGGATAGTTTCTGTGAAGCGTTTTTGTTTGTTTGATAAGTCTGTACCACTAAGTAGCTCTGTCATACCTAAAACACCATTCATTGGTGTTCTTATTTCATGACTCATTGTTGCCAAGAACTCACTTTTAGCTTTGAGAGCATTCTCTGCTTGATCGCGTGCTTTAATTAAAGAACCTTCAGTTTTTTTCTTTTCTGCGATCTCATTTTTAAGTTCAATATTTGCTGACTCAGACTTCTGAGCCTCAACATTCAATTGTTCTATTAAACTCTGATGTTTTTTGCGAAGAGATTCAGAATGTTTTTGAAAATCATGAATGATGGAGGCAACCCTTGTTATTGCGAGTACTAATAATGCAACAACCAAGCTTTTACCTATTGATATGAAGGTAAACTTAAATAAAAAATAGGCTGATAGAGGTAGTAAAATAACGGATGAAAATAATAATGCGAGCCTTGGAGATGAGGCGAGTAGTGGTACGCCAAGTGAAACAATAGCAATTAGTGCGATTATGATCAAAGCCTGACTCTCTATGTTCATCACCGACAAAGATACGATGCTGAAAGCCCCCCAGAGCAAACCATTTGTAATAATTCCGATCTTAAATAAAATATTTTTAAGAGGATCAACTCTTTTCTTGGTCGAAAGGGTGTGGAGTAATGCTAAACCAATGATGTTGGTTTCAATGCATGCCAGCCAAAAAGTTAGTGATGAGATATTCTCATCGCGTAAAACAGTATAAATAAATAAAGCGACTAGAGCTGAAAAAATGAAATACATTTGGGTGTTTTTCGCAATGATATTTTTAATAAATAGTTCTGATGCGAAGTCTTTGTTATCCATTGTTTTCGTATTTTTTAAGAGGTTAACTTTTTAGACGATTTAATGTTTTATTTCATTGAAAAATAAGGAGCCGTTGGTTAATTCGGCAAGTAATGCAGATTCAACCTGAATAAACTCAGCATCTATCACTTGTAGTTTTCCAATAACTCTTTCTATCTGATCATCTTCAAGAGACGCTTCTATTGATCGTGCAGATTCAAGTAGGCTTTTTGCACCGATATGAAGGCTACGCCCTCCGAGATCTTTAATTGATTTTTTAATCGCAGAATAATCTCTATCGTTGCAGGCTACTTTTGCATCCTCGATAAGTTGTGGCACATCCTCGAGGAAGTCATTAACGGCCTCGATGAAATTGATTGTGGTTGATGTGCGTAATTCTTCGATAACATACTGATCAATGAGATCGTCAGAGCTATAGTTTTCTTCTTCATTTTCGGGCCCATTCAATGAAATTTGAATGGCTTCATCAATAACTGATTCGATGGAGGTTGGCAGTTTTTTTGTTTTTGGTTCTTGGACTAAAGCACTGACTATGTTGATCAGATCATCTGTTTGTATAGGCTTTTGCACCACTCGATTAATACCCACTTTTTTCAATAGATTTTCTGGAGGCATTTCTCCTGAATTGATCAGGATAAATTTAATACCTTTAAATTCAGGGTCGTTTTGTAAAGTTTCAGCGAATCCAATGCCATCTATATCGGGCATCCACATGTTTGCGATAACAACATCAAAGCTATTATCATTCGCTTCCGCCTCGCAAAGCACGGCTAATGCCGCGGGTACATTTTCTACACTTTTGTAACTTAAATCTATTTCGCGTAAACAAGCTTCAACGGTTTCTCGTTCGTTTTTATTATCACCAACCACAAGGACTTTCTGAGCATCACTACTGATGTCTAATGTACGTTCAGATGCTTGTATTGTTTGTTTAATAGTTTGACTTTCTGTTAAATAAAACTCTTGATTTGATGATTGAGGTTCGTTAATGTTTGAGTTCAGATTAGCATCTTGTTTGACAGGTTGAGGCTCTTGACCTTTATTGGAATCGTTTAAAATATTAGTTAGGTGTTGAGCATTTTCTTCAATTTTATAAATTAAGTTACTTTGTTCTTGACTTAAATCCGTATTTTTTAAACTTTTAAGATCAGACTGCAAGTTTATCGAACGGCCTGCAAGTAGATGAAGCTCGTTGTTGTACTCGGTCATAACATCATGAAGATTTGCTAGTTTTTGAGAATTGTTGATGAGCTGTTCTTCTAAATTTTTGGAGTGTTTTTTTTCACTTTCAATTAAGTTCTGCAGTTGGTTATTGTTTTCTGAAAAGTGTTGGACCTTTACTTCTTCACCTGCTGTTGTTTTTGATTTAAGCGCAGAAGATAGCGTGATATTTAATCTATCTGTTGCAAAGCAAAACATGATCGCCACTAAAGAAAGTACGCTTGCTATTAGAAAACTATCTTCTCCGCCAGTAAAATATAATCTTGAAATATAGGGGGTAATCACACAGAGTAAATATGGAATAGCGATTAGCATTCTAGAGGAATATGAAGCCGCACCAACACCACCGACTCCTATAAGGAGTAGTGCGATCAGGCTCATTGTTAGCGTTGAATTAATGGGGAACAATATAGCGCCTGAGACTCCCCAGCCAAGTCCTTCTAACAAGGTAAGAAATACTAGAACGCCACTCCAAAATCCATCCAAGTTATCTTTGCTGATTTTTGATTCTGTTGCAAAACGACATACCCAGCGAGCCGTAGTGATAGCGAGCATTCCACCTTGCCAAGAAAATAAAAGTGCGTGGTCGACCTGATTCCATAAAAGCAGTGGCGAGAAAAGTATAAGACCGAAGTATATTAATGAAAGCTGCAGATCATTCTGAATGAAACTTGCCGTTTTAAACGTGAACTGGTCATCAATATGAGCCTCTTCCAGAAGGTTTCTGCTGGACTTTATGGTTTGATCTGTCATTGTATATTTTTCCGAGGAGCTAGTGTCTAGTGTATGGAGTCTGTCCCATGCATAAAGAGTGCCGAACTTGAGATCTTGTCTAACGTTTTTTTCGCATTTTTACTGCCGACACTTGTCCATAACTCATGTGCTTGCATAGGCTCTAGACAGCTCCGTCCATCGTCTATTTCGCGAAGGTTTTGTAGAACGTCCATAAGTTTGACGAAGTCACGGCTCATATGTGCATAGACGTTGTCAAAATCACCAGCGGCTAATTTGGCGTAGGTGCCTTGTCCTAGCTCGACAAAGTAATTAATTGATATTTGTTTTTGTCCTGCATAATCAGGCAGTAAGCCTGCTAATATTAGACATTGATCAGCTACTTCCTGCATGTTGCCATAGTGAATTTGACCGGTATCTAGGAAATCATCAAGCAAACCCATTGAATTATTTTGTTTTTGATTCTCCTGCCCTTGTCCCATATTCCCTATAAACCGTACGAGTGTAGTTACGAGATAGCCTTCAGTTTCCTGATCAAGCATACAGCCTGCCGCCGCTTGAGCTTCTCCTACCAGAGCATGCCATAAAGCCGTATCTGGAGTGTGTAACATGACGTGAGACATAATTCCTTCCTTGAAGTAATCAATAATTGTTTTATATAGAGTGTTGAGCGGCAGTGATGTGAGAAGCTTTAATTCGTGCAGGAATGAATAATTAACCTAAACTCGGGATAAAAACAGCTCTTTAGCAGGTTTCTCTTAACGATTCTTTGTGTTGGATTGGCAACCAATGGCTCGCTACTGCTGCGTCACTCCGTCTTGAGAACCACTACAATAAACGCACAGGGGATAGTGGCTGAGGAGTGCATCTTTAATTATCAAAGACATAATCTTTAACTTAATTGTATGCAATATGTTTCTAACCATTCTTAATCTGAGTTGAGGTTAATTACACAAGCGTTTCATGAAAGGCTATAATTCTTGCCGTTTTTCTCCATTAATAGTAAAGAGTGATGACACAAAACATTGATACTTTTCAAGGGCTGATCCGTGAGTTGCAGGATTATTGGGCTTCACAGGGCTGTGTTATTGAGCAGACTTACGATATGGAAATGGGGGCTGGGACCTTTCACCCCTCCACATTTTTACGAGCGATTGGGCCTGAACCTTGGCGTTCGGCTTATGTTCAAACCTCGCGACGCCCGACAGATGGTCGTTATGGAGAGAATCCTAATCGTCTGCAACGGTTTTCACAGTTTCAGGTTATCTTGAAACCGTCACCACCTGATATTCAAGAGCTTTATCTAGGATCTCTCAAACGTTTGGGTATTGATCCATTAGAGCACGACATCCGTTTTGTTGAAGATAACTGGGAATCACCGACCTTAGGGGCCTGGGGCTTGGGCTGGGAAGTTTGGCTCAATGGTATGGAAGTCAGTCAGTTTACCTACTTTCAACAAGTTGGAGGCTTAGATTGTCGCCCGATCTCCGGTGAGATTACTTATGGTTTGGAACGGATCGCCATGTACCTGCAAGATGTTGATAGCATTTATGATTTGGTTTGGGCACATACACCAGATGGTGATGTGACCTATGGGCATTTATTTCATCAGAACGAAGTGGAAATGTCGGCTTACAATTTTGAACATGCAGATACGGACTCCCTATTTAACTGGTTTGATGTTTGTGAGCAGGAAAGCCAAAAGTTGATTGATAACGGTTTGTCTCTGCCAGCCTATGAACAAGTGATGAAAGCTTCACATACATTTAATCTGTTGGATGCGCGACATGCGATTTCGGTTACAGAGAGGCAGCGTTTTATTTTACGGATAAGAACATTGGCCAGAGCCGTTGCAACGGCCTATTTTGAGAAGCGAGAAACTCTTGATTTTCCTTTGTTGCAACAGAAGAAGGCTGACTAAGTATGATCAACAACACATTATTAGTAGAGATTGGAACCGAAGAGCTTCCGCCTAAAGCACTGAAAAAACTTAGCGAAGCCTTTGGTAAAGAAGTCGCGGAAGCACTCAACGAACAAGAACTTTCCTATGAAGAATTGAAATTATTCGCCAGCCCACGCCGGCTTTCGATTTTGATCTCTGGCCTTGCAGCACAACAGGCTGATAAAGAGGTTGAACGTCGTGGCCCCGCTTTAAAAGCGGCCTATGACGCCGCCGGTGAACCAACACGTGCAGCTACAGGTTTTGCCAGCTCTTGTGGGGTAGAGGTTTCTGACCTGCAACAAATGGAAACTGATAAAGGCACTTGGTTGGTTTATAAGGTCAAAGAAATGGGCAAAGCAGTCACGGAGCTTGTGCCCCAGATCGTCGAAAATGCTTTGAGCAAACTTCCTATCCCTAAACGGATGCGTTGGGGAGATGGTGATGCAGCATTTGTCCGCCCCGTTCATTGGATCGTGATGATGTATGGCGGGCAGGTGATCGATGCCGAAATTTTAGGTATTCAATCGGGTAACACCACTTATGGACACCGTTTCCATGCACCAGAAGCGATTACGATTTCAGATCCTGTGGATTATGAGCAACAATTAAAAGATGCCAGAGTCATTGCGGATTATAAGCTTCGTCAAAAGCTGATAATAGAACAAGTCAATGTGATAGCGGACAAAATTGGTGGCAACGCTGTCATGGAAGAGGAGCTGTTAGATGAAGTGACAGGGATGGTCGAATGGCCTGTGGCCTTGTCGGGTGAGTTTGAACAGCAGTTTTTAGAATTGCCTGATGAAGTGCTGGTTTCAACTATGGCCAGTCATCAGAAATATTTTCATGTTAATGATGCAAAAGGCACGCTCATGCCTTATTTCATTACCGTCAGTAATCTTCAAAGTACCAATCCTGCTATTGTAAAACAGGGAAATGAAAGAGTCGTGCGACCACGGCTTAGTGATTCTGTTCATTTTTGGAAAACCGATCTAGCAACAGAATACTCTGTTTGGGAGTGGGCACTGGAGAAAGTGGTCTTTCAAAAAATGCTTGGAAGCACAGCGGATAAATCTCGACGTGTCGCAAGCCTTGCGGGTGACATTGCTCATTCTTTGAGTGGTAATGTTGAGTGGGCAACGCGTGCGGGTTTAATCGGGAAATGTGATCTCATGAGCGAAATGGTCGGTGAGTTTCCTGACCTTCAAGGATTGATGGGCCGATATTATGCTGAACATAAGCAAGAGCCTACAGAAGTGTGTCAGGCGATAGAAGAGCAATATTTACCCCGCTTTGCCGGTGATCAACTGCCAGTAACCATCACGGGACAATCGATCGCGATTGCTGAAAAGTTAGATACACTGATCGGTATTTTTGGCATAGGTCAGCCACCGACCGGTGTTAAAGATCCATTTGCTTTGCGTCGTGCAGCACTTGGATGTTTACGTATTATGATCGAGGCCAAGCTGGATCTTGATTTAAACGATCTGTTGAGCAAAGCAGCTGAAAATTATGTGGATGTCATTACTGAAAAAGATGTTGTCGAACAGGTTTTCAACTACATGCTAGAAAGATTGCGAGGTTATTACATCGATCAAAAGATCAGTGTTGATATTTATGAAGCGGTGGTTGCGAAACGACCAACAAAACCGTATGACTTTGATCGTCGCATGCATGCTGTAAAAGCTTTTGGGGTGTTAGCAGAAGCTGAAAGCTTGGCGGCGGCGAATAAACGGATCAGAAATATACTGAAAAAATTGGACAGCCAACCAGCAGATCAAATTAACATTGAACTGTTAGACGAACCGGCAGAAAAGGATCTTTTTTCAGCCCTAACTAAGGTAAAAGACAACATTCGTGACAACTTAGAACAGCAGCAGTACACCGAAGCACTTGCGGGTATGGCCGTACTGCGCGAGCCTGTTGATACTTTCTTTGATCAGGTTATGGTGATGTGTGACGATGCAAGGGTGAAGAATAATCGTTTAGCCTTATTAGCTCAATTGCGTTCATTGTTTATGGAAATTGCTGATATTTCCAGCTTACAAAGCTAATGGCTTATCTTATTCTCGATCGTGATGGGGTCATTAATCAAGACTCAGATGATTATATAAAGAGTCCTGAAGAGTGGATAGCTATTCCTGGTAGCTTAGAGGCTATTGCGAAGGCTAACCGAGCAGGGTTTCGAGTGATTGTTGTTACCAATCAATCGGGGCTAGCGCGGGGTTATTTCGATATCAACATGCTCAATGCAATGCATCAAAAGCTACATAAAAAACTAGCACGGCTGGGAGGAGAAATAGAAGCCATTTTCTTTTGTCCACATCTGCCGGACGAGGGTTGTGAATGTAGGAAGCCCAAGCCAGGAATGTTGAAAGAGATTCAAGAACGACTGAATATCTCTCTAGAAAAAGTGTGGTTTGTTGGGGATAGTTACTCTGATATTAAGGCTGCGCGTGCGGCGGGAGCAATTCCTAAATTAGTACGAACAGGTAAGGGAGAAAGAACGATGGCGGCTGATAACGAATTGTCAGATGTCGAGATATTTTCAGATCTAGCGGCCTGTATAGATACTTTATTGGAAGAGAAAAATTAATGTTAACTGTACGATCGATACTTTATTTTCTCGGGATAGTGCCTTTAACGATTTTCTTTTCCATCTTAAGTGTATTGATCGTTTTTTTGCCTTTTAAACGACGTTATAAAATCGTAAGTGGTTGGGCGCGTTGTAATATTTGGTGGGTAAAAATCACCTGCGGCTTATCCTTTCGTCTTCATGGAAAAGAAAATATTCCTAAAGAAGCGTCGATTATCATGTGTAATCACCAATCAACTTGGGAAACTTTAGCGCTACAATTTATTTTCCCACCACAGGTTTGGGTATTAAAAAAAGAGTTATTGTGGATCCCTATTTTTGGTTGGGGACTTGCAACACTAAGCCCTATTGCGATTGATCGTAATGCTGGACGCAAGGCATTGAGGCAAGTGGTTGATCAAGGAAAGGAACGTTTGCAGAAAGGTTATTGGGTCACCATCTTCCCTGAAGGAACTAGAATTCCTGTCGGGCAAACTCGTCGTTATGGTAAGAGCGGTGGGGTTTTAGCGGAAGAGTCTGGAGCCAAAATTGTACCCGTGGCACATAATGCCGGCTTGTTTTGGCCCCGGAATAGTTTCTTGAAAAAACCGGGCGTGATCGATATTTTTATTGGTGAAGCAATCGAAGCAGAAGGAAAAGGTGCCGATCTAATTACAGAAGAAATTCGACAATGGATTGAACCAATGGTGAAACAACTGTCTGAATTGTAGCGATAAGACTTGACTAGTGGCTGGAAACTAGCCGAAAATCAGCATCCGTGCCGTTTTTAATAAAATGAGCAGGCACAAGTAATTCTAGAGGAAATATATAAATGAGCGAGAATATTCACGCAGTTACTGACGATTCTTTTGAAGAAGAAGTTCTGAATAGCGAGCAACCTGTTCTGGTCGATTACTGGGCCGAATGGTGTGGACCATGCAAAATGATTGCCCCAATTCTGGACGAAATTGCCAGTGAATACGGTGATAAGATCAAAATCGCTAAGCTGAACATTGACGAAAATCAGAATACACCACCTAAATATGGTATCCGTGGTATCCCGACCTTGATGATTTTTAAAAATGGAAATGTTGAAGCAACAAAAGTTGGTGCAGTGTCAAAATCTCAGCTTGCTGCTTTTATTGATAGCACAATTTAACACTTCATCGTCCAGTCTTGGCTAATTGAGGCTGGACGAGTGCTTTATGTAGTGCTATCCTCGGAATATCAATAACGAAGCAGTCTGCCGGGCCGCTTCATAAAAAGAACTCAAATCCAACAAATTCAGCCAATAATCATTAGCTACATCTTTCCGCAGAGGTTTCTGCGCATTTTCTATACCTAATAAACACAAAAATACACTATGAATCTAACAGAACTGAAAGAACACTCTGCCGCCGAACTGATCAAGGTCTCGGAATCGATGGGAATTGATAATATTGCGCGCGCAAGGAAGCAGGACCTTATTTTTAATCTCCTTAAAGCACATGCTAAAAAAGGCGAAGATATTTTTGGAGATGGTGTTCTAGAAATTCTACAGGATGGTTTTGGATTTTTACGATCAGCAGATTGCTCTTATCTTGCAGGCCCGGATGATATTTACGTCTCACCTAGCCAGATTAGACGGTTTAGTTTACGTACCGGTGACACGATTGCCGGAAAGATTAGACCACCGAAAGATGGTGAGCGATATTTTGCTTTACTGAAGGTTGAAGAAATCAACTTTGAACCACCAGAGAATGCAAAGAATAAAGTTTTATTTGAAAATTTAACCCCTTTGTTCGCACGCGAGCGTATTACTCTTGAGTTGGGCAATGGTAGTACAGAAGATCTGACTCCACGGGTGCTCGATTTAGTTTCTCCGATAGGTAAAGGCCAGCGTGGTTTGATTGTTTCACCACCAAAAGCGGGTAAAACGATGATGCTACAAAGCATCGCGCACTCGATTTCAATCAACCATCCTGAATGCCACTTGATCGTATTACTCATCGATGAACGACCTGAAGAGGTTACGGAAATGAGTCGTACAGTTAGGGGTGAAGTAGTCGCCAGTACTTTTGATGAGCCAGCTAGCCGTCACGTTCAAGTGGCTGAGATGGTTATCGAAAAAGCTAAGCGTTTAGTTGAGCATAAAAAAGATGTCGTTATCCTACTTGACTCAATTACTCGATTAGCTCGTGCATATAACACGGTAGTTCCTTCTTCAGGTAAAGTGCTTACGGGTGGTGTGGATGCGAATGCACTACAACGTCCTAAGCGTTTCTTTGGTGCAGCACGAAATATCGAAGAGGGTGGTAGTTTAACTATTTTGGCCACGGCACTTGTTGATACAGGTTCACGAATGGATGATGTTATCTTTGAAGAGTTCAAAGGTACCGGTAATATGGAAGCGCATCTTGAACGTAAGATTGCTGAAAAACGTATTTATCCTGCGATCAATATCAATCGTTCTGGAACACGACGTGACGATTTATTAGTAACACCAGAAGTACAGCAGAAGATTTGGATCTTATTGAAGCTCATGCATAGCATGGAAGATATTCAAGCGATGGAATTCTTGATCGAACGCTTGAAAGCGACTAAAAATAACAATGAGTTTTTTGATACAATGAAGCGCTAAAGTTTAGTTTAAAACCTCTTCATACGTTTGTTAAAAATGTATGAAGAGGTTTTAAATTCTATTACAAAAAACTAACCCGGCGGCCAAGCGAAAGCTCTTCCCGCAAGCACATGCAAATGCAGGTGAAAAACAGTCTGACCTGCAGTCTCACCATTATTCGTAACTAACCTGAAATTGTCGCCATGACCTTGTTCTGCAGCGATCTCTCCCGCTTTTAATATCATATGGCCTAATAGTGTTTTATCTTCTGACTCAGCATCAGAGATGTTCACAATAGGCTTTTTGGGAATGATCAAGAAATGCATTGGTGCTTGTGGAACAATATCGTTGAATGCCAAGCAGAGATCATCTTCATAGATAATATCAGCTGGAATTTCTCTAGCTATAATTTTGCTGAAAATAGTGTCTGTCATAAATAGGTTCCCTTCATATCTCTAAGGCTCGTGTTTAACTAAGATCATCTCTTGTTCTTGTGGAATTATATCACCGAGGTGAAATTGAAAGTCTTTGTGCTGATAATCTTCAAAGTAGAGTTTTAAGGTATGTTCAATTGTTTTGAAGGCAAGCTCATTCCAAGGGACTTCATTCTTGCTAAACAATTTAGTTTCAAGGCTTTCGACTCCAGGTTTAAAATCAAGATCAAGCAGCTTAGATCTGAAAATCATATAGACTTGGCTAACATGAGGGAGGTTGAGTAGCGTGAAAAGTTCTTGTAACTCAACTCTCGCATTCGCTTCTTCCATTGTTTCTCTTACTGCGGCTTGTTGGATGGTTTCATCATTCTCCATAAAGCCTGCAGGTAAGGTCCAATAGCCATGTCGTGGTTCAATCGCACGTCGGCATAGTAAAACTTTGTCTTCCCAGATGGGTAAACAACCAGCGATAATTTTGGGGTTTTCATAATGAATCCTGTCACAGGATCCGCAGACAAACCTTGGCCGGTTGTCATCATCTGGAATTTTAAGAGTGACAGGATCTCCACATTGGCTGCAAAACTTCATTAATTACCCTCAAATATTTTTTTATGTGAAATAAAAAGTATGGTTATAAGTGATCGAGTCTAAAAGTATTAATCAATATTATGCTGTAGGAGGACATAATGGAAGTTGTAAAAATAGAGACCAAAGAGCAGGTTATGTTTTTTAGATTTACTAGCCAAAATGAGGAATATTCTAAAAGATGAATAGTTAATACCGATCCCAGTTGATTTAGAAAACATCGTAAACATATCGTGTGATGAATGGTGTTCTCATTTTTGTAGGGGCAAAGTTTCAGAGTAATTTTTCTAGTTATCGAAAATAAAATGTAAGGTCTTTGTCATAATTTTAGCCCTTTGTTTTATTCATTCTTATCGTTAACCTCAGATCTTACCTGAGACAGAGCTGAAGCGATTAGGCCTGTAGGTATTGCAACTGTTCCAAGCCCTATCATCAGCACAAAGAATGTAAATATACGACCACCTGTGGTTATAGGATAGATATCCCCATAACCAACTGTCGTTAGTGTTGTAGCTGACCACCACAGGCTATGAAATATGGACTTAAATTGCTCTGGTTGGGCATGATGTTCAAAAAAGTAAATCCCGACGGCGGAAAGATACAATAATATCAATGAAACAAATGAAAAAAAGATTAACTCTTCTTTTACGATGATAAAAGCTCGGTGGAGTCGGTTGATTGCTTTATTGTATCTAACTAATTTAAGTATTCTAAAAAGACGCAGAAGTCTGAAAATTCGCATGGCTCGAAGATCAAGACCCGATACAATATAAAAAGGCAGGATAGCGGCTAAATCGATAAGCCCATAGAAACTCAAAATAAAACCAAACTTTTTATCAGCAGTGAATACTCGAAGAAGGTATTCAACTGTAAAAATTGCGATGGTAAACATTTCCATCAACCGTAAAATTTTTTTAATGCCTATCGATAAGTTAGGAAGGGTATCAATTGAAAAAGAGATCAATGAAATCACTATTAGAAACTGGATAAAGAAAGCTAGCTTCTTACCCTGTCGAGTCTCAGGATTTTCTAGTAGATTTTTGATTTTGACTAACATGTTTTCTTCCTTAACAGGTATGGCTTTACTTCAAGAGTTTATTACTCAGTTCTAACATCATCCTCTTCACGCCAAGGAGGGCTGACAATAGCGATAAACTCTAGTTCTGATTCTCCGGTATTGACTAACCACTGCTCTTGTCCAGGTGGCACCAGTGCTGTTCCGCCTTTTATTAGTTCGGTTGTTTTATCTCCAATATGAAGTCGTCCTTGTCCTTCAAGAATAAAGTAGACTTCTGATTGCTTGAGATAGTGCCGGTAGGTACTTTTGCCGATTTCTACAGTGGCGACAGAAAAAGAGTAGGGTAAGTCTATTGGATCATTTTTTGGATGTAATAATTCTTTTAATTGACAACCATCATTAGCAATAATCTCTTCACAATCTTTCAGGTGTTTTTTATAAATATCTGAGTTCATGGCTTATCTATAACAGAATAAGAAAGAGATGACATCAACAAAGAGTCATCATATTTGTGAACTTAGGTGCTCGAGATGAGCTGACAGTTATTGTCAGTTAGAAAAGACCTTGCGTTATATAGTTGTTATGAATGAGGGTAAAGATAATATTGAAGGAAGTTTATAAGGCGGAAGAAGTGCTCATCCTCAGTTAAGCGGATGAGCATATTAAAGCTTGCGGCCTATAGTTATTAAGCTAAGAACGAGATTCCAAGCTGCTGATCAAGGCATCTAAGCCTTTCTTTTTGATCTTGTCATTAAACGAACCACGATAGGTTGAGACCAAACTCACGCCATCAATCGACACGTCGTAAACTTTCCAAGTGTCGCCAGCTTTATATAAACGATAGCTGATCGGGATTAGCGGCGCTCCACCAGGTCTATATACTTCAGTTTTTATGGTGGTTTTTTTGCCATCCTTTGAGGGATGCTCAGGCAAGTATTTAATATCGACATTATCTGACTGTGCTAATGCTCTAGAATAGGTGCGGATCAATAGACTTTGAAAGGCATTGCTGAAACGTACTTTCTGGTCATCTGAGGCTTTTCGCCAGTTTTTACCTAAAACCCAACGAGACATTTTAGGAAAGTCAAAACTAGGCGTGATCAGCTCATCGACAAGTTGATTGATCCGTTTTGGATCAGATTTTATCCCTTGCGAATCGTCTTTAAGGCGTTCGATTACCTGGCTTGAGGTATTTTTCACCACATCTAGGGCGCTCGATTCAGCCTGTACCGTAGCTGAGAGGAAGAAGCTCATTAAAACTAACAAAAGTGGGTATATATTTTTCATATTTAACTTCATAACATTATTAAATTCTTAGTTGCGTAGTTTACGCTCTTAAGGATGTTATCACTATATTTCTTCGATGAGACATTATGACGATGTTCCCATGAAAAAATTCCTTGCCATGCCCCTAACCGGCAGCGTCCTGAACCAATTGGACCGATAGGCTGCTATCGGTTAAAACCGTCCTAAGATTAGCCTGCATATCGTCAGAGCCTGCCATTCTATGTTGAAACAGTGGATCGCGATCAGGGAGAAGCTTTGGTCCCATTTTACGCCTGAACTCGAAACAAGCCCTTGGACTTCTGCTGTGATCTCATGCATTTTCCTACCACGGGTCGTTATTTCTATTAATGTTTGGACAGCCATTTTCTAAAAATATTCAATTATTTATTTAAACCTTAAAAACAATGGCTTAAGTCTATCAGAAGATCATTTTCAGCCCAACAAGTACAAGCACGATGGCAAAAATGCGTTTAAGCGTTTGTATTGGAAGGCGATGTGCCAGTTTTGCTCCCATGGGGGCAAAGAAAACGCTGGTGGAAATGATGCAGATCATGGCGGGCAGATAGACGTATCCCACACTCCACTCAGGTAAGCCCGTGTTGTTGAGCCCTGCGATGATGAATCCTAATACACCTGCAATGGCTATTGGTAGTCCGCAAGCGGCTGATGTTCCCACAGCCTCGCGCATAGAAACATTGCACCAGAGTAGAAAAGGAACCGTTATGGAGCCACCACCGATACCCATAAGTGATGAGATGGTGCCGATGACTCCTCCTGATGCAGCTAAGCCTTTAGGGTTAGGAAGAGTTCTTTGAGCGGCGGGCTTGAAGCCTAAGCCAATTTGAATGGCGACCAAAATTTCGAATATTCCAAATGCACGTTTTAGGACATCGGTTGAGACGATATCAGCGATAGCCGCACCTAATAAAGCCCCAATGACGATTCCAGGAGCTAAATAAAGGGCGGTTTTCATTTGAACATTACCCAATCGGTGATGCGATAGTCCTGATGAGATGGCGGTGAAGACGATGGTTGCGAGAGAAGTTCCTACCGCTAGCTGCATCGTGGAGCTAAGGGCGAGTTCTTGAGACTGAAAAATAGCATATAGAATAGGTACGATGATTGCCCCACCACCAAGTCCTAAAAGGCCCGCAGTGATACCAGCGACAATACCAGTAAGAATATAAGCAAGTAGAATTAACATATGTGTGGCTCCTCACACTTATTGTAACAGTGAGTTCTAGTTCAATGCAGGTAAATGTCATATGATGAGAACTCAGAATAAGATTGTTTTTTTCTACCGAAATGGTTGAAAAATATCCTTTCGTTGCTTGATAAAGTATTAATAGGATATTTTTTATATCTTTGTTTACCTGAGAGAAAAACTGGCCGTATAACAGTCCTGATATTTTGTTTTTAAACTAACAAGGAAAACTCTTTATGCCATTGGTGTCGTTAAGAAAATTAATTTCGTTTGCTATAGGTCTTTCGTTAATATTGGTTTTCCCGATCAATTCCAACGCAAAAAATTTAGAACAACAACGGCAGCAGTTTCAACAATCATATAAGAAGATTCAAGCTAGGGGAGAGTACGATCTTGCTCAGTTGTCGAAAGGTTTGGAAGACTATTCTCTCTATCCGTATTTAGAATTCGGACACTTATACTCAAATGTTGCTGGCCGATCGAAGCATGATATTGAACATTTTTTATCCAACAATGCCGGAACGCCATTAGCGAGACGTTTAAGAGTGCGTTGGCTGTATTCACTGGCGCGACGAAAAGAGTGGAAGATCTTTCTCCATCATTACAAAGATAGCTATGGTGATGTTTTGCGTTGTTATCAGCTGCAAGCTCGTATCAAAACAGCACCGGTTGACGCTGCACTATTGAACGATATAAAAAAAATGTGGTTGGTAGGAAAATCTCAAAAGCGTGAATGTGATCCCACTTTTAAGGTTTTGTATGGTAGTAAAGCGATGACAGGCTCGTTAGTTATGCAGCGCGTGGGGTTAGCGATGAATGCAAATAACATAGGTTTAGCAAAGCATTTGTCAAAAAGACTAAATACAAAGGATCAAGGAAAGGTTCAGTTATGGCGAGACGTTTATGCTGATCCAGAGAAAAATCTGTTAGATAAACGATTAAAAAAAGACACCGTATTTTCCAGAGAAGTAATTTTTTATGGCTTGAAACAACTCACCAATCAAAATGCACTTAAAGCGCATAGGCTTTGGAAGATTTTATCGGCGCAGCATAAGTTTAGCCAGACTGAATCAAATGCGATGAATCGTGAAATTACATTTACGGCCATTCAGCAAAAACAACCACAGGCTGGCAAATGGTTAGATACTCTACAAGAAAAACAGGCTGGTCAGTATATTCAACGTTACGTCATTCGCTATGGCACACAAAATCAGGATTGGAAACGTTTATACAAATGGACGAAAAAAGAATCGACACCGGAATTTAATAAGCTCCGCTGGCAATATTGGCGTGCACGTGCAAGCGAAGAAACGGGACGCAAAGCCGCTGCCGATGTGATCTTTAAATCGTTGGCAAAAAAACGTGACTATTATGGTTTTCTATCAGCAGAAAAATTAGGTCAAGAATATAAATTTAGTGACAACCGCTTACCTTTGAGTAATGAACAGAAAACAAGCTTATTGAAGAACAAAGGAATCGAAAGAGCAGGTGAACTTTATCAAT
Organism: uncultured Pseudomonadota bacterium; assembly: GCA_913058255.1. GTDB lineage: Bacteria > Pseudomonadota > Gammaproteobacteria > CAJXQU01 > CAJXQU01 > CAJXQU01. The sequence goes on along the minus strand of CAJXQU010000003.1, from coordinate 85,790 downwards.
TAAAAATGTATGAAGATGCTCGGCGTGAGTGGACACACTCCACCAACAAGATGAAGCGTGAAGAATTGTTGTTGGCCGCAGTGCTCGCTGATCAATGGGGATGGCCTGATCGAAGTATTCTGACACTAGGCAAAGCAAAAGCCTACAACGATTTATCTCGTCGTTTTCCATTACCCTTCAATAAAATAATAAAGAGCTATGCTAAAAAACGAGATTTGCCGACATCCATTATTTACACCTTGATGCGATCAGAAAGTGCTTTTATACACGACGTTACATCATCGGCGGGCGCATTGGGGCTAATGCAATTAATGCCTGCAACAGGAAAGCAAACGGCGAAAAAAATCGGTTTCAAGCTTAAAAATTCTAGACAGCTTTACGAACCAGAAACGAACATCGCACTAGGCACGGCTTATCTAAAAGAGATGCTCGAACGGTTTGATGGAAACTTGATTATGGCCGCGGCAGCATACAACGCAGGGCCACACCGAGTAAAACGCTGGCGACCAAAACAGGGCTGTATGCCCGGAGAATTTTGGACTGAGACGATTCCTTTTACAGAGACTCGACGCTATGTTCGACGAGCCTTGTTTTACTCAGTGCTGTATCAATGGAGAATGAATGAGGAAATCGATTCTGTACATTCTCAACTAAAGCCTGTGCCTGCATTAGAAACTACTTGCTCTTCGTCATCGGTTAAGCATTAAAATAACGCTATGCAGATCTATAAAGTAGGCGGTGCTGTCCGCGACAAGCTTTTAAAACTTCAGGTCAAAGATATTGATTGGTTGGTTGTTGGTGCTTTGCCGGATGAGTTAAGTGATCTAGGATACAAACAAGTTGGAAAAGACTTTCCCGTTTTTTTGCATCCAAAAACCAATGAAGAATATGCCCTTGCCAGAAAAGAACGAAAGGTTGCAGCAGGTTATACGGGTTTTGAATTTGATACCTCACGCAGTGTGACGATAGAAGAAGATCTACTACGACGAGACATCACGATCAATGCAATGGCCGAAGATGAGAATGGAAAAATTATTGATCCATTTAATGGTTATGCTGATCTGAAAAAAGGACTTCTACGACACGTCTCCGAAGCCTTTGCTGAAGACCCTGTGCGGATACTACGTATTGCCCGTTTTGCAGCACGGTTCGGATTTCAAGTTGCCGATGAAACCCTTGTTTTAATGAAGCAAATGGTTACGTCAGGCGAAGTGGATGCCCTAGTCGCCGAACGCGTCTGGCAAGAACTCGAACGAGCACTAGGCGAAGAACACCCAGAGCAATTTTTTGCCGTCTTGCGATCGTGCGGAGCACTGGCCGTTATTTTTCCAGAAATTGATCGCTTATACGGCGTTCCCCAAGCCGCAGAATATCATCCCGAGATCGATACTGGCATACACACCATGATGGTATTAGAGCAAGCGGTGAGACTGACAGACGATAAACAAGTTCGGTTCGCAGCACTGGTGCACGATCTTGGAAAAGGCACGACACCAAAAGATATTTTACCGAGCCATCACGGTCATGAACAACGTGGCCTTGATGAAATAAAAACACTTTGCGCACGAACAAAAGTTCCTAATGACTATCGAGATCTAGCTTTGATCGTGAGTGAGTTTCATACAATCTGCCACCGTGTTAAAGAAATGAAAGCCTCGACCATTTTAAAAAAATTAGAACAAATGGACGCCTTTCGAAGAACGGAAAGATTTGATCAATTTTTGCAAACGTGTGAAGCCGAGGCAAAAGGGCGTGGCGGAAAAGAAGACTCAGACTACCCACAAGCCGCGTATTTTAAATCGGTTCAGGTTGCCGCATCTGCGGTAGATATAAAGCCTATTATTGAAGCGGGAATGAAAGGCCCACAGATTGCAGAAGCATTACGTCGGGAAAGGTTGGTCGTTATTAAGAGGGTTATGTAAGGAGGTTTTTATCGATAGGTTAGACTGATGTATTTATATTATTTTTCTTGATAAAAAGTTTGAGTTTGGAACCGCCTTTATACTCGAACTAGATTCATTAACGACTCAAAAGAGTATAGTGCAGGTCTTCTTCCTGACGCCTCTTCAACAGTTCGAATAATTCCTTCATCCAATAGCGTCCTTGTGAATCGTGCTGCTGTTGCTGCAGAAATACCGCTATTAGATGTGAACTTATTGTTGCGGAACACAGGATTTGTAAATACAAAGTCAAGGGCTGTTACGCTCCACTTCGAAGACAAGGTGTCAGAAAATATCTGTTTCATTTCTTCGTAGAGCTCTCTTATATTTTCAGCAATAGCTAAGTTTCTTATTGCTTGCTGTTCGATTGCTGTCAGAAAGAATGAGCACCATTCATCCCAGTTTCCAGTTTCTGATGCACGCCTCATAGTATCGATGTATTCGTCTTTATTTTCTTCGAAATAACCACTCACATAGAAATGAGGAGCTGATATGGTGCCAGACTTCCATAGCATTAGAGTTATTAGCATTCGACCAATCCGCCCGTTACCATCTTTAAATGGGTGCAATGCTTCAAACTCAATGTGTGTCATTGCCGATTTAATTAGTGCTGGCTCAGTATTGTTACTTATATATTCAAACAATACATCTAAGCCATCTTGTAATTTCTCAGGGCGAATTGGAACAAATAATATTTTCTTCTTATTCCTATCAGCAAGATAGTTTTGCTCTGTTTTAAACTCCCCAGGAGATTTTTTGGCTCCTCGTCCAAACGACAGAAGTCGCTGATGGATTGCTTTTATCATCGATTGAGAAATGGGATACCCATCATTCATTGCTTTTTGTGCGGCTGTTAATGCTCTCTGATAAAGAATGGTTTCTATTACTTCCGATCGTACATTCAGAGTTTCTGTAGCTTCCCCTTCATGATCTGCTTCGTATTTTAGAATCTCATCCATCGTACTCACAGTTCCCTCCATTCTCGAGGAAATAACCGCTTCTTGATTTCTTAGAGGAGCTAATAATATCTCACTATTATGCATATTCTTAAGCATCTGATCATATCGAGCTATCGCGTCAGTGGCCTTAATTAAGCCATCAACGAAATTTTCATAGTTCAACTGTTTAGGCGGAAATTGCTCGTAGTGATAATCTACTGCATTTTCTAGATCTAGATCCTTAATTTCCATTAGTCTCTCACGGTAGGATAAATATTGGCATCAATATGGTTTGATTATTATATTTCAATATATTTGAAAGTCAAATATCGCTAAAAGTGAGAGGCTATTAAATTAGAAGTGAATCTATTGAAGTTTAGATACCTAGAATCTCATTTTTTCATGAATGTGAGAGTCTAGCTGTTTTGATATGAATCCATGGAGGCCTAGATGTCTAGCATCTCATTTTTTCATTAATATGAGAGTCAAACTGCTTTGACGTGAATCTATGAAGGCCTAGATATCTTGTCTCTCATTTCTCGGAACTTGCGAATGCCTAGCTGCTATGATAAGAGAGCTAACGCCGCAATAAAAGGTGATCGTTAGCGAGTCCAGCCCATGCTTTTTGTGGGCGACTTTTAATGTGTTTGTTAGGAATTTTTACGCACCATTTTTAAATGAGCCACAGATATTGATGACAACATTGAGAGCAAAAACCAGAATATGATTAAAAATATGATTTGAATTGGAGCGAAATTTGGCGTCATTCGACCAAATACAAATTCTGTTGCATGTCTCATAAGTTCACGATTCTCTAGAAAAGGCATTAGTTTGGAGGGTGCCAATCCAACATAAATTAAAGGGTGTGAATAAGGTTCTGGGATTAGAAAGGCATTAATAATAAAAGCTACTGGAATAGTTACTCCAATAAGCATGTGCTTTGATATCCCCTTCATATTCATTCTATATGCCTAGTAGCTTATTATAAAGAAGCAGATATTATCAGCCTATAGAGAATTCGAAAAGCTAGTTGAGAAAATAGATTTAAAGATCAAGTGTTAAAGTGGTTCGTAGAGGATTCACTCTCCCAACTCTTCAAACCAACCTTCAGGTAATGTCACGCGATATACATCCGCATAGTCTTTTCCAGTAATACCCCAATTGGTTCCCCAGAAAACATATTTACCTTGACGATCAATAGTGGCGAAGGCTTCTGCCCAGTAGTCTTTATTGCCGTCTTTGGTGGTTTTTGCATTGGTGTGGGCGATGCGAAAGTGGCGACCATTTTCTTTTAATTCTAATAAAAATAATGTGCCGTCAGACCAGTAGGATGTTGTATCTGAATAACCATAGGTCGAAACTAAAACCCAACCGGGTGTTGCGACACTATTGCCTGAAAAGTGAAAGCCTTGGTAACTAACGCCACCTTCTTCTGGCGGCTGAAAGGGGATGAACATTAGGTTCACTTCTTCCAATGTGTCGAGATAAACCATTGTTACATAATCGGTTGAGTTGTCTTGTGTGACGAGCACGTCGCGGCCATCTTTTGAGATCGCTAGATCGCCATGCCCATGAACACCCGGAAGCGTTCTTACATTTGACCAATCACGATTGAATACTTGTGCGGGTGTGCTTTCGACGACGATGTATTCTCCTGTCATGCTCATACTGACGTTATATGCATCGGTGATTTTTGCGTTGGGCGTGTCCATGTAACGTGCGATGATTTCGCCTTTTTCGGTATCGAAAATAATGCGATCCAATTCTGTCATCGAAGTGTTGGTGTAGTTGACGACCATAAAAGCCCAGTAGCGACTATCTGAAGAGCTGTCACCATCGCCTTGAGTCGTGATCCAAGAGGAGTTTTTATAATCTTTTCGTGCGTTATAGAGTAGTGTTCTTTTCCGTTTCTTAGTGTTGTATCTGTAGAATTTATTTTCGTCGATGTAGAAGAATATTTCAGGATCGGTGGCATGCCAGCGAGGTTCGTAACGACCTTGTTTGAGGATCTTTCCCTTGGATTTAAGGGTTTTCATATCGTATAAATACCACGTCGCATCAGTGCCACGAAAAATGGCTAAGCTGCCATCGGCATTTTGCGGATCAAAACGGGCGTATTCATTAACAATCCCATCGGCTTTGGATGATGGGTTTCGATCTCTGATATCCGTAATACGGGTGATGTTTGTGCCGAAGATTGGGTCTTTGTAGGTGGTTCCTGCGGGGGGTAATTCTGTTGGGATGGTGATCGGAAAGACTTCATCAGACAGGCCTTTCGTATAATCAAAACTGAAACAAGTCGATGATAAAAAGGTGAGAGAAAATAATAAAGCTGAACCTAATGATCTTTTCATTTTAATCCTCCTTGAGGAAATGATCATAGCATGGTGTCATAAACCGCTAATAATTTATCGCCGAGTATACGCCAGTCATAAAGTTTTTCTGCTTGTTCGTGTGCGGCTTTGCCGAGACGATCACGTAATTCAGCATCACCCATGAGTTTGAGCACGGCATCGGCAATTTCTTGTGGAGTATCGGCCATAAGAATGTTTTTGCCATCTTCCAGCACAACACCTTCAGCACCTATTCGTGTAGAGACAATCGCTTTACCCATCGCCATTGCTTCGAGTAATTTCAGGCGGGTGCCACTGCCGACACGCAGAGGTAAAATGTAAACACCTGCTTCATGTACGAGTGGTCGAAAGTCATCAACGAAGCCGGTGGCAGAGATCTGGTCCCGCAGTTGATCAGGTATGTCCAATCCATTGGATTTTCCGACGACGATTAAACGAGCGTCAGGGTTTTTTTCACTGATCAACGGCATCGCTTCCTTGATGAAAAAGTTCATTCCGTCCTTGTTCGGGAACCAGCCCATGCCACCGACGAATATGATTTTATTTGGATCAACCTGAACAGAAGCTGAAGTATCTATTTGATTTGGTTGAAATTGTTCGATATCGACACCGTTGGCAATAATATTGATAGCTTTATTGTTGCCATCTGATTGCCCCATTTTGCTAAGGATATCGGCATCGTCTTGCGAGCAAGCGAGTACTTGAGTTGCGGTTTTTGAGGCGAAAATTTCAAACTGTTCAAGCTTAGGAGCTTGGTTTGAAAAGAATATTTTTTGTGGAATTGAAGAGGTTGCTTCTGCACGTCGTTCAACCAATAAACTTTCGACATTGTGATCATTTAAAATCGTTGGAATATTTCCACACAGTGGTAAATATTGCGCAAGTGGTAGCATGTCAAAGTGAACTAGATCAGGTGAATCTTGTTCAATCACTTGACGTAATCTTTGTTCCATTTCAGGCGCAGAATATTTTTTAACGACGAACGGTGTTTTAGTTAAGACACCTGAAAGGATGGTCTTAAATAATTTAAATTTAGTTTGGTCGGCGGGAATTTTTATTAGGTCAACCGATTTACAAATAGTGCGTAAATGATCGGCATGTGCTGGATCTTCATCACTGCGAACAAAAGAAACAAGTTTTACTTCATGGACATCACAAACACGTTTCAGCAGATTGTAGGTACGGATCTGGTGACCTTCCCAAGGTGGGTAAGGTATTCGTGTTGTTACAAATAAAATTTTAGCCATTAGTGTTTCTTCCATAAGCTGGCGGTTTGGCCAGTAAGAATTGAATATAGTCCGACGACTGCGGTGATATTTAGCATTAGAAAACTCGAAGCTGTACCGACGAGCTTTACTTTTTTTCCTTGCGCCATTGCAACTAAACCTGCGGTGGCAGCGATATATACAACCAGCTGCAATAGCCCTATGAAGCTATAAAAGGGATGCCCGATCAGGAATGATGAGAGTAGTAATAAAATCATCGCGTAGGGTGAGAACAGTCGACATACTTTATGTGAAATCCATTGGAAAAATAATCTGTTTTTGAATGGACTATTGATCCAAGGAGCAACTTGCATGAGTTGAAAATTACCAGCAAGTGTTCTCACTTTTCGTGCAAATTCTTCTCCACCTGAACCACTTAATTGATCATATGCGATGGCATCGCGAACCATACAAACGCGGTAGCCTTGTTTTGCTATGCGCATTGGTGTCAGGACATCATCAAGAATAATGCCTTCGGGGAGAGGTTCGTAGAGTGAGCGTCGGATTGCGTAAATGGCACCCGTTGCCCCGACCATTGAATCAACGGTACTTTCTGAATCACGGATCATTTTTTCGTATTTCCAATATAGACCAACGCCTTCTAGCTCCTGATCAGAACCTGATGATTCTAAAATCAGCTCGCCTGTGGTTGCACCTATTTGTTTATCAGAAAATGGTTGGGCTAATGAACGAATTGCATCTGGACAGAAGCGTTGTCTGACGTCGGCAAAAACGATAACTTCCCCCGTTGCTTCTGATACGCCACGACTGACGGCAATCGATTTTCCCCAGTTACGTTCTAGTGGAATTATATGTAAGCGATCGGTGTTGAGTTGTTTTAGCCTGCTGGTCGTTTCATCGGTAGAACCATCAGATACAACAATGATCTTTAGCTTGTCTTCAGGGTAATTTTGTTGCAAAAGGTTTTCTATGCGCGGAACGATTTTATCTTCTTCGTTGAACGCTGAAATGACGACTGTTACTGTCGGTTCATATTCGCTCATTGCAACTTTATTTGGACGAAGTTTAGCCCACAAAAACATCAGCAGGGGATAACCGATATAGGTATAAAAAAGGAATAGGGCGCTAAGCCAAAAGATTAATATCATTAAGTCGATCTCTTTATTAACCAGGTAAAAATTTATTACGAACAACTTCGTAAAGTTTATTCCCAAGCACTGCTTTCATGCTGGTTAGAATAAACTGGCGAAGTTTTAACTTACGCATAACACGGCCATCGGCTGAGACTAAAGAAGCAAAGTCTTCAAGACTAAGCGGACGTGTAATGGCGATACGATTTAATTTAAAGGGGTCAGACCCTTTATCGTTATAGCCGAGTACTGAGGTACAGAGTTTTTTGTAGCCTAACTCTTTTGCTATAGTTCGTGTTCGTTGGTCGCCACGACCACCGGGTAGGGCAATGGTGGTTATTTCATGATCGAGAATCTTTTCTAGTTTACGCTTACTTTCTTCTAGCTCTAAGCGTATTTCAGCATCCTCTAAATCACTAAGATATTGATGCGTTTTGCCATGTGAATCGATCGCCATACCAGACTGATCAAGCTCGCGAAGTTGATCCGAACTCATGCTAAAATCGTTATCGATCCAATCGCTTGTGATGTAAAACTCGGCGAGCATGTCTCGCTCCTTCAAAGGCGCTAGGCCGGCAGTAAAGTTGGTCGCATCACCATCATCAAACGTTATGACAACAAGTTTTTCATCATTTGCTGCCGTGTCGGCCTGGGCCAGTGTGCAGGCTCTGTAGCCATTATCTTTTAGCCAATCCAGTTGTTCGATATATTGCTGATGCGTGACGCTGTAAACAGAATCAAAGCGGCCTGGTTCATTTTCAGAATCATGAATTCCGTGATACATCAAAACGGGGTATTGTCTTGCCATAATTTATATTTCTAATTCGCTTTTAACTCACAAGTTAGCGGCACATATCAGTGAAAAGTTTAGGCTGCTGTATGAACAAGTAGTAACCAGAAAAGGAAGGTTCCCAACAGTAGCCGATAGATGACAAATGGCAACATTCCAATGCGATCGATGATTTTCAGGAAGTAGTGGATACAAATATAAGCACTCACTGCAGACAGGGCGACAACAATGAGCAGGCCAGAAACATCAATTGCTCCACCGGCTTCGATAAGATCTTTGGTTTTTAACCCCGTTGCTGCAAGGATTAAGGGAACTGAAAGTAGGAATGAAAAGCGAGCCGCTGCTTGTCGAGTTAAACCAAGCATGAGACCTGCCGTTATGGTGATACCTGAGCGCGAAGTGCCTGGAATTAAGGCGATAGCTTGGGCTATACCTATGAACATAACGTCTTTTATGCTGAGCGATTTTTCATCACGGACGTGTTTAGCACTCGTATCGGCATACCAAAGTAATAAACCAAAGACGATGGTTGTTGTGGCGATAACGAGTGGGCTTCGTAGTTCGTTTTCGATATAGTCTTTGAGTAACAAGCCAACGATAACGGCGGGAATAGTTCCAAGGATAACGGCCCAGCCAAGACGACTATTGGCTGTTTGCTCTCCACCTGACACGGAGGAAAACCAAGCAAACAGAACGTGTTTGATGTCTTCGCGGAAGTAGAACACTACCGCAAAAAGAGAGCCAAAGTGAACAGCAACATCGTAGACTAAACCTTGATCTGCCCAGCCTGTTAATAGTGGTAACAAGATCAAGTGAGCCGAGCTGGAGATCGGGAGAAATTCTGTTAGCCCTTGAATGAGGGCGAGTACGATAAGTTGTATTAAGTCCAAAATGGTTTCCTGTTTTAAGCCTTTATATTAATCTAAGATATCGCTAGATTGATTCGGCTAAAAGCTTATAACCGATCTAGCATATCGTTTATTTCAAACCCTAATAAGGGAATGTCTAATTGTTTGGTCAGCCCGATCACTTTAAATGGCTCACCCATTTCTGCAGGCAAGGTGAGTGTTTTCGCTTGTTGGGAAAACAGTAAATATTGTTCGGGATTGTGTTCCTTTTCATCCTCGAGTAGCTCGGTTAAGCCACAAGCTAATAAAAACATCGCCTGTGTGGTATAACCTGCAACGGATAGTCCATTGTTGAAAGCTGCATCTGCCGTACTAGTAAAATCGACCGAAGCGCTGAGATCTTGAAGCCCAATGGCAAAAAATGGGTCATCGTGAGATCGGTGTCTGTAGTGGCAGATTAACGTACCATTTATTCGTTCAGGATGATAATAATCACGTTGTGTATAGCCGTAATCGACACAGAAAATTACACCACAAGAGAGTGAGTTAGAAATTCCGTTGAACCAAGCGGGGAGAGAACGGTTAATTTCTGATGTATAGCCAAGAGGTAGATCGACGCAGATTGATTCTACTGCGGTTATGAGCGTATTTGAAGCGAGCTTGTTGGTATAGCTGAACTGGCCTGAATCGAAAGTTACTTGTTGTTCTTGAATGCCTTCGGCGGTGATTTGAAACCGTTCAATAGGCATCGCATCTAAAATCTCATTGGCCAAAACCACCCCGCTGAATTTTTCATCTGGGAGGGAATCTAGCCATTCAACTTTATCCATTAGATGGGGTAGTTGGGTTTTGATTAATTGTTGCTGCCGTTCGCGTAGATCGGCACTAACTTCTAAAATAAGATAGGTATCAGGCAAGGCGTGTAGTTTTTCTAGCTCTTTTAAAACATCACAAGCAAGCCGCCCACTGCCAGCACCAAACTCGAGAATAATTTTTTGATCAAGCTCTTGAAAGACTTGATGAATTTGACGAGCAAAACAACGTCCAAATAATGAGGATGTTTCGGGCGCGGTAATAAAATCGCCTGCAGACCCAAACTTGGCTGAGCCGGCACTGTAATATCCCAACCCTGGTTCGTATAAGGCCATATGCATAAAGTTTGCAAATGAAATACTGCCGCCTTTTGTTAGGATTCTTTGACGAATTTTTGCTTGTAACTGTTCACTAAGCTCAAGGGCTGCTGGCTCGGGGGGAGGGAAGCCGAGCATCTATTGACGCGATATATCGGTGAAGTCAGGAATATCTCCATCGAGGAACCAGCGTTTGTTTTCCTCATCAAACCACCAGCTTTGTTTTTCCGAAATTGAACGGACAGAACCGCGATTGACGTCATAAAAACTGATCAAGGCGATAACGTCGAGTTTATTTTTATCTTCTGAAAAGTGTTTTTGACCATATTCATAGGATGTTATGCGGATATTTTTTAAATACTCAGTATCGCGCATGGTTTGTGTGTAATCTTTAAGTTGAATATAGCGGGTTGCTTCATCATAGTACCCCCAGCGCACGGCTTTCCTAAAACTGTTGAGGCTGTCGCTAATATTATCCATGCGTTTGGAACTATCCATTGATGTGCAGGCTGAAAGCATTAAGCTTATACAGACGATCGAAGTAGTAAAAAGATGTGTTAATTTTAAGCGATTAAGAAACATGAATTTTCCCCTCATTGAAATTAGTAAGCCATACTTTTTGATGAGTAATGTTATCTGATTGGCTATGCTCTTTAAATGTTTTTCCTGTTTCTGGATGCCGCTGATCAGCATTTATCTCAACCAAGGGAATCGTAACGTAGGCATAATCCAGAATGTCGCGACGCGGAAGATCAAGTTCCGCATCATGTTGAATCAGGTCATCATACAGCAATAAATCTATGTCTAATGGGCAAACTTTATTTCGGCGAATCCCGGCACTTGTTTCAATAGCTTTCAAGCATTGGTTCGTTTGTAAGGGGGATAATTTAGTGTTTAAACCGACGGCAAGATTATAATAATTATTAGCGTGATTTCGGCGGGCAAGGCTATCCATCGCTACGGTTTCGTAGACGTTTGAGAGTAGCAGTTCACCAAATGTATCTCGTAGCGCAGTTAGCGCGAGAGTAATGTTTTTTTCACGCTCATAATTACTGCCGATACCAATAAAGACCTTATGAGTCACGGCTTCTTTCGATGATGACACCAATATCACGGACGATTGGGACAGCTCCTTTTTTGTTGATCTTTAAGCGCATCCAAGGCGCATCAAACTCGTTCAGAATAATGTCTGCTATGCCTTCTGCGACGGACTCGATTAGTTTAAAGCTACTGGCCTCAACATATTCCACCAGACGTTCAGCAACAGCGGCATAATCGACGGTATATTGCAGATCATCCGTTTCACCCGCTTTGCGAATGTCGGTACCAATCTCCAGATCGAAGATCAAGGTTTGTTTAATTTTACGTTCCCAATCATAAACACCAATAACGGTGTCGATTCTCAAATCAGTCAGGTATATTATGTCCATGTTGATATTAGCTCCAAAGTATTTTTATTAAGCCTAAGCGCAAAACCCAATAATATAAACCCAATAATATAAATTAAACGTCTTAATATGATACTAAACCTTTGCTACCTTATATTTGCATACCTCCTTGGATCCTTCAGCTCAGCCGTTGTTGTTTGCAAGATGATGGGACTTTCAGATCCCCGTCAAGGTGGCTCTAATAACCCTGGGACAACTAATGTTCTGCGTTTACATGGCAAGCCTGCGGCCCTTCTCACACTGGCTGGCGATTTATTAAAAGGCCTTATTCCTGTGTTCATAGGAAAAATGCTGGGTGCTCCAGATCTGATCATTGCGGGTATCGGACTTGCTGCATTTTTAGGCCATTTATATCCCATTTTCTTTGGCTTTGAAGGTGGGAAAGGGATCGCGACTTTTATAGGCGTTATTTTTGCCACTGCTTGGCAAGTAGGCATCGCATTTCTTTCTATGTGGGTATTGATGGCGGTACTTTTTCGATTTTCATCCCTCGCGGCGTTAGCGGCATCTTTAGTGAGTTTGCTTGCGATTAGCTACTTTATGCCACTGCCTCATTATTTAGTGTGCAGCATTATTATGGTGGTATTGATTTTTTGGCGACATAAAGAAAATATTAAAAAATTAATCGCTGGAAATGAAAACAAATTTGGACAGAAAAAGCCACCGCAAGATAGTGACTTAACCTAAGGATCCTGCCTCTTCACCTCTTTATGAAGAGAGCCTTTTTTCCTAACTAATTCGTTAGGTTTTTTGAGTGGATTTTTTGATTCGGAAAAGTGAGGAAATATCTTCTTCACCATAACCTTGCTTGATCAATTCTTGATAGTTATCCAGCGTCATTTCTACCGTTGGTAAATCAACGCCAGAATTGTTTTTTGCCATATCTTGGCAGATCGATAAATCTTTATGGTGCAAGGCAACTTTAAAACCGTTCTTGAACTCATTTTTCAGCATGGTTTTACCACGGTGATCCAGAAACCAATTCGCTGCAGCCCCGCTGCCAACAACATCGATGACTTTATCCATGTCAAGATCCATTGCTTGACCAAATGCTAATGCTTCTGTGACGGCTTGATTGATCCCCGCAACCATAATTTGATTAACCGCTTTCGTGGCTTGGCCACTTCCTGTTGGGCCTATATAGACAATATTCCCAGTGATGATTTCTAGGCAACTGCGGATTTTTTCTAAGTCCACTTCATTACCCCCGATCATCATGGCCATCGTGCCATTTTTCGCCCCCTCGACACCACCAGACACAGGGCCATCAAGAAAGCGGGCACCGACGGTTTTTAAAATGTCAGAAACTTCTTTCGCCGTATTAGAACTCACCGTAGAAGTATCCAAAACAATCGTTCCTTCCTTGATACCCGAAAGCATGGCATTGACGACCTCTAGGACATCGGCATCACGGGATACACAAATGATGATTAACTCAGACTGACTAGCGACTTCTGCAGGGGAGTTTGCTGCGGTAAGTCCTGTTGTGTTTGATAACTCTTGAGCCGGCTCTTTGCTACGGTTCCAGAAAGAAGAGAGTTGATTTTTTTTAGATAGATTTAGGGCCATTCCCATGCCCATCGCGCCAAGACCTATAATGCCTACTTTCATAATGACTCCTTTTTTATTTATTATATTTCTGGAAAGAAAATATCTTAATGGAAAACATTTACAAGAATAGTCTTTCCATCATTCACACTTTACTCCGAATTTCTAAAAGTATGTAGGTCGGGTTAGCGTAGCAGGTTCGAAGGAAGTTCCATTGGGGTACAATCCGGCAAAAGCTTAACCAGCAATCCCAAAATGATCAGCAATCACCTTAGCCACACAGCAGGTCAATTTCTTCCCAGTCGGAATATGCAAAAACTCATTCGGCCCATGTGCATTTGACTTCGGCCCAAGCACGCCGGTGATCATGAATTGCGCTTGGGGAAACTTGTCGCCGAGCATGCCCATAAATGGAATTGATCCTCCTTCGCCCATGTGTACGGCTTGTTTGCCGAAGAAGTTATTTGAGGCTTTATTGATCGATTCTTCTAGCCATGGAGACAGTTCTGGTGCATGCCAGCCGCTGGCCGTCCAGTCTGGCTCGAAGTGGATTTCAGCGTTGTAAGGCGGATTGGTTTCTAATATTTCTTTTAGTTTGGTTGAGGCTATTTCTGCATCGATGGTGGGTGGTAAGCGTAGAGATAATTTTAGGCTTGTGTTCGGTCTTAGGACATTACCGGCATCTTCAACCGAAGGCAGGCCATCAGCACCGATGACGGATAATGCGGGTCGCCACGTTCTGTTTAAAACCAGTTCAGTCAGATCATAACTGATAGGTTCTGCTTTGCTGTCTTCATCACCGACAAATGGGAAGCGTGAGTGGGATTCTTCACCGATGACTTCAGCGGCTATTTTCGCTTGGTCTTGTCGTGACTGAGGAATTTCAGCCTGTGCTTCTTTAAGTAAAATCTCGCCAGTCTCAGCACTTTCAATTCTATCGATCACTTGTCTGATAATACGAAATGAGTCTGGAACAATACCGCTAGCATCACCGGAATGTGCGCCTTGGCCAATGATGTCGACAGACAATGTACCGCCGGCTAAACCGCGTAAAGAAGAAGTACACCAAAGTTGATCATAGTTTCCACAACCTGAATCTAAACAGATGACAAGACTTGGTTGGCCGATGCGATCGGCTAATTCATCAATATAAAAAGGTAGGTCATAACTACCACTTTCTTCGCAGGCTTCGATAATGACCACGCAGCGCGCATGTGGAATGTTTTGTTCTTGTAATGCGGTAATCGCTGTTAGTGAAGCGAACATCGCATAACCATCATCAGCGCCGCCGCGACCGTAGAGTTTGTTGTCTTTGATTACCGGGATCCATGGGCCTAGACCTTCTTTCCAGCCTTTCATTTCAGGCTGTTTGTCGAGATGACCGTAGAGCAAAATTGAAGGTGATTTTTCTTTTTTATCTGTCGCTGGAATATCCATGTAGATGAGTGGCGTTCTGCCTTCTAAACGAATCACTTCAATGTTGATATCTGGAACATTCTGGTCTGCTGCCCAACGAACAAACTGATCAACGACTTTTTCCATATGGCCATTTTCTTGCCAGTCAGGATCAAAAGCTGGCGATTTATTTGGAATGCGAATGTAGTCGATCAGCTCTGGGGTGATCGAATCATCCCATTTTTTTTCTATATAACGTTGTAATTGTTTTTTATTCATATTTTTATAATTGATCAACAAGTACAAAGCACCAAATAACGAAGCAATTAAGCAGGCTAATTAAGACTGCGGCACTACCGACATCTTTTGCACGTTTTGAAAGTTCGTGTTGTTCAAGAGAGACGCGATCAACAATTGCTTCGATACCTGAGTTGATTAGTTCAACAAGTAAAACAAGAAAAATAGAGCTGATCAGAAGTGCTTTTGCCAGTAAGGTGACGGGCAGAAATAGCGCAATGATTATTAATGGAATTCCGAGTGCAAGTTCTTGCCGAAAGGCTGATTCGTGTTTGTAGGCTGAGATAAGCCCTGCCAGTGAATAGTGGTAAGCATTCCAAATACGTTTTAACCCTGTAGTGCCTTTAAAGGAGCTTTTTGACATGTGTGCTCAATTCCTTGATTTGAAATGGCTAGATTACAGTAATTTAAATGGATTGTAATGGTCACTAAAGATCCTTTCACATCATATTTTTTCAGTAAATCCATTTTGGAATTATCCGCACAATAGAGGATCTTGAATTGAAAAAAAATCACTAAGAAGCTGTCTTATCGCTGCTGTAACCTCAGAGGTTTGAGAGCTTGCTAGAGCCTCGTAATGCTTGATGAAAATGATGAAGTTGTTACTGGGGCTACTTAACGAAACTTTAAGGTTAAATTTTAAAGCTAAAACTCAGCCGGTTTCGTTGTATGATCCTGTTATGCAATTGAATACATCATTTCAAGCCCTAACGAAGGCAGGTCTGGCAAAAGATTATTTTTCATTAAAACAACAACCTCTATTAGAGGTTGGCTCACAGCAATTTTCTTTGCAGAATGCTTGGTGTTTGGCCGAGTTGTCACGTTTAGTTTATCGACAGGAATCAGATGAGCTGGGTGATGATTTCGATGGTTTGACTCGACAGACGGTTTTACAGCAAGCTGGAATGCGTGAGATAGCGGCTCTGAAAAATGATCAAGTTTCGAGTTTTGCTATGCTGGTAGCAGCGCAGACGATAGATCAAAAGCCTTGTACGGTGTTAGCCTTTCGAGGCAGCAATGAGTTTGAAGACTGGCGAAATAATTTTATGCTCTATCAGACGAAGGCATTTGATGGCGGCATGGTTCACGCAGGTTTTATGCGTGCGTTAAGAGCTATTTGGAAAGATTTACGAATTTTACTTCGAGAACAACAAGGACCTTTGTATATTACAGGGCACAGCCTAGGAGCCGCACTTGCAACCTTAGCAACAGCACAACTTCTTAGGAAAGGTCATGCGGTTGAAGCTTGTTACGTGTTTGGCTCACCACGCACGGGTGATCAGCGGTTTACTCGATCTTTCAATAACATGCCTTTTTTTCGTGTCGAAAATGCCAGTGATTTCGTTACTAGCGTTCCTCTTGATATTGCTCAAGTTAAATATTCTGCAGCAGGTGAGTGCTATTATTTTGACCATGATGGAGAGCTCCATTATAAAACTACTCAACAACTGATCACACAAGATAGGAAGCTGAATGGTTGGAGGGTACCTGACCTGAAGTCATTTACAGACTGGGCTTATCGACTAAAATCAATGTCAGATAAGCTTCCACTAATGCTTTCTGGTCACGCTCCAGCCAATTACGTTGCAAGACTTCAGAACAGCCTAGATAGAACATAAAAAATAAACTGAGAAAAATTAAAAATGACGATAAGAACCTTTAAAGGTGTTTCACCAGAGATTCCTGACAGTGCGTTTGTTGATGAAACTGCCTTAGTGATCGGCAAAGCGACACTTGGAGAACATGTTTCTATCTGGCCGATGACGGTGATCAGAGCGGATGTGAATACGATTAGGATCGGTGACTACACTAATATACAAGACGGAACGGTGTTGCATGTTAATCATTCGAGTCCAACGAATCCTGATGGTGACCCTTTAACGATTGGTGAGTATGTCACCGTTGGACATCAAGCATTGATTCACGCGTGTACCATCGGCAATCATTGTTTGATCGGAATGGGTGCAACGGTGATGGATAATGCTGTGATCGAGGATAATGTTATTCTTGGTGCAGGCAGTTTAGTCTCACCGAATAAGGTGTTAGAGAGCGGACTCTGGGTTGGGCGACCAGCAGTAAAGAAACGTGATCTGACCGAAGATGAGATTAAAATGCTTAAATACTCAGCGACACATTATGCCGAGTTGGCTGATGAACATAAGAATGGTTAAGTAAATATTTGAAGAAATAATTTGTAAATGGCAGCCACCCATGCGATACACGTTAGTGGGAATAGCACTAGCTTGTATTCATGCCATTTATCTTCGTAGTATTGCCCTTTTAATAATGATTGTATATCTGATTTAAAAAGGAAATGTATTGATTCTCTGAATCCATATTTATTTCCAAAATAAACCTGCCATATGGTTGGAAAGCCAAACTAGAAGGAAACGGTTGTTATGGCCAAAACGATACTTTTATATTCAATGGTTAAAACCAATTCAAACATTAATCTATTTTCTTTATAACTCTGCCATTTTTTTCTCAATGGCGGAGCGCTCTATTTCACTCGTGGCGTTGTCGAGTAGCCACTTGAGGTCTTCGTGTTGTAATTCTCGTCGAAGCTCACGTTGTTTTGCATAGAGTAAGGAACCTCCCAACCAATCAGGAGCATCACCTTCAATTTTTTCAAAATCAGCAATCCATTGATTGATCAATTCATAACGAGGCGGGTAGTGGTAGCCAATTTCCTGGCTGATTTTTAATAAATAAAGATCGCTATTCTTTTTTGTATAGTGAAGTGCTGTGTCGATCAGTTTATGTGCTTGATCTGGTTGACGGTAAATGGAAGCTAAGTATGTGCTGCCATAACGTAAGCTGTTCATATAGCCTGGGTCGAGTGTTGCGATTGTATTCATGGCATCAAAAAAAGGTAGGCTGTTTTGTTCTTTAGCCGTTGTAGCACTAGCCTCGTTGAGCGAACTGGATAACAACCAATAGCGATCAGCCAGTAGGGTATGAAATGGTCCTGACAAAGCGCGTAGCAACGTTAACTTACCTGCGAAAGATGGCGTGTCGATATTTTTAATATTGGGTTTAGGTGCTATTTGAGAAACCCAAATAAAGAAAAGACTTCCAATAAATAAGGCTCCAAGTGGTTTTGACATCGTTTTTTTAATCATTTCCGACCAAAGCTTTACGTTGATAAAGAAGACTGGCAATCATTAAAAGCAGGGCGCTATAACCTAATGAATATATGATCGGGAAAATCCAATCCCAACTCGAAGCCGGTAACCGATTCAGTGCCGTCGAGCTCAGATCCGTTAAGCTGAAGTTAGGTAATAAATAATAAAAAACTTTTGTCGTTATTTGGGCAGCAACAGACATTTTTTGTTCAGCAAATAAATAAAGCTCATCTAACCCGTGTCCGATCAACCAAAACAATAAAGAGTAGATGACGGCACTAAATGCGGGGGTTATGACACCAAAACAAAAAACGATGGCTGCGGCTAGAATCGCACCAAATGTAGTGATCACGATTTGCATTAAAGGCTGCCAAACAAAAGCTTTTTCTAACCATAAAATCAACAGCGTATCGAGTAGAACAAAACATCCTCCAAGCACTAATATAGTCGATGCCATGCCAATGAAACGTCCTACGAGGTAATGCGATCGTGAAATCCCTGAACTTAGCGGTAACATGAAGAGCAGTTCGGATTGCTCACGGCGCAGAATCTCAAAACTATATAACCATGCAAAGCCGTAGAGTAGTAATGCTTGGCCGCTCAGCATAAGGTTTTCAAACAAGCGAAATCTAATGCCGGCATCGACGGTTGAAATCACCAGACAAAGCAGGGTGAAGAGCACCATTAATGAAAGTAAAAATGTGGTGAGTCTATTGCGTAATAGTGAAATAAGTGTCGCTGATGCGATAGCCGCTATTGGATGATGTTTCATTTTTTTACGCTTGAATTATTAACGAGAGGCGGGTGATCGAAATAGAGATTTTCTAACGCAGCTTGGTTTTCGGGTTTATCACCTTGGTATACAAACTGACCTTGTTGAAGCAGCCATATTTCATCTCCCAAATTCCAAGCATCTTGTAGGTTGTGAGTTGATAAAATCAGTTTACAACTAGCTTTTATCTCCAGCAATAAATCAATAATTTGTTTATGGCCAAATGGGTCGAGACCTGATAGAGGTTCGTCTAGTAATAAGGTTTTAGGTTCGCCGATCAGAGCAATGGAAAGCATTAACCGTTGTTTCATACCTTTGGAGTATTTCTTAATGGGCAATTTTAGAACGTTATGCTCTAGTCCGGTTCGATCGAGAAGTTGACACATTTTTTTATGTGATAAAGAAACATGTTTAAGTCGAGAGAAAAGTCTGAACTGATCAGCGCCCGTCAGATTCTGATCAAGATAAGGGAGCTCAGGCACAAAACCTAACTCATCTAGTTTCAGCTGTGGCACTGTTTGCCATTGCTCAAGATAAGGGTGGTGTGAACTATCGGGATAAAAGCCAAGCAACCAGCGAATTAGTGTCGATTTTCCGGCGCCGTTATGGCCTAACAAAATTAATGAAGCGTGTGACATGTTGATCTATCGTTAAATGTAATTCAAAAGATAGTAGCAAGTTTAATACCAAAAGGGCTACGATTAGTATCGTAGCCCTTTTGAAAGGTTATTATTGGTTAGTGGGGTTACTCAGTCCAAACGTGCTTATAACGTGGATAAGTGGTGAAGGTTAAGCCAACAAGGTCCCTAGTATCAGGGTCTGTAACCGTTTCAATACGATGCATGATGTTTTTACCCGCGGTGTTATAGCCAGATGATGCCTCAATAAGAGACTCATTCTTCAACTTGTATATAGTCCAATGATTGCTAGAACGATCCCACCATTTTCCTTTTTCGCTAGCAGGTGCATTGCCAGGAAGGACCCCGATAAAGCTCTCGGGCTTGTCGGCTAACAGATCATCCATAGGGTTAAGTGCATCATCCCCACCGTTGTGGGCCCAATCTGCAATATCGTTACCATTAATAAGACCTGAGGCTACTTGTAAAGACAAGGCACTACGAAGTGAACCGATAATATTCTTAACAGAAGCCGCTTCTGCTTTTTTTGTTACATCAAGAAATTTAGGGACTGCAACGGCGGCGAGTAAGCCTACGATCACCATGACGACGATTAATTCAATTAATGTAAAACCACTTTGTTGTTTACGCACTTTGTTTCCTCCTAGAAACTTAACGAATGCCATATATAACGACCGCTATGGAAATAGCTTTAACTTGGTCTATGGAATATTTAAAAAAAGAATACTTTTATTCATTCCATGTGTACGGATAGCTTGTAGCGTCAAGGGTTAAACCTACATTCTCTCCATCCTCTTCCAAAAGTTTTATTCGGCTTATGATATGAGGGTTTGTAGAAGCTTGCCAACCACCGGTAATGATCGATTCGTTTTTAACTCTATACATCAGCCAGTGGTCTGAAGCAGAGAGGTTTCGATCCCACCAGCTGCCTTTATCGCCACTTGCACGGATTGTTTTAATACCAACATAGCTTTCGGGTGCATCAGCTAGTAGGTCATTCATTGGGTCGAGTGCATCATCCCCACCGTCGAAGGCCCAAGTTGCAATGTCAACACCATTAACAAGACCTGAGGCCACTTTTAAAGATAAGGCACTACGAACCGAACCGAGAATGTTCTTAACAGAAGCTGCTTCTGCTTTTTTTGTTACATCAAGAAATTTAGGCACTGCAACGGCGGCGAGTAAGCCAACGATCACCATGACGACGATTAATTCAATTAATGTAAAACCACTTTGTTGTTTACGCACTTTGTTTCCTCCTAGAAACTTATGTTACTGATACCAATATCGACGGTTAAGGAAATGCCTTTAACTTTTCGGAATGATTATTTTTATGAGTACTTTATTAAAAAGCTAGGCTGTATGACGAGTGGATTTTGAGCTAATAAATGAAGGGATGGTTTTATTAATTATGGGGAGTCACTCGAGTTAGCAAGTTAATAGAGGCTCGTAACGCATTAATATTAATGTTTAGCGGGCGATGTTTAGTTATTCCAGGTATAGGTATAGCTGCCAGGAGTAAGGCTGAGCCCCATAAGCTCACCATTTTCATTGTTAACTTCAACAATGTGATTGATGATATTAAGACCCGCATTTTCCCAACCGCCAGAGATGAGAGAGGTACTTTTCAGCTTATACATCATCCAATGATCGTTCGATCTGAAACTCCGATCCCACCATTTTCCAGTCTCGTCAGATGATGTGTTGATCGTTTTTAGTCCAATAAAATTTTCAGGGTAATCTGTGAGTAGATCTGTTATCGGATTTAATGCAGCACTGCCATCAAACTTCCATGCGGTGATGTCTTCTCCATTCGCTAGCCCTTTCGCTACTTTAGCTGATAAGGCACTGCGAACAGAGCCGAGAACAGCTTTGACAGAAGCGGTTTCAGCTTTTTTAGTGACATCAATAAACTTAGGGACAGCAACGGCCCCGAGTAAGCCGATGATTGCCACCACAATGACGAGTTCAACTAGAGTGAAGCCTGATTGGTGTTTGTTCATTTATTATCTTAATTTGAGTTAGCTATTAAAGGTAATTAGCGCCTCTATGGGCAGAATCTTTAATCGAGAATTAGATTAAGTTGTTCAGCAATTTTTTAGAGGGTAATAATTAACAGGTTTTTTCTACACATCATGCCTATAATACGGTTTTTATCGCTGTTCAAATATAAGGTTTTATGAAACATCCTCAAGATTATGATGTCATTGTTGTCGGTGGAGGGCACGCCGGTACAGAAGCTGCGCTAGCTGCGGCACGAATGGGTGCGCGTACACTTTTATTGACGTTGAGCATGGATACCTTGGGACAAATGTCTTGCAATCCAGCGATTGGTGGCATTGGTAAAGGACATTTAGTTAAAGAGATTGATGCACTGGGTGGCATGATGGGGCGAGTCGCTGATCGTTCAGGGATCCACTACCGAACATTAAATAGCAGCAAAGGACCAGCTGTGCGCGCGACCCGAGCACAGATTGATCGGACTCTCTACAAGATAGAAACACGTCGCTGGTTAGAGGCACAGGAAAACCTTTCGATTTTTCAACAGTCAGTTGATGATTTGATCATTGAGGGGACGCAAGTTAAAGGTGTTATCACGCAAATGGGCTTGCGGTTTGAGGCACCAACCGTTGTTTTAACCGTTGGGACTTTTCTTGCCGGAAAAATTCACATAGGTGAGAGTAATTACCAAGGCGGACGCGCGGGAGATCAACCTTCAAATGCATTGGCTGCTCGATTACGAGAATTACCTTTTCGAGTCGAACGGTTAAAAACAGGCACACCGCCGAGAATTGATGGACGTACTATTGATTACAGCCAATTGGAAGAACAGCCGGGCGATGATCCTATGCCGGTGTTTTCATTCATCGGCGATGTTTCTGAGCATCCAGAACAAAAGGTATGCCATATCACACATACCAATGTGCAAACGCATGATGTGATCAAAGCTGGGCTGGATCGTTCGCCTATGTTCAACGGCAGCATCGAAGGTACTGGGCCTCGTTACTGCCCTTCGGTTGAAGATAAGGTTGTACGATTTTCCGAAAAAGATTCACATCAGATCTTTGTAGAACCAGAAGGATTAGATACGCACGAGGTTTATCCTAATGGTATTTCCACCAGCCTCCCGTTTGATGTGCAGCTGGATCTGGTTCGATCAATTAAGGGCTTTGAAAATGCACATATTACACGTCCAGGCTATGCGATCGAATATGATTATTTTGATCCGCGTGATTTGAAGCAAACGCTAGAAACTAAATATCTAAGTGGATTGTTTTTTGCGGGACAAATTAATGGCACAACGGGTTACGAAGAAGCGGGTGCACAAGGCTTGTTAGCGGGAGCAAATGCAGCATTACAAGTTCAAGATCGTGAGCCGTGGACTCCACGTCGCAATGAGGCATATCTTGGAGTCTTGGTTGATGACCTGACAACAAGGGGAACCAAAGAACCTTATCGAATGTTTACATCCCGTGCTGAATATCGGCTGATGTTACGTGAAGATAATGCGGATCTGCGACTGACACCGAAAGGCCGAGAACTAGGTTTGGTTGATGATGAACGATGGCGTTTGTTTGAAACCAAGCTAGAGCAGGTCGAAAAAGAAAAGCAACGCCTGTCTGTTACTTGGCTTCATCCGGACAAGGTTCCAGCAGAAGATGCTGAACGCGTCGTTGGTAAAGCGTTAGGTCGAGAGTATTCGTTGGCTGATTTATTGAAACGACCCGATGTAGTTTATAAGGATCTTATGAGCCTTCCGGGAGCGGGTGAGGGTGTGTCTGATCCTGTCATCGCCGAACAGGTGACTATTCAAGCCCGATATAGTGGTTACATAGAAAGACAGGAAGTGGAAATTGAGCGAACGAAGAAGCTCGAGGGTAAATCGCTCCCAGAAAACTTTGATTATGCTTCTGTGCATGGCTTGTCAGCGGAAGTTAGTCAAAAATTGACTGACTTTCGGCCAACCACTATCGGCCAAGCATCACGCATTTCAGGTGTGACTCCCGCTGCAATTTCTCTATTACTCGTCCATTTGAAGAAAGTCGGTTGAATAAGGAAGATTTAAAACAACAGCTCGATCATGCGCTAGTTCTGCAAGATATTTCTTTAGAAGATGATGCTCAGGATCGCTTGATCGATTATCTAGAACTCTTGGTTCGCTGGAATAAGACTTATAACCTAACGGCTATTCGTGATCCTGAGGAAATGATTTCTCGGCATCTGATCGACAGTTTGACGATTCTTCCATTTTTAAATGGTAAGCGATTTATTGATGTAGGGACTGGTGCCGGTTTGCCAGGCATGGTTGCAGCGATAGCAGCGCCAGATACAAACTGGGTTCTGCTCGATAGTAACCAGAAAAAAACACGTTTTTTAACGCAGGTTGTGATCGAGCTGGGTCTAAAAAATGTTGACGTTGTGCATGCTCGTATCGAAGCGTTTAATGATGGTCGTCGTTTTGATATGGCGACGAGTCGTGCCGTTACTAGCCTACTCGCTCTGAAAGAACAGGTTAAGCATTTGTGCCCAAACCTGCTGGCAATGAAAGGTAAGATCCCTGATGATGAACTAAAAGAATTACCTGAAAGTTGTGAGGTTGTGATCCATCAAGTTCGGGTTGCCCATGATACCGCGGAAAGAAGTATCATTATGATCAAAGACAAAAATCAGTAATAATGTTTGGCTAAATATCTTAGAGAGTCCTGATGGTTAGAATATTTGCAGTAACAAATCAGAAAGGTGGGGTAGGTAAGACTACGACCAGCGTTAATCTTGCTGCTAGCCTTGCTGCAATGAATCGTCGTGTCCTGCTGGTTGATCTTGATCCTCAAGGTAATGCAACCATGGGGAGCGGGGTTAACAAATACGAGCTAGAAGCTTCCTCTTATGAGGTGATGATGAACGAAAAGCCTATTACAGAGGTTTTGGTTACCGTTAAAGAGTCTGGCTTTGATGTATTACCAACGAATGCTGATCTGACAGGGGCGGAAGTTGGCTTGTTGGAAGAGATCGGGCGAGAATTAAGACTTCGTATGGCGCTTGAGCCTGTTCGAGATAATTATGACTATATTATTATCGATTGTCCTCCCTCATTAAGTATGTTGACGGTTAATGCGCTTGTGGCTGCTGATAAGGTGTTCATTCCAACACAATGTGAATATTACGCGCTTGAAGGTTTATCCGCACTTTTGGATACGGTAGAAAAGATCCGCACGTATTTGAATCCGACTTTAAAAGTTGAAGGTTTTCTTCGTACGATGTTTGATTCTCGTAATAATCTGGCCAATCAGGTCTCAGCTCAACTACTTAAACATTTTGGTGATAGGGTTTACCAAACAATAATTCCAAGGAATGTTCGATTAGCAGAAGCTCCAAGTCATGGATTGCCGATTCTGGTCTATGACAAATCATCAACCGGCGCAGTTGCTTATTTAGCGCTCGCAGGGGAAATGCTAAGACGTTCAGAAAATACTCCAATGCGAGCGGTACAATAAAACATGGTTGCAAAGAAAAAAGGTCTAGGTCGTGGGCTCGATGCCTTATTAGGAGCTGGGGCTAGCGAGTATGTAGCCGATGCTGGAAGAGGTGATGGAGATGAGCTACGTTCGATTCCTGTTGATCTGATCCAAAGTGGAGAATACCAACCACGCCGTGATTTTGACCAAGAAGCATTAGAAGAGTTGGCTGACTCAATCAAATCTCAAGGGGTCATTCAGCCAATTGTCATTCGTCCGATAGATGGAGGACGTTACGAAATAGTTGCCGGAGAACGGCGTTGGCGTGCATCTCAGTTAGCAGGCTTACAAGAAATTCCTAGCGTAGTTAGGGACATGCCTGACAAAGTAGCATTAAGTGTCGCAATTATTGAGAATATTCAACGTGAAGATCTCAATCCGCTTGAAGAAGCTATCTCCTTAGATCGATTGCTTAACGAGTTTGAGTTAACTCATCAGCTTGTGGCCGATGCGGTAGGTCGTTCACGAGCAGCGGTTAGTAATCTGTTACGTTTACTAGAGCTGGATGATGAGCTAAAGCGTTATTTATCTGAGGGTAAGCTAGGGATGGGGCATGCTAGAGCTCTTTTATCTCTGGGTAGTGTTTCTCAAAAGCAAGCTGCGCGTGAAGTCATTACTAAACAGCTCTCTGTAAGGCAGACAGAGGCTTTAGCTCGAAAATTACAAGAACAAATTGATAAACCTGCTAATTCCAAGATGATGCATGAAAACCCCGACGTCGTGAATTTAGAAGGCCGATTATCGGAACAGATCGGAGCAAAAGTTGCCGTAAAGCATAGCTCTAAAGGTAAAGGTACTATGACCATACACTTTAATTCTTTAGATGAGCTAGATGGGATCATCGAGCATATCAAATAGTTTTGACAACAGAACATGAGCAGAATCTTTAATGAGGAAACGGTGTTTACTATAAAGAACTAAACTGTTTGATTGATCCTTGGTAATTTGCTGCTATAATCCGCGCGTCGGTAACAAACATCTCGAAATGTTTAACTAGCAGACAAGCTGAAGGTGTTGGTAGTTGGACTCAGAAAAAGAACTTTTACAAAATAAAGTTACCGCATATAAAGTAATCGCAATACAAGTCATTGTTACGCTCTTCGTAGCAGGCTTGTTATACATGACGAAAGGTAACGTTTTTGCATACTCAGCTATACTTGGCGGGTTTGCTTCGATTGGGCCGACCTCCATTTTCGCGCGATGTGCATTTAGGTACTCCGCGGCGCATTCGCCAGCACTGGTGATGAAGTGGTTCATGATCGGCGAAGCTGGAAAATTGTTATTGACTGCCTTGATATTTGCTCTGAGCATAAATTCGGTAGAACCGCTGGAAATGTCGGCGATGTTTCTCACCTTTTTAGCTATAACAGTCGTGAATATGGTTGGGTTAGCGATATTAAACACTAGGCGTTAGGCCTAGGATGTAGATTGATAAAGTTATACATAAAAACTAACTGAGAATAAGAGATAGATGGCTACGACGGAACACGCAGAACTCACTTCTAATTCATACATTCAGCATCATCTGCAAAACTTAACCTTGGGTAAGCTGCCAGAAGGTTATGAGCGTACAGATGGCTCAGTGTTAGTCGACGCCAGCTGGACGATAGCAAGAGATGCTCAAGAAACCGCTGAGATGGGTTTCTGGGCACTAAATGTTGACACGATGGGTTGGTCATTATTTCTTGGTGCAATTTTCTGTTGGGTGTTTCGTAGTGTCGCAAAAAATGGTACTCCTGGTGTCCCATCGGGTATGCAAAATTTTGTAGAGTCCATCGTCGAATTCGTTGATGGTAACGTTAAAGATATATTCCATGGCAAGAATGATTTGATAGCACCTCTCGCGTTGTCAATTTTTTGTTGGGTGGTGTTAATGAATACCATGGATTTGGTGCCAGTCGACTGGCTACCTCTTTTGTTTCAAAAAATAACGGGTAATGAGCATGCTTTCTTCAGAGTCGTGCCTACCACAGATCCCAATGTGACTTTCGGAATAGCACTCGTCGTCTTTATCTTGATCATCTATTACAGTGTCAAGGTTAAAGGTGTCGGTGGCTTTTTAGGTGAATTGACTCTACAACCTTTTGGTAAGTGGATGATGCCTTTCAACCTCTTGTTAGAGGGTGTTGGGTTGTTAGCAAAACCAGTATCTTTGGCTTTGCGACTATTTGGTAATCTGTATGCAGGTGAATTGATCTTCTTGCTGATTGCTATGTTGGGTTTATGGCAATTGCCATTACATTTTGTCTGGGCTGTGTTCCATATACTTGTGGTTCTACTTCAGGCATTCATCTTTATGATGTTAACTATCGTTTATCTGAGTATGGCTCACGAGTCACACTAAGAATTAATGATAATTTTTTATAAATAACTAACTCTTTACTTCGGAGAAGAATAATGGAAAACATTTTAGCATTTACAGCGCTGGGCACCTTGCTGCTATTGGGCATGGGAGCGTTGGGAACTGCGATTGGTTTCGGTATCTTGGGTGGTCGCTTTCTTGAAGGTGCTGCGCGCCAGCCAGAATTGGCTCCAATGCTGCAAGGTAAGATGTTCCTCGTTGCGGGTCTTATCGACGCAGTAACAATGATCGGTATTGGTATCGCTATGTGGTTCAGTTTGGCAAGTCCTTTCCTTGGTCAGCTCGTAGCTCACTAAGAAACCGATGTTACCCAAGTTAACAACATTAACAGGAACAAGAGGGTTTTAAGGTGAATTTTAATGCAACCCTGATAGGGCAATCGATAGCTTTTGCGATCTACCTTTGGTTTATCATGAAGTATGTCTGGCCTTTTCTTTCAAAAATGCTGGAAGACAGAAAAGCTAAAATAGCTGACGGTCTTGCTGCTGCAGAGAAGGGGCAACATGAGCTTGAACTTGCAGAGCAGCGTTCTGCTAGTATTATTAAGGAAGGTAAGGAGCAGGCTCAAGCGCTTATTTCTAATGCTCAAAAACGTGCTGATGAGATTGTGGATGAGTCGAAAGATAATGCCCGAATTGAAGGTGAACGAATTTTGACTGCCGCTCGAGCAAATGTAGAGCAAGACATTCAACAAGCTCGAGAAGGCTTGCGGAATGAAGTTTCTACGCTTGCTCTCGCTGGCGCAGAACAAGTCTTAATGCGAGAGGTTGATGCCTCCGCACACAAAGATGTTCTAGCCAAATTGAGCGCTCAACTGTAGGTTTATAGGTAAAACACTGTGCAAGAAAGTACTACAATCGCAAGACCATATGCTCAGGCAGCCTTTGATTATGCTGTCGAGAGTGATTCTATGGAACAGTGGTCCGATGCTTTAAGTATCTTAGGAAGTATTTCCTCTGATGCATCGATGCAGGCTGTGATCAATGACCCCAAAGTATCAAATGAACTGCTTTTAGATATTGTGTCTTCAATTGGTGGTGATGCACTGAGTCAGAAGGAGGTTACAAACTTCTTGAAGATTCTGGTGGAGAACGAGCGTCTACAATACACGCCAGAAATGACTCGTATGTATGAGGAGTTCCTTGCGGAGAAAAAAGGTGTTGTGGGAGTTGAGGTGATGTCAGCACATGAACTTAGCTCAGAAGAATCAGCGAGTATAGCTGAGGCAATGAGGAAAAATTTAGGTAAAGACATTGAAATTTCCTCAAGTGTAGATAAAAGCCTTATCGGCGGTGCGGTTATAAAAGCCGGTGATATGGTGATCGATCTTTCTTTGCGCGGCAGGCTACAAAAGCTGACAAATGATTTTAAATAAATTTTTTAGATTAATAACCCACTGGATTAGTGAGGGTCACAAATGACAATCAGTGCGACAGAAATCAGTGAACTGATAAAGAAAAAGATTAAAGACTTCGATCTGGATACAGAAGCACGTACCGAAGGTACAATCGTCAGTTTGACTGATGGTATTGCGAAGATCCATGGACTTGGCGATGTAATGCTTGGTGAGATGATTGAATTTCCTGGTAATGTTTTCGGCCTAGCTTTGAACCTCGAAAGAGATTCTGTTGGTGTCGTTATCATGGGCGATTATGAACATCTCACGGAAGGTGATGTGGCCAAATGTACGAAACGTATCTTAGAAGTGCCTGTTGGTGAAGCACTGTTGGGTCGTGTTGTAGATGCTCTTGGTAACCCCATTGATGGTAAAGGCGAAATCAAAACTACAGAAACATCACCTGTTGAAAAAGTTGCTCCAGGTGTAATCGCAAGACAATCTGTTGACCAACCTGTTCAAACAGGATTGAAATCAATTGATGCGATGGTTCCTGTCGGACGAGGGCAACGAGAGTTGATCATCGGCGACCGTCAGACAGGTAAAACCGCTGTAGCGATCGATGCGATTATCAATCAGAAAGGTACAGGTATTAAATGTATCTATGTTGCGATTGGCCAGAAAGCCTCATCAGTCAACACGGTTGTCAGTAAGCTAGAAGAGCATGGTGCGATGGATCATACTATCGTTATTGCTGCAACTGCCTCTGAATCTGCAGCTATGCAATATTTAGCACCTTACTCTGGTTGCTCCATGGGTGAGTACTTCATGGATAAAGGTGAAGATGCACTGATTGTATTTGATGATTTGACTAAGCAGGCTTGGGCGTATCGTCAAATTTCATTATTGTTAAAACGCCCACCGGGTCGTGAAGCATATCCTGGTGATGTTTTCTATCTTCATTCACGTTTACTAGAACGAGCTTCTAGAATTAACGTGGCTGAAGTAGAGAAGTTAACGGCTGGTAAAGTGAAAGGCAAGACAGGTTCTTTAACGGCTTTACCTATTATAGAAACTCAGGCTGGTGACGTATCCGCATTTGTACCAACAAATGTTATATCGATTACAGATGGTCAGATATTCTTGGAAACAGATTTGTTTAACTCTGGTTTCCGTCCAGCAATAAATGCGGGTCTATCTGTCTCTCGAGTTGGTGGTGCTGCACAAACATCAATTATCAAGAAGCTTGGTGGTGGTGTTCGTCTTGCATTAGCCCAGTATCGTGAACTAGCTGCTTTCTCACAGTTTGCCTCTGATCTCGATGAAGCTACACGAGCTCAACTTGAACGTGGTCAACGTGTAATGGAGTTGATGAAGCAGAAACAATACGCTCCTCTTACCGTTGCAGATATGGCGGTAAGTCTTTATGCCGTAGACCGTGGTTATATCGATGATGTCGATGTTGAAAAGGTTGGTGATTTTGAAGCTGCGTTACATAGTTTTATGAATAGTGACCGTTCCGATTTGATGAGCGAGATTAATGAAACTGGTGCATTCGGTAAAGATATCGATGAGTCATTAAAGACCTCTATCGAAGACTTTAAGAAGAATCATTCCTGGTAAGTTCAAAGACCTTTAATCAGGAGATAATTCATGGCAGTCGGTAGAGAAATACGAACCAAGATCGGAAGCGTTCAAAATACGCAAAAAATTACTAAAGCGATGGAAATGGTCGCCGCGAGTAAAATGCGTAAGGCACAAGATCGTATGAAAGCAGCCAGACCTTACGCTCAAAAAATGCGTAATGTTGTTGCCCATTTAGCAAATGCAAATAGTGAATACCACCATCCGTATATGTTGGGTAGAGAGATCAAAAACGTTGGGTTGATTATCATTTCAACTGACCGTGGTCTCTGTGGTGGGCTTAATGCAAACTTGTTTCGGATGCTAGTAAAGCAGATGAAAGAATGGGATGGCCAAGGTGTTGGTGTAAAACTTAGCACAATCGGCAGTAAGGCAGCTGGATTTTTTGGAAGAGTTGGTGGCGACCTCATTGGTCAAGTCTCAAGCCTAGGCGATGCTCCCTCTATGGAGGAGCTTGTTGGGACGGTTAAGGTGATGCTTGATGCATTTGAAGACGGATCTGTTGATCAAGTGTATGTGGTCTATAACAGTTTTGTTAACTCAATGACACAGACACCTCAACTAGAGCAACTGTTGCCGATTAGGTCAGATGGAGACGATGAACTTCGTCATCATTGGGATTATATCTATGAGCCTGATGCAAAAGAAGTTCTTGATCAGTTAATGATTCGTTATGTTGAATCTCTGGTTTTTCAAGGTGTTGTTGAAAATGGTGCATGTGAGCAGTCTGCGAGAATGGTCGCAATGAAGAGTGCATCCGACAATGCCGGAAAACTTATTGACGAGTTACAGTTAATATACAACAAAGCTCGTCAATCTGCGATTACTCAAGAGTTGTCTGAGATAGTCAGTGGTGCAGCAGCAGTTTAATTTTATATATGATGAAAAAAATAGAAATAGCGGAGAATACATAAGATGAGTTCAGGAACTATTGTTCAAGTCATCGGTGCCGTCATAGACGTGCAATTTCCGACAGATTCCGTTCCTAAGGTATTTCATGCTTTAGTTATTGATGATGCAAGTATCACGTTGGAAGTCCAACAGCAGTTAGGTGATGGCGTTGTTAGAACTATTGCTTTGGGTGCCTCAGAAGGTCTACAACGTGGAATGACTGTTGCGTCTACAGGTGCTCCAATCAATGTGCCAGTTGGTACTGAAACGTTAGGTCGTATCATGAACGTTTTAGGTGAGCCGATTGATGAAAAAGGCCCCATCGGTGAAAAATCGACTATGCCTATTCATCGCTCTGCTCCTAAGTTTACTGATCTAGCACCATCACAAGATCTTCTTGAAACGGGTATCAAAGTAATCGATTTGGTTTGCCCATTTGCAAAAGGTGGTAAGGTTGGTCTGTTCGGTGGTGCCGGTGTTGGCAAGACCGTTAACATGATGGAACTTATACGTAATATTGCTGTAGAGCACAGTGGTTACTCAGTATTTGCTGGTGTTGGCGAAAGAACACGTGAAGGTAATGATTTCTATCACGAAATGACTGATTCAAACGTAATAGATAAGGTTGCGTTGGTTTACGGTCAGATGAATGAACCACCCGGAAACAGACTCCGTGTTGCTTTGACTGGTCTTACTATGGCTGAAAGCTTCCGTGATGAAGGTAATGATGTTCTATTATTTATCGATAACATCTATCGTTACACACTAGCCGGTGTTGAAGTATCAGCACTATTAGGTCGTATGCCGTCTGCGGTAGGTTATCAGCCTACACTTGCTGAAGAAATGGGGCGTTTACAAGAACGAATCACTTCGACAAAGCAAGGATCTATCACATCTATTCAGGCTGTATATGTTCCTGCTGATGATTTAACTGATCCTTCTCCAGCAACAACATTTGCTCACTTAGATGCGACAGTTGTACTTTCTCGACAGATTGCTGAGTTGGGTATTTACCCTGCGATTGATCCGCTTGATTCATCAAGCCGTCAGTTGGATCCTTTAGTTGTTGGTCAAGACCATTATGACGTTGCTCGCGCTGTTCAAAATATTCTTCAAAGATATAAAGAATTACGTGACATCATTGCAATTCTGGGTATGGATGAGTTATCAGAAGAGGATAAATTAACTGTAACTCGAGCACGGAAGATCCAACGTTTTCTTTCGCAGCCATTCTTTGTTGCTGAAGTATTCACAGGATCACCAGGCAAGTATGTTCCTTTGAAAGACACTATTAAGAGTTTCAAAGAAATTATTGCTGGTGACTATGACGATCTTCCTGAACAAGCATTTTACATGATTGGTTCAATTGAAGAAGCCATAGAAAAAGCGAAGTCAATGTAATTACCGAGAAATAACTATGGCTATGACAGTTCATGTTGATATTGTAAGTGCTGAAGCTGAGATCTTTTCAGGTCTAGCTGAGATGGTGTATGCACCGGCAAGTATGGGTGAAATGGGGATTGCCCCAGGTCATACTCCTTTGCTCACAAGTCTCAAGCCTGGTGAAGTGAGGGTTCAGCTTGCTGATGGAAAAGAAGAATCATTCTATGTTTCAGGCGGAATGTTAGAAGTTCAACCTAAAGTTGTCACAGTACTATCTGATACGGCTGTTAGGGCTGATGATTTGGATGAGGCTCGCGCTCTTGAAGCTCGTGATAAAGCCAGTCAAGCTCTTAAAGATCAGTCTACTGAAATGGACTATGCAAAAGCTCTTGCAGACTATGCAGAGGCGACGGCTCAGGTACAAGCGATCGAACGTTTAAGGAAGCGAGCTAGATAAATCTATCTTCCGTAGTCATAACAAATAGAAAATGAAGCCCGGTTTGGATTTATCCTTACCGGGTTTTTTTTTACAAAAAATTGTCCTAATCTATATAAAGGCACAGTTCTTGTATCTGTTTAGTCAGTAATTTTATGAATACACGAATTAGGGAAATATAATATGGGTACTACTGCAATCATTCTCGCTGCTGGTAAAGGAACTAGAATGCGATCCGTCTTACCAAAAGTTTTACACAAGGTTGCTCACATGCCTTTATTAGAGCATGTTTATCATACCGCTAAGACAATTCCAGACTGCAAAGTTGGGATTGTTTATGGGCATGGCGGTGAGCTTGTACTTGAAGAGTTGAACCACCTAAAAGCGGAGTGGTTAGAACAACGTGAACAGCTAGGTACAGGGCATGCTGTTAAGCAAGCGTTACCTGTCGTTTCAGAAAATGATACGGTATTAATTCTCTATGGCGATGTTCCTCTTACGTTATCATCTACATTGAATGATTTAGTAACGGCTTCACAGGAAACAGGTTTCAGTTTATTAACAGTTACGCTCGAAAATCCTGCTGGCTATGGCCGGATTGTAAGAAACTCCGAGCATTTTATCGAAAGAATTGTAGAAGAAAAAGATGCTGATGATGCGATTAAATCTATTTCTGAAGTCAATACAGGAATGATGGCTGTCTCAGGTAAGCATCTAAATAAGTGGTTGGGTCAATTGAGCAATGATAATGCTCAAGGTGAATATTATCTTACCGATATTGTTGAAATGGCGGTGACTGATAATATAGAAATTAAATCCATTCAGCCCGAGAATGAATATGAAGTCCTTGGCGTGAATAATCGCCTACAACTAGCCGAGCTTGAGCGCTTCTATCAACTAAAGCATGCTGATGAGCTTATGACTGCTGGAGTAACTTTGAAAGATCCAGCTCGCATAGATGTACGTGGTGATCTTGAAGTTGGGCAGGATATAATCGTTGATGTAAATGTTATATTTGAAGGTAACGTTAGCCTCAGTGACAAGGTAAAGATAGGTCCTAATACAGTTATTCGAAATTCTCAAATTGGTGAAAATGTAGAAATACTAGCCAACTGCGTTATAGAAGATGCAGTTATAGGTAAAGGTACAAAAATTGGTCCTTTCGCTCGAATTCGTCCAGGGACTAAACTCGCTGAAAACGTTCATGTTGGTAATTTTGTCGAAATTAAGAACTCTAACGTTGCTAATGGTTCTAAAGTGAATCACCTCACTTATATAGGTGACACAGATATTGGTAAAGATGTAAACATTGGAGCAGGTACCATTACTTGTAACTATGACGGTGCTAATAAATTCCGCACGGTTATAGGTGACAATGTTTTTATAGGATCTGACACACAACTGGTTGCTCCAATAGAAATAGCTGATGGGGCTACGATAGCTGCGGGAACGACTGTCACTAAAAATGCTCCTGCAGGCCAGTTAACGCTGAGTCGTACCAAGCAGGTTTCTATATCGGGTTGGAAGCGTCCCGTTAAGAATAAATGAAATAAGCCGATTACTAGGACACTAGGACAGCCTCATGATTTATTGTCTGATCGATGCCCAGATTGTTATTATGTTCTTTTAAAGAGAGCCAACAAGGAGCAGAACAATGTCCCGCGCAACAGCTGACCTATATGACGAGTATGGGGATAAACTTCAAGTTCCAATTCCAATGTTTAATAACTATGGTGGTAAAAAGGCTTTTTCTGGAGTAATTTCAACGGTTAAATGTCATGAAGATAATAGCTATGTTAGATCGACATTAGAACAGCCCGGTGTAGGAAAGGTTCTCGTTGTTGATGGCGGTGGCTCATTACGTTGTGCACTACTTGGCGATATGTTGGCTGAACTAGGGATTAAAAATGGCTGGACAGGTATCATAGTTTACGGTTGTATACGAGACTCAGCTATGATCAGAAAAATGGGTATCGGTGTTAAAGGTCTGAATACCAATCCTAAAAAAAGTTTAAAGAAAGGTATCGGAGAACGTGATGTACCTGTCACTTTTGCCGGAGTTAATTTTATACCAGGATATTTTCTTTATGCTGATGAAGATGGCTTTGTTGTGTCAGACAAAGAGTTGTAATGATTGAATCATTTAGAGTTGGCTGTCTGCAATTCTGCGCTGATGATGATCTCAGTGCAAACCTCAGTCAAGCGGAGCAACTAACACGCGAAGCACACGCTGCTGGTGCTGAACTAATTTGCTTACCTGAGTACTTCGCAGCTATTGAAGTGGATGATCAGACAACACTCAAGAAGGCGTTAACTGAAGAACAACATCCTGTGTTACAACAGTTTTGCCGTTTAGCTAAAGAACTTTCGGCGTGGCTACAAATTGGTTCTTTACCGATCCGTGTTAGCGAAACTCAAGTCAATAACCGTGCTTTTCTGATCAACAGCTTTGGCGAAATAGTTGCTCGTTATAACAAAATACATCTTTTTGATGTCACTTTAGCTGATGGTGAGATTTACCAAGAATCTAAGGTTGTGATGGCAGGAACGGAATTAATCGTAGCAGATTTACCATGGGGTAAACTCGGCATGTCAGTTTGTTATGATGTTCGTTTTCCTGAACAGTATCGTCTTATGGCTAAGCAGGGGGCATCTTTCATGACTGTTCCGGCAGCTTTTACGCAGACAACGGGCGAGGCTCATTGGCACGCACTACTAAAATCTCGTGCAATTGAAAATGGTTGTTTTGTATTTGCAGCAGGCCAGAGTGGCGTAAGAAAAACGGGTAGAGCGACGTTTGGTCATTCCTTGATCATTGATCCTTGGGGGACTATATTAGCTGATGCCGGTAGTGTGTCTGGCTTTATCGTTGCCGAGATTAATCCTACACGAGTCAAAGAAGTACGTAAAATGATCCCATCATTAAGACATGGCTGATTGCTCAATATTTTATAAGACGTTGAATGGATTGGCATTCAGAAAGAGTTCAGCTGATCTTTTGTATCGTTAGTTACATAAATAGGTTTAATAACTTAAATAGATGAATTTTAAAACTCTCCACTTGATATTGTTCTTCACCTTGCAACCATTGATTGCAGGGCTTGTGAGTGCTTCAGAACAAGCGCCAATTATGCTTGCGGAAGCAAAACAAACCGGTATTTCTGAGGATGAAGCAGCCGTTATTGCATCAAAAACTAGCGGTGGGCAAGTGATTAGTAGTGAGACTAGTGGCACGGCAGGAGTCACCGTTTACTCTTTCAAGGTACTGATGAGTGATGGTCGAGTGAAAAATGTGAAGGTCAATGCTAAAACGGGGGAGATTCTTTGATATGAGATTGTTACTGATCGAAGATGAAATACCACTAGCCGTGCAAATATCAACTAGTTTGAGAGAAGCTGGGTTTGCTGTCGATGTCGCAAATAATGGTGAGGATGGGCTTTATCTTGGAAATGAATATCCTATTGATGTCGCAGTAGTCGATATAGGTTTACCAGATATTTCCGGTATTGAAGTCATTAAAAAGTGGCGGGAAGAGGAGCGAGATTTTCCCGTTCTGATTTTGACCGCTCGCGGCCGTTGGGAAGAGAAGGTTGAAGGTCTTGAAAGTGGTGCGGACGATTATCTGGTGAAACCATTTCATACAGAAGAATTAATCGCTCGTTTGCGGGCATTAATTCGTCGTTCAGCAGGATTCTCTGATCCTAAAATCCCGATGGGACGCTTTGTTCTTGATACAGCGGGTCAAAAAATGTTGTTTGATAATGTTGAGATTGATGTCACTGCATTTGAGTATAAAGTTCTAGAGTACTTAATTTTGCATGCTGATAAGGTGGTTTCAAAATCTGAACTATCTGAGCACTTATATGAAGATGATTTTGATCGAGATAGTAATGTATTGGAAGTGATCATTGGGCGTTTACGGAAGAAGCTTGACCCCGATAAATCACTTAACCCAATCGAAACACTACGTGGACGTGGTTATCGCTTTAGATCCATTGAATAGCTGCTATTTAGTATGATGTCTCTCAACGCGCGATTACTGCTTGCTGCAAGTATAGTACTCGCTGCTTTTCTAAGCCTTACTGGTTTTGCGCTCGATCGTGCCTTCAAAGATAGTGGCATCGTTGCTGTCAAAGATCGTCTTCAAACGGAGATCTATAGTTTATTAGCAGCAGCTGATTCTGATGATATCAGTACGCTGATCATGCCGAATACGCATCCTGATGCGCGCTTTTCAACACCAGCCTCAGGCATATATGCAGAAATAATCTCAGATGATAACCGACTCATTTGGCGCTCTGGATCAATGCTAGGTATTGATATCCCTTTTGAAAAGGTTAGTGTCAAAGGTGATTCACATTTTGCTGAAGTGATTTCGGCGGATGGAACTCAGCTTTATACAATGACACTGGGTGTTATTTGGGAAGTTGCTCCGTTTATTGTCCGAGGGTATAGCTTTCATGTCGCAGAGTCGAAAGAGCACTTTGAAAAGGAGCGAAAACGATTTAGGAAAAGTCTTGCAATGTGGTTGGGGGCTGCTGTTATAGCCTTGTTACTAGTTCAAGCTATCATTTTACGCTGGGGTTTGGCTCCGCTAAGGAAAGTAGCTGCTGAAGTGACCGAAATTGAGGCGGGAAATAAGGAAGAAATCTCTGAAGAATATCCACGTGAAATAGCACTTCTCGCAACGAATCTCAATGTATTGATCCGTTCCAGTAGCAGTCACCTTAAACGCTACAGGAATGCCTTGGGTGATCTTGCACATAGTTTAAAAACACCTTTGGCTGTTTTGCATAATCTTGTTGATAATGAAAATCTATCTTTAGAAGCAAAGCAAACAGTCTCTGAACAAATTGAACGACTAGATAAGACGGTTGAGTACCAACTTCAAAAAGCCGTTGCATCCGGGCGGATGGCACTAGCTGCTCCGATCTGTATAGAGGAGGTTGCTCATAAGTTACTTAAAACCTTTCGTAAGGTGTATATAGAAAAGGGTATCGATTTTAAGCTTTCCATTGAACCGGATATAAAGTTTATAGGAGATGAGGGTGACCTGCTCGAATTGTTGGGCAATTTGATGGACAACGCCTGTAAGTGGTGTGTTAGTAATATCATATTGACAGTGAAGGGCTTTGAGGGAGGGAAGCTATCTATTATTGTTGAAGATGATGGTGAGGGGATCGCGGTGGCAGATCGTGAAGCTATTCTAAAGAGAGGGGTTCGTGCTGATTCTCAGGTAGAAGGTCATGGAATAGGAATGGCTGTCGTTCGAAATTTGGTTGAAGAAGTTTATCAAGGTAAGTTAAGCATAGAAAATAGTGAATTGGGTGGAGCAAAAATAATAGTGTTTTTTAATAAATAAAGGCTAGAACGAGTTGGTGGAAACCAGTAAATGTCCTTATAGTTGGAAACAGAGCAACTAAAAATGAAGGGAGTAGCAGGCTTTTTATTTTTTATAAAGGGTTGAGTTTGGTTCTCTATTCTTTCAGCTTTTACTTTTAAAATGAAAATAACAGTATCCAAGATTTTTTTTAGATTATTTGTTGCTTGTCATCGTTCCTTTTATTTTTAAAAAGGGAATCCAGCTTAGAAATGTTACTACCGATCCTAAGGTCAAGAGCGCCATATCCAAAAATCAAAAGTATCGCTGTGTCGGGTAATCTTTCCATCTTCAAATTGAATCTCTTAAACGGTCTTTTAATTATGAAGAAACAAATAAACGGGTATCCTCTGCTACAGTAAGTGCAGTTAGTGCCGATAAATTATGTAGGAGCCTCGATTTTGGGGAGCCTTGCTTTCAATTGTTTAGATACTGTATGGAATACGTGAAAACTAAAACTGATCCAATAATTCTTTTTGGCAAAACAATAGCCGAACAAAAATTCCGCCCTAGTGACTGGGCTCAACGGTTAACTGTTGCAGTTTCAACGGTTGGCCCAAAGAAAAAAATTGTCAGCCACCCTAGAGTACATATGGCTGTTAAAGGTGGGTTGCCAGCTGTTGTTATCGATCCTATTCTTGAGCAGGAAAACAAAATGATGTTTGATTTCCTAATCAATTTCGGTAAGGTGAACAGTCTTCTCATTCAATATCCAAGTGAAAGTGAAAGTGAAAGTGAAGTTATGTTTGCTAGCTGATATCTTCTTCAGGCCAGTTCTGAATATAGTTCTTCATCACTCTATTTTCAAACTCGGCCTCTTCATTAAGTCTCTGTAGCAGATCACCATTAGAGACCATTCCCACCAATACACCATCATCTAGAACTGGAAGATGTCGAATTCTTCGGCCTGTTTTATTATTAAACATCAATGTCATGGCTTCTTTTAGTGTAAAAGATAGATCGCAGAATACTAGCTCTGTCCCCATGACTTCGCTAATTTTTGTTGAGCGAATATCACACCCATGATGATGAATGGTGTGCATCACATCACGTTCGGTGATGATGCCTATAGGTTTATCATTTCTCATCACGATGAGAGAGCCGATATAATGTTCCATCATTTTATTAACGGCTTCAGCCATTGAGCTCTCTGGGCTAATCGAGTGGCAAACATTTTCTTTTTGTTCTAGTAGGTTTTTGATATGCATGATCTACCTCTTTAATTGAGCTTTTCCGTTTATATACAATGCGGACTGCCCAGATTATTAGTATTTTCAAGACTCTGTTCCTCATTATGGCGTAAGAATGAGAGACTGATCAACCTTCTGAAGTAAGTTTTAGGTAAAAAAGACCGCAACAGCAGCCTTTTTCTTAAATCTGATAAAGCTTAACTTCGTTCGGTAAGCCATTCAGCAACGGTTGGAGGAATCATTTTTTGTGCTTTACCACTGACAAAGATCCCAATATGCCCACCTGGAAACTCTAGCGGCGTGTAATCATCGGTTCCGACGTATTTTTCTAAAGCTTTAGATGCGGCCACGGGTACAAGGTGGTCATCTTTAGCAAAAATATTTAATACTGGCACAGTAATATTTTTTAGATCAATTCTATGCTCTCCAACCATGACTTCACTTTTGATCAGTTTATTTTGTTGGTAAAACTGACTGATGAACTCTTTGTAAGCTTGTCCTGCTTGATCAGGACTGTCGAATATCCACTTTTCCATGCGCATAAAATTTAATGCGCTATCTTCATCTCCTAATAAGTTCACCATATCGAGATATTTTTGACCATTTAAACGGAAAGGTTTTAATGATAAAAATGTTGTATTCATCATGTCGCCTGAAATATTGCCTACGGTATCTACGAGCAAATCGATATCAACATTTCTGACCATATGACTTAGTTGATCATCCTTGGTGTGAAAGTCTACAGGAGTTACTGTGGTGATCAGGTTATTTACTTTGTGTGTGTGGAGTGAGGTGTAACAAAGACTGAGTGTACCGCCTTGACAGACACCGAGGATATTGAGCTTATCAACCCCAGCCCGATCGCAAACGTTATCAACGCAGTTATCGATATATCCATTGATGTAATCATCAAGAGATAGATAACGATCTGCAGCATCAGGATAGCCCCAGTCGATTAAATAGACATCTTGGCCATTTTTTAGCAGACCTTCTATGAGTGAGCGTCCTTTTTGTAAGTCTGTCATATAAGGACGGTTGACCAATGCATAAATGATTAGAATCGGTGTTTTATTTGGATTTTTTACTAAAGGCTTGTAGTGATTTAATGTTAGTTTGTCTTCATGATAAACAACTTCAAACTCACTTGCTCCGACAGGGATTTCGCCAAGTTCGGTCAGGGTTTGCATACCTTCTCCTAGCTTGTTTCCAAATTCTTGGATCTCTTTGAGCGCGCTGTCTGGTGTAATATTGAATGGAAACATGACTTACCCCTTAGTTGTTTTTGTTGCTGCAGCTTTCTTTTTAGTGACGGTCTTTTTTGAAACGGATTTTTCTACACGATTTATCGCAGAGACCGATTTTTTTACTGCTGCTAACTCCTTGCGCAGCTCTGCAATTTCGTTATGAAGTTCAGATAGATCAGCTGATTTTTTTTTCTCACGTTGCAACTGACGTATCTCACGTCTCATTTCCTGCATACGTTGTAAAACGGTATCAAAGGCTTTACTGCTAGGTAAACCAATAGAAGTCATGGCGCTGTCAACGATGTTACGTGATGCTTGTTTCAGCGCCATAAGCGAGTTGATCATACGGCCATAAACGGTTTGGTATTCATCCGTAAAAGCAAACTCTGCATAAGCTTCTTCAGCACAGTCAACCCAAAGATCATAGATACCACGCATGGTGTCGATGGACTCACCTTGTTTTGACATTTCAGAAATTTTTGCAATCAGGCGTTCGATAGCCTCCTGTCCTACTCGATGATGTGCTGTGTTGTA
This sequence comes from uncultured Pseudomonadota bacterium, assembly GCA_913058255.1. Taxonomy (GTDB): domain Bacteria; phylum Pseudomonadota; class Gammaproteobacteria; order CAJXQU01; family CAJXQU01; genus CAJXQU01. The sequence continues at coordinate 44,294 of CAJXQU010000003.1, read as the reverse complement.
CTCTTGAGAGGCGCGTTGATAATCCATTAAAAGACAAGTGTACTTTTGGTGTTGTTCTTGAGCTTCTCTGTTTTGGCCAAGCGCGGGTGTGCTTAGTTTCTTATTCATTTCGTCATAAATGGGATTTGTCAGGCTATCCATTCCTTGAGCTTGATCAACAAACTTCATAAATGATTGCAGTTCTATTGGAGAATCGCCAAGCGAGCTTTTCCAAGAGTCTAAGGGCTCGTCCCAAAATGCTGCAAGGCTGCTATCACCTGTTTCAAACGCTTTTTTGATCGCTTCCATTTGTGATTGCAATGTATTTTGCCACTGCTCTTTCGACTCATTAACTTCGTTGAGAACCTTGAGGAATTTAGAAATACCATCACTCATTTCGAAAAATGCTTTACCTTGATCAAGCATTCGCTGAGCATAGGGTTGAGATTCTCCGGTATTGGGGATGAATGTTTCCCATTGATCGAGAGCCTCTACCCAAGGGTTGATTGGCTTCTTTGCTGGTTGAAAGCCACTGGTCATTTTCTCGGACAGATCTGTCCATGTATCTAAGTATTCCTGTTGTGACTTCATCCACTCGTCAGTCCAAAAAGGAAAGGTGTCATTTTTACTCATGGTTTAAGTTCTCAATTTTTTATTATCCGAACAATATTAGCACCGACCAATGCTGCAGCGCAACATTGGCCAGCTGTCAGACGGGTTCTTATTGAACAACAATATCCTACTTGTGTGTCATCGGCATCATTGGATTACGTGATCAAAAGGTTTAATGCTAGTAATAATTATGGTTTACACTGTTGATTCTTTCACTGCGACTTATAGAAAGGTTAAATGATAAATAACAACGTTTTAGATGCTGCGATCGATGCAGTCAGAAAGGCATGTCTCGTTACAAGAAAGGTTCAAGCCGATTTGGAGCAGATCCAGCAGCTTGAAAAGAATGATAAAAGCCCAGTAACGGTGGCTGATTTTGCTGCACAAGCCGTTGTTAGCCATGTGCTAAAAGAGAGGTTAGGCGAGCACAAACTCGTGGGTGAAGAAACCAGTGGTGAGTTACGCCAAGCGGATCAGGAAAGGTTAGCATCTTCTGTTGTTGAAGCTGCACAGACGGTTTGGAAAAACGCAACTTTAGCTCAGGTTTTGGAAGCGATTGATCAAGGTGATCACGATGGAAGCGGTGACTCATACTGGACACTTGATCCGATTGATGGAACTAAAGGTTTTTTGCGCGGAGGACAATATGCGATTTCTTTGGCATTAATCGAAAACGGCGTGGTCACATTAGGGGTGCTGGGCTGTCCGAACCTTTCCGTTGATTTTGATCGTTCTTTTAATGAGGCTGATACTACTGGATTGATCTATTTTGCGAAGGTAGGCGAAGGTAGTTGGGTGATAAACGCAACAGATGCAGTGTCCAAGCCTTTGCGGCTGGAGGTGATTCAAAATGAAGGTCTTATTCGTGTTTGCGAGTCTGTTGAGTCCGGTCATTCTAAACATGATGATACTGCTAGGATTGTCGAGTGGTTAGGCGGGGCAGGTGAGTCGGCTAGGTTGGATAGTCAATGTAAGTACGCAGTTGTTGCACGTGGGCAGGCGGATGCTTACTTAAGATTGCCTACGCGAGCCGATTATGTGGAGAAAATTTGGGATCATGCTGGCGGTATGTTAGTTGCTCAAGAGGCGGGGATGATTGTTTCGGATATTCATGGCAAGCCTTTAGATTTTTCTAAGGGTGCAGGTTTGAAAAATAACCGTGGTGTGATTTGTGCGAGTGAGAAATTTCATGCTTCTATTATAGAGGCGATTAAAGTCTTGGAAATAGGTGATTAGAGAGATAAGTCAAGCGAGATTGTTGGTGGGAATACTAAGGGAGTTTTCTCATTTGAGATAAAGAGAAAATCAGATAACGAATTATTCAAAACTTAGATCCAATCAACGAGGGAACTAAGGAACTGTTTGTGCAAGAGTGACAAAAAATGAATGATCATTTTTCGTATCAGCTCAAAAAGTATTTTCAGGGAAGTTGAAAGGGGTTAGCAATGGGGCTTACCTTGTTAAGCTCTATTCAGATGACTTACGGAGTCGTTAAAATATAGGGGTAGGGCTAGTCGTTACACTCACTGTTTGACAGTAGAAGGAATGACAAAAACGATGGTTCTGGTTGAGCGTCATAATGGAACCACTAAGATTGAAGAGGGGCGTATTGGTTGGCATGCCTAACGAGTAACGAGAGGTTGATCAAGCCATAGCGCGTAGAAAAGCCGAAGAGTACCTTTTTGAAAGCAGGGATCTATACTCTTGAGCTTTTAAAAGCTCAAGAGTAATCATTCATCCTACGGTGCTGTTTTTGAACAAAGATACTGCTTTTAAGTTGCTGGAGTAGCGTTGAGCCATAAGTGCAAGTAGATACTTGCTGCATAACCTAGCGAAATTGCCCACGTCCACTTCAAATGACTGAAAAAGGTGTACACGCCACGCGCTTGCCCCATAACAGCGACACCTGCAGCAGAGCCCACAGAGAGTAATGAACCACCAACACCGGCGGTTAAAGTAACTAATAGCCACTGAGAATGATCCATTTCAGGCATCATAGTCAATACTGCAAACATTACCGGAATGTTATCAACAATTGCAGACAGGATACCTACTAGAATATTTGCATTGGTTGGACCAAGGCCGTCATACATCCACGTGGATACAAGTGATAGATAACCTAAAGCACCTAGACCACCGACACACAGAATAACACCGTAGAAAAACATTAACGTATCCCACTCAGCTCGTGCCAGAGACTTAAAAATATTAAAGGTTCTCTGAGATGTCTCTGGCTTAGCTTGTTGCTCTTTGCTATCTAAAGCTTCATTACTTAGAGCACGTGAACCTATGTTGTCGCCAATAATCTGTTCTGAATGACCTTTTCGTTTTAGGTAGTAACCGAAGAATTTTAGTAGACCAAGTCCAGTCATCATACCCAACACTGGTGGTAAGTGTAGAAAGTTATGGGCAGAAACAGCCATGATAATGGTCAGAATGAATAGCCCGATAACAATCAATGCACCACTCATCATTTCAATTTTTCCTTCAACAGCATCAGGTTTTGTTGTTGGAACAGCCATCGACATAATAGCTGCAGGGATAAGCCAATTGACCAAAGAAGGTAGGAATAGTGCAAAGAACTCTTGAAACTGAACAATACCTTTTTGCCATACCATTAGAGTTGTAATGTCGCCGAATGGGCTGAAAGCACCACCAGCATTTGCTGCAACAACGATGTTGATACAGGCAATGATAACAAACTTCGTGTTGCTACCACCAACAGCCATTGCTACGGTAGACATTAACAAGGCTGTTGTCAGGTTGTCTGCAATTGGCGATAGGCAGAATGAGATAACACCTGTTAGCCAGAAAATAGTTCTTAATGAGAATCCGCGTGAGACCAACCAGACTCTTAATGCATCAAATACACCCATGTATTCCATGGTGTTGATATAGGTCATCGCCGCTAACAAGAAGAGGAATAGTTCTGCGAACTCTAAGAGATTATGGCGAACCATAATTTCAGCAGTATGAACATCACCAGATTGTGCATAAACGATGGCGACAATCGCCCAAATAATACCCGCTGCGACGGTGACAGGTTTAGACTTTCTTAGGTGAAGTTGTTCTTCTAATATAACCATTAGGTAGGCGATGGCAAATAACACAAGCGCCATGGCTGCAGCCCAATGACTGGTAAAATCTTGGGGATGAGCGCTATGGCCGCCTTCTGCAGCAAAGGTAAGGCCTGGGGTTAACAGCAAAAAAGAAACAATAATGGAAAAAATGTGCTTCATGTTTTAACTCTCCGTCAAGAATTTGTAAATTTGTGTGAATTCTATCACTGTCTGTAATATTAGCAATTAAATGCCTGTCCCAGTTTCAACGCATAATGTATGCCAAGTTTTTGATAAAAAAACCTTTTGAAAATTAATGTTTCCAGCTATTTAGCCGAATACTATTATGTGGATAGTTATGTTTAAGGAAACCTATGGATGTTATTTCAAATTTGACCGAAAACTTAGTCACAAATACGATCAAGGCCGATCATAAACAAGAACAGTGGAAGCCTAACGTCACCGTTGCCGCGCTTATTGAACGTGATGGTAAATTTTTGATGATAGAAGAGTTTTCTCATGGGCGCTTGGTTTATAACCAGCCCGCAGGGCATTTGGAAAATGGTGAAAGCCTGTTCGATGCTGTTGTTAGAGAGGTTCGTGAAGAAGCTGCTTGGGGATTTAAGCCAGAGGCTGGAGTTGGGCTTTATATGCATCCATCTCCTTCCAGTGATATCACTTATTTAAGGATCTGTTTTGCGGGTAGGTGCTATGATCATCAACCTGAACAGCCTTTAGATGCAGGAATTCTTAGGGTGCATTGGATGAGTTTAGAAGAGGTTCGCCAAAATGTGGAACGGCTTCGCAGCCCGATGGTGCTGACATGTATTAATGATTATCTAGCGGGAAACCGTATTCCTCTCGATCACCTGAAACATCAGTTTAAAGATTAAAGATTAATCTCTATTGTTTAGCTCTTTAAATTATGATGTTTTGAACCTAAGAGTTAATTAACTTATACACTCTTCGGCACTTGTACTTAGGTTTTCTATTAGTAAGTTTTCAAATTCATCGGCAGGCAGGGGGCGACTAAACAGGAAGCCTTGAAATTCATCACAAACATTTTCTTGTAAAAACTCTAGATGATCTTCTGTTTCGATTCCTTCTGCGACGACATTAAGAGACAAGCTCTTGGCCATTGCTATTATCAACCTTGCCAGCTCACTGTTTTCTCTTTTAGCATTGATGTCTTTTATAAAAGCACGATCGACTTTTAACGTATCAAGCGGTAATTGATTCAAAAAGCTTAAGGAAGAAAAGCCTGTTCCAAAGTCATCGAGAGAAATTGATATACCTGTCTTTCTAAGCGCTTTTAATAGACGAATGGCTGACTCAATATTGTTCATCGTACAGCTTTCAGTAATTTCAAGATCAACATTGTTGGGGTTGATGCCAGATTTATTGATAGCACTTTCCACCTCGGAAACAAAATTCAATTGATGAAACTGCCGAGTTGATACGTTGATGCTGATAACCAGATCGGTATAACCTTTGTCGTGCCATGCCTTTGTTTGTTTGCAGGCCTGTTCTAAGACCCATTGCCCAATAGGAACGATTAATCCTGTTTCTTCAGCAATGGGGATAAACTCTAGCGGGGAAACGATACCTTTTTTCGTATGTTGCCAACGAATTAGAGCCTCCATACCTTTGATCTTTCCTGTCGCGACATTGACTTTAGGTTGATAGTAGACAACCAATTCATCTTGAGCTAACGCATGGCGTAGTTCTTTTTCAAGAATCAAAGATTGGTAAGCCTGAGATTTCATTTCTTCGTTGTAAAAGCAGTATCTGTTGCCTCCAGACCCTTTGGCGTGGATCATTGCTAAGTCAGCCTGCTTGATCAGATTTTCATTATCACAAGCTTTTTTATCACAAGCTTCTTTAGAAGAAATAGCAATACCAATACTGGCGGTACTGAATAGCTCATTTTCGTCTATATAATGGGCTTGTGACATGATGTGGAGTAGCTTATTCGCCACATTGGTTACGCCATCGAGTGAAGGAATACCTTCAGCTATCACAGCGAATTCATCACCGCCTATTCGCGCGACAGTGTCACTTTTACGTGTTGTCTGCAATAAGCGGTCGGTAACGGATTGTAGAAATTTATCACCAATTTTATGTCCAAGTGATTCATTGATATTCTTAAATCTGTCGAGATTAATAATAAATACAGCAACTTCTTTTTTTGTGCGACTTGAAATTTCCAGAGCATGATCAAGACGGTCATGGAATAGTGTTCTATTCGGTAAGTCTGTGAGGCTGTCGAAGAATGCCTGATGCTGTATTTTTTCTTGTGCTAGATGTTTTTCGGTAATGTCTTGCACTATGCCTAGCATACGCACAACTTCACCTGATTCATTTCGGAACAGTTCTGCATCTTGATGGACAATTTGAATTTGTTTATCGGCTCGAATCACTCGGTGATCGATACTGTATGGGATACCGAATTTAAGCGATTGTTTGGTAGCAAACTTGATTTTTTCCTGATCATCTTCATCGGTTATTGCCATAAAAGCTTCACGATTATTTGAGTAATCGCCAGGTGTTATTGAAAAAATATCGTAGACTTCATCTGACCAGTAAAGATAATTGTTCGTGATATCCCAGTCCCAGTATCCCATGCGTGCAACCTTGTTTGCATGCGCTTGGCGCCGCTGGTGTTGATAAAGATCTATATCTGTTTGTTGAGTTCTGAGTGCGATGCGTATGCGTTGACAGAGGAGAGAAAGATTTATCGGTTTGATAATAAAATCAGTTGCGCCGAGATTAAATAATGCTTCAATCGAGTCGACATCATCGATACTTGTGAGCATCAGAATAGGTGTGTGAAGCCCTTTTTCTTGTTTATGAATGGCGGCACAAGCTTCTCGACCATCCATGATGGGCATGATGGCATCCATAATGATCACGCTAGGAGCCTGTAGTATTGTTAGTTCGAGTGCTTGTTGCCCGTTTTCAGCCGTGATCACGTCATAGCCTTCATTTTGTAAGGCTTTTTGTATAAGCATACGATTCACTAGCTCAGCATCAACGACGAGGATGAGAGGTTTGTTTCGTGCTTTTATACTCGCATTCAAAATTAGATTTCCTTCTCCGTCATCAGCATATCTATTGCCGTTTGACTTTCATTGAATAATTGGTCGATCTCCCCAACATGCTCGTCCAACTTATCGGTTACACCATATATGCAGTCTATTTCTGCAGCATCACAGTATTCATAAAGTTTTTGTATGCCAAGGGCCGCACTACTACCTTTTAAGGCATGAATAGTGTTGCGGAGTCCTTTATAATCACCTTCTGCTAGATTCTCTCGCATTTGAGCAACATTGCGAGTGCCTGAATCAATAAAAGCATTAACGATTAAGCTCATGTTTTCTCCCATAAGCTCTCGTGTTTCTTCAAATTTGGTGATGTTAATGATATCGGCTAGTGCAATTGTTTCTTTAGTGTCGATTAACTTTTTACTATGAGTATCATCGTTACTTTTTTGATTAATATGTTCGGTGGTTTTAGATATAACAGGGAGCCACTGAGATAATGTTTTGAAAAGGCTCTGGAGAGTATATGGTTTTGCTAGGTAATCGTTCATGCCGGCAGCTAGACATTTTTCACGATCTCCCTGCATTGCATTTGCAGTCAGTGCGATGATTGTTATTTGCCTGCTTGTTGTGTCAGTCTCAAATAACCTAATTTGCTGGGTTGCCTTAAACCCATCAAGAACAGGCATTTGGCAGTCCATCAAAATCAGATCAAATTCACCTTCCATTCTAGCGTTGAGGGCTTCCAATCCGTTCGAACAGATTTCAAAATCAAGCCCAAGTTTTAACAACATTTCTTTTCCAACTTGTTGATTGACAAAGTTGTCATCAACAAACAGGAGCTTGCCTTCTAATTGAGATACTTTGGAAGCGTTGGCTTTGAGTTGATCATTTATTAATGGTGTTTGATGTTGGAGCGCAACGAGGGCATCGTATAGTAAAGATTGCCTAACAGGCTTAGTGAGCGTTCGAACGAAATGAGTATCCTGCTCCGTTTTGGAGTCGAAGTTAACAGGGCTGAGCAGAATAAATTTAAGCTTAGAAAATGATGGGTTGTGATGAATTTCTGATATTAAGTCTTGGCATGTGTTGTTAGGCATTTGCACATCGAGTAACAAAACATCGAATGGTTTGTTCTGTTTTAAAGCACCATTCAGTTGTTTTAAAGCATTTTTAGGCTTAACTTCTAGAACATTGTCGATATTCCAATTTTCGAGATATTTTTTTAAGATTAAACTGTTAGTCTTTTTATCGCTAATGGTTAATATCTTCAGGTGAGATAGGTCTTCTGCTTGATGAGTGTCATAAGTAAGGATCTGAAATGGCAGCTCAAACCAAAATGTGGAGCCTTTCCCTTCAGCACTAATGATTCCAATTTCCCCTCCCATCATTTCTACTAAACTTTTTGATATCGCTAAACCAAGTCCTGTGCCACCAAACTTTCGGCTTGTTGAGGTGTCGGCTTGGGTGAAAGCCTGAAAAAGTTGATCTTGTTTATTTGGAGGAACTCCAATACCAGTATCTTTTATTTCGAAGCGTAATTTTGTTGAATTACTATCTTCATCGATGATACGAACATGGATTAAAACTTCACCGATGGCAGTAAATTTAATCGCATTGCTGATCAAGTTATTGAGTATTTGCTGAAGGCGTAAAACATCACCTTTAAGTCTATTTTTTGTTTCTGGAGGAATAAAAACAGAAAGTTCAAGATCTTTTTTATGTGCCAGTTCTGCGAGGAGTTCGGCAGTGTTTTCAACGGTTTCTCGTAAGTCAAATTCAATTTTTTCAATGTGAAGCTTGCCTGATTCAATCTTAGAAATATCAAGAATATCGTTAATGACATTGAGCAGCATTCGAGCAGAACCATGCGCAGTACTGACATAGCTTGCAGATTGCTCGCTTAGATCAGAACAATTCAAGAGATCAAGCATCCCAAGGACACCGTTCATAGGAGTTCGAATTTCGTGACTCATGTTGGCGAGAAAATCTGACTTTGCTTGGGCCATATCTTCAGCATTTTTCTTGGCCTGCTGCAGTTCTTGTTTAACATACTCATTTGCAAGTGCGACACCTAGTAAATCACCAATAAAGTGCAGAGTCTCTATTCTGGATTGAACCCTTGATGGGTAAGGCATTGTGTACATGAATAGAATGCCAAGTATTTTTCCGTTATGCCGTAGAGGTATGATGTAATGACCGTGGGTGTTCGTTGGCGTTTTTTTATTCTCGGGGACGATGAGGCAATGGTCTGTAATGATCAGTTCGCCGGATGTAACGCTATGATTGCAAATATTGTTTAATTCGTGACATTTTTTTTTATGTGAGAAATCTGCTGGAAAAGAACCATGAGTAACAAACTTTTTTAGTTCTTTTGTGGCTTTAGAAATTAATAGCACACCTAGTTTGTCTTGTAAATGTAAGCCTTCTGCCTGTGAAATTGTCTGGAGTAAAGTGATCAAACGTTGTTTAAGAGGTGTTTGTTCTTGAAGTATCTGTGCAACTTGAGCCCTAATTAGGGCATCATTTTTATCGTTAATGGTTTCTAGCTCTCTCTGTTTAGATGCTGTGATTTCAGTTCCCATCGAGATATATTGGTAGGCATCACCTTTAGCATTTAAGAAGGGCACAATGGTAGAGTCTATCCAATAGTAGTTGCCATCTTTATCACGGTTCTTTAACTGTCCTTTCCAAACTTTCCCTTCTGTAATGGTGAACCACATATCCTTGAAAAAAGAAGAGGGATGTTCATTCGATTGTAAAATACGATGATCTTGCCCGATGATTTCTTGGTTTGAGTATTGGCTTAGCTCTAGGAATTTATCATTAGCATAGGAAATCTTGCCTCGCACATTAGCTTTGCTGACGATGGCATGTTGATCGAGGGCATACTGCTGGTTTGTCAGCTCTATTTGTTTTTCTTTGGATTCAATTTGTAGACGAATGTTCTCAAGATAGTTCTTGTTAATTCTTCGTGCACCACTTATCTGCATAATGATGTAGATAGGAATAATGATTGACATTGCGGTATAAAACTCGGTGCTCTCTCGTAGCAACAGAATCTCTATGGGTAGCATGCTTAATAGTAAAAAGGGGACGATTGCTTTTAAGCTATATGAGAGTGTCGTGATAGCAAATGCAGCTATTCCAGTAAGAACCAGCATTGAAAACATCTGATACTCGGAAGAACTGTTAGTGAATAGTTTCCAAAATAATAAACCCCATGCCATTGCTGCCATGGTCGAGCCAGCTATGAATCTATGTAAAAATATGCGGTGATTAAGTGATTTATTATTTTTTCTTGAATAAAGGTAAGCATCGACTCCACGGAAAAAAGCAATTGCCCAAACAGGGAAAACCCAAACTGCTGCAGAGATATTTCCTCCAATATCGGCAATTAGCGTGGTAAAAATGGCAAAACTAATGAGAATGGATGCAATAACGGATGATCGACATCCGTCGTAAAGTACTTTGACCTGTTCCTCAAGAAGGATTTTTCTATAATTATTATTATCATGCACGAGAGTTAATTATTTCCCTTCATTTTTATTTAACGATCAAAGCAAGATTTGAACCATCTTGCAGCTTTAGGTTGATATACTGTTGGCATGAAGAAAGAAGAAAAGATAATTGTTGGCCTTTCTGGAGGAGTAGACTCATCTGTTACGGCGTTATTGCTGCAACAGCAAGGTTATGAAACTGAAGGTCTTTTTATGAAAAACTGGGAGGAGGATGACTCTCAAGAATATTGCTCTGCGGCTGAAGATGTTAAAGATGCACAGTCTATTTGCGATAAGCTCGGCATTAAACTCAACACGGTTAACTTTTCGATAGAGTATTGGGAAGAAGTGTTTGAGCGATTCGTTAAAGAGTACTCTGAAGGTTTGACGCCTAACCCTGATATCCTTTGTAATCGTGAGATCAAGTTCAAAGCTTTTTTGGAACATGCAACTGATCTGGGCGGAGAAAAGATTGCGACTGGGCATTACGCTCGAGTGGCTGAAAAAGATGAGGTTTTTTTTCTACTAAGAGGCAAAGATCAGAATAAAGATCAGAGCTACTTTCTTTATACTTTAGGTCAACAAGAGTTATCTCGGACATTGTTTCCCGTTGGTGAGTTAGACAAGTTAGAGGTAAGGCAATTAGCTGAAAAAGCTGGTTTAGTTACGCATGATAAGAAAGATAGTACAGGGATCTGTTTCATTGGTGAGCGGCCATTCAGAGAGTTCCTGAGTAAATATATCCCTGCTCAAGTGGGCGAAATTAAAACTCCGGAGGGGCAAGTGATAGGCCAACATGCAGGGGCGATGTACTATACTTTTGGTCAACGTAAAGGTTTAGGGATCGGTGGCGTCAAAGGTGTCTCTGAAGAGCCTTGGTTTGTAGTCGGTAAAGATGTCGAGAAAAATATTGTCATCGCTGCACAAGGTCATGATCATCCATTGTTGTTTAGCCAAGGATTAGAGGCAAAGGAACTACACTGGGTTTCCCGAAATAAACTAAAAGGCAAGTTTCGCTGCACGGCGAAAACACGGTATCGTCAGGTGGATCAACCTTGTGTTGTCGAGCCCATCGGAGATGACCTGGTTAAGGTTGTATTCGATGAAACACAGCGAGCGGTAACGCCAGGGCAGTCGGTTGTTTTCTATCAGGGCGAAATATGCTTGGGCGGTGGCGTTATCCACAAAATATTTAATTGAAGGAACTCAATGTTTTATCCACTGTCTTAATTGCAGGTTAATTAGGAAAACAAGGTGGAAATAATGGAACTTGGTAAGTGGTTTTCGATTGCGGTAGCGGCCGTATTTTTGGGTAGTTTTTTGATAGGGGTTCAAGTTTCTAGCGAACCTAGTGAAATGATTGAGAGCGAGCATGTCGCCAGTACAAAAGGTGAAGAGCTTTTTACAGCATGGCTGCGAAAGCATCAAGATTATAAAAAACCATCTGACAAAGAGTTAAAACAAAGCCTGACCCCTCTACAGTTTGATGTGACACAAGAAGAAGGTACAGAGCGTTCATTTAAAAATGAGTATTGGGATAACAAACGAGAAGGTATTTACGTCGATGTTGTTTCAGGTGAGCCTTTATTTAGTTCCAACGATAAATTTAAGTCGGGTACTGGTTGGCCAAGTTTTACGCGTGCGATCAGCGAGAGTGCGATGGTGAAGAAGGCTGATCGAGGAATTTTCGGTGTACGAACGGAGATACGAAGTGGGGTTGCGGATAATCATTTAGGCCATGTGTTTGATGATGGACCTGCACCAACAGGTAAACGTTATTGCATTAACTCGGCATCGTTGCGGTTTGTCGCAAAAGAGAGCTTGGCGGCAGAAGGTTATGCTGAGTTTAGCTCACTCTTCGAAGAGTGAGCTTGGTCTGAATGATTGTTATCAAAGCGTTATTCAAATAAACCTTCGACAGACAAATAACGTTCTCCCGTGTCATAACCAAACGTTAGAACTCGGCTGCCCTCAGGGAGTTTGTTTTTAATTTTGTTGATTGCAGCAAGAGATGCGCCTGTCGAGATACCGACAAAAATCCCTTCTTGCTTGGCGCAGCGTTGAGCGAAATCAAAGGCGGCAGGGTTTGATACCTGCACCACCTCGTCGATGAGATCAGTATGTAAATTTTCAGGAATGAAGCCGGCTCCAATACCTTGAATCATATGCGGAGCAGGCTTCCCTCCACTGATCACTGGGGAGTTTTCTGGCTCTACCGCGATAACTTTCAGCTCTGGTAAAACTGCTTTTAAGGTTGTCGCGCAACCACTGAGATGACCGCCAGTGCCAACACCTGCGATCAAATAATCGAGACCTTCAGGAAAGTCTGCAAGAATTTCCTTCGCAGTGGTTTCTTTATGAACGTTGATGTTTGCGGGATTATTAAACTGCGTCGGCATCCAAGACTTGGGATCCGCAGCTTTAATTTCCTCAGCTTTGGCAATCGCTCCAGGCATGCCTAGTTCCCGTGGCGTCAGTACGAGCTCAGCGCCTAGAGATTTCATATAACGTCGACGTTCGATGGACATGGATTCCGGCATAACCAAGAGTAGTCGGTAGCCTTTTACAGCGGCGACAGTTGCTAAGCCAATGCCTGTATTGCCTGAGGTTGGCTCGATGATCACAGAATCAGGTTTTAGCAAGCCTTGTTGTTCAGCAGTCTCGACCATGGATAGTGCGATTCTATCCTTAATGCTGCCGCTTGGGTTTGCTCTTTCCAGTTTCATCCAAACTTCAACTTTAGATTCAAAAAGATTATTTATTCGTACATGCGGAGTGTTGCCGATGGATTCGAGTATATTTTGGATTTTCACGTTATGAGCCCTGTGTTTATGCGTTTGACGATATACGATCGTGAGGTGTAGATTCTCACGCTCTTAAACAGTTTGCAACATTATGAAAGTAATCATTCTCGCTGCTGACATCGACTGTAGATTAGGTGATGAACATCTTAAATAACTTATTAGAATTTAAGATCTAAGTTGCTTACAACGATACCTCGGTCGATTAAAAGCGCTGGATCGACCGAGGTATCGTTGGAGCAGTCACCTGCCCGATCAAGTGATAAAAACAACTAAAGCATATGAACCTTACGCAATGAACTGACGATGGAGTGGTGGTACGCTATTTTCTGTTTTTTATAAAAGATCGCCGAACTTACTTGATAAAAGAACAGCAATAGTCAGTCGCTTCAGATACTTTTAGGCTGAATTTTGAGTTTGCAGATATGTCAAAAGATTCCCCACCTTGAATTTTTTGCCAGCTGACAGAGCCCGGTAGTAACACCTCTAAACTGCCGGACATGATCTCCATATTTTCTTTTTCTACCGTATTGAACTCGTACTCACCAGGTAGCATAAAACCAAGTGTTTTCAGTGTGCCATCTTCAAAATGAACTGAACGACTCGAGACTTTTCCATCGAAATAGACATTGGCTTTTTTGGTGATTTTTACGTTATTGAATTCTGACATGTTACATCCTACTGTTAAATTAAGAGTGTCTGATCGGAGTATTATACGATGATGGAGAGTTCGTTCTCTATCAGTTTATTTCAAAATAGCCTATTGTGGTGCGATAAATATAGCTTAGTTAATTAAGGCCTATAGGTTTTTGGATGGAGATTAGTTCGATGCGTAATTTTTTTCTACTTATGTGTGTGTGTTGGCTTACCGCTTGTGATTCTGGCGATTCTAAACAAGAAGTTGAATCATTAGTGCTTGCGGATACTCAGATAGTTAATGATGAGGGGATATCAGGTTTTCGCCTTACTGAGATTGCACAAGGTATTTTTGTACATCAAGGTGTCCATGTTGAGATTGATCATACCGATCATGCGGACATACCTAATATTGGTTTTATAGTAGGCGATCAATGTGTTGCAGTGATCGATACTGGAGGCTCGATTGCCATTGGTGCCCAATTACGTTCTGCGGTGAAATCTAAAACGGATCTACCTATTTGTTATGTGATCAATACTCACATTCACTTTGATCATGTCCTTGGAAATGCGGCCTTTCTACAGGATAAACCTCAGTTCATAGGTCACCTTAATCTTGAAGAAGCTATTTTTCAGAATAAAGCATTTTTTCTTGAAAATTTTGCTAATGATTTAGGAGCGAACCCAACTGACGATATGATTATTGGGCCGGATGTCTTGGTTGAAGATTTTTTGGAGATTGATTTGGGTAATCGTAAGTTGCTTTTAACCGCAAATCCTAAATCACATACATCAACCGATCTGACTATTCATGATATAAAAACCAATACTTTATGGCTTGCTGATCTGTTGTTTATGGAACGAATTCCTTCATTGGACGGTAGTTTGTTGGGTTGGTTCTCACTAATGGAGAAACTGCATGGACAACAGTATGCCCAAGTTATCCCTGGACATGGACCTGCCAGCGCAGTATGGCCAGCTGCAATGGAACCTCAACAGCAGTATTTTAAAATCCTCATAGATGAGACACGCAAGGCGATTGTTGAGGGCATTTTCTTGGAGGATGCGATCACTATCGTTGCGGAATCTGAAAGGCCTAACTGGTTATTCTTCGACAACTTGAATAAGAGAGCTGTGAGTCGTGCTTATCGGGAACTTGAGTGGGAATGAGGCATTAAATGAATGGCATCTTTGAGTAGTGACATGCTAATGTTTTCATCTACTTGGAGATGGTTTCTTTCGAGAACATGTGAAGGTAAGTCCATATGAAGTTTAATCTTGGAATCGTTAGCAAGTTCTATGATCACATTAGTAACACCACCAACAGTCACTAATTCTGTAATTATGCCAGAGACAGGATTTTCTCTAACACCCTTTGAAGGATTTCTTCGGCGGTGTAATAAAACTTTATCGGCAGGAATACTCCAGTTTAGTTTTTGATCAACGGAAAATCCTGTTTGATAAGATGCTTCAAACTCTATCCCCGCCCATGAAATTATAACGCTTTTACTTTTTAAGTTTTGTGCTATCAAACGGCCTTCAAACAGATTTCTAACATCCATTAATCTAGCAACAGTCGCTGAAATTGGCTTGCGCATAACTTCTATTGGAGAGCCTGTTTGCAGGCTTGTTCCGTTGTGTAAGACACAAATCTTATTCGCAAGCATTGCGGCTTCATCAAGGTCATGGGTGACAAGAATGATTGGGATATTCAGCTTTCTGATCAGCTTTAATAGCTCTAAACGTAGTTTCCTTTTTGTCACTTGATCAACTGCGGAAAAGGGTTCGTCTAGTAGCAATACTTTGGGTTGTCTGGCCAGTGCTCGAGCAAGAGCAACACGTTGTTGTTGGCCCCCTGATAGTGTTGCAGGCATCCTATTTTCGAAACCATCTAGATTCATTGATGATAGCAACTCTTGTGTCGAAGACGAGAATTGTTTTTCCATACCGAGCTCTATATTCTGTTTTACCGTTAAGTGTGGAAATAGGGCATAGTTTTGAAAGACCATTCCAACATGTCGTTGCTGCGTGGGTATGAAAATATTCTTTTTACTTTCAAACCATTGTTGGCCATCGCAATTTATCTGGCCTTCATCTGTTTCAAATAAACCGGCAATGCAACGTAAAACCGTCGTTTTGCCGCTACCAGAAGGTCCAACTAATGCGAGCACTTGCCCTGCCTCGCAGGCAAAATTTAGGTCGAGAGGAATACCCTTTTTATTTTTGAGTTGAACGCTTAGCTTGTTCATCTTATTTTTTTATTTAATAAAAAAACAAAACTAATCGTTATGAAGGCAAACAGTAATAACACCAGAGACATTAGCTGAGCAGACTGCTCATCAAAGGCCTGTACACGATCAAAAATTGCAATTGATAAAGTACGAGTTTCATCGGGAATATTGCCACCAATCATAAGTACGACACCGAATTCGCCGAGAGTGTGTGCAAAGGCTAGAACCATTCCTGATAAGATACCTGACCAAGCTAATGGGAGTTCTATTTTAATGAATGTTTGCCACCGGTTTAGACCACTGCACCAAGCTGCTTCTCTGAGTTGACTCGGAATATTTTCAAATGCTCTTAACATGGGTTGAACAGCGAAAGGTAAGCTATATATAAGTGAAGCAAGTAGCAAACCTGTAAATGAGAAAACTAAAGTGCTTCCTGTTATTTGTTCATAAAAACTTCCAAACCATGAATTTTTTCCGAAAAAAGATAGAAGGTAAAAACCTAACACTGTCGGAGGTAAAACCAAAGGCAAGGCAACGATAACTTCTATGATTAGCTTACCTCTAAATTGACGCCATGCAAGAAACCTTGAGATTGTCAGTCCAACAAATAAGAGGATCAACATTGTGATCCCTGCGAGCTTTATAGATAAAAAAAATGCGGACCAGTCCATCATTTCTTTATTTCGACGTTAGACAAAATAGAACCAAGTCCATTTTCTACAAATATTTTTTGTGCACGGTCTTGCAACAGATAGTTATAAAAAAGATGAGCAGTTTCACTCGCGCCATCTAATAATAGCATTCGCTGATTTAGTCTTGAATACAGCTTGTTAGAGACTAGCTGAAAATTGCCTAGGCCTTTTTGATGTAAAACAATCGCTAGTGAATGAGGCAACAAAGCACCATCAACAGCTTGTGTATTAACAAACATAGCTGTTTGAGATGCATTTTCACCAAGTATGAGCAAGGGTGAAATTTCTTTCCATATATTTGCTTGTTCTAGTGCTTGCTTTGCAATTCTCCCATAGGGAGCAAGCGCCGGGTTCGGGATTGAGAAATGTTTGATCGTGTTATTCTCTAGTGCGAGTTTCAGCTCGGAAAGATCTGGGTTAGGAAGAGCTGCACTGGTTTTATGCTGCTCATTCGGAATGAATATGGTGAGTTGGCCATACGCATATATCTTTCCATCATTTTTAGTTACATTTTTCTCTTGTAATCTTTTAACGTATGACTCATCTGCAGACAAAAATATTTCAAAGGGAGCTCCTTGCATGATTTGATGAGTAAGTGTGCTTGAAGATGCATAACTAACTTTAACCTTGTGTCCAGTTTCTTGTTGAAACTGATCAACAATATTTTCCAAAACAAAGGTTAAGCTTGCTGCTGCTGCAATTTTAACTTCACTTGCTTGTACAAAGCTTAGACCACTTGAAAGCAGAGAAAGTAGAGTGAGCCAATGAGTGAAGAGTCTCTTCATAGGAGACACATGATAGTAGATTTTAATTGAATTGTTCGGTTACATTGATGTTTCAGTGCTTACGGATGTTTGTTGAGGGATAACAAAGTGCAGTGTCGAGCCACCAGAAGGGTTGTTGTCTGCCCAGATAAATCCGTTATGTGCAGAGATGATTTTTTTACAGATAGCTAGACCAAGTCCTGTCCCGCCAGTACCAGAGCGAGTTTTACTGCTTTGTGTGAATTCATCAAAAACTGACTGAAGTTCTTCCTGAGGGATCCCTATACCTTGATCAATTACCGAAACTTGCAATGCTGATGTGCTGCTGGCCTCTGTCTCTGTCTCTGTTTGTTTTGTGTTACAGGTGGTTTCTTTAATGTTAATCGTAACTTGGCTTGTATTAGGTGAATATTTTATAGCGTTAGATATTAGGTTTGCTATAACTTGAGTGATTCTATTCTTGTCATGGCTAATCATTGTTTGAAACTCAATATTGTTGAGAACAAGTGAAATATTCTTTTCTGCAGCATAGGCTTCAAATTCTTGAGTGCATTTTCTGATGGTAATGAATAGATCGTTCTCTTCTAATATAATAGGCATCTTGTTGGTATTTAATTTTTCAAAATCAAGTAAATCATTTAATAAGTTCATTAAGCGATCACCACTTTCTCGTATTCGCATAAAATAATTATTTATTTTTAAGCTATTTTCTTCGCTTGATTTTTTCATTCCTAGTTTGGAAAAGCTTAGTATGGCGTGCATAGGAGTCCTTAGCTCATGCGACATGTTAGCTAAAAATAGCGATTTTGCTTGTGTGGCTAACTCTGCTTTTTCTTTTGCATGTAGTAAGTCAGATGTTTTTAATTCAACTTGTTCTTCAAGTTGCGTTCTTGCACTTTGCAATTCATCCAGTGCCATTGCTAATTGATCGTTTCTATTGTTATACCAGTGGGCGAATAAGCCTAGCTCATTATAGTGTGAATCATTTTTCGGTTCATCTAACCTACTGAGGAATGGCCCTTTTAATTGCTCGGTCATTCTATGGATGGGGCGTATCAATAGGCTTTCAAGTAATAAAATAATGAACAGAGCAACGAAGCCAAGAGTGATTAAGGTTGTTATCAATACTGAATGTTGGACCATGTCTGAGATGAATGTTACGTGCTTATACGGCATTACAGTAACGATATTCCAACCCAGATCGGGCATGGAAATTATTCTGGCGACAGATTTTGTTTTTAAAACGGGGTCATTATCAATAATGTAGTTACTACCTTGATGGCTTTGATGCAGTGTTGAGGGGGCCGTTTTTTGTTGTTTGGACGAATTGTGTTGCTGGCTTATAGAAACTGATAGTGCTCTATTGATAGGTTGGTATGCGGGTAGTTTTTTATAAAAGTCGTTTAAATGGATAAACTCTTTTATTTTTGAATCCTCATGCGACCCTGTTGCTTGGAGAGGAGTCTGGTTGATGTCCTCTAGAGGGAATGAAATCAAATGTCCTGTTTGATCAACTGCAAAAGCATACCCTTCATATTCAGAGGATGTTTGAGCAAAAAAATCTTTTAGACCTTTCAGTTTTAAGTCAATCGTCGCAACACCATAGAATTGGTTATCGCGGTACATGGGAACGGTGCAGGTAACCATAGGTTGAGAAGAGTAAGGATCAACATAGGAGCTTGACCAAAAGGTCTTGCCTTCTTCTTTGTCAATACCAACGGTGTACCATGACTCTTGGTGATAATCTATACTAGACGGGGCATTATAATGATCAAGGAAGTCGAGTTTTTCTTGTTGGTTCCGTCCCCAAAAAAAACTTCGCCGTTCTTTCTGAGGGGAGTAAAGCAAGGGCTCAGGCCAAATACCACCACCTGCGATATATGTTTCAGAACCTTCATCGTTGATAACGGCTTTTAATAAATCAATGTGTAACTGGTCATTTTTGGGCGCTTTTTCTGCGATATTGGCGAGAGCTTTTGCCATAGTTTCAGCTTTTGCAATTCTGCGTCCTAACTCGGCAACCATGGTATTACTGGTTTGCTCAAATAGTCTGAAAATTTGTTTTTCTAGTAGTGGTTTAGCAAAAATTGATAAGGTAATACTAAGCGTCGCGATCATCAAAAAAAACATAATGATAAGAATAGCGGGGATACGAAAGGCGAAGCTATGTAGAAAGCTGACTTTCAGCTTCGAAGAGGAAGGGTCAACCTCTACGAGTTTAGAGTTCACTAAATTGCTACCAACTCTTCCTGCTGCTCTATAGTTTCAACGGAAGTTTTTTGAAAATTGATCGTTGCTGTAACCTTATTACCTATACCGTGATATTCGATAGAATCAAAGCTGATGACTTTGGCCATAGCAATTCCTCTGCCGTGATTATCGGCAGCCCTTTCTATAGCTATTTCTAGATAATCGTGCCAGTTAAATCCAGTCCCCATATCTTCGACGCTAATTTGTATGTAATTGTCGTTTAGCTGAAAAAGAAGTCGTGCTGATTTCTCTGAATATTCAGGCTGAGTTAGTCGATGTTGAACTTCCGATTCCCAACGATTTTCATTGACTAATTCTGTTTTTTCAGCATAGGTGATACCGAGGTTTCCGTGTTCGACGGCATTGACCATGAGTTCAGATAGTCCGGTCAGACTTTGTTCAGGGTTTGGACAGGCATTAGATATAAATAGAGCGAGGTTTTGTGCTTCTTTTAGTGTTTTGAATTGAAAACAGCCATCTTTCATTAAAGAAAGTGTTCCCGATGTCTTTTTTAATTCTTCTTGTAAAGAGACATAATACCGCCGCTCATCAAGAGCCGTTTTGACAACGGAAATCAACATTTCTTCTTCAAAAGGTTTAGTCAAATAATAAAAAGCCCCGGCTTGCATGCCTTGCAGAACATCTTCTTTTGCGGCTTTTGCTGTTTGCAGAATGACTGGGATATGTTTTAGAACGGTATGCTCTTTCATCTTGGAAAGGATTTGCATCCCATTGAGCCCAGGTAACATACGATCAAGTAAGACAAGATCAATGCTCTCTGGAGAATCCTTAAGAATTTCCCATGCTTCAAAACCATCTTGAGCTTCAATAAGCTCGTAATTTGTTTCTTCCATATAATCTGCGATAATTTCGAGATTTAAAGCTTCATCATCGACAACTAGAATACGTTCTCGACCAATATTTCGGGTTGCCACGTCCATACTAGGGGCTCCAATAGTTCGTAAAAGATAGTTTTCAATGCTATCGACAGTTTTCATAAAACATTTAATGAAGTGCCTGTTTCAATAGAATGGGTTAAGATACTTGCTAAATATTTTTACTAGGAAAAGCCGCTCAGAATGAAACCAGAACAGGAAATAGTAACGCTAATGGACCGAGATCAGTTTAGTTATGAAGATCTTCTCGCATGTGCAGAAGGTAAGCTTTTTGGCCCTGGTAATGCCCAACTACCGAATCCTCCGATGTTAATGGTCGATCGCATCACTTCAATTACTGAAGGCGGTGGTAAAGATGGTAAAGGACAGTTGATCGCTGAATTTGATCTTGATCCAGAACAATGGTTTTTTGGATGTCACTTTATTGGTGATCCTGTTATGCCAGGCTGTTTAGGACTGGATGCTTTATGGCAATTGATCGGATTTTATCTTGGTTGGCGCGGAGGTCCTGGAAGAGGTCGAGCTTTGGGTGTTGGTGAGGTAAAATTCACAGGACAGGTAACTCCGAAAAACAAAAAAGTGACTTATCGTATTGATATGAAAAGAGTTATCATGCGAAAGCTTTATATGGGCGTTGCAGATGCAGTAATGGAAGTTGATGGTAAAGTAATTTATACCGCAAAAGACCTGAGAGTAGGGCTTTTTACATCAACTGAGAACTTTTAAGTCTGAGTCGCTTCAAGATCAGATTGGATTAGAATTTAAGTCAGAGGAGTCTGCTTAAAGATGGGTAAATCAAAATGAGAAGAGTGGTTGTAACTGGTGTGGGGATCGTTTCAAGCATTGGTAATAACAAAGAAGAAGTGACTGAGTCGCTTCGGACGGGACGATCGGGAATTGAATTTTGTCAGGAATATGCAGACCTTGGTTTTCGATCGCATATACATGGCAGTATTAAGCTTGATCCAACAGAACACATCGATCGTAAACTGATGCGTTTTATGGGTAATGCCGCAGCCTACAACTATATCGCGATGACTGAAGCAATAGCTGACTCTGGGCTTGAAGATAACGATATCTCTAATCCTCGCACGGGAATTATCACAGGTTCAGGTGGTGCGTCGAACGAGAATATATTGCTCGCTGTAGATACGCTGAGAGATAGGGGTGCTCGAAAAGTATCACCAACTCTCGTTCCTCGTACTATGGGCAGTACTACTAGCGCGAATTTGAGTACGGCCTATAAGATCAAAGGAACCAGCTACTCTATCAGTTCAGCCTGTGCTACCAGCGCACATTGTATTGGTAACGCTGCTGAACTTATCCAGATGGGTAAACAGGACATCATGTTTGCAGGTGGCGGCGAAGAGTTGCATTGGTCGCTGACAATTTTGTTCGATGCCATGGGAGCTTTATCTTCTAAATATAATGATGCCCCAGCAACGGCCTCCCGGCCTTATGATGCGCAACGGGATGGTTTTGTAATCTCTGGCGGTGGCGGTATGTTAGTACTTGAAGAGCTGGAACATGCACAAGCTCGAGGTGCGAAGATCTATGCCGAGCTAGTTGGTTATGGCGCGGCATCTGATGGTGAAGATATGGTTAAGCCTTCTGGTGAAGGCGCCGTTAACTGCATGAAGCTGGCTATGGTCGATATTGATGGAGAGGTTGATTACATCAACGCACATGGAACAGCCACTCCAGCGGGTGATACGGTTGAGTTGGATGCTGTAAAAGAAGCTTTTGCAGGAAAGGCTATTCCTAAAATCAGTTCGACAAAATCATTAACTGGCCATGCTCAAGGAGCGGCAGGTATTAATGAAGCAGTTTATTCATTATTGATGTTAGACAATGATTTTCTTGCGGCATCTGCAAACATAACAGAGCTTGATCCTAATGCGGAAGGTATGCCGATTGTTCATGAAACAGTCGAGAATGCTGGTCTGACGACAGTAATGTCGAATAGTTTTGGGTTTGGTGGCACTAATGCTTCTTTGATTTTTAGAAAAATATAGACGTTTCAAGTACTGAACGTGGATTCATAAATATATGAAAACGATGGGCGAGGGTTGATGAGTAAACCCTCGCCCATGATGCAGGCCGCTTTTGAGAATTACCCTAGAGTAGAACTCGCTCAACTCCCCCTTCTTTTACTGCTTCAATAAACTCAGATTGCCAATTTTCACCTAGTACACTATTGGCAACTTCGACCACAATATAGTCAGTTTCTAAACCAGTATCATCAGCGTAACGTGACAAACCCTGCACGCAAGCAGGACAAGAAGTGAGCATTTTTACATTATTCGCGACGGCTTTATCTTCACCTATGAGGGTTTGAATTCCCTTGGTGATCTCTTCTTCTTTTCTAAAGCGCACTTGTGAAGCGATGTCCGGCCGAGCGGTTGCGAAAGTTCCTGCTTCACCACAACAGCGGTCACTTAAGGTCACTTCTTTACCCAACAGGCTTTCTGCTACAGAGGTTGCTTGATAGGTTTTCATCGGCGTGTGGCAAGGCTCGTGGTAGAGGTATTGCACTCCATCGACACCTTCCATCTTGACATTTTTTTCCATCAAATATTCATGAATATCTAACAAACGACAGCCGGGGAAGATCGATTCAAATTGATATTTGAGTAGTTGATCCATGCAGGTACCACAGGAAACGATCACGGTTTTAATATCCATATAATTCAGAGTATTGGCCATACGATGAAATAAAATCTGATTCGCTGTCGAGATAGAATTCCCCTTTTCGATATCTCCACTGGACGTTTGAGGATACCCGCAGCATAAATAGCTTGGGGGTAATACGGTTTCTGTACCAACCTCGTAGAGCATTGCTAAGGTGGCTAACCCAACCTGACTAAATAATCGTTCTGATCCACAGCCTGGAAAATAAAACACCGCATCACTGTTTTCTGTAACTTTTTGTGGATTACGTATGATCGGGATCATCTTGTCATCTTCGACCCCTAGCATTGCGCGGGCGGTTTTTGATGGTAAATTTCTTGGCATCGGTTTTTTCATAAAGTGCACAATCTGTTCATGCACTGGTGTTTTACCGGTCGTCGGCAGAGGTCTTTTTTTATTGTTGCCGAGCAGTCCAGCGGTTTTTGCTAATTTATGCCCTAACCGTTGACCTTTTGCACCCCAATTGATCATGCCCTTATGTAGCGTCTTAACAACCCTTGGATCGGTTGCATTTAGGTAGGTCATACCAGCCAATGTTCCTAGGCTAAGTTTGCGCTTACCTTGCTTCTTGAGTACTGCGCGCAGCTTGACGGTAACATCACCAAAGTCAATATTGACGGGACAAGGCGTTACACAGCGATGACAAATGGTGCAATGATCAGCAACATCATTCATCTCATCAAAATGTCTTACGGAAACACCGCGTCGAGTTTGTTCTTCGTATAAGAATGCCTCCATGATCAATCCTGTACCGAGGATTTTATCTCGAGGAGAATAGAGGAGGTTTGCCCGTGGAACATGGGTTGTGCATTCGGGTTTACACTTACCGCAACGCAGACAATTTTTAATGTCGTCATTGATCTCGTTCAGATCACTGGCCTCAAGGATCAAAGCTTCTTGCTGAACCAGCTGCAAAGATGGTGTGTAAGCATTCTCTAATCCGGAGCCTGCTAGTAACTTACCTGCATTGAAATGGCCATTGGGATCGACTTTTTCCTTATAACCAGCAAATGCAGTAATGGTCGCCTCGTCAAGGAACTGCATTTTGGTTAAACCAATACCGTGCTCACCAGAAATAACGCCACCGAGATGATTCGCTAAGCCCATCACTTTTTCGACGATCAGTTCAGCTTCATGCATCATGTCGTAATTACTAGAGTTGACAGGAATATTCGTATGAACATTGCCGTCGCCAGCATGCATATGTGTCGCGACAAACAAACGGTTTGCACGAATTGTCTTATGAATACCGTCAAGCTTATTGTAAAGCGCTTCGTAAGTTTCACCTTGAAAGATCGCCTTTAACGGCTTTTCAACTTCCTTGCGATAAGAAATGCGCAGATCACGACGTTGCATGATCCTGAATAAGCTTTCGTCATCAGAGAATTCAACATCATTAGCGAGTAGATTCCTATGTTCAGATGCGCGCGAGTCAAGGTTGTTTAGTACCTGCTCCCAACGTTGTCGTACCTCTGCTAGAAGCGTACGTGCGCTTTCAACCTTGTTGATCAAGATCTCGTCATTAACATTTTTTGGTGCTTCTACTGTCCCCATTAGCTCGATCTCGGAGGGAGATGTGGCTAAATACTCACAGACTTCAGTCAGTATTTTCATCTTATTGCGCGTCGACTGCACAATATTGATCCGCTCAATGCCATCGTTATATTCAGATAAGCGATCCAGTGGGATCACGACATCTTCGTTGATTTTGAAGGCGTTGGTATGACGAGCGATGGCGGCAGTACGCGCGCGATCGGCCCAGAATTTTTTACGAGCTTCTGGGCTAACAGCAATAAAGCCTTCTGCATCTCGAGCATTTGCCAAGCGGACGATTTCCGAACCAGCTTTCGCCACCGCATCTTCGTCATCGCCAGTAATATCGATCAATAAGACCATCTTCGGCAGACCTGGACGTGGTGCTTTAGTGGAATACTCAACTGCACGAACGTAGCGCTCGTCGAGATGTTCCATGCCAGCCATAACGACATGTTCGTTTTTGTCCATAAAGGCTTTGGTTTCGACAATAGCCGGAACCGCCTTGCTGAGATCTTGGCCAAAAAATTCCAAACAGACGGTGCGAGTGTGGTTCGGCATTCGATGTAAGACGAAAACAGCGGATGTGATCAGACCATCACAACCTTCTTTTTGGATGCCTGGAAGCCCACCTAAAAACTTATTAGTGACATCTTTACCTAAACCAGATTTGCGAAGCTGTACTGAAGGAATTGAGAGTTTTTCTGGTTGGCTAACTGGCGTTTGGCCATCGGCCTCATAACGTGTGATTTGGAAGTGAGCCATGTCGATCACATGGATCTTGCCAAGATTATGATCTAAACGCTCAACCTCGATCCACTTTGAGTCAGGCGTAACCATTCTCCATGAGACTAGATTATCGAGCGTAGTACCCCATAAGACCGCTTTTTTACCACCCGCATTCATTGCGACATTACCGCCGATAGTACAGGCGTCTTGTGAGGTTGGATCAACCGCAAAAACTAATCCTTGTTGTCCAGCAAGGTTCGAAACACGACGCGTTACAACACCAGCTTCACAACGAACGGTTGCGACCGGTTCGCCATCACGACCGGGAAGCTTTTTATAAATAACATCACCTAGCGTATCAAGCTTCTCTGTGTTAATGACAACACTCTCAGCTGACAATGGGATTGCGCCACCAGTATAGCCCGTACCACCACCACGCGGGATGACCGTCAAACCAAGTTCAATGGACGTGGCTATAATGCCAGCCATTTCTGCTTCGGTATCTGGCGTCACGACCAATAAGGGTAACTCTACACGCCAATCAGTTGCGTCGGTGACGTGGGTGACGCGTGAGAGACCATCAAATTTAATATTATGCTTCTTTGTTACTTTGGCTAGTCGTGGCAGGATTTGTTTACGACGGTCGGCCATCGTGAACAAGTCAGTTTCAAATGTGGTGACTGCTTTACGGGTACTTTCAACCAGTTCGGAGGCGAGTGGTGACTCGTTGCTTTTAGCTCGCTCACTTATTTGATCTAATCGATGATGAAGTGCGTGACGGAGTGATTCCCAGCGTTTTGGATTTTCCAATAAATCATCTTGGATAAAAGGATTACGTGAGATCACCCACATATCGCCGAGCACTTCAAATAACATGCGTGCTGATCGGCCAGTGCGGCGTTTATGACGTAAAGCCTCGATAGCATCCCACATGGGTTTACCGAGGAAGCGGATCACAATTTCACGATCCGAAAATGAAGTATAATTATAGGGTATTTCACGAATTCTGCTTGGCATGGTTTTCATCTATTTCGGAGGTAATGAAGACGGCCGAATCCTATCACGAAACAATCGGCATGAGTCTATCTTTTTATGTTTTTTTAATTAAGTATTAAGTAATGGATCCGTGGACAAAAATTATTCTCAGGTTTAAGTTGCTCTATAGATTTTTTGTTTTCTCTTTTCCGCAGCGAGAACAACGAAACAAGGTTACGAGTTTTCCTTGATTCACAGCAAATTTCTTTTCAGTGACGATCTGCCATTTATGCAGATTACTCTTACACATTGTGTGGGCTTTGGCTTTTTTAGCCAGAGGTGGTTTTTTAAAGGGAATGATTTTCCCCATCATAGGCCCTCAACATTTGCTTGCACGAGACTCAAAGTATTTCCACAGTGACGACAAAAGTAATTATGTTGTTTTTGTCGTTGAATACGGTTATGACGTGTGCTGCTGAGCTGATGATCCTGACAGCCACAGCGGTAGAGATGGCGGCGCTGTTTTTTAACGGGAACGCCTTCCAGATCAAATTTATGTGTTATTTCAGGTTCTGAACCTAATAATTGCATCATGGATTGCCATTCGGGACCGTGAGGAGCGGCTCGTTTTCGGCCCATCATCACATGGGTTAAATAGTGGGCGACCTCATGTGGAATAGTATTATTAAAATTCTCATCAAAGTATTTTGCGAAAATAAAAGGGTTGTAGCGGATCCAACGGAGTCGCGCACGTGAGCAATACATACCTGCTGAACGACCTGATAGGTCAAAATGAATGTCGATTTCTGGGATTTTTTTTCCGAGTTCAACAGCGGCAGTATTGATTAACTCATGAGAGCGATCACGAACTAAATCTTGCTGCTCTTGGGTAATGGGTTGGATTGATGTCATAGGATTCATTAAACTTAGTGTATATCTGCGGCGTGGCGAAAACCATGCGTAGGCAATTTTTGACTATTTTATAATTAGATGGAGAAAACATGAACTGGAATCTTTACCTTTCGGGCGAAATTCATAGTGACTGGAGAGAAAGAATCGAATCGGGAATTAAAGCGGCAGGATTGCCAGTGACCCTATCGACTCCGATCACTGATCACGCTTCAAGTGATGATTGTGGAGAGAAGATCTTAGGAGCCGAAGAAAGCAATTTCTGGAAAGATCACAAGGCCTCGAAAATTAACTCAATCCGCACTAGGACCCTCATCGAACGAGCTGACGTTGTAGTGGTTCGTTTTGGTGATAAATATAAGCAGTGGAACGCTGCGTTTGATGCTGGTTATGCCGCAGCCTTGGGGAAATCTTTGATCAGCTTGCACGATCCTGATCTCACACATCCTTTAAAAGAGGTTGATGCCGCCGCACTCGCCGTTGCACAAACACCAGAAGAAATTGTTGAAATCATGAAATATGTGATCACTGGCGAACTGACTTAGGTTTCCACTTGGGTTATTTTTCTGAATCATTATCAGCTGCATTTGATCTGATCTTTCAACTTGATCAGGAAGTGTGGCTGATCGTGATGACGTCTTTAAAAGTCTCTTTATTAGCGGCTTTTTTTGCAGGACTGATGGCTATACCACTAGGAATAACCATTGCTCTAAACGAATTTCGTGGCAAACCCTTTCTGCAACAAATCCTCAATACCTTGATGGCCATGCCGACGGTCGTTATCGGGCTTTTGTTGTATGGTTTGCTCACTCGGCAAGGACCGCTTGGCGATCTCGGTTTACTCTACACCCCCGCTGCGGTCGTGATCGCAGAATGTATCTTGATCTTGCCCATTATTCTTAATTTAACCATCGCCGCCGTTCAGTCATCGGATGAGCGATTGGTTCCTACCTTAAAATCGTTAGGCGCAAATAAATTACAACTGGCAACGCAAGTGATCAGCGAAACACGTCTTGCGGTACTTGCGGCGGTGGTGACGGGTTTCGGACGAGCGATTGGTGAGGTTGGTGCGGCGATGATGTTGGGTGGCAATATTGAGGGATTTACTCGAACTATGACCACGGCGATCGCATTGGAAACAAGTAAAGGGGAATTTGAGTTAGGACTTGCGTTGGGTCTCCTTTTATTAACCATTGCTTTTATCGTTAATCTTGGTTTACAGCTTCTTTCTAAACAGGGAAGAAGCCAATGAGCCAAAATAAAGAAATGGCTTATGAACTGACAGATATTCGTTATGAATATTTCGAGCGAGTAGCTTTAGAAATTCCTCACTTAAAAATAAAAAAAAATCAGATAACGAGTTTAATTGGTAGTAACGGATCAGGTAAAACCACCCTATTAAACCTATTGGCTTTTTTAGAAAAACCAACATCGGGTCAGGTTTCATTTTTCACAGAGGATACAAAAGAAAAAGTACAACTTGAGTTACGCAGAAGGGTCGCGCTTGTTTCACAAAATGCTTACTTATTACGTGGGTCTGTGTTGGAAAATGTTTTACTCGGTTTGAAGTTTCATGGTTTCTCTAAAGCATTGCAGATTCAACAGGCAGAGCAGGCGATGGAAATGGTTGGGATTAGTGATTTTTCTGATCGTAATGTAAGAAAGTTATCGGGTGGTGAGGCTCAAAAAGTCACTTTAGCAAGGGCGCTTGCTTTACAGCCAGAAGTTTTATTGTTGGATGAACCTTTCTCATATCTTGATCAGAGTAGTATTGAACAGCTTGAGTTTTTACTGGCTAAGTTAACCAATGAGTTTGATACAACAGTCGTTTTGAGTACGCATGATCAATTACAAGGATTGGTTGTCGCCAGTGACTGTGTCAGTTTACTTGGAGGAAATGTTGTTAACTCACCATTATTAAATCTATTCTATGGTGAGATAGAAGCACATTATTTTTCTACTGGGAAAATAGATATTTATGTGCCAGAAGATATTAAGTCTGGGAAAAGACTCGTCGTCGATCCTGCGGAGATCGTACTTTCAAATGAGTCTTTAGTGTCGAGTATTCGAAATAATTTTCAAGGTAGAGTTATTGCCATATCTGAAGATAAAGGCAGGGTTTGGATTACGGTTGATGCGGGTGAAAAATTCTACGTACAAATAACGCGACAATCTTTGTCGGAAATGTCGATAAATATTGGAAGTGATATTTGGGTTAACTTTAAATCGACTACTGTTAAAGTATTTTAAAACTCAAACTAATCTAAAAAAGCGCCGGACCACTTTAGGTTGATCAGGCGCTTTGAGACCTTATTTTTCACGTGCCATTTTTTGACCGATCAGAACAGTACGGATCACGCGTTCGCCAGCAAATTCTAAATATTTTTTAGAATTTTTTAAAGCATCTTCTAGCGACATAGGTTGGCAAACGGCAGAATCCAAGCCGTGAATCCCATGCTCAAAGACACCCGGTGCATCATCAGCCAATGCACCACCGATTGCGATGACTGGTACTTTAAATTTCTTCGCTGCTTTCGCGACGCCTGCGGGCGTTTTGCCGAAAGCTGTTTGAAAGTCGATACGACCTTCTCCGGTGATCACCAGATCAGCTCCTTTCAGATGTTTTTCCAACTCGACAACTTTAACAACCAGATCAACACCACGCTTTGTCGTCGCACGAGTGAAGGCCATTAATGCGGCACCAAGGCCACCCGCTGCGCCCGCGCCAGGTTTTGTAGCAACGTCTTTCTTCAACTGTGTTTTGAGTAATTGACCAAAGTATTTAAGGTTGTCATCCAGAGTTTTTACCTGAGCAGGTGTCGCACCTTTTTGTGGGCCAAAAACATAAGCCGCGCCTTTTTTACCAGCTAAAGGATTAACAACATCACAAGCTATGATTACTTTGGTTTTTTTTATTAAAGGATTGACTTGAGACATATCGATTGTCGCGATATTTTTTAGCATGCCGCCACCGAGATTTTCAGTAATCTCTTCACCCGATTTATCTAAAAAACGTACGCCCAGAGCTTGAACCATACCAGCACCTCCATCAACGGTTGCTGATCCTCCAAGACCAATAATAATCGTTTCAATACCTTTTTTCATCGCATCGGCGATCAGCTCTCCTGTGCCGTAACTGGTCATTTTAAGTGGGTTACGGCTTTCCCTGCTTGTCAGGTGTAAGCCTGATGCTTCGGCCATTTCGATCACACCGGTTACACCATCGCCCAAAATGCCATAACGCGCTGTGACTTGAATGTTATCCGGCCCAGTGACTTTCTTACGAATAATGTTGCCTTGTGTTGCATCGACTAATGCTTGAACAGTGCCTTCGCCACCATCAGCCATCGGCACCTTTGTACATTTGGCTTTCGGTAGAACTTTGTGAATTCCCTTCTCGATATGAGTGGCAACTTGTAAGGAGGTCAAGTTTTCTTTAAAGGAGTCGGAAGCAATTACGATTTTCATATTATTCTCCGCCGTTGTTAGCAGCAAGCCGAAACGGGATTATTATTTTTGATTGATTGGCAGCAATATTACAACAACTTAGATCCAACACCCAGAAAACATGCTGTTAAGAAAATCAACCAACTGGTTATAGAGAACCAGTTCGGTGGTTGCTATAGACCACTTTAGCTTTAAGTTTGTTTTGTTAAGAGCTGATATTAATGAAGTTGGAATGATATTCCATCATTTAAATCATTGATAAATATAGACTATGTGTTTTCGGCAAGTAAAATTTTAATAAGTTGGCATGCCAGATGCTATATCTAACTACAAGCAGGCAAAGTAGTTTGCTATAAAGACAACTCAAGTGACTTTATTAACTTTATTAGGAGAAATACTATGAAATGGGAAACACCAGCATACGAAGATCTACGATTCGGTTTTGAAGTAACAATGTACATCATGAATCGTTAAGATTTAGACCGTACTTAAAACCCGGATGAAAGTAATTTCCTCCGGGTTTTTTTATGCCTGACGTTCAGAGAAGTTAAAGCTTATAAGGTAGTAAATACGCGTTCGGCCGCTGCGATGGTTTCAGCGATTTCTTTGCTGGTATGTTTACTTGAAACAAAGCCAGCTTCGAACGCTGAAGGAGCAAGATAAATACCTTCTTCCAACATACCGTGGAAGAATTTTTTGAAACGTTCTTGATCACACTTCATCACTTGATCAAATGACGTTATATTTTTTTCCTCAGTAAAGAAAATCCCAAACATACCACCGACCTGATTAGTGGTTAAAGGAATGTTTGCTTTATCTGCCGCAGCTTGAATACCCTGCATCAAACTTTTAGCGGTTGCTGAGAGTTCTTTATGAAAGTCTGGTTTATTGATCAGTTCCAATGTTGCAAGTCCGGCAGCCATAGCAACAGGGTTTCCTGACAATGTTCCGGCTTGATAAACAGGTCCATCAGGGGCGATATGGTCCATTATTTCTTTTTTACCACCGAATGCACCAACCGGCATACCACCGCCAAGAATTTTGCCTAGCGTAGTCAGATCAGGCGTAATGCCGTAATGACCTTGTGCGCCACCGAGTGCAACACGAAATCCCGTCATGACTTCATCCATAATCAGAACCGTTCCATGCTTTTCTGTGACCGAACGCAATCCTTCAAGAAAACCAGTGACTGGTGGAATACAATTCATATTACCCGCGACGGGTTCAACGATAACAGCAGCAATCTCATCACCTATCTCTGAAAAAACCTTGCCCACTTCAGCAATGTTGTTATAAGTCAGGGTGATCGTATGTTGAGCCAGAGAATCGGGCACGCCACCAGAGCTAGGAACGCCTAATGTCAGAGCGCCTGATCCCGCTTTAACTAAAAGCGAATCGGCATGGCCGTGATAACAACCTTCAAATTTAATGATTTTATCGCGTCCTGTGTAACCACGGGCCAGCCTGATCGCGCTCATGGTAGCTTCAGTGCCGGAGCTGACCATGCGCACTTTTTCGATGGAAGGTATGATTTGGCACACCATTTCAGCCAGCACGATCTCGATTGCAGTCGGTGCTCCAAAGCTGAGCCCATTTGCGGCCGCTTCTTGTACAGCAGAGATCACCATAGGATGCGCGTGACCAACGATCATCGGTCCCCATGAGCCGACATAGTCGATATAGCGATTATTATCATCATCAATCAGATAAGCGCCTTTAGCTTTTTTGAAAAAGATCGGAGCACCACCGACTCCATTAAACGCTCGCACTGGTGAATTAACGCCGCCCGGAATATGTTTTTGTGCTTGTTGGAAAAGTTCTTGTGAGCGAGTCATGCTTAGTCCTCTAAATTCTATTTAAATAAATCTGTAAATTGTTTTGCAGCAACGCCGGGTTCTTCATGCCCAAATACACTGTTGATCGCAGCGATATAATCGACGCCAGCGGCGATTAAAGGTGGCGCATTTTCCGTGGTAATTCCGCCGATAGCAACAACAGGTACAGAAAGTTGTTGTTTTGCTTTTATTAAGAGTTCAATACTTGCTCGGCGTGTGGTCTGTTTCGTTTGTGAAGGAAAAAAAGCACCAAGCGCGATGTAATCTGCACCTAGTTTTTTAGCACTGAGCGCAAGATCCAACGAGTCATAACAAGAGATGCCGATGATAGCGTCATCACCGAGTAAATCTCTAGCGTGCTGATAAGAATCATCATCTTCACCTATATGCACACCGTCGGCCTTTACTGAGAGAGCGAATTCAGGATCGTCATTGATGATGAAGCGAGTTTGATAAGTTGTGCAAAGAGATCTTAATTTTTTTGCGTGATCAAGATTAGGGGATTGTTTCTCTCGATATTGCAGAAACCTTGCACCAGCGTTTAAAACAGCTTCGACATTCGTTAATGAATCATCGTTGTTGGTGATGGCGTATAAGCCTTTGTTTGGATAAGAAGTCATTAGGATATTATACCGCGATATTGAGTAACCAGATTGACTTGGCGCAGTGTAAGCTAACATATATATTGTCAGGTTATGGCTTAGGGACGGCCGCTATCCCGATCGACAAGTGTTATCTAGTGATTAATTTTTTTCTTCCATAGGGTTTCTTCAACCTGAGGATATTCGCCCCAAGAGAGGGTTATCTTGCGAAGGGCTTGTTCTGTAGATGAAACTTTAAGGCCTTCAAAGTACATGAAAACTTTGTTATCAACACAACCTCCGAGCATCATGTGGACTTTATCTTCGGAATGTTTTCTTATGAAGGAAAAATTGATGTCTGAGATCTGAGGATATTTTATATTTTCATATTTTAGGTCGTACGTAGAATCTAGTTCAGATGATATTTTTTCTATTTGGTAGTAAAGATTTTCAAGCCTATTTTGTGGTATTGATTTCGCATACTCAACTTTTGGCGTAACAGCGCATGATTCTAAAAAATCACCAAGTAGAAATTTCAAACCTAAATTTAGGAGTAGAAATGCACCGATTATTCCACCTATAGCGTAGGCTAAAAATACAGCAATACTTTTTAGTATCTTGTTGCTTGCTCTTTGCCTGGGCATTTCTTAAGCCTTTGTTTTTTATAGGGTTAATGGTTGTGCTTTTCTTGCCGGATGCTTTTGTCCTTTTCCAATATGTCTTCCTTCCAGCAAAGCCTTCCAGGTAAAATCTTGTGCTTTTCTGATGGCGGTTTCTACTTCCAAACCCTGAGCAAGCAAAATTGCGATCGCTGCAGATAATGTACAACCTGAACCATGATAGGTTGCCGATAGTTTTTTGTAATGATAAACCTCGATCAACCCTTGTTGTCCATATAAATGATTTTCAACGTTATTTTCAGCTTCGTCTGCACCGGTGATCAGAACAAAACGACAACCATAATCGATCAGTTTTGCTGCGGCTTGATCGAGTGACTCATATCCTGTCAATGTACGTGCTTCAAAATTATTCGGGGTGATGATGGTTGTTCGAGGCAATAAGTTTTTTTTTACCGATTGGATCAGCTCTTCGTTGCTCAGATCGCTTCCTGAGCCTGAACGTAGAACAGGATCAATGACAACGGGGATATTTTCTGGAATATATTTTTTTATAATATCAACAGTTGTGCTTGATGTTAGTAAGCCTATTTTTATGGAATCGGGTGTGATGTCTTTGAGCAGGTGTTCGGTTTGTCTATCGATCCAGTTTGGCTTAATTGTGTGAGATTCCAAAAAGGATTGGGTGTTTTGAATAGTGTTACAAGTAATGATTGGCAGCGCATGACCGCCCAATGCTGCGACGGTCTCTATATCTGCTTGTATGCCTGCTCCACCGGAAGGATCAAGTCCTGCGAAGGAGAGGACTGTTTTTATGCTCACCTAGAAGGGGCGCACGACAGCTAGAATAACAATAGGGACGATCAAAAGTACCGGAAACTCATTCAACCAACGATAAAAAACATGGCTGTGTTTGTTACGATCATGTTTGAAGTCGAACATCAGTTTTCCGCAGTAAATATGATAGCCGATCAAGACTGCAACTAAGGCGAGCTTTGCGTGCAACCAACCACTGTATGAGCCCATTCCCATTTTGCTGATCATCCAGATACCAAAACCAATCGTTAAGATCGCGCCGGGTGTCATGATGCCGAAGAAGAGTTTTCGTTGCATGATTTTGAATCGATCAATACTGATCTGATCATCGCTCATGGCGTGATAAACAAACAGGCGTGGCAGGTAGAATAATCCTGCAAACCAGGTGACCATAAAGATGATGTGAAAGGCTTTTATCCAGAGCATAGTTTTTCTCTATATTTTTTTAGAATTTTTAATTTCAAGTAGCATGGCTTCTATTTTGGAGCGCAGTGTAGCAGGATTAACGGTCCCAACAATACGCTCGGCAATTTTCCCCTGTGGTGATATTAGGAAATGTGTTGGGGTTGCTGGGATGCCACCAAATGCTTTTACGGCCTCTCCGTCGATATCCAAGGCGATAGGAAAGTTGATACCTAAGTCTTTTATCACTTTTAAAACCAGATCGGGACTATTGTAAGGCATGGCGACACCGATAATTTCTAAGCCTTCTTTTGAGAGTTCTTCATAGAGCTTGATTAGCTCAGGCATTTCGTAAATACAATAGGTGCAACTGGTCGCCCAAAAATTGATCAATACGGGACGATCACGATATTGCTCTAGCCTCAGCTGCCTACCATCAACAATTTTGAAGTTGAGGTCTGCAGGACCTTGAGATGTGTTTCTGTATAGAAAAGATATTGCCGTGATGAATAAGGCTACGATCAGAAAAAATATAAACTTTCGTTGTAATTTATGACTCAATGGTTTTCTCGCCAGTTGTTTTTGAGGAACTAAAGAAGCCTTTTATTATGGCATAAATCTTTTTAATGCCACGCCAGATCTTTGGAATGATCCAAATTGCGAAGAGTATGAACAATACTAGAAAGATCAAAAAACCAACGGGATGATTAAGTGCAGCATAAAGCCCCGCAACCACTGCAAAGTCTTCTGTAATGGAAGCTATCCAGTTCGACATGGGTTCAGGGGAGGTGTTGATTACGGCACGACTACCCGCTTTTATGGTATGACTGGTTGCGGCTAGCCCGCCTCCTGTCAGGAGCGCAGCAAATTCAACGGCAGGGGTGACATCGCCAATAGCACTCGATGCGAGCATGGCGCCAGCAGGTATGCGGATAAAGGTGTGAATGGCATCCCAAGCTGTGTCGACACCGGGCACCTTATCGACTAGAAACTCGACTAAGAACATAATGGAGGCTGTTCCAAGCACAAGTGGGTTTTGCACGATCTCCATTTGCTGGGGTAATTCCATATTACCGGTCATGCTTAATATGCCTAGCATCATAATGACAGCATAAAGGTTTATACCACTCGCCCAGCCGACTCCCATCGTTAATGCGATCAGTTCAATGGTTTCCATTTTGCTCCTCTAAAAAATTTAATGATGCCAGAGTCTTGACATGCGAACTGTGTCACATTATCCTCAATCTCAGCATTAACGGTTAAAAACACTGAAAGTGCTCAAAAATATAATAATAAAAAATGAATTTGAAGCGGCTTCGGTCGCTTTTTCTTTTTGTGCTTTCCGCCCACACGTCATATCATAACCCTCATTATTGTTTTTTCTAATTATTAGTTCTCCTGGAGTTTGTTTTTATGATCAATGTTGGTGTTGTTGGCGGGACAGGTTATACGGGCATAGCTTTGCTGCGTTTGCTAGTGGGTCATCCCGACGTCAATTTAGAGTTGGTAACTTCTCGGGCAGAAAAAGGTGTCTTTGTTGCAGATATTTACCCTGCTCTTAGAGGCTTAACTGACTTGAGCTTTACTGAGCCTGATGTTGCGGCACTGTCTGCTTGTGACGTGGTGTTTTTTGCGACACCCAACGGAACAGCGATGAAGATGGTACCTGTTATACTCGAAGCAGGGACAAAGGTGATCGATCTGGCCGCAGATTTTAGATTGAAAGATCCTGCCGAATGGAAGGAGTGGTACGGCTGTGAGCATGCTTGTACGGATCTATTAGCGGAGGCTGTTTATGGCTTACCGGAGCTCAATAGAGAGCAAATTAAAACAGCACGATTAGTTGCGAACCCAGGCTGCTACCCTACAGCAACAACATTGGGTTTTTTGCCTTTGATCGAGGCAGGGATAATTTCAACAGAAGGTTTGATAGCAGACTGTAAGTCGGGCACGAGCGGAGCAGGTAGAGAAGCTAAGGTTGCTAGTCTTTATGCCGAAGTGGCTGATAACTTTAAGGCTTATGCTGTTTCTGGGCATCGACATTTACCAGAAATCATGCAAACGTTGAATGGCCTCTCATTAGGAACAAATTCTGTTGATCTGACTTTTGTCCCTCATTTATTACCGATATTAAGAGGAATACACTCAACGTTGTATGCAGATCTGATAGAAACTGATCATGATTTGCAGGATTTATATGAGCAACGTTATGCAGATGAACCATTTGTGGATGTATTACCTGCTGGCTCTCACCCTGAGACACGATCGGTACGAGGTTCAAATAACTGCCGTATAGCAATCCATCGACCCACTGGCGGAAGGAGAGTTGTTGTCCTTTCCGTGATTGATAATTTAGAAAAAGGTGCGGCGGGGCAAGCTATTCAGAATATGAATATCATGTCGGGCTTTTCTGAAACGCAGGGTTTAGAACAGGTACCCTTAATACCGTAAACTATTTGTTATGCATCACGTTTATTTAAAGGCTAACAAGCCCCAGCCTCGTCAGAGGATACTGCTCTTAATTTGTGTCGGATTAATTTTGTTACTGGGGTGTTGGCTGTTACTGGATTACGGGAAGTGGCGAAATATTTACCAAGAGATGGCGGCCGCCATAATTCAGAAGACATCAGCTGAACCTTCTGAGAATGAAAAAAGAATGAGTAGCGAACTCACAGCCTTACAAAGGCAAGTGACAACACTCGAAAGAACGGCGCAAGTAGATAAAGCGGCGCAGGATGAAGTTCGGAAGGTGATCGGTGAGCTAGAGACTGAGAATCTAGAATTACGTGAAGAACTTGGTTTCTATCAGAATATAATGTCGGCGACGAAAGAGAGTCGAGGCTTGAAAATTCAAGGTCTTAGGCTAGAGGCATCCAAGAATAAACAAAGGTATAAGTTTGATTTGGTTTTAACGCGTATCGTCAAAGGTGGTTGGCTGGCAAGTGGGGATGTTTCAATTACCTTGCAAGGGAATGGCAATAGTGGTCAGATAGACTATGATTTAAAGGAATTAATGGATGGTAGAGCATCGGAGCGACTTAAGTTTAAAATAAAGCATTTTAAACGTATTGGTGGTGTTTTTTCGTTACCGAAGGGTTTTGCGCCAGTGAAAGTTAAGGTGATGATCAAACCGGATGGAGAGAAGGCCAAGCTCATTAAAAAGGAATATCAATGGGTGGACATACTAGTATGAGGATGGTTGAATCGTGTTAGGAAAAAAGAAAAAAAGAAAAGTAACTCAGGTTGACTCTCTTGTAGGGCAACATACCGTCGTAACGGGCGAGCTTAACTTTACTGGCGGCTGTCATATCGACGGCCGTGTAGTTGGGAATGTTCTGTCCGAAGATGTAGATACGTCTGTTTTAACCGTTAGTGACCGAGGAAGTATTGAAGGTGAGGTCAAGGTGCCATTCTTGATCTTAAATGGAACGATTCTCGGCAATGTTTATGTACATCAACATATCGAACTTGCTGCTAATGCGCGAGTCGAAGGTAATGTGTATTATAACCTGTTAGAAATGGCGATGGGTGCTGAAGTTAATGGTCAATTGATACATCAGTTAACGAATGCTGATGAAACACATTTGAACCTAGAGCATGATCAGGATTCATAAAGAAGTACCTTGTTAAGGAGACGAGCGAATGACAACGGAAATTGAAAGCGAAGAACTATTAGTTTTTACAGATGCGGCTGCAGATAAGGTGCGTACATTGATTGAGGAAGAAGAGGACGACAGCTTAATGCTTCGAGTCTTTATTTCCGGAGGTGGTTGCTCAGGTTTTCAATACGGTTTTACGTTTGAAGAGAGTGTTACAGAGGGTGATGAAATCGTCGAAAAGGGTGGGGTAAAACTTC
This sequence comes from uncultured Pseudomonadota bacterium, assembly GCA_913058255.1. Taxonomy (GTDB): domain Bacteria; phylum Pseudomonadota; class Gammaproteobacteria; order CAJXQU01; family CAJXQU01; genus CAJXQU01. The sequence continues at coordinate 5,442 of CAJXQU010000003.1, read as the reverse complement.
TAGTTGATCCAATGAGCCTTCAATACTTAGAAGGTGCTGAAATAGATTATACCGAAGGTTTAGAAGGTGCTCAGTTTGTTATTCGTAACCCGAATGCATCAACAACATGCGGTTGTGGGTCTTCTTTTTCAACGTAAGTTAGCCGTAGATCCCTCCAAGTAGAACTTCCTTACTAGCACCTGTCACCGAAGGCAGGTTGCCCGGTAGGCCATCCAATCGACGTTTCGCGAGCCATGCAAAAGCCATCGCTTCTATACTGTCAGGATCAACTCCATACGCATCCGTTGTTTTAACGTCTATCTCAGTTAAAGTTTCCGAAAGTAATCTGATTATTTGTTGGTTGTGGGCACCACCACCACAGATAATGAGCTCGGCGACATTCTCTTTTAAGGTGATGATTGAGTTTGCTATTGAGCTGACCGTTAATTGCTGAAGCGTTGCTTGAATATCTTTTGGAATATGCTCACTTGTACCTAACTTCTGATTTAACCATTGGAGGTTAAAATATTCTCGGCCAGTGCTTTTAGGATGAGATTTCTTAAAGTAATCATCAGCCAGCATTTTGGCTAAAAGCTCAGAACTCACTGTACCTTGCTGTCCCCACGAGCCATTGTCGTCGTAAGGTTTATTTAAGATTTTTAGAACCCAGTCATCCATCAAACAATTTGCAGGCCCAGTATCAAATCCCCTAATAGGTTGAGTTGCCGACGAAGGAATAAAGGTTATATTTGCTATTCCTCCGAGGTTTAGCACCACCCTATTTTCTTTTGGATGTCTGAAAAGTTCGGCATGAAAACCAGGAGCCAGTGGTGCTCCTTGGCCACCAACAGCAATATCCATACTACGAAAATCTGCAACAGTGGTGATTGATGTTGTCGCAGCAATAGTGCTTGGGTCACCTATCTGAAGAGTAAATGCTTCTACAGAATCAGGAGAGTGAAAAATAGTTTGGCCATGACTGCCTATAGCCATAATGTTTTCATGTGACATTTTCGCTGATGAGAGTAATTGGCCAACTGTTTTCGCAAAAAGATGGCCTAACTTAATGTCTAATTCTGCAACTTCTTTAAAGCTAAATCTTGCTGTAGCTGAGCGCATTTCAGCAATTTTATCTTTTAACTCAAGGGGGTAAGGTTGAGTGGTAAAGTGTTCAAGCTTAATCGTTTGGTTTTCATCGAAGGATACTAGCGCAGCATCTATGGCATCAACGCTAGTACCAGACATTAAGCCAATAAAGAGTTGCATCTAGTTGATAGTAGAGTTTAGAGGGTACTCTCTTGAGGCTACATCAATCACTTTTTTCACAGCTTCCTTTTCAGGCTTAGCTTGAGCATGACGTGTTGTATCAGACAACGATGCTAACTGGGTTAACAGTGATTTTGTTTTTTGACGAAAATCGGGCATATATTTTTCAGGTAAAGGTAATGACTTCGGCAAGTCTACTGTTAAAGGATTTCTATGCGCGCCGTTTACACGGAACTCGTAATGCAGGTGAGGGCCGGTAGCTAAACCTGACTTTCCTACATACGCAATAGTTTGGCCTTGTTCAACTCGTTTTCCTTTTTTCAGACCTCTAGAAAATCTCGATAAGTGGGCATACAGAGTCGTATACTTGCCACCATGTTTAATGATAACGGTATTTCCATAACCATTTTGTACACCAACGAAAATAACTTTACCGTTACCTGTCGACTTTATCGGGGTTCCTAAAGGAGCCGCATAATCCACACCTTTATGAGCGCGAATTTTATTAAGCACCGGATGTTTTCTGCTTAGATTGAAGTGAGAGCTGATCCGAGTGAAATTAACAGGTGTTCTCAAAAAGGCCTTCTTCATACTTTTGCCTTGCTCAGTGTAGTAGCCTGGCTGTTCTTCTGAGTCGATATATCGCACGGCCTTAAATGCTTTGCCTTGATTCACGAACTCAACGGCTAAAATTTTACCATCTTTAATCTTTTCACCATTCTTGTAGAGTTCTTCATAGACAACATGAAAGGCATCATCTTTACGAATATCTAACACAAAATCGATATCCCAGCCGAATATACCAAACATTTGCATGATGACATTATCTGACAGGCCTGCTTTTTGGCCCGAAAGGAATAAAGAGTCTTGGATCGTGCCTGATGATGTTGCAACTTTGATTTCAGGCAACTCCTCAATAACTTTTGCTTTAAACTCATCGTCAGATTTAATCACTTTTAGCGTATGAGTCAGATCGGACTCATGTACTAACTCTTCAATATGTGAGTTTTCAAACTTAAGACGAAGAACTTGACCTGGTTTTAGTTGTTTTAGGCTTTGTGTGTCATCACCCAAAGATAAAATTTGGTACAGATCATTTTTACTTATGGCTAAGCGACTAAATATAAGTGAAAGGTTGTCGCCATCTTTTACAGTTACTGTTCGCCACTTCTCTTTGGTGGAGAGAGTTTTTGTTAATTCAGCTGAAGGCTTGTATCCCTTATCCATTTCCAACTTTGTTGTTTCAGCTGGTACTTGTTCAGGTGTTTTTAACTTAGGTTTAATAGATGGAGCCACTTGTATTGATTCTGTTCGGTCTGTGTCTGTGACTATTGATGCTTGAAGTCTTGTGAGTTGAGGCGTTTTACTTAGACGATCGGTTGTTGTTTTTTTTGATGTTAAAGGGCTTAGCTCGAGTGTTTGAGTCACCTTTGATGTTTGGCTATTCGAATTACTTGTCGCGAGCGTTTCGGACGAGCTGTCCTTTGAAATGAATTCTTGGAAACCGACATAGAGGCCGCCGCCGATAATTAAAGCACCAGCAAGTATTAATATTTTTTTGCTTTTAGCGTATTTTTTGCTTGAATGAGATTCTGACCATTCTAGACGAGGCTTGTAGTCATATAAGATACTATTTCGCTTCATGACTCACGTTTTCCTTCCGTTTTATATATTATAGTTATACTACAACCTTAACTTTTCAAGGGTTTGACGTCAATGTTTGAAGCGGTATGCTACTCGGATTATTTTGCAGTACTTTTATAGGATAAACAGGTATGAAGGAAGCTCTCGATATTATTAAGCGTGGGACAGTCGATGTCTTATTAGAAGAAGAGATTATTAAAAAGTTAGCAGAAAAAAGGCCGTTGAAAATTAAAGCTGGTTTTGATCCTACTGCACCAGATTTACATTTGGGACATACCGTCTTATTAAACAAACTACGACAGTTTCAAGATTTAGGGCATGAGATTATGTTCCTGATCGGTGACTTCACAGGAATGATCGGGGATCCAACGGGTAAAAGTGCAACACGTCCCGCATTGACCAGAGAAGATGTTGAAGAGAATGCTAAATCCTATCAAGAGCAAACATTCAAAATTTTAGATCCTGATAAAACCAAAATCATGTTTAATTCAACGTGGATGAACAAGATGTCCACCGCTGATCTTATTCAATTAGCTGCAAAACATACGGTTGCTAGAATGTTAGAGCGAGATGACTTTAATAAGCGCTATAAATCTGGGCAGTCGATAGCGATACATGAATTTTTATATCCTTTAATACAAGGTTATGACTCGGTTGTGATGGAAGCCGACGTGGAACTTGGTGGTACTGATCAAAAATTCAACCTATTAGTAGGAAGGCAATTACAAGAAGCATGGGGACAAAAACCACAGGTCGTTTTGACCATGCCAATCCTTGAAGGCTTAGACGGTGTACAAAAAATGTCCAAGTCATTAAATAATTATATAGGCATAACGGATCCTGCAAATGAAATGTTTGGCAAAATAATGTCTATATCTGATGAACTCATGTGGCGTTACTTTGAGCTGCTAAGCTTCAAATCATTACTGGAAATTGAAAAGTTAAAGACATCCACAGAAGAAGGAGTGAACCCACGGGATGTTAAATTTATCTTAGCAGAGGAGATCGTCGGAAGGTTTCATAGTGCAAGCGATGCAGTAAAAGCAAGAGAAGAGTTTATCGGGCGCTTTCAGAAAGGAGCGATGCCTGATGAAATACCTGAAGTTAAAGTACAGTCTATAAAAGGTGTTATTCGCCTTGCAAATCTTTTAAAAGAAGCGGGACTAACATCGAGCACATCAGATGCAAATCGAATGATAAAGCAAGGTGCGGTGAAGATTGACGGAGAAAAAATCTCAGAGCAGAAAGATGTCGAAAAAGGTACTGTCAGTGTCTTTCAAGTAGGCAAGAGAAAATTTGCAAAAGTGGAAGTCATGTAAATTATTGATTTATATGTGACTGTTAAAAACGACTTAAGTTTAATAACAAAAAGGCTAAAAATAGAGTTGACGGGTGGTAAATACCGTGTAGAATGCGCCTCTCTCTCGGGGAACAAGTCCCGGTTCTTTAAAAATCAATAGACAAACAATTTGTGTGGGCGCTTACGTAAAAGGTTGATTTCACGATATATTATCGATGGAAGCCAAGCGAAAGCGAACGCAATTTATTTATAAATACATCGAGTCAAGATTTGTTGCCTTTAAAGCAACAGCAATGATTAAACTGAAGAGTTTGATCCTGGCTCAGATTGAACGCTGGCGGTATGCTTAACACATGCAAGTCGAACGGTAACATAGCTAGCTTGCTAGCTGATGACGAGTGGCGGACGGGTGAGTAATGCGTAGGAATCTGCCTTGTAGTGGGGGACAACATGAAGAAATTCATGCTAATACCGCATACGCCCTTCGGGGGAAAGTGGGGGATCTTCGGACCTCACGCTATTAGATGAGCCTACGTTAGATTAGCTAGTTGGTGAGGTAAAGGCTCACCAAGGCGACGATCTATAGCTGGTCTGAGAGGATGATCAGCCACACTGGGACTGAGACACGGCCCAGACTCCTACGGGAGGCAGCAGTGGGGAATATTGGACAATGGGCGCAAGCCTGATCCAGCAATACCGCGTGTGTGAAGAAGGCCTTAGGGTTGTAAAGCACTTTTATGAGTGAAGAAGGGTTAGTAATTAATACTTACTAGCATTGACGGTAACTCACGAATAAGCACCGGCTAACTCCGTGCCAGCAGCCGCGGTAATACGGAGGGTGCAAGCGTTATCCGGAATCATTGGGTTTAAAGGGTCCGCAGGCGGTCAATTAAGTCAGAGGTGAAATCCCATAGCTTAACTATGGAACTGCCTTTGATACTGGTTGACTTGAGTTATACGGAAGTAGATAGAATGTGTAGTGTAGCGGTGAAATGCATAGATATTACACAGAATACCGATTGCGAAGGCAGTCTACTACGTATATACTGACGCTCATGGACGAAAGCGTGGGGAGCGAACAGGATTAGATACCCTGGTAGTCCACGCCGTAAACGATGGACACTAGTTGTTGGGATTTATCTCAGTGACTAAGCGAAAGTGATAAGTGTCCCACCTGGGGAGTACGGTCGCAAGATTGAAACTCAAAGGAATTGACGGGGGCCCGCACAAGCGGTGGAGCATGTGGTTTAATT
>CAJXQU010000002.1 GCA_913058255.1 uncultured Pseudomonadota bacterium | reverse complement strand
AGATTTCTGCCTGTCTCGTGGGCTCGGAGATGTGTATAAGAGACAGGTATTTTTATGTGCAGGTGCAGCCATTAAACAACGCTCTTTGATTGCGGCCATAATTCTCAAACCGAGTTCATGCTGAGAAAACTCTAGTTGAGTTTGAAGACAGGCAGCTAAATCTTCATGCTTAGTTAAAGGATTCGCTAAAATAACTCTGAAATAGATCAATTCAGCGCCTGCATATTGAGCCATAGCTACCCGAGTTCGTGATACGAATGATTTACCTTGCTCTCGTTGCGCTTTTTGAATGTTTTTATTGATAATGTCGAGCTTGTGATTGATCCATTCGACAGTTTCAGCGTCGACTTTTTGAAGGTAATCTCTGATCCAAACCGGTGCGTAGCGATAGCCTAGAATATTAAGCTCTGGTTTAACCATTAGCTCAAAGTCATCGTGCTTGTCGATTACACCAGCAAAATATTTTGCTTTCTCAATGCCCAGATCAATCAGCATTTCGTAACCTTTACGACCGATAATATTCAGCCCTGCATGTACCAATAAGGCCATTCCGGGGCGTGAGCCTTCGAGGCTCTGTTGACCCAGATCTCTAGAGCCGCGTCGAATAATATATTCGGCATGGATTTCGATACTTTTTAGCGCTCGAGGATCTTTAAATAAGACCATTCCCGACCCCATCGGAACATAGAGTTGTTTGTGTGCATCAATGGTCACGGAATCTGCTAGCTCGATCCCTTTCAATAACGATTTATATTTCTCAGAAAACAAGGTGGGTCCACCCCAAGCAGCGTCAACATGAAAATGACAGCCGATTTCTTGACTTAAAGCAGCCAACTCATCTAATGGATCAACACTTCCTGTCTCTGTGGTTCCAGCCAGCCCGACGATCATCATGACCTTATATCCGGCTTTTTCTACTTCGAGCGCTTTCTCTCGTATGCTCTGCATGTTGACCTTGTGATCTGCGTCGGTATCAACAGTGATGAGGTTATCACGGCCAAGGCCTAATAAATCGACGGCTTTTTTGAGAGAGTAATGTCCACGTTTTGAGCCTAAAACAACTAGGCCTTTGATGCCTGATTCCTGTATAGCCCCATGTAACCCACGTTGGGAAATAATACCCTCATCCAAACTACTATTACGAGCCACCCACAGCGCTGTTATGTTCGCTATTGTGCCACCAGAGCAAAATACGCCCAATGCATGCGAAGGGTTGTGTAACCATTGATCGTAAAATGTATCTTCACGCTCATAAACGAGGCTATGCAACATTCCCAAAACTTGTCGTTCCATGGGAGTAAACGCTTTTGAGGTTTCTATTTTAACGAGGTTTTGATTAAGCGCTGTGATAATTTTAGACATCGGCAGCATAAAATAAGGTAATGCTGTCGACATGTGGCCAATAAAGCCCGGGGATGAGGTATGAACGGACTGCGCAACTAGGTGTTTGAGAATGAAGTCGGTATAAGCCGAGACATAGAATGGTTGAGCAGTGATACTGACAGATGAAAAATCGGCCTCAATTTCGGGCATCGACTTTTCTTCAGCAACGATATGCTCTCGTAGGAAACCATCCAGATTTGTTGATATCGCTTGTTCTATTCTTGCTAAGGTCGCTCCGCTAGACTCTGGGATCGTAAAAATTCGATCGAGACTCTCCTTATTTACTTCCGCCCTTTCATCATTTTCAAACATTGGGTTTTCCTGTAACCACATAATGCCGCTACCTCAGTACGTGACACTTTAGTTTATTACTGTCTATTTCGTTGTCAGTTCGATAAGCAATTTTTCAAAGATAATAACAGAGTACTTATTAGAAGTTGATATTTTTCTAGCAGAATTAGGCCTAACCATATAGATAAACGTGCTTGACCTGTCTTGTTTTACAACATAAATTGCTCACACTTTTAAAGGAAGGTCAAATCGGTCCAGCATGAGCAATCAAAGTACTAATACTGAATTTAAACCAGAATCAGTCAGCTATCGTCGTTGCACAGTCGATCTCACTAGTAATAAGGTCGTATTAAGCTCCGAAGTGTGTCAGACAATGGTTGATGTTTTAGGTGGGTTTGGTCGCTCGTTTCAGGTTTTGGGAAAACGTGATGTTAAAGATGCCTATGCTGATAATAACCCACTGATTGTCACCACAGGTATTATGACCGGTAGTAATATAATGACGGGGTTGCGCACCTACTTTTCTGCGTACAGCCCGCTTAAAGGCTCTAATGCGGGTTTACCATCAGCGATGTGGTCTGCGGGCAGCGGTAAGTTTGGTTCTAAATTAAAATGGGCAGGCATTGATGAGATCGTCTTTGAAGGTAAGTCTGAAAGGCCTGTTGTGCTTTATATTAAGCAAGGCGAAGAAGATGAGCAGCCTATCGTAACGCTGATACCTGCTGATGAGCTGCTAGGACTGCACTCTCATGAAAAAATTATGACAATGCATGAGCAATATAAAGGTGCACATTTCGCCATGATCGGGCCTTCTGGCGAGAATTATGAAAACTGTTACATGGGCGGTGTTGCGTTAAGCACAGAAAACCAGCTGAAATCGGGCGATGATAAGAGCCGCTGGGCAGGTCGTGGTGGAATGGGCTCCGTTATGGGCTCTAAAAACCTGATCGGAATCATAGCTCAATCGACCGATGTGAAAATCAAACCTTCTGTCGAAATACGCGACATCAATAAAAAAATCTTAACTGGCCCAGGTTCGCGCAAATTTCGCGAAGCAAAAAAAGGAGGCTTAGGTGGCACATGGGCAAACTATGTTTCTCTCGAACAATATCACTTCGTTCCTGAAAATAACTTCCGTCCGAAAGGGGAAGGAAAGCCTGAGCTCTTATTCCGCGAAGCTGTTGAGAATGAATTTGCCGTTAAAGCCGAAAACTGCTTTAAGTGCGCGATCGCTTGTCATAAAAATATCTACGAGAAAAACGAAGATGGAACGCGGGGTAAATTTTTAGCTAAATTTGATTACGAGCCTCTGAATCTATTATCAACGAATCTAGGCGTACATGATCCAAAGCAAGCTACTGATCTGGTCGCTATGTGCGACAAGATGGGCATGGACTCTATCTCACTTGGCGTGACGATTTCTTATGTCTTGGATTACAACGAACGTCATCCTGAAAAGCCATTGTGTAACGGTGCAACGTTTGGTGATTTTGAAAAAATTATAGAGCTAATCGAGCAAACAGGACGTGGTCAAGCAGCTGACGTTGGACGAGGCTCGATGCGCTTATCAAAGAAGGTTGGCGAGCCTGATTATGCGATGCATGTAAAAGGTTTAGAGTTACCCGCTTATTTAGGCGATACAAACCCTGGTTACGCATGGGCGATTGCTGGTGGTCATATGACGATGGCGACCTATATGCTCTACGCGATGGAAAAAGATGCATCAGTCGATTATTGGGCTGAAGCGATTACAGGACGTGGTTTATACTTTGTTCGAGACGATCTACTCGGCGTGTGTAAATTTGCCATGCTTGATATAGAGGGTGCTTTAAACGCGCTGAAATCTGGTGCTGATATCGATATCACTGAACAGCAATTGATGGGTGCGGTTAGGCAATCTTTTATTTATGCACTGTGGTTAGAACAAAAACAGGGTTATACAAAAGAAGAGTACACCCTGCCCGGCGAAATTTTTGATAAACCAAACCCAGCTTTAAAGATCGAACCCTTTATTACGCGTGAATTCTTCGCAGAATTAAGCGAAAAAGTGTGGGCTAAATTTGATCAGGAAATTGCTGAACTTTGAGCAAGAAAGTCAAAGTAACTGTTCGTTTATCCGCCCCCCTTTCTGAACGGATTGGTAGCCGTGGGGAGATTGACGTTGAAGCTGCCACTGTCCGCGAAAGTCTACATCAAGTTGGCGATCAATATCCTACGTTTAAAAAACTGATCTGGTCAGATAACGACCAGATCAATCCTGCATTGCTGGTTTTCCATAAAGATCAAAAATTAAACGCTAACGACTTAGAAAAACCAGTCCAATCGAATGATCAAATCGATGTGATCCCTGCTATATCTGGTGGTTAAACTCTTCATTTTTTTTGAAACATTCCATTCCCTACTGATTAGGTAAACCATGACTAAACTCAGAAGTTAGTCTCACTAGATATTCAGGATATCTAGTGATGGTTAGGTTATGCATATCATTAATAATTTTATTTATATGAGTTCACGGTATGGCATATAAATTAAATTTCACAGCTCAATTAAACTTGCATAACAAATGTATATTTGATAGATTGATCAATCAACCTTGGCTAAATGGAAAATATAATGCACCTTACACAATATACTGATATAGGTATGCGGGGCCTTATGTATCTGACCCAACATAATCGTGATTCATTGGTTACTGTTGGTGAATTAGCTGAGCAGTTTTCTCTGTCTTACAATCATGTCAACAAGGTTGTTAATCAGATGGTTAATTTAGGTTGGATTCATTCAGTAAGAGGACGAAATGGAGGCTTGAGTCTTTCCATTGCTCCAAATCGATTGAAACTAGGTACATTGATACGTGCGTTAGAAGTTGATCAAACGTTAATTGATTGTGAGAAAGCAGAATGTATTTTAGATGGTCATTGTTGTCTGCAAGGAATTATTAATCAGGCAATGGAGTCATTCTACAAGTATTTGGATCAATATACGCTTGCAGATATTGTTCAAGATCCAACTTCAAAAATTTTGATGCAAATGCATCGTCATTGGAAAGCAGGCTGATTTTTTTGCCTATAAAGTAGTATTTTAAATGTATATATAAAGGATGAATCATGATATCGCAGAAATCATTAGATATAGTTGAAGCAACAGTAGAAGTCGTTCGTGAAAATGGGCTTGCTATTACGAGTACATTTTATAGCAACTTATTAACGGCTCACCCAGAGTTGAAAAATTTATTTAATATGAGTAGTCAGGCAAATGGTGAACAACAACAAGCGTTGGCAAGTGCTGTGTATGCATATGCAGCCAACATCAATAAGCCAGCGGTATTAGAGCCGGTACTAAATAGGATAGCTCACAAACATGCTAGCCTCGGTATTAAGCCAGCGCAATACACGGTTGTTGGTAGGCACCTAATGTCTGCTATCAAAAAAGTATTAGGTGAAGCTGCTACAGATGACATTATGGCCGCTTGGGATGAGGTTTACTGGTTGTTAGCTTGTGATTTGGTTGCAAGAGAAGCAACACTTTACGCGCAAAAAGAGTTAGATGATGGTCACTGGCTAGGCTTGAAAGTCATCAAAGTTGTCAAAGAAACCGATCAAACTAACTCACTTTATTTGTCCCGTGTAGATGGTCTTAAGCTACCTAATTTTCATGCAGGTCAATACATCAGTGTTGCTATGGAAGAAAATGGTTTCACTCAAATTAGACAATACAGTTTATCGGACACACCCGATCAAGATATGTGGCGTATCACGGTAAAAAAAGAAGAGGCAAAAACAGAGCCTGTAGAAGCACCGTCTGGTTACCTCTCTAACCGTATACATAATTTAAAGGAAGGGGATTTATTACGCGGCAGTTACCCTTATGGAGACTTTATCTTGAGTCATGATGATGAAGCAGTGGTCATGCTTAGTGCGGGTGTAGGGATAACACCGATGGTGAGTATGCTTAAGAGTTTGGCCGAAAAGAGTCCCGAGAAATCGATACATTTTTATCATGCGGCACAGAGCGCTAAACATGTTGCACTCGCATCTGACGTAAATTTAACCTTACCGATGTTGAAAGATTGCCAGCATGGCTACTTTTATCAGGAAGCAGAATGTGCGGATGAAGGTAATAACTTTCAGGGGTATATGGATCTATCGCAAACGAAAGTGACCGATGATATTGAGTCTGCAAAATACTATCTTTGCGGACCCGTAGCCTTTATGCGCCAGCAACGAAAATACCTACAAGAAAAAGGTGTTCCTGCTGAAAAAATTCAGTATGAAGTATTTGGTTCCGATCTTTTGGTAGGTCTAAACTAAGCGAGAGCAAGATAGAGGTGTTAAAACCTCTATCTGCTTTATTCTTTTAGCTTTAAATTCAACTGCCCTTCCCTAACTTCAATATATTCAACGCCAACCGCAAAGCTTTTCCAGAAACCTTCACCATCACCAAACTCTTCAACTAGATCGACATTTTTTAAGCCACCGAGCCATGCATTGGGGATCGGCACGCCCATAACACTGACGCCTTTTAATATTACGATGGGGCGGCCTTCTTGAAAGGCCATTTTTAAGCCTGCTCTACCGCGTAAGGTCTTGCCGCCGAATAGCGGAAAGTCTTCCGGGATGGGCATCAGAAATTTTGCGCTAACCAGATCGTCAGCTAGATCAATCGCGATGCTTTTTGCCATTTCATCATTTGATGTGAGCATGGAGTTCAGCTCTCTTTCGGTAAAAAACACGGAGCGACTAACACCCTCTTCACTATAAGCTTCTGGGGTTAATGAATCTGCATCACGGATTTCAAGATCAATATTCTCAATGTCTTTATCTGCTATATCCAAAGACTCGAGCCGATGCAGTTTTTTTTCTAAAACGAGCGTTTCCTTTGCGTTTAAACTGACGGGTTTAAACTCATTCTGTGTAAAATATTTAATCGCAAAAAAAGTGATGACGACCGCGAGGATGATGCCTACGAATAAGATTAGAGCGACTTGTAAACAGCCGAAGCCTTTCTTTGTCGTTTGAATAGCTGCTTGCTCTTGCATGTTTAATTCGGTCATAAGTTTAATTTTAATGAAAGTTAAGTTGTAAATAATCGCTTAAATATAAAGCACTTACAAGCATCTATCGTTGGTGGTTACGTTGTCGTTTATTCGCGACGCCTGTTTTGCTTACGGACTTTAGGCTGGGTTGGATAAAATCAAGCGTGTCTTTTTGTCCTGATCGCTCAAAATCTTCTTGTAATGCCTGACGTATAATTTCGGGGGCAATGTTAAAAGACTCTGTAAGTTGTGTATAAAGTAATTTATACAGCCTTTTTAGCGAAATTTTCCAGGTACTGTTGGCGCTGTTATATAAGTCATCGCTGAGTTGGTAAAAACGTTCGAAAGGTTTGTCAGCAAGAATAATGGGCAGCGTGTTTGGGAAGCGCCCCGAGTTACCGATCATGTCCCAGAAGCGTGCAAACCGATTCATTCTTTGCATGGTCAGGAAATCAATATCGCGTGTGCTCAGAATATTGTATGGCGCTCTCGGATTGTATTTGAGTTGATACTTGTCCGTGTGTCGATTAATCGGCGCGCCACGTAGACGTTTTAAAATGCCCAACTGAATTTCTTGTGGTTTCAGCGCAATAAGTTGGTCAAAACTATCACCGAAATTTTCTAGCCTATCGGAAGGCAGACCAAAGATCAGATCGACGTGTAAATGGGCACCTGTATTTTCTCGTAACCAGCGTAAATTCTCACCACTTTTTTCATTATTTTGTTTGCGGCTGATCAAGCTTTGAATCTCTGGATCAAAGGTTTGAATTCCGATCTCAAATTGCAATGAGTTTGGTGGAAAACGTTTTAGCGTTTCTTTTAGTTTGTCGGGCAAGTTGTCTGGAATAACCTCAAAGTGTAGGTATAGATCATCCGTCATTCGTTCTAGAAAGAACTCTAAAATAGCAACTGAACTACTGACTTTTAAATTAAAAGTTCGATCAATAAATTTAAAATTGCGTGCGCCTCGTTGAAAGAGTTTATCCATTTCGTTGAGAAAGCAGCTCAGCTCAAATGGCTTCGCGGTTTTGTCTAATGAAGATAAGCAAAACTCGCATTTAAATGGACAACCACGAGAAGCCTCAACATAAATCATTCGATTACGAATATCGTCTTCGGTGTAATATTGATAAGGTAATTCCAATGACGTTAGATCCGCCATTTCACCTTTTATTATTTTTTCTGACGGTCTTTGGTTATTTAAAAGTTCAGCACAAATCTGCGGCAAAGTGATTTCACCTGGCCCTGTGATTATATAGTCAGCATAGGTAACCAGTGATGGAAGATCGGGTGGGTGGCTCACTTCTGGGCCGCCTAATACTATAATCAGATCGGGTGCGATGACTCTGAGCAAAGCGAGAACGTCTGTCAGTTCATTCACATTCCAAATATAAACCCCAAAGCTAACAATTTTAGGGTTTTTATCGAGCAGGCTTTCAACAATATCCATCGGTCGATCGTGGATAGTGAACTCGACTATTTCAGATCGATCTTGATATTCGCGCATGTTGGCGAACAAATAACGCAGGCCAAATGCGGAGTGCATGTAGCGTGCGTTAAGTGTTGTTAGAATGATGTCAGTCAACGCTGAACTTCCGGTGTTCGACTGTTCAATCGTTTATTTCAAATCCAATAATTCAACTTCAAAGATCAAAGTTGCATTGGGTGGAATAACGCCGCCAGCACCTTGTGCGCCGTAACCGAGATCGGAGGGGATCGTTAATTTGCGTGAGCCGCCGATGTTCATGCCTGCAACGCCTTCATCCCAACCTTTAATCACTTGACCCGCGCCAAGGTTGAATTCAAACGGCATATCGCGATCTTTACTTGAATCAAATTTTGTACCGTCTTCCAGTGTTCCTGTGTAATGTACAACGACTTTCTGTCCTGCTGCAGCGGTAGCACCCTCACCTACGGTGAGATCTTCGTATTTAAGCCCTGATTCGGTTGTTATTTCAGACATGTTTACTCCTTAGGTAAATTTAGTTAATTAATCTTAACGATGAGTTGTTTAGTTTAGGAACAATTATTGTTTAGGAACGACTATTTCTGATCGTATTATTCAAGATCGAGCGCGTGTTTTTTAAGGTCTTCCAATGATACAAGTTCTAGCGATTTCTGGTTTGTTGAGCGCAAATATACAGGAGGAGCCATTTGCAATTCAAATGCTTCTTGCCAACGTCGGGCACACAAACACCAGCTGTCATCTGGTTTTAAGCCAGGAAAGCCATAGTCAGGCATAGGCGTACTTAGATCATTACCTCGAAAGCGACTGAATTCTAAAAATGCTTGTGACGCTTGAATACAAACGGTATGCGAACCCAAATCTGCAGGGCCAGTTTCACAGCAACCATTACGAGTAAACCCCGTTAAAGGGTCTGTCGAACACGGTTCAAGCGCTTCTCCAAATACATTTAGTTGTTCCATCGGCGCATTTTATATCAGATAATAACCATTAGCCTTATTTATCGCTTATTGATTGAAATTGGAAATAAAAATGAACGTCCAGAAAGACCCGTCCCCACATATTGTTGTTGCCGCTCTGTATAAGTTTGTTGTTCTAGCTGACTTTGAGTCATTACGAGAGCCATTACATGATTATATGGTCGCGCAAGGTGTGAAAGGCACGCTATTGCTTGCAGAAGAAGGTATCAACGGCACAGTAGCGGGTGATCGCAAGGGCGTCGATAGCTTGATGAAGCATCTACTTGCGGATGATCGTTTTGCGGGTTTGTCCTATAAAGAATCACTCGTTGATGAAATGCCATTTTTACGAACTAAGGTAAAGCTGAAAAAAGAAATCGTCACGATGGGTGTTCCGGGCACTGATCCGACAACGCTTAATGGTCAACGTGTTGATCCTAAAGATTGGAATGCACTGATTTCCGATCCGGATGTGGTTTTGATCGATACACGTAATGATTATGAGATCGGTATTGGAACCTTCAAAAATGCTATCTCTCCTGAAACAGAAACGTTTCGAGAGTTTCCTGACTATGTCAAAGAAAATCTCGATCCGACGAAACATAAAAAGATTGCCATGTTTTGCACGGGTGGTATCCGTTGTGAAAAATCCACCAACTATTTACTTAGCCAAGGTTTTGAAGAAGTTTTTCATTTAAATGGTGGCGTGCTCAAATACTTAGAAGACGTTCCTCAGGAAGAAAGTCTCTGGGAAGGTGAATGTTTCGTCTTTGATGGCCGTGTGTCTGTTGATCACAACCTTGAAGAAGGCAGGTATGAACAATGTTTCGCCTGCCGTTGGCCTTTGTCTGAAGAGCAACGTGCATCGGAAAAGTATCAAGAAGGTATCTCCTGCCCACTCTGTTATGACAACATGAGCGAAGAACGCAGAGAACGTTTCGCAGAACGTCAAAAACAAATACAGTTATCTAAGCTGCGTAATGAAGACCATCTGGGTGTATCACTGGCTGAACGTAAAGAGAAAAAAGCCAGTGCTCGGATCCACTCAGAGGATTAAATTAATAGAGTGTTTGCTTTGGAGATGATAGGCATAAAAACATCAGCCTCCGACGCGATCTAACCCCGGTAAAATAATCGCTTTCTGATCAAAATCGACACCAAAGTTAAGTCCTAAAATATTCAGTTCTAGGCCTTCTATTTTGGCTGCAGCGACACCAACAACTCCGAGCAAAGATATTTGATAACCCGTTCCACTGGGCGTCTGTTCAATTAAACTATTATTCGGTAAGAAATCCTTACCTATTGCAGTGGACGGTAATTGAAGGTTTAATTCAGGCACTTCACGCGCGACAAAAGCTGTAAAGGTATTACTATTAGGGCCTGGCCAGACATGATAAGTAAAGTCATATGGATAGCGATTAACGGCGATTTGGATCTTGGGAATAAGCTGCTCAGCGGGCGTGCCACGAATGTCGGCAATAATGACAGGTTCATGTCCATACCAAGATCGATCCGGCTGATCAGATTTAGAGACGACGACAGATACATTTCGGGATAAATTCCAGCCAACAACTTGATGTACTTTGTACTGTTTGGCGTTCTTTTCTTTAGTCGAAATCCAGGTGTGTACGCCGAAGATACCACGCCAGTTAAACGCTCGAGCAGAGTAAACCTGAATGATTGCGTCAGGATGTTCAGCTGCTAATGGCGCTATCGCTGTGCTGTTTCGATCAGCTGTACGCCAATCTTTACTGTAAGAAACAGCACCGGAAAAAGCCGCATACATGGGGCCTGAAAATAATAAGATAAAGAATAACAGCCACTTTTTCTTACGCGACATGCTTAACGGTTCAAGCCTTCTAGATACTGAAACAATGCCCGAGCAGATTTAGGAGACTTGTTACTTGCCTTTTCTTTTTTCGCATTACGAATCATTTGATTCACGTATTGATGATCAAGCTCTGGGAATTGTTCAACAATGTCATCCAGCACACTCGCTTCACCAGCAACCAAGTCATCCCGCCACTTTTCAATCTTGTGGAGTTTTTTGACCTGTTGTTTTTCCGGCTTATGCAATCTATCTAATGCTTTTTGGATTGCTTCAGCATCTTCCGTGCGCATCAAAACGCCAATTCGTTGAAGTTGTCGTTTCAAAGCTTTCATTTTGTATTTTTTAGCTTCGGTCACGCTGACAAGCAGATCTTCTGTAATGGGCATTTTCTTCAATTGGTTCGGCGTAAGTTTAACTAATGCCTTACCTAGATCTTGAAGTGCATTCATCTCTCGCTTGATCTGCGATTTGCTTATGACGAACTCTTCGTCGTCTTCGTAATGGTCGTTTGTATTTGTATCTATCATGTATTTTTTACAACTTGTGAATGTATGACTTGGTTGTTTTATTGGTATGATGTTTTACCAATGATTCTTTCTCCATAATAACGCATAAACATATCCGTATAAATGACGACAATCATTAAACAGAAATCAACCCTGTTAGCTGACCAGCTAAAACCTCAAAAAATCATGATCGTAACAGCTGAATCTTGCACTGGAGGCTGGGTTTCTGAAGCGATCACAGCGATCCCGGGGAGTTCTGCTTGGTTCGATCGAGGTTTTGTGACCTACTCCAACATTGCTAAGCATGAAATGCTTGGGGTCAAACTAAGCACCCTCGATCAATTTGGAGCTGTTAGTGAAGAGACTGCACGTGAAATGGTGGTTGGCGCTTTGAACAACAGTCATGCTGATCTAAGTGTAGCGATTACAGGCATTGCTGGCCCCGGTGGTTCCGATGATGAAACTCACGGCAAGCCTGTCGGTACGGTTTGGTTTGCTTGGGCCGATCAGGATTCTATTGTCAGCAGGCAACATCTTTTCAAGGGCGATCGAGCGAAGGTCCGAGAACAAGCCGTCGTGACTGCCTTGGAAGGTTTATTGGAACTCAGTAAATAATATGTCCAGATTATTTTTTGCACTTATGCCGGATGATCTTGTCCGCCAACAAATTGCCAAGATAGCAGCACAAATACCGGCTGGCGGACAGAAAGTTAAAGCCAGCAATTTCCATGCGACGTTAGTTTTTCTTGGGGAAGTGCCTGTTGATCAGATTGAGGCTTTAGAACAGGCGGCGAAACAAATAAACATAGCACCTTTTGATCTAAAATTAGACTCGCGTGAATGGTGGAAAACCTCAGAGTTAACCTGTATGGGATCGAGTAATATTCCTGAACAACTCAATGTGTTAGTGAGTAAGTTGAATGAGATACTTGAGCCTTTTGGCTACTCAGCGGAGCAAACAGATTTTCAATTACATATCACCTTAATGCGCGGCGTTAAAAAACCGATCAACCACCTAAGCTTTAAACATATTCCTTGGTTGGTCAGAGGTTTCTCTCTCGTTGAATCTATCGTCGTGTCAGGAGAGAGCGAATACAGGGTTATTCAGACATGGGATTTTGTGGGATAATGCGCGACTAATTTGTACTGACCTAATTTGGAGAAATAATTGATGGATGATCAAAAAGAAAAGGCCCTTAACGCAGCACTTAGCCAGATTGAAAAACAATTCGGTAAAGGTTCTGTTATGCGCCTTGGAGATGGCCAATCCATCAATGTAGAAGCTATTTCTAGTGGTTCATTAGCACTCGATATTGCCTTGGGTGTTGGCGGTTTACCACGCGGTCGTGTCGTTGAAATCTACGGTCCTGAATCATCAGGTAAAACAACATTGGCATTACATGCAGTTGCAGAGATTCAAAAAGCAGGTGGTACAGCTGCTTTCGTTGATGCTGAGCATGCGATGGATCCCGTTTATGCAGAAAAAATCGGCGTTAATATTAGTGATCTGTTAGTTTCACAGCCAGACACTGGTGAGCAAGCGTTAGAAATCACTGACATGCTCGTTCGCTCTAGCGCGGTAGGAATTGTGGTTATTGACTCGGTCGCAGCATTAACACCGAAAGCTGAAATCGAAGGCGATATGGGTGATCATCATGTTGGTCTGCAAGCACGCCTAATGTCTCAAGCCCTGCGTAAGTTAACGGGTAATATTAAACGTTCAAATACGCTGGTTATCTTCATCAACCAAATTCGTATGAAAATCGGTGTTATGTTCGGCAGCCCTGAAACGACGACAGGTGGTAATGCACTTAAATTCTATTCATCAGTACGTTTGGATATTCGTCGTATCGGTGCGATCAAGAAACAAGATGAGATTGTCGGTAATGAAACACGCGTTAAAGTGGTTAAGAATAAAGTTGCTCCGCCATTCAAAGAAGCTTACTTCGATATCCTTTATGGCGAAGGTGTTTCACGCGAAAGTGAAATTATCGACCTTGGTGTAAAATGTGAACTTATCGATAAAGCGGGATCGTGGTATAGCTATGGTGGTGATCGCATTGGCCAAGGTAAAGAAAATGTTCGGAATTACTTAAAAGAAAACCCAGAAACCGCTGAAAAGATTGAAGTTGCTATCAGAGAAAAACTGCTGCCAAAGCCTAGCGAGAAAGTCGCCGATGATGACGCTGATACAGAAGAACTCGAAGCTTAGGCTGAACGGTTAGGTTTCAAGTTTGACTGATGAAATCGCAAATGCTCGCTACAAGGCTATGAACCTCTTAGCCCGTCGCGAGCATACGCGTAAAGAGTTGATCTCAAAGTTACAAGCAAAAGAGATCGAAGCCGATATCGCCGAACAAGTGGTTGATCGCCTGACATCACAAGATCTACAAAGTGACGAACGTTTTACCGAAGCCTTTGTCAATATGCGTCGTAAGAAAGGCCAAGGGCCAATTAGAATTCTCAACGAATTACAGGAACGTGGTGTTAGCGCGATCTTGCAAGAAGAATACGTCGATACGCATGATCCCATCTGGCGAGAAATGATCACTCAAGTTCGAGAAAAAAAATTCGGTAGACAACTACCCAAAGATTACCAACTACGCGCAAAACAAGCGCGTTTTTTACAATATAGAGGCTTTACCAACGAACAAATTCGTCAGGAAACCAGCCAACATACTAGCTATAACGATGAATTATAATGACTAAAACAACTTCGAACCTTCCCACTAGTACCGCAGAAATCCGCCAAGCTTTTCTGGATTATTTCAATCAACAAGGGCATGAAGTTATTGCCAGTAGTCCTCTGGTTCCACATAACGATGCCACTCTATTGTTCACTAATGCAGGCATGGTGCAGTTTAAAGATGTGTTTACTGGTAAAGATAAACGTTCTTATAGCCGAGCCGTTTCTAGCCAGCGTTGCGTGCGTGCTGGTGGTAAGCATAATGATCTAGAAAACGTTGGCTACACTGCAAGGCATCACACTTTTTTTGAAATGCTTGGCAACTTTAGTTTCGGTGATTATTTCAAACATGAAGCTATCAAATTCGCTTGGGATTTTCTTACTAAAACTTTAGGGTTGCCCGAAGAAAAACTTTGGGTCACTGTTTATACAGAAGATGATGAAGCGGCTGAGATCTGGCAAAAAGATATTGGCTTTGATCCAAAACGTATGTCACGTTGTGGCGAAAAAGATAATTTTTGGAGCATGGGGCCAACCGGACCATGCGGACCTTGTACTGAGATTTTTTATGATCACGGCGAAGATGTTGCGGGCGGACCTCCTGGAACGCCAGAGGAAGACGGTGATCGTTATATCGAAATTTGGAACCTCGTTTTTACCCAGTTTGATCGTGATGAAGACGGTAACTTAAATCCATTACCCAAACCTTCAGTTGATACAGGCATGGGCTTGGAACGCATCGCAGCAGTCATGCAGCATCTTCATAACAACTATGAAATTGACTTGTTCCAAAACCTCATTAAGCCAATTTGTAAACTTGCTAACTGTGCACCCGAGCATGAGTTGATGTCACAACGTGTGGTCGCTGATCACATTCGCTCCTGCGCCTTTATTATTACCGATGGTGTCGTACCTTCAAACGAAGGTCGTGGTTACGTATTGCGCAGAATTATTCGTCGCGCTGTTCGACATGGTAACAAGATCGGCATGGACGGCGCGTTCTTTTATAAGCTCGTACAACCATTGGTTGATGAAATGGGAACAGCGTTTCCTGAGCTAGTTAAAGCACAAGCGAATGTCGAAAAGGTTCTGAAGAAAGAAGAGGAACGTTTCAAAGAAACGCTGACTCAAGGTTTAAAAATTCTTGAGCAATCCTTAACAAACATAAAAGATAAAAACATTCCCGGTGACGTGATTTTCAAGCTTTATGACACCTTCGGATTCCCTGTTGATTTGACTGCGGATATTGCCCGTGAAAAAAGTCTAGTGTTGGACATGGCTGGTTTTGATGCGGCGATGGCGAAGCAAAAAGAGTTGGCTTCTGGTGCATCAAATTTTGCAAATAAAGCTGCGGGTGGTGCGGATTTGACAGCTGCGATGGATACAGAAAATCGTAACTTCATATTTACGGGTTACGATGGTTTAAGCAATCAGATCAAGGTTACTGGACTGTTTGTAGAGAGCAAAGAAGTTGCTGAGGTTAGCACAGGACAAACCGCAGTCATCATCACTGATCAATCACCTTTCTACGCAGAGTCAGGTGGCCAAGCGGGCGATACAGGCACCCTACTCGGCTCTGATGGCAGCTTTGCTGTAGAAGACACTAAAAAGCACAATGATGTGCACCTACATTTTGGAACATTAAAAATTGGTAGCATCAAGCAAGGCGACACGTTACAAGCCAATGTCGACGCAGCGACACGTCAATCCACCGAGCAGAATCACTCAGCAACACATTTGTTGCATGCCGTGCTACGTAAGGTTTTGGGCGAGCATGTTTTGCAAAAAGGCTCCTTAGTTTCGGCTGAACGGCTACGTTTTGATTTCTCTCACTCGGAAGGCGTTACGACGGATCAACGGATAGAGATTCAGGGCCTAGTGAATGAACAAGTCTGTGCAAATCTAGCGGTAGAAACGAATGTGATGTCGATGGAAAAAGCACAAAAATCCGGTGCGATGGCGCTATTCGGTGAAAAATACACGGATGAAGTGCGCGTGTTAAACATGGGTGAGTTTTCTATCGAGCTTTGCGGTGGTACGCATGTAAAGCGCACGGGTGATATTGGCTTATTCAAAATCACCTCTGAAACAGGCATAGCATCCGGCGTACGTCGTATTGAAGCATTGACAGGTAAAGCAGCGCTAGATTACATCGGTGAAACTGAAAAGAACTTCACACGCCTAACGCATATTCTCAAAGCAACACCAACAAATATAGAAGATAAGCTAGAACAGTTATTACAGAAAAATCGGCAGCAAGAGAAAGAAATTCAAGCGTTAAAAGGCAAAATGGCCAGCCAGACAGGTTCTGATCTGACTGCTGATGCTGTCGATGTTGCCGGCATAAAAATCCTCGCGGCGAAACTGGAAGGTGCAGACGTCAACACATTACGTGAGACGATGGATCAGCTGAAAAACAAACTCGGCTCGGCCGCGATTGTCTTGGCCTCGGTTGAAGGCGATAAGGTTAAACTGGTCGCTGGTGTAACCAAAGACAGCACTGATCGTGTACAAGCAGGCAAGATGATCAATCACGTCGCCCAGCAGGTTGATGGCAAAGGCGGTGGTCGTCCAGACATGGCGCAAGCCGGCGGTAACGATCCTTCTAAACTCGACGAAGCATTAGCGAGTGTTGTTGATTGGGTTAAGGCGTCTTTAGACTAGTTTATTTGTTTGAACATTGTATGAATTCATGAGTTGAAAAAATAGGATATCCCAGGAATAAATCTATTTATTCAATATGCCGTAATAGTGTCGACAATGAACAAATCAGGTAGTTAAAGGCAATCCTTTGTGAGTTCCTAGTGGGTTCTTCACAAAACACGGTTATTTCGGAGGTTGATGGTTCTCATTTGTCCTAAAGCAACCACTCTACTGGTAACAACCCGATGATTACCATTGAAATTTGTTGAAACCAGCTTGCTTCAGGTTCTTCTTGATAAGTGATTAACTCATCACCTTCTTTAATTTCATTCCAAATCATTTTACCACCCGGGGTTAATTTAGGCTGATAAGAATTCGCTTTTATTGGTTTATCGAAGGCAGCACTAAGTTGTAGAGCTAATTTTGAGCTATGGATCAGAAAGCCCATTTCACAATTCAAAAAAACCGAGCGAGGATCAAAGTTGAACGATCCTATAAATATTCGATTGTTATCTATAGCAAAAGTTTTTGCATGAAGGCTGGCATTTGATCCGCTTAAAAAATCGTTTTTCTTTTTTTCAATAACATTGTTCAATTTTAATTCGTATAAATCCACGCCAGAACTTAGTAGCTCACGCCTATATTTTGAATAACCAGCATGCACCATTAATACATCTGTTGTTGCCATTGCATTGGTTAGGATACGAATTTTTTTACTATCATTAGCGAGCTTAGAAAAGTAAGAACTCCCCTTCTTTCCTGGTATAAAGTATGCTGAGACCAAATCAATTTTGTGTTTAACTTCACCAATCATACTCATCATTTGTTCAATTAATAGCTGATCTTCTTGGACTTTCCCTAAACCTTTGAGAGGGTTATCAAACACAAGCTCAACGTCAGTCCACTCCAATGACATCTTTTTAGCTATTAAGCGTTCAGCACTGGTATTAATTGATTTGCTTAATGCTGTGTTACCTGGACTTGAATTAGCTTTTGATGTGTTGCTAAGAAAAGTTTTTAAGTTTCCGATGGTTGTAATAAATGATTCTATTTCATAGGCGGATTGACTATTCCAATATTCGTCAAAAGCTGATGCTGTTTTTGGTACTATTTTCCCCACACCAATAACATCTAAATCAATAAAAAATGATTTCTCACCAACTTGGAAATACTCATCCCCAACATTTCGTCCTCCTATAATGGCGACCGCTCCATCAACAATAAAAGACTTATTATGCATCCTACGATTCATTCGCAAAAAATCAAAACTATAACCGAGTATTTTAGGACTCCTAATCATCGAAGGGTTAAAAATTCGAATTTCAAAATTATCGAGGGCATTTAATGATGTGAGAATATTATCTAATCCATGTATGCCATTGTCATCTAGCAATAGCCTGATTTTTACGCCGCGTAGCGATGCATCATATAGTGCTTTTAAAAGAAGGTTCCCGGAAAGATCGTCATGCCAAATGTAATATTGAATATCGATACTTTTCTGGGCTTGTTTCGCTAAGATCAAACGGCTGCCAAGTGCATCATTACCACTTATAAGAGGAAGAACCCCTGTTTTATTAGGGTGGTGAGTATGAGCATCAGAAAATATTTTGCCAAGCGTTGTGCTAGGGTCACTGGCAAGTGCTAGGCTGTCTATTCGTTTTGATATATCAGGTAACGGAAAGGTAATTTTTAAAGCCACTATCCAAATGACGGTTAAAATTAGAAAGTAGCTCAAGTATTTTAATAATTTATTCATCTGCTTCCTTCTTTACCTTGTCACCGATCTATACAAAGTAATAAATGTTAGTCCCAACCACCACCAAGCGCACGATAGACCCGCACTAAACCCTGCGCTAATTCAATATCAGAAGACGTCAGTTGTTGTTCTGCGCCCAACAAGGTTCGTTCGGCATCGAGCACACCGAGGAATGATTCTGCGCCGGCGTTGTAACGAATTCTGACCAGCTCTACAGCTTCACGGCTGGCGATGGTTGTTTCTTGTAAAGCAATATTTTTGTTGTGTTCTTCTATGTGGTTAATAAGAGCGGAATCAACTTCTGTGAGGGCTTTTAGTACAACGCCATCATATCTAGCTAGTTGAGCATCGACATTGGCTTCGGCTTGTCTAATTCTAGCGCGGGTAGCTTCGCGGTTGAAAAGGTTCCATGTGATGCCGGGGCCTATTGAGTAATTAAACGCGCCAGTTTTGCCGAGGTCACCGGGGTTTTCTGCACTTAGGCCTAGCCCTGCTCCGAAGCTGATGGTTGGAAATAGATCGGCAGTGACAACCCCTACTTTTGCAGTCAAGCCAGCTAACATGTGCTCAGCTTGTCGTATGTCTGGACGCCGCCGGATCAGTTCACTGGCATCACCGACAGGTAAAAATTCTGGTAAAACAGGTAGTGCTGAGCTTTGATCTAGATCGACTCCTAGCTGTCCAGGCGCTGCTCCGCATAATAAGGCTAGTATATTTTCTGCGACGACTTCATTGCTGATTTGAGTTGGTAGTAAGGATTCGGTGGCGCGTAGTTGAGCACGTGCTCGAACCGTATCGAGTTCAGATACCAAACCTTCTTCCAACAGAGTCATTGTTAGTTCTAATGTGGATTTTTGGTTGTTAATATTACGTTCAATCACCTGCTGACGGACTTGTGCACCCCGTAGGTCAACGTAGGCTTGTGCTATATCGGCGATGACTATTCGCTTTACGTCATCATGCAAAGCTTCTGAGTAGGCGATGTTTGCTTCGGCAGCTTCTATGGCTCTTTTTATACGACCAAAAACATCGAGTTCCCAGTTCAAACCGAGGCCTGCTGAAGTGACTATATTATCATCTAAGGCTTGATCAGCTGTCCCACCTTGCACATAAGAGTTTCTTGAAGCTTCAACAGATCCGGTTGCATTGATGCTTGGTTGTAAGCCCGTTTGTGATTCGGTGAGCAGTGCTCTTGCTGCTGTCATATTCGCTAGCGCAACACGCAAATCTGTGTTTTTTTCGATCGCTATTGTGATGAGTGTATTTAATGTTTCATCATTAAGTTGACGCCACCATGCATTAGCAGGCTCTTGTTGCTGATAGATGCTTTCCTGTCCGGCATTTTTGTGGAGAGCATGAGGGAATGGCTGATCTTCTTTGATGGGAAGCTCTGGCGTACCAGCAAACTCAGGGCCTACTGTCGAACAGGCACCTAAACTTAGAGCCAACATTGCAGGTAATAATTTGCTTAATAAAGCGGTGCTAGTCAATTGTTTCATATATTATTTTATAATAAAGTGAACATTAGTTTTCGGATGTTTTAGATGAGCTAAACACGCTGGCAACCCAAGAACAGAAGACGTAAAAGACAGGGGTGAAAATTAGCCCGAAAAATGTAACGCCGATCATGCCTGAAAACACGGTTGTACCCAATGCTTGACGCATTTCAGAACCTGGGCCTGTGGCAATAACGAGTGGCAGCACACCTAGAATAAAGGCGAATGAGGTCATCAGAATAGGTCGCAATCGTGTACGTGCGGCTTCAACAATTGCATCGATACGTTTCAGGCCCGAATCTTCCCCCTGTTTTGCGAACTCTACGATCAAAATAGCATTCTTCGCGGCCAAGCCTATTAAAACGACAAAACCAACTTGTACAAGAATGTTATTGTCTATGCCACGCATACTAATGCCGCTCACAGCCGCTAAGAGACACATTGGGACGATGAGAATGATCGAGAATGGTAATACCCAACTCTCATAGAGTGCGGCGAGTAAAAGAAACATAAACAACACAGCAAGCCCAAAGACGATCAATGAAGAATTTGGATCCGTGAGCTTTTCTTGCAGCGCAAGCTCTGTCCATTCTATTTTCACACCATCAGGTAGAATTTTCTCAGCTAATGATTCAACAGAAGCCAAGGCTTGACTTGTGGCGTAGCCTGGAGCTGTGCTGCCTGAAATATCAATGCCAGTGAAGTTGTTATATCTTGCGATACGAATCGGGCCCGTTTTGTCTTCTAAAGTCACCAGTGAACCCAAGGGCACCATGTCGCCATTAGTCGATCGAACACGTAGGTTATTGATGTCTTCAGGCTCGTCTCGGAAGGAACCATCAACTTGAGCAACTACATTGTATGTTCTTCCTAAGAAATTGAAATCATTAACATATCTTGATCCTAAATAAATCTCTAAGGTATCAATGACACTTTGAAATGAGACATTTAACATCTCGGCACGTGTTTCATCTATATCGGCATAGATACGGGGTGTTTTAGTGTTGAAGAAAGAATAAACACGTGAAAGCTCAGGTTGTTGGTTGGCTTGAGCGATAAGTTCTTGGCTGAGCTTTTCCAGCGCTTCAAGACCAATACCCTTTTGATCTTGTAGATAGAGTTTCCAACCACCGGATAGACCTAAACCACGCACAGAGGGTGGCATGATCATAAAAGCAACGGCTTCTTCTATCTGGCCGAGTGCTTGTTGTGCATTTTGAGAGATCTTCTTCGCAGGTAAACCCAGAGCCTGGCGTTCTTCAAAAGGCAACAGTGGCGTAAAGATGATGCCGGCATTTGAGGCATTCGTAAACGTCCCACCATCAAGACCGGCAAACTGTACAGTATGTTTTATCCCTTCGACCGTGTGTAGAATTTTTGATGCCTGTTTGATGACCTTATCCGTTCTTTCCAATGTTGCACCAGGAGGTAATTGGACAACCGTTATCAAATAACCTTGATCAAGTTCTGGAATAAAGCCCGTAGGAACCTTTTGGAATTCGTGGGCTGTCAGTGCGATCAAACCGCCATAGATAATCAACATGATCACTGCGAGTCGAACGAACAAGCGAGTTATTGCACCATAACCATTCGCTAGCATGTCAAAGAAACGATTAAATAGATCGCCAGGTGCATGCAGGATACGTTTGAGTAGACTCCTTTTTTCATGCGCAACATGTGGCTTGAGTAGTAAAGCGCCGAGTGCTGGTGACAAGGTGAGAGAGACGACTAAGGAGATCAGCGTTGATGCTGTTATTGTTAATGCAAATTGGCTGTAAAACGCACCTGAAACACCGGAGATGAATGCTGTGGGTAAGAAGACAGCAACCAGCACGAGCGACATCGCGATCAATGCACCGCCGACTTCATCTACGGTTTTATGGGCAGCTTCTTTCGGCGTGAGACCTAGGCGTATGTAACGTTCTATATTTTCAACCACGATGATCGCATCATCGACCACAATACCGATGGCGAGAACAAGGCCGAACAGAGACAAATTATTCAGCGATGAACCCAAAGCGGACATGATCGCAAATGTACCAATCAGTGAAACGGGAATAGCGATAATCGGGATTAAAGAAGCACGCCAGCTTTGTAAAAAGACGATGATGACGAGAACCACTAAAAACATGGCTTCGAAGATGGTTTTATAGATCTCGTCGATAGTAACCTTTATAAATTGGGTTGGATCATAAATAATCTTATATTCAATTCCTTGTGGCATTGATTTTGAGACTTCTTTCATCTCATCGCGCAAAGCCTTAGCTGTTTCTAAGGCATTTGAACCGGGTCGTTGAAAAATAACGATCGGTAAGGCTTGATCGTCATCGAGATAACCGTTAGTTGTATAATTCTTAGCTGCAAGCTCAACTCTAGCGACTTCGTGCAGTCGAGTGACGCGGCCGCCCTCGCCTTGCTTAACGATGGTTTGTGCGAACTCTTTGGGCTCTAGCAATCGACCACGGGTTGCAACCGTATACTCAAAACTACCGTTCGACGCTATCGGTGCTTGATTCAGGATGCCTGCTGCAATTTGGACATTATTACGCCGTATGGCCGAGATGATTTCACTTGCGGTTAGGCCAAGTGAAAATGCTCGATCAGGATCTATCCAGACTCTCATAGCATAGGCACGTTCTGCTACGATACGCGTTTCACCGACGCCGGGAATACGAGCGAGCCGATCAATAACTTGAGTACGAGTATAGTTAGATACATACAAGCTATCGCGGCTTGCATCCGGTGACAGTATATGGATAACCATCATCAGATCAGGCGAGTTTTTCTTAACATTAATGCCTTGTCGTTGAACCTCTTGTGGCAGAAACGGCTCAGCGAGTGCAACTCTGTTTTGGACCAAAATTTGGGCAAGATCAATATCCGTTCCCTGCTCAAACGTGACAGTCAAGGAAGTCCGCCCATCAGCTGTATTTTCAGACTTCATATACAGCATGCCTTCAACACCGTTGATCTGTTGTTCAAGAGCCGTAGCTACAGTATCAGCGGCGATCTCTGCAGTCGCGCCTGGATAGACAGCTGTCACACTCACGCTTGGTGGTGCTATTTCAGGGTATTGTGAGATCGGCAAGTTTAAATATGAGATCGCACCAATAACGACAATCAATATCGATAGTACGCCTGCAAAAATCGGGCGTTTTACAAAAAAGTGAGCAATTCTCACGGCTGTTTCTCTTGGGTTTTATCGGCTTTTTCAGCAGTTTTTTCGTGAGGAGCTACTTTTGAGCCAGGTCTGGCTCTTAACAAACCTTCTGTGATGATACGATCTTGTTCTGTAATACCACTCCGTACGATGCGCATGCCTTCATAAATAGGACCTAGTGTTACTTTCTTCGGAACAACTTGGTCTTCAGCATTCACGGTCATGACAATTTTGCTATCCATATCAGAAAACACGGCATGATCAGGAATAAGTAAAACGGGAGCGGGTTCACCGGATGCCACGCGCGCGCGTCCAAACACACCGGGCAATAACAAGCCATTGGCGTTATCTGCAAAGATCGCACGGACTCTAATCGTTCCCGTTCCTTGATCAAGCTGTGTATCGACGAAGTTCAATTTGCCTTTATGAACGAAATCTTTTTCATCGAGCAGTTTAACCTCGACCTTAATGTTTTCATCAAGCACGGATTGTTTTTCAGAAGAAGGATTTCTACGAATATAGGTTAAATAGCCACTCTCAGAGACGTCAAAATTAAAATAGACAGGATTCAGGGCAACGATCGTTGTTAGTGTTTGAACACCACCTAATTGGATCAAGTTACCAATATCAACTTTACGATTGGAAATTCGACCAGAGATAGGGGCTGTGATCTTTGAGTACTCAAGATCAAGTTTGGCGCTACGTATGGTTGCCTTGGCAGCAGCAATACTGGCCTGCGAAGTTCTTGCTCTGGAGTTTCGTTCTTCAACTTGTTCTTGAGAGATGGCTTTTTTTGCGACCAGTCGTTTTGCACGGTTGAGTTCTTGCTTTGCAAGGGAGTACTGTGTTTCCGCACGATAAAGCTCTGCTTTTGCCGCTTCAATAACGACTTCAAATGGACGAGGATCAAGCGTGAATAAGGGATCACCTTTTTCGATATATTGGCCATCGGTGAAATGAATTTCTTGCAGGTATCCTGTAACACGCGAGCGAATTTCCACCAGTTGTGAAGCCTCAAAACGCCCAGTAAATTCATTCCACTCAGTAATCGTGCGCTTCTCAGGAAAAGCCACAGTGACAGGCATTGCGGGTGGTTGCTGAGTTTTTGCAGTGGTTTTATCTGCGGCTAGAACTTGGTTGTCTGTTGAAAATGTTAGCGTTAGAAAGCACGCAATGATAACTAAAATCCTAGAGTAGGATTTATAATTTACTGTGTTCACTTTTTCCCCTTAGATCGTCGTGTTAACTTATGTTAATTACGACTAGTTTAAATAGCTTGATCAGATGCTTTCAGGTAGTAATACATTTAGTATCATCTCTGATTTAATCTAGAAAGGAAAGTTCAATTTTTAGAGCTGAATTTGGAACTTTAAAGAATCAAGTTAGGTAGTGTACAAAGAAATGAAAGTGACTAGGAAGTACGAAGGTATTTTACCCTGCGGTAACTTCTAAAGATGTAGCTTCAATGACGACAGAATTTCTACCCTGCGCTTTAGCAGTGTATAGGGCTTCATCAGCCTGCCTAATCATTGTTTTTATCCCTTGATCATGGTCATCCCTACGGGGTAATGCCGATGAAATACCAGCACTAACAGTTAAAAACTTTGAGATGGCAGAACCCGCATGGAGGATGTTGAGTTCTTCAATATGAATTCTGGCTTTTTCAATAATAATCATAGCGCCATTAATATCGGTTTCGGGCATGATAATAGCGAACTCTTCCCCACCATAACGGGTAACAAGATCACCAGGGCGACGGATCGTTTTGAATAGTGAATCAGCAATAGCGCAGAGCGCATCATCACCACCTTGGTGGCCATAATGATCATTGTATTGTTTAAAGTAATCAACATCACAGATACATAAACAGAGTGGTTTTGCGGTTCTAGCTGAGCGTTTCCATTCTCGTTCCAGTTGGTCATTGAACTTACGTCGGTTGGCTAAACCCGTGAGGACATCATATTCTGCGAACAATTTTAATTGTTTATTAGCTGCATCCAACTCTCGTTGTATCTCATAGATTCGACGCATGGCGTGTAACTTGGCATTTAGAACGGCTTGGCTGACCGGTTTACAAATATAATCATCACCACCAATTTCTAAGCCTCTAACAACATCGTGATCACTATCCATCGCGCTAATGAATATGATGGGAACCCAATGACCTTTATTCGCAACCGTTCGTTCCCTTATTTTTTTTGCTGCTTCGATACCATCAAGCCCAGGCATAATGACATCAAGCAAAATAAGATCAGGGTTGTGTTTGTCAAATTGTTCTATAGCCTCAATTCCATCACTGGCCGTTATGACGTCAAAGCCTGCTTTTTCAATGCATGCTTTTAGAAACATCAGGTTTGACTTCGTATCTTCTGCTACAAGTACCTTCATTGTGTACACGATTATTATTATGGGTGATACCTTTCTTATCGGCATTTTGAGTGATTGCTTTAGCTAGCTACTGCCACCCTTCCAAAGACAACCTTGTATGAGTTCCCCCTTCCACAGGAAAATAAAAATATAAGCCATAAAAAAAGCCCTTATAAAGGGGCTTTTAATGATACTTAAAGGATGCTCGAGTGTTTTAGATCAAGCTCTAAATAACAATTTCAAACCATGCTAGCTTGTCTTTCTATGCATTCTAAAACCAAAGAGCCCAACGAGTGCACTTCCAAACAACCAAAAAGCTGCCGGAACAGGCACAGAGTTAATCGCGACATTACCAGATAAAGCTGCACCATTAGAAAATGCCGTTCCTGCAAACGTTAATGTGTAATCACCATTAGTGAAAATGGTATTTAATACGCCAACATTCAAAAACGAAAAGACAGCGGAAATTGATAGAGGTGAGCCATTCAAGCTAGCTGATAAGTTGTCAACGCCAAAAAATCCAGCAAATTGAATAGATATCACATTTGCAACCCCCGAAATCCCTACAGCAGGAGCACCGACAACACTAAAAGTAATGTCTTCGCTGAATGTGCCGGATAAATTTGAAATGTTGTAGCCGCCAGATAGAGATCCATTAATTTCAGTTGGATCGAGTGTGGCTGAATCTAAAACATAGCCGTTTGCACTGATTGATAGCCCAAGCATTATGAACAACAGTGCGGTTTGTCTTAATATAGTCATGAAATTCCCCTTCCCTAACTAAAGTTATTGGTAAATAAGTAGTTTCTATAAACAATATTCAAAGCTATAAAAACCACCTCTTTTTTACAGTTGTTTACAATTCAGGTATAACAGAAAGATCGAACACTTACAAACAAATAACTTGATAAGTTAAGAAGAAAAATAAAAAATCAAGTGTTTACATCATAAAGTTGAAGTAAAACTAATCTTTTTGCATGTTAATTAATAACGAATGGTGTTCTAGGTTTATCTAACCTTAAAACGAATAGGAATGAGTAGTTCAAGTGTGTCGCGCGGAAAATCGGCGGGGAGCGCGGGTATTTTAGATGCCCTTTTGATCATGTTATTAACTTCTTGATCGAGCAATTTATGTCCCGAGCTTCGTTTGATCTCAGAAGAAATGATCTTGCCCGTTTTTTCTACTTTCAAACTGACAATAACCACACCTTGCTGCTTTAATCGGTAGGCTTGTTGTGGATACTTTTTATACAGATTTAACCACGACTTTAATTCCAACATATACTCTTTTGGAATGGCTAAAGGTGTTAGTTTTGATTGATCTGACGATGGTGAGTTGGCAGATTCGACAGATCGTTGCCCCGATCTAGCCAATAGACTTTGTGCTGATGATAGAGAACTATTCCCATTTTCTCCTTGGGTCACCACAGGTTTAGGCTTCGGTGGCACCGGTCTTTTTTGTATGATCAGATCACGTGCTTTAATTTCTAAAATCTCGACATCATGCTTGGCTAATTCCGGTGAAATATTCGCCAGAATAGCCTCGGGTGCAGCAACCGCAGAAAGCTGCTCTATCGGTAGTGTCGATAGCGGCTCGTCTGCACTCAGAACTTCAGCGGGTTTAAAAAAGTCATTACTCGGTGCGACATCTTCAATCTCAGCAGACACACCGACCGTTTCAACAGTCTCAATGTCTGTTGAAGCCATCGCAGGCATGAGCGTAGCGACGGTTTCGACCGGTTGAGATTGTTCTGGTTTCTGATCGGGTGTTTCGTTTTTATTTTGTAGAGCGGGAGGTGAAACATCGGGTAAAAAACTGGTCTCAGGCGTCACCACCGTTGCTAGTTCAACATTCTCGATCAAAGTTTGCTCGATGGGAACTTGTTCCGTAATTTCAAGGATCTGCTCTTGCGAAAGATCCTTCGCAATTTCTTGTTGAGAAACAATGCCGGATTCTTCCGTTTCAACATCAGCCACCGCGACTATATCCGGCAGGCTGGCTTGTAATGTATCGCCGGTGCCTTCTGATGACATCAGTCCTACTTTAAATTCATTCGGATTTACATCAGGAAACTTCGGTGTTCTGGAAGAAAACCAAGTAACAAGAAAAAAATGTAATAACAGCGAAAGCGTGATAACCAACATCCATGCACGTTGATGATTTTTTGTTGAAGGACGCATGCTTTTTATGACGGCTTGCGGCACGGTGTGTTTAGTTCCGTTTCTCGGTTAACAACACGAGATTATTGACACCGCCGATTCGCAAGTTTTCCATCAGAGCGATCAATTTCATCGCATCAACATTAGCATCGGCTTTTATTTTGACGATCTCATCAGGAAAACTCTGTTTTTGTTCTCTTGCGTATTGCAACAAAGCCTGACTATCCAAGGCAAGATTATTGAGTTGGATTTGACCATCTTCTGTCAGAATCAACACGCTGTCACGTTGTCCAGCAGGCTCTTCGCTGGTTGACACTGGTGGCGATACTTCATAATCATTAGTGCTTTCGACGCGGGACATCATCATGACAAAAATCAATAATAAAAAAACGACATTGATCAAGGGCAAAATAGGATCAATAACCTGGGCTTTTTTTTGTGGTTTAGGAAATTTCATTATTCTTGTCGTTATGCTCGAGACTAACGCGTTAACGAAACATTCGTTCCGCCCGCCTCTTTTACGGCATCTAAAACATGCACAACAGGTTGTAAAGGTACGCCTGTTGCAGGCCTCACTAGAATTTTTTGCTCGGGTTTGTTCGTTAGAAATTGAGCTAACTTACTCGGCAGCTCATCAATCAAAACAGGTCGGCCATTCAGATCAAGCGCGCCATTAGCCCCCAGCCTGATCAAAACAGCACCGCCAGAAGAACCTTTCACTATCCCTTGGGTCGCTGGAGTCGTTAAGTTAATGGTATGCCAGTCCAAAAAACTCGACGCGAGTAGAAAAAATAATAAAAGAATAAACACCACGTCGATCAAGGGTGTTAAGCCGATCAAAGCCCTACGCCGGGCTTGGATAGGCAGATTGGGTTCAAACTGCATTAGGTTAACTCTTCAGTCTCAGTCACTTCGTTTCGTTCTTTAAGAGAGGACATTTGGACAGTGAAAATCCGCGTCGCAGCATCTTCCATCGTATGTCTGGCTTTCTCCGTTTTGCTCTCAAACCAATTAAGGGCAACAACCACAGGAATAGCGATAGCTAAACCAACCGCAGTCGTCAATAAGGCTTCCCAAACGCCACCTGAGAGAACCGAAGGACTAACTTGAGTGCCAGCAGCTTCCATTTGCTGGAAAGCATTAATCATTCCCATAACCGTTCCGAGCAAGCCCAGTAGTGGGCTGATGGTGGCGATGACTTCAAGGCCACGAAGATGAGATCGCATACTTTCTATTTGCTCCACACCTTCACGCATCACTTCTTCACGAATGGTTGCTTCATCAGCCTTCCTTTCAGCAACGCCGCGAATAGCGATTTCTAAAACGCGTGCAGCGGGGTGATAGGTGCGATAAAGCTCAACCATGGCGGCATTAACTTGCCCTGCCCGCCAGTAATCTAAAACATGTTGCACAAAACTTACGTCACCTAACGAAAGCTTTCTCATTTGCCAGAACTTCATCAAGATGACAGCCAATGCAACGATCGACAAAATCAACAAAATAATAAGAACTGGACCGCCAGCACCCAATAAAAAAGTAGCTCGTTCAAAAGTTGCGTTCATAGGTCATTCCTGCGGGCTTACTAACGAGCCCTTATTCATTATTATTTTACAAAAGAGACATTACCTTTTGAGGATGCCTCGATAAGATCAACACAGTCATCACGTTCATAAGCATCACGACAGCTTAAAACATCATTGATCAAGATCAAGCTGATGGCCTCACAACTCTGGCCTTCAATATCAAATAGCTTAACGCTGGTCTTATTAGCACGTAAGGGAGATGAGTCTACTGCGAGGCGACGGCTGATAATGCCATCGGAGCCGAACATGACCAGATCAAGTTTGAACTCGTTGAAATGTGAATCCGTTTGGTTTTTGAAAACCAGATAAGCACGACAACTATTGTCTTTGTCTTCCAGCTTATTCAGTTCGATTTCGATACTATCCTGTGCCGCAAAAGCAGCAGAGCAAGACATGATAAGCATGAACAACGTCATGAGTTTTTTCATGGTATGACCTCTTTTTAATTCCTATCCTTGGAATATTTCTAGTTATAGAGAAGGCATCATTCAAGCTCAAATGGCGAGAATAAGCTCCTTTTTGATAGCTAACATACCAAAGATCTGAGCAGATCGAAAACTACACAGGTTTCAGCAGCGAACCATGTGCCGTTTTATTCCATAAAAATGGACGGTTTTCAGCAGTTAAACCCAAAAAACGAACAGGATTTTATTCAGGAATATAACCATCAAGCTTGTTACCTAACGCATGGGAAAACTTGATCAAACGCTTATCACCCTCTTCCCAACTTTCATTAGGCAGAATAGAAGTCGTCAAACGCAACAAGGCGCCATCACTACGATGTTGGGTTAACGAATCCCAAAACAAGAACCATTTCAGTTGATATTCATTGGTAATCGAACGACCACGCTGCTGAAACCAGTAATAAACCAATTGTTTATAATCGCCCTTCATAATCTCAACACGGTTAACCATCGCAGGCTTGCCGTCGACAAGTACGCCTTCTAGAGGGACTTGGGTAACACCTTTAATGATCCAACCACCACCAGGAATACACGAACGTGGAGAGTGGATAGAACCACCCGCTCTTTGTGACTCATAATAAGCAACATATAAGTTGATTTTGTCACCAGCATCACTGGCATAGTCCGTGATAATATGATCTGTCATACCTTCACCACCAAGGGTCTTTAGGTACACTTCTTCCAAATGGCCGTGTTTACCACCCCAATCATCTAGTCGCTCTGGAAAGTTAATTAATGTTGTACGTTCTGGAATGATTTCTTCACGATTTTCCAAGTTGACACTCATTAGAGCTGCAGCCATAAGTAAGACAAGAGAAACTACGAATGTCTTTGGTATTTTTCGGACTTTTATTGGGCCTGTGTGTTTCTCAGTCTCAGGGAACTCCAAACCAAACACTTCTTGAAGAGGCCTTTTCTTTTTACTGAAAAACTTGTTGAGCAACCACATTTCAGCAAAGAGAATTGCTACGCAAGCCATAAAAATGACCCAACCTTCGAAGTCATGCAGAAAGCCTTCCGCATGCTCAGTACCCCAGCGATCAACTAAAACGCCAATCACACCAATACGAAAGCTGTTCATAAGAACGGTGACAGGTATGGTTGAAAAGAAGATTGCTGCTCTCTGCCAGAATGGAGCATTAAACAAATAGGCGCATATAAAGCCAAAGCTCATCAAAGGGAAGAGGTAGCGAAGGCCACTACAAGCATCTACAACTTGTAGCTTATAAGTACCTAAATCAATAACATTGCCCTCTAAATAGACACTAATTCCAAAAGCTCTTGTTACCGCAACACCTAGCTCAGATGAAATAAGCTGAAGCTTCTGAGAGAGGTTGTTATATAAGAATGGTGGTAGAGGGATCATGAAGATCAAAAAGAACAAAGGTACCCATAGATATTTATGGCTTTTAAACCCAGTGAAACTGAACAATAGTCCTGTTATCGAAACGAGCATAGAGTATTGGATAATGACGTTTAAGGTCGCTAACTTACCAAGAAAGAAAAGCAGTAACCCAAAAGCTAGAATGAATAAGCCGAAGATGGAACCTGTAAATGGTATCTTCGATAATTCATTCTTATTTTGCCAAAGAAAGAAAACACTCAATACAGGAATCAAGAACCCATGACTGTATTCCTCTCTAGTATTCCAAGTATTAAAAAGATTGATATAGTCTTGTAAATACAGAGCAGAAAAGAGAACTATTGAGCAAACAATGAAAATAATACTGGTTAGATCAAGTTTGAATTTGGTTACAGGCAGTTTTGATTCTGTGGTCATAAGGTAGCTGTGATCATTGTTATTATCGTAAGCAGTAATCTTATAGGAAAATACGGTGTATTAGGAGAATTTGGGCTTATATCAATGTTAAATATGGTATTAAACTTAACTTTCAGCGACTAATTCTTGGATATCTTGCTCAAATTTTTCTAGTACTTTGTTTTTTTCTAAATATGTTATTGCATATGAGCGAGCAGAATTATTATGAGCACGCGTTGATACATCTATTGAAGACAGAATCGTACGTAACTTCTCAGTAAAGATATCTAGCTCTTCTGGCTCAACACAATAAGCTGCCTCAGGATTTTTTTCACAAAAAAGTCCAAGTTCTGTATCTTTCTCTGCTGTAATCAAAGCTGTTCCACCTGCAGAAAGAATAGTTGTTAGCTTTGAGGGGAGAACGGCATTTGCGGCGCCCTTTTTCTGAATGACAAGATGCAAGTCTGCGAGTGTCATCAATGAAGGTAGATCTTTATATTCTTGTAAAGGATGAAACTGAACGTTGGTTAATTTTAATTTTTTTGCTTGGCTTAATAACTCATCCTTTGCAGCTCCAGTACCGACAATGATAAACAAGACTTCCTCTTGAGAAAGCATGCTTTCGGCAGCTTGCAGAACAATTTCCAACCCTTGTTTTTTTCCAAGGTTACCAGAGTAAAGCACTACTTTTTTAGATTCTGGAATTTCCCACTTGTTTAAAAAGTAACCTCGGTTAGCGTTAGGTGTAATAAAGTCAATATCAACCCAATTAGGGAAATATAAAGATTCGTTCTCCCCTTCCATTTTCTTATTTGCTAATTGAACCATGCTATAAGATATAGAAGAAACCATATCAAACTTAGACATTATTTTAGATTCGATTTTTGAACCAAAGCGAGATATCCCTCCCTCTTTCCCCATGCCTAGACCTAACATGGCATCCAACTCAAAATCTTGTATATGCAACACACTTTTTGCTTTTGAAATTTTAGAAAAGAGTAAAGTACTAGGCGCACAAAACATTGTTGGTTCGATTGAGATAATTACATCAGGCTTCCAGAACAAATGCTTGATTAAAAGCAATGAACTGCTGAGAGAAAAACTCATTAAATGCAGAAGTCTATTTAATGTTTTTGGCTTACTTGGAACATACAATGGTGAGCGGTAAACTCGCACGCCATCTATTGTTTCTCGACGATATAAGAATGAGCTATATTTCTTATCAACTTCCCATTGTGGATAATACGGTGGAGCAGTAATAATTCTTACTGAATGACCTTTCTTTTGAAACCAAGCTGCCATCTCGCCTGTATATTTACCAATACCAGTCAACTCTGGAGAATAGTTAATGCCGTAAACCAAAACTTTCATTTAAAGAGACATTCCATCTTTTTTTCTTTGTAGTTCTAGAACTTTACAGCTAATCATATATTCATAAATAGATTTGAGAATTGAGTAACTTAAACCTGCTTTACCATCAAGAAACCCTTTTGCAAATATGTACCTACCAAAGAACATAATTACAGGTCTACCGGGTAAAGAATAGACGATAGATTTTAATGTTTTTCTACGAAGAACAGGATCTTTGCTCAACAAGGACTTTATTTCATACGAGTCTGGATTCTCACTAATTAAATGCTCAGCTTCCATTGTTGAATATCTATTATGTTTTTCTAACCACTGATGAATACCCTTGTTGAATGGATAATGTACTATTGCACCATCGAGTTGCTCAATCTTTCCATCTGTATGAAACTCTTCATTTATTTCTCTTTCGATCCAAACATGTCCTAATCTCATTAATCTACCAAACCATAGAGAAGAGTAATTTGTACTGTATTTTAACCAACGACCCATAAAATAATCTTTGCGTCGTAAACGAAATAGAGAGACGTCATCTTTGACTATCGATAGTTTATTGTTTATTTCGGTTAGAAGTTCTTGTGTTACTTCTTCATCAGCATCAAGCATTAATACCCAAGGGTATTTATACTCAATCTCATTAAGCGCATAGTTACGTTGATTGGCATAGTTATCAAAAGGACGTTCAAACACCCTAGCGCCTTTAGACTTTGCAATTGAGCACGTGGAATCAGTGCTCTGCGAATCTAAAACGATAACATCATCACAACAAGATACAGAGTTGAGGCAAGTTTCAATATTTTCCTCTTCATTGAATGTTAAAATTATTACAGATACAGGCAGTTTCATTCTATACTTTCCTTCGTTAGAAACGTTCAACTATTAGGTAACATAATCAATGTTTAGTGCTTGAAGAATTTGCTTTTTCGTACTTTCTAAAGAACCGTTATTATCAATTACCTTCCAAGAGTTGAGTTTTGATAGCTCCCTATAACCATCGATACGCGCGGGTAACTTATTATCGTGTTTAAGTTCAGCCCTTGTTTCTAAAATCTTATCTAAACTTCTTGATAACCATATAACACAGGTGTTGTCCCCTTTCATTGAACGAACATACTGTTTGCCTAACCATGAAGAGTATAAAGTATACAATCCAGTATCAGTTGCTACATCAACTAGCGTATCCCATGGGCACCTCTCGCAGATTAATAAATCTGCTTGTTGCCTCTTGCTGTGTATATGTTTGTAAGCACCTATATTGACATCAATGGCTTGAAGCAATGCAAAAACTTCACGGTAACAGACTAACTTATCAAAATCATGAAACCCAAAACGAACTCCGTCGATTGTTTTATAACGATTATGTCCGCTAACTCTAGTCATGGCTAACATTGGCTTAGACAGATAATTTCTAAATCTAGACCAAACTAGTTGTGGTTTTATATTCCTACTTACTAACTCTTCAGCTAACCAATTTGTAAGAGTTGTTTTTCCACTACCATCAACCCCTACTATCGAAATAAGTGATGGTAAGCGTTCGATTTCAACTTCCATTTTCTAAAACATTCTCCCACTGTTGAATAATTGAGTCCCAGCTCTGCATTTGTGCACGTTGGGATAGACATCCTTCACTCCAGTCTGAACGTAAAGAAGAAGAATATAAAAACTCTTTAATTGTTTCCGCGAGAGCTTTAGGACAGCCATGTTTTGTGACCGTTCCTGCAGGTCCAATGGTAGAAGGCATTCCATCAATTTTACTACCAATGACAGGAGTACCACATGAGATCACCTCCATAGCAGTAACTGGTAGTTCAGAAGGGACTAGTAAAAAAGGTTGTAAGACAGCGTCTGCATTGTGTATCTCAGTAACTAACTGATTTCTTTCTATCCAGCCACCAACAAGCTCTACGTGCTCTTGTAAGCCCAGTTTTTTAACCTTATCTAGCATAGGTTTCAAAGTTGTTTCGTTTGCAGCACGAGCGAGAATTCTCAAATTGACTTTTTCATCAATTAAAAAAACTAATGATTCAAGCGCTAAGTCGAAACCACGGATAGGGATAGCTGAGCCTAAATAAAGAAGGTTAATACTTTTCTTATTTAAGTCTTTTTTATTTAAAACCAGAGGCCAAGCTTCTTTATCTATCCCTGGTGGAATGAATAAGCATTTCGTTGAATTACCTAATATTTCTTGAAGTCGGTTAGTTGTTGTACTAGATTGTGAAATAAGGACATCAACTCTTCTTTTAGAGAATGCCTTCCATACCATTTTGGGGATTAGGATATGTCTCAAATATTGCTGCACGTCAGACCATGCTAGTTTTTTTATTGCGATGTAAAGTTCTTTAAAGTTATAAAAAGGATAGGATGCGAATCCTATTTTTCTGCAATCAATCGTATTTAACCATGATGTAGTTGCTAGGCTTAATGGAGTAGGTAAAAAAACTAAAGCATCAGGATTGATTTTTTTTAAGACTTCCTGAACCTCTAATGAATTTGTCCCTCGAAGAGAGGCAACAGTAACTAAAGACACTCCGTTTAA
The DNA here is from genome assembly GCA_913058255.1 of uncultured Pseudomonadota bacterium. Taxonomy (GTDB): domain Bacteria; phylum Pseudomonadota; class Gammaproteobacteria; order CAJXQU01; family CAJXQU01; genus CAJXQU01. The sequence continues at coordinate 286,405 of CAJXQU010000002.1, read as the reverse complement.
TTCTGAAGGGTTTTGAACATCAGTAATGATCGAAACATGGTGTCCTCTTTTAACCAACCCTTCTGCTAATATCCTAATTGTAAGCCAAGGTTGCAATGGTAGTTTTTCATCAACAAAATTATAAATACAAAAACTAATCTTCATATATTACCTATTACTAAAGTCTTTCAACAATTGTGTTGTTTTTGATCGCATCATTTCCACTGTAAACTCTGAATTAAAACGTTTTGATGCAGCTTTTCCAAGACGTGCTCGTAAATCTGTATCCTTTAGTAATTTCTCTATAGCAACCGATAATGAAGAAGCATCTTTAACTGGAACTATTAATGCCTCCTTGTTATCACTTACTGTTTCTATATTACCTTCTATCTCAGTTGCAATAATCGCTTTTCCAGCTCGCATTGCTTCAAGTAAGCCAATAGAGTGTGCTTCTGATAATGAAGGGAGTGCAAAAATATCAGTTGCTGATAGACAGTCCGCTACATCACTTCGTTGCCCTACAAACTGTATTCTGGACTCTAATTTTTTTAAAGCGACAAGTGTCTTAAGAGCATGTGTTTGAGTCCCTTCACCAATCATGACCAGCCTTAACTCAGAAAATTTTGGTGAAACTATTGAAAAAGCTTCTATAAGGTATTCCAAGCCTTTGATTTTTTCATGACGAGATGCAATACATATAATTATATGGCTTTCGTCATATCCCCATTCTGATCTAAGAGTCTCTCTCGTATCTTCTAATGATTTATAAGAGGGAATTCCATTATGTACTACAGCGAACTTATAGTCCGGAATGTTTTTTTTTAAAAGTTTTTGAACTGTATGGTGAGCAACACAGATAATACCATCTGCTTTTTTACGTAAAAACCAATTAGTAAATCCGTTGTATATTGGAGCCATAAAGCGCTGTTTTGTTGTATTAGGAAAATAATCACCGTGATATGACACTATCCGTTTTACTTTGAGAGGCAATAGTATTGTTGTCAAAAGACTTACAAAGTGGGCATTGAAACCATGCGTGAAAATAATATCAGGCTGCTCTTTAGCAATATATTTTCGCACTTCAAAAGTCCAGCTTAGTGACGAAAGTTTGTTAATTTGAATTATAGATTTATCTAGAGAGTCGAGTGATTTCTGGTTGATATCACGAAAGTTTGGCAAGACACAAAGTGAGCGTAATTTTACAGAAGGTAGTGAACCTATGGGTTCAATATTTTCAGCATAAGTAGCAACGCCACCATGTGAAAATCCCCAGTGAAGACTTAATATTTTCATATTTAATCTAATATAGAAACATTAGCTTGTTTACCTAATAGATCGCGAATTGTAATGCTTCTTTCTTTACAGTTTGGATACATAGTCTGAAGGTTTTTATCCTGACAAAGAAGAAGAAGTGGTATCTCGTCAGATCTCATTTTTTTTAAAAAGTCAGTATTGTCAGCTAAGAATAGATCCATAGGTTGTTTACTTAAAAATGCCCTGAAACGTTCTTTCATTGTTACCCATGAAGCTAGGATCGTATATAAAAAACCCTGTTTCCTCAAAAACCTAATATCAATATCACTTCTACTATGCCACTTTTCTCTTGTAACGCTACCATAAATTGCTATACCTGTAATACAATCGTCTTTGGCTAGACGTATACGCATTTGGTTGAGATAGTGAACTGTTTTTTCAGCCCCTGGATTTTTCAGCTTTGGAAATGTAAAAATAATCAAAGCCCAAAAAAGTCCATTAGTTGCCCAGTTCCATGTATAAACAAACAAAAAAGCTATGGTGAGGAGTAGAGTTATGTTAACTGTTGAAAATACAAAAGACGCTAGCAAATAAACTAAGATTGTTTCTAACAATAAGACAAAAACTCTAACAAAGCGCTCACCTTTATCCATATAAAAAAATGCTTGATGCAACCAGTTTCTTGGGATGTTAAGTAACTTCGCCTTACCACCTGGAGAAGCTTTCCTGGCACTCTTTTTAAGTAAAACTTGAGCTTGCTCTTCACTATTCACTGTAAACCCTCATTAAAAATCTTCATGTTTCCAAGTTTTTTCATAGATATCATGATTTTAAATTACTAGCTTTGAAGATTTTTGCACATTTCGCGAAGCTAAAATAGACACAAACAATGCTATAAATACTAATAAGCTAAAACTATTTGTGACAAGGACGTGGCCTAGAAAAGTTCTAAATAATATTACAGAAGCAACTAGTATCAATTCGAGACGAAATCTCCCTTCCTCGCTACGAAGGCTATTAGGTGAGTTCCAAACTCCTTTCCATAAAGAAGCGGTTACAGCTAAAACAAATATTAGCCATGATAGGTAGCCAAGAAAACCCATGTTAGCTAATATTTGAAAATGAGAGCTATGCATATTCGTACCTGCAGGCAATCCATATAGTCGTCCACCATAACGTACGCCCGCATCCATTCCGTGTCCAAAGACTGGTGAATCAATAAACATCTTCCAGCCTATCCTCCAAAGCTCGGTGCGTCCCGATAGTGACGATATTTGTTCATCTGAAGCGCCTCTTCGTAGATATGTTTCCACAGTTGACCCTTCAATATTAAGATTAATACCTCCATTGAGCCACTGCAGTGTTAAAAAACTACCAAGTCCTATAGTTAGTAGTACTGTGAAAGGACGCATTCTTGGTATGAATATAGCCATAATAAATATTGCTATCGTTGCTGATGCAAGAGAAGTTCGTGCTTGAGCATGGTAGAGCACTGTAATGGCTAATATGGCAACACTACCCCAGTAATACCTTTGGTACTTTAAACCTTTCTCAAAAGTACGGCGAACTGATGCTATTAAAATTATTGCAGCTAATAAACCCAATTCGTTTGCATGAACCTGAGGGTAATGGCTGTGAAGTACACCTGTATAGGCTCCATAAATATTTTGGAAATTTAACTCAGGCCATAAAAAACCACCCATAGCGGAACTTACGAGAATAAGTATAAGTAGAAAATATGACAAATTTATTAGTAATCTTGGATTTTTTATAAATGAAAGAGCGGTAACTAGAAGAGCTACATCCATAATAATTTGCAATGATTTATAGATGCTTAAGCTAGGTGATGGTGAAAAAGCAGAGCCTCCTAACCCAACAACCCCATACAGAAGTAGGCCTATTATCGCTATAGAACAATGTTTTGTATTTACCTTCCCTGAAATCAAAGCGATTAACATAAACAGTGAGCCAAGTGCCATCCAAGTGACTTGATAGTAAGCTCCTGTGCCTAATGTAGAGATACCAACAGCAGCTTCTTTTTGCGCAAACATTTGCCCTTGTCCAACGAATATTAACACCCAAGCAATCACAGTTAACCGTTCATTCCCTTTGAGTTTATTAAATGATTTTTTCCATGTGGGAAATGTAAATAAAGTAGTTATACCAAAAATAACTAAAGAAAATCCGAGGGTATAAGAAGTCATTGTTTATTAATCAAACCTGTAATATTTTTTTTTACAAGCGAGATTCTTAAGGTTATTAGTCTTAGTAAAGTGAATACTACCTTTTCAATAAAAAATGGTGATTTACTAACTAAGCTATTAATGGTTGTTGGTACGTAATGATCTGAATTTGCTAAGTAGTTTGCAGTTTTTCTGTAACCAGAACGTGTGTAAAAACGATATGCCCTATTTGCAAAGTGATTAAAACACATCAAAAAAGGTTTATTGCATTTATTTTTCATACTAGTAGGGTGATTCTTCTCCATAGCAATCCAAAAAGAAATTAAAGAATCTTCACATCTATTACTCATAGTAGCCCCTTCTGGTATCGCGTAACTATAGTGAACTAGTTTATCTGAACAGTATTGTATTTTCGAATCATTTACTGCTAAACGAAGCCACATTTCAACATCTTCACCATTCTTAAGGCCTATAAGAAAACCACCATACTTGTTATAAAATTTCCTTTTCATAACAATAGTTCCAGGACAACCCGTTTGGTTATTCAAGAATAATGTAAAAAAATCACTAACATTAAACATACCTGATTTTACATTGTCGAAACCTCTTAAAGTTACAGACTCTCCTTTTTGATGTGATTCTGCACACATAGCCCAATTGTGCTGACCAATGCCTTCAACCATAATTTCCAAAAATGAACTATCCCAATAGTCATCGGCATCTAAAAATATGATAAGCTCACCTGATGAATGAAGAGCCCCATTGTTTCTAGCAGATGAAACACCTGTGTTCTCTTGATTGATCAAACGTATTTTTGATGATGGAAACTTCTCTGCAGCAATACTTGCTCCTTGGTCTGTTGAACCATCATTAATAATAATGACTTCAAAATCTTGATAGGATTGACTAAGTACAGACTCTAAAGTACGAGCCAAATATTTCTCTTTATTATAGAGAGGTATTACGATGCTAATATTAGGTTGTGGTTTCATGGCTTCTATCTGTTATAGTTTTTTCTGTTTTCAATACATCTAGAACTGTTATTAATACACAACCAGCAAGAGCTAGACCGTGTGAAAGAAGTAGTGCCCAAATAGCACCTACCGACCCATAAGTAGGTATGAGAATTAAGCAAAGAGTTAAACTAACAACTCCACCTAATAAGTTAGAATAAAAATAAGCTTTTTCTTGTTTAATAGATACCGTATATTGTGTAGCTACAAGACCGATAGAGAAGACAGGGATATATAAACCCATTATTTTTAAGGCTGATGCAGCATCACGAAACTCTGGATTAAAGAATGTTGAAAGTATCCATTCAGGATATACAAATGCTACAAAAGAAATCGGTGATGTTATACATAACATAAAGCTAGAATATTTAATAAGGAAATTGAATTTTTCATGCTGAGTTGATTCTCCAGTTGTCATTCGAGCAGTAGCGGGAAAACCTATTCTAGAAACTTGGCTGAGTAATATAGTTGCCATAGTTACAATCATCCATGCAACTGAATAACCACCTAGCTCGGATGCTCCATGGTAATATTTTAATATTATTTGATTTAAGGTTCCGAATGATAGACCAATAACACCAGACATCCATATTAGAGTATTTCCTCTAATCATATTGATAGTCAATAGCCTGTGGTTGGTTTTAACTTTATCAGTAGGAATTCTAGGTATGGCCCAAGAGTATTGAAGAGCTAAATAGGTAAGTACAGCTATTAGCGTCATGGTGCCAATTAGAGAAACAGATAAAAAACTACTATCGAATAATATAACTACCCATACCAATATGAAATATAAAACTTTTTGAACTAAATGATACATTGCATGCCTTGTCATTTTATCCCAACTATCATAGATAGCCTGTAAATCTAGAGTCATTAAAACATTAGCTGAAATGATTAGGAAAACTCCCCATGAGATATCATTATTTGAGGAAGTAGATAACTTCCATGTCAAAACACCGACTATAAATAATAAAAGAAAGGTAAGCCTAATTTGTAAACTTGACTTTACTGTTCCGGAAAATCTTGTCGGGTAGTGTATTAAATCCCTTACTAGTGTTTTATCTAAACCAAACCGAATAAACACAGCACCATAAGTAGCTATGGCTATTCCGAAACTAATTAGACCAAAGGATTCTTTACCTAAAACATTTGCAATCTTTACTTGAGTGATAAATCCAAGTGCAGAGATAAAAACATTTACAATTACTAAAGTAGATAACTGCTTTATTTTTTTTTGGTTCGCAATGAGTAATTTTCTAATTAGAACAAACATAATTTAAAACATTGACCTTGTGAGCTTGTTATCTATAAATAATAAATATTGGAGAATGTTTTTGTGTCAAGACTTCACCTTCTCTCGAAAGGCTTACTTCTCCTCCATAAACATCATAAGCCTTAACGCTACCTACTTTACTAACTACATCATGTATATTGAATTTGGCTGTAGTATATTCATCGTCTAACCATGAAACCAATACTGATTGTGACTTATTATTTATAAACTCATGCACTATAATATTATTATACAATTTAACTTTACGAACAGGCTTTGTTCCTGAAAGCCATTTAACCGTGTTTGCATAGGCTAGTATGGGGGAACGAAGTAAACCATCAGAACCGACAAGTGAATAATTATCATATGAACTATTTGCAGCACTAGAGTAATTTCTAAAAATAAACCAACTAAAATTTTCTATATCCATATATCTTGAAATAACAGCTGTCTTTACTAGCTCTGAAGATCTTTTCATCTCTCCTAAAGGATCTTTAGGGTCGACAAGATATCCTGTTTCATTTAGCCATACTTTCAAACTACTCTTCTGTGGAAATAATGCTTTTGTACTAACTATACTTGATGCAGCTGACAGATAACCTCCGTAAGAATGCACTGAAAATCCATCTACAATCCCTTCAATCTTCTGAGCTAAAAATGGCGCGAAACTTTGATCTTCTGCTTGTTCTACACCAATTCCTGCTGTAATAATACTTGAACTTGGAGCATTAGATTTTATAGAAGGATTTATTGCTTTTAGATGATTAACATAATCTTGTGCATTGCCACCGATCCAGTTTTTACGCTCTGTTGGTTCATTATAAAATTCCCAGACAACATTTTGCTCACTATACCTTCTTGCTGCTTTGCCTATAAATGATGATACAACCTCATTATTCTTTGGTGCAATCCATTGCTCTCTATCCTTTGCAAGTTCAATCTTTTGCACACTATATAGTTTTTTTGATGCCCAAGATGGAGTATAAAAAAACATTGGTTGTGCGATAAAATTATTTGTTTTTAGATCTTTCATTAATGTGTCATAGTTGGTCCAATTTACACTACCCCTTTTTGTCTCAATTTCAGACCAGCGAAAAGGAAACCTTATAACTTTTACGCCTGCGCTAGCCATTACTTGAAGGTCTTGATTTCTTGTTTTCGAAAACCTATCCAGATACATCATTCCAAAAAAATTAGGTTTATGATCAATATGTAAGTTACCAACAGGTTCCCAAACTAAAACCTCTTGGGCTGATCTTGCTAACAGTTGTTGATCTGCTCCAAACGCACTAACTACTACAGAGTATAAACCTGGTATATCAAATTTATGTTTATATGTTCGAATAGAATTATGCGCTGAGCTTTGTATTTGAGTAATATCTTTAGACAGACCGTCAGTTGAAGAATAACGATTCACAGATAGAGTTAGCTTTGTAATTATGTTTGAATTATTAGTACTAACCTTTAAAGGCACAACATTTCCAAGCTTTATCGGCATGAATTGGTCTGGTGTCTCCAGATCAACTAATAACTCACCATGATTTGATACATTACAGTTTTTTAGAAACCAGTCTGTGTAAGTTGATTGAACTTTTTTAGTTAGACTACTTTCATCTTGAAGAAAAAGCCTAAGCTGTGAAAGCTTAACAATACCTTGAGAAATCCTTCCTTGAGGGAGAGCAACTCTAATGTGATCAACTGTAAATGGTGGAAGTGGTACAAATGGTTGTTTCAGATCGTCAGCATTTCCATGATATATAATGTTGTCTAAATGGTATGTGCTTTTAGTTTCTGTTGCTAAGGTGTTTGTTAATGATAGTGGGGATCTATTATAAAATGCTCTTCCATTTTTGTCTTTCAGTATAATTCGTATTTTACCGTTCTCTTGAGACTCGTATATCAAAGAGGTTGCTTTCAAATTATAATATTTTATTTTTGAAATCGTTTCAGAGCTTATTACTATTTGAGGGCTTTTAGGATAGTTTTTATCAGTTTTAAAAATCAATGAAAGTACATTACTTTCTATATTTAAAGATGAATTATTAACTAAACTTCCATTAACTCCACCAGAGTACTCAACCTTCCAATCATTATAGTGTGAAAAGGATAAAAACTCTTTATTCCAAAGTGTATTGCAGCTGGGAAAGTTTTTAGTTTTATATGATAGTGTTTTTGCTTGAATTTCAGTTGCAAATACACATAATACTAGAAATATGGTTATGTATATTGAGTTAACACTCATATTTATAGGTAAGTATATTTTTATCATATAGTTATATTTTAGAATTTGTTTTAAACGAACAGAGACGCCTTTCAGATACATCTATTAATTCTTTTGACCAGCCTATATGCCGATGTTAAAAAATGCAGGATCTAGTATTAGAAGTTAGCATGGTTATTTTGAAAAATCTTCACACTACTTTCTACCCTAAATGAAAGCTTCTCCCTAAAGCTAATTCAATATATGGCAGTTAACAAGACTACGTGTACCTAAACTATAAGTATAGCTTTGTGTCGTTACTCTTTGATAAATAGAGAACAAGTACGTGTTTTGTTCGATCTAATAACATGATTGAATTACACGACAGTCCCTACTCTGCCTACAGCGTTTTCTTTGATGCGGTCTTGTTCACATTGTAATGATTTATCTCTCTTGTTGCATGCTCTTCCTTTCTATTTATTGACTTAGTTGGCTGTTAGAGATGGTTTTTGGTTGTTATTCAATACCGTTATGCGTTTTTAAGATCGTTAACTTGGTTATGATCTCTTTGTTTAAGCTTTTTGATGCCGTGATTCTCGATGGAATATGGCGTTTAAGATTTATGAACTGAACTAATAATGAGGCTTACTTGTTGCTTTAAGGATATTCAGCTCGGAAAACTAATCTGTTATGACTATTGCGTATTTCAGCATGATATTTTGTTAAGGGAGTATAACTTGAAGTGGACTTTAAAACTCAATCCTCGGTTATGTTTCCATAACCGAGGTTAAGAATATGGCGTCCCCAAGGGGATTCGAACCCCTGTTGCCGCCGTGAAAGGGCAGTGTCCTAGGCCTCTAGACGATGGGGACAGTAAACTGTCTTCAATCAGATTTTGTTAAGCTATACCAACTTAATGGTGGAGCTAGGCGGGATCGAACCGCCGACCTCTTGCATGCCATGCAAGCGCTCTCCCAGCTGAGCTATAGCCCCCCTGATTTGAGGACGCAAATTTACGCTAGGAGGCCCTGCTCGTCAAGGTAATTTTTGTTTTTTAGTGTATTTCTTTTGTTGCGAGTTTCTTGGTTGCTAGTAAGCCTAAGTTTTGTTTGTTGATCAGGATCTGAAATACGGAATCATTTACTCTTTTCCGCATGTTTTCATCGGCTTTCATCCACTTTGATATTGCTTTTATCATGAGCACCGCTTTTTCTGGATAGGTGATCATTAACATGTCGTTTCCGGCCTCTAACGCACCTTTAGTGAGGGCTAAGACTTGTTTGTTGGTTGATTTGTTACCTTTGGCTTTGACCCATGATCGTAATGCTTCTCCCCAAAGATCGTCAGTCATCAAAATTCCATTTGGGTGTGATTCTCTTGCTAACGAGACCATTTGTTTTGACATGACCGCTGGCGCATCACTAAATTGTTGATAATGGATGCTAGAGATCATTACGCCGGTGGCTTGGTTGGCCAGTTGCTCAAATGGTTGAATGTTTTTGTAGACTGATTTGAGTGAGGCTTTGCTGACAGCAACGTCGTGATCAGAGTTAGTTTGGACGTCATAACCTGGGAAATGCTTGCTAATGCTACCGATGCCTTGTGATGTGAAACCTTTTATATAAGCACCTGCTTTGGGTACGATCTGCTCGATGCCTGTGCCGAAGGAGCGTTTGTTTTTATGCATGAATGCCTTTTCGCCAGTGTGATCTAGGCTTGGGTCTAGCACGGGAGCGAGGTTGAGGTTGATGCCGAGCTCTTTTAAATCGACGGCCATTTTGCTTGCATGTTGGGTAATACGTTTGTTTGACCAGTTGCTCATGGTTTGTGCTGACGGGGTGTTCTTCCAATTAGGCAGGCGTTTCATACGGTTCACCTTGCCGCCCTCTTGATCAATACTGACGAGAAGATCAATCTTTGATTTGGCCTGCATTTTTTTTAGGCCAGCTTTTAATTTGCTTGCGTCTTTAAGCATATTTTGCATGATCAAGACACCGCCGAATTCATGTTTCAAGACAAATTCGGGCGTGGTGTAATAAACAAGAATCAACTGAGCGGCTTTTTGTTCGTCGCTCATTTGTTGAATGATCTGCGTTACTTGTTGATTGGCTGCTGCGGCAGCTGAGCTGCAGAATAAAATGACAGACAGTAATAGATGTTTCATCTGACGAGACCCTCCCTTGTCTAAGCTTAACTTTGTTGTTCGATCTTCGCCCAGGTGTCACGTAGGGTGATGGTGCGGTTAAATACCAGCTTCGACTCGCTACTGAGTTTTGCATCAGCACAAAAGTACCCTTCCCTTTCAAACTGATATACCTTGCCAGCTTCAGCCGTTAACAAGCTAGGCTCGAGCACACATTCAGTGCGTGTCGCTAAAGAGTCTGGGTTGAGATGCACCATAAAATCATCGACTGTTTTATCACTGTCCGGTTGCGGATGATTGAAGAGTCGATCATACAACCGCACTTCGGCCTTTACGCCATGTTCAGCAGATACCCAGTGGATAACACCTTTGACTTTACGGCCTTCAGGCGCAGCACCAAGCGTTGCGTCATCATAAGAGCAGCGCAATTCGATAATCTCACCATCAGCATTTTTGATCACGTCATCACAACGGATCACGTAGGCATTTCGTAAGCGAACTTCTTTGTCTTTTACCAGACGTTTAAACTTGTTATTCGCTTCTTCTTTAAAATCAGCTCTGTCGATATAGATCTCGCGCCCGAAAGGAATGTTGCGTGTCCCCATTGCTTCTTGTTGCGGGTGATTCGGTGCGGTGAGATCTTCTGTTTGCCCTTCTGGATAGTTGGTAATGACGATTTTTAAAGGATCTAAAACCGCCATTGCTCTTGGTGAATTTTCGTTGAGGTTATCTCGAATACAACTTTCTAGCGTACTCATTTCGATTGAGTTATCGGCTTTAGTCACGCCAATGCGCTCACAAAACTCACGAATGGAAGCGGCAGGATAACCACGGCGACGCATACCTGAAATCGTCGACATTCTAGGATCATCCCAGCCATCAACCGCACCCTGCTCTACCAGTTGCGTTAATTTTCGCTTACTGGTGATCGCGTATTGCAGATTCAAACGAGAAAACTCGATCTGTTGTGGATGATGTTCAGTTTTTAAGGTTTCAAGAAACCAATTATAAAGCGGACGATGATCTTCGAACTCTAGGGTGCAAACTGAGTGCGTAACACCTTCGATGGCATCAGACAAACAATGCGTATAGTCATACATTGGGTAAATGCACCACTTGTCGCCGGTTTGATGATGGATAACGCCTTGGCGAATGCGATAGATAGCGGGATCACGCAGGTTGATATTCGGCGAAGCCATGTTGATCTTAGCACGAAGTAATTTTGCGCCATCAGGAAATTGGCCTGCTCGCATACCATCAAATAGCACTAAGTTCTCTTCGACTGTCCGATCTCTGTGCGGGCTGTTTTTGCCGGGCTCGGTTAATGTGCCGCGATATTCACGGGTTTCTTCTGCGTTGAGATCACACACATAAGCATCGCCTTGTTTGATCAGTTGGACTGCGAAGTCGTATAAACGATCAAAATAATCAGATGCGAAAAATGGTTGTTCACCCCAATCAAAACCTAGCCACTGCACATCTTCTTTGATCGCATCCACAAATTCTTCGTCTTCTTTCTGAGGATTTGTGTCGTCAAAACGCAAATTACATTGGCCTTTATAATCCCGCGCTAGACCAAAATTCAAACAGATCGATTTTGCATGACCAATGTGCAAGTAGCCATTCGGCTCTGGCGGAAAACGCGTATGAACTCGACCTTCGTTCTTGCCTTTGTCTAAATCGGCATCAATAAGGTTGCGGATAAAATTATTGGGTTTGTTTATTTCTTCACTCATTGTTCAACTATCCATTCGCGATGCGAGCATCGATATATGTTAACGCTAATTTAATCCGTTCCAAGCTGGCCTTTTTGCCGACGATCTGCAACGTCATATCAATACTCGGTGATGAAGATTGACCGACCAAAGCAACGCGCAACGGTTGCCCCACTTTACCCATGCCGACCTCTAAAGCTTCAGCAACTTCATTGACTGCTGTGTGTAAGGCTTCTTTCGACCAGTCAGTTTGTGCAGCTAATCTTTCGGCCATTTTTTGTAACGGTTCTTGTGCGACGGGGCGTAATGCTTTTTTCGCTGCTTTTTCTTCAAAGCCTTCTGCGGTCCAGGTACCGCTAACCATACGATCAGCTTCTTCCTGCATTTCTTGCAATGTTAAAACACGTTCTTGCAGAGCTTCGGCAAGCACTAAACGCACGTCTGTGCCGTCAGCATTTTCGCTTGTGATCGGTGCTTGCATATACGTTTGATATTCCGTGAAACGTTCAGCCAACGCTTCGACAGAAAGCTTTTGAATATACTGTTGATTAATCCAACGTAATTTGTCTGTATCAAAACTGGCAGCGGATTTGTTCACATCTTTTAGATCAAACAAGGTGATCATTTCTTCGATCGTGAATAATTCTTGATCACCATGAGACCAGCCTAAACGAACCAGATAGTTCAACAAGGCTTCAGGTAAAAATCCATTGTCACGATATTGCATCACGCTAACGGCACCATGTCGCTTCGACAAACGCGAGCCATCATCACCCAAGATCATCGGCAAATGTGCGAACTGCGGGACATCCAAGCCCAAAGCCTTCATCATATTGATCTGGCGCGGTGTGTTGTTGAGATGGTCATCTCCACGGATCACATGCGACATTTTCATCTCCGTGTCATCGACAACCACGGTCAGGTTATAAGTCGGCGATCCATCGGTACGACGGATGATCAAATCATCTAACTCCGCATTACTAATAAACACCTTGCCACGAACGATGTCATTAATTTCCACTTCACCCGCTTCAGGGTTCAGAAAACGCACCACATGTGGCTGACTCGGGTCAAGGTTCTTTCCATAACAATGGCGATCATAGCGCGGCTTAATCTTATTTGTCATTTGCTCTTCACGTAAAGCATCCAAACGCTCACGCGAGCAGTTGCAGAGATAGGCCTGACCTTTCTCCATTAGCTCATCAATGGCAGCGTTGTATTTATCAAACCGTTTTGTCTGAAAAAATGGCCCTTCATCATGATCAAGTCCCAACCATGTCATTCCAGCAAAAATCGCATCGACAGATTCTTGTGTTGAGCGTTCAAGATCGGTGTCTTCGATCCGCAAAACAAAAGTACCTTCATGTTTACGCGCATAAAGCCAAGAGAAAAGTGCCGTTCTAGCACCACCTACATGTAGATAGCCCGTTGGGCTGGGAGCAAAGCGAGTTCTAACGGTCATCTGTTTCGTTGTATTCCAATCAATTAATCGAGTTTATTTATCCGCGCTATTGTACAACGTAATGCCGATAAAGCGGATCCTGTTTTATTCCTAAGTTTGGGTCTTTACTTAAGGGGGGTATAAACAAGGTATAAAAAGCCAGCAAAAAGCATCTAATTTATTGCTTGGAAAGCGACGTCTGTTGATATCTTCGATCGTTAATTCTCTGGATTTCTCACGTGGAAAGTATCGACAACGAATAGTTCTGAATGTAGAGAAAGCCATGAGAACAACACCGTTCTATTACTAATGACTAAATAATTTATGGATGAATTGGAACTTAATATTATGATGAGTTGATTTTTTACAATTGGTTTATGGACTGATGAATGAGGGATATGTTTAGATGACGACTGTCATTATCAGATTCTGTATATAAAGTTTCAACTTTACTCTCAAGGATCTGTACAGGATGGAAACCGTATGACTTTAAATTACTCATGGAGAAGAGAATGAAAAAAATTATTTGTTTGTTAGCTTGTTATATTTTTACTGGAGTAGCCAATGCTGCGGTAATAGATTTTGAAGGTGTTGCGCCTAAGTACTCTCTAGTCAATGTTTCACCAAGCACACCGTATACCGAAAGTGGCTTTACTTTAACCCCATTCAATGATCAGTCAGCTGTTTTTGATGAATTAGCTCTATTTTCGATGATTGGGAATAGTTCTGACTGGTTTGGTTTTGCCGAATCAAACACCGTTACACTTACATCAAACTTATCAGGAACTTTTGATTTATTGAGCCTATTAATAGGCCCTAGTTTTATTGGTAATAACCCTATTGATGCACTCATTACTGGTACTTTATTAGGCGGAGGAACTGTAACAAGTAGCTTAAAAGGTCTAACAACAGCTACTTCGACTAATTTAGGTTGGACTAACCTCACTAGTGTGTATTTTAATTCTACAGATGATGCTGGCATTGATAACATCAATGTGACAGTTTCTTCTGTACCAGAACCATCGACGATTGCTTTACTAGGTTTAGGGTTAGTGGGGATAGGTTTTTCTAGAAGAAAGAAAAACGTATAACACTTAAAGCACCTTATGCTTTACTGGAAGCCTCTATTTATAGGGGCTTTTTTTATTTTAGGGAGCAGGCTCATTTAAAAATAATGTGCGGCAATAGGCTGACTAGCTCTTTGCCTTTGTCGCTTTAACCTCTTGCTCTGAGATCTTTATATGCAGCCAGTTCACGTATAACTGCGGTTGCATAGGCTCCCGGTGATAGCTTGAATGACAGCATCAGCGTCTCATCATCCTGCCATTGCCAGTCAAGATCTTCGGGAACAATCCGTAAAGGCCGTCGCGCGCCTTTTACTCTTTGTTTGCATAAGGCTTCAATCAAATCCGAGTACTCATTCAATACGGACTGCTCAAGAAGCAAAGCATCATTTAAAACTTCAAAACCATCATCGCCGGGCAATGGACCTGATGGGTGGATATCGGCTTTTACTACACGTTGACGGATCGTCTCATCGACGATTTCGGCTGAAAATAAACTTCGACACCCCGCTAATACGACAGCTTCCCCCGGCAGTATTTGATTCCAAGTCGCATCTTTCACGCGTCGAGCAAGCACCTGATTAAACAACCAGCTACGTGCACTAGAAATCAGCATGGCCTTTTTTTCACGTCCGCGAGGTATCCTTCCAGACAGTAGCTGATCAAACAGCTTAAGATTACTTCCTCCACGTCCAAAACGTTGTTCTCCAAAATAATCAGGTACACCACCGGTGGCAATTTCCTGCAAACGTTGCGTGACCGCTTGCTTATCACCTTGACACTGACGCAGCACCAGCTTGAAGGCGTTGCCTTTTAACCCGCCCCGCTTGAGCTTACGATCATGTCGCTTCTTATAGAGACATTCAAAATTGTCGTTCCATATTGATGAGAAATCAATGTCTTGCTTCCCCGGAAAATGTACGCTAAACCATTGAGTCGTTACCGCATTACGATCCTTTTGGCCAGCAAAACTAATATGCCGTGGATGTAACCCCGAAACTTTGGATAACAACCTCGCTGCGTCCGCCGTTGTCATTTCCCTTTTCCGGATCTGAAGCCAAATATGCTCCCCTTCACCTGACGGTAAACAAGGTGGTTCTTCATCAACTTGAAAGTCGTCCGCCAGCGTACGAATATTGGCATGAGTCAATGGAGGTGTTGCAGATACAGGCCAGTCTAACGATTCGGCAGTGATGGGAGAATTCAAGTAACTTTCCAATGAGAAAACGGCCTGCCAGTATAAACCAGCCGAGTTGTTTCCTGAAATTTTGAGCTGTGTAGGAGTGTGGCTCAAGGATATCAATCGAAAAGTAGGAACCTTGAAGGCAAGTCTATTTAGCAACCACTGAATCTGCGATAAAGGAAAACAAGTTTATGCTCAAGGTCAAATAAACGATTTGCGTCCAAGTCTAAATACAGGATGGTTTAGAACAGTTTATTTTAAGTTTTAGTCATCCTCTAACATCCGCACTATCTCGTCTTCACCAAGAGGATCTTTATGTTTTACGCTTAAGCTTTCTGCCCATTCTTGTGCAAAGTCCCGTTGTAGTACGCTATTGATTGCTGCGGTGGTAAACATGGCGATCAAGGCGCCACAACTGGCCAAGCCCATGTCTTTATGTGCATCCCAAATATCGCCTTGTGTGCCGAGATAGGCCATGCCTAAATCTCCACCGAAAATGACAGCGACGCCCCACTCTACTAGCTCGTAGAGCATTGAGGTTGACATGGTTAGATCAAGCGGTAAAAAATAGCCCCAGAAGCCTTTGACATTAACGACGCGAATAAAAACCTCTCTAATCGGATAAGCCAGTAACAATCCATAAGAAAAATGAACCAACCGATCAAAGTGGTTTCTTTCCCAGCCCATCATTTCATTAATCGATGAACCGAAGAGAGCTTTGCTCCATTCATTGTAAGGTACTTCTGCGTAAGTGTAGTGGGCACCGACAGCGTGTAGGCAGAGGAATATAAAAATGAGTGTGTATGAGATGCGTGATAAGGGAAATCGTTTGAAGGTAGTGATGATAAAGATAACAGCGGCTACGACCAGTACATTTTCCAGCAACCAGTCTTTGAAATGCCAAGGCTTTATGGCCATGATCAACCACTCTATACTGAACAAAACTCCCAGACCTATCAGGTAATTTCTATGGCTGATGTTTGTCATTATTTTTGATCCCAAAACTTTTGCATTTTTATGTACATGAATGAAGCCGTCCAGCCGATGAGGACTAAACCGACCAATGATTCTAGGCCTGCTAAAAATCGAATATAGCCAAATGGTTCGATGTCGCCGAAGCCTAATGATGTGTAAGTGGTGAGTGAGAAATAGCTACAGTCCATCAATGTGTTATTAAAATTGCCCGTAAGGCTGCCATATTGCTCGGTCTTAAGCATGTAGAAATAGCCAATGGCAAACAGCCAGATCTCAACGACATGAGCAAACATGGCTCCCAAAACGCCGATAACGATACGAAAGCGTGGCTGTATGGTTAATGATTCGAGTAGGCTTGAAAGTCGGTAGAGTATTTCATAATGGATTAAAATAGCTGCTGCGACGAGAAGGCTATTGAGTAGAATTGCGTTGAACATTTTTTCTAAACCAAGCTGATCAAGTTGAACATATTCTCATTTAATTGAAGGGTAGACAAACTTAGTCACTTTTGGTGACTCAAGTTGTTCAGCGTTTGTTAGCTAAACTTAAATTGGATTCGTTGGTTTTATTTTCCATAGAGTCAATTTCTGAATGACTTGCTTTCGTAGAGCACTTTTCGTTAAATATGTTTAAAACTCGCTAGCTCTCAAACTATAATCACTGGAAATAGATGTTCTTTGCCCTCCTTTTTCTTATTCTCTTTGCCTTGTTGATGGGCCCGCAACAGTGGGCACGCTATACCTTTAAAAAACATGCAACACCGCTTGATCGGATCAAAGGAACGGGTGGCGAGCTTGCCCGACACTTACTCGATCGCTTTGATATGAAGGATGTTGGTGTCGAAGAAACCAAACCTGGTGGCGATCATTATGATCCAACATCAAGAACGGTGCGCTTGAGTCCTGATAATTTTAAACAGAAATCATTAACGGCTGTTGCAGTAGCGGCACACGAAGTGGGTCATGCGATTCAACATCACCATCAAGAATCTAAATTTTCATTACGAACCCGATTAGTTGTTATCGCTCAACTGGCACAAAAATTAGGTGCTGGTGCCATGTTAATTATCCCCTTGATCATGCTTGTCACACGGGCACCCTCTTCTGGTTTGATCATGCTGACTATCGGCGTTGTTAGCATGGCCAGTGCAGCATTAGTACATTTGGTGACATTGCCTGTCGAACTGGATGCAAGTTTCGGAAAAGCCTTGCCGATTTTGAAAACGGGTTACATAGAGATGCAAGATGAGGCTGCTGTTAATAGCGTACTCAAAGCAGCGGCTTGGACCTATGTTGCAGCATCGCTTTCTAGCTTACTGAACTTAGGTCGCTGGATAACATTATTACGGCGTTAATTTGTCGTGCTAAGAGATTTTAAATGAAAGTACTATTCCTTATCTTATCTATCAGTAAATATTTTTTATATTTTCTCATCGTCTTAACTCTGATCATGGTGGCATGTTACACACTAAAATCACCGAGCAATGATCGTTTATGGGAAGTTGGGCAGCAAAAAACAAGCTCTATTTCTATAGACGAAAACAATCGCGTCTCCATAGAAAATATGCGAGATTTTGACTGGGTTTTGTCGGAAGGTATTGTTTTAAATTTAAATTCAAATTCTAATAAGAAGAATAATTATAAAAATTTTCAATTTGATCTTAGTAACTTGGAATCAATGCAGGTTGCAGTTTCGCATTTTTCGGCCATCAATGAGATCGCCCATGTGTTTTTAATGTTTGAGCTAAATAACAAACAGAAATTTGGTTTTTCTATCGAAGCAAGACGCGAAAAAGGTGAGAAGTATTCTTTACTCGGTGGTTTGTTTGGACAGTTTGAGCTGATCTATTTATTTGCAACAGAAGACGATTTGATTGGACTTAGAAAGAGTAGAGATGAAAAATTATTTCTTTATCCAACGAAAATAAACTCACAGGAAATACAAAAAATATTTCAATTGATCATCAACAAAACTAATCGTATTGCGAGCAATCCAAAGCTGTATCATTTATTTTTTAAAAATTGCACAACAGGAATAGTCGATATCGTTGAACAGGTTTCTGGTCATAAATACCCGAAGCTAATACAGGCTCTGATGCCCGGAAATGCGGGTAAGGCACTCTACGAAATGGAGCTGATCGCTAGCGAAGGGAAAAAATTTGAAGCCGTACAACAAGCAGCTCTAGTTAAGTAAGATTATTATTTCGACTATTTTCGCAGGAACGATAAAAATAACTACTCAATTATTAAGAACATAAAATATGAAAAAAATTCCCTTAGGTGGATTGTCTGCTGAGTCTTTTTTATTGGAGTATTGGCAAAAAAAACCACTACTGATCCGTCAGGCTTTTCCTGATCTGAACGCACCCATCGCAGCGGATGAGCTTGCTGGCCTCGCTTGTGAAGAAGGCGTTGAGTCACGTTTGATCATTCACGATCAAAATGCCAGCACTTGGGATATACAACATGGCCCTTTTGATGATGAAACATTCTCTTCGTTACCAGAGTCGCATTGGACCTTGTTGGTACAAGCGGTTGATCACTGGGTCCCACAAGCGGCTGATTTTATTCGACAGTTTGATTTTATCCCTAATTGGCGAATAGACGATTTGATGATCAGTTATGCAAATGATGGGGGTGGCGTTGGTCCGCATTATGATAACTATGATGTGTTTTTGATTCAGGCTGAGGGCCAACGCCGATGGGAAGTCGGTGGCATTTTCGATCAGGATTCGCCACGGCAACCTGACGTACCGGTTATGTTACTGGAGCAGTGGCAAAGTGGTGAGCCAAGCTGGATTTTAGAACCTGGCGATATGCTTTACCTTCCACCACAAGTGGGACATAACGGTGTGGCCATTGGAGATGGCTGCATGACTTATTCTGTTGGTTTCCGTGCCCCTTCTTTTGCTGAGTTGTTAACGGGTTTTAGTGACACTATTTCTGATCAGTTAAGCAGTGAAGAGCGTTATGCAGATCCTGATCTGGTGCTACAAAATAACCCGGGGGAAATTACACCCCAAGCCTTAGACAAGATTAAGTCAATTATTCAACAGTGTTATGAAAAGCCTGAATTGATCGATAGCTGGTTCGGAAAGCTCGTAACCGAATCGAAGTATTCAAACGATCACGCCCCAACAGGATTACAATGTTCGATCGATGACTTGATCAAACATAAAGCTGAAGGCGGTATCGTAGTGCGCAGTGAAGGATCACGATTCGCCTTTATTAAAGATAGCGAGCTAACCCGCTTGTTTGTTGATGGTGAAGTGTTTGAGTGCGGTGTGGAAACATCCCTATTAGCAGAAGCTCTTTGTGCTCGCGCCGAGTTTGATCTGAATAATTTGCAAAATGTATTCGCTGGGTTTGAGCTGATCAGTCTGTTGATCGAACAAGGCAGTCTCTACCCAGATTTTTCTAAATAGGCATTGCACCGATTAGGCTTGTATATCACACTAGGCGGATCTTTCTAACTAATATTCTAGTCGTACATAATTCATGACTGACGGCTTCCTAAACTAACAGGAAATAAATGCTCTTACTTTCAAAGAAACAAGACTGGCTTGGTAATATACGTGGTGATTTACTGGCCGGTACGGTGGTTGCTCTAGCGTTAATCCCTGAAGCCATTGCTTTCTCTATTATCGCAGGCGTTGATCCAAAAATAGGCCTTTACGCTTCTTTTTGTATTGCTGTGATCACGGCTATTATCGGAGGCCGTCCCGGTATGATAAGTGCTGCGACGGGTGCCATGGCTTTATTGATGGTGATGTTGGTTAAAGAGCACGGTTTGCAGTATTTACTTGCAGCGACCTTATTAACCGGAGTGATACAAGTCGTTTTTGGTTATCTCAAACTGGGTAGTTTGATGAGTTTTGTCTCGCGCTCAGTGGTGACTGGGTTTGTGAATGCCTTAGCAATTTTAATTTTCATGGCACAGCTACCTGAATTAACCAATGTTACATGGCATGTTTATGCGATGACCGCAGCAGGTTTAGGCATCATTTATTTATTTCCTTTAATTCCTAAAATAGGTACATCGATTCCATCACCATTGATTTGTATTCTAGCGCTAACTGCCATCGCAATGTATTTTAAGATAGACATTCGAACCGTTGGTGACATGGGTGAGCTGCCTGACACATTGCCGATCTTTTTATGGCCTAAAGTGCCGCTGAATTTTGAGACCCTATCGATTATCTTGCCGTATGCCGTGCCTTTAGCCATAGTCGGGCTGCTGGAATCTCTAATGACAGCGACGATTGTAGATGAGTTGACTGACACTGATAGTGATAAAAATCGTGAGTGTAAGGCCCAAGGTATCGCAAATGTCGGTGCCGGATTACTCGGAGGTATGGCGGGTTGCGCGATGATCGGCCAATCGGTTATCAATGTGAAGTCTGGTGGTCGTGGCCGTTTATCGACATTAGTGGCAGGTGTTTTTCTATTGATTATGGTGGTTTTCCTTAGTGACTGGATCAAACTAATTCCTATGGCGGCATTGGTCGCAGTCATGATCATGGTTTCCATTGGAACATTCAGCTGGGGGTCTATTCGTGATTTAAAATCGCACCCACTCTCTACTAATATGATCATGATTTCCACGGTGATCGTCGTCGTTTGGACACATAATTTAGCCTACGGCGTGTTTGTCGGCGTGTTACTAGGCTCCTTATTTTTTGCCAATAAACTCAGCCATTTTATGTATGTCGAATCTGAGTTTGATGAAGAAAACGATACACGCACCTATCACGTTGTCGGGCAGGTATTTTTTAACTCAGCAGATAAGTTTATTGATAATTTTGACTTCAAAGAAGCAGTGGAAAAAGTGGTTATTGATCTACATCGGGCCCATTTTTGGGATATCACCGCTGTCGGTGCGCTTGATAAGGCTGTTATAAAGTTTCGCCGTGAAGGTGCTGAAGTTGAATTGATCGGACAAAATGAAGCGACCTCGACGATTATCGATCGCTTTGGAATTCATGATAAACCAGAAGAGATTGATAAAATTATGGGTGGCCATTAATGAATAATAAACAACAAAAAGTGTTGGCTTGCATCGATGATTCAAAATTGAGCGAGGCGGTCAGTGATTATGCTGCTTGGATAGCACAGCGTGTTGACGCTCCGCTAAAATTGCTGAATATAATTAACCATCATCATGAGACGGCAGCCTCTTCCGATCTCTCTGGAAACTTAGGCATCGACGGACGTGATCACCTGTTAGAAGAAATCGCCGAACAAGAACAGCAAGAAGGCAAAGTGCGTATTAAGCAAGGCAAGGCTTTACTACAAGCGGCTAAAGAGCGCGTCATCAAAGGTGGCGTAACTGAGCCTGAAACCTGTCTACAGCACGGGACATTGATCGATGCGCTGGTTGAGTTTGAAGATGATATTCGCGTAATGGTGATCGGTGCGCGTGGCAAGGATCATGAAGGGCAGTCAGATCAAATTGGTTCTAAACTACAGTCGGTGATCCGTTCGCTGCATCGGCCTATCTTAGTCGCATATGAAGGATTCAAAGCACCGGATCAAATAATGATTGCGTACGATGGTAGTGAAGGTTCTGATAAAGCGATAGATATTGTTGCTAACAGCCCGCTGTATAAGGGCTTAAAGTGTCATCTTGTTTACGTCGGCAGCAACAATGGCCGACTTGATAAAGCGGCTGATAAATTACGAACAGCAGGTGGTATTGAGATAATTTCCGTTTATTTGGATGGTAAAGCAGACGAAAAACTATGTGCATATCAACTTGAGAATCAAATCGACATGACGATTATGGGCGCATTTAGCCACACCAGAATCCATGATCTGATCCTTGGTAGCTTCACCGTGAAAATGTTACTGAATACAAACACTCCCTTACTCTTATTGAGGTAAGGGAGTTTATTTTTAACGTTGGATACTTAGAGAGCTCTGCACTATTGGCGATTAAGCACGTCCTACACAGTGGTAGTCAAACCCAGCTTTTTCCATTTGCTCAGGCTCGTAGACGTTCCGTAAATCAATAAAGGCATTGCCTGCCATTTGTTGACGGATATTTTTGAGGTTCAATCCACGATAATTATTCCATTCCGTCATCAAGACCACAGCATCGGCATTTTCTACTGTTGCATTGATATCATCATGGTAGCTAACGCTCGCAGGAAGAAGTTCTTTGGCTTCTTCCATGCCTTGTGGATCATGAGCCTTGATTGTGGCGCCTTTGTCGATAAGTGCAGGCAGAATAGCGAGTGCTGGCGCATCACGCATATCGTCAGTTTCTGGCTTGAAAGTCAATCCTAAAACAGCAATCGTCTTGCCCGCTTCACTACCACCTAAAGCGTTGCGAATTTTTTTGATCATCCTGGCTTTTTGTGCCGCATTAACTTCGATAACAGACTCGACAATTCTAGATGAGACACCATGTTCCTGTGCAATCCTAACCAAAGCTTGAGTATCTTTAGGGAAACAAGATCCACCATAGCCTGGCCCTGCATGTAGGAATTTTCGACCAATTCGACCATCTAGTCCCATACCTTTCGCAACGGCATGAACGTCTGCACCGACAGCTTCACACAAAGAAGAAATCTCATTAATAAAGCTGATCTTAGTCGCTAGAAATGCATTAGAAGCATATTTGATGAGTTCAGCGCTTTCTAAATCTGTTTTCATGATGGGTGCTTCAATCAGGTTGATCGGACGATAGAGTTCACGCAATAGCTTTTCGGCACGATCACTCTCAACACCAATCACTACCCGATCAGGCCGCATAAAGTCAGACAAGGCGGCTCCTTCGCGTAGAAACTCTGGATTCGAAGCGACATCAAAGTCAGCATTAGGATTAGTCTCACGTATGATCCGTTCGACATTGCGTGCTGTTCCTACTGGTACAGTCGATTTATCAACAATAACGGTGTAATCCTGTAAGTGCTTAGCAATCTCTTCGGCCGCAGCATAAACATATTTCAAATCGGCATGACCATCTCCGCGCCGTGTTGGTGTTCCTACCGCAATGAAAACTAGATCAGCCTTGCCTACATTATCTTTGAGTTCGGTTGAAAAATGTAAACGTCCTTCAGCAACATTTTTTTTTACCAGTTCCGTTAGCCCTGGTTCATAGATAGGAATTAGTCCATTTTCTAGCTTTTTGATTTTAGCCTCATCGACATCAACACACGTAACATTGACGCCAAACTCGGCAAAACATGTCCCTGAAACTAAGCCAACGTAACCGGCGCCGATCATTACTACCTTCATAGTCACTTCCTAAATTTTTATAGAGCAAAGTATGCCATAAAATTAAGTTTTATTGGCCACTTGTGATTCGTTATTAAGGAGAAATTACACAGATTATTAAGTACTTTAAAGATCTAACGACGATGATCTAATTGTCAAAAACCTTAATCAACTGCAACGAATTGATACATACCTATTTTTCATATTGATTTAAGAAATGATCTTACGGTAGCCTGAAGTTATCGGTAAGTCGAAGGGAGTTTCGCACTTACTGATGATTCAAACTTAACTCATCAATACATGGAGGTTTTACAATGTTAAAACACATCACAGCAGCACTTTTCCTAACCTTATCTTCACTCGCTTTTGCAGCAGAGACTATCGATATAAATACCGCTGATGCAACCACTATAGCCACTAATATGAAAGGTGTGGGTGACGCTAAGGCGGCAGCGATTGTTGCGTACCGTAATAATCATGGTGCATTCAAATCAATAGAGGACTTAGTGCTAGTCAATGGGATCGGTGAAAAGACACTTGAAAGTAACCGCCAATTTGTGGTGATTGGTCAGTAGCAGCCGTTCAGTTAACCATTCTTCTTTAGGGGAGAATGGTTGATTTACACCGTATTAAAATGAAAACAAACGTTATTCATCATTGATTACACTAAAGATAAACACGCTATCCTATTGTTTTAAATATTAATTTATGGAAATATATTTGTTGTGACAGATGGTTGACGGCCGATGGGGAACAGAATAGTATTAGTTATACCTCACACGGATGTGACGTTGATTTAGGGACAACAATTCCCCAAAGATAAGAAGTAAAAAGACTTCAAACCTCTGCATGGAAGTAGAGGAGATAAAAATTCAGGCGACGATATGTCGCTTTTTTTATGCTTAAATTAAATGCTTTCCTAAAATTAGAAAGACATTATCGTCGGTAATTTCTGATCAAGAACTTTATCTTTAAGAGCTTATAAGCATTCAAATTATGAAAGCTTTCCAAAGTATATTGAGATGGCGATAACGTGTGTTGACAAAGCTTAAGTTACCATTCGTAATTGATGCTTACGTAAGCACTAATCCCTGCCCCTGGCACTCTCTGCCCTTTATCAACATCGCTATTGCTCACCCGGTTGTAGCCAGACAAATGTGAGGTGTAGGTTTTATCAAGCAGGTTGTCTATTCCGGCTGTAAGGCTAAATCCTGAGTGGTGAGATTGATATTGGGCATAGAGGTTTAATAAGGCATAACCACCTGTTTTCTGCTCATTCGTTACTGATGAAACATGACTTTTGGCACTTGCTGCAACCGTTTCTAAGGTTGCGGACCAATCGTTACGCTGATGGGTTAAACCAAGTGTCGTGGTTATCGGTGAGATTCTATATAGATAGTCTTCAGTATCCCGACGTTTGCCTTCGACATAACTCAACACACCATTAAGCCGCCATTGTGGATTGATGAAAACACCCCAGTTCAGATCGATCCCATAAAGCCGTGCGTCAACATTGGCAAACTGTAAGAGTTTTGAGTTGGATCCCAACATGCCCGTTAGCATGTTATGGAACATTCTCGATGCGCCGCCAGAAGTATGATCGACACCTTGAATATAATCATCAACATGATGATAGAAAGCTCGTGGTGAGAGGTAGTATTGGTCAGTGTGTTGATCGATACCCAATTCAAATTGATAAGCAACTTCAGGTTTTAGATCAACATTACCTACATAGTTATTTCCATCGGCCAGTCCAGCTGTTGATTCCAGTGGTAACCATAGGTAGCGTTCTTGATACGAAGGTGAACGCGTTTTGCGAGCAATTCCGACTTCTAGGTCAGTGCTATTGTTGATATGTTTCGTCAACTTAACGACCAGGTCAATATTATTATCTGTCTGCTCACGAGCGCTAGCATTGAAGTTTGTTGCTAGTGTGTTTGCTTGCATTTGTAGCATGGCCATTGGGAAACCGCCTGCTGAAACTTCTCCGGCATCCATTTCTATGCGTGTATAACGCATGCCTAGCTGTAGATCCCAAATATTTGAAATAGATTTGTCCCATTCTCCATAAAATCCAAATACATCACGCTCTACTTCGTGAAAATTTTTGACCAGAAAACGGCTGTCCATTGGATTGAAGATATCGGCGTTGTGTTCTGCAAAATGACCGTCAGTTCCAAGTTTCAAGGTTCCACCTGCAAAACTAACGGCTGCATCAAAGCCATAACCATAATCTTCGCTATCAGTTAAGGCAAAGCGACGCATAGGCATGGTCATGCCGTTCATCATGGTCATGGTCGGTGCATCACGTAGTTCGAAATTCGACATTTTGTGATCCACCTGAGTGTAGTAGACCTTACTATTGATTTCAGCCTTGTTCCAAACACCTTTGTATTTAGCACTAGCGATGTCAGCATTGACGAAAACGATATCCATAGGTAGTGCTGGCGTACCGGTGGCATTGGAGTCTCGCCGCTCATAGTTGACAGCTATTTCATGATCGTCTTGTTGATACCCATAGCCTAAATCATAAACATTTCTCTCATGTTCACTTGGGTGAATGTCTCCACCATCAAAACGGGTATCGTCCCCCTCTTCTCGGCTAGCTGCTAGCTGAAATCGATGATTTTGATTTGTGATAGACAATAACGTTGAGACGTCATAACTTGTGTCGGCTGTTTGCCCGCCTACTGCGACTTGTCCATGAAACTCAACGTTATCATCATCACCAAACTCGCTATGTATTGAACGTGTCATCATGCTACCACCGATGGTCTCGTTACCTGACCGAACGGGCGCAATTCCTCGAATAACTTCTAAGGACTGTAAGCGAGATTTAGGAATGTAGGATAGCGCGGGGTCCATAGCATTCGGCCCACCAGAACTTATCTTGATACCGTCAATCATGATATTGACTCGGTCACCATACATGCCACGGTATTGAGCGATCCCTGTAAGTGCACCATTTGAGTTCACATTAGCGCCGGGGACATAAGGAAGTAGTTTAGCAATATCACCTTGCGGAGCGTTGATGAAGTCAGGCTGAATGACAGAAGAAGAAAATTCACTTTGTGTGCCTGTCACATTAATGCTAGGTAGTTCAGCGTGTTCTGCATAGCTCTGAGAAGAAAAAGCCAGACTTAAAATCGATGCTATACTTTTTACGGTGATTTTACATTTGTTGTTCATTTTCGTTAAAACATCCTAATTTTTTTTGTATTACTGCCGATTATAAATAGATGAGAGTGAGCACGGAATGTGGCAGATTGTCGCAGTCGAGTTACAAAAACGAAAAAATCAATTAATGATATGAAATTCTTTGTAGTAAATGGGGGGCTAAATTAAGGTGATGTTGCGCTGTTATCCTGAACGAACAAGCTCTATAATTCGACCAAACAAATTTCAACTTGGAAATAGGAGTTATTGTCATTCTGTGAATACACATAGTATGACTCTATAGATAATGATTTTTTCTATCAAAAAAGGATTAGACCTACCTATATCTGGTAGCCCTGATCAAAAAATCGATAATGCCCCACCTGTTAATTCTGTTGCTGTTCTCGGTCACGATTACATCAATATGAAACCCACGATGTTAGTTGAAGAAGGTGAACGAGTCAGGCTCGGTCAAGTTCTTTTTACAGATAAAAAGAATAATAATATTCCTTTTACATCGCCGGGTGCAGGTACTGTTAAATCAATCAACCGTGGTTCTAAGCGTGCGCTTCAATCTGTCGTTATCGAATTAGATGGTGATGATGAAGTGACTTTTGAGAAATTTTCTCAAGAGAAGCTTTCTACGCTTGACCGAGAAGTGGTGAAAAAAAACCTCATTGACTCCGGTATGTGGGTTTCTATTAGGACGCGTCCTTATAGTAAGTCTCCTGCTCCAGAATCAGTACCGAGTTCAGTTTTCGTTACCGCGATCGACACAGGTCCATTAGCGGTTGATCCTGAAGTCGTTCTCAAGGAACAGTCTGAAGCTTTTAATGATGGTTTGACGGTTCTTTCACGATTAACTGATGGGAAGGTTTATGTTTGTACTGCAGATTCGGCAGATATTGCAGTTTCTCCACAATCTCAAATTGAAATACATCAGTTTGCGGGTCCTCATCCAGCAGGGTTAGTCGGGACGCATATCCATAATCTTGATCCCGTTACTGCTGAGAAAACAGTCTGGCATCTAAATTATCAAGATGTTATTGCCGTTGGTAAATTATTCACAACGGGGCGACTTTGGGTTGAACGAGTGATCTCTCTGGCTGGCCCAATGGTTAAACGTCCACGTTTACTTCGTACACGATTAGGTGCTAAGACAGAAGACCTATTGAAGAATGAAACTGAGCACAAACAATCTCGTGTTATCTCAGGTTCAGTGCTTTCCGGCAGCATGGCTTCTAACTGGTTGGGTTATCTGGGTCGTTTTAATGATCAGCTTTCGGTTATTGAAGAAACGGTAGAACGTGAGTTCTTTGGTTGGATAAAACCTGGCAGCAAGAAGTTTTCAAAGCTAAATGTTTTTATCTCCAAAATAATGGGTGTTAAAGAGTTTGATATGAATACCTCTCAAAATGGTAGCCCAAGAGCGATGGTTCCTGTAGGCACATTTGAGACGGTTATGCCGTTAGATATTCTTCCCACTCAATTGTTAAGAGCATTAGTTGTTAAAGATACTGATGCCGCTCAAAAACTTGGTTGCCTAGAACTTGATGAAGAAGATCTTGCTCTTTGTTCGTTCGTTTGCTCAGGAAAGTATGACTATGGTCCTGTCTTGCGTGAAAATTTAATTCAAATAGAAAAAGAAGGATAAGCATGAAAGGTTTACGTCGCTTCCTTGATAAAATAGAGCCTTCTTTCGAGAAAGGTGGTCCTTACGAAAGGTATTTTGCGGTCTTTGAAATGGTCGATACTTTTCTTTACTCACCCAAAGATGTAACACGCCATGCACCGCATGTTCGTGATGGTATCGATCTTAAAAGAGTGATGAGTTATGTCGTCGTTGCGACACTGCCTGTTATTCTGATGATGCTATGGAACACGGGTAACCAAGCAAATACCGCTATGGCTTCTTTAGCCATGACCGAAGCTGAAGGTTGGCGTGGTTCGTTACTCGTTGGTTTAGGTATCGGCTTCAACCCAGATAGCTTGTTTGCGAATCTCGCACATGGTTTGTTATATTTTCTACCGATCTATGTCACCACGCTACTCGCGGGTGGTTTATGGGAAGTTTGGTTTGCAGCGGTAAGAAACCATGAAGTGAATGAAGGTTTCCTCGTTACTTCAATGCTCTACTCTTTAATTTTACCTCCTACGATTCCTCTCTGGCAGGTTGCCTTAGGCATATCCTTTGGTGTTGTCATCGGTAAAGAAGTCTTTGGTGGAACGGGTAAAAACTTTCTAAACCCCGCTCTAACGGGACGTGCATTTTTGTTTTTTGCTTACCCTGCACAGATGTCTGGAGACACGATTTGGAATGTTGTTGATGGTTTCACTAGTGCAACGCCATTAGCGTTGGCAGCATCTGGAGGCTTAGAAGCTATTCAGAGTGCAGGCTTCACACTACAGCAGACTTTCTTTGGTGGTATGGCTGGCTCAATCGGCGAGACTTCTGCTTTTGCCTGTTTGTTAGGCGCTGCTTTCTTAGTTTATACACGGGTGGCTTCTTATCGAATCATGCTTGGTGTGCTTTTTGGGATGATCCTAACGGTGCTTATGTTTAATGGTATCGGCAGCGATACAAACTATATGTTTGCCCTGCCTTGGTACTGGCATTTAACGCTAGGTGGTTTTGCTTTCGGCATGATTTTTATGGCGACAGATCCCGTTACCGCTGCGATGACAGATACAGGTCGATGGATTTACGGCCTGCTGATCGGTTTTATGGTGGTGATGATTCGTGTTGTGAACCCTGCTTTCCCTGAAGGCATGATGCTTGCGATACTTTTTGCCAATATCTTTGCTCCGCTGATCGACTTTTTTGTTGTCCGCGCCAATGTCAAACGAAGGGTGAAGCGCAATGTCTGATACCGATAATCTAGAAAAAAAATCGACTGGACTCTTCGCATCAGTCCTCAATTTACCAAACGATAGCACTAAAAAGACCATCATCATCGCGGTGGTATTGTGTTTTGTCTGTTCTATTCTTGTTTCTGCCGCTGCGGTTATTTTAAAGCCGATGCAGTTAAGTAATAAAAAGGCAGATATTAAGAAAAACATTCTTGCCGTGGCTGACTTAAAGTCCAACGGTAATGATATCGACGAGCTGTTTAAGCAATTCGAGATCAAAATTGTTGATCTTGAAACAGGTGAATATGTTGATGATGTTGATTCTGCTACTTATGATCAACGTAAAGCTTCTTCTGATCCCGCTCAGAGTATTAACCTGACTGGAGAACAAGACATTGCCGGTATTGGCCATCGAGCAAAATATGCCAAGATCTATCTATTAAAAGACGGTGATCAAATTAAACAGATTGTATTACCTGTTCATGGCTATGGCTTGTGGTCAACTTTATATGGCTTCCTATCATTAGAGAATGATGGCAACACTGTCAAAGGTATTAAGTTTTACCAGCATGCAGAAACACCTGGCTTAGGTGGCGAAGTTGATAACCCTAACTGGCAAGCGAAATGGGTCGGTAAAACAATCTTTGATGATCAAGGTGACCTTCGTTTTGAAATCGTTCGTGGTCAGGTTGCCGCAGGAAATGCTGCTGAAAATCATCAAGTTGATGGACTTTCAGGCGCAACACTAACCAGTAAAGGTGTTTCTAACATGGTGAACTACTGGTTGGGCGAAGGCGGTTTTGGCCCTTATTTGACTAAATTACGTACTAAAGGATAAAGCATGACTAGCGAAGCAAAGTCCAATGTATTGGATCCCTTAATCGACAATAATCCAATTACCTTACAGGTTTTGGGTGTTTGTTCGGCTCTAGCTGTAACTTCTAACATGATGACGGCACTGATCATGAGTATCGCATTAACGTCGGTGGTAGCCTGCTCTAATGCTTGCATCAGTCTGATCAGGAATCATATTCCATCGAGCATTCGGATTATTGTTCAGATGACGATTATTGCATCTTTGGTCATCGTGGTTGATCAAATCTTAAAAGCATTTGCTTTTGAGGCTAGTAAACAATTGTCTGTATTCGTTGGTTTGATCATTACTAACTGCATTGTTCTAGGCCGTGCTGAAGCGTATGCCATGAAGAATCCTCCGTTCTTGAGTTTCTTGGATGGTATCGGTAATGGTTTAGGTTATAGTTTGTTGTTAATGGTTGTCGGCTTCTTTAGAGAATTACTAGGTGCTGGTAAGTTATTTGGCTATACGATTTTGACGACAGTCAGCGAAGGAGGTTGGTATCTACCGAATGGTTTGATGTTATTACCGCCAAGTGCCTTCTTTGTTATTGGCCTTATTATTTGGGCGGTTCGGAGCTGGAAGACAGAGCAAGTTGAGTCTCCTGATTATCAGATCCACCAGGTTCATCGCACGGAGGTTCTCTAATGGAGCATTACCTCAGCCTGTTTGTAAAAGCGATTTTTATCGAAAATCTTGCCTTATCATTCTTCTTGGGCATGTGTACTTTCCTTGCGGTTTCGAAAAAAATAGAAACGGCACTAGGCCTCGGTATTGCGGTTATTCTCGTGCAGGCGATTACCGTTCCTGCTAATAACTTGATCTATCAATTGTTGTTGAAAGAAGGTGCTTTAGCTTGGGCTGGCATGCCTAATGTTGATTTAAGTTTCTTAGGCTTGATCAGTTATATCGGTGTTATCGCGGCGATGGTTCAAATCTTAGAAATGGCCATGGATCGCTTCACCCCTGCTCTGTATAACGCGTTGGGTATCTTCCTACCATTGATCACGGTGAACTGCGCCATTATGGGCGGCACCTTATTCATGGTCGAAAGAAATTATAACTTTGCTGAAAGTACTGTCTACGGTGTTGGTAGTGGTCTCGGTTGGGCCTTAGCGATCACTGCAATTGCTGGTATCCGTGAAAAACTAAAATATTCTGATGTACCTGATGGGCTACAAGGCTTAGGTATTACCTTTATAACTGCTGGCCTTATGGCGCTTGGCTTCATGGCATTTTCGGGGATTCAACTTTAATGGAAATACTATTAGGCGTTTTATTATTCACGGTCATTATTATGGCCTTGGTATTTTTGATTATAGGAGCCAAGTCAAAACTAGTTCCCAGCGGTGACATTGCTATCCTCATTAATGGTGAGAAAACGGTTCATGCTCCTGCGGGCAGTAAGTTACTGGGTGCCTTGGCTGATGCCGATCTATTTGTTCCTTCTGCTTGTGGCGGCGGTGGTACCTGTGGGCAATGTAAGGTGAAAATCTTCGAAGGTGGTGGTTCTATCCTTCCAACAGAAGAATCGCACATTACTAAGCGAGAAGCGTGTGACGGTGATCGGCTTTCATGCCAGGTTGCGGTTAAACAAGATATGACCATCCAAGTACCAGAAGAAGTTTTTGGTGTGAAGAAATGGCAGTGTACGGTTAAATCAAATAACAGTATGGCGACATTCATTAAAGAGCTAGTACTTGAACTGCCTGAAGGTGAAAATGTCGATTTTCAAGCGGGTGGTTACATTCAAATTGAGTGCCCTCCTCATCAGATAGAATATAAAAACTTTGATATAGAAGGTGAATATCGTGAAGACTGGGATCGTTTTGATCTCTGGCGTTACGAGTCTATCGTTGAAGAAGAAGTCACCCGTGCTTACTCAATGGCCAACTACCCATTAGAGAAAGGCATTATCATGCTCAACGTACGTATTGCTTCACCACCACCCGGTGCCAGCGACGATGTTCCAGCCGGTAAAATGTCTTCATTCATCTACAATCTAAAACCAGGTGATAAGGTCACGATTGCAGGTCCATTCGGTGACTTTTTTGCGAAAGATACTGACAAAGAAATGGTCTTTATCGGTGGTGGTGCTGGTATGGCCCCAATGCGCTCACATATTTTTGATCAACTTTCACGTTTAAACTCTCAACGTAAAATGACGTTCTGGTATGGCGCACGAAGCCTGCGTGAAATGTTCTATGTTGAGGATTTCGACACACTACAAGCCAACAATGACAATTTTAAATGGCACGTCGCATTATCTGATGCAATGCCTGAAGACAACTGGGAAGGTTATACAGGCTTTATCCATAATGTCCTGAAGGAAAACTACCTCAAAGATCACCCCTCTCCAGAAGATTGTGAGTACTACATGTGTGGACCTCCTATGATGAACTCTGCTGTTATCAGCATGTTAGAAGATCTCGGTGTTGAACGTGATCATATCTTCCTTGATGACTTTGGTGGTTAAACGATGACTATTTTTATTATTACCTTTATAGTTATGGGCATAGCATTAACAGGCATGGCAGTCGGTGTTATTGCGGGTCGACCTGCGATCAAGGGTAGTTGTGGTGGGCTTAATCAAGTTGGTTTGTCTAGTAATTGTTCTTGCTCAAAACAAGAAAAAGAGAAGTGTGAAAAGAAGAAAAATACATAATTAAGAGAATTATT
Organism: uncultured Pseudomonadota bacterium; assembly: GCA_913058255.1. Lineage (GTDB taxonomy): Bacteria > Pseudomonadota > Gammaproteobacteria > CAJXQU01 > CAJXQU01 > CAJXQU01. The sequence goes on along the minus strand of CAJXQU010000002.1, from coordinate 253,221 downwards.
TTTATCTAAGCAGAATTACGTCAATACTGAAAGAACTGAAGAAGGGTCTGTCTAGAAAGTAATTCGTTCTGATGAACATACCGGAGGAAATCAGATCATGTTTGCTACAGTTAAAGTTAAAGAGTACATGGGGAGATCAACAATAACATTTGCCCCTGATATGGATGTTTTAAGAGCGATACACATACTTATAGAGCATAAAATGTCAGGTGCCCCCGTGGCAGATGATCATGGTAATCTTGTTGGATTTTTATCTGAAAAAGATTGTATGAAAGTGGCACTTAATGCGGGCTATCATGGTGAAAGTGGTGGGCGTGTGGAAGAGTACATGGCGACATCCGTAGAGACCATTGATGTTGATACTCCCATTATTGAAGTGGCAGAGTTTTTTCTCAAATCAGCATTTCGACGTTACCCTGTGGTCGAGGAAAATCGATTAGTCGGAGCTATCAGTCGTAGAGATGTTCTAATGGCTTTGGAAGTTATGTCAGCGCCAGAAGCAAATAAAAAACATTAATATTCTTTAGCACTCTTAACATCATAAGAAAGCTTCATCATATTTTAAAGCTATAAATATTATGGGTAGTTTAGTTACCGATTGAAAATGCCTAGATATAATTCTAGGCATTTTTGTTTCTAGACTTTATCGTTCAAGTTTTTATTAAATATAATTAAATGGATCCATTCAGCCTCAGTTCTCTTTTCAAAACGGTAAAACATGAACGCCTTAATCGTAAGATCTGGTTGCCTATAGAATATATTCTAGGCCTTAAAAAGCTTTCAAACTTATATCAAGAAATAGAATCAGAAACGACGAGCGAAAATTTTACTTCTACGGTACTTGAAAAATTAAATATTAATTACGAAATAGTTAATCCAATGATGACGCTCCCTAAGAAGGAGCCACTTATTATCGTCTCCAATCATCCATTTGGAGCCCTTGAAGCTTTAATTTTATTAAATCATTTTTCAAAACATCATACTCATGTAAAAGTGATGGCTAATATATTTTTACAGCGAATAACGACTATTTCTGAACATTTATTTGGCGTCATACCATTCAAGGATAATCAAGCAAAGAAATCTAATCATAAGGTGATGAGGGATATATACCGTTGGTTGCAAGCTGGAAAGTGCTTGATAACATTTCCTGCAGGCAATGTTGCACATTTACAATTTAAAAAAGCCTGTGTCGCAGATCCTAACTGGGATTTGCAAATTGCTCACTTAGCGCGAGCTACTAACGCTTTGGTACTGCCCATTCATATAGAAGGTAGAAATAGCTACTGGTTTTATTTGTTAGGGCCTAAACTGCATGCTTTTCGTTACGGTGCAGAGTTACTCAATAAACAGGATAAAAACATAAGAGTTCACATCGGCTCTATTATCACTCCAGAGCAAACAAAATATATTCAAAATGATCTCGATTTAGTTAACTACTTTCGTTTGAAAAGTGATCAGTTACCACTTAACGTGAAAAAAGAGCAATAATAAATCGAAATGGCCAAGTTAGGATATAAAAAATGCCTAAAAGGAAGTTATAAATCCAAATAAGAGCTCGTACTAATAAGAATATTGCTCCAAACAAACCTAGAAAGACGATAATGTATAAGGAAAAATAAACAAAGCAGTGCAGTGCATATTTTAACCAAGAGTCAAAATCATCTTTCTCTTCGGGCCGCCATAAACGTCCCCAGAGTGAATATGAAAAGACATGAACTAAAAGGCCAGAGACAATATTTATTAATAATATCGTGTGAACCCAAGAAGGAATACTAGACACAATTCGACGACCGAGCTCGTTCTCATAATCCTCACTTTTAGTATATAGTCTTGCTGCATGTAAAGTAATATGTGTCGCAATCTCTATTCCAGAAACCTCTTCATCAATATTATATTTTCTATTTGATACGACACTCCCTTTTTTGGGAAGTGCTCGAAAGCTGACAAAATTATTATCAGTTTGCTCGGCAATAAGAGAAATGGGAGTTTTATTGCTAGTAAATGAACTTAAAAAATCGCCATAGGTTTCAGAGGAAAATGCCTGTTGTAATTGCTTTTGTTTTACAGATTTATTCCAAGGTAATAACTTTGAGCCGGGCTGAGCAGATGAAGTGGATTCAATAATCAATAGATTAACATCATTTTTAGCAGCTTCATTTTGTAAGGTCTTAAGATTAATTGCAGACTCTTTTCCTTTTGGATCTTTAATCTTAAGAAAATCACCAACCCTTTTCCCTGTGATAACTAAGCTTTGGTGTTTGAGAATGTTAAGACTGTTTTCCAAATAATCTGGATGAATCATCGTCACATCAGGAAGCTCTGTTTTACTAGCAACCTGAATCTTGGATGGAAATCCTTCCGTACCAGTCGAAAAAGAAACTAAACGCATATTTGCTAAGTTGATGGGTTGGTTAACTCTAAATAGACTTTCCTTTAGATCAACATGTGATTTTATATCGACGTACAGGTTTTCACGGGCTTGAATCTGCCAACCAGTATCAATCTTATTAGTTGCTGAACTAAGTGGGTAGGCCTTTCCTCCGTGAGTTAGGTTTAAATTATCAATTTTTTTAAGTAAAGGGTTATCAAATGAATTAAAAAGTTCTGTACTTGAGAGGTAAAATTTTAATTCGTTAGTTTTTTTACCTGAAGATAAGTTGTTTGTTTTTTTAATATCGGCAATGATCTGAGTAATATCGTCACCTTGGCTGAATGGCCATTTTTGGCCACTCTCAGCAAGCAGAGATAGAGAACCTGTACTGTCTACTTCCAACCCTACTTTTGACACACCAACTTCATCAGGTAAATGAGATAATGCGGGAAGATGTGTATCGAGTTTTCGTCCAGCTTTACTACCTACTTCAGCCGCTTCTTGCCCCGCATTTAATAATATTTTAAATATTCCAGCTTCAGCAGGTTTAATTAGGCTGAGAGTAGAAAAAACAAAAATAAATATAAGTGTTTTAAAGTTGTTATTGTTATTTAATATCATTCCAAATTTTCTCTAATCTTTTTTCAGAAACGGGGTGTTTTGTGCCTAGCTCTTGAGCAAAAATAGAAATTCGTAGCTCTTCTATCATCCAACGAAAATATAAGAGATCCGAAGTTTTCGATCCTACTTCTATGTAGCGCCGCCAGAATGAATTTACTTTAGCTGATAATTGTTTATCTTTAGCAGGATCACGATCAAATTTATCCAACCTTTTATCGATAGCTTGCAGATATTTTGGTAATTGCTGTAACCACTCATCTGGCGTTTTACTAATAAATCCAGGATAGATCAAGTTATCCAGTTGAAGTTGAATTTCTTGAACTAGGTTTAACCATGTAAGAGGTGTCTTTCCAGATAAGCGTTTTTTAATGGCATGAAATTGTTGAAGTGCATTCATAAGTTTTTTAGAGAGCTCTGTGGCGATGGGAATAATTTCTCCCCTCCCCTGTTCGAGCTGCTTAAGAAAAGCCTGTTCAGAATAAAAAATATTTTGACTTGTTATAAATACACGTTGAATGATCGCCTTTACAAGATCTTCTTTAAGTTCATCTTTTTTTCCTGCGGAAGAAAAAAGTATATATATTTTTTCTAAATCAGGCAGATTTTTATTTAAGTATTTCATCTGTTCAGGTAGCGACAAACGGATCAACCTAATTAACCCATCTTGATGAAATTTTAAGGCTTTTGCTTGTGTATCTTGAACCTTTATTGAAACTGAATCACCGTCATCAACCAAAGCTGGATAACCGCGCAGAGGCATGCCATGCTTAACTGTCTCTACTATCTCGGGCAGCTCACCAAAATCCCACTTACGTATATTACTACGTTCAATAGCCCAAGTGGTTTCTGCTGAAAATGTTTGTTCAACCTCATCTCCTAATTTACCTTGTAACCCTTTCAGGTTACGTCCTTCCGAACTTACCTTGCCATGAGCATCGATAACTTTGAAGTTTATTTGTAAGTGATCCGCTAGTTTTTTTTGATCCCAGACATCGATAGGAATTTCTATACCTGTCATCTTTTTCAGATGTGCTGAAATCATTTCAAATAAATTTCCTTCAGCATACTCAAGCGACTCACAACAAGCTTCTGCATAATTAGGTGCGGGAACGAAATTTCTACGTAATTGTTTCGGTAGTGATCGAATCAGTTCAGTCACTTTTTCTTTGATTAAACCAGGTACTACCCAATCAAAACGATCCTGTTGTAATTGATTTAAAACAGCCATTGGTACAGATAAGGTGACACCATCATCTTTTGCCCCTGGCTCAAAATGATACGTTAATGGTAGGTTCATTCCCGCTACTGATAACTCTTCAGGTAAAGCTTGATCACAAACTTCATTGGCATCTTCTCGAATCAAAAAATCCCGATCAAAAAATAAGAAATCAGAATCTTGTTTTGAACTATCTTTGTACCATTTTTCCAGACCTCGAATATTATTAATATGAGCGGGTATTTTTTCGTCGTAGAAGTCAAAACGAACCTGATCATCGATCAAAATATCGAGCCGACGTGATCGATGTTCCATCGATTCAATCTCAGCAAGTAATTTTTGGTTATGCTGTAAGAATGCAAGACGTGCATGAGTTTGCCCAGTAACTAACGCGCCTTGAATAAACAAACGGCGAGAGTCAGCAGGATCAATTGGCCCATAATTTACGCTACGATCGGCCGATAAGGTGAGTCCATAGAGAACAATTTTTTCTAATGCTCTCACCTGTCCAGATTTTTTTGACCAATGTGGATCGGAGTAACTTTTTTTAACTAAATCTCCAGCAATTTTTATGATCCACTCAGGTTCAATTTTCGCATTAGTCCGACCATATAATTTTGTTGTCTCAACTAGCTCGGTGGACATCAACCACTTGGGTGTCTTTTTAAATTGACCCGATCCCGGAAAGATAAAAAACTTTACGCCTCGTGCTCCGGTATATTCTTTTCGATCCGTCAAAAAACCTATATTACCTAGCAATCCACTCAGTAATGAACGGTGAATAGCATCATGTTCTGCGGGTTCATTGTTGGCACTAAAGCCCAAGTCTGCGGTCAGGCCTTTTAGTTGACTATGAATCTCCATCCATTCTCGTAGATGCATGAAATTTAGAAAATTTGTTCTACATAATTTACGCATTTTATTTTGCGACAAATGCTGCATTTGCTCATGGTAGAATTTCCAAAGGTTTATAAACCAAATGTGATCTGAATCTTCGTCGGCAAATTTTGCATGGGCTTCATCAGCCTGCTGCATTTTATCCATAGGTTTATCGCGCACATCTTGTACACTTAATGCGCTAGCAATGATCAAGGTTTCAGTTAGACAGTTTTGATCATTCGCCGCTAGAATCATTCGCCCTATTCTTGGATCGACAGGGAGTTTTGCTAGCTGTATACCAATCGGTAATATGGTTCTGAATCGATCAACGGCTCCTAATTCTTCTAATAATTTATAGCCATCATTGATATAACGCCCATCTGGTGGCTCAACAAATGGAAACGCTTCAATATCACCGAAGCGAAGCGAAGCGAGCTGCAATATGACAGAGGCTAGACTGGTTCGTTTAATTTCGGGCTCAGTAAACAAGGGCCGTGCATTAAAATCATCTTCGGAATAGAGTCGAATACACATACCTTCGCTAACACGACCACAACGTCCTTTTCGCTGATTAGCCGACGCTTGTGAAATGTTTTCGATTGGGAGTCTTTGCACTTTACTCCGAGGGCTATAACGACTCACCCGTGCAAAGCCTGGATCAATAACGTAACGGATCCCCGGTACTGTCAATGATGTTTCAGCGACATTGGTTGCTAGAATTATGTGACGTTTCTTATGTGCTTGGAAAATTTTATTTTGATCAGAAGCGCCCTGCTTCGCATAAAGCGGAATAACTTCGGTGTTTTTCAATTGGTGCTTGCGTAATGTTTCTGTTGTTTCACGAATGTCACGTTCACCAGAAAGAAAGATCAAAATATCACCTTGATCAATTAAGGAGATCTCATCAACGGCGTCCTTTATACCCTGTTGAAGATCTTTTTCGCTTTCCTCTTGTCCCGGTTCAATTAACGGGCGATAACGCATCTCAACGGGATAGGTTCGACCAGAAACTTCGATAATGGGGGCATCATTAAAATGTTGGGAGAAACGTTCAGGATCGATCGTTGCTGAAGTAATAATGACTTTTAGATCGGGTCGTTTAGGTAATAAGGTTCTCAAATACCCCATCAAAAAGTCAATATTCAGGCTGCGCTCGTGCGCTTCATCAATGATTAGTGTGTCATAGGCATCGAGAAAGCGATCTCCCTGAGTCTCGGCCAACAAGATTCCATCGGTCATTACTTTGATATAGGTATTTGGCCCAACGTTATCTTTAAAACGTATTTTATAGCCTACATATTTACCCAGCTGAGTATTGAGTTCTTCGGCCACTCTGGCTGCCACCGTGCGGGCAGCAATCCGCCGTGGTTGTGTATGGCCAATAAGTCCCGTCACACCTCGGCCCATGTCAAGACAGATCTTCGGCAGCTGGGTTGATTTACCTGAGCCGGTCTCACCACATAGGATGACAACTTGGTTCTCTGCAATAGCCTTGACGATCTCAGTTCGTTTAGCGCTGATCGGAAGTTCTTCTGGAAATGTTGGCTTCGGAATATTCTCACGCCGAGACTTCACTTTTTCACTAGAAGTTTCTACTTGCGCTGCAAATTTTTTTAATGCGACAGTGTTATCTTGCTGACCACGTTGTTTCTTTAGTCGAGATAAATGTTGTTGAAACCGATGACGATCCACCTGCATGCACATATCAACAGTAGAAGCTAAGTGCTTCAAATCCATTTTATTACCCTAGCTTGTTTTAGTTTGAAAGTGAGAAGGTGAAATGGCTCAAAACATGATTTCGAAGGATCTTTAATGATCCCAAACTTCACTTCTAGTGTCATAACCGCTCAGCGATAGTGTATGCAATTATCGTTGAAATATGTCGATAGTTTAATGTATTTCGACGCTTGAGTGAAAAATCCGAGCAGAAAGAGTCCTCTTTCAAGATAAATAGAAGCTGAACCTAACATTAATTAACATTATAACTAACCTTATATATTTCTTATCGCTATAATACTCCTAATTTTAGTGGCTACCTCACCGTTGCTAGCAAAAGCGGTAAACTTTATGCATGTGTTTTACCAACATGTAATTTCTTCAATTAGTTACCTAACAGATATAGTAGAGATATGAGCTTGAAATATGAGATTTCTGGCGAGCAGACTGATGGTGCTCGTGACTACCAAGAGGATTCGTTCCTTTCTGCACATTTACAAGCTGGTGACGCTTCAGGTCAGATCTCCCTAATTATTGTCGCAGATGGTATGGGTGGTCACGCAGCAGGAAATGTTGCAAGTAATCTTGCTGTAGAGTCTTTCAATAAATATATTGCCACAAATTATCCTGCTGACTCGATTAGCGCTTTGCTAAAAGATGCTGTTAATGAAGCAAATAAGGCGATAGTTGATGCGATTAAAGAAACCTCTGCTTTAAAAGGTATGGGATGTACGCTCGTAGCGGCGCTTTGTATCAATAATAAAATGTACTCAGTCAGTGTTGGTGATAGTCACCTCTTTCATGTTCGTAATAAAAAACTAATTAAATGTAATGCTGATCATAGCTATGGTGGCTATCTGGATCGAATGGCCGCAGAAGGTAATGAGGTTAGTGAAGAGAGTGGTTATTCTAGGCACATGCTGTTAAGTGCTTTGACAGGCGAACCGATTCCGGCAATTGATTGTCCTGAAGAGCCTATTACTCTCGAAGTTGATGATCAAATTCTACTTTGTTCTGATGGCATTGACACTCTTGATCAAAATGCGATCCAAGAGTCAAGTAACAAGAGTAAAACAGCTAAAGAGCTTTCTAGTCGGCTATTAGAAGATGTTAAAAAAGTAGACTTACCTAGACAAGACAATACGACCGTTATTGCTCTACGGGTAATGCCTGCTGAGTCAGATAAAGAACAAACAGTCCCTGAAATAATAATTCCTAGCGGTAATAGCTTTAACATAAAAAATCCGGCAGCGGCAAGTACTAGGCCTTCACGTCCCCTTCCCGCAAATGCACGGATAAACTCGCTAGCGGTTAAAAATGACTCATCATCATGGGGCTTACCTGCTATCGTCATTATAGCATTAGCTGCTGGTGGTTGGTGGTATCTCCGAGAAAATCCAGCGATTATTGCTAACTTAACGCCTGATCTGGCCGAACCAATAGAGAAAGAACAGGACACGCCTCCTCCTCCGACCGTAACAACAGTCGAGACAACTGAAGTAGCTGAACCTGTCGCTGTAGAGCATAAAGTGGTTACGTTTAATGATTCGCTAGCTAGAGGTGGTTTTGCGCCAGAAATGGTGTGGATTCCTGCTGGCGAATATAAAATGGGGGGCTCGGGAAGCACTCCTCCTGAAAGCGAACGCCCAAGCCATCAAGTGATACTGGTTGATTTTGCCATTAGCTCTAAAGAAGTCACACGAGGAGACTTCTCGCATTTTAGTGGTGTTGCTGTTTCAAAGACTAATAAAGATCAACCCGTTAGAAATGTCTCATGGAATGTTGCCACTAAATATACCAAGTGGTTATCAAAACAAACAGGCCAAACATACCGGCTACCTTCGGAGTCCGAGTGGGAATATTCAGCAAGAGCAGGTACAACATCACCCTACTGGTGGGGGCATAATATTGGAACAAACAACGCACTTTGTTTTGGGTGTTCGATGCCATTAGAACCTACTCGCCCGAATAATACGGCTAGTTTTTCAGCAAATAAATTTGGTCTATTTGATTCGGCAGGTAATGTTGCTGAGTGGGTTTCAGACTGCTTCCATGAAAATTATGAAGGTGCACCGACTGATGGGAGTAGTTGGAATGACACTGCCTCATGCAATGAGCGCGTGGTGCGAGGAGGTTCTTATGTGAATGCTTCAAAATCACTTTATGTCTCTCGTCGAGATAAACTTTCAGCTAACAAATCACGCAAACATATTGGATTTAGGATTGTTCGAGAGAAATAATCTCTATCAATACTGACTTGTTGATTAGGATAAACAGACTGATTAGCAACGATTAATAGTCACTATGACCTAAAGGTTTTTCTGGAGCGATTTGATCCCTGATCAGCTGCTTTAATTCTTTTGACTCAGGGAAGCGGTCTTTTTCTTTTCTAGAGAAAAGAGTTTTCCCATTTAGCCTAACGTCAAAAACACCACCTTTGCCTGGAATTAGAGCAATTTCACCAATATCTTCTCCTAGAGTCATCAGAATTTCTTGGGTGATCCAAGTGGCTCTTATGACAAACCGGCACTGGCGACAATATTCAATTTCAATTCTCGGTTCTTGCATATAATAATCTCCTATAACTCATCGTTTAGATGATTATAATGCTATATGAATCCAATAGAACTTAGTTTATTTTCTGCGCGGATAAACGCCATTTGTGATGAAATGGGTGCCGTGTTAAGAAGAACCGCTTTCTCTCCCAATATTAAAGATCGTCTTGATTTTTCTTGCGCTATTTTTGATCGACAAGGGCAATTATGCGCCCAAGCTGCGCATATTCCTGTACATCTCGGCAGCATGGCATTCGCAATGGAGTCGATCATAAGTACTGTTGAATGGAATGAAGGCGATATGTTGATACTAAATGATCCATTCAAAGGCGGCACTCACCTTCCAGACATTACCGTGATCGCGCCAGTTTTTACTAATAAGCAACTTTGTGGTTTCGTTACTAATCGTGCCCACCATGCTGATGCTGGCTGTGACACACCGGGCTCAATGCCTTTATCGACGAATATAAACGAAGAGGGGCTCATCATTCCGCCGACAAAGATAGTGCGGCAAGGTGAGTTGATCGAAACAACGGTCTTGAGTCTACTAGAAAAATCAAGAGATCCCACCGCAGAACGAGGTGATTTTATCGCTCAGATTAGTGCCAACACATCAGGTCTGAAGCGGCTTCGGCAACTAATAGAAAAACTTGGAGTAATAACGTGGGAACTAGCACTTGTTGCGTTAAATAACTACGCAGAAAAACTTTCTTTGAGCCGTTTAGAACAACTACCAGAAGGTAGTTTCAACTTCACTGACTATATGGATGATGATGGCCAGGGACAATATAAAATTCCTATCACGGTCAATTTAACCTGTTCAGGCCATGATAAAGAACTCGTTATTACAGTAGATTTTGCAGGTACTGCTGATCAGGTCCATGGCAACATCAACTGTCCACTCTCTGTTACTGCAGCTGCGGTTTATTATGTTTTTTATTGTCTAATGCCTAAAAATACACCGGCTTGTGCTGGCTGTTTTCGTCCGATACGTTTGATCGTTCCTGCAAAGAGTCTACTTAATGCGGCCTATCCTGCTGCTGTAGTTGCTGGCAATGTTGAGACGAGTACACGGATTGTCGATGTTATGTTGGGAGCGCTTGCGCAAGCAATTCCTGATCAAATACCCGCCGCTAGCCACGGAAGCATGAATAATATCGCGATGGGAGCACAAAACTGGGCCTACTACGAAACACTTGGCGGCGGCATGGGAGCAAACCCACGTTCACAGGGGCTAGATGCCGTGCAAACCCATATGACAAATACATTGAATACTCCCATTGAAGTATTAGAAATGACCTACCCTTTACGCATTTCAAGATATGCCATTCGACAAGGTTCTGCAGGCAATGGGAGCAATGCTGGGGGAGAAGGCTTGATCCGAACGTATCATTTCTTAGAAGCAGCTACCGTTTCATTGTTAACAGAAAGACGTTTGCGTAGCACGTGGGGACTACAAGGTGCATGCTCTGGGCTTATTGGGGAGAACCGTTTAAATAAGAAAACTTTACCTGCGAAGGTAGAACTAGATGTAAAACTAGGCGATGAAATCAGCATAAGTACTCCTGGCGGCGGCGGTTGGGGTAAAATATCGAATGAAGCAGTTTAATTTAAAACCAATCCCGACTAAAATACTCAGGAAAGATAAGAACATCAATTTAATCGATCAGGATAAGTAAATGGATATTATTGAAAGCATTAAACAAACAGTAGAAGGCACGCCAATTGTGCTCTTTATGAAAGGTAATCCTCAATTTCCACAATGTGGGTTTTCTGCGAGAACAGTAGAAGCACTGACTAATTGTGAAGTGGAGTTTGCTTACGTTGATGTACTAGAAGAACCTGCTGTGCGTCAAAACCTGCCCCAGTACTCAGACTGGCCAACATTTCCTCAATTATTTGTTAGTGGAGAACTTGTTGGTGGTTGCGATATTATTATGGAACTTCATGAGCAAGGTGAATTAAAGAAAATTACACAAGCTGCTGTTCAAGATCAATCTTAACGTTTGATTGGACTATGAGGAAAACACATAGCAGATCGCTTGGATCTGTTATGTGTTGATTTAGATTTTTAGGGAAAGTAGCGTAGCTAGAGTCTATTTACGCAGCTAGTGCTGAAATAGCGCCCTTCACGGCTTCGGCAAGTTCTTCAGCTAGTTTCTTCACCAAAGAGCCATCCTGACCTTCAACCATCACTCGAACCAAAGGTTCTGTACCTGATGGACGGAGTAAAACACGGCCAGTATTACCAAGCTCTGCTTCTACTTCTTGAACAGCTTTTTTAACGCTATCAAGTTCCATCACGTTAACTTGCTGCGTTAGTCGGACATTTATCAAGGTTTGAGGATACTTGGTCATGCCTGATTTTAATGTGTCCAAGGTTTGGCCTGATCGAACCATTGCATCAAGCACTTGTAAACACGAAACGATACCATCACCTGTCGTTGTCATATCAAGACAGATAATATGACCGGAAGACTCACCACCTAGTGTCCAGTCATTATCACGTAACATTTCCATGATATAACGATCACCAACATTAGCGCGCTTGAAGTCAAGGCCAAGCGTTCTAATTGCGTGCTCTAAACCTAGATTACTCATCAGCGTACCAACAACAGCACCATTCATGCCGCGTGTTCGTTGACGCTCACGACTGATGATAAAGAGTATTTCATCACCATCTAAAACTTCACCGTGATGATCGACCATAATAAGTCGGTCACCATCACCATCCAGTGCTATACCCAGATCAGCACCTTGTGAAATAACTGCAGCTTGTAAGGCCTCAGGGCTAGTGGCACCGCATTCTTTGTTGATATTAAGGCCATCTGGAGATACACCAATGGTCACAACATCAGCACCCAGCTCAGAAAAAACATCAGGAGCAATTTTATAGGTGGCACCATTTGCGCAATCTACTACGATTTTCAGGCCATTAAGACTAGCCCCAACACCAAAAGTACTTTTACAAAATTCAATATAACGCCCCTCAGGATCACGTACACGATGTGCTTTACCTAATTCACCTGAAGGAGCAACTTTCATAGGACGATCAATCATATCCTCAATTGCTAGTTCAACCTCATCAGCCAGCTTTCGGCCATCACCAGAAAAGAATTTAATGCCATTATCTTGATAAGGGTTATGCGACGCACTGATCACAATACCGGCTTGCGCACGGAATGTACGAGTTAAATAGGCAACACCAGGAGTCGGCATTGGGCCTAGGAGCATACTATCAACGCCGGCGGCTGAAAGTCCTGCTTCTAATGCAGATTCAAACATGTATCCAGAGATACGTGTGTCTTTTCCAATCAAAACACGGCTATTACCTTGTTTTGCTAAAACTTGGCCTGCTGCCCAGCCCAGCTTCATTACAAAATCAGGGTTAATAGGATAAGTTCCGACCTCACCACGAATCCCGTCGGTTCCGAAGTATTTTCTGTTATTCGTCATTGACCTTGTCTCCTGACATTTTGTTATATCTATCGCCTTATCTGAAGATTTAGCGGCCGTTATAACAAAACATTAACCCTATATTCACTAAAATGGTGAATATCAACAATGATAATTGTAAGTATATTCTTTTAGTTCTATCAGTTAATTTAAGTGACCTAAACTAAGAGTTAGTGCAAGCTGGCAGGATCACCAACTTGATCATCTTTTTTATCATCATCAGATTCAACATCAAGGCCACCTGAAGGTGCTCCCTTGTCATCATCAGACCAATCTTTTGGTTCTCTAGGAACCTTGCCTTCCATTATGTCATTGATCTGTTCTGCATCGATCGTCTCATATTTCATTAAGGCATCAGCCATCGTATGAAGTTTATCTATATTATCTTTTAATATATTTTCAGAACGTTGATAATTTCTATCGATAAAACTACGAACCTCTTCATCAATGGCTCTAGCTGTACCATCAGATACTTGCTTATGTTGGGTCACAGAACGACCTAAAAAGACTTCACCTTCATCTTCAGAATAGGTTAATGGACCTAACTTTTCAGACAAGCCCCATTTGGTGACCATGCTTCTGGCAATCTCTGTGGCTCGCTCAATATCATTCGAAGCGCCTGTCGTTACGTTATCTGCACCATAGATAATTTCTTCAGCTATACGACCGCCATACATACTTGAGATCTGGCTTTCGAGACGTTCTTTACTATAACTAACACGGTCTTCTTCAGGTAGAAACATCGTGACACCTAATGCTCTTCCTCGAGGAATAATACTGACTTTGTACACAGGATCATGTGAAGGAACTAAGCGGCCAACAATGGCGTGCCCAGCTTCGTGATAAGCGGTGAGTTTTTTCTCATCTTCGTTCATAACCATGGACTTTCTTTCTGCGCCCATCATGATCTTATCTTTGGCTTTTTCAAATTCGTGCATTGTCACTAGCTTCTTATTCGCTCTTGCGGCAAACAGTGCTGCCTCATTAACTAAATTCGCTAGATCTGCACCAGAGAAACCAGGTGTTCCACGTGCAAGAAGGCCTGGTTTTACATCATCACCAATAGGTACTTTACGCATATGGACACGCAAAATTTGATCTCGGCCACGAACATCTGGTAGAGGAACAACAACTTGTCTATCGAATCGGCCCGGTCTTAATAACGCTGAATCTAGGACGTCAGGACGATTCGTTGCGGCAATAACAATAACGCCTTCGTTGCCTTCGAAACCATCCATCTCAACAAGAAGTTGGTTTAGTGTTTGTTCACGCTCATCATGACCACCACCAACACCTGCGCCTCGCTGGCGACCTACGGCATCGATTTCATCAATGAATATAATGCAAGGAGCATGTTTTTTGGCTTGTTCAAACATGTCACGGACACGTGAAGCACCAACACCAACAAACATTTCGACAAAATCTGATCCAGAAATTGTAAAGAAGGGTACTTTTGCTTCGCCAGCAATGGCTTTAGCCAGCAATGTTTTACCAGTACCTGGTGAGCCCACTAATAAAACACCACGGGGAATTTTACCGCCCAGTTTTTGGAATTTTCCAGGGTCACTCAAAAATTCGACTAATTCTGCAACCTCTTCTTTAGCTTCTTCAACACCAGCAACATCGGCGAAAGTAACTTTGACTTGATCTTCTCCGAGTAACCTAGCGCGGCTTTTGCCGAAAGACATTGCACCACGACCACCACCGCCTTGCATCTGTTTCATGAAAAAGATCCAGACGCCTATCAATAATAAAATTGGGAACCAAGAAATCAGGATTTGTAACAGAACACTGTCCTTTTTCGGAGGCGCAGAATTAATCTCGACATTATATTTCAACAAATCTCCGATTAGTGCATCGTTATCTGTCTCAGGGTTGAAAGTATGGAAATAGCTTTCGTCGTTTTTTTGGCCAATGATAGTACCTTCTCGTTTATCGATTAAAACTTCTTTAACCTGTCCACTTTTCACATCCTGAATAAATTCTGAATAGCCCAGTTCTTTATCAGCTACTTTTGAGGTTTCAAAATTATTGAAAACCATCATTAGTACTAATGCAATGACGATCCAAAGGATTAAGTTTCTTGCCATATCGTTCATGTGTTGCTGCACCTCTTGTGAATTGCCATGCAGAGCGGGCAATTCGAAAATAATAGTAAAGACATTAAACTACATATTGAAAGACCTTCCAAGTACGTAAAGTTCTCTGGAGCGGTCTCTGGATGATTTTGGTTTCTTTATGACAACTGTTTTAAATTGACTACGTACATCTTTGACAAATTCGTCAAATCCTTCACCTTGAAAAGCCTTAGTGAGAAAATCGCCACCGGGTTTTAAGATTTGACCCGCACAATCAAGCGCTAACTCGACTAAAGCCATCCCTTTCGGTTGATCAACAGCACTCATCCCACTCATATTGGGGGCCATGTCTGAAATTACAAGGTCTACCACTGACTTATCGAGAGAACATAAAAGTTGATCAAGCACAGACTGTTCCAGAAAGTCACCTTGAATAATGGTGGCGTTAAATACAGCCTCCATTTCAAGAATATCGAGTGCATAGACATGCCCTTTTTCGCCAACGAGCTTAGCTGCTATTTGCGTCCAGCCTCCTGGCGCGGCACCGAGATCGACAACCTTCATGCCGAGTTTGATCAGTTTAATCTTCTCTTGGATCTCAAGTAATTTATAAGCGGCACGAGAACGATATCCATCTTTCCGTGACGCTATAACATATTGATCAGACTCGTGCTCTTGCAACCAACGGTGGCTACTGGCACTTTTGTTTTTCTTACTCGTAGCTAATCTCCAAGATCTCATATTCAATCTTACCACCGGGAGCATTGACTTCGATGACGTCTTCTTCTACTTTACCGATCATCGCTCTCGCTATCGGAGACTGTACGGAGATACGCCCAGCCTTAATATCAGCCTCATCTTCGCCAACGATTTGATAAACAATCTCAGTCTCATCATCTATGTGAAGTAAACGGACAGAAGCGCCAAAGACAATCTTGCCATTGGCATTAACAGTTTTCGGATCGATGATGACTGCATTGGACATCTTACCTTCAATATCGCGGATACGACCTTCTATGAAGCTTTGTTGCTCTCGTGCAGCATGATATTCAGCATTCTCTTTAAGATCGCCATGTTCACGTGCCTCAGAGATAGCTTGAATAACTCTTGGACGAGCGACACCTTTTAGTTCACGTAGTTCTTTTTTCAGTTTTTCCGCGCCGTTAAGCGTCATAGGAGCTTTATTCATTAGCTTATTTTCCCATGTAATGTTTGCAGACAATTAACACGAAGTACATCTTCTTCTTTCATAGCTTGAACCATAGCTGATGCACCGGTCATTGTGGTTGTGTACGGCACTTTATGGTCAAGTGCAGAGCCGCGAATTGTATATGAGTCAGATATAGCTTGTTTTTTCTCACTCGTAGTATTAACAATAAAACTAATATCATCATTTTTAATCAAATCTACAATATGCGGCTGGCCTTCAATAACCTTATTGATCGCATTGCAATTAATACCGGCATCTACCAAGGTCTGCTGTGTGCCACTCGTCGCAATCAACTCAAAACCAAGTTCTTCTAGTTGTTTAGCAACATCGATAGCTTTTTCTTTATCGCTACGACGAACACTAATAAAGGCAGTACCTTTGGAAGGTAATGTCATTCCCGCAGCCTGTTGTGATTTAGCAAAGGCTTCACCGAAAGTTTCACCGACGCCCATAACTTCACCCGTTGATTTCATCTCAGGACTTAACAATGGATCAACACCAGGGAATTTCACAAAAGGAAATACAGCTTCTTTCACGGCATAGTAATTAGGTGTCTTTCCTTCTGTAACACCTTGTTCTTTTAATGTTTTACCGACCATGCAAGCCGCAGCAATATTGGCTAAAGGTAAGCTGGTTGCTTTTGATACAAAAGGAGCTGTACGAGATGCACGAGGATTCACTTCAAGAACATAGATATCATCCCCTTGAATAGCGAACTGAACATTCATCAAACCAACAACTTTTAAAGCAAGTGCCATGGCTTTAGTCTGCTTTTTGATCTCATCTTGAACCTCGGCACTTAAATTATGCGGTGGTAATGAACAAGCAGAGTCTCCTGAATGGACCCCCGCTTCTTCGATATGTTCCATAATCCCACCAATCAGAACATCTTTACCATCACAAATAGCATCGACATCTACTTCGACTGCCTGATTGAGAAAATGGTCTAACAGAACGGGAGCATCGTTGGATACGGAGACAGCGGCTCCCATATATTTACGAAGATCATCTTCGTTGTAAACAATCTCCATGCCTCGTCCACCAAGAACATACGATGGTCGAACGACGAGTGGATAGCCAACTTCTACGGCCAAAACAACAGCCTCATCAACATTACCTGCAATTCGGTTGTCAGGTTGCTTTAGATTAAGATCCTGGAGTAACTTCTGGAAACGTTCACGATCTTCGGCTAAGTCTATTGAATCAGGGGTTGTTCCTATAATCGGAGCTCCGGCCTGTTCTAAGGCATTAGCCAATTTCAGAGGTGTTTGACCACCATACTGAACAATAATTCCTTTTGGTTTCTCTAAATGAATAACCTCTAATACATCTTCTAAGGTTAGAGGCTCAAAGTAGAGTCGATCTGATGTGTCATAATCAGTTGAAACGGTTTCAGGATTACAGTTAATCATGATGGTTTCATAACCTAGGTCGCGCATTGTAAATGCTGCTTGTACACAACAATAGTCAAACTCGATGCCCTGACCAATACGGTTTGGACCACCACCCAATACGATGATTTTTTCTTTATTGGTTGGTGCTGCTTCGCATTCTTCTTCATAGGTCGAATACATATAAGCCGTATCCGATGCGAACTCTGCTGCACAGGTATCTACACGCTTATAGACAGGACGGATTCCATGCTCATAACGAAGCTCTCGTACTTTCGTTTCATTTGTAGATGTCAACGTTGCGAGCCGAGAATCTGCAAAACCTTTTCTCTTCAGCTGTCTTAGACGATCTTTAGATAAGGCGCTAATGCCTTGTTCTTTAATTAGAGCTTCTTCTTTGATCAAGTCTTCAAGCTGGATCAAAAACCAGGGATCAATCTTACTGTGGTTAAAGATCTCTTCTAAAGTCATGCCATAACGGAAAGCATCACCGACATACCAAAGGCGGCTGGCCCCCGGCACACGCATTTCACGGATCAGTTTAGACTCACGCTCATCTTCATTACAATCTTGGTCAATAACTTCAACCAAACCGTCGCGTTCAACCTCTAGGCCACGAATCGCTTTTTGCAAGGATTCTTGGAAAGTTCTACCGATAGCCATAACTTCACCAACGGACTTCATTTGAGTCGTTAGCCGATCATTTGCTTGCGGGAATTTCTCGAAAGTAAAACGAGGGATTTTAGTTACAACATAATCGATCGATGGTTCAAATGAAGCGGGTGTTGCACCACCGGTGATCTCATTTTCTAATTCATCAAGCGTGTAACCAATTGCTAATTTTGCCGCTACACGAGCAATCGGAAAACCCGTCGCTTTTGAAGCAAGGGCCGATGAACGTGAAACGCGTGGATTCATCTCGATGATGATCATGTCACCATTTTCAGGGTTGATTGAAAACTGGACGTTTGATCCCCCCGTCTCAACACCAATCTCACGCAGAACAGCCAAAGAAGCATTTCGCATGATCTGATATTCTTTATCCGTCAGAGTTTGTGCTGGCGCAACCGTAATCGAGTCACCGGTGTGCACGCCCATTGGATCCAAGTTTTCGATGGCACATATGATGATGCAATTATCATTACGATCACGCACCACTTCCATTTCATACTCTTTCCAGCCTAATACAGACTCTTCAAGAAGAATTTCAGTTGTTCGAGAGGCTTCTAGGCCGCGGTTACAGATCGCATCAAACTCTTCTTTATTGAATGCTATACCACCACCCGTTCCGCCCATGGTAAACGATGGGCGAATGATAATTGGGAAACCAATTTCCGATTGAGCGTGATAAGCCTCATCCATGCTATGTGCCGCAAAAGCTCTTGGCGTTTTCAGGCCTATCTTCGTCATCGCTACGCGAAATTTCTCTCGATCTTCCGCCTTATCAATAGCTTCAGGTGAAGCGCCTATCATTTCGACATTAAATTTCTCGAGAACCCCTTCACGGTCAAGATCCAACGCGCAATTTAAGGCTGTTTGTCCACCCATCGTTGGCAATATTGCATCAGGCCGTTCTTTTTCGATAATATTCGCAACATTTTGCCAATACACGGGCTCAATATAAGTGGCATCGGCCATGTCTGGATCCGTCATAATCGTTGCCGGATTCGAGTTAACTAAAATGACTCGATAACCTTCTTCTTTTAATGCTTTACAGGCTTGTGTTCCAGAATAATCAAACTCACAAGCTTGTCCAATGACGATCGGTCCTGCTCCGATGATTAGAATACTCTTTATATCAGTACGTTTTGCCATCTTCGGGGATCAACCTCTTTTTTCTGACATTAAATTAATAAAATGTTCGAACAATGACTGTATGTCATGTGGCCCCGGACTGGCTTCAGGATGCCCCTGAAAACCAAATGCTGGTAATTCTGTGTGATGAACACCTTGTAGCGAACCATCGAATAATGAACGATGTGTCGGCGTTAATGTTGAGGGAAGACTGTCTTCGTCCACTGCAAAGCCATGATTCTGGCTGGTGATCATGACATTTTTTCCTTTTAGATCTTGCACAGGGTGATTTGCGCCATGATGACCAAATTTCATTTTGACCGTTTTTGCGCCACAGGCTAGTGATAATAGCTGATGACCAAGACAGATCCCAAAAGTAGGAACACCTGTCTTTACAATCGTAGTAATTGCTTTAATGGCATAATCACACGGCTCTGGATCTCCGGGGCCATTTGATAAGAAAACACCATCGGGATTCATTGCGAGCACATCTTCGGCAGACGTCTCTGCAGGAACAACTGTCAGTTCACAACCGCCATTCACTAACAGACGTAAGATATTACGCTTCACGCCAAAATCGTAAGCAACGACTTTAAATTTAGGTGTTTCAGTGGGCACTGTATGTTCATCAGTCGCTTGGCTCCAAACGCCTTCTGTCCAAGCATAAGGTGCTTTGCTAGTGACTTTTTTCGCAAGGTCTGTTCCCTTCAATCCCGGAAAAGCTTTTGCTGCGACTAAGGCTTCGGCAGCATTGATATTAGCTGCTCCAGCCACAATACATCCCCTTTGAGAACCCTTATCACGCAAGATCCTGGTCAAGCGGCGTGTATCTATCTCAGCAATTGCAACAACATTATGCTGTTGCAGGTATTCCGGTAAGGACATAGAAGCACGCCAATTACTGTGTATCATTGGCAGATCACGTATAACTAAACCGCTAGCATGCACTGCAGATGACTCCTCGTCACCTAAATTGGTTCCTGTGTTGCCTATATGCGGATAGGTTAGTGTTACGATCTGCTGTGAGTAGGATGGATCCGTTAGAATTTCCTGATATCCGGTCATTGCCGTATTAAATACGACTTCGCCCACTGTCGATCCTAATGTTCCTATAGAAATTCCTTGGAACTCACTTCCGTCTTCGAGTACAAGGAGAGCTGGTTGTTGGGTCAAGTTATAACTCCGAAAATCTGCCTGTGACCTGTGAAAGATCAGTAAAAATCCATGATTCAGATATAGAAAAACGGGATCTAGCCTACTGGTTAGTCCCGTTTTTAATATTTGTTAAATTCTACTTCATAAGTCCTGTTTTTGTCTATGTGAATTGCTTAAAACCATTAACTTTCGTCTGTAGTCATCCGTTTCAATGATTTAGGTTTAACGCTAATTTTCATTCGTATTGCTTTCTGCTCTCAAGAGTTTTTAATTTCTGCCGCTGTAGGAGGGCAGATTGCTATCAATTACATCAAAATAAAACCTAGGTTAGCTTAGTTTAAGGAATTAAATACGAAATGGACTACACTGATAATGTTGAACAGGCTTCGGAGTACTTGCGCATAGCATTACCTCTGCTGAACAAGCATGGCATTCCCCCTAATCCAATACACTATACTGTTTGGTATGCTTATGCCAGTGGGCAAAATTCAAATTTAACCAAAGCAATTAATCAAGTTATTGAAGCTAAAGGTTCTGTTAGTGCCGAGATGAGCCACGCTTTATACAAAAAACACTTACAAAATCATGATGCCGTCTCAATGCAGGTACATGAAGGTGTTAATAAGGTTATGGAAGCGTTGACAGATCAACTTGTCAGTTCAAGTGATCAGGTGATGCACTATAATGAAGTACTTGATGTTGTTGATAAAGAGCTTGAGGTGGAATCAGGGTCAGGTCATTTACATGATGTTGTAAAGAACCTGTCTCAAGAAACTCATGTTATGCAAACGGTTAACAGAGATTTGACTCAAAAACTGAATAACTCATCGACACAGTTGAGCACACTTAAAAAAGAGCTTGATGAAGCTAGAAAGGCGGCAAACACGGATATTCTTACGGGGATACCAAATCGACAAGCATTTGAGAGTCGGTTTTCTCTTTGTATTAAAGAGAAAACACCATTCTGCTTACTCATAGCTGATATCGATTTTTTCAAGAAGTTCAATGACAATTATGGACACCAACTCGGTGATAAAGTCTTAAGGTTTGTTGCTCAAATCTTACAAAAGCACCTTAAAGGGCAAGATATGGTAACGCGTTTTGGCGGAGAAGAGTTCGCTATTATCCTACCGGAAACACCTTTTGCTGGAGCAATGACCGTCGCAGAAAATTTAAGAAACATAATTCAACAACAAAAATTACGCCGTACAGATAGTAAAGAATTTATAGACAGTATCACCCTTTCTATCGGTGTCGCTATGTATCGCCCAGATGAAGCTGGCGAAGACCTCATCGAACGAGCAGATACCGCGCTTTATCAGGCGAAGAAAAATGGTCGTAACTGTGTCACAGCAGAAGAAGCCTTGACCCAAACAGCATGAGCTATTCGTTCCTTTTAGAATCAAAGTCACATATCGCTATGGCGAACATGTCCTTCTAAGGTTACAAAAGCAATGACATGTTCACGTTCATCTGACAAGCTCAGATGAGAATGCAAGATATTAAAATACTCAATTTTCTGCTTCGCAACATCCGTAAAAGTAAACTTAGGACGCCCCCGTTCAGTATGGCCAAGTTGGATATGCTTCAACGAGAGTCCATCGCTGAACCCCGTCCCGAGTGCTTTGGAAAAAGCTTCTTTGGCAGCAAAACGTTTAGCAAGAAAATTCACCTGCTTATTATTAACTAGATAAGATTCGAACTCAGAATCTGTAAGGATTTTTTTTGCAAAACTTTCACCATGCCGATCCATCGCGGCTTGGATCCGGCTCAGTAGAACGATATCTACACCGACCCCAAAGATCACAATCTCGCCTCACGCATAATGCGTTTCATTTCTTTAACCGCTTCAGATAGGCCGGTAAACATGGCTCTTGCGATCAGAGCATGGCCAATATTTAATTCATTGATCTCAGTAATAGCCGCAATGGCTTCGACATTATGATAGTGCAAACCATGCCCAGCATTGACGATTAGCCCAGCGTTTACGCCCTGCTCTACACCACCAATGATACGTTGCATTTCTGCTGCTATATCGCTTTGTTCGGTATATTCTGCAAAATGTCCCGTATGAATTTCTATCGCTGGAGCGCCAACTTCTGCTGACGTTTCTATTTGTTTTTGATCCGCATCGATAAAGAGAGAAACTTCAATACCCGCAGCACCTAAACGATCACAAGCAGCTTTAACCTTATCGCGCTGACCAACGACATCAAGCCCACCTTCTGTTGTTAACTCCTCGCGTTTTTCAGGAACGAGACAACAATGTGCAGGTTTGATCCGTTCTGCAATCGAGATCATCTCTTCCGTCACCGCCATCTCTAAATTCATGCGCGTTTGTAAGACATCTTTTAAAATTTCAACGTCACGATCCTGAATATGACGACGGTCTTCTCTTAGATGAACAGTGATACCGTCAGCACCCGCTTGTTCAGCATCAAGCGCTGCTTGAACTGGATCAGGATAACGAGTACCTCGGGCTTGTCTTAACGTAGCTATATGATCGATATTTACGCCAAGTAAAATAGGTGTTTTCATAAATTTAGCTGACCTTAGATTTAGTCTTTCTGATAAAGTTGAGACAAATATTATTGTTTCTATTTAGCTATTCTACTCAGGAAGGTGTGTTGCTTTCCACCCAACGTATACCGCCAGTCGTTTTTTCTTTTTTCCAAAATGGTGCCGAGTGTTTTAGATCTTCAATCATGAAACGGCTGGCCTCAAAGGCTTCTTTGCGATGAGCTGACCATGCCGCAACCAGTACAATGGGATCGTCAGGTAATAATAATCCGACTCTATGCACGATTAATGCACCGACAAGTTGCCAGCGATCAATGGCTTGTAGGCATATTTTTTCTAAATGTTTTTCGGTCATACCTGGATAATGCTCTAAGGTCATTTCTGCAACCGAATCTCCCACATTAAAATCCCGCATCGTGCCTACAAAAATATTCGAGCCTCCAAACTGACCTGAAGGCAGTTGTTGTTGATACTCTTCGAGCATAGACCAGGGATCAAAAGGTATAGAACTAACTGTAACTTTCATACCTAACCTCCTGTTACTGGTGGGAAATATGCGACTTCATCGCCATCATTAACCGGATCCGTTAGCTGTGCGTATTCCATATTGATGGCCATTAATAATTTTGTCGGCATGACAGCATTATTCGTCGCTTGGCTCCAAACATTCTCTAACGTCAAATTATCTTGTGCATTGAGTGAAATTTCTTTCTTACCTAATTGCTCGCTTAAACTGGCGAAAAACTTTACCGTGATAGTCATGGTTTTGAATTATAATCTAAGTTTAAAGATTTAAGGATACTTGATCGCATTATGAGCAAACTCACTCACTTTAATCAGTCCGGTGATGCACACATGGTGGATGTCGGCCAAAAAGACATCACTCATCGAGTCGCAAAAACCGAGGGTCGTATTGTTATGCAGCCCGAAACTTTGAAACTCATCATTGAGGGTAGCCATAAAAAAGGCGATGTTTTAGGCATCGCTCGCGTGGCAGGCATTATGGCGGCGAAAAAAACAGCCGAGCTGATCCCGCTTTGTCATCCGTTATCGATCACTCATATTCAAATTGATCTGACACCGGTAAGCGATAATACCGTTCGCTGTCAGACGGTTGTTGAAACTGATGGTAAAACCGGCGTGGAAATGGAAGCCTTAACTGCAACTCAAATCGCATTACTAACGATTTATGATATGTGTAAAGCCGTTGATCGTGGCATGTCGATAGAAGGTGTTTGCGTATTAGCAAAATCAGGCGGTAAATCAGGCGATTGGCTGCGAGAGTAATTGTTATCTATAAACCTAACAGGGCTTAACCTTTTGATAACAATCCTTAATTAAACAAAGATAAAGATTAGAACTTAATAGCTATCTTTTAACAAAGATTTTGATTGATACATCGCCAATGCACGTTGTGCCGTAGGAACGCCGAAGTCGATTGCAATCTGGTAGCAGTGCATCAATTCGTTTGCGTCGCAACTTTCAAACGAAGCGGCAGATAATTTGATCGCATTTTCAATTTCTTCAGAAGAAGTTGAACTTTGGTGTATAGCTTTTTGCTGATAAGTATCTTCAGCATGCTTAAATTCTTGAATCTCGGATCTATTAATTTCTGATCTTAGCTCAGTGTTTTCCTTTGAAATATCCATTTAAAAAAGTCCCCTTCTAAACTAAATAAACAGCTTTATTATGATCACATTGACTATAACGTCAATATTCTGGCTAAGTTACAATATACGAAGCTCTATGGTCAAGTAAGTTCTCCAGTGCAATATGCTGTATGTTACTGTTCAAGCGTAGTTTTTTGACCTTATATAATTAAGGATTTAACTCTAAATATACTTAGTAAACAGATCGTTATACTTTTAATGTAAGAATATAGATGAATAATAAAAGACAGAATGAAATCGTACTTATCCAGATCACGGATACACATATTTTTACAAATCAAAATGAGACTTTTGATGGGATTAACACGAGTGATTCTCTCACCGCTGTCTTAGATCAAATCAATGAAGATTTCCCAACGTTTAATTATATGATTGTTACTGGTGACTTAGTTCAGGAACCTGAAGTGATTGCTTATCAAAATTTACAAAAAATCATGTCAACGGTAAATAAGCCTGTTTTCTATTTAGCTGGAAACCATGACGAGCCGGCAATGATGAAAGGTATTTTTGCCGAATCATATACATCAATCGAAACGCTAAATAACTGGTCGGTTGTTTTCCTCAACTCTCACAAGCCAGCTAGCCATGGTGGTATGTTGAGTCGAAGCGAGTTAGATAAGTTAACAAGAAATCTTATTAAGGCAAAAGAAACAAATGTATTGCTTTGCTTGCATCATCACCCCGTTTCAATCGAAAGCGAATGGATGGACGGCATGATGCTTGAGAATGCGGATGAACTGTTTGAGATTGTTGATGATTATCAGAATGTTAAAGGCATTATTTGGGGACACATTCATCAAGAGTTTTCTGGCCAAAGGAATGGCGTGCAGTTGATGGGAACACCGTCAACCGGTGCTCAGTTTATCCCAGGTGCGAAACAATTTGGAACGGATAACATGCAGCCAGGATATCGCTGGTTAAAACTCCATCCTAATGGTGATATTAAAACGGGAGTGGAACGACTCAGGACACCACATTATCTCGTAAATAAACCGGACTAATTTGATCAGCACTGACCAACTCTCCTGATTTAAACATAGGCTTCGCTAGCGTAATTACATCTACGGAATGTGGGTAGGCATATGAGTTACTTGTATGAACTTTTCCTGCTAGGCGATTATTGAGAAGCTCGCCATAACTAGCCCAGCCAGTGCCTGCCCCTAACCATTCGTCGTTATTTGTAGGGATAGGGATCTGATCGGCAGGACAGACTCCTTCTGGCTGACAAGCTTTCATCAACCCAGCTTGTTGCTGATAAAACCCCCAATAAATCTCTTTCATACGCGCATCAATCGCGCTGATCACGTGATTTGTACCCTGCTCTCGGAACTGACCTTGCGCCAAAGCCGCTAAAGATGAAATCGGAGCCACCGGCAGATCAGCAGCAAAAGCAATTCCTTGAATAATACCTGTCGCAACACGTACACCTGTAAAAGCACCAGGCCCTCGTGTAAAGGCCAAACCATCAAGTTGGGTTGGTAGCAAAGCAGCCTCTTTCATTAAAGAGTCGATCATCGGCAGAATCAGTTCGGTATGTTTTCTGGGTGCAATCTCAAAACGTGAAATCACTTCATCATCAACAGAAAGTGCGGCCGAACAGGCTTCAGTGGAAGTATCAATAGCTAAAATCTTCATAGGCGGCAGATTATAGGAAACTTTCCTCAAGTCCAACCTTCTAAGCTATAAATTATAAAGTACAATACGTAACCTTATCCTTCAAACAATCAGAGCAGGCTATAATCCTTATCTATGTTTCGACCTATTGAACTCAGTATTGGCCTGAGATATACCCGCGCCAAACGCCGTAATCATTTTATCTCATTCATCTCCTTATCCTCTATGCTAGGAGTCGCACTTGGGGTGATGGCCTTGATCGTCGTTCTCTCTGTGATGAATGGCTTTGAGAATGAATTACGTAATCGAATCTTGGGCATGACCGCTCACGCCAGCGTTGTAGAACCAGGCCGTGCATTACGAAACTGGGAGTCTTTAGAAGAAACCTTAAAGAAACAGCCGCATGTTTTGGGCGTTGCACCCTTTGTCCGCACTCAAGCGATGCTCACCAATGGTGGCGGTGTGCAAGGTGCTCTTATCAGAGGGATCTTGCCAGAAAAAGAACCTGAAGTGTCTGTTGTCGCCGACAAGATGGTACAAGGTAAGTTAACCGATCTAAAAGCCGGAGAATATAATATTACCTTAGGTTATGCGCTGGCGAATAGCTTACGTGTCAGTGTTGGTGACAAGGTAACCATCGTCGCGCCACAACCCAACTCGACACCCGCCGGCATTGTTCCACGCCTAAAACGCTTTAATGTCGTTGGTATTTTTAATATCGGCATGAATGAATATGACTCTTCACTGGCGATTATTCATATTGAAGATGCGAAGAAACTTTTCAAGATCAAAAATGGTGTCAGTGGCATACGTTTAAAGCTCGATGACATGTTCAATGCCCCAACTATCAGCCGGGATATTGTTAAACAACTGCCCGGTTATTATGGTGTCATCGACTGGACACAGCATCACACCAATTTCTTCAAGGCGTTAAAAACCGAGCAAGTTGTCATGGCGGTTATCTTGTCGCTGATCATCGCCGTCGCAGCTTTTAATATCGTTTCAACCCTGATTATGGTCGTTACTGATAAACAAGCCGACGTTGCTATTCTGAGAACCTTAGGCATGACTCCGCGTAGCATTATGTGGGTGTTTATTGTTCAAGGCATGATCATTGGTTTAGTCGGCACCATTCTCGGCATGATTGGTGGGGTGTTATTAGCCCTAAATATTAAAACGATTGTTCCTTGGATTGAAGATAAGTTACAAACTCAATTTATGGATCCCGGTGTTTATGTGATCAGCGGAGTACCTTCAGATCTACAATGGAACGAAGTGATCAATATCGGTATTGTTGCCTTCATCTTATGTCTGCTCGCTACGCTTTATCCTGCTTGGCGCGCTGGTCGAACCCAACCTGCGGAAGCCCTGCGTTATGAGTAGCACAATGAATAACAATCAAGAATCTTTATTGGCCTGCCATGATCTGACCATGTCTTTTCAGGAAGGTATCCTACATGTCGATGTCCTGAAAGGTATCAACGTTGAAATCAATGCAGGAGAAAGTGTCGCTATTATAGGTTCATCAGGTTCGGGGAAAAGTACACTTATGCATTTGTTAGGAGGTCTCGATCTCCCCTCCTCTGGCGAAGTCATCGTCGATGGTGAAAAGATGAATAACTTGAGTGAATCCGAACGCGGCAAACTAAGAAATCGAAGTCTTGGCTTTGTCTATCAATTTCACCATTTATTGCCTGAATTTACTGCAGAAGAAAATGTCGCAATGCCATTGTTGATCGCTGGCGAATCGGTTAAAAAAGCAAAGAGCGCAGCCAGAGAAATTTTAGATAAGGTTGGTCTTGCGGAGAGGATCGCTCACAAACCCAGCGAACTTTCTGGTGGCGAGCGACAAAGAACAGCAATCGCACGCGCACTGATCACCAACCCAAAATGTCTACTGGCTGATGAACCTACTGGAAACCTTGATCGTGATACAGCCGATCAGGTTTTTGAACTAATGATGGAATTACAACGCTCGATGAACTCAGCTTTATTAATCGTCACTCACGACATTGAGTTGGCGAATCGAATGGATAAAGTTTTTAAATTAGAAAATGGTTTGCTGGTTCTTAATTAATGCTAGAGAGTGCTCTAAACAGCAAACATAAACTATATTTCAAGCTTCCCCATACACACTTACCGAAAGCGTCTTTTGAAAGTAGTTAATGCCGCTCTTTGGGCTTAAACCACCGAAAATAGAGTTGCACTTATTTTCTGATGAAACACATCTCACGACGACTAGTAAAATTTCAAACTCTATGAATAAAATATGATATGGAAAGGCCTGACCCTATTTTCTGTTTTATTACTACCATTTGGGGAGCCAGTTTCTAACCTGCTTTCTATACTCAAACCACGCTTCTCCAAAACGCTGTTCTATATCTACGCTATGATGCCAACGAACAAAGATTTCAGTGTACAAAATAAGCGCTATCAATGGGCAGAGCATCATCCAGCTTTTATATAAAAGTGCCATACAGATAAACATTAGTGCTGTTGATATCTGCAATGGATTGGCTACGTGTTGATAAATTCCGGTACGCACAAGTTTTTGTGCTGAATCAAAGGGTATAGGAGTTCCTAAACCAACTTTAGCCAATTGTACGACTGCAAGATAACCGATCAACATACTGCTCCCCATACCGATCAAGAAAATGAGTACTCGTAAAGCATTCATTGAAAAAATATCAAATATACTTTTATGTTCATATGTTAATATCAACGATGGGATAAGAAATACGATCCATGTCCCCCAAATATATGATTGAATACCCCCTCTCAATAATACTTTTTTTCTTGTAGCAGTTAGTTGGTAAATAATTAAAGATGGAAGCAAACATGTTACTAAAACAGCGATCTCACCAATCAACCAGTATTCACCTAAAACAAATAAACCTGTCATGTAAGGCATGTAAATCAGGTCAATCATCAAGGCTACAAAGAATGCAACCAACACCTTATTTTGTTTAAATAAATAAGGTAATAACGCTCCCCAAAAGCAAGCCCAACCAAGGATAACTTCTATAGGAATATTGTAATAACTATTAGCTGTTGCTGCATACTTCCACCATCCTAGATACTCAGCCAATACATTCATCAACAATATCATTGGCACACAAAGTAGGAATCCAAGCATCATTCCTACACGTTCAAAATATTTTGCTGGCCTCACGAATAGTAGAGCGCCTAGTACGATCATAGGCGCTAATAAGATGACTGCATTAAGTACATCGGGGTTATTTATGCTCTGCAACAACATTGTCTGTTAAAACTTTTGCGGTTAAATAAGTTGCATAATGTTGAAGCGGTGCAAAGTACCAAAAAGGATCGAGCTTTCGCTCATAACTCAAACGCCATGTGACATTAGTAGCTCCATTATCCACCGGCTCAAGAAAGACATCCGAAGCATGCCATGTTAAGTAGTTGCTAATGTAACTGTCATCATGTGGGATTTCAAAACGGATATGGTTCTGAGTCGCACTCGTAATTTTAAAAACCGTTGAACCTTTATGCATGTTGGTCACTATCCATTTTTTATATTCATAATTAAGAACTCGTTCATCCCCTACATCTAACCCGCTCCCCTGCATGTCGATAGGTAGTGGAAAAACACGTAGAAAAAATGGTCGTTTATCGGTCGGAATTGTTGCTTTAGAAAGGTTTTCTCTGATCGTCGTAATATCAAGGTTAACCGTTGTCGTGTATTCAACTTCGTTATATCGATTGAAACTTAAACTCTCATCAATCCCTTCGACAGACGTTAATGTAAGCAGCACAGTAATTGCCGATAACTGCATTTTATTACTGTGGTTATCAGCCTTTCTTATCTTTTGAAATAGTAGTGTAAACAATGCAGCTGCACTATATAAAATCGGTGCAGCCATGATAATACAAACAAAACCTTCTCTTAGCAGTGGCACTGATAAAATCAACAACATAGTCAACGCCTTCATCGTCGTCCCCATAGGGGTCTTTGCATGTGGTAGACGACTAAGTCCTATCGCAAGGATCATTGGTACACCAATATAGAGCGCAGCAGAACTATCAATATCCTTTTTTATAAGAAAATAAACCATTAAGTAGATAAAACCTAATAATAAAATAAAAAAAATAATTCTAGGATTAGGTTTATTATTTTTTAGTGTTTCTTGCTCTGACATTTATTTAATTTCCTTCAAGTTTTTTATTTTAGATTTATACATGAGCCACAAAGCGAGACTTCTACAAGATCGTAAATATGGATAGATCATTTTTGTAACCCCTTTTGATCTGAACATGTAATAATTCAAACGATTAAACAAGGTAGATTTAGAACTAAATGAACTGATTACGTGTAAGGCATCAGCACCGTTATAAATAACGTTATTAACCTTAACAACCATACCCTCATCAACATCCAAACCCAGTTCAGTAACCTCCGTTAACAAGTCAGAAGGCTCGCGAGCATTAATTATCGTGACGCTGTCTAAAGTGTCTTCCAAACGCAAATTTTGATGGTACAAATGACAAAATGGACAATCTTTATCATATAAAATAGATACATCAACTCCCTCACTCATATTAATCTTGCCTCTCTATTCACACACATGATATATTTAGCTGATAAGCTAATTAACTTATTATATTCACTGTTTAGTTATTTAGTCAATAAGCTAATTACATGGTGCCCATGTACAACAATAGAACACATAATGATGGAAAAAATTTTTCAAGCACTCTCTTCTACTGTCCGCCGTAAAATACTAGCGTACCTATCCGCCACCAGCATGACTGCTGGGGAGATAGCTGAGCGTTTTGAAATCAGTAAGCCCTCTCTATCTAAACACCTAAGTGTCTTAGAGAATGCAGGTTTGGTCAGTAGTGAGAAAAAAGGTCAGTATGTTCACTATAGCCTCGTTGAAAAAAGCCTCGTAAATACGTTAAATGGCTTTATGCAAGAAGTCTGTCCTGTAGGCAAACCTTTAAAAGATGAAAGTAAGCTTATAGCTTCACAGAATAAAAAAAAGCCTAACCCCGATTAAACCTATCTTTATAAAAAAGCATATGGTTTAGTTATTTTAAAGAACAAGTCAATTCGCTCTAATAATTAACTTGCCAATATCTAGTCGGTCAAGTATCTTTTAAATATGACATTACTGATAGTTTTTGTGATTATTACAGTGCTGCTCTCATTTTTATGTTCTATCTATGAGGCAGTCCTATTAAGCGTTACAACTGCTCATATCAGTGTATTAGAACAAAAAAAGAAAAGTTCTGGGCCACTATTACGTGAACTAAAAAACGATATAAACAAGCCTCTGGCAGCAATATTAACGTTAAATACGATTGCTCATACTGCAGGAGCTGTCGGTGCTGGAGCGCAAGCAACTATCGTCTTCGGTAACGCTTGGGTCGGCATTTTTTCTGTCTTTTTAACACTACTCATCTTAATTTTCTCTGAAATAATTCCCAAAACCTTAGGGGCAACCTACTGGCGTTCTCTCGCTAGTGTCACAGCCCATAGTGTGAAATACCTTATTAGAATTTTATATCCCTTTGTTGTCATGTCTGAATTCCTGACACGAGGCCTTTCACATAATAAAAGAATAGAAGGTTTCAGTCGCGAAGAGTTCGCTGCAATGGCAGAGTTAGGCGAAGAAGAAGGCCAACTTGAAGAACGTGAATCTCGCATTTTAAAAAATATGTTCTTGTTACATGAGATGAGAGTAACGAACGTCATGACACCACGCCCTGTCGTTTTTTCATTACCAGAATCAGTCACCGTATTTGAATATTTCGACGAACATTATGACTCTCGTTTCTCACGCATCCCCATCTATGCCGAAGATGATGAAATCTTCACAGGTTTTGTACTAAAAGATGACCTGCTACTCGCTCAAGCACGAAATAATACAGATAAACCCCTAGAAACGTATAGACGTGAACTAAGCACCTTATCAGACACGACAACAGTCTCTGACGCCTTTGAAAAAGTACTGCACAAACGCGTTCACATTATGGTTATTGTCGATGAATATGGTGGTATGGAAGGAATAATAACGATGGAAGATATTCTCGAAACATTATTAGGTCTAGAGATAATGGATGAAAGTGATAAGACTCCCGATATGCAAAAATATGCAAAACGAATGTGGAAAAAAAGAGCACAGGAAATGGGAACTACATTACCTGATGATGAATGTAGTCCCCCCGAAAAATAACAGGAGTTTTAAGTAGAAAATACTCGTAAACTAAATAGAGGAATTTTCTATGAAGAAATCACGTTACACCGACAGTCAGATCCTGCCTATTGTTGAAACAAAATGAAGCGGGCACATCAGTTGTTGAACTCTGCCGCGAACACGGAATGAGCAATGCAACCTTCTATAAATGGCGTGCGAAGTATGGCGGCATGGATGCATCACTAATGAAACGGATGAAAGCGCTTGAAGATGAAAACCAACAGCTTAAAAAAATGTATGCCTAAGAGGGGTTTGAAGTCCAACGGTACGAAAAGTTACTCTAAGGGCTACTTTCTGTAAATGCCTAGTATCTTAGAAAAGCTCTTGACTTAGAGTTAACTCTAGGTTGTATCATGCAACCATGAAAAGTACAAACAAAAACCTCAATTCATCTTTTAATTGGTTTAGCAAACTCAATTGGAAGCAATCCTCAAAAAATACTGCGTGGTGCCTCTTGGGCTGTGTCATCGGTGATTTTGGCACGATCCTTTGGTTTCAAACCTATTCTCCCGGAACAGTAACACTAACTGTCATGTCTATCGCAGCGGTGAACGGGATTTTCACCAGCATTGCACTTGAAAGTTTCATTTTAAGTAGGCAAATGGCATTTCTCATCGCATTTAAGACTGCCGTTGGAATGAGCCTCGTCAGTATGATTTCAATGGAAGCCGCGATGAACCTCGTTGACTATTTTCTAGTCGGCGAAGCAAGGTTAATATGGTGGGCGATTCCACCAATGTTATTGGCTGGCTTTATTACCCCACTGCCCTACAATTACTGGCGACTTGAAAAAATGGGAAAGGCATGTCACTAATGCAAAAATCTATTGGTGACGTATCTAAAGAAATCGGAGTGTCTATTCATACACTTAGGTACTACGAAAAAATTGGTTTACTCCCTCATATTACTAAAGATGAGGGTGGACGTCGTCGCTATGAGCCCAAAGACATTGACCGAGTAAGATTTATAAAACGAGCCAAGCGAATGAAATTTTCACTTAGCGAAATTCACCAGCTAATCAGGATAGAAACAGCTGAGCTTATTGACAAACCACAAGCACAGAAACTGATCTCGGAAAAGCTTCAGGAGGTTGAGCAAGGCCTGATTGATCTAATGAATCTCAAAAAAGACCTCTCAGGCATGCTCAATGCATGCTTTAAAAGTGGTGACAACCACGATTGCCCGATTATCGAGAGCATAAAAGACAACAAAGAGACACCGTGAAAAATGTCTCGATCAACTAAAGGAGAGCCCGGATCCGCTTTCTAAGTGCACCACCTCTTAGCGAACTTCATCACCTCGTTGGGTGTTTGATAGTTTAATGATTTCCTTAGTCGATTATTCAATGCTTTGACGGCATTATCAACCGCCTCATCCTTTATCTTTCTAAAATCACTCCCTTTAGGAAAATACTGTCGAAGTAAACCATTCATATTTTCATTACAGCCTCGTTGCCATGATGAGTAAGGTTCAGCAAAGTAAACCTTTAAATGACTGGCCTTTTCTATGCTCTTAAAATCCGCAAACTCAGTCCCATTATCGACCGTTAATGTCTGACGAAACTTAAGAGGGATTTTTCTAAATAAACGAACCGTTTTTTCAGTCAAAGGCTTCACGTGTTTTGAAGCCAGCTTGCCTGCGACGAGATATAAATTTTTTCTTTCTACATGCGTCACAATGGCCCCGGCTCCTTGTTGCCCTGTTATCATCGCCTTCCCAATGGCCATAACGTTGTCGTAAAGCGACACATTCAGGTCGTTCGGTGATGGACACTCGATGTTTGATAATACCGCTACCGTTGGCATTATTACCTTGTTTCTTTCGTCGACCTCGACCGGTTCTTAAACACGGTGCTAACGCATGACCTAGACGTGCTTGCTGATAAATCCAGCGGTAGATTGTTTCCGTATTGACACGCATCGTGTCGTGCTCAGGATAATCAACTATCAGCCTATTAGCGATTTGTTCAGGTGACCATTTATGGAATAAATGATGAGTGATATAACGCATTAAGCGTGTGTTGTTTTGTACTTTTCTGTGACGGGGTGTTTGCCGTCTTTTTAACGCTTCCTGATGGGGGTAGCTATACCAGTAAACTCCAT
Organism: uncultured Pseudomonadota bacterium; assembly: GCA_913058255.1. Lineage (GTDB taxonomy): Bacteria > Pseudomonadota > Gammaproteobacteria > CAJXQU01 > CAJXQU01 > CAJXQU01. The sequence continues at coordinate 218,649 of CAJXQU010000002.1, read as the reverse complement.
GAAGTGCTGTGTTGCGTTTGATTTTTCGGCCAATACTCGTGTGGGAGCGGAGTAAACGATGACCAATTTCTCGAAGACTCACTTTTGCCATAGACAAATGGCTGATGACATATCGTTCTCGCTCTGTAAGATGACTATAGGACATAAGGTTTCTCGCTGTGTTGTTTAGTTGGCAAACCAAACACTAACAACGGGGAGTTTTATGTTCTACCTACAGTGGTGCACTTCCAGTGTGGATCCGGGCATTCCCAATACAAAAGATAAGATCGGAGCTATTTCTACGAATAATAACATCTTGTCGATGAGCCAATAATACGAAACGAGCTTGTCTACTCATGGAAACACCTCTTTAATGATTTGCCATTGATTGTGGAATCCGCCTAGGGTTAGTTAGGTATTAGCAGGCGCATTAAACCAGGCATCCAGAAACTCAATACACTTGGTCAACTTCGGTGGCACAAAATGTCTTGCGGGATATAAAGCATAAAGGGTTAAGCGTGGACGCTTCGCTTTGGGAAGAATTTCTACCATCTCGCCGTGCTCGATTGCATCGTTGCAGATAAAGTCGGGCAGGAAGCCAATACCAACACCATCCTTAATCGCCTGCCTCATAAACATCACGCTGTTCACTTTAAGGTTGCCGCTGATCGTAATCCCATCATCTAGCGGCCAGGCATTCTTACCTCGAAAATAGCTGTACTCGAAGCAGTTGTGCTTCTGAAGGTCGACAGGCTTTTTGATTTTTGGGTGTTTGGTTAAGTACTCTGGTGACGTGCAAACTTTATAACTGAAGCTTGTTAGTACGCGTCCTACATAGCTGGAGTCAAAAGGTTGGCTTGCAGCTCGAAAGCCTAAATCGAAGCCATTCTCGATCAGATCAAGTGATTCATCGCCTAGATGAATATCCAGTTCTATATCGGGGTAAGCTTGCATAAAAGCAGAGAACATTTTATCCAGATCAAGTAAGCCTAAGGCCATCGGCGCGTTGATCTTTAATTTTCCTCGCGGGCTTCCCTGTAAGTCTTGCAGATAGGATTCTGCATCATCTATCTTGGTCAGGATTTCCCGACACCGTCGTAAATAGCCTTCACCTAGCTGAGTCAGCGTCAGGTTGCGGGTTGAACGATGTAGGAGTCGAACGCCCAGATCTTTTTCCAGACGGCTGATCTCTTTACTGATCATAGATTTTGAGGCGTTATGTTCCTCCGCCACCTTGGTGAAACTCCCCAGATCGGCTAATCGAACAAACAATTTAATCGCACGTAGCTTATCCATAAGGTTTCCAAATTGAGAATAGTTTGTTCTGATTATAGCTATATATGAAAACAAACCAACTGCCTAGACTGAGCCTTCTTAGAGGCCACTCGAATGATGGGCTCGAGAAAAAGTGACTCTCAATCAAATAGGAGAAGAAAGATGTACACACTTTATTATGTTAATGGTGCTTGTTCGTTAGCTACGCAAACAGTTCTGCATGAACTCGGTGAACCTGTCGAAATTATTGAAAAAAGTCAGGCAAAAAACTTTGCTGAGATTAATCCTGTCGGAACAGTTCCCGTTTTAATCGATGGTGAAAAAATTCTGACCGAAGGTGCAGCGGTGATGATTTATCTGTTGGATAAACATAATAGCGTTATGTTGCCTAAGGGTGGCGAAGCTAGGGATCAAGCTATACAAAATCTTATGTTTTCCAATGCCACGATGCACCCTGCTTATGGTCGTCTGTTTTTTATCGCGCAGAATATCACTGATCAGGATGCCAAGACAGAAGCGTTTATAGCAGCGGCGGATTCAATTTCTGCACTGTGGAAAGTCATTGAAGATCAATTACAGGACAAACCTTATCTAGGAGGAGATCTACCTTCTGCGGCAGATATCTTGTTGAGTGTTTATTCGCGTTGGGGCGAGTTTTTTCCAGTAGATATTATGGTGGGAAAAAAGGTTAAAGAGATGACTCAAGCCGTGATCAATCGTCCTTCATTTCAACTTGCTCTCATGGAAGAACAGAAGCAGGTTGCTGCGTAATGAAGAAACAGGGATTTGATAATGATCGGGATCTTGATAGTGAAACTATTCGAAAAATGATCACAGATTATTTTGATGGTCTTCATTATGCGGATATAGAAAAGCTTGATCATATTTTTCATGATGATGTGATTTTGAAAGCGCCGGGTAGTCGTCGCAATAAAGCAACCTGGTTGAAAGATATTTCTGGACGCCCGGTCCCTGATCAACAAGGGGATAAATACGGTTACAAGATCCGTGCGTTGGAAGTGATTGGTGATCAGGCGATGGCGACGGTGGATTGCCCTCTACTTGGTCATGACTATGTTGATTACCTCGGCTTTCTTAAAGAAAACGATCGCTGGTCCATTGTCAATAAAATGTATGCAGAATGCTAGAGGAGAGAGGCCAGCATTCAATTTCTACCTTATGAGTTGAATCCGGGTATGCCGGTAGAGGGAGAAGAGATTGTTGCCCACCTTATGAAAAGGAATGGCTGGAGCAAGGCGCAGGTGGTGTCATACCGGAAAGATCTAATAGAAACCGTAGCCGAAGCTGGACTTAATTTTGACTTTGCAAAACGTACCCATTATTACAATACGCTTAATTCACATTGTTTGATCCATTGGGCTGAAAAATTCGAAAAGCAGACCGAATTAAATGAAGTGCTTATTCCTGCCTATTTTACTGATGGGCTTGATATTGGTGCTCTAGAAGCTTTACTTATGCTATGTGATCAGATTGGATTGGACTCGATTGCTGCAAAGCAGGCCTTGATGTCAGGAAAGCTGGCGAAAGAGTTAAAGGCCAAACAAATAAAAGTGAACGCAATTAAAATGAAGAGTGTACCAACCTTTTTATTCAATGGTGAAAATATTGTTTCAGGATCCTGTTCGGTAGGGTTTCTTGAGAACTATTTGCGCGATATGTTCAACGAAGATTTTCTCGCTAACAAGAAAGTTAGCTAAGAAGTTTTTATCATCGATTTTTATTAATCAGGAGAAAATAAACATGCCCTACGTAAATATAAAAGTAACCGATGAAGGTGTTACCAGGGAACAAAAAGAACAACTTATTCAGGGAGCAACTCAACTCCTGGTCGATGTGCTTGATAAGAATCCAGCGACGACTGTTGTTGTGATAGATGAAGTCAATATGGATAACTGGGGAATCGCTGGGGAACTAGTTTCTGACTTGCGCCAAGCGAGTAAGCAAGGAAAGCCTAGTAAATAAAAAATCAAACAAAGGAAAGAAGTAATGAAGCTGACAATATTGTTCTCCATGGCTGCACTTTTTACGGGTGCGTTAATCCCCATACAGGCAGCAGCCAACGCGACACTAAGTAAATTTATAGGTAGCGTGGCTTACTCTGCATTGGTTCTTTTTACCTTGGGATTTGGTGTTGTGGTCAGCTTTATTCTTCTTAACCGAGTCCAGGTGCCTTCCGTTGCAGACTTTTTATCCGCGCCAACTTACAGTTACATAGGTGGTATTATTGTCGCCACGTATGTACTGTCGATCACCTTTCTTGCTCCGCGCATGGGTGTCGGTAATGTGATCTGCTTTATTGTCACCGGGCAAATAATTATGGCGGTGTTGATTGATCACTTTGGATTATTTGGTGCAGGAATTCAGAATTTAAGTGTAAGTCGAACGATGGGGGTTGCTTTGATGATTGGAGGGTTGTTTCTTGCACGTTCCTGATCCCTATTTTTATTGAACGTATTTATTACTAACTTATAATTCTGCCATTGATCATGCCGCATAGTTTGATCAATGGTTAAAGAAGCAAGCATGATCTAGCTTACGGAAAGCTTTCTGAGTTTTGTTATTATCCCCCAACCTAATTCTTTTAATGCCCAAGCTGCATTCCAAATTTTAATCATTTTTTGAACCTTATTCTGAGCATTCATTTGTATTGAACATACGTAGAACCGTAACAACAACATCCCTTCATGTTAGTTAGTTTTGTTCGTAATAATATTCTTTTTTAAACTAGCAAATATTTAATATTTTTGAAACTTTTATTTTAATGTTCAGTCTTTTTGCCTGAATTGTACTTTCCAAAATGAAATACTATGGTCGGTAATATTAATAAATTAAGAATCGTTGATGAAGCCATTCCTCCAATAATGATCGCCGCCATCGGGCCCATAATCTCGCGACCTGGGTTATCACTATCAATTGCGATGGGTAACATCGCTAATGCTGTTACTAAGGCTGTCATCAAGATCGAAGGTAAACGTTCCTTTGCTCCCAAGATGACCGTATCGATATTCCACGGCAGGTTTTCTTCTTCAACCAGATAGCGGTAATGTGAGATCAACATAATTGAGTTCCTGACGGTTATCCCAAACAAGGTGACAAAACCTACGATAGAGCCGACGGATAAGGTCGCTCCTGTTAACAAAACTGCGATAACACCGCCGACTAATGAGAATGGCAAGTTTAGTAGCATGATCAAAACATCACGTAGTCGGCCGACCGCCATATAGATCAAAATCAAAACGCCAATGCCTGCGATCAACGAGTGTAGAATCAGATCTTCTCTGGCTTTTGCTTGCTCAATCGCTGCACCAGTAAACTCTGGATAGATGCCGCTTTCAAACTTGACATCAGTGAGTACTCTTTGTTTAAGTTCATTCATGAAGCCATTAAGATCGCGTCCTTCGACATTGCACGTCACAGCTTGGATCCGTTGAGCACCTTGATGAAGAATGTTATAGCGACCATCGCGCTGGGTGATGCTTGCGATGTCTGATAACGTGATGATTGCAGCAGATGGGGTTTTGATCGGTAGTTTTCCTAGATCTTCCGGGTTTTTACGCAGCTTTGGATCAATTATCACCGAAACATCATAAGTATGATTACCTTGATAATTTTTACCCACCACTTTGCCTTCATAAGCTGTTTGGATAGCATTCATTACTTCGACAGGCCTTAAGCCAAGGTTACTTAATCGATCATGGTTTAATTGGATCTGTAGAACCGGAGTACCATGAGGTGAACGCATTTGTACGTCGGTTGCTCCATCGATGGAGCGCATAATCTCAGCGACAGTTTCGGCTTTTCTATCAAGAATGCCTAATTCACTACCGTAAAGGTTCACTACAATGGGTGATGTATAACCAGAAATAGTTTCATCAACACGTTCGATCAAGAAGGTGTTCGCTTCAAACAACAAGCCTGGGAATTGTTTAAGCACATCGCGCAGACCATCAATAACTTCTTGCTGTTCCTGACCGGAAAGCGGCTCTAAATCGACCTCGAATTCGCTGTAGTGGCTACCATAGGTATCGGCTGAGCGTTCAGCCCTTCCCGCCCATTGTGAAACAGAACGAACACCTTGTATCTTTAAAAAATCGTTCGTCAGTCGATTACCCGCTTGAATAGACTGCTCAAGTGATGTCCCGGGCATGGCGGTGGTATGAACGATGTAATGTCCTTCGCGTAGTTCGGGTAAAAAACGAGAACCTAAACTTGGGATGATGGCAATCCCTGCGACACAAACCAACAGAGATACCCCGATGGTCAAGGTGGGGAGTTTTGTTGTTAAACGTAGAAACCCTGCATAGATCGGATGAATTAATCGGATTAATGGTGGATCATTTTTGGGTAATTTACTGTGTCCCAACAGTAGATAACAAAGTGCTGGCGTGACCGTTAGAGCCACTAATAGGGACGTTAAAATGGCTAAAATATAAGAGACTCCCAGCGGCGAAAACAAGCGTCCGGCGACACCACTCAAAGTCAACAAGGGCACAAAGACCAAGGCGACAATAAAGCTGGCGTAGACCACGGAGCCACGAACCTCCATTGATGCTTCATAGACGACATCAGCAATTGAACGCGGTACGCTAAGTCGTTTGTTTTCTCGCAGACGGCGGTAAATATTTTCTGTATCGATGATCGCATCATCAACCACCTCACCCAGTGCTATGCCTAAACCACCGAGAACCATAATATTTAAGTTAACGCCACTTTCGAGCAAGATAATGGCAGCACTGATCAGCGACAGTGGAATGGCCAAGGCAGAAATAAACGCGGTACGAATATTAAACAAAAAGATGAATAAAATAATGAGTACAAAAGCACCACCGATCATCAGATGTTCAGTAATGTTTTTTAATGAGCGTTCAATATAATCAGCAGGCCGAAATAACCGTGAATAAAAAATAATATCTTCTTCGCTTAACACGGTTTCGAGATCAGTTAAAACGCCCTCAACAGCATTTGAAACATCTAAAGTATTTGCCCCAAATTGGCCAATGACCATCATGACGATGGCTGGTTTACCCATGATCGCTGCAGCACCAATAGGGGGCTCTGCTGCCATCAAAACATCGGCAACATCCGATAATTTAATTGAATAACCATCTTCAGTTTTGATCACCGTTTTTGCAATATCGGCGGGACTGGTTGTATTGCTACTGGTTTGAATCGTAAAACGCTGATTATCATTTTCAAGAAAACCAGCGCCTTTGATTGCGGTTGCCTGTTTGGTTGCGCTAATAACATCCTCAATACCTAAACCATATTGACGGAGCTTGTCGGGGTTAAGTTGAACCTGTAATTGCTTTATCTCGCCACCAAAAACATTGACATCTGCCACGCCTCGAACACTGAGAATTTGTGGCACGATACTCCAGTCAACCATGCTTCTTAGATCCATCATGTTCAATGAATCTGATCGCACACCAATCGTTAAGACGGTTGCCGAAGATGATGCTAGCGGTACGGGTACGGGTGTAGCAACACCATCGGGTAATGTTGCCCCAACGCTGAGCAAACGTTCGCTCACCATTTGTCTGTTCAGATAGATATCAGAATCTTCGGCAAAAGTGGCGGTTACAATCGATAAACCTTGGATCGATTCTGAGCGTAAATAGTCAAGTCCAATCAAGCCACTAATCGCATTTTCGATCGGATGCGTTACTAGAATTTCGACTTGTTCCGATGAGTATCCGGGAGATTCGGTTTGAATGATAACTTGTTTGGGAGAGAATTCTGGGAAAATATCGAGACCCGCATTAGACAATCGATAACTACCATAGATCAACATCAGTATTGCCAGTGCGATAACAATACCTGCGTAACGAACTGAGAATCGAACGATCAGTGATAACATGAGGTTTTAGTCATCATCCTCATCAGGGATCTGCCAACGCAGCTCTTCTGATAAAAGTAGTTGTGCTCCCTTGATCACAACCGTGTCGTTGACTGTAAAAGTATTCTGAACAAACCAACCACCATCCGTACCTTGATCTGTTTTGATTGGCCGACGCGAATAGAGTTCGTCGGCAACATTGACATAAATCCACGCCGATCCGCCATACCAAATGACCGCATTTTGTGGGATGTTTACACCTTGTTGAACACCTATTTTCTTATGACCATTTATCCAAACATGTACATTCATACCCATGCGAAGGTGTTTAGCCCTAGCCTGATAATAATAGGTAAGACCTTGAGAAAGAGGGTTCGTTTTTAATGCGGGTGATATAAATTTAGCGGCTTGGGCTGTCGCACGATCTGGCTGAGAATTGACTTGTATCAGGCTGTTCTGCTCCAATCCTGCGGGAAACGTCACTAACAACAAGACATCGCGCATTGACAACAGATGTTGAAAGCTATTATCAGATTCGTTTTCGTTTAATTTAAATGCTGCATCAACCAAGCTCACTCCCCACTTGAGTTGCGCTTGTTGTCGAATGTTTTGTATCGCTTGTTTTGCGGCAGTGACGCGTGTTTTACCTGCATTCATCCGCGAACGCGCTTCCTCAACCTGGCGTTGTGAGATATTAGCTCGTTCTTTATGCAAAACTCGTAATCGTTCATAAATTCGTGAAGAGGCTCTTAAGCTTTCCGAAACCAAGTTCAGATCAAAAGTGGCTTGTTGGTATGTCGTTCGGCGTTGAAACAGATCCTGCATATCGACTACTTTAGCGATGGTGCGTATTTCATGCTGATAGTTGCTAACCTTCAACGTAGCAAGTTGAATACCGCTACGCTCAAGCACATCATTCTCTAATCTAACGGCTGGTAGACCTTGAAAATCTTCTACTCGTGAAGGGACATCGTCATCGTCACCTTCTGCATCGTTCTCATCATCATTCCGTTGTTGACTTGCATTGTTCGAAGTCTCTTGAAATTGATCGAGCCAGTCATCTAATGATGCAACAAAACCCTTTTCGGACGAGAAGTTTCTGACACTGATAAAAACGATAATGACGAGAGTAAGTAGCAGGATTATTTTAATTATTATTTTCATAAGAATATTAGTTGAGTCTAACTCTATTTGATCAGCCTCGACATGAGCGCATCTTCAAGACTCTCAAACTCACGCCATGCGGTCAGTTTTAAAAGGTAACGTGAGCGACGGACAGTTAAGGTTTCCAGCTGGCTTCGGATCAAGGCCAGTCGATCGGTGTAACCTAAATCAAACTGGCGTTGTAGTTTTTGGTTGCGTACATCTAAATCATTGATCAATAGATCGGCCTCAGCAAGTGTTTTTAGTGCGGCTTGATAAGATATTCTGGCGTAATGAACCTGACTCAGGACACGTTTTTGAAAAGCTAAAAACTGTTGAGCTTTTAACATCCGTCTCGCTTCTGCTTCAGCAATCCCCCCCGTATTTTTTGCTTTTATGGGCAAAACCCAAGCGCTCGCCATTGCCCATACATTATCGCCTTGATCAAAGATAAACCCAGGAGATAAAGTTATATCAGGATATTGTTTTTCAATTTGCAAATGTAAATCTGCTTCAGCAACCACGTAAGTTGATAGTGAACGAAGCAAATCTGGCCGTTCGATCAAAGCACGAGTTTGTAACAAACCTAGTTCCAAATCAGCGCTGCTCAATATTGGCAATTTATGGAAGTAATCTTGTTTTAGATCGGTTGCCTGCAAGGCGTCTGCAGGTAACCCTGTAGCCAGAGCTAATCGTGAGCGGGCTCGAACTTCATCTGCTTCTAGCTCACTAAGAGAAAGCGTTAAACGTTGTCGCTCTAACCGCAGAGAGCTGATCTCAAACTCACTGGCTTGGCCGAACTCAATTCGACGTTGTAGTAGATCAATGCCCTGCTCTAAAACTGACTTTTCCTCAAGCAGCATCGTCTGTTGATTGATTGCAGAAATGGTGTCGAGGTAGTTGTCGGTAACATCATCACGGATCGTCCATAAAATCTCAAACTGTTCTAAACGAGCGACTTCGGTAATGGCTGTGGCATGATCAATTCTAGTTTGGCGCTTTTCGGGCCTTTCATAAACCCAGCTAAAAATCGTTCCAAAAGACCAAGGAGATTTGCCCTCGGTATGATCACTGTGATGCTCGGTAGAAAACGCCAATTGTGGATTGTTTTTTTGCCCAGCGGAGACCTCTTTGGCTTTTGCAAGCTTAAGCTTAACCTTGGAAATAGCTAATTCAGAATGATAGTACTCTGCAACGGTGACCAGTTCTTCCAAATCCCACTGATGCTTGGGCCAATCACTAACATCATGGCCTGATGATCCTAATAAGGTTTTCAGGGGTTCTGAGTCTAGATCTATCTCACGATAAATACGCGTGGTTTCCTCGATATCAATCGGCGCAGGCTCGTACAGCTGATATTCAGCACAAGCAGCTAAAAAACCACACAGCAGGAGTAGTTTACATATACCTATTATACGATTAGCCATTTGATATTATTCTTATATGAAACTGGGTCAAATAACTGATTTAGGTGTGAATTTAAGTTATACGTAACCCGATTAAACAGGATCGAACAGCTCATGGTCTTTAAAGATGTCAATTATTTAGTTTCGTGCTGTTTAATCGACGTATCAAATGCCTTAAGTTGATCAGTTGAAGCCTCTTTTTGATACTTATCTTTCCATTCATCATAAGGCATGCCGTAAACAACTTCTCTAGCATTATCATAATTCATCTCCAGATCACGTTCTTCTGCTGCAGCCATATACCATTTAGATAAACAGTTTCGACAAAATCCTGCTAAGTTCATCATATCGATATTCTGAACGTCTGTTCGTGTTCTAAAGTGTTCGACTAAACGGCGAAACGCAGCAGCTTCTAGTTCTAATTTTTGTTGTTCATTCATGATCAATCAAATACCTTAATTTTTATCGGGTTAATAATACTGTTATTATAGCCTGCCTTTTGTTTGGAAAGTTCAATAATGCCCGAAAACTCAACCGCTCATAGAATTGTCATCGTCGGCGGCGGTGCCGGTGGCATCGAACTAGCTACTCGACTCGGTAATAAATTAGGTAAAAAAAAGAAAGCTGAGATCATGTTAATTGACGCGACATTGACACATATCTGGAAGCCGTTACTCCATGAGATTGCCGCAGGAACACTGGACTCTCATGCGGATGATCTAGAATACCTAGCTCAAGCAAACTGGCATAATTTTAGTTTTCGCCTTGGTCGAATGGATGGGCTCGATCGCGAGAATCAAGAAGTACGTCTAGCCCCAACTGTCGATGAAGAAGGTATGGAGTTTATTCCTCGCCGTAGCTTTAAATATGACACGCTAATTATTGCCGTTGGTAGCACGACGAATGACTTTGGTATCAAAGGTATAGCTGAACATTGTTTTTCACTAGACACTAGAGAACAAGCTGAAAAATTTCATTCATTATTATTGAAAAAATGCTACAGCGCGCAAACAACTCAACAACCATTACGCGAAGGACAGCTACATGTCGCTATTGCTGGTGCGGGGGCTACCGGCGTAGAACTCTCGGCTGAACTACATGAATCAACACGTGAGCTTGTTGCGTTTGGTCTAACTAATATTGATCCCGATCGTGATTTAAAAATTTCTTTGATCGAGGCGGCTGATAAGGTTTTACCTGCCCTGCCTGAGCGACTTTCACAAGCAACTGTCGATGCGTTACACAAGATTAATGTTGACGTCAGAACCAATGAACGAATAACAGAAGCAACAGCTGATGGTTTTCTTACAGAAGCGGGCCAATTCATTCCTTCGGAAATCAAAGTTTGGGCGGCTGGTATAAAAGCACCTGACTTCTTGAAAAAAATCGAGGGTCTCGAAACAAATAGAATTAATCAACTTGTCGTCAAATCAACGCTGCAAACGACCAATGATGAAAACATTTTTGCCTTTGGAGATTGCGCTCAATGTCCTACTGAACGAGGTTCTGAAACTATGGTGCCTCCGCGTGCGCAATCCGCTCATCAACAAGCTTCAATGTTAGTTAAAACTATGCAAAATCGTTTAATAGATGAAGTTTTACCAGAATACAAATATGTAGACTATGGTTCATTGGTCAATATGAGTTCCTACACGACGGTTGGTAACCTTATGGGTAATTTACTCGGTAAGTGGTCTGGGGCCCTTATGCTTGAGGGATTGATGGCTCGCCTTATCTATAAATCGCTCTACAAGATGCATCTTGTTGCGCTGCATGGATATTCAGGCACCTTGTTACATGCTGTTGCAAATCGCCTGACTCGTAAACCCCGTCGTCGACTCAAGTTTCATTAATGCTGAGAGGCTGATGAAGAACTTCTTGATTGAGCACACCAATATTTAAATTGACTAGAGTATGTCACCCGCTGTCGTTATGTTCGATGAGAATACCTTTTGAATACTTCAAGGTTTTAAATCTTTGTAAGCTGAACTAAGTATGAGAGTAAACTACATTATGAGGCATTTTTATTATGGCTGGCCTTCCACTATTTATTCAAAATATTTATTAATCGATTGCAGGTCTTTATTGGACGAGCAGAAAATAGAAACTTTCGATCTGCGCGGCAATTTGCAATAGATTTTACGGGTAAACAGTATTCACTAAACAATAGAAAAAATAAAAAATGATCGATCACATTCGACAAGTAGAAAGTAATTTAAAAGAAATTTTCTCTAAGCTGGAAGTAGAATCTGCTATAGATAGAATGGCAGAAAGGATCAACCTTGAACTTTCAGAATCTAATCCTATTATTCTATGTACCGTGATAGGTGGGATCGTTCCTACAGGTATGCTGTTACCACGCTTAAACTTCCCATTAGAACTCGATTACATTCATGCTACACGTTATCGCGGAGAAACAAGTGGCGGCCATCTACACTGGCTTAAACGACCAGAAATCGACCTGAAAAATAGAACTGTTTTAATTATCGATGATATTCTTGATGAAGGTTTAACCTTAGAAGCGATCATCGACTATTGTAAGGGAGAGGAAGCAAAGGAAACACTAACAGCCGTCTTGATAGAAAAAAATTTAGTGATTAAAGCAGGCGTCAAAAAAGCTAACTTCACAGGCTTAGTCGCACCGGATAAATATCTCGTAGGTTGTGGCATGGATTACAAGGGCTATTTTAGGAATTTAGAAAATATTTCAGCCGTTGAAATTAAATAAAAACTTAATGGCATATGACACTTGTTTTTAAAGTAAATACAGGTCAGCACCTTTAATATAAGGTTGTTTTTCTTACCATCATTCTTAAGCTACGCCTATCTCGATAAATGTCCATATATCTATAAATGAAATCACATGTAATTAGAACCCAATATTGAATAAGCTCTTGCTAAGAATAAGTGTTAATAGCCTAGAACTGAATAGTTTGTATAAAACTCGTCTAACATCAAAATAACTAGTAAAGGTCTGTGAAATCGTTACACTATCTTATCAAAATAAATAGATAAGAAGAGAGCTTATGATCGAACTTGCTATCATTGGTGGAACAGGGCTCAATACGCTTGAGGGAATCAATATCACTAAAAAGCGTGTTATGCGAACACCTTACGGTGAACCTTCAGGTCCTTTGACTTTCGGTGAATACAATAATAAAGAAATTGTTTTTTTACCGAGACATGGTTCAGGCCACACTATCCCACCCCATAAAATTAACTACCGAGCGAACATTTGGGCTTTAAAAGAAATTGGCGTATCAGAAGTGATTAGTATTGCGGCTGTTGGAGGTATTACTAAAGAACTCTACCCTGCCCGTCTAGCCATACCAGATCAAATTATCGATTACACATGGGGCCGAAACAACACTTTTTGTGAAGGCGCAGAAGGCAATGTTGTTCATATCGATTTCACACATCCATATGATAAAAATCTGCGTAACCGGATCATTCTTGCGGCTAAAAAAGCTGAGATCAATATTTTTAAAGGCGGCACTTATGGCGCAACGCAAGGACCTCGGTTGGAAACCAGTGCCGAAATCAGCCGCATGGAGCGAGATGGTTGCCATGTCGTTGGAATGACAGGTATGCCTGAAGCAGCTTTAGCCAGAGAGGCTGGGCTAGCTTATGCCACTTGTGTAGTCGTAGCCAATCATGCCGCAGGCAAAAAGGGACAAGAGGAAATTTCGATGAAGGAAATTGAACTTCACTTGAAGAAAGGTATGGAACAAGTAAAATTATTGCTCATTGAAATACTAAATGACAAAGAGTAAAAACTAGTCTTTTTATACTATTTTCATCATCTGAAAAATTCTCGCGATAAGAATAAATGAAACAGTCAAAGAGCTGGTTATTTCTATCAGCAATTCCTCATGTTTATCAGTCATTTGTTGAGCGAAAAAGTGACTCTATTAACCTGATTTATATTAACGACTAATTCTATTTATCCTAATATAGTTATGGTTTAAACTATGAGCCAAATATAACTATTGATGAAAGAAGTTAAAAAAAGTACTTCCTTTAGCAAATAAACAAGCGGTACCAATATAAAAAGTTTAGTTTTCGCAGCAGTTAATCATCATATTTAAATATTTCGAGAAAAAGTGCTTTCACGTAAGAAATATCAAGTTTGCATCTATTAAATTCATGAGAAATCTGACTCTATGAATAGCTTTAACTTAAGGATGACTACAAAACTTCACAAAATTATATGTTTATTTAGTCGCTTGTTGAGTCAAAAAATCCCATTTGTTAACCATCCCGCAAAATAAATCGGCGGTTTTCTCAGCATCATAAATGGCTGAATGTGCTTCTTTTTCATCCCAATCAATTTCAGCTGCCTGTATGGCTCTAGCTAAGACCGTTTGACCGTAAACTAAGCCTGCCATCGTAGCAGTATCAAATGTACTAAAGGAATGAAAAGGGTTTCTTTTTATCCCACAACGCACTGTTGCAGCTTTAAGAAAAGAAATGTCAAACGAGGCATTATGGCCGACAAGGATCGCGCGAGTGCAGCCGGTATCAGCAACCATTTTACGAATAGGCTTAAAAACTTTGCCTAATGCTTCTGATTCTTTTAAAGCAAGTCTTAAAGGATGGTAAGGATCAATTCCTGTAAAATCTAAAGCTGCTTGTTCAATATTAGCGCCTTCAAACGGCACAACATGGCTCGCGATCGTTTGCACTGGGTGCCAACCTTTCTCTTCATCACAACTCAAAATAACGGCGGCTACTTCAAGCAGTGCGTCAGTTTCAGAATTAAAGCCTGCTGTTTCTACATCAACAACAACCGGTAAAAAACCTCTAAACCTAGAGTTTATAAGGTTTGCATTTTCATCACTGTTTTCAGTGATTATTTGTTCGTTAGCGTCCAATGACAGCTTTCTCCTGCACGTAATGGGATTACTTTTTCCTGACCTAGTGGTAACGAGGCTGGAATTTTCCAATCTTGTCGTTGCAGAGTAATAGAATCTGTACTCTGCGGCAAATGATAAAATGCAGCACCATAGGTACTAGCGAAGCCTTCAAGTTTGCCTAGGCTGTTATTGAGATCAAAAACTTCAGTGTAAAGTTCCATAGCATTGTAAGCAGTATACATTCCAGCACAACCACAATCGGACTCCTTAGCCCCTTGAGCATGTGGGGCACTATCCGTCCCTAAGAAAAACTTTGGATTACCGCTCGTGGCCGCCTTGACAAGTGCTTGTCGATGTTCCTCACGTTTTAAAATGGGCAAACAATAGTGATGAGGTCTGACACCACCCGTGAATATAGCATTACGATTCATCAATAAATGATGAGCTGTAATAGTCGCTGCAATTTTATCAGATGCAGACATCACGAAGTCAACAGCATCACTTGTTGTGATATGTTCCATCACGATGCGAAGTTTTGGTAGCCTTTCGATTAAAGGAGCAAGTATTTCTTTTATAAAAAGTCGTTCACGATCAAAAACATCAACGACAGGATCCGTCACTTCCCCATGTACAAGTAATGGTAAATCGACTAACTGCATCGTTTCTAACACATCATAAACATTTCGAACATCTGTCACACCAGCATCAGAGTTGGTTGTTGCACCTGCTGGGTAGAGCTTCAATCCGTGAATAAACCCTGAGTCTTTTGCGGCTTTGATCGTTTCCACAGAGGTATTATCCGTTAGATAAAGTGTCATTAACGGTTCAAAATCAATTCCCTCAGGCACAGCATCTAATATCTCTTGTCGATATTTACCGGCTTGCTCTACTGAAGTCACCGGAGTTTCCAGATTAGGCATGATAATCGCGCGCGCAAACTGTCTAGCAGTATCTGGCACGACGCTTTTTAAAGCGTCCCCTGTTCGCACATGTAAATGCAAGTCATCTGGTCGAGTTATTTGAATTTCGTTTTGTGCCATGATGCAAGTATTCTCTCATAAAATGTATTTGTTGGTTTTTGAACTAACTGTGCTCTTTTCGAGATGACGAATCGTGCGATACTCTACCTTTAACTTGTCTACAATAGAATGGGCTTAAGCTATGAAATTTACCAAACTTGGAAATACAAACATTGATGTTAGTAAAATTTGCCTAGGAACCATGACATGGGGGGAACAAAATACCCTTGTAGAAGGCTTCGAACAACTAGACTACGCGATTGAATCTGGTATTAACTTCATAGATACCGCTGAGCTGTACCCCATCCCACCACAAGCGAAAACTCAAGGTGCTACAGAAATCATCATCGGCGATTGGATGCAACAACGTAAAAATCGAGATCAATTAGTCATCGCAACTAAAGTCTGCGGTCGTGGTAAATGGGTTAAATATTGCCGTGATGGTAAAAACCGACTCGATCGAGACAATATTGTTGCTGCGGTTGAAACAAGTCTGAAACGGCTTAAAACCGATTATATCGATCTGTATCAGCTGCATTGGCCAGATCGATCGGCTAATTTTTTTGGTGAGCTAGGTTATGTTCATAAACAGGATGATGACATTACGCCTATTGAAGAAACATTAGATGCACTGTCTGATTTGGTCAAAGCTGGGAAGATCCGTCACATTGGTGTCTCTAACGAAACACCTTGGGGAACCATGCGTTATCTTCAGGTAGCTGAAAAGCAGCAACAAGAACGACTGGTTAGTATCCAAAACCCATACAGTTTATTAAACCGTAGCTTTGAAGTAGGTCTAGCTGAGGTCGCCTGCCGTGAGAATGTTGGTTTGCTTGCTTACTCTCCACTTGGTTTTGGTGTTCTTTCTGGAAAATATCTGGAAGGAAATATGCCCGCTGGCGCACGCTTAACGCTATACCAAGAATATAGCCGTTATACGAAAGGGCAAGGAGTAGAAGCGACTGAAGCTTACGTAAAGCTGGCAAGAGAGCATGATCTCGACCCAGCACAAATGGCATTAGCGTTCGTAAACAGTCGTCCCTTTGTAACGAGCACGATTATCGGCGCAACCAAGATGGATCAATTGAAAGCTGATATTAACAGTATTGATTTGGATCTAAGTGAGGAGGTGATGACTGAAATAGAAGCCATTCACCAAAAATATCCTAACCCTAGCCCATAACCTGAAGAGCAAAAATAAAACGACACAACTGATCTATCATATAGATCAGCTATGTCTTGCAAAGGAAAATCTATCTCGCCGATTCGGTTACTAAACCCGCGCCATCCCATGCTAAAATGCCACCGTCCATGTTATACACTTTTTGAAAACCTTCAGAGTGTAAAATCACAGCGCCTTTAGCGGAACGCATACCACTATGACACTGCATAATAATAGACGAAGCTTTATATTGGTCTAGTTCAGCAATACGATTACTTAATTGCGCGAGCGGGATATGGATCGCACCTGGGATATGTTTTTCGTCCCATTCACTTTTCTCACGGACATCGATTATAACGGCTTCTTCGCGAGTATATTTTTTCTCGGCATCAACAGCGGTTATTGATAAAACACCTGCAGAGTCAATGTCAGGATCGGGTGAAGAGCATGCCATTAATGACAGAGTTGTTATTAGAAAGACAAGTTGAAGAAATTTGGAAATGCTTTTCATAAAATTGCTCCTAATAATTGAAAACATAGTTTAGCAATTGCTTATATATATTCAAGTAAGATGATCAGTACTAGTTTTTCTAATTGATTGTATCAGGATGAGCTGGCTAGAACAGGTTTACGAATGAAGCTCTTCGAACCACAAGAAATAGCTATTGCGGTTAAGTTTGCATTCCCCCCCGCACCATATTGTTGCTGATAACGAAGTCGATCAAGTGTTAGATTTTTATCAACTTTCATGGACTTTTCCAAAGCCTTATCCATCAAAGAAGCCATCAAGATGTCACGTTGTTTTGAGGACTCCTCACCTAATACCACACCGATCAATTGTTGTTTATTACGTCGCACAAGTGTCACTAAATTATAGCCTGCATTACAGGTAAAGCCCGTTTTCAAACCATGAGCACCAGCATAATTATTAGTGAAATGATTATGTGTTTTGTAATCTCGATTTTTATAACTGAAAGTTTTGACGGAAAATAAATGAAAATGACGTGGATATCGTTTTTGAATAGCCACCGCTAAAACGGCTAAATCCCTCGCTGTTGTCACCTGTTCAGGGTCAGGCAAACCTGAAGCATTCTTAAAGACTGTATCTTTCATTCCCAAAACACGAGTACGAAAATTCATTTGCCTAACAAATTCTGCTTCTGTTGACGCAAGCGCTTCAGCAGCGACAATCGCGGCATCATTGGCTGAACGAACGATCAAAGCCAACACTAACTCTTTTACTGTAATCACGTCACCTTCACGTAGTCCTAGTCGCGACCCTATTTGCGCTTGTGCGGTTTTAGAAGCTATGAACTGATCTGTTAGTGAAAGTTTCTGGTTTTCGATAGCCTCAAAAATCAGATAGACCGTCATCAACTTCGTTAATGAAGCCGGATAGGCCGGAAGATTTGCATTATGTGCATACAACACTTGATTTGTTTGGATATCAACGATTAATGAAGCTCGCTCCGCATAACCGCCGCTACTATAAAAACTGATGACTAAGCTCAACCAACCAATAATTACCTTTCTCATACCAGAGTCCATTCTGAATCGAAGTTTTAAGTCTACTTTATCGGCTTACATTTAAAATCCTCAAGGAGTGAGGAAGTGTGAAATGTTAGTGAAGTTTAGTTACTCAGAATCAATACACTCATTAATCGTACATTTTAGTGTGCCGGAGCGTAGACGAGCGGTTAATTTATCGCCTTTATTTACATCTTTGATTGATCTGACGACCTGCTCTGTATCGGTTTGTAGTATCGAATAGCCTCGATCTAAGGTCGCTAAAGGACTAACTGTATTTAAAGTCCGGCCTGCTTCACCTAATTTAGCCGATAGCTTTTCTAGCTGATGCTGCATAGCAGACTTGATCCTGACGCTATACTGATGACAACGTTCCGTATTCATCGTGATAACCTTGTCTGGTGAGTGTTGCTTTAGATCCGCCATCAAGAGACTCAAGCCAACACGACGCTGATCAAGTTCCGACCGTATCGTTGCATTCATCCTCACGACAAGATCATCTAATCGTTGAGCATGTTCTTCTAAACGGCGACGCGGATCGACCAAGCGTTTCTCATTCCAAGCAACCATTTGAGTTAAATGCTTGAGCTGTTGTTTGATTTGATCGTGCATCCAGATCTGAAACCCCTCAATATTCTGACGAATTTTAACCTGATCTTGGCTGATCAACTCTGCTGCAGCCGAAGGGGTTGGCGCCCGCAGATCGGCAACAAAGTCAGCGATAGTGAAATCGATCTCATGTCCGACACCTGAGACTACTGGAATATCACAATCAACAATCGCTCTCGCAACCACTTCTTCATTGAAAGACCATAAGTCTTCTAATGATCCGCCGCCACGCGTAACGATCAAAACATCGCACTCCTGACGTTCAGTGGCCAACATAATCATTCGAGCGATCGAATGTGAAGCCGTGTCACCCTGAACTAAGGTTGGGTAAATAATGACTTCAAGTGCAGGAAAGCGTCGCTCCAGAACGCTGAGAATATCCTTAATGGCAGCGCCTGTTGGCGATGTGACAATACCAACAGTCTTCGGAAATGCAGGCAGTGCTTGCTTAGTCGCCGGATCAAATAATCCCTCACTATCTAACTTCGTTTTTAACTGTTCGAAAGCTAGTTGCAGAGCGCCCTCACCTGATGGTTCCATACGCTCAGCCACCAGCTGATATTCGCCGCGCCCTTCATAAAGCCCAACTCTGGCGTAGATCATGATTTGCATACCGTTTTCAGGCTGAAAATTAAGCATACTTCTACGCATGCGAAACATCGCGCAACGCACTTGAGCTTTAGCATCTTTTAGTGAGAAATAAATATGCCCTGATGCGGGTTGTGCGAGATTAGAAATCTCTCCTTCAACCCAAACCATTGGAAAATTTCCTTCGATAACCGATTTAACTTCGCTATTGAGCTGCGAAACAGAATAGATCTCGCCAGTACCTTTAATAGAATTCATAGAATGATCTTAATATCTCTCTGGAAGAACAACAACAAAACACGTTATAATAAGTCGCTTTTCATCCCTAAATTGCAGTTGAGACTAGAGTTTAACTGTAGGAAGATCTGATTTATGCGTATTAATGGTGAAGCACTTACTTTTGACGATGTTTTGCTGGTCCCAGCTTATTCAAACATTTTGCCTCGCGAAGCGAGTTTGGAAACGCAGCTCACTCGTGACATCACGTTAAATATTCCGATTATCTCAGCAGCGATGGATACCGTTACAGAGTCACGTTTAGCGATTTCATTAGCTCAGCAAGGCGGTATTGGAATTATCCATAAAAATCTCAGCACCTTAGAACAAGCGGCTCAAGTTCGTAAGGTTAAGAAATACGAAAGTGGCATTGTACAAGATCCGGTTACTGTAACAGCCAACACCAGTATCCGTGAAGTTCTTGATCTGACAAGACGCTATCATATTTCAGGTATGCCAGTGGTGGATGGCGAAGATCTGGTTGGTATTGTGACAAGTCGTGATCTACGTTTCGAAAATGATTTAGATAAGCCTGTTGCCAGCATCATGACTGTTAAAGATCGACTCGTTACCGTCAAAGAAGGCGCAAGCCAAGAAGAAGCAATAGAAAAGTTGCATCAGCACCGCATTGAAAAAGTGCTCGTCGTAAACGACAACTTCCAACTACGTGGTTTGATCACCGTAAAAGATATTCGCAAATCCGATCGCTATCCTCATGCCTGCAAAGACAGCACAGAAAGTCTACGTGTAGGTGCAGCTGTTGGTACAGGTGAAGGCACGCATGAACGTATCGAAGCCTTGATCGAAGCCGGCGTTGACGTGATTGTTGTCGACACCGCACATGGTCATTCGCAAGGCGTGTTGGACATGGTTGCTTGGACGAGTAAAAACCATGCAAATGATGTACAAATCATCGGTGGAAATATCGCTACAGGCGCTGCAGCAACAGCACTCGTTGATGCTGGAGCAGATGCCGTTAAGGTCGGTATTGGCCCCGGGTCAATTTGTACGACCAGAATCGTTACCGGTATTGGTGTTCCACAAATCACAGCGATTAATAATGTTGTCGAAGCGTTAGAAGGAACAGGCGTTCCAATGATTGCTGATGGCGGTATCCGTTTCTCCGGAGATATTTCTAAAGCATTAGTTGCTGGTGCACATAGTATTATGGTCGGTGGCTTATTCGCCGGTACTGAGGAAGCACCGGGCGAGATCGAACTTTATCAAGGTCGCTCGTATAAATCTTACCGAGGAATGGGTTCTTTGGGCGCTATGTCACAAACACACGGTTCGTCTGATCGCTATTTCCAAGAAAATGATGAGATTGAAAAGCTTGTCCCTGAAGGTATCGAAGGTCGCGTACCTTATAAAGGAGCGCTTTCCGCCATCGTTCACCAATTGATCGGCGGTATTCGTGCCTCAATGGGGTATACCGGCTGTTCAAACCTAAACGAAATGCGTACTAAGCCAGAGTTTATTCGTGTTTCACCCGCAGGTATGCGTGAAAGTCACGTACACGATGTGACGATTACCAAAGAACCACCCAACTATCGTCAGAGCTAGCCGCCGTTAGTTTTTGTACGATCAAGTAAAATCTACAATCTATAGAGCCAAAAAGAATGACTGATATACATGCTGATCGAATCTTAGTTCTGGATTTCGGTTCACAATACACACAATTGATTGCCCGCCGCGTACGTGAAGCTGGAGTTTATTGTGAGCTACACCCTTATGATTTATCGGCCGAAGCGATCCGTAAACTAGCACCGAAAGGCATTATTCTCTCGGGTGGTCCTGAGTCGGTAACAGACTCGGAGATCAGTGCACCTCAGGCTGTATTTGAAGCTGGTGTTCCAGTACTAGGTATCTGCTATGGCATGCAAACCATGGCGGCACAATTAGGTGGTGAAGTCGAAAAATCTGATCACCGAGAGTTTGGTTATGCCCAAGTTCGGGCGCGTGGTCACTCTAATCTATTAAAAGAAATTGAAGATCACAGCACACCCGAAGGCTGGGGAATGCTCGATGTCTGGATGAGCCATGGTGATCGTGTTAAAACCTTACCTGCAGGTTTTAAAGTCATAGCTTCAACAGACAGCGCACCTATCGCAGGAATGGCCGATGAAGAGCGTCATTTTTACGCATTACAATTTCATCCAGAAGTCACACACACTCGCCAAGGTATGCGCATTCTGAATCGTTTCTTACATGAAATCTGCGGTTGTGAATCCGGCTGGACAACCGAGAATATTATCGAAGATAGTATTGAAACGGTTCGTCAGCAAGTGGGGAATGACAAAGTATTATTAGGTCTATCAGGCGGTGTTGATTCTTCTGTGGTGGCTGCCCTGCTCCATCGTGCTATCGGCGATCAGCTAACTTGCGTATTTGTTGATAATGGTCTGCTTCGCCTAAATGAAGGCGATCAAGTCATGACCACCTTTGCAGAACACATGGGCGTAAAAGTCATTCGAGTTGATGCTGAAGACCGTTTTTTAAATGGTCTCAAAGACGAAGCTGATCCAGAAAAGAAACGTAAGATTATCGGTAATATTTTCATCGAAATTTTTGAAGAGGAAGCGCGTAAGTTAACCGATGTAAATTGGTTAGCGCAAGGCACAATCTATCCTGATGTGATCGAATCTGCAGGAACAAAAAATGGTAAAGCCCATGTGATCAAATCACATCATAATGTTGGTGGTTTACCGGATGATATGGAATTAGAACTGATCGAACCACTTCGCGAACTATTTAAAGATGAAGTGCGCAAAATGGGCGTTGGACTTGGTTTACCGAGCGAAATGATCTATCGACACCCATTCCCTGGCCCAGGCCTCGGCGTCCGTATTTTGGGCGAAGTGAAAAAAGAATATGCTGATATTCTACGTCTTGCTGATGCGATCTTTATGGAAGAGCTTTATAACAATGATTTGTACGAAAAGGTCAGCCAAGCCTTCGCTGTATTCCTACCAGTGAAATCTGTCGGAGTCACTGGAGACAGTCGAAACTACAGCTACGTGATTGCATTAAGAGCCGTTGAAACTATTGATTTTATGACTGCCCGATGGGCGCATCTGCCTTATGATATTCTTGATCTGCTCTCACGACGGATCATTAATGAGATCCCAAATGTATCTCGCGTGGTTTACGATATATCAGGTAAACCACCTGCAACGATTGAGTGGGAGTGAGTTTCACAAGAAGCAACAGTAATTCATACCGCAGCATCTAATTACGATGCTGCGGTATTATGACCCTAAAGCCTAAGACGTTTTCCTTCGTCTAAAACCAACCAAACCCATTAAGGCAGAGCCCATCAGCCAGACTGCTGCTGGTAAAGGCACCGCTGCAACTGTTGAGCTTGCTGTTAAACCTGTTACGGGGTCGCCACTCAAAGTTGTAAGATCTAGGTTCAAACTATTCATCGATGATGCACTCGTGAAGTCAGGACAGGTGGGACAATCAATCCCTGGACCTGAAGACATGACTTGATGTGTTGCATAAATATAAAAAGTATCGCCATCTTCTAAATCAAAACTTATTGTTGCTGTGTCTGCAAGAATCCCGTTCGTAGGTTCTGAAGAGTTATTTAAGATTAATGATTCTTCAGCACTTGCCAAGTCAAATAGAGCAGCTCCAAATAGTCGAACTTGATTTGGAGCTAATGTGTTTTCAAGCGCTAGCGCATCAGTAAATAAATACACACTACTAGCTATAGAAGTTCCATCAGAAATGTTATTAGGCATGGGATCAAGTATTGATCCCTCAAGCCCAATCCCTAAGTTAACGGTTTGTGAGATACCACTGTACGAGAAACCTTCTAATGCATAAGCACTAGCTTCTGTATAAAGATTCCGCCCTGACAAAACCTCTCCTCGCAAATGAGGTAAGGCTATGGCCCCAGTATGTTCAATCTCAGCGATAGCTCGGGCATTAAAATTTTCTTCATCTGTGACTCTAGAAGAGGAAATTGTTTCATGGTAGGCGTTATCATTTCTAGAACCACGTGGACCTCCGCGGTCGAGGTCGTTACAGTATTGTGTCGCACATTCGAATGCAAATGTGCTGGTAGCAGTTCCCCAACGATCCATTACTGCAGCGGCTGAAACCATTTGTGAACAAAGCGCGAGCGCAAACGGCACACATGACATTGCTATTTTTTTCATTACTTTTCCTTTACTTTGATGAGTTAATTCTAGCGTTTAAGTCTAGACTGTAACTAGGAACAGAGCAACTGTGATGCCAAACTTATCAACCAAACTACCCCATTGTAAACAGTATACTAATGATGATACTGAACTTTTCAGGTGTAAATATAAGGTAAATATTTAAATTATTTGTCGTTTAGAAAAGACAAAGTGAGATATTCTCAGTAAAGTTCTTTTATAATTTAATCACTCAGAATCACAAAAAGGAACATTATCTATTAAGTGTCAATGTTCATTAGTAGATAACTAATTTGTTTATGGATAAAAAATGGATGCGCCATTGCATTGAACTAGCTAAAAAAGCTGAGCTACTTGGTGAGGTTCCTGTAGGGGCTGTCATTGTGAAAGATGACGAATTAGTTAGTGAAGGTTGGAACCAGCCGATCATCAATCACGATCCAACCGCACATGCTGAGATTGTAGCGATACGGAGTGCTGCGCAAATCTTACAGAATTACCGAATTCCAAACACGACCTTGTATGTATCGCTGGAACCTTGTGCAATGTGTGCAGGTGCTATTATTCATGCACGAATTGAACGTATTGTCTTCGGCGCGTATGACCCAAAAGGTGGTGCTGCGGGTAGTGTTTTTGAAATTGTAGGGACAAATAAATTAAACCACACCATTGAATTTAGCGGTGGCTTATTAGAACAAGAATGCTCTGATATGCTAAAATCATTTTTTAAAAAAAGACGGTAATATTTTGACTCAAAAAAACACCTCGGATCTAAGTCTTTATCAATATAACTTCTGTCCTTTTTGTATGACAACAAGAAGTGCTATTAAAAAGCTCGGTATCGAAATAGAAATCCGTGACACCATGAAAAATCCCCATCATAGACAAACCTTATTTACCGAAGGTGGAATGACACAGGTTCCTTGTTTACGTATTGAAAAAGGAAACGATGTTGAATGGATGTATGAATCTTCAGATATAGTTGCTTATCTTAAAAAACGGTTTGGTTGATTACTTGTACAGATTACCACTTTAGAAGATGGGCTAGACCGAAACAATGGATATGTGAAATAGACAGGCCGCATATCTCTTCTGAATAAAATCATTCATCTGCTACCAACTAAACGAACCTAACCTAGTCAAGATACCTATAGAAAGCAACGAATACTAATACATATTTAAATATGTCTTATCTGAGATCTAAGTGTAGATAGAGACGTTACTCTCGATCTACAACATGAAGCATTTCATCAGTAATAAGTCAATAACTAGAAAGAACCTGTTCATAACGCTATCAAAACTCAGAAAATGATAATTACTTTACTTACAATCGATTAGCTGTTTTAAAGAGAACTAAGAATTACTATCTAATTGAATAGCTTACTTAGCTCTAGACTGTTGATTTTGAAGGAGGCTAAACTGTTCGCAAGCCTCCTTCATCAAGCATGTTAAGATTTTGAATTTTCGTAGTAAGCTATCGATTTTTCAATATTTCCTTTTGTGTCTTCAAGAAATAATGACTTCGCTTCCTTGTTTCCAAAACAATACGTTTTGTCGCTAATTTCTAAGTTAATAGAGCAGTCTGTTTCGAAGTGCTTTTCAAGCGCAAGGCCCATCGCACATTGATCATTATACTCACCAGCAGAAACTGTGTGAGAAATAGCGAGAATGGTGCCGGTTAGTGCTGTACTTATGATAGTTTTTAAATTCATTGAACATTCCTCTATGAGATATGGTTTATTTAACGCCTGCCAAAAGGACAGGAACATTAACAATAGTACGGTTATAAAATCATAGAGTATGTAACTTGAGTCACATAATATTAAACTTTAAAGCTTAAGGAGAACCTTGTGTGTGTCGTGCTAAGTCCTCTGCTTCAAGTATTTCAATGCGGCCTCGTTTTGTTCGCACAAAACCTCGAGATTCCCAGTCCTGTAACTGCCTAGATATTACTTCTCGAACACTGCCAAGATCTAAAGCTAGTTCATTATGAGTGCAATTAACAATGCCCTGCTCATCACTCAATTTTATTAAAAGTTTTGCAAGCCGTTGATCGGTACGATCAAATGCAATTTGATCGACCAGCGTGATAAGGCTGGATAGCATCAGGCCATAATTATCCAGTACGAAGCTTCTAAAATCAGGTGAAATGGATAGAAGTTCCGTAAACGTATTTGCAGGTATTGCCGCAAGATGTGTTTCTTGTTCTGCGATACTGTTTGCAGGGAATGACTGGCCTGTAATTAGACAAGATGTCGTTAAAACGCATGTTTCTCCCTTGTTAACGTGATAGAGCAAGATCTCTCGACCAGACTCGGAACGTTTGAATACACGAGTTTTGCCCGTTAGGCACATAAAAAAATGATCACATTCCCAACCAGGCTCGTACGCTATCTGCTCAGTATCCAGCGACTTAAACTGCATCTTTTTTCTTAACTGTTCAGAATGAACGTTTTCCATCTTCTGTAGAGCAGGAAAACGTTGGAGGCAGAGATCAAATTTTTCTTCTGCAGACAAGCGAGTATAAGGTTGTTGGCTCATTATATATTTATTGAGATAAAATATTAATAGACATTAGTAGACCCTGTAAAATGCAAAAAGTTTAATTAAATATTCTGAGAAGATCTATTAGCAGTAATGTACTTAATAACAGTACTGCCTTAGCTTCTTTTTTAGCGCTAATGTCTATTATGAACAATCGTTCTCGTTGAAAATCTTGATAAAACGAACTATCTTTAATATAGGTACTGGAGATTTAAAATAATAAGTTCATTCAAAATATAGATCTATTCCTGCGGAGGTGAGTCATGGATCTTTCAAATCACAACTTAAGTGGTCTTTTCGAACAACTCGGGCTACCCAGCTCTGAAAAAGCTATTGATATCTTTATTGAATATAACAAAGGCATCAGTAGAATGATTTCCATCGATAAAGCTAGAGTTTGGACGACAAGTCAGGCTACTTTTTTGCGCGAGTCTCTCGAGCAAGATTCCGACTGGACAGATGTCATTGATCAGCTGGATGCCCGGCTAAGATCCTAGTTAAATTGATCAGGAAAGTGACTTTTCTGATCAGCTTCTCTCTAACTTGATATGGCTGGCAAGGTCTTGGCTCTCATTGTTTATGCGAACCAATGACCTTTGAATATTCTGTATATATAATATAAATCAAAATAAAGATATAGAGTCGCTTTGGAACCTCAATGTATTGGTCTATTTTTTGCAAAGACTTCTGTCCATGTGTTTTTTCATTGACACTACTCATTAATAAATTTCTTTAGGTTTTTTTATATGCATTCATATTCAACATTAGCGAAATTATCGCTATGTGCTTCTTTGACAATTTTTACAGCCGCTTGTGAGAGTGATAAAGCGCCAACTAAAAATACAAGCTCACCACATACAGCTGAGTCTGTTGCAGCTCATATAGTTGAGACAACTGATTTACGTCCTTTAATTAAAGCTAAGGGAGAAGCGTTGGTGAAAGATGCATATTTGCGTGAAAGGTTGACAGAGTCTTCCTTCGCATATGCACGAGTGCCTAATCTATGGAGTTTTATCGGTACGCCTAAAGATAATGCATTTAACGCCGCCGCTAGCTCTAAACCGTTTGTTGACGCCACCAAGTCGATAAAAGATGGGTTTACGAACAATATTATTCCTGAACTTCCACCAGAATTGCACTCATTCGCACGTTTGATGACAACGTCGTTCACATCGCCAATAGAGTTAGCCGTTATAAAAAATTCTGACCCTGCGGTTGCTACACCGAATATCTTATTCAGTGTTGGAGTGAATTTTGAGTCAGTGGAGTCCATTCAAGCGCTATTTTATCAATTATCAGAAACATCTATACCGATTGAAGTCACCAAAGCAATGAGCCCAGAGGGCTATGCAGAAGTGACCATTGAGGGAATGGATGCACAGGTTATTTGGGACAAATCTTTGTCACGCCTGTTTGTTTTGGGTGGCTTAAGCTTGCAGCCAAATAATCTCAATGAATTGTTGGCAACACTGGAGGCGAATAAAACCCACCCTATGCTAGCGGTTGAAAAAACCATTGATGACAGTGGCCAAGGCTTTTTTGCATGGGTGAATCCTAAAGAGTTCTCGTACCTCAGCAAGGCAATGGGGATGGAGCAAGAGTTTTTAGCATTAGCAATGATGGGTGTTGGTTCAATGAAAAACATTGCCGTTGGAATGGGCACAAGCAATGGCATCAACCGTTTAAAGTGTGTGATAGATATGCCTGTTTTTGGCTTTCGTGGCTATCTGCCCACTATTAAGTCTGCACCTACTTTTAATTTAGCCGGTAAAACAGATCTTGTAGCGGTGTTTGGCTTACCTAGCAAGTCGGATATTATTTCTATTGAGAAGCTCGTTATGCTTGGCGCACCACCACAGGTGGTGGAAGGATATAACCTCGGTAAGAAGAAGTTTTCTGAGACCTTAGGTTTTGAAATAGAAGATATTTTTGATCTATTTGGTCAAGACGTAAGTTTGATCTCTGGTGAAGCTGGCCTGCATTTCGCAATACGTTTAAACAACAAAACAGCCTTTAAACAGATGTTGGAGAACTCTGTCAAAGAGTTTAATTTATCATACGAACAACGCGTTATTAGTGGTCATACCTATCACCATCTTCAAATACCATCGTTTGACTCATCAGAGTTTGATGAGCTTCTTGGGCAGCCTAAAAATGCAGCACAGCTAACCCTACTGAAACGGGTACTTTCAGTGCCTAGTCATTTATATTGGGAGCAAGAAGGTGACTATCTAATAACAGCTAATATTCCTCAAATATTGATGGATCGTCATCATGTGAAACCAACAAGACCTGTTGATCAGTGGTTAGAGAAAGAACAGCGAATTGATTCTAAAGGCTCACTCTTTATGTTGACCGCTCGAAATGAGGGCAGCGCCGAGTTTATCTATCGCTTGCAGCTTGGTCTACTGAGTTTCTTAGGGGATGTTGTTGATCGTCCTATTGATCTCTTCGAGCTACCCTCACCAAGAGAAGCGAATTTACCCCGTTCAGGTGCCGCAGGTGTAAAAATCACGTCAAGTGAAACACAGTTAGCGATTGAGTTGGTCTATGAACATAATCCATTAGAACTGCTATTTACACAAAGCGGTTATATGGGTTTTGCAGCGCTTGGCACGCTCTCCGCTATAGCAATCCCTGCTTATCAAGATTACTCTGTACGTGCTGAAATGGCTGCTACCATATTCGATGCTAAAACTGTCACCATAGCGCTGAATCAGTTCAAAATCGAACATTCACGATATCCCAATGCAGTAGAAATTGATCAGTTGCAGCTCAATAAACTAGCGCCAAATTACACTGTTACAGTAGTTGCAGATATGGGTAAAGTAATTGTTGAGTTCAATAATTTACCTATAACAGGAGCGACTAACACCTTAACAATGACGCCACCAAACGATGACAGTTCAACAAAATGGAAGTGTCAGTCGGGCATTATTAATAAGTACCTTCCTAAAGAGTGTCGTAACTACGTTCATTATTAAGTATCGCTAACCGCTTATTCTTAATTAAGTGGCTGCAATGACGCTTATATTTAATAACCAAATGTAAATTTATAAAGGTGATGGTAGATACCGATAAGGCTAAACTCTAGCCTTATTGGTTTAAAGCTCTTGTATGGTTAATAACTTACAAAGAGCTTGATTAGTACTTGAAACAAGGAGCTTAAGTGGAGGTAAGTTACACATCATTTAAACCAGACCATTTAAGTCGTTAGATAATCGGTAAAAATTAAACTTATCTAATCGGGGAAAAGTGTTATTGGATCTCCCTCTTTCCAAAGTTGATATTTTTTCATTGATCTAACAAATATCTCATTGTCTAAAAAATCTGCAAGCCATGCTTGTAACTTCGGGTAAGGTGTTTGATCAAACCAGTCTTTATCAACGAAGGCAAATTGTCGGATGAATGGAAATATCGCTATATCTGTTAATGTACATTGGGCACCGTCTAGGAAAACTGATTTGTTTAATCTTGTCTCCAGTTGCCGTAAGAATGCTTCACAATGTGTGCGATATTCTTCTGCTGGAAATTCAGGAAACCGATCAGCGTATTTATAATGATCAAGATGCTGTTTAAATGCATGATCATTTTCGGTGACCAATAGACTAATTTTTGCTCCCAGCCATGCTTGTGGATCATTTTTAGCCAGAGCCCACTTAATAATGTCCAAACTTTCATCAAGAACCGTTCCATCTTCTAATACCAGCACAGGAACGGTTCCTTTTTCTGAATACGCCAACATGGATGCAGGCTTGTCACGCAAGATCAAATCACGTATTTCAACCTGTACACCACTATAAAGTAGAGTCATACGTGTTCTAATGGCATAAGGGCAACGACGAAATGAATAAAGTATGGGGATTGGTTTTAGTTGTGATGAACTCATACGTAAGATCGGCTCTAGGCTTCTGTTTAAAAATCTGTAAAATTACCACACTATCATAACGAACAAGCGCTCCTATCTAAATGTTTGAAAAGGAAGATCTAGTTAAACTGGCAAAAATCCCCATGCCGTTCGGAAAATATAAAGGCCGAGTACTGATTGATCTGCCTGAGCCTTATTTACTCTGGTTTTCTGATAAAGGCTTTCCAGAAGGTCAATTGGGAATGCTATTACAGCTTGCCTTGGAGATTAAGATCAACGGACTAGAGTACTTGATTGAACCGTTAAAGAATACGCCCACCATTCATTAGAAAAATAAGACTAAAAGGTTTAAAAAAAACTTATGACATTAGAAGAATTTTTTACTCAGCTTAAGACTCGTCCTGAGTCCATTGAGTTTCAACAAACGATGCAGGTGATAGAAGACAACTACCGTTATACACCTACGGATTTTATCAATGGCGATACAGTCAACGAGAGTGGAGCCAATGAAGGTTCTTGTAAGATCTTTGCATTCGGAAAATTAAATGATCTGACCGAACAAGAAACGCTGGCCTGTTTTGGTGTTTACTATCGTGAAGATGTTTTACAACATCCAGACGCGACTGATCACGCCAATATACGTAACTTCATCCTACATGGTTTGAGTGGCGTTAAATTCGATACCCCTGCGCTGGAGTTATCATGAATAAAAGCCTGATCACGAATATTCTTGCGCTCGCTCTAGTTATTGCGGGCTTAGTTTCTCCTGTCCACTCTAAGATCATTTTATCGGTTGGTTTGTTTGCATTATCAGGTGCTATCACAAACTGGTTAGCGATTCACATGTTGTTTGAAAAAGTCCCGTTTTTATATGGATCTGGTGTGATCCCAAACCAGTTTGAAGAATTTAAAACAGGCATAAAAAATATCATGATGAAGCAATTTTTCACGACTGAAAATATTCAACGATTTATAAAATCAGAAGAAGGTTCATCAGAAAATGTTTTAAACTTTTCCCCCATTCTCGATGCGGTCGATTACGATACAATTTTTCAATCTTTAATCGATGCAATCAATGCTTCCTCGCTAGGCTCTATGCTTGCAATGGTGGGTGGTGCAGAAGCATTAGAACCTTTACGGGAACCCGTTTCAATTAAAATGCGCTCAGCTTTAGAAGATATGACCGCTGGTGAGAAATTTCAAAAAGCACTTCATGCAGGCCTCAATACCGATAAATTAGGCAGCGATATTACAGAAAATATAGAGTCCATTGTCAATTCACGCCTAGACGAACTCACTCCGCAAATGGTCAAGGAAATTATTCAAGAAATGATCCGCAAACACCTTGGCTGGTTAGTCGTTTGGGGCGGTGTATTGGGTGGCTTGATCGGTTTATTCGCTAGCTTTATTTAATGAATATTTTTTCATTAGCACCATTGCAAAGAAATACATTGTTTATGGTGTTATTGAACGCATGGGCAACACCGTTAATGCTTTCATCAGTCAATGTTGCCCTACCCTCGATTGCTGAAAGTCTGACGATGAATGCAGTCATGTTGAGTTGGATCCCTATGGCTTATCTGATGGCTGGTGCGATGTTCGTGCTCTTCTTTGGACGCTTGGCAGATATGTTTGGGCGGAAGAAAATATTCCTGATAGGTACTGCTTCAACGATTGTTTCTTCTATTGCTGCAGCGATGTCAACAAGTGGTGAAGCGTTGATATTTTTCAGGCTATTGCAAGGCGTAAGTGCAGCCATGCTCTATGCGACTCAAGTAGCCATTATTTCTTCTGTTTTTCCACCAGCACAACGTGGGGCTACGATCGGGATCGTTATATCCACTTTATATTTTGGTCTTGCCGCAGGGCCCTTTATTGGAGGCCATTTAATCGAGCAGTTTGGTTGGCAAGCTTGTTTTATTTTTCAAATACCCTTGTCATTTATCGTTTTATATATTGGCCTAGTTAAAGTCCAGGGTGATTGGTCTAATACAGAAAATGTGCATTCTTTTTCTGATTTAGATATAAAAGGAACAGTCATTTACGCCTCATCAATAGTGGCGTTTTCTGTAGGTATATCAACACTAACAACAAACGTTAGTTACCTCTTAATAGTATTTGGCTTACTTGCCATTTGGTGGTTTATTCGTATTGAAAAAACAGCAACCCATCCTATTTTTGATCTCAGTTTATTTACCAATAATCGTATTTTCACCTTATCTTGTTGTACATCATATTTGATGTACACAGCTACTTTTGCGAATGTCGTATTGGTTAGTTTATATTTGCAATATATAAAAGGCTTTCCTGCCAGCACTGCTGGAATGATTATGATGACTCAGCCTTTAGTTATGGCTATTTTTGCACCGATATCAGGTAAACTTTCTGATCGTTTTGAACCGAGGATATTAGCTTCTCTAGGGATATTGCTAACTATTTTGGGCCTTGTGATCCTAGCTACTTTAGATGCACAAAGTCCAACAAAAATTCTAATTATTGCACTGATGACTACAGGGGCAGGATTTGGATTATTTTCATCCCCAAACACAAATGCGATCATGGGTGCGGTGAAGAAAACACAGTATGGCATTGCAGCAGGAACCAATTCTTCCATGCGCATGTTAGGTCAATTAAGCAGCATGTTCATCGTGACCTTGGTTATGAGTTTATTGATCGGTCCTGTAGAAATAACTCCCGATAAATATGGGCAACTTGCGAAAGTCATCCAGCTATCATTCTTAATTGCTGCGAGCCTTTGTCTGCCAGGTATTTATTTCTCTTTAAAACGTGGTCTAGTACGCTAGGATCGCCTCAATTTATTAGATTGTATTGGAGGTAGCTCGAAGCTATACCAACAACAAAGTCCCTCTAAAAATATCAGCTCGTTGGATAGTGCTCTCTTATAGCAGACGCACGCCCTGCTATAACAGGCCTGCTTCAGGTCTTTTAGTCAATCATAGACACCAAAAAAAACACCGTCAATTATAAATAATACGTTAGAAGTAACCTTGAGAAGGTTAGGTACACTCAGAAAAGCCCGTTGATCAGCGAAGTTTATAATACGCTTGACCTTAAGGTCTCTCTGGTGCAAAGAACATTACAGCCAAGATGATTGAAGTAATAGATAATGCGATCACCCCATTTTTTGACGCCTAGTGCTCCTTGATATACCTAACTTAACCTTAATGTTGATGACCACCTTCACCGTGAACGTGTTTATGAGAGATTTCTTCTTCACTCGCGTCGCGCACATTCATCACTTCCAGCTCAAACTCCAGCGTTTTTCCAGCTAGTGGATGATTTGAATCAATATCGACATTGAATCGCCCAACCTTTATGACGGTTGCATCACGTGGACCGTCTTTAGTATTCAGCTGAATGGCCATGCCAGGCTTGAGCTTACCTTTAGTTATTACGTACTTGATCGGCACTCGCTGCGGCTCAGATTCGTGGCGAAGACCATAAGCCTCTTCTGGCGGTAAAGTAATACTGACCGTCTCACCTTCTTCTTTACCTGTTAGTGCTTTTTCTAAACCGGGCATCATGCCATTGTAACCGTGTAGATAAACAGCGGGTTCCGTATCGCGTGAATCCTCAAAAAAGTCTAAACCTGGCTCTTTTAAACGATAATTAAAGGTGACTACTTTATTTTTTTCTATACTCATGTTGTTTAGCTTCCTTTTTTGTGTGCAGATAGTATCAAAAAATCTACAGAATGGAGAGACATGTCAAAACAAAACCGCTACCCTTCTGTTTACTCTAGAAATAAAGGTTAGTAATGAACGATAAATCCAACGATACAACTCGTGAAGTCGAAATAATTCAAGAACCGACAGAGTTATATAAAATACTTAAATTTGAAGGCATGGTGCCCAGCGGTGGTGAGGCAAAGCTCGTTATTGCGAATGGCCTTGTAAGCGTCAATGGCCAGCTTGAAACACAGAAACGCAAAAAGATCATGGCCGGTGATATTATTGAGTTCAACGATGAAAAAATCATCATAACCAAACAGGAAAAGTAGATCGTGCCCCTAACAGAGAACCTCAAACCTGAAGAATATCAAGCTGTCATCGGCCCTTCTTTACATGCTGTTGCTGATGTCGCAGCTGCACGTGGCGACCCCGATTTATTTAATGATTTACCATCAATGCTTGCCCTAATGACGCTCATTCGTGATCTTGGTGATCTTTATCAACATCACTGGAGCGCGATGGGCCAGCTATCAGCCTCGACCATTTTTGATGCCGCTCCGCTTGCAGCGTGTTTGGTTGTTCTACAAGAACATGAGCTACAAAAAGAATCGATCGAACCGATGATACAGGCACTGGATACAGCCTACGTCATGCTTCGAGAAGAAAACCTACTCGGGCGAGAGCGTGTTGATGTACAAAAAGCATGGGATGCATTTCTCGATAAAAACATGGAGCTGGCTCATACACACATGAAGCAGGCTGCCAGAACGGTAACGAATATTATTGATACCTGGGAAGTTAAAAAAGAGGCAAATAAAAAATGAATAAAATACTCGCATTTTCAGGCAGCAGCCGAAAAGATTCTTTCAACAAAAAAATGCTCAACGTTGCGATCGTTGGTGCTGAAACCGCTGGCGCAGAGGTCACCGTGATTGATTTGGCAGATTATCCAATGCCGATCTATAACGGTGATTTAGAAAATAACGAAGGAATGCCAGAGCATGCGCAAGCTTTCAAGAAACTGTTAACTGAGCATGATGGTCTGTTAATCGCATCTCCTGAGTACAACAGTAGTTTCCCAGCTTTATTAAAGAATGCCATCGACTGGGCTTCACGATCAGAATCACCCGATGAAACTCGACTTTCAGCTTATCAGAACAAAATCGCTGCGATCATGTGTGCGACTCCCGGTGGTTCTGGTGGTATGAAAGCACTACTATTTTTACGCCTACAGTTGGAGTATCTCAGCATGATAGTTCTGCCTAACCAACAGTCACTCTCACAGGCACATCAAGCTTTTGATGACAATGGCGTCCTCGTTGATCAGAAAAAAGTGACTGCTGTTAAATCCGTTGGCGCTGATCTGGCCAATGCATTACTGAAAATGAATGCTTAACGTTTGTCTCTGATATGAAAACTCTGTACCCCAAAATAACCGATCCAAAAATATACGTTCTTAACGTTGGCAAGCACCAACTATATGTAGAAGAATGTGGCAATCCGAACGGGATCCCCGTTATTTTTTTACATGGTGGCCCAGGCTCTGGATGTCAGCCTTATCATCGACAATTTTTTGATCCTGAAAAATATCGAATTGTCTTATTTGATCAACGCGGCTGTGGCCGTTCAACACCGCATGGTTGTCTTGAAGAAAATACCTCTCATGATTTGATCGCTGATATGGAAATTATTCGGAACACGCTGAATATTGATCGCTGGGTATTATTTGGTGGTTCATGGGGCGTCACCCTTGCCCTGCTCTACGCTGAAACTTATCCTAAACAAGTTTCAGGGATTATTCTTCGTGGTACTTTTCTCGCATCAAAACGTGACCTTGAATGGTTTTTTGGGGATGGTGTCGGCCGTATTTTTCCAGATGAGTGGCAGAGGTTCACTTCACTAACAAAAGATACTGATAATTTCTATGATGATCTTATTACAGATTATCACGAAATGATTACATCGGTTTATGATGATGAAAGAGCTAACGCTGCTAAGGCTTGGTCGCGATGGACAAGTAAAGTGGTCACGTGGACATTACCGCAAAATGACGAAAAACAGGATGAAGAAGATCTTGAAAAACTGATCCGAGAAATCCATCTTGAAATCCATTATGCGTTGAATAGGTATTTTTTAGATAATGATCAATTATTAAAAAATATTAATCAGCTTCCTGAAGTCCCTATTGTAATCGTGCATGGCCGTCGAGATATTACCTGCCCATTAGAATCATCTTGGAGACTACATAAATCGATTCCAAAATCATCGATAACAATTTTGCCAGAGTCAGGGCATCTTGCTAATGAACCAGCCATGATCGATGCATTAGTATCTATG
This sequence comes from uncultured Pseudomonadota bacterium, assembly GCA_913058255.1. Classification (GTDB taxonomy): domain Bacteria; phylum Pseudomonadota; class Gammaproteobacteria; order CAJXQU01; family CAJXQU01; genus CAJXQU01. The sequence continues at coordinate 182,345 of CAJXQU010000002.1, read as the reverse complement.
ACCGATAAAATGGCAGAACATCTTTTATAACCACTTGCACTTTTAGGTTGAACTTTAAGTAATGGAATACTGTTCTTTGTATTTCATTTATAAACTCCGGTTGCTATCACTTTTATTCGGTCCATAACATTATGAATACAATTAATAAAAATAGTATGCACCTATATCAAGCCACGGTTATTTTCAGTGTTTTGTTTACACTCGTCGGCTTTTCATACAACGTCTGGCGAATGGAAGCCTCTGAAAAAAATAACAATATTCGTACTGCCTGCTTCGAAATGCTCTTAGAGTTGTCATCTTTAGAACAGCTTGTTTATGCTGCTCATTATGATGGTGATACAAAAGAAGGAAACCCAAGAAAAGGCTGGGTAAAGGTGGGGTTAATTTCTGACTTAAGCATACTTACAACTTCAAACGTAAAGAATGCAGCTAATACCTTGAATAAAATATGGTCTGACAATTGGAGCACCATGACTGAAGAGAAACCTTCAGTGGATCAAATCATCATTGCTATCGACTCTGTAAGGAAGGCGATCAAAACCAACCTAAGCACTTTAGAATAATTCTACTTTTACTGTTTTTCAATGCCGTTACTCGGTAGTTACACTCCTTTCCTACTATATTCTAGTTCCTCTGACATGAATTAATCACTGTAGCGGTCAAGGATACCCATATGAACCAATTTATGGCGCACGTTAATACGCCGTATTTATAGACTATTCAAGTTTGTACCATCTATGCCGATAGCAAAGAGCACTAGGAATAAGCTTGTGGTTACTTCCTAGGGTGGATTGTTTAACCGAGATGCTCTTGCAAACGCAATGCATGATCTATCTGATAATTAGACTGTACCTATTTGTTTTAATGAGACTGATTTAAATGCTTCTTAAATCGCACTCTTTTTTGGGTCAAAAAATTCTTATTGAATGTTACCACTTTGATAATTAGTACAGGATAGTCAAGCTACTAGAATTAAATTTTTGATGTTTACAGGCTCGTAAACATCAAATAATAAAGAGGGCCAGAGATGCCAACAACTCAAAAAAATAAAATAATGGATAACACTAAGATGTCACAAGATGAACGTTTAAAACAAATTGAACAAGCCGCACAGATTGAGGCTATCAGCAAAGCTCTAGCGGTGATTGAGTTTGAGTTGGATGGAACTATCATCAATGCGAATGAAAATTTTTGCTCAACCGTTGGATATCAGTTAAAAGAAATTGTTGGCAAGCATCACAGTATGTTTGTAGAAGAGAGCCAGAGAACAAGTGCTGAATATAAAGGCTTCTGGAAAAATCTCGCAAAAGGTGAGTACGATGAAGGCCAATACCTGCGCATAGCTAAAGATGGGAGTGACCTTTGGTTACAAGCAAGCTACAACCCTATACTCGATTTAGATGGAAAACCATTTAAAGTCATTAAATATGCTACCGATATTACTGAAGATATACATAAAAACTCCAACTTTGTTGGCCAGCTAGAAGCCATTAGCAAAGCTCAAGCGGTTATCGAGTTTGAACTCGACGGTACGATTATTACAGCCAATGATAACTTCTGTGCAACCGTCGGATATAGCCTTAATGAGATCAAAGGTAAACATCATAGTATGTTCGTTGAGCAAAACGAACGAAACGGTGCTGAATATCAACAGTTTTGGAAAAAACTCGGGAATGGTGAGTTTGATTCAGGACAATACCTACGCATAGCTAAAGATGGAAGCGAGCTATGGTTAGAAGCTTCTTACAACCCTATCTTTAATCCTAAAAAGGAAGCCTTTAAGGTCGTTAAGTACGCGACAAATATTACGGAACAAAAAAATAAGGCCCAAGAATTAGAACAAGTAATGGATGAAACATCCCATGTAATGAGCGCTATCGCTGCAGGTAATTTAACTCAAACGATGGATGGCGACTACAGTAATGAATTTGATGGTCTTCAAACATCTGTTAACGAGTGTGTTCTAAACCTTAAGAATATGGTGGCTGATATTAGGGAGGGTGCTGTCAACCTTCAGTCTTCAGCAGGTGAAATTGCACAAGGTAATACCGATTTAAGTAACCGAACTGAACAACAGGCTTCATCATTAGAAGAAACAGCGTCTAGCATGGAAGAAATTACCGGTACAGTGAGACAAAATGCCGATAATGCTCGTCAGGCAAACCAACTATCAGCTAGTTCAAGAGAACAAGCAGAAAAAGGTAGTACGGTTGTCAGTAGTGCTGTAGCTGCGATGTCAGAAATTAATGCATCTAGCCGTCAGATATCAGACATCATCGGTGTCATTGATGAGATAGCTTTCCAAACTAACTTGTTAGCTTTGAATGCTGCGGTAGAAGCAGCAAGAGCGGGTGAACAAGGACGAGGCTTCGCAGTCGTAGCATCAGAAGTCCGAAACCTTGCACAACGTTCTGCAGGTGCAGCGAAGGAAATCAAGAGCCTCATAAACGATAGTGTTCAAAAGGTTGAAGAAGGCTCAAGGCTGGTTGATGAATCTGGAACTATGCTTGAAGAAATCACGGTTTCTGCGAAGAAAGTCAGTGATATCATTGCCGAAATTGCCGCAGCATCACTGGAGCAATCGACTGGAATCGAGCAGGTTAATAAAGCGGTCACGCAAATGGATCAAGGCACACAACAAAATGCTGCCTTGGTTGAACAAGCTGCCGCTGCCAGTGAGTCTATGGAAGAACAATCTCAAGGCCTACTAGAACAAATGGAATTCTTCAATACAGGAGAGGTAATGCAAACTCAAGCGTCAACACAAGACAATAGACGATCAAATGAGCGTCCCTGGAATGAAGACAAACCAGCTGAGAAAGCGCCGGCAAGAAGGCCTGTGCAAATGAAAGCAGCGGCAGCAAATCAAAGCATTAATAGTGACGAGTGGGAAGAATTTTAGAGCTCTCTCATTAAGTTCAAAGATAGGAACCTTTGCTGAAGGTAAAGGTTCCTATAATTTAAAAGATCAAAAATACTATTCTGTCATCCTTTTGATCTCGGTATCAAAAACTTCACCTCGAAACATTAATCTCAGAATAAACCTATCTACATACTCAGTAATCTTACCGTCTAATGAGCATTATATATTTTATGCCGACACTCTTTAGGATAAGCTTTGCGTTGCAAATAAAAAAATATAAAAGTTATGATGAAAATTATCTTTAAATATATATGAAAAAAATGCTATAGAGACCTTTTCATTCCAGCCAATCAAGTCATTCCTTATAAAGATATCAGCTCTTAAATCTTAACAGCAACCTCCCCCATCATAAAACCAAGTTGACTCAGAGATATATAAATCATCTCGTTGCAGTTTTTCTAAAGCTAAGGCTGTTTTATTACAAATTGAAAGTGGTTGGTTAGGCGTCATCACATGGCCTTTACCATCATCAAAAATTTCAGCATCACCGTAATAGATCGCCGTACGACCTGTAAACACACAAGCTCCATCTTCAGGAATAGGATCTTTAATCGCACAGATTTCTACACTTTCGATTAATAGCTTTTCATCCGTTGCGTAATGTTCAGGCGCTAACATTCTATAGGGTCTTTTTGCTCTGACTTCAATCGTACCGAAACCCGCATCAATTAAACGCTGTAAATAATCACTTAATGGAATAGCACCTGACAAACATTGCGCACGCAAAACTTCATCATTGCGTAGTGCTTCTGGTATCAATTGATCGCAAATGGGATCAGAAAGAATTAACCGACCGTTTGGTCTGAGCACACGATACATTTCAGCTAATGCCGTCTTTAACTCAGCTTCTTCAAAAATATTAAACAAACAGTTTTGTGCGGCGACATCGATGCTCTCATTCTCGATGGGTAACGATAATGCATCACCATGGCGTAGATCAACAAAGTCTCGTTGAAACCAAGTGTTCGTCGCAGCAGCTGTTGTCAGATTAGTGTCACTCGCAGTAAGCATTTCTTCGACAACATCCAAACCGATTACGCCCGATTTTTTACGACTAAAATATGCGAACTGTAATAGTTCCATACCACCACCGGCTCCCACGTAAAGTATGTTCGGATCATTAACTAAATCTCTTGGGTTAACGGTGCTTCCACAACCATAGTTCATTTCTAACATGATCGTTGGGATTTCCAATTCAGGCAATTGCCAGATAGGCGTGGTTGTACAACACAAACCGACATCCGGAGTCAGGGCAGCATCTTTATAAACATCTTTCGTTGTATTTAGGTAGCTTTTATCTATTGTTGAGGTAGAACTCATGTCTATATGTCCTTAAAATTTATTGCGTATCATTTAGTCGCCAGTCATAGTCTAAAAATTTAATATCAACTTGCTGTGATCTGATCACTTCCTGTGCAGTTTTTGAATCAGTCAACTGCTCTGCATAACCAGCAAAAAACTGTTCTAACGACTCTATGCCACGATAACCTTTTTCAAAGTCATCATCGTACCATTTGAATATTTTTGAGACGTTTAGTTCCATATTTTTTTCATCAAATCGGTTACGCGTATGATCGCTTAGAAAACGTGTCGACTGTTCATCCAGTTGTGCATCAATTTTTGAAGCAATAAATGCTTCTTCTCGCAACGGTGGACACCCTATAGATGCACAGTTCACTGCAAAATGTATTCTTGGATCATCATAAGTATCTGAGTTTCGCAATTTGCCATGTTCAATGTCATCAAGGCTTATTGTTTTTCCAAATAAATCGATAAAACGCTTCTTCCAAGGATTTATGAAAAGTCTGCCCAGGTCATTAATAGATTCTAAATCAGGGTATTTTGTTAGAATTAAATCAATCGTAAATGCATTATAAGCATTGATCAGAAAAGATTTTTGTTCGCCTTTAGTAAAGCTTGAAAAATCTTTTTCGCTGACGACTGATAAACTGTTTAAGTACACCTGTAATTTTGATCGGTTTTGTTTAAAACCTAGGTAGTCTACTTGTGAGGACTGTCCGTTATTCAAAACCTTTATGTGAGCTTGTAACAGATTAGTCCAAGCTGAATGCTCATGATCAAATGCTGAGACTGAGAAGCTAGTTATCAGCAAAAACAAAAGGCTCAAGACACTAAAATACGACGTGTTAGACGTGGCTATTTGTTTATTAAATTTAAAAAATATTTTCATGAGCGCTCCCACTTATGGAATTTTTTAACCCAGGATAAAATTTTAGTTGGGCTATGCGCTTGTTTCCACTGGCCTGCTACATATTTGTTAGCCTCAGCCAGTGTCGGATAAGTATGGATAGTTCCCAGTACCTTGTTTAGACCAATGCCTTGCTTCATAGCTAACACATATTCGGCCAACAAATCGCCAGCATGCTCACCAACGATGGTTACGCCTAGAATCCGATCTTTTTTCGGTACGGTTAATACCTTAATAAAGCCTTTTGTAGTGTCATCAGCGATCGCTCTGTCGAGATCATCCAAATCGTAGCGTGTCACTTCATAACGGATGTCTTGGTCTTTTGCCTCCGTTTCCGATAAGCCGACACGTGCGACTTCTGGATCAGTAAAGGTCGCCCAAGGAATAACTGAGTAATCAACTTTAAACCGTTTAAAACGTCCAAATAGTGCATTGACTGCCGCGTACCACGCCTGATGAGCGGCTGTATGTGTTAATTGATAAGGGCCTGCGACATCGCCGACGGCATAGATATTGGGATAGTTTGTTTGAAGGTAGTCATCCACTTCAATCGTGTTACGTATTGCAAGTGGAATCCCAAGCTCTTCAAGACCAAAGCCTTCTGTTCTCGGCCGACGACCAACTGCACATAGTAGTTCATCGAAATTTATAATCTTTTCTTTATCAGCAGACTGGGCAACTAACCACTTTTGACTGACATCCTGATCACATGAGACAACCTCAAAATTCGTTAGGACTTCAACACCATCTTCTACTAATGCTTCTTTTACAAGTTGTGAAACTTCAGGGTCTTCTCTGACCATTAGACGCGGTGATTTTTCTATCAAGGTTACTGTTGAGCCTAACCTTGCAAAACTCTGAGCCAATTCGCAGCCGATAGGTCCTCCACCCATAACTAGCAATCGTTTTGGACACTCAGTTAAGCCCCAGATCGTATCGGAAGTTAGACAACCGACCTTATCTAGTCCGGGTATAGGCGGTACAAAAGGGCTAGCTCCGGTTGCGATGACAATGCTTCGTGTCGTCAGAGTTTGAACATTATCGCCTGACGAAACTTCGACTTCCCAAGGAGAGATTATCTTAGCGTAACCCTGTACCACATTAACACCTAGTTCGGTATAGCGTTCGATGGAGTCATGTGGTTCGATCGTCTTAATTACCTGATGAACACGCTCCATAACGGCTGAAAAATTCACTTTCCCAGTAGCCTCAGTAATGCCTAAGGACTCTGCTTTAGAAAGCTGTTTTGCCATCTTTGCTGAACGGATCAACGCCTTACTTGGTACGCAGCCATAATTCAAACAATCGCCACCCATTTTGTGGTTTTCTATCAAGGTCACTTTAGCCTTGACCACTGCTGCGATGTAAGAAGTAACAAGTCCGCCGGCACCTGCACCGATAACGACTAGATTTTGATCAAAATGCTTAGGCTTTGTCCAAGGCTTATAAACTTTTTTACTTTGGATCTTACGAACAATGAACTTTGCAATAAATGGAAAAATACCCAACAGAACAAAACTGATTAAAATGGGAAGCGAAATAATGTCACCTAGGCTTTCAATGCTACTGAGTTGTGTCCCGGCATTAACATAGACAGCCGTTCCAACCAACATACCCAGCTGACTGACCCAATAGAATCGGCCTGCCGAAAGTGTCGTCAAGCCAGCCAGTAAGTTAACCATGAAAAATGGAAAGACCGGCACTAAACGCATTGTTAGTAAATATAAGATCCCATCACGTTCAATGCCTTCATTGACCGGTTTCAATTGTTTTCCAAAACGTTTTTGCACAGAATCAAACAAAACATACCTTGCCACTAAGAAGGCCAGTAAGGCACCAATGCTTGAAGCAAATGAAACTAAAACCAAGCCTTTAACCAAACCGAAAATGGCACCACCGGCTAGGGTTAAAATAGCTGCGCCAGGTAACGATAAGGCCGCAGTCGTCACATAGACAGCAAAAAAAATAACGGCCGTAACTAAGGGGTTCTGTTGATAATAAGCATCCAGTTTGTCTCGACTTTCTTTCAATGAATCTAAGGTTAATATTTGACCTAAATCGTAGTGGTTGTATAAATATATCCCAACTACTGTTACGAGTAAGATCAAAACAAACCGTTTTACTTGGGAGTTTTGCTTAGAACGTTCAGTTCCCATTATAAAGTCTCCAACATTAAATTGTTTTAGATTGACGGTATCGATATATTTGCGGTAACGAATAGTTGATTAAAAAACACCTCAATAAGTTCCGTGAGTTCTTGTTTATATTTTTATGTGTTGTTTCTTGTTTCCCTCTGACAACAAATGCGGTTCACGATCAAGCTTGAGTCATGCATACTTTCCATAAGCTAAAACAATGAATCCCGAGCTTAAATGTCGCTAAGTACTTCTTGTTAGTCTGCCAGTGCCGCGAACGCTCGCAAGCTAGTATCTACCAATGATAAGCCAAATCCCCAAGAAACCTTTACGTTGCTTTATAAGCTCATTCACGCTTAGAGAAGAGAAACCTGACAGGAATCTTTAATGATGTGAAAATGAAAAAAGGCTTATTATCTTGATGACAATAAGCCTCTTTAAACAAAGCCTTTCGATAATACGATGAAAAAGTGTGTCCTCTTTACAACTACTCGGCCTTAGCACCGTCTTCTAAACCCCGCATGAACTCCCCTGCGGCTCGGCCTATTTCTTCTGGCGTCATATCTTCCATGCCTTCCATATGTTCACCAAATTTGCCCATGTGAACATCCATCATCCTTGAGGATTTTTCTGCGCCAAGATTAGACATCAAACCAATTAATGCTAAAACCCCAAAAACAATCATGCTAATTTTAGGCGCTAGGCGATGTACTTCTATACTGGCGATGTACATTAAATAAGAGCCCCATAGAGTATGTATCAATGTGCCTATGTAAGGTATGGCGGATAACACAGCCATAATAGGAAGTAAGGCCAGTGAGTAGGCTACACAACGATAAGCTGTCTCATAATTGTTCTCTGACCCCATAAGTTTCCAAATAACATATAAAATAGCGGCGAAAATAAAACTACCGATCAAGAGCATTATCGGTAAAAATATAACTGCCCCAAACCCAGCTCCAGCCATTCGGCCAAGTCCCAATAGTGAGAAAACAGCAAAGATTAAACCCGCTATTACACCCATGACTAAGACAAAAATGATCGGATCAGACAAACCGCCTGTCTTTGATAAATTGCGATAAAAGCCAACCGGATTTGTAATCATTGACTTTGCATCTTCAATGACGCTTTGAAGGTTAAATGTTTGTTTGTTTTCCATGTTGATCCCCTTAAAGTTGAAACTACTAAAGTTTAAATCTAACTAACGTGGTATTCCCATTCCCAATAGATTAAGAAGATACCAGTTGATACAGCCATAACAGCCTGCCAGCTTAGACCACCTGTCAATAAAAAACCGCCGATAACTGCAAGTGCTAAACCTAAGAAATAAAGCGTTGGTCCTGGAATTAGGTCAAATTGTTTACGCCTAATCGCGGAGACGATAAGGCTAATACCCGCAATGCTGGTTGATACAGTAGCGACAATCCATAGTGCAGCATAGACTAGACTGGCATAATCGTACGGAGAGCCAGGGAGTTTTAGTTCTGAAAGAATAATATTAAAAATCGTCCAACTGGGTTTTATTCCTATCAGACCGGCTGCTAAGACTAACGCTCCTATGACAAAGATGAGCAAGCTTCTCCCCTTAGAGCTCTTATCTAAACCTGAGTACATCTGTGCTCCTCCTCATTTCGATTTTATCCTTTTTGGATATTATTGTTATTGTATATTATGAATTTCTTTCTACTGTTTTTCTAAAACGGTGGTAGATCTTCTTATCTCACGCTAACCTGATGTGTTTACACATGACTCATAATAGACGGAACCGCCATGACAGACAAATCCATTAAATGCCCTGAGTGTAATACTGAAATCGAGATCTCAACGGTACTGTCACAACAGATCGAAAATGAACTGAGAAAAGACAACGAACAGAAGCTTTCACAGGCAGTTGCAGCAGCGGAGAAGAAGACGCAACAGCAATTTTCTATTGAAAAAGAAGATATGAAGCTACAGTTGGACGAACAGAACCAACGACTAGAACTCGCGCGTCAAAAAGAGTTAGGCCTAAAGAAACAACAAAGAGATTTAGAGGCTAAAAGTGAGCAGTTAGATGAAGAACTTGAATCACGTTTAAAAAAACAAGAGCAGATTTTACGTAGCCAACTGGAGCAAAAAGCCAAACAAGCTGCAGCTGTTGAGATCAATGATCTACAAGCACAAATAAAAGAAAAAGATAGTCGTGTCGAAGAAGCACAAAAGAAAGAACTTGAGATCCGCAAACAAGCGAGAGAACTAGAAGAAAAGCAAAAGAATATGGATCTTGAGTTTCAACGTAAAATTGATGAGGAGCGTAAAGGAATAGAAGAGAAGATCAGTAAACAATTTTCTGATGAAACTAGCCTTAAGCTTAGAGAAAAAGAGATGCAGATTGACGGCCTGCGTAAGTCATTGGAGGAAGCTAAGCGCAAAAGTGAACAAGGCTCGATGGAGATCCAAGGCGAGGTTTTAGAGCTGGATCTAGAAAGAAGGCTACGTAGCCAGTTTGTGCATGATGAAATATCACCTGTACCAAAAGGGATCAAAGGTGCTGATGTGATCCAAGATGTACGTGACACGACGATGAACGATTGTGGAAAAATCATCTGGGAAGCAAAGAATACAAAAAACTGGTCTCAGCAGTGGATACCAAAGTTAAAAGATGATCAACGTGATATCGGTGCAAATTTATCCATCCTCGTCACTGTAGCTTTGCCTGAGGGCATAAAAGGCTTTGGTTTGTTAGAGGGTGTCTGGGTCAGTGATGTTCAGTCAGCCTTGCCCTTAGCTTCCGCTCTACGTGAACAATTGATCCAAATAAATTTCGCAAGAAATGCCTCTCAAGGTAAAGGAGAAAAGATGGAAATGATGTTCAGCTACCTCTCTGGCGATGAGTTTAAACAACGCGTAGAAGCCATTGTAGAAACCTTCAGCAGTATGCAAGAGCAGCTTCATAAAGAAAAACGTGCCATGGAGCGTATCTGGAAAGAACGTGAAAAGCAGATCCAGCGTATTACAAGCAATACGATAGGAATGTATGGTGACGTCAGAGGAATAATTGGTTCTTCTGTGCAGGCTATTTCAGCGCTTGAATTAGATAGTAATTATGACGATGAGCCTGAAAACCGTGAACAAAACCTCAACTTGCCTATTCAAGATACGGAATAGCGTCAATATTCTGTCACGCCACATACTGCATTCTGCAAGTCTTTGTTATCCTAGAAGATAAAAAATAACTGAGGTTTAAGCTAAAGGAATTTGCTCCTTTGCCCGATACATATTTCAGCAGTGATTGCACACGGACATGCAGCTGCTGGTAATTTACGGGCCAAGGAATGGCCTGTAATAAACTTGGCCAAGGATGGCCACCTTCCTTATTTAACCTGAGTTAGGGATTAAAGATAGCTAGAACGTTATTCTATCTCTAACTATTAACCTTAATGATGTTATTAGGCATATAAACTATCCTCTTGCTATGTATTCAATATTAATCTGGGTACCAAGCACAACACCTTAATCTGGCGATTAGCACTTACCTAAATTTAGCTTATAGTGAGACTGCAATCATCAAAATACTGAAAGTCAAAAACACGACAATTGGGACACATTTGAGCGAGGAATACTCTAAAAAAGTAGAAAAAAAATAAGCATGTTTATATCTCATTGTTTTATATGTGATTTAAAATAATGGCATGACATATGCAAACTCTCATTTGTAATCCGTCACCCTTGACGGTTACGCTCCTCCCTTTGGTTTAAATTAGGCGCCTTTATTAAAGGCGCCATTTTTTTATCTGCTGTTAGTATCTCACTAGACGTTCAACTTACTTATACTTTGCCATGTATAATTTCTGACAATCTTTACTATGCTAACCAGAAGTCATAACAATAACTCAACACGAGGCTCTAAATGTCAGCTATTAAATTTATAATTACCGGTGGAACCATCGACAAAATCTACAACGAATTAGATGGCAGCCTGACATTTACAGAAAGCCATATGCCTGCAATGCTTGATCAGTCTCGATGTAAAGTTGAAATAATGTCTGAAACGGTCATGCTAAAAGACAGTTTAGAGATGGATGATAATGATCGCAGCCTGATCAATCAGCACTGCCTCGAGAGTAAGGAACAGATGATTATTATCTCTCATGGTACGGATACGATGGTTGAAACTGCGGCAGTTCTAGCAGCAAACCTGACAGGCAAGACCGTGGTTTTGTTCGGTGCGATGGTGCCGTTTACGATCAGTTACTCAGATAGTATGTTTAATTTAGGCTGTGCGATATCTGCGGTGCAATGTTTGCAGGAAGGTATCTACATCGCTATGAATGGAAAACTTTTTCCTTGGGATGATGTAAGAAAAAACTGCGAGGAAGGTGTTTTTCAAACCAAGAGCTGATCAAATTTAACGCTAACCATTAATAACGGTTTTTTTGTAATCGATGCTCGGTAACATACTTGCGACCTTTGCGAGTTAAGTAGCCTTCTTCGTTTACGTAGCCTTGTTGGACAGCCATAACGAGCAGATCGGTTGAAGCACCATCTGGGACATAGACCGATCCATCGCCATAATGATTTTTCAATAACTCAAGCATCCCAAAATGATCAAGCGTGGATTCCATTTCACCTATTTCTTCAGCTACTAACATTACGCTCACTCTTCAAATGACTACACTAACAGTTAGCTTAGCGTAAGTTACTCGCTAAACTTTAAGATAAGGTAACGGTAACTCGCTAGTATTTCAATGACTTATTGATATTCTTTAAAGAAAGTCTTTACATCTTGTAATTCTCTTACCTGTCGCATTGGTGGTAAAGATGCAAGAAATGTTCGGCCATACGGTTTTGTGTTCAACCGTGGGTCACAGATCATCAAGACGCCAGAGTCTTTGACATCACGGATCAAACGACCGACACCCTGCTTTAAGGTAATTACTGCTTCAGGTAATTGATATTCCATAAATGGGTTTTTACCTTGTTTACGCATGGCGTCCAAACGTGCCTGCATAACAGGTTCGCCCATGGAGGCAAAAGGAAGCTTATCGATGATCACACAGGACAATGCTTCACCACGAACATCGACACCTTCCCAGAAACTACTTGTGCCGAGTAATACGGCGTTAGGGGTATTAATAAATTGATCGAGCAACTCTGCTTTAGGCGCTTTGCCTTGGATAAGTAAGGTGAAATCCGTTTTAACTGCTAGTAATTCAGCGGCTTCTTGCAAGGCGCGGTGACTGGTAAACAACATGAAGGCTCTACCCTTACTCGCTTCTAAGACAGGAATAGCAGCATCAACAACTGTAGAAGTATAGAGGTTATGGCTGGGCTCTAAGCCAAGACCAGGTAAATACAGCAGTGCTTGATTCTGATAATCAAAAGGACTATCCCAAAGTTTTGCTGTGGCCTCATCAAGCCCGAGTCGATGTGAAAAGTAATTAAAATTATTCCCAACCGCCAGTGTCGCTGACGTAAAAACCCAGCTGCATTGATAGCTTTGTCGGCGAGCCTGAAATACCTGCGAGATTTCTAAAGGCGTTGTGTTTAATACGAAGGTTCGTTGGAAAGTTTCAAACCATTGCAATACGCCTTCATCGGCTGTCTCTGCTGTGGTGTGTTGATCAGAGAAACCCAACACTCTGCTAAGTATTTGTTCTGTACGAATCAGACAATTTTCAATGGTGCGACCTCTTTCCGCTGCGGGCTTAAGACAGTTTTTAAGCGTTTGTAACTTTTCGATCAGATCTGCTAAGCCCGCTTTAATGCCAGGGTTATTTTTTATCTCTCGCCATGGAGCCCGCTGTTTAGCTCTCCCTAAGGAAAGTCTGAAATCCTTCGCTGCTTTGTCGAGATCATTACTAGCATCTTCTATATTCGGCATATCGGATGCATCTTTTAAATAAGCGGTAAAGACATCCCGAGCAAGATCTAACAACTGTCTGCTGGTCACACTCGATCCAAAAAATTGTGAAGCGATATCATGAATTTGATGGGCTTCATCAAAAATGACTGCTTGTGCACCGGGTAACACTTCACCAAAACCACCTTCACGCAAGGACATGTCAGCCATAAATAAATGGTGGTTAACCACTAAAATATCGGCATCATTGGCTTCTTTACGGGCTTTATAAACATAACAAACCCCTGATTGACGGCATTCTGGACTTAAGCATTGATCCGATGCAGATGTCACCATTGACCATATCTGCGAGTCTTCTGGTACAGAACTTAACTCAGAAATATCCCCATATACGGTTTTCGCGGCCCAGTCTTTAACTTGTGACAACTGCACAAAAAGTTTTGATGTCATACCTTTGCTTTGACTACCGACTTCTGCCAGTCGGTTAGCACACAGGTAGTTTGCACGACCTTTAAGTAACGCAATGCTGATCGGTAATTTCAGTGCATCTCTTATCACAGGAAGATCACGATGGTAGAGCTGATCTTGCAGATGTTTGGTTCCGGTGGATATGATGACTTTTTTACCAGACATTAATGCGGGCACGAGATAGGCGAATGTTTTACCCGTTCCCGTGCCTGCTTCAGTGATCAAAATACCATTTTCATCTAGCGTTTTTGCTATTTCATCGGCCATTTCTTGTTGTTGTATGCGTGGCGAAAATCCTTCGATGGATTTTGCAACAGAGCCTGATTCACTCAGTAGTGCTGAAGCTTTAGATGACATGTTTAAGCATTCTCTATAGGGAAAGGAAGTACGTCGGTCAATATTTTCTTATTACAAACAAGCATCAAAAGTCGATCAAACCCTAAAGCAACTCCTGCGCATTCAGGTAAACCTTGTTGCATCGCTGCGAGAAAATTCTGATCAATTGTCATGGGTTTGATACCCATCGTTTCTCTTTGTTTATTTTCATTAATAAAACGTTGCTCTTGTTCGACGGGATCGGTTAATTCACTGTAGCCATTGGCGAGTTCAACGCCATTAATAACAAGTTCAAAACGCTCGGCAACATCATTACGGATCTTCGCCATCGCGGCTTGATTGGCCGGATAATCATAGATAAAAACGGCCTGCGGCAAAGCCGGTAAAACTTTGTCGCTCAAGATTAAATCGAGCAGATCGTTTTTAGTCGTTTGGCCTGTTACTGATCCCGCTATATTTTCTAACTCTGTATAGCTCACTCGCATTGGATCAATACCAACCGTTTGCAAAAATGCTTGTTGATAGGTAATCCGAGAAAACTCTGTAACATCCATTAAGCTACAAACGAGAGACTCAACTTCATCCATCAATTGGTGGTAATCAAAACCAACTCGATACCACTCTAGCATTGTAAATTCTGGATTATGTAGGCTGCCCTGTTCTTCGTCACGAAATGCTTTACTGATTTGATAGATCGAACCAGAGCCCGCACAAAGTAAACGCTTCATCGCGAATTCAGGTGAGGTTTGTAGATAATAGCGCTGATTGCTAATATTGGTTGTTAGGTTTTTCAAATACGGTTCACAAACACCGGTTTTGCTTAAAACCGGCGTTTCAACTTCTAAAACATTTCGAGTTTGGAAAAAGTTTCTTATCGTTGCGAGCAACCCTGCTCGTTCTCGCAATGTATCATTGAGCAACTTAGGATCAATCCTTAACGCGTGAAACGTAATCGCCTGTTCGCGTGTCCACCTTGACTAATTCATCCTGATCGACAAATAACGGAACACGTATGAGCGCCCCTGTTTCCAACGTCGCTGGCTTACTGCCGCCCGATGCAGTATCTCCACGCAAACCTGGATCTGTTTCTGTGATCTGAAGCTCGACAAAGTTAGGTGCGGTGACGGAGAGAGGTTCGCCATTCCAAAGCGTAACTTCACAAACTTCCTGACCTTTTAACCATTTAGAAGCTTCTTCCATTGCGGGCGCTAATGCTTGTAACTGCTCAAATGATTTCGGATCCATGAAGTGCCAGTACTCACCATCGGTATAAAGAAACTCAAGTTCAACGTCCATAACATCAGCACCTTCAACAGATTCACCTGATTTGTAGGTACGTTCGATCACTCGACCCGTTTTTAAATTCCTAATTTTAATGCGGTTAAAGGCCTGACCTTTGCCTGGCTTGACGATTTCGTTCTCTACAATCGTATAAGGATCGCCATCGATCATGAGTTTTAACCCAGATTTAAATTGATTAGTTGCGTATTTGGCCATGTTATTTGTTAATCTCTCAGAATGAATGACGCTATGATACCCCGAACAGCTACCCTTTTTCAGCCTAAAAGTTGGAAAAATATATTGGCCGACAGCATTTCTAAGCCCATGGAGTTATTGCATGCATTAGATTTGCAAGATACGCCACTCGCACAACAGCTTGATATGACGCCCAACTTCCGTTTGCGTGTGCCCAGAGGCTTTGTCGCTAAGATGAAAAAAGGTGACCCTAACGATCCATTATTACAACAAGTTTTACCCTTAACGAAAGAGAATATTGAGTTACCGGGCTACCTAACGGATCCCGTTGGTGACTTGGACTCTGAAGTGGTTCCCGGTGTTTTACATAAATATCAAGGTCGTGCTCTGCTCGTGACAACGGGCGCTTGCGGTATCCATTGCCGTTACTGTTTCCGACGACATTTTCCTTACGCGGAATCGAACCCATCGAGTGGACAGTGGCGGGAGGCATTAGACTACATTCGTAATACCCATTCTATAAATGAAGTGTTACTAAGTGGAGGTGATCCGTTATCTTTAGATGATCAAAAATTAACTCATCTTGTTAACGAAATTGAAACCATTGATCATGTAAAACGTCTCCGTATTCATAGCCGCATGCCTGTGATCTTACCAGAAAGAATTAACGACCAATTACTCAGTTGGATAAGCTCTACACGCCTCAAGATAATTGTCGTTATCCATGCTAACCATGCAAATGAAATTGACTCGAAAGTCGGAGAAGCAATGTCAGAACTGACTAGAAATGGTGTGACACTGCTCAACCAGTCTGTCTTGCTTCGTGGTATTAATGACTCCGTAGAAGCTTTAGAAGAGCTCAGTGAAAATTTATTTTCTGTGGGTATTTTACCTTACTATTTGCATTTGTTAGATCCAGTTCAAGGCGCCGCACATTTTGATATTCCTCGAGAACAAGCGAGTCAACTGATGGACAAACTGCGTGATCAACTACCGGGTTATTTGGTTCCTAAACTTGTCTGGGAAAAGCCTGGTGCCGGTTCAAAGCTACCTATTAACTAGCCATAATTTTTGGATCAAAAAGTACAGAGAGAATTAGCATGAGTAAATTTAGCTGGCCGATACGTGTCTATCATGAAGATGTAGACATCATGAAAATAGTTTATTACGCAAACTATTTACGGTTTTACGAACGCGCAAGAACAGAGCATTTACGAGCCGTTGGTTTTGATCAAAGTGATCTAATGAAAAATTCAGGAGTCATGTTCGTGGTGAAAACCGTGATGTTAGATTACCAACAACCTGCTCGGTTAAACAACATGCTTTTAGTTACTTCAGAAACAACGTCTTTCCGTCGTTCTAGTTTCCTTTTTGAGCAAAAAATTTACCGCGATAATGAACAAGGAATATGTCTAAATAAGGCAACGGTGACGATAGTTTGTGTTGATACCGTCAGCCTCAAACCTTGCCCTATTCCCGAAGTCATATTGCAAAAATTAAATGTTGAAGAAGAGAAATTTTAGAACAAATTAACAACGGATCTCAAGCATGGAGATATCATCTTCTTGCTCTTTACCATTCCCACAATGCTCTACCACAGCAGCCATTACTATTTCTAATAACCTTGTATCTTGAAAGTTATTTATTACGAGCTCTTTTACTTTATCCTTCCCAAATGCTTTTTTAGTATCGCTCCAAGCCTCTGTTAATCCGTCTGTGTAAAGAAACACAAGATCACCGCTAGCGAGTTCTACTTCTTGAAAAATAATTTTTTCATTATCATTTTTAATACCAAGAGGCATAGAAACTGAAGAAAAGTTGTCAATCGATTGATCATTCTCTCGAACAATAAACATATCAGGCATCCCTGCATTCCAAATTTTTAATCGAGTTTTATCTTGATTAAGAACAAGAAAGCAGGCGCAACAAAATTGTGCTGTTGATAGTTGTTCAACAAGATCAGCATTTATGGTTTCTATAATAACTTCAGGAGTCTTATTTTCTGCAACCATCCTATGAAATGCTGTTGAAACAGGAATAGCACCTAATGCTGCCGGTAAGCCGTGTCCTGAAAAGTCAGCAAAGAATATATATGTTTCATTATTTGTAGTCTTAGCTTTATAGATAAAGTCTCCGCTAAAATATCCCATCGGTTTAATGAACCCTCTGATCCCTTCACCACTTATTGGGGTTATTCTAGCTACTCGCATGTAGACATCATGTGCTATTTCTTCTTCAGTTTTTCTACCTTCAAGAGCACCACTTAGAACACTGTGAGATGATTTTAATTGTTCGTGAGCATAACTAACGGCACGATAATTCTTGCGGTATTTAAGATTAGCCCCTACCTCATGGATCACTATTTTATGGTATTGATTAGCCTTTAGAAGTAAGAGTATTGATAATCCAAGTAGAAATATGCCATAAGTAACGAAGTCTTCATTTCCAGAAAAAACAAAGACATAGATGGCCGGGCCCATTACCATAAGCAAGAAAAGTGAATATACAAACATAGAAGCGGCATAAGCGGGAATGGCCCCCAAAGCCACTATCACAAGCAAAGAAATAACCGCAAATTGCTGAAGAACAGGCCAGCTAAAATCATAGATCCAAGCTAACGATCCCCAGGTAATGGCCACAAGAAAGATTAAAGTAACCGAGAGGACTCGCCAACTGTTTATTTCTATAAGAGGTGGTTCGTTAATTTTATAAAAGAAAACTAACAAAATTCGGAATAAGGAAGTGACAAATATCGATACAACCCACAGCAATAACCACAGGTGCTCGGTAACGGTCCATAAAACTTTGACAGCAACAGCTGCACCTATACAGCTAACAATTGAAACATAAACCAGTTGATTTAAAAGTAGTCCTAGCTGGTAATCCGTTGGTTTACGCAAAATCTCCGTTAGATCAAACGACGTCCTGTTCACTCTTCTCTCCCTTCAAGTAGTTAAGTGGCCCTTCCTATATTGGGCTGTGCGCATGCTAACCCAATTATCAATAGAGTCAAGCACTTACTGTCATTTTCGTTCCCCGCTTGTTGGTCACCTCAATATATACAACTCGTTAAGTAACATTATTTTGTTAGACTAGGTTCCTCTTAAAAGTCACTATTGTTCCCTTCTATGAAAAACAAAACATACAAACACATACTAACGTTATTGTTTCTTTTACCACTCCTCTACATTCAACAGGCTACCGGTGAGACCCACCCTGGAACTATGGAATATTCAACATCACTTAAGCATAAAATGATTACCGCTGTTGAATCTAAAGGAAGCAACTATGAGCCTAGGACAAGCCATTTAACAAATGGTCAACCCACTTTCACCAATCGCCTTATTTTTGAAGACTCTCCTTACTTACTCCAACATGCTCACAACCCTGTCAATTGGTATCCGTGGGGTGAAGAAGCTTTTCTTGAAGCTAAGAAACAAAATAAGCCTGTGTTCTTATCCATAGGTTACGCCACCTGTCATTGGTGTCATGTGATGGAAGAAGAAAGTTTTGAAAATAAATCGATCGCAAAAATTCTTAATGAGAACTTTATTGCCATCAAGGTTGATCGAGAGCAGTACCCAGACGTAGATGAAACCTATATGGCAGCTGTTATGTTAATGACTGGAAATGGTGGTTGGCCGATGTCATCATTCTTATTGCCAGACAGCAGACCTTTCTTTGGTGGAACCTATTTTCCACCCGCTAACTTTTCTGAATTACTATCGAATATTTCTCATATTTGGCATGAACGTAAGAGTGAGATTATTGATCAGGCCGAAGAACTTTCCAATGCTGTGAAAAAATCAACATCCACGCAACACGCCGTTCAGCGCCTAGGACGACATTCTATTCAGCAGGCAGTCAATAATATTCTTGAACGCTATGATGCGATGAATGGCGGTTTTACTCAGGCACCTAAATTTCCAAATGAAGCATCACTTTTACTCTTGCTAAGAACAACCCATAAAACCGAACAAAGCTTAGCCTTAAAAGCAGCTTTAGAACATACCTTGAAGGCTATGGCACAAGGTGGCATTTATGATCAAATCGGTGGAGGGTTTCATCGTTATTCAACTGACAGTCAGTGGTTAGTTCCTCACTTTGAAAAGATGCTCTACAACCAAGCTTATCTAGCCCGAGTTTATACTGAGGCATGGCGACAGTTTGGCGATCCCTTGTATGCTCGAACTGCTCGTCAAACTTTGGATTATGTTCTTCGAGAAATGGCTGGTGAGAATGGTGGCTTTTTTTCTGCTACCGATGCTGACAGTGAAGGTGAAGAAGGAACATATTTTATATGGACTGAGAAAGAGATACGAGAATTACTTAATGTTGAAGATGCTGACTTTGTTATTCGGTTGTATGGCATCAGTAAAAAAGGTAATTTTGAAGGCAAGAATATTTTGTTTCTACCCCAGTCACTGGTTGACATTGCGCAACAAGAAAACCTTGAGTTGAGTGTATTATTCAAAAAACTTGATCGCATCAATAAAACATTAAGAAAAACTCGTCAAGAACGTATTCCGCCCTTAACAGATAACAAGATCATTGTGGCTTGGAATGGTATGTTGATCTGTGCACTGGTTGAGGCCGCAGATATTTTTGGTGATGAAAAATATCTTAGTGCAGCGGTGAAATCCGCGGAATTTCTATGGCATAAACAGCGCACAGAACAAGGTGGTTTATTACGTGTCAATCTTGATGGCCGAGCTTCGATTGGCGCACGGCAAGATGATTATGCACATTTTGGAGAAGCTTTGTTGGCGCTTTATGACATAAGCTCAGAGAAAAAATGGTTGGATAGAGCTCAACAGATCACAGATGAAATGATCGTAAAATTTGAGGATAAAGAGTCAGCTGCTTTTGTAATGGGAAATGATCCCATTCTTTTTACACAACCTAAGAGCACCTATGATGGCGCTACGCCCTCAGGAAACTCTGTTGCCGTTAGATTGCTTTCTCGATTAGCAGCTCGTAGCGGGGAATTTAAGTACAAAAACAAAGCAAATGATGTACTAGAAACGTTTTCCGGAGCAATTTCAGAATATCCTTCATCCTATGCCTATATGCTTGCACAACTTGATGAGTTGCGAAATGGAGAGATTGGTAATAAGCAATACGCCGCACGTGGGGCGATCAAAATAAAGGCTTCGATTCGGCAGGTTGGTCACCAATATAGCCTACGATTAAAATTGGATATTGTTAAAGGGTGGCATATTAATTCAAATAAACCCTTGCACAAAGAGCTTATTGCAACGCAAGTTTCAATCGATCTAGCTGATGGGTGGAAACTTGTTCAAATTGAATATCCTACCGCGAAATTAAAGAAGTTAGATCTTGATGAGCAGCCATTGTCTCTCTTCCAAGGTAACGTTCAAATCAAAGCAAAACTACTGCCTAAAAATAAACCTGATCCGAGTCGTAAACTATTCCCAATAACAGCTTCTGTACAACTTCAAGCTTGTAATGAACAGGCTTGTTTACCTCCAGAGACCGTTAAACTATCTATTACATTAATCGGCGAGACTTAAAGATCAGTTGTAGACTCGCAATGAAAATAGCGATAAAGATTATTATTGCCCATTCGGGAATGGATAAGCTGAGAAAAGTCCAAGCTACTTTTGCACAATCTCCCGTTCCTTTCAAAGCCGTCATCAGAGCTTCACCTAATGGGTAAACCTCAAGCATAAAAAATAGATCAGGCCCGCACTCAGGCACCTTATCCGCAGGAAGATGTTGCAGCCATACTTGACGACCTGCAATACCTGCACCCATAACAGAAAACAATGCTGTTAAAACGGCATATATTCGAACCCCAATAAACTGTGGATTATGTAGAAAAGCGATCAGTGCTGTAAGACCTAATAAACTAAAAAAGAGGCGTTGCACCATACATAAGACACAAGGCTCAAGTCCTAGCACATATTGTAAATAAAAACCAAAACTCATTAGACCTGCACAGACTAAAAAGATAACGAGGAAAACAATTCTTGGATTGAACATGTTGGCTCTTTCTAACTCCCTTCTGTGACGAACATGAATGGCTATAACGTCACTAACCAAGGTGTCTCGACACCTTTATTGATAAAAATTCTCTTTAATCGCGCTTTATCTTGTTTTGCTACAGGTCCAATAACAACACGATAGAGCTGTTCTGTCTTATCTCCCATTTTAATCACTTGTGAATTCCATTTTTTATATTTTGCTTGATAAGTCTCAGCACGAGGACGTTGCGTGAAGCTTCCTATGACAAGAAAAGCATTATCTGGTTCAATTTTTTCTTTATTGGAAGTATTTATTTTCAAGGTGTCATCAATCACTTGATTATTGGTCAACAAGGTCATTTCAACTGAATTCTCAGAAAAACAAACCTGTTCACCTTCGACAACATTGAAGAAAGCACAATCTTGCCCAGTGACTGTCGATAAAGCATGATCACTAAAACCTTTACCGGTAACTGCCATAGTCGCCATCGAGGCGACTTGAAAACCTGAACATCCCATTAGGCAGGTAAAGCTTGTAACACTCAGAAATAAAAGGAAAAACATTTTTAGATTCATTTAATTATTCCCCACTTAACTACTCATATATTATATTTATATCATAAGCTTATCACTTTTTTCTAAAAAAACATAAAGGTTAGTAATTTGCAGAAATGCTATTTTAAAGTGACAATTCAATCACTAATAAGGTAATGACTATGAACCTACAATTTCGTCTTAATTTACTGATAACCACTTTATTTATTTCGATCCTACTAGCAGGTGCCGTGCTAGTAATTCATAACGCACGTAATGCTCTGGCAGAAGAGACTGAATCAACAGCACAACTCACTCTGCAGCTATTAGAACTTGCCTTCATTCAAACCAGCCCTGAAGATCAAGCCATGCACCAGTTTGAGCTTATGCAGCGTATAAAAGAGTTCGGCAAGGTTCGTCACCTGCATGTCGAGATCCTTCACGGAGAAGGTTTAGAACCTTTTCCAACAGATATTTCTGCAGTGCATAAATCGGATGCACCTGATTGGTTTGTAAACATGGTCGCACCTAGTAGCATTGTGTTGCGTCAATCGATACTCGTCCCTGGCATGCCAGCTAGTGAGCTGGTAATACGTCCTGATCCAGCGGATGAAATTACCGAGGCTTGGAAAGAAGCTCGTTCTTTAATAGGTCTATTATTAATCTTTTTTCTGATCGCAATGATATTTGTTTATGTCATCATTGGCCGCTCTTTAAAGCCCATCAGTGCCATCATTCAAGGGCTTGACGATATTGAGCAAGGTGACTATCAGTCTCGCTTACAGAGTGTGCAACTACCTGAGCTAGATAAAATCACCCAAAAATTCAATGCTATGGCTGGCGTTCTTGAACAAAGTCGTGAACAAAACCGTTACCTTACTCAGCAAACACTGGCTATTCAAGAAGAAGAACGACGCCACTTAGCACGTGAACTTCATGATGAAATGGGCCAATCAATCAGTGCGATTAAAGCGGTGGCGAGTTCGATTAACCAACGTACCGATGATGTCAAGATAAAAACAAATGTAACCACGATCACCGATATTTCCAACCGTATTTACGATGTTGTGCGCGGTATGATGAGACGTTTACACCCTGTGATTCTCGATGAGTTAGGCCTTATTCCTGCACTAAATGATGTCATAGACGACTGGAATACCCATCATGAGAATACCTTTTGTCATTTCGAAGTTGAAGGTGATCTTGACAAACTCGTCACCCTTTCAAAAGAGGTTTCGATAACCATATTCCGATTAGTTCAAGAGTGTCTCAATAATGTTGCAAAACATGCTAATGCGGAAGATGTATATATTCGTTTGAAGAAAGAAGAAACTCAGTTAAAGCTATCTATCAAAGATAATGGGCAAGGATTTGATATTAAACAAAATACATCTGGACTAGGCTTGCTAGGCATGCGAGAGCGTGTAGAAGCTCTGAATGGGCAGTATGAAAGTCGTAGTGAACCGGGAAAAGGTGTCAGCATTGAGGTAAGATTGACCTTACGACATGCTGATAATAAGGATGATTTTTCATGATTAGAAATAGCAATAAGATAAAAGTGTTACTAGTCGATGATCATACCGTTGTGCGTGAAGGCTATAAAAACCTGCTTGAAAATTATCCAGATATCGAAGTTGTAGCAGAAGCCCCTACTGGCGAGATCGCTTGTAAATACTATGTAGAAAAAACTCCAGATATTGTCATTATGGATTTATCTTTACCTGGGATTGGGGGATTGGAAGCTATACGTAGAATCATTGCGCGCGATTCTGATGCGAAAATTCTTGTCTTTAGCATGCATGAAGATACCGTATTTGTTGAGCAAGCATTACAAGCTGGTGCTAAAGGCTATATTCCTAAGAGTAGCGCTGCCAATGAGCTTGTTGAGGCTGTACAAGACATCGCGAAAGGCAAGGATCATCTTGATCCTGATATTGCTCAACGACTGGCTATTCAAAAAGCACGTGGTCGAAATACACCTTTTGCTAACCTATCGACAAGAGAGTTTGAGATATTTTGCCTGCTTGCCGAGGGTTCAAATGTCGCAACCATCGCTGAGAGGCTTTCACTGAGTTATAAAACAGTAGCGAACTACAGTACACAAATCAAAAATAAGCTCGATGTTAAAACAACGGCAGAACTTGCTCGTATCGCTATCAGACACGGATTGATTGAAGCCTAAATTTAAATGATTCCCTTCTCCATCAGATAATCAACCACTTGTTGCGCACATTCTTGCAGTGGCTTTTTATCCGTATCAACGACTAACTCCGCATGCTCAGGTTCTTCATAAGGTGATGATATTCCTGTGAACTCAGCTATTTCCCCTGCTCTGGCCTTTTTATACAAGCCCTTTACATCACGTTCCTCACAAACACTCAAGTCACAACGGCAGTAGATTTCTATAAAGCTATCCGTAGCAACAAGGTTGCGTACCGCAAGGCGATCGGCTTTGAACGGTGATATAAACGCTGATAATGTGAGCATTCCAGCATCAACGAATAGTTTAGCAACTTCACCAATACGACGAATATTCTCAACTCTATCCTGTTCAGAAAAACTCAGATCTCCACATAAACCCTGTCGGACATTATCGCCATCAAGTACATACGTGTGTTTTCCACTCTCGTACAGCAGAGCTTCCACAGCATTGGCTAGTGTCGACTTCCCTGCCCCAGACAAACCGGTGAACCATAAAATCACACTCTTATGTTCATTGAGCTGCTCACGACTATCTCTTGTCACCGTGGCATGATGCCATACCGTATTTGTACTTTTTTGCTGCATTCTTGTGCTCCAACTATGTCAATTTATGTATATATTGTAATGAAAAGTTAATCCTAAGCGAAACTCATTTCTAAGCACTTCATTTTAAGTGATTATTTCTGTATTCTTGCCCCATAAAATTCACAGCGACAGGATAAGTAAATAAGTATGAGCAATTCAATTTTAGTCACCGGTGGCGCAGGTTACATCGGCAGCCACGTTGTACGTCAATTAACCACGACGGGCCGTAAAGTTGTCGTCCTTGATAATCTAAGTACTGGTTTTAAAGACGCTGTTATTGGAGCAGAGTTCATCGAAGGCGATACCGGCGACACATCACTCGTAAAAAAGGTTATTGCTGATCATCATGTTGATACCGTTATGCATTTCGCAGCCCATACCATTGTGCCTGAATCTGTCTCTAATCCTCTAAAATATTACGGCAATAACACATCTTGCACTAGAAACTTGCTTGAGTGCTGCTCTGATGCGGGTGTAAAACATTTTATATTCTCTTCGACAGCAGCTGTCTACGGAACACCTGACCAAGCCGAAACTGCAGAAGATACCCCTACAGCGCCGATTAATCCTTATGGCACCTCGAAATTAATGAGTGAAATGATGCTGAAGGATCTCTCGTTTGCAACGCCATTACGGCATGTGATTTTACGTTACTTCAATGTCGCGGGCTCAAACCCTGACGGTGAAATAGGACAGTCCACAGCTAAAGCTACTTTATTAATTAAAGTTGCATGTGAAGCAGCACTCGGCAAACGAGAATCTATTTCAGTTTTTGGTTCAGATTACGATACGAAAGATGGTACTGGCGTTCGTGACTACATTCATGTTGAAGATTTAGCCAGTGCACATGTAAAAGCACTTGAGTATTTAGAGCAAGGTGGCGAATCATCAACCTTTAATTGTGGTTACGGCCATGGTTATAGTGTTCGTGAGGTTTTGGATACCGTAGAACAAATTAGTGGAACAAAACTGAATATCATTGAAGAGCCTCGACGTGCGGGTGATCCGCCGATTTTAATAGCGAAGGCAGATCGGATCAAAGCAACGTTGAAATGGGAACCTTCATTTGATGACCTTAATATCATAGTGAAGACCTCATTAGCTTGGGAAGAAAACAAACGCTATTAATAGAGAACGAACACATCCATCTATTGGTAGGGAGTATCTTTGAATTATTTTAATCACAATGATTAAAGGATTGATCATAAAAGTAACTATATGAAAAATATCTTATTATTAATTCGGCCACACCAGTACGTAAAAAATCTGTTTATTTTTATGCCCTTATTTTTTATGGGCCAAATTTCAGATGCTAGTTTACTAATTAATGCATTTTTGGCTTTTTTAGCATTCTCCCTTTCAGCAAGTGCTATTTATATCTTGAATGATTATCAAGATATTGAGGAAGATCGCCTACATCCAAAGAAAAAGTTTCGTCCTTTAGCCTCTGGTACCGTTACAAAAAGAAAAGCCATTATCACTATGGTATTTCTGTTAGTTTTTGGAACAAGCATGATGGCCTATCTTTCGTTGTCAGGACTGCTTATCCTCTGTGCGTACTTATTATTAAATGTTGCTTATAGTTTTCGTCTTAAACATATTTCGATATTGGACGTCACCATCATAGCTATTGGGTTTGTTTTGCGAATTTTTGTAGGCGCCTCCGTCACTCAAATTCCTGTCTCCATGTGGATAGTCATTATGACTTTTCTACTCGCTTTATTTTTAGCCTTAGCAAAACGCCGTGATGATGTGTTGATTTTTCAGAACACGGGTCAACAGATGCGTAAAGTTATAGGAGGCTATAACCTGCAAATGATTGATGGAGCCATGATGATCATGGGCTCTGTTGTAATCGTAGCCTATCTACTTTATACAACATCACAAGAAGTCATTGAGAGAATGGAAAGTGACCATTTATACCTAACCGCTTTGTTTGTCATCCTTGGTATTATGCGCTACTTACAAATTGCCTTTATTGAATCTGATAGCGGCTCACCAACCAAAATCGTCTTTAAAGATCGGTTTATGCAAATAACTATCATTGCCTGGTTATTTAGTTTTGCATGGATCATTTATTTATGATTTATCTTCACTTTAAATTACAATTTTCTTCTCTACACAGTGAACATGAAGGGCAACCTTCATGAGTCTACGTAGTTGGGGAAACTACCCTAAAATCAATAACCGATCGTTTAGATTTGATGGAATTTCAACTTTAAAGAAAATTATTGAAAATAATAATAAATTAATCCCTCATGGCAATGGTCGCAGTTACGGGGATAGCGCGCTCAGCGAAAATATAATTACAGTAAAGCCTCATGATTTATTTATTAGCTTTGATGATCAACAAGGTATCGTCCATGTTCAATCTGGTGTTTTACTGTCAGAAATACTGGCTGCTCTGGTTCCACGAGGTTGGTTCTTAAAAGTCACTCCAGGTACAAAACTGATCACTGTTGGTGGTGCTATTGCTAGCGATGTGCATGGTAAAAATCATCATATTGCAGGATGTTTCAGCGAAAGCGTTGAAATGTTTAACCTTATGCTTCCTGATGGGAAAATCATTACTTGTAGTAAAGATGAGAACACAGAATTATTCAAAGCAACTTGTGGTGGCATGGGGCTAACAGGCGTTATTCTTGATGCTAAAATATCACTAAAAAAAATCAATTCAAAATTTATTAATCAAACAACTATTAAAACAAGAAACTTAAAAGAAACCTTTGAGGCCTTTGAAAATAATAAGAATAAAACCTATTCAGTAGCTTGGATAGATTGTCTTGCAAAAGGTTCCGAGCTTGGTAGATGCCTGCTTATGCTCGGTGACTTTAGAGATGATGGTAAGTTGGATTACAAAACTAAAAAGAAACTAAACATCCCCTTTAACTTTCCATCATTTGCCCTCAACACCCTGAGTGTCAAAGCCTTTAACTGGCTTTATTATGGAAAGGTTAAGGAAACTATTTCTAAACAAAAAGTTGATATAGATACTTTTTTCTACCCACTTGACTCACTTTCTAATTGGAAAAGGATTTACGGGGAAAACGGTTTTACTCAATATCAATTTATACTTCCCAAAGAAACTAGCTTTGAAGGACTCGAAAAAATACTTAAAACTATTGCAGATTCCGGTAAAGGATCATTTTTAGCTGTTTTGAAATTATATGGGAAAGCTAATGAAAATTATCTTTCCTTCCCGATGGAAGGGTATAGCTTAGCATTAGACTTTAAAATAGAAAAAGGATTATTCGAGCTACTTGAACAGCTCGATAAAATAGTAGTTCATCATGGCGGCCGTATCTATTTGGCTAAGGATGTTAGAGTCAGCAAGATCATTTTTGAACAAGGCTATCCTCAAATAGACCGTTTTAGAGCACTAAGGAAAAAATACAATATGAATGAAAAATTCAATTCATTGCAGTCACAACGAGTAGGGATATAAAATGAGTTACATACTAATCATCGGTGCAAAAAGTGATATCGCAAAGTCTGTGGCTAGAAAATATGCTGAAAATGGTTATGACATTTATCTAGCCGCCAGAAACTCATCCGAACTCGAAGACTTTGCAAACGATATAAACTTAAGAACACAAAAAACAGCGATCTGTTTAGATTTAGATATTTTAGATATAGCTTCACATGAAAGTTTTTATAACCGCCTAGAGGAAAAACCTTTGGGTATTATTTCTGTAGCGGGTTACCTTGGTGAACAAGATAAAGCTCAAGTTGATTTCAATGAAAGCAAAAAAATAATCGACACCAACTATGTCGGCATCGTCAGTTTAATCAATATCGTTGCTAATGATTTTGAAAAGCGAAAGAGTGGTTTCATTGTTGGTATTAGTTCTGTCGCAGGAGATCGAGGACGAAAGAGCAACTACATCTATGGCTCTGCAAAGGCAGCACTAACAACCTATCTTTCAGGCCTCAGGAATAGACTTCATGAAGCTAACATACAGGTTTTGACCGTAAAACCAGGGTTTGTAGCCACAAAAATGACTGAAGGTATGGACTTGCCAGAAAAACTAACAGCCCAACCAGAAGAAGTCGCGAATGATATTTTTAATGCTCAACAAAAAGGCAAAAATGTACTTTATAGTAAATGGATCTGGCGCTGGGTGATGGTAATTATAAAAAGCATTCCTGAGTTCCAGTTTAAAAAGATGAGTATCTAGAAATATTAATATCGAAATATCTTAGCGATTATAAAGAAAGGATAGCAATGAAGTTTTTAAATATAACGAGTATATATATCGTCGGTGCACTGACCACGATAGTTGCAATGATACTTGCTTCGCCACCAGAGTGGGACCTCTTCTGGTATGGCCATGAAATAGCTATCGGGCATAAAGCTCCTAGTTTAATAGTTCCCCTTCTATTTGGTACCGGTGTGCTAGTTTGGGCAACGGGTTATGCTCTCGTTCTCAGAAATACATTTCTTGGCCTCTTAAGTGAAAAGGAGATCAAGCATTTCTTTATCGTGACATTACTCCTTATCATTGTTCTCGCGATGATTCCGCCTGTCTTGAGCCGAGATATTTTTCTTTATTATCAACATGGATGGATTGCCAGTGTTAAAGGGATCAACCCATACTTAACAACTGCGGCGAACTTCACTGATACACCAGGAATAGAACTGACGGGGGTATTTCATTCAAATATTTCTACGCCATACAGTCCTTTGTGGACCCACATTGCTACACTGGTTGCATCACTTACTGAAGGTTCTATCTGGGCAGCTACGTTATTGTTCAGGTTATTAGCCATCGGTTCATTTCTTGCCTGCGCTTTTATTGCACGCGCAATACTAAGAAAAGTAACTCCGTCCGCGAGTAATCTTGGTTTTTTGTTTGTCGCTGCAAACCCTTTATTATTGGTTGAATCCGCAAGCTCTGGTCATAATGATATTGTTGCAATTGCTGCTGTTATGTTTGGCTTTATGCTTATTTTAAAGAAACCAAAACAGCTTCTGTTAGGTTTTATGGCTATAGGGCTTGGTGTTCTACTTAAGGCATCTGCACTTCCAGCGCTAGCCGTTGCCGGTTTGTGGGTGTGTCGTGATATCTGGCGAGGTAGATACCGATGGATAGAGATCCCTAAAATTCTCTTCGCTGTTATTATTCTATGTGCTGTAATTATTGCTCCATTTTGGACTAATTTTTCTGAACTACCCCACCTGTTCGGAATCAATATGTTATCGGGTGGTCCATATACAATGTGGTTAGCACCTGCTTTATTATTGAAGAAAAGCGTATTTCATATTGTTCAGGATCTTGGTTGGCAGGCATCACAAGAAACTGTTTATTTTTACGTTTCAATAGTCTTAGCGACAATAACACTGCTCTGCACTCTGTACTTAAGTTTACGCAATACTGACAAGCAAACTCGTCTTTACGGGATAGCGCCTGTTTACGTCATAGGAACTATTTTGCAGGCCTATTGGCGTCAATGGTACGTACTCTGGCCTGTTGTCTTTATGGCGTTAGCACCGCGCGGGCTTTGGTTAAAACTAATTTGGTCTTACAGCATAATAACCTTGCTATCTTACCTTTTGACTCGTAGTTCAAATGTATATTGTTGCTATCTATAATAAGCCTAGATTGAACAAATAGAACCGCTTAATAAAGCCTGAACTTTTAAAACATCAGGCTATATTAAGCATTCCTCTAATATAATAATGCTTAATAACCAAACGCATAGATAGCTTCAAACGATCAAAAGCTATCTTTTAACTCTCTTATTTTGGCAAAAATCTGGTTCGATGGTTTACCTAGCATTTTAAGATTCTGTTGAATTTCTTGACTATCGGGTCTGAGGAACGGGTTCGTTGCTTTTTCAAGCCTGACCGTTGTTGGAATAGTTGCTAGCCCTTGTGCTCTTAGGTGATTTACTTCAACCACCCTTTCTTGCAACTGTTTATTTTCGGGTTCAATAGATAAGGCAAATACGGAGTTTGATTGTGTATACTCATGACTACAGTAAAGCTTTGTGTCATCTGGCCATTGCATAATCTTTTGTAAAGATCCCCACATCTGGTCAGGAGAACCTTCAAAAATCCGACCACAGCCCAATGAAAATAGAGTATCTCCGACAAATGCGATCTGCTGATCAACTAAATGATAAACAATATGCCCGATGGTATGACCTGATGTTTCTTGCACAATAATCCGATGCTCTCCAAAAAGAAACTCCTCATTATCACTGATACAGATGTCAATTCCGGGAATTCTATCCTGATCACGCTTTGAACCAACAACCTTACAGTTTGCCTTATCTTTAAGCTCTAAATTGCCATCAACATGATCTGAATGGTGGTGTGTGTTGAAAATATGTGTCAACTGCCAGCCTTTTTGATCTAGAGCTAAGGTAATAGCATCTGCATCTGGTGTGTCGATAGTGGCTGTTTGGTCTAACAGATTATCATGTATTAGATAACCATAGTTATCGTCTAGACAAGGGAATTGAAAAATCTCTAAAGCCATAATATCTCGATATATATAATGATGTTGTGCTAACTAAATGATATTCTCTAAGCAGATGTTTTCACAACATGATAATGGGTAGTTCACAACTATAATGATAAAGATAAAAAAAACAACTCTATTAATCGTTGATGATGATTTAGAGATCTGCCGTCTAATACAAAAATCTTTACCAAATGATCTCTATGAAGTTATCATCGCCGTCGATAGCAACAGCGCGATCGAAGCTTTTCGCAGTTTCCGCCCTGACTTGATCATGCTTGACGTATTACTACCTGATGTTGACGGTTATGAAACATGTCGACGGATTCGAAACATCGAAACGGAGAGACAAACTCCACTCGTCTTTATGACTTCATTGGATGACATCGACTCGATTGATAAGGCCTATGAAGCTGGCGCGACAGACTTTCTCGTTAAACCATTTAATCCCGTATTACTCAAACATAAAATACGCTTTCTATTGAAAGCTCAAAATATTTCAGAAGAACTTAAAAATACTCGCTCACAATTAGAAACTGCACAACGAGTGGCTAAGATGGGGCATTGGCAATGGACCGCTTCTGATAACCGGTTTAGTTGGTCAGAAGAAATTACGCAAATTCTCGGCCTCCCAGCATCACAAAGCTCAGCTCCTTTTATAGAAATTCTACAAACCGCTCACCCCGCCGATAAGCTCAAGATCAAAAAAGCCATACACCAAGCTATAGAAAAGCATTCTTCTTATAAACTGGAACATAGGGTTGTTCTAGCAAATGCTAAAATTAGTACCGTACTTCAGACTGGAAAAATCATATTTGATGAGCATGGGAAAGCCTCGAAACTAGTCGGCACACTACAAGACATAACGAGTAAGAAAAAATCTGAAAATCGCATCAAAAGCTTGTCTTATTACAATAAAGTAACTGGACTACCTAACAGAACTCTGTTGAAACGTCTGCTCGATAACTATATAGCTGCATCGAATTTTTCTGAGCAATCCATTGCGACTCTGACCATTACGTTAGATAGGTTTAAATTAATCACTGATTCATACGGTGATGCTTTCGGTGAAAACTTAATTAAAAAAGTTGCAATTCGACTTATTCGTAGCATCAAAGAATCATCTTACTTTACTCATAAGGACTATAACCTAGTTTTTAATAAGAAAAATTTAGATAAACCTTTAACGATCTCTCATGGAGAAGGTGATGAGTTTGTTGTTGTCTTACCCAAAATATATGAGGTAGATGAGGCTGCTCAAATTGCAAAAAGTATCACCAAAGCCTTAACAGATCCTTATCAAGTTTCTGGTCAGGAAATACGTATAACAGCCAGTATTGGGATCAGTGTCTATCCTAACGATGGAAAAAATACGGATACCTTGTTAAAGACTAGTGCAACGGCACTTTATCATGCAAAAAGACAAGGCGGTGATGGTTATAAATTTTATACACCGAAAATGAATGCACGTGCATTCGAGCGTCTGACCTTGGAGACTAGCTTGCGTAAGGCGATCGATGAGAAGCAGTTCGTATTGTACTATCAACCTAAAATGTCTATATCGAATAAGAAACTGGTAGGTATGGAGGCACTTCTACGCTGGAATCATCCTGACCTTGGTATCATCGCCCCTGAAGAGTTTATTAATATTTTAGAAAAAACAGGCTTGATCATTCCGCTCGGTGAAACCATCATTGAAACTGCCTGCGAAAAAATAAAAGAGTGGGATATTCAAGGCTATAAACCGATCCCTGTAGCGATCAATCTTTCTCCTGTTCAATTGGGGCAAAAAGATTTTCACTTACGTCTGTCGAGAATCATCAAAAAAGCTGGTATTAATCCTAATATGCTTGAATTAGAAATTACAGAAAGTACCTTGATGAATAACATGGAAAAAAGTATTACTATGTTAAAAAAATTACGCTTACTAGGTACCCAAATTTCGTTGGATGATTTTGGAACCGGTTACTCATCTCTTACCTACCTTAAACACTTTCCAGTCAACACACTCAAAATTGATCGTAGCTTTATACAACATGTTACCGTCGATGCAGATGATGCAGCCATCGTCAGAGGTGTTATTGGCTTAGCCCACAATATGCAGCTCAATGTAGTCGCTGAAGGTATTGAGGAGCAATCACAACTAGCCTTTTTAGAAGAAACAGGATGTGATTATGGACAGGGCTATCACTATAGTCGTCCCGTAGATGTGAATACATTTACGCAATTATTTATGGAAAAAGTCACTAAACCATCAGCATATTTACAGTGATTAAAAGAAGATAGAAATGTCAGATAAAAAAAGTTCAAATCTGGAAAATAAAGACCATGAAACATTATTAGAATTTCCATGTGAGTTTCAAATTAAAGCAATGGGGCTTGCCACAGATTCTTTTGAACAATTAATCCTAGAGATTGTCCGAGACCATATTGAAGATCTTCCGCATACCGCAGCGAAATCTCGTCAAAGTAGCAATGGAAAGTACCTTTCGGTTTCCATCAGTATTACTGCTACGAGCAAGGTACAGCTCGATGATATTTATATCGATCTCAGCGCGCATGAACATGTATTGATGGCACTGTGAACCTTACAATCCGACAACTTGGCCAAGTCGAATACAAGCCGGCTTGGGAAGCCATGCAAGCATTCAATGAAAACCGTACAGATCAAACAAACGATGAGATCTGGCTACTCGAACATCCTCCTATTTTTACGCAAGGTCTTGCTGGTAAAAAAGAACATATTCTCGATGCTGGTGATATTCCAGTATTACAAATCGATCGTGGTGGCCAAATAACCTACCACGGCCCAGGACAATTAATTTGTTATGTTTTACTGAATCTGCGCCGTTTAGATCTAACGATAAAAGGTTTGGTGAATTTGCTAGAACAGACCGTCATCGACCTCCTCAAAAAATATGGGGTTGTGTCCGAACGTCGAGAAAAAGCTCCGGGTATTTATGTTGCTCAATCGAAAATTGCAGCATTGGGACTACGCGTACGTAAAGGTTGCACCTTCCATGGGCTTGCGCTCAATGTCCATATGGATCTTGAACCTTTTCTTCGTATAAATCCATGTGGTTACTCAGGAATGAAAATCACACAATTATCAGATCTAAGCCAAGATCATACTCTATTAAATATCCGTAACGATCTAATCAAGATATTATGTGTACATTTAAACTATAATTCAGAATTTGCTAACTGGGAAAACTCATTACCAAACTAACATGAAAACTACACCGACAAGAGCCCAACGGGGTGCTGAAAAAGTTGCAAGAATTCCTATAAAAGTTATTCCAACCGAAGGAAAGCTGCCACGCAAACCTAGCTGGATCAGAGCTAAAGCACCGACTGATCCAAATGTACAAAGAATTAAAAGTCTTGTTAAAGAAAAGAAGCTCAGCACGGTTTGTGTAGAAGCTGCTTGTCCAAACCTCGGTGAGTGTTTTGCTCATGGGACAGCAACTTTTATGATAATGGGTGAGCTCTGCACTAGGCGTTGCCCTTTTTGTGACGTTGCACACGGCAGGCCGAACCCTTTAGATCTAGACGAACCCAAAAACCTTGCTGATGCAGTCGCGATAATGGGATTAAAATATGTCGTTGTAACCTCGGTCGATCGAGATGATTTACGTGATGGAGGGGCAGAACATTTCGCAAACTGTATCAACCAGATACGAGAACACAACATAGGTATAAAAATCGAAGTATTAGTACCAGACTTTCGTGGTCGACTAGAAAAAGCATTGGATAATCTCGATAAGGGTTTACCGGATGTCTTTAATCACAATTTAGAAACGGTGCCCTCTATGTATAAGCAGGTTCGTCCTGGTGCTGACTATCAGTGGTCGCTAAACTTGATCAAACAATTTAAATCAAGAAATCCTAGCATTCCAACAAAATCAGGAATAATGCTGGGCTTGGGTGAAGATCTTGAAGAAGTTCGTGACGTATTACGCGATCTAAAAGCACATGGTTGTGACATGATTACTTTGGGTCAATACTTACAGCCTAGCCGTCACCATTTACCTGTTGCTCGCTATTTAACACCTGAAGAATTTGATAAGCTCGCAGAATTTGGACATTCGTTAGGCTTTCAAAATGTTGCTAGTGGCCCAATGGTTCGCTCTTCCTACCATGCAGACTTACAAGCAGGGAATCGTACATAGTTGGATACATCAACACTTTATATAATTAAAGCGCTCATTTTACCGCCTGGAATAAACATTCTAGTTATTTTAATCGGTTACTTATTCCTGAAAAAATCTGCAGTACTGGGTAAGGTTTTGATCGTGACTTCAGTCTTTACACTTTACTTGCTTAGCACGACCTATATTAGTCATGAGCTAGCGAAAAAAGTCGAAACTAAAAAGCCACTGCCTCCAACTCTGGACAAAAATACAGATAGACAGGCCATCGTGTTACTCGGTGGCGGTCGTTACGTTTCTATGCCTGAATATGGGGAAGCCCTACCCTACGCCAATGTTCTCGAGCGGATCAGGTATGCAATGCGTCTTCAAAGACAAACAGGCTTACCACTTCTTATTACTGGAGGAAGTGTCTTCTTGAAAACTGAGTCTGAAGCTACCATTATTAACCGAGTGCTCGAGGAAGACTTTCAGTATTCAGCAAAGTGGTTAGAGACAGAGAGCAAGAGTACCGCCGAAAATGCGCAGTTTAGTTTCGACATACTACAGCAAGAGAAGATCAATAAAATATACCTAGTCACTCATGCATCGCATATGAAGCGTGCTGCCAGTATTTTTAAAGACACGGGTTTTGATGTTACCCCTGCCCCAACTATTTTTTATTCTGCGGGAAAAAACTCACCTATTTTCACAAAACTTTTACCAGAAAGTGACTCTTTAGAGCTGAGTAGAAATATGTTACATGAGATGATTGGTCATCATTGGTATCAATTTCGCTACCAAGAATGACAATGACTAAGAATAAATCTTAACTTTTCTCACTTTGCGCACGTAGTGCCTGTTTAGCAGTCGGATAATTCCTTATCAACCTTCCCACCGGCCTTTCAAAATAATGATAAGAAATGTGAGCTATAGTGATAGTTACAATAAAAGCTGAGATGCATTGACTTAAAGGAGAGATCTCTAGACCTTTAAAACACATAATCACAGGATAGTGCATCAGGTAAAAGCCATAAGAAATTTTTCCTAGATAAATAAAGAATTTTGTCTTTAAAAAAGACAAACTTTTAGAATCTACTACCGCACAGATAAAGAGACTATAAACGCTTACCCAAATAATGGGGTCACCCCAAGTTCTAAAGTAAAAATATTCACTGTAGATCAGTCCGAACTCTTGTCTCAATATTGGCAGATTCACAAAAATGAAAAATATTAATGGATAACCAGCAATTGAGGCCACTTTTATTACTAACTTATTATCACGTATCTTCTTCTGGATTAAAGCTGTTATCACCCCAATATAGAACGCGTATGAATATAAAGAAACAATATTGGGTGTTTCTTGAAACTTCAAATAAATTAAAAAGCTAGGAATAAGAGTAATAACTATAAAGAGAGCCAATACATAAGGATTTGCATATTTTTTATATAAGTACCAGAAACCTAAAAATGTTATATAGAACTGAACTTCGACCGGAATTGTCCAAAATGCAAAAGGGGCATTAATGAATAATAGTGAACGCAGAAATTCCGGAAAACCACTAAAGTGATAAAAAAACTCTGGATAGATGTACTGTGAAATTAGAAGAGAGAGAAATAATAGTAAAAGGTAGAGCGGGAAAATTCTTGCTACACGAGCGAAAAAATATCTCTTAACATTTTCGCTATTAAAGTCTTCTTTAACATATAAATGTGAAATCAAAAAACCACTGAGGACAAAAAATATCATGACACCGACTTGACCAAACCCAAGCCCTAATGCCGCTGGCAACATTGATTCGTTGGCGGAGTGAGAAATAAAGACAATTAATGCAGCTAAGCCTCTCAACCCTGTGAGCGTGTGAATATATTTCATAATTCCAGGGCTCCCCTCCTTGGATACTATAATCAGTATTGAGCCGTATTCTGCTTTTTAAGAATATAATAGTCAAACCCTTTTATTAGGAACTTTGACTTATAAATTGTTGCTCAAAAGCTTGAATATATGAATTCTAGGCCTAATAGCAAGTCATTCACCTACTGTCATTGTCTCTGTCTTACGACTTATCAATAAAAGTCGCGAGACAAGACTGCACAAGCTTACCTGACTTAGCATAAATAAAACATTAATGAATATAGTTAACGAGAGTAAAAATCATTAATCATCTTGCAAACATGATCAACTTGTTCTCGTTCTAATGTAGGGAATGTAGCTAGGCATAAACCATGCTTGTTACCGTAGGTTGCATTAGGATAATTCTCATCTGAAAGATCACGCCCTTCTTCAACCATGTACTGATAGCACGGCTGTTTATGTAATGGATAAAAGAACCCTCTAGTCCCTACTCCATTGTTATTTAAATATTCCATTAATGCTTCTAATCTCTCTGCCAAGACAACGGTTCTGAATGGTACAAATTCTGAACCAGGTTCTATTTCTAAAAATGTAATTGCTTTCTGAGTTTCAAGCTGCTCACGATACCAAGAATAAATCTCATGCTTTCGTTGGATAATCCAGTTTAATTTTTTTAACTGAACAAGTCCCATTGCTGCATGCATATCAGTTATCCGAAAATTATAACCAATTTCAGGATGAACAAATGATCCACGGTCTAGACGTCCCTGGTTGCGAAGGTATAGTAGTTTCTTATATGTCTCTTCAGTCTGACAAACAACATAACCACCTTCTGCGGTTGTCATTGTTTTATCAGCAAAGAATGAAAAACAACCAACATCACCAAACGTTCCAGAATGTTGGCCTTTGTAATGAACTCCTAAGGCCTGTGCAGCATCTTCAATGACGAGAAGATCATGGGTGCTTGAAAACTCCATAACTTCACTCATATTAGCTATCATTCCATATAGATGGACCGGCATAATCGCTTTCGTCTTGTTTGACAAGTATTTTGTAGCATCTGCAACATCTATTTGAAAATTACGTCTATTCACATCAACAAAAACAGGGGTTGCACCAGCCATAATCACAGCGTTCGCAGATGCTATGAATGTTGTATCAGGAACCAGAACTTCATCCCCAACACCTATGCCCATCGCAACTAAACCTAAATAAAGAGCTAAAGTTCCATTTGGTGCAAAAACACCATAATCACAACCGATCATTTTATTTAGCTGTCGACTAAACTTTTCAGACTCAGCCCCTTCGGTAATCCAGCCTGACTCAACAACTTTATATACAGCGTCAGCTTCTTCTTTGCCTAGGCAAGGTTGCATTTGTGGTACAGATATCATTTTATCGGTCATAATTACTTAGCGATTAGTTTTAGAAACAGCTGCCTACCATGGCGAAAACCAGAACGAGTCAGCCCATAAAAATCATTCCAGTCTCTTTTCATTATGATCCCTGTGTTGGCAGCGGAATGAAGCTTTGATGTAACAGGTTCTAAGTGAATAATTGAATCTGAATGTGAGCCTTGTTGACACCAATGATGCACTTTTTCGAAAGCTGCGCCCAGATCAAAAGCCTGTAATTGTCTCCCCTCGCTCAGCTTTGCAGCCGGCGCGCACAATCCTAAACCAGCTCCTGCTTCTAGAAGATCTTCTATGTTACATAGCCTATCATCAATTAGTGCGACATTGACTGCCGGAATATTGAACATATTCTCTATTTGAGACAATATAATGCTTTTTCTTGAACCATTCCTGAGTAAAAAAGAAAGTCCCTTATATCGAAGACCATTGATAAAAAGATCATTTGCGGTAAAGATTGCCGCAAAATTAAAGTTACTAAGACCCAAAGCACTGATAATTTGCAAAGCTTCACCACGTGATCTATGGGTTAATAAAGCAATCGGCATTTTTATGCTAGCTAACTGTTCGGTTAGTTGTTCATGAATAGCTATAATTTCAAAACCGATCTTTGTGTCGCCAGAGCCTTCTGTAACAAGTACTCCATCAAGATCTATTAGTAAAATTTTGTCTTTACATTCACTTACTGTATCAAGCATCATGATCTATAAGCCACTGCTCATATTCTGTGAAGTGTGGGCTGTTCATTGACCAAGGGTAATGCTGAACCATTCTGGTTATAAAAATGTCTGGGGTCGCTACCTGCTCTTCATTGGGACGCAATACACGCCATGAGATCACTGCAACAACGATATTGGCATTCTCGTTGTTGCTTTTCATTATCGTTTTAGCAGCTTCTATTGTGCTTCCAAACTCAAGAGCATCATCTACGATCAGTATGTTCTTGAGCTGATTAGATTTATTGCTCTTACTAGAATTCAAGTCGCTCGTATCAGATAAACCTCGTAATCGACACATGGCTTCTACTAATGGATATTTAAGGACAGGAATACTATACCAAAACGAGAAAAAACGAATTAAGAGAGGAAAACGGCTTAAATACTCTTTAATGACACTACCTTTTCTTCTTATTGTTAGCATTTGATAAGGTAAACCCATTCTTTCTGCGATAATAGTCGTCATCAAACGAGCGCCATTAGCGATACCGACGATCTGATCAAACTCTATATCCAGTTGTTTAGCCCGATCAGCTAACTCTTCTGAAAGCACCTTCGCTTCTTCTACTGACATGAAAACTGTATCTTCTATATCAGCGTATTTTTTAACAATATCGTTCATAATTTCGCCCTCAAACAGCAGGCCTTCTCTTAAATATTATTTTTTAACACTCTTTCTTTAATAACCTTTGCCGGATTACCAGCAACAACACTCCACGCAGGCAGGTTGTTGCATACAACTGCGCGTGAACCAACAACGGTCCCTGAATCAACGGTGACTCCCGGACCTATAAAACACTCTGCAGTGATCCAACTGTCGCTTTTTACAGTAATACAATCTCCTGTTAAGGGATAAATAGGGCTTTCATAATCATGCGACGCACCACATAAGAAAGAGCCTTGACTAATAATGACCCTGTCTTCAATTTCTATTCCAAATACATTATAGAGGTTAACATTTTCATCTAAATTAACTTCGTCCCCAACCTTTAGCCGCCAAGGTGCCCAAACCTTTACCGTTGAAGGAATAGAAGCAGAACCTATTTTTGCACCAAACAAGCGAAGTAAAAATATACGCCACGAGTTCAGAAACCACGGAGAAGGCCTGAACAAAATATAATACACCCAAGTCCATGTTAAACGTCCCAATTTGTTCTGTTTACTATGCGGGTTTATAAAGCAGTTTGGTCTAGTTATCATTAGCTATACTCTAACGGATAGCGTGTTTATTAGTGAATAAATAATTGTGAAATCCTATTAATACCACCTTTTAATCACTAACTTAGCAGCTTTTATGTATGATTATTCCAGAATCCGATTATTAAGCATGTGTTTTTTAATCAGTTATTCCTTGCTTGCTATGTCTTTGACAAACTCTTGTGTCGACTTCCACCATGGTGCAGAGTCATTCCAAGCCTCAGCCTTCCATTTATCAAAGTCCCAACCACCCCAAATAATGACGCCATCCGCGTACTTATAAACAGTTTCTAACTGAAGCTTCCAATAGTCTCCAGCTATATAAGTATGTCTAAACAATTTACTTGAACCATGATATTGGGGCCATAAAAAAACATAAACAGGCTTATTAGGATTCAGCCTTCTTGCTTCTTTTATGTTGGCGATAGCATACTTTACCCAGCCTTCTTGATCACGATAGTAGGTATAGATAGAAGGATAAATAATGTCGACACTATCGCTTTCGGCTAATGCTTTTAATTGATCATTTTCTCTTTGCCATTGTTTGTATTCATGGTGACTTTCACTTTTTACCGCTCGCCAATAATCTCGAATAGGAAACATACTATATAAACCTAGTTTAACTTGAGGAGAGGCTTCTTTAACCCAGTCGAGTACCGTTTTATACTTTAATAAACTTACCTTTACCTGCTTCTCTGTTCCTTGTAAGGGCCAATGCTCAATATCAACAAAGGCTACTTCTTTGTCTTTAAGAACTTTGCGTGATAGAGCTTTTACACGCGCCTCACTTGGTAAGTTTTCTTGGCTTTCACCAGCATCCCAAAATGCTTGAATATTTTGCATCGGCTTAAAACCATACACAGCCAAGTTTGGTTTGCTAGTGTAAGCCGTTGCATCAAACAGAATAAAGCCTCTGTCTAACTTCATTTGTGCAAGCTCAACATCAAGCTCTACAGGTAACTCTTGGCTATTACACCCACTCGTGCTTGATAAGATTAAAAGAAAGAACCCTAAAAATTTAGACTTTAATACCATTGTGTTGTCTCCCTTGAATAATCATTGAGTGGTGACTATTCGTCGTTTTTCCGTTGTCATGAGTAAGTCGGCCTGTTCGACCTTTTTGAGTAATACAATCAGTGAACCAAAATAAAATAAATGCATACTTGAAAGCAAAGAACCTTGCTTTAATGTAAGCAGAAAAATATAAACAAACACCGCGCCTAGTGGTAGAAGTAAGGCTTTTGATTGGTTGGTGAATTTTCTTGTATATTGTTGTAGAAACTTAAATACGTAAAAGAAAAGAACACCGCAGAACATTATAAATCCAACAAACCCGAGTTCAGCTATAACCTCCGCAGGAATAATGTGTGAGTAAGGCTGATGAAACTTAGGAAATAGAACTTGATAAGATGATGAACTTCCTAGGCCAAAGAATAAAGCTAGTGGTTCACTAGCAAGCCACTCTCTTACTAAAAATGTAGCCATCTGCAACCTTCCGCCGACAGACTCTTCACCAACTGCATCTGGTGACCAACGGTTTGAACCACCCCAATAAATATCAAGAAACAACTTAATTGAATAAACTAAGATAGGTGCTGCAATGATGAAAAGAAGTAAATTCTTAACTTTTGCAAGTGGATATCTTAGAGGTAAAAACAGAACTAACACACCTAAGGTAAAAACAGTTTGTGCACGTGCACCAGATTTGATACTAATAGCTAAACAAAGTAGTGCGACTAGCCACCGGCTGTACCTCCAGATTCTTGATGTATTCCAAATATCTGAAAGTAAAGAGATTAATATAACTAACCCTGCAAGCTTGCCTATTTCTAGGTAGTTTTGTCTAATTTCTTCTCCATAGAAGTCATGCAGCCAAGGAATTCGAACACCACCAGCTTCAAGTTTTCCTGAAACCAAAAGCGTTCCTAGTAGTAAAGTACCAATAATCACTACAGACTTGTACAGCATTCTATAGTCTTCTGGTGTATCAATGAGCCATGTAGCAAGAAGTAAATAGAGAATGATATAAGGTAATGCCACCTGGACTTGAATCAGGCTATACTCAGGTTCATAAGCCCAAAAGGTCGATACCCCAGCGTAGATATAAATAAGCGTCGAAATTAGCACTATTTTTAACTTAGGTAGCGCTAAGTAACTCAGTTTTTGCTCTTTCATCATAAGAGCAAAACCAACACCAGCACCGATTAATAAATTAATTAAAGAAGCGTTCGCTACAAAGAATGGCGCAGAAGCTTGTGCTAACTGCTCAATAACATAGACCGATAACATAGCACCAATGACAAACACAGGCCTTTTAGCGGTCATACCAAAAAGTACGACAAAACATAAAATAAATATAGTTATCGGTGTCATATAGAAATTGCTATTGTTAGTTTTTCTAATCCAGTCTTTACATCGACTTGCGTTGTTTAAAACGATGTTCTTTATACTATAAAAATATCAAAAAGCCGACACAATTACTTTAATCTTTAATTCACACTCGTATAAATTATGTATAGAGGTCAGAATTTTTAATGCGTAAACTACCTTTCAAGCGATACATTCAACCTTCTTAGTCGGTCTGTATAGGAAGTTTAGTGTTCATATGATGAACCAAGATAATCAACACTATTATAGTCTTCACCATAAAAGCCATAAACATAGCCACTGCTAATCCTAGTGCGCCATATCCAAGCTGCAAGAGATAGTATGTACCTAATATATATATAGCTGCCCAAGCAATATCACTAATCAATCGGACCCACATTCTATTGAAAGCAGCGAGTAAATTCGTTAAAAGATTAACGACCCCGGCCGAAACTGCAGCCAAAACGATAGCAACAAAAACGGGCCAGCCATCTGAATAGGCAGGGCCATATAACTTCATAATCAATGGGCTAGCGATAATGATGACCACACTCATTGGCAGGATAATCAATGCAATCATTCCTGCTCCCGTTTTTAAAGACTCTTTTAATTTAACGTAGTCTCCATCATTTACCAACCCGGAAAATATAGGCATCAAGGTATTTGTAATAACCCCTGGTAAAAATAACAATAACGCAAACCATTTATTAGCCGCGGTAAACACAGCCATTTCGGAGAAGCCTTCAGGCTGATTGATAAGCATTGTCATACTTAGCCAATGAACAGGGGCGAACATTAATGCACCCGCTAGAGACGGTAAACTGAAATGTCTCAGGATATGCCACTCACTTGGTGTCATATTCATTCTAAAAGGTACAGACTCCGCAGCCATGACTTTTCGAATTGCAAAAGTATTGATTATGACACCAGCAATGCCTGCCCCAAGGAAACCAATAAGAGTGCCATATAAGTGCCCTACTGTTGCACCATAAACAACGAATGAGAATGTTAAAATACCAAGAATAACATTCGCCATTGACATCAGCTTGAATGCCTCAAACCCAATTAACACGCCTGTTTGAGCAGCTTGTAGTGCGGTCAATATTAATATGAACGCACCTACCCGTAAACCCTCCGCTAAGTGAGGTTCGCCTAAAACATGAGATGCCATCCAGTCTGCAGCAAAGAAAAGAAACAGCCCTAGTATGACCCCCACCGTTGTAGACGTAACGGTAGACATGCAAATAATGCGGCCAGTACATT
The DNA here is from genome assembly GCA_913058255.1 of uncultured Pseudomonadota bacterium. GTDB lineage: Bacteria > Pseudomonadota > Gammaproteobacteria > CAJXQU01 > CAJXQU01 > CAJXQU01. The sequence goes on along the minus strand of CAJXQU010000002.1, from coordinate 138,241 downwards.
CTTTATTAGAGTTTCGAAATTCAGCGACATGTTTTGCTGCCGTAATCCCCATACCTGCAGCTGCGAGCACACCGAACATTCCGACCGTTCCTGTTACTGCACCAAGCTCTCCATACGAAGTTTTATCTATGATTCTTGCAACTTCTATCATTGCAATCAAAGGAACTCCACGTGCAAGAAACGTTGCTATAAGGTTCCAGCCTGCGCCCTTCATGATCCTTTGCACAAGAGAAGATTCAAGTGCTTTATTTATAAATTTAGATATCATAGAAAATTTCAGGTATTGACAAAATCGTTGAGATGTCTTATTCGATTAGTAAAAAAGAAGTCCGTTAAATCATACTTAATTGAATAAATTCAATCATACAGTAACGTTAGCGTCTAAAGACCTCTGCAAACTCAGTTATAGCACGTTTTTTTGAATAAGAATCATCGAAAAGCTTTCTTATTTTCTTCGAACCATCTTCTGTATTTCGTAGTAGGTTAATTTCTTTAAGAATTGACTCTATTAAATTTCCAGTATCTCCTTGTGTTATAGAGTAACCGCAAGACTCTTTCTTCACCACTTCGGCGATCTCTCCATCTTCGGCACCAATAAAAATCACAGGTCTGCCGACAGCTAAAATACCATAGAACTTACAAGGTAATATTAGGCCTTCTAATTCAGGTTTTAAACTAATTAGATGGATATCGGAGACAGATAAGCTTTCAGAAAGCATATCTCTTGGCTGATAAGGTTTGAAAACGATATTAGAAAGCTTTCTATCTATACATTCTTGTTTAATACTTTCTAATTGTGCACCGCCTCCAATTAACAAGAAACGGATATCATCATTATTCTTCAAAGACTCAGCAGCAGCAAGAATAGTAGAGAAGTCGTGACTACGGCCTAAGTTACCGGAATAACCAACAACAAACTTTTCGCTTAAGCCCCAATCATATCTAAGTGTATTCTGTTCGTGGGAAACTAGTTTAATTTGATCCTCATCTGCCCAATTATGAATAATGGTTATTTTATCATCTGGAATACCTTCTGATCTAAGCTTATTAGCTATCGCTTTACCGATGACAATATTCGATTTCGCTTGCATCAGTGTCTTATTTCGGACTTTTTTAAGCATTGTATAAGGCCAGCCTCGCGCAAACTTCATCCCCAGTTCAGCGGCAACCTCAGGGAATAAATCTTGTAGCCAGTTATATAGGTGCGCGCCTTTAACTTTTGCAACACCAGCGGCAATTACTGAGATTAAAGGCGGATCAGTTTTCGCGACAACAATATCATTCTTTTTTGTTAAACCGAAAAGTATAAAGATAGAAGATATGTAAAAACTAAGGTAATCAACAACTCGACCTAATAAGTTTTGACGACCAAATCGTGACGTCCAAATCCTATGAACATGTACCTTATTAATTAGCTCGTATTTTTCCAATAATGCATCAGGTGTATCGTACTGTTGTCGACTTGTGACAATATGAATTTCTTCATCATCTATACCCTCGACTAGCCCAAAAACTAAGTCTGTCAGCATTTGGCTAGTTGCAGAGTGATCGGGATAAAAAAATCTATTGATAAAGATGATTTTTGACATATTAATCTATTTAGTTCTTAGGCTGTTCTGGTGCGATAAAAACCAGTCATATGTACGTTCAATACCTTCTTCAATCGTAACAACAGCTTTCCAACCATGTTTATGTAGCTTATCAACATCCACTAATTTTCTAGGTGTGCCGTCTGGTTTAGACATATCATGCGTTATTTCCCCTTCAAAGCTTGTCACCTTTTTAATCAGTTCCGCTAAGTTTCTAATCGAGATGTCTTCACCAGTTCCAACGTTGACGAAAACTTCATCTGAGTAGCTATTCATCAAGTGGACACATGCTTCGGCACAATCATCAACATATAAGAACTCTCTTTTAGGGGTTCCTGTTCCCCAAATAACAACCTCTTTATCGCCATTGACTTTCGCCTCATGGAACTTTCGAATCATTGCCGGTAATACATGGGAGTTTTGTAAATCAAAGTTATCTCCGGGGCCATAAAGATTCGTCGGCATTGCAGAGATAAAATTACAATCATACTGCTTGTGATAAGCCTGACACATTTTTATACCAGCAATCTTTGCAACCGCATACCACTCATTGCTTGGCTCTAAAGCACCTGTCAGAAGATAGTCTTCTTTTAATGGCTGTGGAGCCATTTTAGGATATATACAAGTACTACCTAAAAACAGTAGTTTTTTGACTCCTGATAGATATGCACTATGAATGATATTACTTTCTATCATTAAATTATCATAAAGAAACTCAGCGGGTGCTGCATTATTAGCATAAATCCCACCGACTTTGGCCGCTGCTAAAAATACATATTCAGGTTTTTCTTGTTGAAAAAAATCATGAACCGTGGCTTGGCTCCGCAAGTCAATCTCTTTGCTGCTCTTTAAAATAAGGTTCGTATAACCTGTGTTTTTCAAAGAACGAACAATTGCTGATCCGACAAGCCCATTATGCCCTGCAACATATATAGCGGCATCTTTAGGCATATGTTTCTGGAAATTAGTCATGATATTTTTTTATGCTCTAACTTTAGTGAATATTACATATATTCCCAATAGTTTTTATTCTTGATGTTTAAACACTTTATAACCAACTTTTTCAACCAGAGAATCACGGCTTGCTATTTTTAAATCTTCAGCAACCATTTCTTCCACTAGTTCAGCGAAACTGATCTTCGGTGTCCAACCAAGCTTTTCTTTTGCTTTTGATGCATCACCAAGTAACGTTTCGACTTCGGCTGGTCGGAAGTAACGTGGATCAACCTCAACAATGACTTCCCCCGTTTCTTTATTAATACCTTTTTCTTCGAGACCTTCACCTTGCCACTCGATTTCTATCGAAAGATGGTTTGCCGCAATGGTAACGAAATCTCGAACTGAGAACTGTTCGCCTGTTGCAATGACGAAATCTTCGGGCTTATCTTGCTGCAACATCAACCATTGCATTTCAACGTAGTCTTTTGCATGGCCCCAATCTCGTAATGCATCCATGTTGCCCAGGAACAGTTTCTTTTGCAGGCCTAGTTTAATTCGAGCCAAGGCACGAGTGATTTTTCTAGTAACAAAAGTCTCTCCACGTAAAGGCGATTCGTGATTAAACAATATGCCATTACATGCATAGATACCATAAGACTCACGATAATTGATCGTAATCCAATAGGCATAAAGCTTTGCTACACCATAAGGTGAGCGAGGATAAAAAGGCGTGGTTTCTTTCTGCGGTGTTTCTTGAACCTCACCATATAACTCTGATGTAGACGCTTGATAAAACCGTGTTTTTTTCTCAAGACCTAAAATTCGAATGGCTTCTAAAATTCGTAACGGGCCTAGCGCGTCTGAATTAGCCGTATATTCAGGCTCTTCAAAAGAAACAGCTACATGTGACTGAGCGGCTAAATTATAGATCTCATCAGGTTGCGTTTCCTGAATAATTCTGATCAAACTCGTTGAGTCCGTTAAATCCCCATGGTGCAGCATAAACATACGGTCACTTTCATGTGGATCTTGGTATAAATGGTCAATACGGTCAGTATTAAATAAAGAGCTACGGCGTTTAATGCCATGGACTTCATAGCCCTTTCCGAGTAAAAATTCTGCTAGATATGCGCCATCCTGACCAGTGACACCTGTAATCAAGGCTACTTTTGCTTTGGACATAGGTTTTATATTTCTATATTCGTTTCTAAAACAGCTATATTCAACTGCGGTAGAAGTTATGAAAAGATAATTATTGTTAAGACAATGAATAAAGTAATTCGTGTAAATCTATAATCTGCAATACTACTTCGATACAATATTCTTGTACATGTTACTTATGTTACGGATTGATAATTTCATAATCCCTTAAATTAAACAGTGCTTCCTTGTTCGAATCAAAGTAGTTATTCCTCTGTATCGACACTTTTACAAAAATCTCCACGTTTTGGTGGAAGATTTAAATATTTAAGGTGACTTTCCTTTTCTTGCTCAGTCTTGAATCTGTTCTTAATTCTTTTAGCTGGCACACCACCGTGTATTTCACAAGCAGGTACATCCTTAGTCACGACCGAGCCTGCAGCAATAATGGCACCTGGACCGATCGTAACACCAGCCATGATGACACAGTTTGCGCCAATCCAAACATCACGCCCTACTTTCGTTTTTCTTACTTCTGGTCGTCCAGAAAATATGGTAGGTACTTCAGGCACTTCAAAGACATGATCATCTCCGACAAACACGACTCGTGGAGCAAGCATAGTATAAGCTCCAAGTTCAACTCTAGGTCCAACCAAGCACAAAGGGCCAATATAGACGAACTCCTCAGCAATAAGGTCTTTTGAAATCTCACAGTTCTTCGCGATATATACCGTTTTATGTGCGTGTTTCAAACCTAGCGAGAATTGTTTGAGTCTACATTTTATGCCTCGTAATTTGAGCCTTAATTCAGTAGTGTTCAAGAGAGAACCTTCTCTATAGCATTTTCAATTTCTCGACACTGTACACTTGGAGAAAAGTGATGCTCGACCCTTTCTACACATTTCTGACCAACTTGATGTTCTGGTTTACTTGTATGCCTCAACCACTTATCAATCGCTCTAGTTAAGTCGGAAACATCACTTTCTTTAAAAAAGTCTCCTGTTTCATCTGGAATAATCGCTTCATACTCTGGGCCTTGCACATCGAAATTATCGTTCGTAATCATTGGTGTCTCATAGGTGAAGCTGTGAATAACAGAGAGTCCAACTTTTCCTGGAGAAACTGCAACATCTGCGGAATAAAAATATTTACCGATAAGTTCTTCATCATAACAAGCCCCCGTTATCTTTAGCGGTACAGAAAGCTGTTCTGCAAGCTTGATCAGACTTTCTTTCGCAACACCATCACCTATGAGCAAGACATAGGCATCATGCCCTTGTTCTATTAACTTTGCCGCCGACTCTATAAGTAGATCAAAACGACAAGATTCGATCAATCTTGCGCTACAAATCAAAACACGACTGGTCTGGGGAATATTAAGTTCATCACGTATCTCTACTTTAGAGTACTGTTTTACACGTAAGAAAATCTCTCGCATTTTAGTAAAATCAAGGCTGTTAGAGATAACAAACATCTCTTCATCTCGAAAACCATATTCCAAGCCTAACCTTTTTGCTCGATTGCCATAGAGTAGTAGACCATCGCTAAGACGATAAAATACATTCCTCAAGGTTCGTTTTAAGAAGGCGTCTTTTGAGTTGAGCCAACCATGTGTCCAAAACAGAACGGCAACACCTTTCAAGCGAAGCGTAATAGTGGGTATCCAATAGGATAGGATATAAGGGTTACCCAAAAATATTACAGCTTTGTAGTCTTCTCTACTTATGATATTTTTCAAGTTTTTCTGAAAGATGAAAGGGCCCCAAAAACTAAGCTCTGCATTTTCAAAAGCAATATCATCTGAAAAATTCATTAATTTAATAGAAGGATCATACGACTTAGCCGAACTACAAAAAACAAAATCATATTGTTTGCTACTTGCGAGGGCTTCTACAACAGCCGCACGATAATGAGCAAAGCTGTGATAGACGATCAAAACCTTATTTTTTTTATTAGCCATTCTTAAATTAATAACCTTTCTTTTATTTATTATAATTACCACTGCCATTCATACAGTAACAACTCGCTTGAAACGTGAACTGCTCAACAGTAAACACAACTGTTCTACAGTATTACAGGCTATTTAATAATACGTTTAGTTTTATTTTGAAAGAACTGGTAAAGCGATGCACCGATAAGCCCACCAAAACCATCAGCAACTAGGTCACGCCAACTTGAACTTCTACCCGCAACAGTAGACTGATGAAGTTCATCAAGAAAACCAAATACAACGATAAAACAAAAAACGATCAAAATTTGACTGTATTTTTTCCAAGAGTTTAAGTGCCCCTGTATTGTTCCAGACAACAAATAAGCGAGAATTCCAAAAATAATAACATGCACATACTTATCAAATTCAGGGATGCCAACGGCACTTTTAATTTGTAGATGCGGAATACTGGATACTAGAGTGATCACTATCGCCCAACCCAATGCGAAAAATGGATAATCCTGTTGTCTAATTACTTTGGGTAACATCTACATTCTCTTTGAAATCATTAATATCGCGCCATTCTACTTCTGAATCCATCATTTACGCGAGTAGATAATTGTGTCGTTATGCTACTTTATTGGTTCACGCTCGAATTTTTCATATTGAAAAAAGCTATTCTAGTAATGTTTCTCTGAGGTGCAGTATAGAGAGTTCAGAATGATTATTATTTCTTTTGCTTATCAAATAGAAGTACTACTCTAAACATTACCGTGACGTATATTGGTTTAGTCATTGCTAATAACATAATTCCTGTGGAATAAACCGTGAGCGTTCTCTGTCTATATATGTATACATTGAGCTGGAGGATCGAGTGGGCTATTTTAACGAAAAACCAATAGACAAGATGACTCCGCAGTACATTCCAAACAAGCAGCTAACTGGCCATACAAAATGTTCAGTCAGTGTTATACAGAACGATCTAGCAACACTTGTATCATATAAAGTGTGCCCTACTTACACTTCTCTTATATTTCTTATTCGTTAAAACATAAAGTTAATAATCATGAATAGCTACTATCCAATTGTTATTAGTTAAATTATAGAGTTAAATCTCTTCCTGGTTTTGATAGAAAACATTAATGGAACAGTCCTTGCAATTTCAATAGCTGGGGCAAAAGTATTTTGGGAAAATTCAAGGCTTTAAGCAATTATTGAACGTTTTATTCCTACTTCAACCCTTTCAATATCGTTAGCTCGATATTTCATAATAAAAAATATTTCAAAGTGAGGAGCTTTATCATGGTTAATGCAATTTTGGTATTATATGCAGCTGTTTTAGTGGTTAATGGTCAATTTCTGGCTGGCAAGGTGGATGCCAAATCAGTTTGGCCTGTGAACATTATCGTCGGAGTGATCGCAATCATTAGCGCACTCTACATTGGATTAATACCGGGTGACAGTTTTTCACCATTTACAGCAACACTTTTATTATTGTTTGGCATTGTGTTTGTAATGATGGGTATTAATCTATTAATGGACCTAGATGGAAAATCAATGGGTTATTACTGCCTTTATGGTGTACCTGTTTGCTTGATCTGGTCATATACTTTCTTCACCACCATTGGTAGTCAAACATTTGGAGTATTTTGTGTGATCTGGGCAGTTTTGTTTGGCTTATTTGCTGGTATTCTAGCATTTCAGAAAGACAGCTGGGCGGGCTTCACATCTAAGTATTGTTTTATGACAGCCTTTGTAACGCTGCTAATTCCTGCAGCATTAATGTTCAATGGAGTTGCTCTTCCCTAACTGACTAAGTGAAATATCAGGGGACAAACTTACTCCCCTGATATCTTCATACACATCTTCTGATTTACCACCCTTTCGAAATTAACCTTAACTTTGAGTTAAAGCAGCCCTAAGTTGAAGCTATCTAACTAGCGATACTAAATGAAGTGTCGAACTCTTATCCTGAACTCAAGTTCATCAAGTTTTTTTAATCACGGCCGCTAATCTCAATGTAGATTTCTAAACAAAGAAATCAAGGATGATTTTTTAAATCTATGGAGCTGATGTTTGAATTAAGTCTAAAGTCTCAACATTAGTGCTCCTACAAAGCATTAGAGGAACTTATGCGCTCTAAAACAAGCAACAACGATCAAGACTCAATCAAGGGTTTAATGACGATGACTGTACTCTCGGTCATTTCTGATGCGTTAAAAGTAGATATAGAACTAATTGAACCTCAAAACTACCTAGTTAAAGATCTGGGCATGACAGCGAAATCTCAAGTGATTCTAGAGCGCTTAATCAAAGAAATGTTTGATGATTTAATCATCGATTTAACTATCGACAGCGAAGTTCAACAGATCATAGACCAGGTTCTACAAGATGAATTTGATGAACTTGAGTATGAAGAAATGAATTATAATGAGCTGGTATAATGAGCTTCCTTGCTCATATTAGAAGCTCTTACCCAATAAGTTTTTGTCCACCCATGTAAGGCTGTAAAACTTCTGGGATATGGATCTTGCCATCAGCATCCTGATAGTTTTCCATCACTGCTAACAAGGTGCGACCTACGGCCAGACCAGAGCCGTTTAACGTGTGCAGTAACTCTGGCTTACCCGTTTCAGGGTTACGCCAACGAGCTTTCATACGACGGGCCTGAAAGTCCTCAAAATTACTGCATGATGAAATCTCACGGAAAGTCTCTTGTGATGGCAACCAAACCTCTATGTCATAAGTTTTCGCTGCTGAAAAGCCAAGATCTCCTGTACACAGTGTCACAACTCGATAATGTAACCCCAGTTTTTGTAAAATAGCTTCTGCATGGCTGGTTAAATCTTCTAAGGCTTGCCAAGATTCTTCAGGTCTCACCATCTGCACCAGTTCAACTTTCTCAAACTGATGTTGGCGGATCATGCCACGCGTATCACGACCATATGAACCAGCTTCACTCCTGAAACAGGGCGTATGACAAACATAACGGACAGGCATGTCTATATGATCAATTATCTCGTTTCGTGCAATATTCGTCACGGGAACTTCAGCTGTCGGGATCAGGTATAAACCATGATCAGGAATAGCAAATAGATCCTCTTCAAATTTGGGTAGTTGCCCAGTTCCACGCATACTATCGGCGTTGACGATAAATGGGACATTAACTTCTGTGTAGTTATGGTCGACAGTATGTGTGTTCAGCATAAACTGAACTAAGGCTCGGTGTAACTGAGCGATCTGACCTTTCATCACTACAAATCGTGAGCTGGCAATCTTTGCACCTGTTTCGAAATCCATCTGTTCTAACTTTTCACCAAGATCGACATGATCTTTAGGCTCAAAATCTAATTCAGGCTTTTCGCCCCAACGTCTAATCTCTAAATTGTCATCTTCGCTTTGACCAACAGGAACAGACTCATGAGCTAGATTAGGGATTTCCATGATGATCACGTTTAACTTCGACTGAACATCATCGAGTTTAGTCTCACTTTGTTTGAGGCGATCACCCATATCTGCAACTTCAGCAAGGATAGAGCCAACATCTTCTCCTTTGGCTTTTGCCTGACCGATAGCTTTAGATCGAGCATTTCTTTCTTGTTGTAATGCCTGCGTTTCTACTTGCAGCGTTTTACGCTCCTGTTCTAATGCATTAAACGTTTCTTTGTCAAGCTTGTAACCACAAGGTAATAGAGCTTCAGCAACAGCATCTAAATTACTTCGCAGATATTGCGGATCGATCATGTAAATGTTTCCTATTAATTTCCAGTTATATTCAGTGTAGTTACATGTTCACTAACCATGAGAAAAGAGCACAACAACATGTAACCTTAATCAGATTTGCCGGCCCAACATAAAGCCCAACCAACAAGCAGCAACACAACAAATAATACTAATAAGTATATTGAGCCCTGCGCGTAAGAGTTCACCCGACTCAATTAAAGTTAATGTCTCTATCGAGAAGGTTGAAAACGTTGTAAAAGCACCGAGTAAGCCAACGAGAACAAACGATCGTAACTCGACACTGGTTTGCATTCGCTCGACAAATAAAATATAGAGAAAGCCCATCAGTAACGAACCTAAAACGTTGACAAACAGAGTTCCCCATGGAAAATTTCTCCCCATTATTGCGTAGACACTGTTTGATAGAAGGAAGCGCAAAACAGCACCCACCGCGCCACCAAAAGCGATGACTGATAGTTGCATCATAACTTACGTGCCTTACGGTCTAACTCTTCTAAATGCTGAAGTTTTTCACTTATTTTTATCTCTAATCCTCTAGGTAGAGGATTATAATAGCGTGTGCCCGTTAATGCTTCAGGAAAATAGTTTTCACCCGCAGCATAGGCTTCTGGTTCATCATGTGCGTAACGATAACCCTGCCCAAAGTCCATCGACTTCATCATTTGAGTAGGTGCATTGCGCAAATGCATAGGGACTTCTAAGGAGCCATGTTGACTAGCCTCTTTTAAAGCCATATTCCAAGCCTTGTATACGGCATTACTCTTTGGTGCTGATGCTAAATATACAATCGCTTGCGCAATAGATAACTCTCCTTCAGGGCTTCCAAGACGCTCTTGTGCTTCCCATGCATCTAAGGCAAGCCGTAAACCACGAGGATCTGCATTACCGATGTCTTCAGAAGCGATTCGTACAACTCTTCTGGCAATATAAAGAGGATCACATCCACCATCAATCATACGCGCAAACCAATACAGCGATGCATCAGGAGCAGAGCCTCTTACAGATTTATGCAGTGCAGAAATCTGGTCATAAAAAGCCTCGCCACCCTTATCAAAACGTCGTAAAGCACCACCAGCAAGAACTTGTTGAAGATGTTCTGCAGAAATTTGTCCTTCATCAGCAAGATCTGTAGCAATTTCCAGAAGATTTAACACCCTCCGACCATCTCCATCAGCCGCTTCGGCTAGCATAAGGCGAAGCTCATCTGGCATGTTTGATGAAAGCTTTTCAAGTGCAACGGTAATGATCTGTTCAATATTTTCGGTACTGAGCGGTTTCAGAACATATACCCTTACTCGAGAAAGCAACGCATTATTCAATTCAAAAGATGGGTTCTCGGTGGTCGCACCGATAAATGTAATAGTACCGTCTTCTATGTGAGGTAAAAATGCATCTTGTTGTGCCTTATTAAATCTATGTACTTCATCAATGAATAAAACGGTATGCTTGCCATAAGTAGCGTGAGTTTGTTTAGCAAGTTCAATCGCAGCACGAATATCTTTGACACCACCTAGCACTGCGGAGATAGTTAAGAATTGGGCTTCGGCCTTTTGTGCGACTAATCTCGCTAACGTTGTTTTACCCGTTCCCGGCGGTCCCCAGAAAACAAGAGAGTGTAAACGACCCGACTCTACAGCTAAGCGAAGCGGTTTATTGTGACCTAATAAATGGTCTTGGCCGACAACCTCCTCAATAGATTGTGGCCTCATTCTATCGGCTAATGGTCGATATGCTGTTTCGTTATTGTCCATTTATAGGATGCGACTGCTTGTGATTTTTTATCACGTTAGTTTAACGCAGAAGAGATCGGCTGCATACATCGTGTCGACAACAAAATTGTAATTGTAGTGCGGGGAAAGGATAAACATGTGGCTTGAGAAGCCACATGTTTAATAAGGAATTCTTTTCTAAAAAATCGGTGGTCGTACTACTCAGAGCTAATTCTGATTAGATGAAAAATTTAGCCCTTTCCATCTAACTCTTTTTTACAGAAAAAGCGCCTGGAATGACCTTCTCTTGTCTTTTCTCTGAAGTTTTTCCAGAAACACTATCCTGATCCTGTGGGGGGATAATAGTTCCTTCATCATTCGTATAGTTCTTTCGTGTCGCTAGCAGCCCTGTTTTGATTTTGTCTTGAACAACCTGATGTACGAGCCCAACATCAATCCGCTTCCTTCTTTCACCATAAGCGTACACTAAAGCTGAATCACATAGGACATTGATCAAACGAGGTATACCACCACTTTGATGATGAATAAAACGTAATGCTACCGGTTCAAAAAGATCAGGATCTCCACCAACACTTTTTATTCTATGGCGTATGTAATGATCAGTTTCTTCACGATCTAATGGCTTAAGATGATAAGCAACTCCGACACGTTGCATAAATTGTTCTAGCCCATGCAGCTTTAGCTTTTGTCGAAGTTCTGGTTGACCAACAAGTACAAGCTGCAAGACATTGTCTTTATCAGCATTGATATTTGTCAATAGTCTTAGCTCTTCTAACGCTTCTACATCTAAATTCTGAGCTTCGTCAATGATCAATATAGAGCGTCTGCCTTTAGCGTATTCTTCAATTAAATACTGATAAAAGTTTTGGTAAAGCGTAATCTTATCCTTACCTTCTACTGGTAAACCATATGCCAGACTTACCCACTGAATGAGTTCTCCAAAGTTTCTATGCGTATTTGAAATTAAACCAATATTTACATCATCACCGAGCTGGTTGAGAATATGGCGGATCAGTGTCGTCTTACCCGAACCAATTTCTCCACTGAGAACGGTCACCATTATCTCATTGAGCACAGCATACTGTAATAAAGCGAGAGCCATGCTGTGTTTGTTACCTAGATATAGAAAGCTTGGATCCGGTAACAAAGAAAATGGTTTTTCTCTAAATTCAAAAAAATTTTCGTACATATTAGGTTTCTTCTTTCAAAATTTATGTATTTAAAAATAGACTAATAATGGTATATCAGTCATAAATGTGAATATTTGTCACATCTGCTACATATTCTATATGAAATACAAACTAATTATAATAGTAGTAATAATTGCCACTGTTACTTTTCGCTTTATTAAGCACGGTACCGACGATATTAGTACCTTCGAGCATTTGTAGTGTTTGCTTTAACTGATCATTAGTCGTTACTTCATCTTCAATTACAAGCAATGTTGCATCAACATACGGAGAAAAAGCCATCGCATCATCCGTCGCGAGTACAGGAGGTAAATCGAAAATAATATACCTAGATTTATATCGGTTTTTCAGTTCGTTAACAAAACTTCCCATACGTGGTGAGGCTAGTATTTCGGAGGAGTTATAAACTGATTGCTTACCTGGAGCGACAACAAGCCTTTCTAAACCAGGGTTGAAAAGGATCTCACTCACTGGTAGATCGTTTGACAGGCAATCAGCCACACCATTTTCTGGTTCATAGCCAAAATATCGATGAATAGAGGGCCTTCTTAAATCAAGATCCACAAGTAAAACACTATTATGTTTTGAACGAGCTAGACTTATAGCAAGATTGATACTCGTTAATGACTTACCTTGGCCAGGACTAGGACTAGTAACAGCTAATGTGTTCCACCCCTTAGCAAGCATTCGCTGCTCAACTTGGGTTCTTAACAGTTTATAAGCTGTATTTGCACGATCATTATCTTTATCAAAAAGAACCCGGTTCTTATGTAAAACTTTAGAGTTCAATTCAACAACTTTAGTTTGCGTATAATCGTACTCTAAGTCTGTCGTTGTTGACGCGGGATGTTCTTTAACCTCCGCTAATGTAAAGTTGCCTCGTTTGTTCTGTTCTTCTCTTGCACGAGTTAATGCTTGCTTAATCCTTTCCATTCAACTTACCTTCTTTAAATTACCCTTACAATAAACTAGTTGGTCTAACTACTTATCAATGAAATTACATACCCGCTTTTCTTATACTTTTATACCAAAGTACATCAAGTGGCATAAAATAAGTGTGTATTAACACTGCAACCACCAAAATAGATGCAATTGCACCAAAAGCAAACATACTCCTTTGTAGTATTTTCTTTCTTACATCTTGTATCGTTGTTATGTATGGAACAAGTGCTAAAGGTGGCTCTCCTAGAATTTCAGTCACACCTCGCCGTCCACGAACAGTATCATTAAGAGCTTCCGCTAAAGATGCAGCACCTAATCCTCCGGCTAAAGAAAATACGAAGCCAAGAAATGCGATAGCTAACCTATTTGGTTTGTATGGTTTCTCAGGAAATATAGGTGGTTCGATTAATGTGAATTTCTCTCCTTTTTGACCAGATTCTAAGGACTCTGCAAGTTCAGCCTCCAATTTCTTAGCTGAAACTTCACGGTACTTATCAGTCGCAGTATCAAAGTCTCGTGTTAGTTCACGATATTCACGTTCCACTTGAGGTGTTCTCATCATTCGAGATTCGTAATCACTAAACTTGGCTTCTAGCTCAATAATTTTCACATTTAATGAAGTTAGATCAGTATCTGCTGCATCTAATTGTGCTTTGAGCTGAACATGTGCAGGATTAGGTTTAATCTGAATCAAATATTGCGGTTCAGTAATGTTATAGCCAGGAAAACTGCCAGATTTTCTGGTTTTATTAAATTTAATAACCGTTGAATTTCGTTGTGTCTCTAGCTGATTAAGCTCCCTTTCGTAACGACGTACATCGGGATGGTCAGATGAATAACGATCTTTAGCTGATGAAAGTGTCTGATTTAAATTAGCTATGCGACTATCTAGCAGAGTCGTATCTGAAGAACTTGAACCAACACTTGTTCTTAAAGAATCAATTTCCCTTTTTAAGCGCTGAACATCTGGGTGACCCGCTGAATATTTAGAAGCTGATGCAATGTATTCTTGCTGTAGTGCTTCTAGTCGAGTATCTGGTTGTAGCTGCCCTACTCCCGTTCGTCTTTGGAGATCCATCTGATCTTGTTGCATCTTGAATTGATGACGTTGTAATGACATTTCATATTTCTGACGCTGAATATCGTATGCAGGATTATAACGTTGCTCGTCGATTGTTTCCGGCTGTTGCGCAAGCTCTGCTGTGAGATAAATCTTGCGTTCATGTATTCCAGAGATTTGACGTTTTACTTCTAGAGTTTCTTGTTCAGTCCGGTTCATCATCTGAACATTTAACTCAGCTAACTCAGGTAATGTATCTGAATTTTTCTCTTTAAAAACGGCAAGTTTAGCTTCAAGCTTACTGATATTAGAGCTTAATTTTTGTGACTCAACTTCTAAGAAAGCTGACGCTTCAATTGCTGTTTCAGTCCGATTTTTTATATTTTCTTCAAGAAATAAATTTGTTAACTCATTCGTAACACTTTGTGCTTGTTTCGCGGAATTATCTTCAAAAGAAAGTGTAAAGGCTATAGTGGCTGAACGCGCTTGACCGCTTCGAGGATCAATCACATCAGCACTGATCATCTCAAGACTAATTTTTTCCCTCATTTCTTCAATAACAGTATCGATTGGGTTTACTTCCCTCTCTTCACTGTAAAGATTGTACTTTTCTATGAGTGGAATTAAATTTTTCGTAGAAAGAATTTTTTGGCTAATGACTTGGATACGTTGTTCAGCAAAACTGGTTACAAGTGTTCGAACAAAATCCTGAGGAACTTCTTGTTGCTCAATAAGGATTGTTGAAGTTGATTTATAAACAGCAGGAAGCATAAAAGCTATTGCCAAACTCGCGACTAGTATTAACGACATTACAAGGAACATCAGGCCTTTATATCGACCTAAAATACTTAGGTAATCACCGATGCTTTTTTCTTGCTCTTCCATTGTTGTAGTCATTCTTTAGCTCACTCAAAATTACTAATGTAGGTAAATACTACAATTAAACACGTAATTGTTAGTTTTTACTAGGGTTTTTTCTGCAAATTTGGGGCGTATGCAGTTATAGATTGAGCAATATTACCGATGTTTAGGAACATTACAAGAAAATTTATTGTGACTAGCTTCAATATTTTTCAATATTTATAGATCTTAAGATAAAACAGCTAATATTTGCAGGCTATCTTCCCTTAATGACTGTTAGTTTCTTGCTCACGAGTAGTTGCTGAAGTAGATGTGCTTAATTATGACTAGGTTGCAGCTGGACTTCTATTTTCGTGTCTTAATGATGCGAATGTTTGACCTACTTGTTTAGAACCAGAAGCCTTCTACTGGTTCCAAACAGTATTATGTATTTTATCGAGTCAGTAATTCTGAAATATAATAGATAGTCTATCTTGAAACCGCGTATTTATTGCCGTTATAACCAACGGTTAGGAATAAACCATGGCTATCAGCGGATTCTCCTTGTTCAGGGCTACGACTTCGATAGCTATAACCACCACCTAGAGTCCAAAACTCCGTCATGCGCCAATCTACTCCCGCCTCAAGACGAATTTGATCAGAAGCCTGATTACTAAGGTCAAGTGTTTCTTCAGAAACAGTGTCAGTCCTGAAATATCTGAGCTTACTCTTTCCAATAATTCGATCGGTGAAGCTATGATTCGCTCCAAACGAAACTTCTTCTCTATCAACCAATCCTCGTCCAGTTGGGTATGTTGCTTTAGTAAGCCCTGCTGTCAGTAAAGTTCGATCATTGTATTTTTTCTCTACACTAAGGTCTAACAACAAACCGGTACTATCAACGCTGCCTTGTTTGTACGTATGGTTTGCTTGGCTAGAATTTGTGAGAAAACCTGGGTTTGCATTTAAAAAGGCTATGTCAGACAAGATAGGATCTAATCTATTAATTGTAGTTGTTAATGCACCACCTCTTTGGCCCTGCAAAGTTGCAGCTGAAACTTGACTTAAGCGGATATCAAAATCCGTTAGATCGGGGAATTCACCTTTAGTTTTTCTAACACCAATGGTGAAATTAGCCGTTAATGTATCACTAAAAGCTCTTACATAACCCAAGTTGATACCTGTTTCATCAAACTCATCATTTAGAGTATTTACATTGGTAATACCATCATTAGCAAATGCCCGACCAGCATTAACACTACCTCGCTCTAAAGAATTCAAGTCTGGATCATTTTTAGATGTAAATATTGAAACAATAAATTGATCCGTTAATGATAACTGTCTTACCCATGACGCATCGATGGAGTAATTTGTATAGTCGGATAATTGAGTATCCTGATTCTCATACTCAGCTTGTGTATAACTGCCTCCAAAAATAAGGCTATTTTTTTCTGATATTACATATGTGATGGATGGTCCAGCACTAATTGTTTCAACAGAAAAGTTCTCATTAGGCAGTTCAAAACCTGTTGATGCTATATCGTTACCCCCAAATGTAATACCAAGATCTTCTAGTTCGCTGTCAACTACACCAACGTTATCATAAGAGAAGTATGCGCCAACTGAGAACTTATCATTGATGCGATGATCAGCTCTCATATCTAGAAAATAATCTTCCGTGTCTTGATCAATATCGGTACCATCATCAGTAAACTGTTTTAAACTAACACTCGGGGTTATAGATAGAGAAGACTCATCCGAACTCGCTCTAAATAAAGCACCCGCACTAGCAGTTACTCCAAAGTTCGTATCACTGTCTTGCACCAGTCTTCTATTAGTATCGACCTCAGTACGAGCACTCGCAAAAGGTGTTACCGAATACTCTCCAGCTTGAACTGAAACTGATGCCGCCAGCATCATTACCGAAAATGGCGCTCGAATTTTAACTCTCATCTCTCTATCCCCTAAAAATTTGCAACAAGTATATAGACTATGGAACAACAACAACATCACCTGGTTGCAACAGAATATTTTGATCAAGATTTCTACCCGCTTCAACATCAGCATATCTAAAGGATATAGCTGTTTGTTGACCTGCCTCATTTCTGCGCAGAATTTTAATCTTATTTAACCCTGCAAACGTTGATGCTCCACCAGCCATACTCATTGCTTGCATAACATCAATATCATGACTCATGATGAACTCACCTGGATCATTTACTTTGCCGATAACAAATATTTTATTTCCTAAAATTTGCACGACTGAAACGGTAATAACGGGGTCAGGTATATATTTTTTTATCTTTTTCGCAAGCTCTGCTGTTATTTGTTGAGCATTCTTGCCATTACCATTGATGTCACCAGCAAGCGGAAATGAAAAATGACCGTCTGGACGTACTAAAACATCAAGCGTTAAGTCTTCTTCTTTCCAAACAGCAACATGGAGCACATCTCCTGGTTGAACTGTGTAGTTTTGCGATTGGCTTTCAGCATTCGCATTGCCCAAAGCACAAAACGAAAGCACTGTAATTAGTAGCATTTTCAAATTAAATATTTTGTTTATAATCATTACTTTATCCCTACAAGTTAATATTCCGCAGCAGAAATGTTCTACAACTACTTTAACTATAACTGAAACTCCCTGCTTTTGGAATAGATTTAAAAAAAATTAAACGGTAGAATTTAAGCACATGACGTATAGCCCTGTGTGTAAACAATCTATAAGTATTACCGGCGTGATTCTCGCTGGAGGGCTTGCTCGTAGAATGGGTGGGAAAAACAAAGCTTTCCTCAAAATTCTAGACAAAGCACTCATCCAATATATCTTAAAGAATCTTAAAGTCTCCCTAGATGAGATTCTAATTAATGCCAACCAAAATCTCAAGAAATTTGATCAACTTGGGTTCCCTGTCATAACCGATCGTCTAGATGGTTTTGCAGGCCCTTTAGCTGGCATAGCAGCAGGGTTACAGGCTGCTACTAGCTCACATATCCTTGTTGTTCCATGCGATTCGCCTTTTATTACGGATGACTTAGTCTCACGTTTTGTGACAGCGTACTCACAAACTAATGCTGATATTTGTGTCGCGCATGACGGACAGCGCTTGCAACCTGTATTTGCCTTGATCAATATCAAAACCTTACCCTCTCTATTAACGTATCTTGATGCCGGAAATCATAAAATAGACACGTGGTATAAACAGCAACAGATGACAACGGTTGATTTCTCAGATGTTCCCGAAACTTTTATCAATATCAATACGCCTGAAGAATTACGAAATGCTGAAATGCAAATGGTACTCAAGAATATCAATACCCCGTTGTTAGGGTTTGCTGCACATAGTGGCTCTGGTAAAACGACTCTGTTGACTAAATTAATCCCAGCACTTAAAGCAAAATCATTGCGAATAGGTCTAGTCAAACATGCTCATCATGGTTTCGAAATCGATCACCCCGGCAAAGATAGTTATGAACTGCGTAAAGCAGGTGCGACTCAAGTGATAGTAGGCTCTCAACTTCGCTGGGCGCACATTGTTGAAACACCTACGTCTGAAGAGAAACCATCACTGGCTAAGCTTATTAATCATTTTGATCATGATTCTTTAGATCTAATCCTCGTTGAAGGCTTCAAATTAGAAAACATCCCTAAAATCGAAGTATTTCGTCCTTCTTTAAAAAAAGAACGTTTATCAATAGATCACGCTGATTTTATCGCTGTCGCTACGGATGAACCTTTAGCGGGCTTAACACCATCAGATCAACAAATGACCATTTTAGATCTGAATAATATTGATGAAATTGCCCGATTTATCCTAGCGCAAATCGACATGAAAAATAATTATGAACAATAAAATCAAACAAGCCCGAAGTTGTGCGGATGATTATGATCCAAACTCACTTGATTGCGCTCTCGCCAAACAGTTGATCCTTGATCAGATAGAACCTATTAAAGGTATAGAAAGACTTGCCATACGATCGACTTTAGGTCGTATCTTAGCCGAGGATATATTCTCTCCAATAGACGTCCCTTCTCATACAAACTCAGCAATGGATGGTTACGCGATACGTAGCCAAGATCTACCCATCGATTCCATTAATGATTTTATACTTATAGGAACTTCTTTCGCAGGTAGGCCATGGCAGGGTCATGTTGAGAAAAACGAATGTGTGAGGATCATGACAGGTGCAGTGATGCCTGCCGGCACTGATACTGTGATCATGCAAGAGCATATCGAACGCGATGATAAAACAATCAAAATAGGGATAGATCACAGTGCTCGACAGAATGTTCGTCAAGCTGGGGAAGATCTGAAAACAGGTCAGCTCGTGCTAACCGCAGGTTGTGCTATTGATCCCTCTGATCTAGGTTTAATTTCATCACTAGGCATGGGCGAGCTACCGATCAAACGCCAGCTGCGAGTTGCATTTTTTTCGACTGGTGATGAACTTCGTTCGATTGGTGAAACATTAGGTGAAGGCGATATTTACGATAGTAACCGCTATACCTTATTTGGGATGTTGACACGGTTAGGCCTAGATATTATCGATATGGGCGTGATCAAAGATACACGTGAGGCTGTACGAGAAGCCTTTGTTCAAGCATCGAAAATTTCCGATGTTGTTATTTCTTCGGGCGGTGTTTCTGTCGGCGAAGCAGACTACGTCAAAGAAACTTTAGAAGAACTTGGTCAAGTTAACTTTTGGAAAGTCGCCATGAAACCGGGGCGTCCATTAACGTTTGGTCAAATAGATAATGCCACTTTTTTTGGACTTCCAGGTAACCCTGTTTCGGTGATGGTAACCTTTTACCAATTCGTTTTGCCTGCCTTACGCAAAATGATGGGGGCAACCCATACTAAACCATTAACATTAAAAGCACGTTGTACTAGCAAACTAGGTAAACGCCCAGGCCGAACGGAGTTTCAACGTGGCATCATGGAAACTGATGATAATGGCGATCTCGTTGTTTCTATTGCTGGGCAGCAAGGTTCAGGTATTTTACGTTCAATGTCAGAGGCCAACTGTTTTATTGTGTTAGAAAAAAAATCAAGCGGAATTGAGCCCGAGAGCATCGTTAATATTCAGCCTTTTTCGGGGCTTATCTAGCCCTTAAAATAAGATTTAAAACAATCGGATAATTATTGTCGTAAATCGTTATTCCGAGTCTTGTAAATTACTTTTTGTATAGGAGTTCTTTAACCAAAAAATATTCTTCCCCGGATCCACCTTCTAATTTATACTCAACGCTAGCCGAACTTTTTCGGCTGAATATTTATACACCATCGTCTATCAAAAATGTTCGTTTCTAATAAAGAAGAAGCTCAAAAGCTTTAAAAAATGTCTAACCATTAGTCATTAAAAAAGGGACAGTTGATCTTTGTTGTTTGTCCCGTTTAAGTCTCGTCATTGCAAGACAACTAACAACCCGTTCATTGTCTTTTCATGCAATGACACTAAAAATTGATGCCCTGCCCTCGGAGACTTCAGCCAGCTCAAAAACCTTATTTATCTTTTCTACATTCACTTGTGTATGCGTGTCTCCTGAGTGTTGCCCACCACATACCGCACATTTTGCATCTTCATCACTAGACATACTATTTTGCTTTTCAGGGTTAAGCTGATCAGAACTAGTAGGATTATTACCTTTAGAACTTAAAATTCCCAGCTTACTTCCTTCAGCTTCCTCGGCGGTCTCTTTCCTTTTTTGAGAATCAGCTTCTTGCTTCATAGCAAAAGCTTCTGCAGCAACTTGCAGGTCTTGTGAGGACGGCTCTATAGGCGCAGTGGCCGCACGTTGGATTTTTTCGGCCTTTCTTGCCGTAGCTTCAGGATTTCCAAGAACAGGTGACGTATCAATCTGAACTTCCCCTGCAATAGCATACTGCTTACCATCAGGGCCGGTTTGATATTCAAAAGTAGCACCGCCACTCGCAAGCCCGCCTGCAGCAGATTTATGAGCTTGTTCATGCGCACGAACTTCACGATCACGCGCCTTCATTTGTCTCAGCTGCTGTTCTTCTTCAGTGCTAAGTTCGGTTGCTTTGTTTACTTTTGTGACAGCTTCGGGGCTTTGTGATTTATCTTGTGAAGATCGAGTAAGCGTGGTCACTAAATAGTGCGATGCTTTTCCTTGTGAAGACGAGCTTATTTGCATAATCCTATGCCATAATAAAAACCACACAAGTTTAGCGGCCAATATTTAATTTACTTGAGCGTCGCCCTTTTCTCTTACTACTTGACATAGCGCACGCCTCAATTAATACTTATACGCATATCCATATATATAGATCTAAATGCTAACTATTACAAGTTTTTTTAAATCTCTTTCAGATGAAACGCGTTTACGCTGTCTCGTCTTAATACAAGCTCAGTCTGAGTTATGTGTTTGCGAACTGACAGAAGCATTAGATCTATCACAACCAAAAATCTCACGTCATCTCGCGTACCTAAGACAAGTTGGCTTGTTGCTAGATCGACGAAATGGTCAATGGGTTTATTATCGAATGAACCCTGATCTAGCTGATTGGACAGTGAAAATTCTCGATGAATCTGTAACAGCAGCTAGTAATAATGACATGTTTATGCGCGATCAAAAACGATTGAGCCAGATGACAGATAGACCAGATATGAATACATGCTGCTAGACGTTATTTTTTCAACAAAATACATATGCTTATACGCATATCCATAAAGGAGTTAACCATGAAAAGAATGCACATCCACCTTAATGTTGATGATCTCAATAAGAATATAGCATTTTACAATACTTTATTTGCCACCGAGCCAACAGTGCAACACGAAGACTACGCAAAATGGATGCTTGACGATCCACGGATAAACTTTGCTATTTCCGCGCGCGGAGCAAAAGCAGGTATTGATCATCTGGGTCTACAAACAGAAGAAGAAGGCGAGCTCGACGCAATCAAACAGCGCTTAGAAAAAGCAGAGCTTAATATTGAATCACAAGAGAACACAGCCTGTTGTTACATGAAGTCAGATAAACACTGGGTTACCGATCCACAAGGTATAGCTTGGGAATCATTTCATTCACTATCAGACTTTCCAACGTTTAATGAAGCGTCGAAAGAAGAAGAACCATCATCCTGCTGTGCCCCACCTTCTGATGATCAACCTTCTTGCTGTTGATAGAGATAGCCTGAACAATGAAGAATATTTTAGTACTTTGCACCGGAAACTCTTGTCGAAGTATTCTAGGTGAAGCCTTGATCAACCATCTCGCGGTTGATCAATTCCAAGCCTTTTCTGCCGGAAGCTTTCCCGTTGGAAAAGTCAATCAGAATGCACTGAAAACATTGGCTAATCACAACTTATCAACTGAAAGTTATTGTAGTCAGTCATGGGATGATTTTTCTGATCAGAACATCGATATCGTCATCACCGTTTGTGACAATGCCGCTGGAGAAACATGCCCGTTATACTTAAGCGATGCGATTCGTGTTCATTGGGGCTTGCCTGATCCGGCTCATGTAACAGGTACTACTGATGAGATTATGGTTGCTTTTGAAGAGACCTATACTGCATTAGAAACCCGAATCAATAAAATGCTCGCGCTATCTTTCGATGAAATATCTGATCAGACACTTGTTGATCAATTAAATAAAATTGGAGCAATCTAATGTCTACAGAAGAAAAAATAGTACCACATGAAATAGGCGTATTTGAACGTTACCTTACGGTTTGGGTTGGTCTGTGTATTGTCTTCGGGCTCGCATTAGGAGCCGTTGCTCCTAATCTTGCAAAAACTTTGGATGCGATGAGCCTCAATATCAATGGCGCACCAGTTGTCTCTGTACCCATCGCCATTTGTTTATTTTTTATGATGTATCCGATCATGGTCAAAATAGATTTCGGTGAAGTCGTTAAAGCTGGAAAAAGTATTAAGCCTGTCAGCTTAACCTTAATCGTAAATTGGTTGATCAAACCCTTCACAATGTATGTCATTGCTTATGTTTTTTTAGGTCTATTATTTCGGCAATTTATTGGTGAAGATGCTCTCGATCTCGTCAAACTACCATTTGGTCTGGATCTCCCTGTGGGTAGTCAATATGGAGCTGGCATCGTCGTTTCGGAAGGTGGTGTAAAAATGCTTGCTATTCCGCTTTGGAGAAGTTACTTAGCTGGCTGCATTTTATTAGGCGTCGCACCCTGCACAGCAATGGTACTTGTTTGGGGATATCTAGCGAAAGGTAATCCTGGACACACATTAGTGATGGTTGCGATCAACTCTCTGGTAATGCTTATTCTTTTTGGATTAATCGGCGGCTTCTTATTAGGTGTCGGACAGTTACCAGTGCCTTGGGAAGCACTACTCTTATCCATCGGTGTATACGTGGTATTACCTTTGTTTTCAGGTTACTGCTCAAGAAAGTGGATCATCGCTAACAAGGGGCAAGAATGGTTTGAAGAGAAGTTTCTACATCGCCTCACTCCAATCACTATTATCGCTTTACTACTCACACTAATATTATTATTTTCATTTAAAGGCGAAGTGATACTTGCAAACCCTTTAACTATTTTATGGATCGCGATCCCACTATTTATTCAAACACTCTTTATCTTTGCGATTACCTATTATGCCGCAAAAAAGATCGGGCTTTCCTATGAAGATGCAGCACCCTCTGCATTGATCGGCGCATCAAATCACTTTGAAGTGGCCATAGCAACAGCGGTAATGTTATTTGGATTATCATCAGGCGCAGCACTAGCTACAGTTATTGGGGTGTTGATCGAAGTGCCTTTAATGCTCGCACTAGTCAAATATTGCCAGAAAACAAAACATCAGTTTTCTTGATAAATAGATCTGACTATAGAGTCTTAACTTTATGTAAATTACTAAAAGTACCGAGCAAGAAAAATTTGTAAGTAGTCTTCATTACGGTAAACATATTGGAGATCATTCGAAGGGATATCACTAAAGAAGCGTGCTTCAAACTCAACCTTCCAACTTTCGCCTAAACGTCGGCTTGCCTCTAAACTAAATGATTTAGCACTACTGTCTCGATCAAAGATCACCCCTGCTAGCAAGTCCGTACTTTGTACGTCATTCATAGCCAGCCTGACGCCGATCAGAATATCGTCTTCAAAAGGTGTCAGTGCATACTCATCTCGATTATCAAATAAATATTCAGAGACAATTCCGACGTCAATATCTGTTTCAAATGCCCCAACGAAGCTATATTCAAAACCACCGGTCATCGCTAAATAACTATCATCACCACGACTGTCAACTTGTCCTGAACGATAGATCATTTCTAGCTTCCACAACCAGTCTTCTTTCGTCGCCTGTAGATCAATTCCTGTCTGGTTGATGATATCGTAATACGGTCTCAAAACTGGTTCTGATCCATTTAAACCCAAAACGAATCTAGGATCGCGGCTGGTCCCATAAAAATGTGAAACACCAATATCAAAATCACCCATTACATGTGACCAACGTACAGCAAGATCAATATGAGATCTTTCAGAGCTAGACTCATAAATGGGCGCATCCGTATCCACTCTCGGTTGTGTTCTTAACCTACCCTTAACTCCCGGAAAAGTACGTTCACGAAAACCAGACATTACAAAAAAATCGACCGTGCCCCAATCTTTGATCAAAGCAAAGTTAATCATTGGTTGGCCCAGTTTATCTTCGCCATCTAAGCTTTCGATTAGATCCGTCTGATTAATAATATCGACCAAATGATTCGATTCCGCCACACCCCAGAAGACTTGCCTTAAACCAATTCGTAGTTCCCAATTCTCAGCTACTGTTAACCAGGTTAACTCACGAATATCTGCATGCGTTCTTTCACTGTCCTGCTGATCGATTCTAAGAAATGGGACAAAAGTAAAACTTTGTTGTCCATCATCCCATTCATGATAAAACTCTGGCTCAGTAAGTAACGACCAATTGTTCGAGTGATCTTGAATCGGATCAAGTGCGGTACCTGTGAATAAACGTGCTTCACTACCCACATAGCCAGACCACTCTGCCGATACACTGAGTAACGGCAAAGCTAACAACACAGTCGTGAGAATGATTTGTTTCATAAAAAATTATCTAGCGCGTTTTAACGAATTTTTATCAAAATCCCGCCCCGTTAAACCCGTTTTGAATTTATAGCTACTCCAGATCAACTCGGTGCTTTTTTTGCTTTGATGATTAACCATATTCTGCCTATCAGCTCGCCAATACTGATCAAGATATGACTTGTATTCTTTATTAGTTAATGTCTTTAATAAAGAGTCCTTACGATCGTAAAACTCTATTTTTACCGGCATATAGATGGTTTTATCTAACCAGATCACTACTTTCTTATAACCAGAATGTTTGTATTGAGGGTAAGCTTCAGAAACAAAAGCTTCTTTGCCATCAACCATTTCATCACGTAGCCATTTGTATTTATATTTTGCAACTTCTTGAGAGCTTAAGTCTTCAAAAGCAAACTCACTGCCCATAAATGGGCCTGATTTATTCGATGATGAAATACGTTTAACCCGCTTTAGTGCGGGTAAATATAACCATTGATCGTCAGCTTTTACCGGATGAGTAAAACTTAAAAAAGCGGTCCCCTTTACATCGCGTGGTGTATCAAAAATACTGAGACTTTTATCACCATCACCGTCGATCTCTAACGATCTTAACCTGATCTGGCGCTTACTTTCTTGTCCTTGAGCATTGCGCAATATCATTTGTAAATCAATCGTCGAATCAACCCAACCACTATTTCTTTTATCAGCTTCTATCGCTATGGCTAAGCCCTTTTCTTCGGGTGTTTCTGCAACAACGTTGAACGCTGTTAGCGACAACAACAAAACAGATATTAATTTATACATCTTTTTTTCCCTCAAACTTCATTAATAATGGTGGCAGTAATAAAAAGTCAGCAATCAAAGCTAAAGCTATAACCATCGCCGTTAATAAACCCATACCTGAATTCAGCTCAAAAGTTGATTGAGATAACACTAGAAAACCTGCGATTAATACCACTGAAGTAACAACCAGTGCTCGTCCAACAGTACTAAATGCATAGACAACAGCATCTGCTGAATTAAGACCTTTTTCACGTCGTGCCCGCAGGTACTTACTTAAAAAGTGAACGGTATCATCAACAACAATACCCAATGTCATCCCTGTAACGACTGAAAGTGCGAGACCAACCTGACCAACCAACAACGCCCATAAACCAAAGCCCATAGCAGCAGGTACTAGATTAGGTATAAGACTGATTAATCCAATCTTTACTGAGCGGAAAGCAACAACAAGTATCAGAGAAATTAAGATAAGCGCCAATGTTGTACCTACCAACATGCTCTGAATATTCCGTTTACCTATGTTTGCAAACATTTTCGATGTTCCAGAAGCTGGATTACGTTTAAGCTCAATATGCGAAGTATTATCTTGTAACCACTGATAAGCACGTTCATCAATCTCGATAATGTCGTTACTCGACATCGTATCAAAATTCGGAATAATTCTAATCGAAGACTTAGGTACATCAATTTGATTATTAAGATCTAAACCATATGGCAGTGACATCTCATAGAGCAGGAGATATTGCGCAGCTAGATCACGCTGTTCGGGTAGTTTATAAAACTCAGGATTATCACCATGCATATTTTTATTTAAACGGCTCATGATGTCAGTAAAAGTTGTAACATGAATAACTTTTGGTTGAGCTCGGTACCATTCTACGAACGCTTCCACTTCTTTTAAATATTCAGGATTATTGATACCAAACTCTTCCCCAGACTCTAAAGAATATTCAATAGAATCAAGTCCTGTCATATTATCAACCATGAAATCAGAGTCCGCTCTAAACGTAATAGACTCATCAAAATATTGGACGAAAATATCATTCAATTCATTCTTAGGGATCATGACAGATAACGTAATAACGATAGCTGACATTATCCAAAGTAATGGTGATCTTTTTCTAACAACAAACTGCCCCAAACGCGTCATAATAGCATCATCATTTTCAGCCATTTTTCTCGTACGTACAGGCATGATAGATAACATCGCTGGCAAAAATGTCATTGATAATATAAATGCAGCCGCAACACCCATCGCGACAAAGTTTCCTAAATGTCTAAAAGGAGGCGCATCAGAGAAGTTCATGCTTAGGAAGCCAATACATGTCGTGATACTTGCAAGGAAAACAGGCTGAAGATTTACCCTAACACTTTCTTTAAGCGCCTCTATCTTCTCCTTACCCTGATGCATGAAATGTAAAAAACTGACAATAACATGTACTGAGTTTGCTATGGCCATAGTCAAAATCATAGTCGGAGCAGATGCTGATGGTGGTGTAATCGGAAAACCAATTCTTCCCCCCAGTCCCATTGCAGCTAGAATTGAAAATAAAATAACGAAGACGGTTAAAAAAGTACCTGAAAAACTACGCGTTAAAAGTAACAGCATAATTATCATCAGGCCGAAACTAAGCGGTACTAATGTTGAAAAGTCATTACGCGAAGCTTCGCCGAATGCATTATTCATCATAACCATTCCGGTCAAATGGACCTTGATATTACTATGTTCACTTTCTACTTTTTCAGCCATGGCTCTAACAATCTTTACAACTTCAGGCGTTTCAGTATTTTCATCAAGCCCAGGTAAAAGTATCGTTACATTAACACCTGTTACATGGCCTTTTTCAGAGACTAAACGTTTAACCAACAAGGGTTCATTTAAGGCAACATCTTTTATCTTATTAACATCTTCTGCTGATAAATTATTGGCATCTTCATAGAGGTCTCTTACGATAAGATCATCTTCTTCTGCTTCTGTATGCTGATAGTTAGATATTGAATCAACCCGTGATGAATAAGGTATTTGCCAAGATTCCTCTGTGAGCTCTTCAACGGCAGCTAGAACATCCTGACTAAAAACATCACCATTGTCAGGCTCTAAAATAAACATCACATTGTCTATTTTAGAATATTTTTTCTCTAGCTCCTCAAAAGCTAGTAATTCAGGATTATCAGCACTAAAAAAGACACGATAGTCATTAGTGAATTTTAAAAATTTACCGCCACTAGCCGCAAGCCCCACAAGAACTAATGATAAGACAACCACGAACCAACGGTACCTTATAACAAAGTCACCAAGCTTATCTTCTAAACGTTTCATCACTTACCCTCGAAAATTTCATATAACCCTTTAGTGAATACTAAATATTTCAGTAATTATTTACCTTCAAACCAATAAAAACTACCTTTTAGAAATACCAGTCAAAATTAAATCTACAACTCCATTAGCCATTTCTTGAAACTGTTCTATTGGATACAGGCCGAGAAACGTTGGTACATTGAACATAATAGTCGCTGATTGGATACTTCTCGCCGTCCTTAGTACATTCTCGATAGCAAACTCTTTGCTACTATTTCCTTGAGATAAGATTTCGGCTAGCAGACCAATTTCCTTTTCAACTTGTTTATAAACAACGTCTTTATTCTCATTGACGATGATTTGTACTAATTCGTTAATTTTTTGGTCAACACCAGCATTCTGGTAATTGTACATAAGGTTTTCTATAACATAAGAGCGCAGCTTCTCGTGTGCATTCAGGCCTGGCTTTCGGACTATGACAGATAATTGATCGATGCGCTCTGCCATACAACGTTGGGCACAGGCACTACCTATCTCATGCTTATTTTTGAAGTAGCGATAAAGGTTCGCGGCAGACATGCCTACATCTTCGGCGATTTCAGCCATGGTAGTTTTCCCATAACCATAGTTACGATAACGGTTTTCTGCCGCATCTATGATCTGACGACGATTATCATCCATGGTTTCATTAGGAATTGCTGGGCTCATAGGAGCATATTAATCTGCTAATAGTGAATAATCAATAATATATTCATTATTCAGTACCTAGTTTAGATTATGGGTTGGTGTGAAAGTGAATGATCCGCTTAAGCAGGTTTGACGGACAAGTCTGTTAATGCAAAAAAACTTTGCAGTATTTGAAAGAGATAATGCGCATCATCACTTCCAGCAAGTTCACGAATCGAGTGCATTGCAAAAGTAGGCACGCCAACATCAATCGCCCTTACGCCTAATGCTGTCGAAATATGTGGCCCAATGGTGCTACCGCAACGAGTGTCTGATCGTGAAACAAACGACTGTGTAGGAACTCCAACAAGTTCGGCCATATGCCTGAATATAGCTGATGATTCACTATTAGTAGCATAGGCTTGATTACTGTTGATTTTAATGACAGGGCCAGAGTTTATTACTGCCCCATGATTAGGATCATGCTTATCAGAAAAATTAGGGTGCACGCCATGCGCGTTATCTGTAGAGATCAACATCGAATGAGTCATCATACGAGCATAATCTTCATCCTGATCAGAAAAACTCGTCGTCACGCGTTTGAGAATACTTGCTAATAAATTTCCACGTGCGCCAGCAGCAGATCCACTTCCAACCTCTTCATGATCATTGCAAACCAACAATTGACAGGAGTCATCATCATTTTCAATTAAAGCTTGCAGTCCGGTATAACAACTGAGCAGATTATCGAGCCTAGCGCTCGCTAAAAACTGCTGCTCTAAACCTATTATCGCAGGCTTCTCAACTCCATAAAAAGATAACTCATAATCAAGAATAACAGCTTCGGTGAGACTTGGATCTGACTCACTTAACTGTTTTATCAATTCTTTTTTAAGTTCAAATGGCTGATCAGTCGTCAGGTTAATGATGGGGGGTAAATAGGTCTGCTTATTAACAGTACGCTTATCATTTGCCTCACGATCAAGATGTATTGCTAAGCTAGGAATAATCGCAATCGCTTTTTTAAAATCAATTAACCGATTCTCTAAATGACCTTCCTTTGTCCGTAATGTGACACGGCCCGCTAACGATAGATCCCGATCAAACCAAGGGTTCAGTAAAACTCCACCATAGACCTCGACACCAAGCTGATTGTAACCTTTACTCTCAATTTCTGGCTGGGGTTTTACTTTAAAACATGGACTGTCTGTATGTGCACCAACCATCCGAAAACCAGACTCAATAGGTGAACTTGAGCCTAGTCTAAATGCAACAATGGAAGAATCATTCCTAATAACAAAATGTTTGCTATTCGCCGTTAACGACCATGGATCTTGTTCATATAACTGAGAAAAACCAGCTTCAATTAGCTTCTCTTTTAATGTAGATGTCGCATGAAAAGGTGTCGGTGAGTCTTCGATAAACTCAATTAAATTATTATTAAAGTTTTGTTTATTCATAGGCTGTTGGATGAGCTTTAGCGAAAAATACTATTTTAGTAAAAAACTAAGGAAAGTCATTGAAACTGAAACTGAAACTGAAACTGAAACTAAGAATATCCGTTCGATAAACGATCAAATACTGAAACGATAAACAGTTCAACATTTGATCGTTAAGTAACTTATCTATCGAAGGGTGTCCAAAGCTGCTTGAGCTTCAACCTTACCTTCAAAATCTCTACCGTTATTAACAGCTGTTTCTAAATGTTTTTTTGCTACTTCCATAATCTTACCTTGTTTAAAGTACGCCATACCAAGATGATAGTGAAGCACGGGTTCTTTTGGAGCCTTAGCAATTGCATCTTCAAGTAAAGAAATGGCGCTGTTGTAATCACCTGTTTTGTAACGCACCCAACCAATCGTATCCAAAAATGCTGCATTCTTTGAGTTAACAAGTACTTTTGTTAATTTTTCAGCCTTAGCTAAAGCTTCTTCACTGCCATCAGTGTCAACATATAACATGGCTAGGTTATTCGATACGATAATATTATCAGGATCACTTACCAGCACTTTTTCATATAGACTTTGTGCTTTTTCAAGCTTACCAGTTTGTTCATAAACACCAGCCAACCCCGTTATAAACGTAATATCACCTGGAAGCGCTTCTAAACCAGCTTCATAAATCTTAACCATTTCATCGGTATTTCTTTCTACCGCATAAGTATTCGCTAATCGTGAATAAGGCGTTCTAAAGTCTGGTTTCGCTTTAATAACACTTCTGAAAACATCACGGGCTTCAGAAAGTTTTTTCTGAAACATTAAAATCTCACCTTTCATATTGAGAGCTATATAGTTTTCAGGGTTCTCGCTGATGACCTTATTTACACGCTCAAGTGCTTCATCTGCCTTATCTTCAGATAAGTACCCCCGTACTAATTGCGCCAAAGGCTGTATAGCATTCGGTGATTTTTCAAGAGCTCTCGTGTAATGATCAATACTCGCAGTAAAATCTTGATCAACCTGATGAACTAAACCAATCAAATGATCCCCTTCTCCACTGTCAGGAAAAGCTTCTTTGATCTTCTCGGCAGTCGTCAGAGCTGCCTTCCAATCTTGTTTCGCTGACTGTAGCTTGAACAAGGTTTCTAAAGCCGCAGCATTATCAGGTGCGATCGCCAGTATTTTTTGAACCTGCTCAATCGCAAGTTCAGGTTTACCTGAGCGTAATAATGACTCAGCAAGTTCTGAACGAACCGCAGGATCTTTTGGATCAACCGCTACCGCTTTCTCTAACGCAACCCTTGCTAGTTCTACCTCGCCATTAAGTCTATGGGCATGAGCTAGTAGACGTAGGTGTTTTACAGAAGAAGGGTATGAGCTTAATACCGAGCGAATATCTTGGATCGCCTTACTCGCTTCTTTTTTTGCTAAAGCAATACTGCCTCTAACCGTTAGCGAATCAACATCTTTAGGGTTTTCTTCAAGAACTTCATCCGCTAACCTTTTCGCTTCCTCAATATTCTTACGTCCCATTTCTAGTACAGCAATTTGCGATTTGGCCTTAAGACCATCCGCTTCACCATATTTATTTTGATCAACAATCGTATTCAAAACCTTAATACTCTTATCAACATCTTTGCTCTTGTACAAAGAGGCCAAACCAAATTGGAATACACTATTTTCAGGGGACTTTTCTATCGCCAGTTGTAATTCTTTCTCGGCGGCTTCAAAACTGCGATATTTAGCTAAGAATTCCATCAACATTAATTTTGCTTTGTCGTCACTCTTCTCATGATTTGCTGCTTCTCTTAAAACAACCTCTGCTTTATCAAGTTTCTTTTGACTGATATAGAAGCTACCGAGACGAAAACGATGCATCAAATTGTCAGGTTCAGACACTATAATTTCGTCAAGAATAGCGCCTGTTCCGGCAAAATCCTTTTGAAACATAAGAACTTTGGCCTTAATCGATAGCAAGTTGGTATTCCCAGGATGTTTTTCAAGACCTCCATTTATTAACAATACCGCCTCGGTATACTCTTGTTTTGTCAGATGTAACGATGATAAAAGAGCAATACTATTGATATGACCCGCATCTAATTTCAGCGCGGCAAGGCCATCTGAAAAACCACCGGTAATGTCAGAGTTTCGAGCCTTTATACCACCGCGTAAGACAAGTGCATCAGCGCTATTCGGATCGAGCTTGACTGCTGTTTCCGCTTCTTCTAACGCCAAATCAAGTGCATTACTCAGAAGATATATTTGGCCTGCATGGATATGCCCGCCTACGTGTGATGCATCATTTTTAATTACGGCTAAAAACTGCCCCATCGCTGGACGCCACTCACCCAGTTTTTCTAACACTAGACCCAGTTGATAGTGTGCTTCAGCATCTTTGGGATCAATTTGCAAGGCATTCTTAAATTCAAGCTTAGCCTTCTCAAAGTTACCTTCCTCAACAAGCTGTATGCCGCGCTCTAAATAAGCAGTTTTACGCTCATCAGCACCGCCACAGGCAGATAACATCAGCATAAGAACAGATAAACAAGCTAATCGGTTGAATTTAAACATATATTAATTCCTAAAGTGTTAACTACTAAAATCCAAAACTGATAGTCTCGCAGAGTCTAGCCGACTGCAAGTGACTATTTTTGATAAATGAAAAAACAACGACCAATTCCCTCTTTTCATATCGACTACATTACTGATTACATATCTAAGGCTTAGTTCAACCTGTATCTAAAAATCAACTCACAAGATCTTATATTTATCAGCCTATCAAACCTCTATAAGTAAGTATAACCATCGTAATCAATGCTGTTATATTTAAGCTATTAAGACGCTTATCCTTCCGCATCAGAAGTAATTCACAGCCATAAAGTACAATAATGCTTTTAACGACAAGTACTCCAACTTCTTGTATTTGTAAGTAACGTCCTCCAAAAACAGCCACTGCAAACACACCAAAGACTATCAAATAATCCATCGGTGACGTTTGAAACTTCTTATCCATCGCATATCTGACAACAATAGCAATCGACGCTGCTAGTAATACAAATGGTACAATATCCAAGTATGCGGCATGGGTGATGCGTTCAGATTTAGAAACTAGGTAGACTGAAAACATTCCCGCAATGTAGACACCTCCCCTTAAAGAGAATCCGTTCTTTTGTCTGTAATAAAACATTTCTACAAACATAACAATAAACAAGACACCCGATATCATTCCAAAATCTCTAGGAATACTTTCTACAAAGATACTGGCGAAGATAAAGTAAGCTGGCAGTGTAAATTCTATGATAATCAGTGCAATACGAATGATATCAATACTATTTTCTCGAACATAATGAGCGGTGGAAAATAACGTCGTTCGCGACTGAATATCTGTACGCCAACCTGTTTTTTCTGCGTAGGCTAACAATGCAAAAATCGATATAGCTGTTGAGATATACAAAAAGATAATCAATAAGTCACTTTGATAACGTAAAAATATCGCACTAATGACTAGCAATGCTTGGATAGAATAGATAACGATGACTGTTTCGTAATGATCAAAACCAACTTCTAACAGCCGATGATGAATATGGCTTTTATCTGCATGAAAAGGACTATGGCCATTTTTGACACGTATGATCATGACAAAAAACAGATCAATCACAGGCAAACCCAAGAATAACAAGGTAAGTGTTGGGCTAAGTGATGGATATACATCTTGGGTTAAAAGTATCGCTAAAAAACCTAAAGAGTAACCTAAGAACTGGCTACCGGCATCACCCATAAAGATTTGCGCTGGATGGGTGTTATAACGGAGAAAACCTAAAATCCCACCAATGCAGCTCGCCGCTATGATACAAGCTTCCATACCACCAGCAATAAATGCCAAGAAGGCGATCACAAGGAGGCTTAATAAAGCTTCACCACCGGCTAAACCATCCAAACCATCAGAAGTGTTTACCGCATTGGTCATACCGATTATAGCGAAATAGGTAAAAGGAATGCCTATCCATGCAGGAACGCTATCGATCTCTGTAAAAGGCAGGTGCGAAATCCAAATATCACCGTAGAAAACGATAATAGAAATAGCAATAATTTGTCCCGCAAACTTTATCTTTGGCTTGACCTGATAAATATCATCCCAGATTCCAAAGAAGATGATAACAACAGCCCCTAGCAAAAATGCGATAACTGTCTGCGATAGATTTAAGAGTGAAAAAATAGCAAGTAAGGATCCAGCAATAATTCCCAGTCCCCCAACCCTAGGGATAGCTTGACTATGCACCTTTCGATAATCGGGTTCATCAATCATGCCGAGGAAGCCAGCAAATCGCCACACAATAGGAATGACCAGCAGGCTCATTGCCATTGCTATCATTAGCGCGACCAAGGGAATTGTTTCGTGAATAATATCCGTATTAGTTTCGATCATTAAATATCAGGTCTACTTATATTTAGATGCAATTTACAGCATCGAAGCGAAACAACATATGTTGTTTCGTGTAATAGTTTGTTTTGTGACTCATAACCTAAATACTAATACCTAATACTGATATATATGAATTTCGTTGCCCGTGTGAGAAATGGTAAAAGTAAATTTCAAAAACAGCAATCAAAATAAAGAATTAATGACCATCCTTCACATTCTAAGTCATTCAATTGAAAAGTAGTGTGAAATATCTTCAGTTTTACTAGATTGATTGAAAAAACTACGGAAGTACATGCTTATCTTTCCAGCACATAAGCATGTATAATGTCGCGCTTTTTCGGGTTCGCATGTTAGCAAATCCGGTAACACTATCATAGGTAAAAAATCTTGCTCACTACAGCTAATATCACCATGCAATTCGGGGCTAAGCCCTTATTTGAAAACGTCTCAATTAAATTCGGTGGGGGTAATCGTTATGGCCTAATCGGTGCGAATGGTTGTGGTAAATCTACTTTCATGAAAATTATCTCTGGTGAACTCGAAGCAACCTCGGGTAATGTCAGTATTGACGTCAACGAAAGCTTTGCAGTTTTGAAGCAAGATCAGTTCGCTTATGAGGAACAACGCGTTATCGACGTCGTGATCATGGGAAGTCCTCGCTTATGGGAAGTTCATCATGAACGTGATCGCATCTACAACTTACCAGAAATGTCTGATGAAGATGGTATTAAGGTCGCTGAATTAGAAGGCGAATACGCTGAATTAGATGGTTATACCGCGGAGTCACGTGCTGGCGAACTACTTCTTGGTGTCGGCATCCCAACAGAACAACATTACGGGCCAATGAGCGAGATAGCACCGGGCTGGAAGTTACGTATTCTACTTTCTCAAGTCTTATTCGCTGATCCAGATATTCTCTTACTCGACGAGCCAACCAACCACTTGGACATCAGCACGATTCGCTGGCTAGAAGAAGTGATCAATCAGCGTGATAGCACAATGGTCATCATCTCGCATGACAGACATTTCTTAAACAGTGTCTGTACGCACATGGCTGATATGGACTTTGGCGAGTTACGTGTTTACCCCGGTAATTATGATGAGTACATGCTCGCTTCGTCACAAGCTCGTCAACGTCAATTATCTGATAACGCCAAGAAAAAAGTACAAATTCAAGAACTTCAAGCCTTTGTTGCTCGCTTCTCAGCCAATGCATCAAAAGCAAAGCAAGCCACATCTAGAGCGAAACAATTGGATAAGATCCAACTTGATGACATCAAACCATCAAGTCGTGTGAATCCTTTTATCCGTTTTAACCAAGATAAAAAACTCTTCAGAAATGCTCTTGAGGTTGAGAATATAAGTCAAGGTTACGATGACGGCGAGCCTTTATTCAAAAAACTCGACTTTATGACAGAGGTTGGTGAACGCATCGCCATCATCGGACCCAATGGTATCGGTAAATCTACCTTTGTTAAGACACTCTCTGGTGAATTACCGCCAAAAACAGGCGCTATTAAATGGTCTGAAAATTCTAATATTGGTTATTATGCACAAGATCATGAACACTTCTTTGAAAAAGACATCAACCTATATGATTGGATGTCTCAATGGGGATCAACAGAAGATGATGAGCAATCTATCCGAGGTATTTTAGGGCGACTGCTGTTTTCAGGAAAAACGATCGACAAGAAAGTCAGCGTGCTTTCTGGTGGAGAAAAAGGTCGAATGATGTTTGGTAAGTTAATGTTACAAAACCCAAATGTTCTGATCATGGATGAGCCAACCAATCACATGGATATGGAATCGATCGAGTCTTTAAACATGGCGCTAGAGCAATATGAAGGAACGCTATTCTTCGTCAGTCATGATCGTGAGTTCGTAGGATCATTAGCTACACGTATCTTTGATATGACTGAAAATGGAATCATTGACTTTGCGGGTACTTATGAAGAATACCTTGCTAGCCAAGGCATCCAGTAAGACTTTTACAACCTACGGCAACGTTATCGTTGCCGTAGGTATTCATACATCACAATCGAACCTGCAATGCTGACATTAAGACTCTGCACGTTACCATGTTGGGCAATTCTAATCGTTTGAATATCCGGATAATCCTTTAGATCGATACTAATCCCCAGCTCTTCATTACCAAGAATAAACGCACTCTTATCAGGAAACACAACTTCCTGTAAAACTACATCAGTATCAAAATTCAAGGCATAAACCGCATAACCTTCTTTCTTTAGCAACTGATAGCATTGATCAAATGTTTCGTGAAATTTTGCTGGAACCTTACGAAAAGCCCCTTTTGCAGGCGCTGGATCAAAAAATCCAATATCGATCAAATGAACTTCACGAGCACCAAAGGCCTCAGCACTGCGAAAAAGTTTGGGTACATTAAATCCAGATTTTAGACTATCCAACACCAATACAAGCTCATGCGCTCCGGGTTCAGCCAAAAGTCGATTACGCAACCGTTCTTTTTCATACCGCTTGATCGCTTTATTGCGCAGTTCCCGGCGAGACAACTCTTGATTATTCTCAGACACCTTATTAACAAATTGTCCTTATAGCCGAACGACTCTGATCAACACACCAAACAAGGGATGATCAAGATAATGGAGTTCTTTCGACTTCAAACGACGATTCTGTTGTAAACGAACACGGCCTTCAAGACTGGTATAAAGTAGATTAACATTGATGTGTAAGTACTTCTTTTTATATAACTTGATTGAACCTTCGAGGAGCCCAGGTACATCAATCCAAGCAGAGGCTTCATCATCTTTAGAAAAAACTGGCTGGTTCCAACCTTTGTGATAGAGCACACGGTATTTTTTGGATAATTCAAGTTTTGCTCGAACCTGTGCAAGGTTTAACGATGAGCTCGGCAGCCGTTTGATAACATTTCCCTCTCCACCACTTTCAACCGGAATCGCGCCCCAAGAAGAAGGTGCTTCTATCAGCTCACGCCATTGCTCTTGATCAATAGCTATTCGATTTGCGTGTTCAAACACTAATACTTCAACTTTGTAGCTCGCAGCGGATACAACAGTAGGTAATAGACAAAGTAGAAACAATAGCGAGGTGACTTTTTTCATATTAATACCCTTATTGTCCATTCAAACTAGCGAGTTAACTGGCTGGATCCTTCAATAATCGATCCAGCAAGCTGTGTATTTCCTCAAATCTTTGTGAAGGATCTGGCATTTCTTTTAGCACACGTAACTTGGTATTCTCTAACTTGTAGTTATAGGGTTCTGTTTGGATCAGTCGGATGATTAAAGCCGGATCAATATTGGGCTCCTCATTAAAGATCATTCGACCACCACTCGCACCAAAATCAATTTTCTTAATGCCCATTGGGGTTGCCTTTATCTTAAGGCTGGTTAAAGCGAATAAGTTTAAGGCTTGTTCAGGCATCATACCGAAACGATCAATAATCTCTTCACGAAGTTCTCGCAGCGCTAACTCATCTTCTGCACTGGCTATACGTTTATACATTATCAACCGTGTATGTACATCCGGCAAGTAATCTTCTGGGATCAAGGAAGCAACATGGACATCGATTTCTGTGCCGTGATCAAGTGGTCGATCAAGCTGAGGTTGTTTACCTGCTTTCAATGCTTTGACTGCACGATCAAGCATATCGGTGTACATTCCAAACCCAATCTCTTGAATATGTCCGCTCTGATCGTCTCCAAGGATTTCACCCGCACCACGAATCTCCAGATCATGTGTTGCGATGGTGAAACCTACGCCAAGATCTTCCAACGATTCGATTGCCTCTAGTCGTTTACGCGCATCATCAGTAAGGTTTTTTACATCAGGGACGACAAGGTAAGCATAAGCACGATGATGAGATCGCCCTACTCGGCCACGTAACTGATAAAGCTGCGCCAAACCAAACTTATCCGCACGATTAATAATAATCGTGTTAGCGTTGGGTATATCAATTCCCGTTTCGATGATCGTGCTACAAACTAAAACATTAAATCGTCGATGGTAAAAGTCCTTCATCACGCTTTCGAGTGCACGTTCTCGCATCTGACCATGAGCGTGCTGTACACGTGCTTCTGGCACTAACGCCGCTATGTCAGCCGCCATTTTCTCGATAGTTTCGACATTATTATGTAAAAGATAAACTTGCCCACCGCGACTGATCTCACGCAAGATTGCCTCTTTGATAACCTCGTTTTTCCAGTCTCTAACAAACGTTTTGATGGCTAGCCGCCGTGCTGGTGGCGTCGCAATAATCGATAGCTCACGAGTCCCCGTCAACGCCATGTTCAAAGAACGTGGAATCGGTGTCGCCGTTAATGTAAGGATGTCGACTTCTGTTCGCAACGACTTCATTTTTTCTTTCTGACGAACACCGAAACGATGCTCTTCATCGATGATCAACAAACCAAGCTGTTTGTACTTAATGTCATTCTGGATCAGCTTGTGTGTACCGATAACAATATCGACAGTACCGCTAGCTAATCCTTCAATTGTTTCGCGAGCCCCTTTTGATCCACTAAAACGTGATAGCTGTTCTACACGAACAGGCCAGTCCGCAAAACGATCTTTAAAGTTTTCATAATGTTGTTGAGCCAATAACGTCGTCGGAACCAGTATAGACACCTGCTTGCCTGCACTAATCGCCACGAATGCTGCACGCATAGCAACTTCAGTTTTACCAAAACCGACATCTCCACAGACTAAGCGATCCATCGGTCGTTCAGCCTGCATGTCCTCTAAAACGGCTTCTATCGTGGTATATTGATCCGGCGTTTCTTCGAATGGAAAAGCTTGTGAGAATGCGCGATAGCCATCTTCATCCACGGTAAAAGCATAACCTTTGCGTGCTTCACGGCGAGCATAGATCTCCAACAACTCAGCTGCAACATCATGTACTCGCTGCGCGGCTTTTGATTTCGCTTTTTGCCACTGGCCGCTGCCTAGTTTGTGTAATGGAGCATGATCCGGATCGACGCCAGAGAAGCGGCTGATCAGATGCAAGGAGGCAACCGGCACAAACAACTTATCACCATCAGCATATTCAAGTTCTAAATATTCATCCGTCACTTCAACAGCAGACAGCGTCGTTAACCCCAAATAACGCCCGACACCATGATCCTCATGAATAACAGGGGAACCAATAGTTAACTCGGTTAGATTTTTTACAATCGCATCAGGATCGCCACGACCCGATCGCCTGCGGCGACGTTTTTGTGAAACACGTTCACCAAACATCTGTGTTTCACTAATGACTGCGACAGCAGGAGCATCAATTTGCACACCCTGCTCCAATGACGCAACGGTGATCCCCACCTTAGCTTCAGATAAGTCTGCAACTAAAAATTCGTTCCAGTTCTCAAACACGACAGGACGTAGATCATGTCGACGGAAAGTGTCTAACAAGGTCTCACGACGGCCTGCAGAATCTGCGGCAATAAGGACACGACCATCAAAGTTATCCAAAAACCTTTTTAATAATCCCAAAGGATCTTCAGCGCGCGGATCGACAGGAATTTTCATCGGCATCGTTGTT
Source organism: uncultured Pseudomonadota bacterium (assembly GCA_913058255.1). Classification (GTDB taxonomy): domain Bacteria; phylum Pseudomonadota; class Gammaproteobacteria; order CAJXQU01; family CAJXQU01; genus CAJXQU01. The sequence continues at coordinate 97,956 of CAJXQU010000002.1, read as the reverse complement.
GCGAAACTAATCCGATTGCCTTTACTACCAGTATCTTCTTGTTCAGTATCCATACCGGCTATTTGAATAGAGGGTGTCTGTTTTATCGCTTCAAATACTTCATTAACACGTAATACAATCGTATCTGGATCCAAAATGGGGCGATTCGCATCATGCTGAAATTGTTTGTGACGCTCAGTTACTTCATTCCAAAAATGTTCTGCTGACTCTTCTACCCTATCATCGAACATGATCATAGTATCAGTCGGAAGAAAATCAAACAGCGTGCTCGTTTGATCGAAGAACAAGGGTAAATAATATTCTATTCCCGGTGCGACCAAACCATCACTGATATCACGGTAAACTGAACAATCACCGGGCACTCCTTCAAATTGATCGCGCCAAGCCTGCCTGAAGTGAGTTATGCCTTCTTCAGTTAACGGAAATTCGTGGCCGGGCAAGATCTCCAGTTTATCGAGAGTCTCTGTCGAACGCTGGGTCTCAGGATCGAAGTAACGCAGCGTTTCGACCTCTTCATCAAATAGATCAATCCTGACAGGAGCTTTACTCCCCATAGGAAATACATCAAGCAACGATCCCCTGATAGTAAAATCACCATGCTCGAGTACCTGTGAAACATACCGATAGCCACTCAATTCCAGCTGCCTACGAAAATTATCTTGATCAAGCGTTTCGCCGACCGCTATAGAAAAACTATTACTGTTTACATATTCTTGTGGTGGTAATCGATGCATCAAGGTCGATATCGAGACTATCAACACACCTTGCTGTTCTGTTGGTAGTTTCGAAAGTATCGATAAACGATCAGAAATAATATCGTGATAAGGTGAAAACTGATCGTAGGGCAATGTTTCCCAGTCAGGGAAAACCTTAATAGGCAGATCTTTATCTGAACAGAAAAATGCCAATTCACTAGCCAAGCGTTCTGCAATCAAGGTATCTGAGGTAATGACCAATAATGGCGATTGGTGTTTTTCTAACGCACTCGCTATCGCAAGTGCTTTGCTGGAACCGTACAAACATGTCCAGCGTAATCGGTCACCTTTAGCTTTTGGGAGGGGGGGCTGAAAGGGACTCAGTGAAACCTTATCATTCATAGTACTTATCTAACTTCATACTTAATTAAACTAGTTGTTGCTAGTGTGATCAATTTATAGAGATGGTAACGCTGTTGAAATTACATTCAATGCCGCTGCAGGATCATCAGCTTGAGTTATCGGCCGGCCAATAACAAGGTAGTCAGAACCATTATTGATTGCATCTTCTGGTGTCAGAATACGAGTTTGATCATCTTGAGCACTACCTTTAGGTCTAACCCCAGGGGTCACCAATAAGAAACCATCACCACAAGATTTGCGTAACTTAGCCGTTTCAAGTGGCGAACAGACAACGCCATCAAGCCCCGTTGATTGAGCCAACTTAGCGAGCCTCTCTACCGCTTCTTCTGGTGTCCCTTGCACTCCAACTTCTTGCAGTTCTATGGCCGATAAACTAGTTAAAACTGTCACACCAATAAGTAATGGTTTGTTCTCACACTGATCAATCGCTTCGCGGGCAGCAATCATCATGCTACGGCCACCACTAGCATGAACATTAACCATCCAGACACCTAGCTTAGCAGCTTCAGCACAGGCCTTCGCTACCGTATTAGGGATATCATGAAATTTGAGATCAAGAAAAACATCAAAGCCCATTCCAACAAAACGCTCAACTATTTTTGGCCCTGCGCTAGTGAATAGCTCCTTACCCACCTTGATACGACATTTTTGTGGATCAAGCTGGAGTACAAACGAAAGAGCCGTGCCCATATTATTAAAATCAAGAGCGATTATCACTTTAGAATTGTTCACTAACTACACCTTGTATTGGTTTGACAGTATCCCAGTTCTTACATGCAGGACACTGCCAATAAATTGATCGTGCTCGATAACCACAGTGGCTACACTTAAAGGCAGATTTAACTTCTACAAGTTTACCTGTTAGCCTTTTAAAGCATTCGAGCTTAGTTTTATTCTCACCCTCTTCTGCAATCAATGAAAGATCGACTAATCGATCGAGCATTCTGACTGAAGGTAATTCCTCTGCTTTATCAATCAAGAAACGAATCGCATTATCACTGCCTTCATTTTCCTCAATGAAATCTGACAGCTCTATTATTTGATTAACACCTGTTTGAGACGTGGGAAGTTCATGTAAATACTCAAGAAATTTGTGACTCTTATCCAAATTTCTGTAACAGGTTTTTAGTGGAATTAAGACTTCGCTTATAAATTCTGGTGCCTGTTTTTCTATCCTTTTAAATGCTTTTATAGCAGCTTTATAATTCTTCTCTAACATCTCAAGATGACCTTCAACCATACTTGCATGGGCACAGTTTGAATCTTCTTTTAAAGCTAACTTGATAAACTCACGCGCTGGTTTAAGATCGTTATCCGCTAAACATTCCTCAGCTTTTTTGCTGTAGTAATGAGCAATACGTTTATTGAGTTTATGTGATGAATTCTGTTGCCAGATACGAGCGCATTCTACGGCTTTGTCCCAATCCTGCTCTTCCTCATAAATTTCCACTAGATATAAAGCAGCACGAGATTTATATGCTGTTGTAAGTAAACTTTCAAACATAACTTCTGCACGATCGAGCAATCCTGAGCGTAGATAATCAACGCCCAGTTCAACAAGTGCTTGAGATCGTTGCTCGGTACTTAAGGTGGGTCTTGCAATGAGGTTTTGATGTACACGAACAGCTCTGTCAACTTCCCCTCGACGGCGGAAGAGATTCCCTAAAGCGAGATGAACTTCTACTGTTTCGCTATCGACTTCAAGTAACTTTAAAAAGACTTCAATCGCCTTATCAGGTTGCTCGTCAATAATGTAACGCAGCCCCTTATAATATTCTGGGGCTACATCTTCTACATAACTCGATGGATTAAAATACTTCTTCCGAGCAAAATACCAACCACTGCCAGCGGCGACTGGCAGTAACAGGAATAATAACCCACCTAATAACTCAGTCGGCATCCTGCAAAGGGATAGATCTTAAGTTTGATACTTCCTGCTCCGCTGTTTTGACTGATTTTTTAAGTTTTGAACGCTCACGGCGCAAAGGCAAAATAATGCCAAAACTGGTTAAAAAACCAAGTATTGCACCAATAAGAATAGATCCTATTACAAGGAATGAAATACTTAACTCTGTCTGCCCTAGATAATAATTAATTGTAACTAGTTCAGTATTATTTGAGTGAAATGCCAAACCAATGGCAACAATTACGATAACAAAAAGAAGTTTAAGAAATCCTATCATCTTCTCCCCCTGTATGAATAGTTTTTAAAAGACAACGTTTCTTTAAATTTGAAACTTGATAATACCCGTTGCTGCTCATCAAATCACTAAATAATTAGTGTTATTACTTAATCTTTTTTAAGAGAATCATTAACGCGTTCACGTAGCTCTTTTCCTGGTTTGAAATGAGGGACATGTTTTCCTGGCAATGAGACCTGCTCTCCTGATTTTGGGTTGCGTCCGACTCTTGGTGGCCTGAAATTTAACGAAAAGCTACCAAAACCTCGTATTTCAATACGTTCACCGTTTGCAAGAGTATTTGCCATATGTTCAAGCATTGATTTAACTGAGGACTCAACATCATTGTATCGTAAGTGTGTTTGTTTGCTTGCTAGAACATCAATCAGTTCTGATTTTGTCATTTTTTATTCTCTAGATTGAATTCTGGATAGTAGTTTAGCTAATTAATCTGGATGACAGGCAAACATACCCATCATCCAGAACTAGCTTAGTACTTGGGATTATTTATCCATTTGCTCTTTTAGCAAATCACCCAGTGTTGTAGCACCAGTATCAGAAGCTGAACTGTATTCTTTGATGGCATCTTTCTCATCTTTAGAATCTTTCGCCTTGATTGAAAGGTTGATCGAGCGTTTCTTACGATCAACACCTACTAGCATAGCTTCAACCTTGTCACCTTCTTTAAACAATTTACGGGCATCGTCTACTTGATCAAGTGACATTTCAGAAGCACGCATGTAAGCAATAACGCCTTCTGCAAGTTCAATTTCAGCGCCACGTGCATCAACTTCAACAACGGTACCATTCACAAGTTTACCTTTTGGATGCTCGTTCATGTAATCACTGATGGGATCGCCGTCCATTTGTTTGATACCTAGTGAGATTCGCTCACGCTCAGCATCAATCGCAAGGATGACCGTTTCTAGCTCATCACCTTTGTTGTAGTTACGCGCGATGTCTTCACCTGAATCATTCCAAGAAATATCAGAAAGGTGTACGAGACCATCAATGCCACCATCGAGACCGATGAATACGCCGAAGTCCGTAATAGATTTAATCGCACCAGACACTTTATCGCCACGAGCATGTGTCGCTGCGAATTCATCCCAAGGGTTGTTAAGACATTGTTTCATGCCCAAAGAAATTCGACGTCTTTCTTCGTCGATATCAAGAACAGCAACCTCAACTTCTTGACCAAGATGAACAAGTTTTGAAGGATGTACGTTTTTGTTAGTCCAATCCATTTCAGAAACGTGAACCAAACCTTCAACGCCTTCTTCAATTTCAACGAAACAACCATAGTCCGCGAGGTTAGTAACTTTACCAGACAAGCGGAAACCTTCTGGATAACGACGTGCAATATCAACCCAAGGATCTTCGCCCAGCTGTTTCAAACCTAGTGATACACGAGTTTTCTCTTTATCGAATTTAAGAACCTTAACTTCGATTTCATCGCCAATAGTAACCACTTCGCTTGGATGACTAACACGTTTCCAAGCCATATCAGTAATATGTAGTAGACCATCAATACCACCAAGGTCAACGAATGCGCCGTAGTCAGTAAGGTTTTTAACCAGACCTTTAATAGTGATGCCTTCTTCAAGACTATTGAGTAACTCTTCACGATCCGCTGAGCTTTCGCTTTCAACAACAGCACGACGTGAAACAACAACATTGTTACGTTTTTGATCAACTTTAATAACTTTAAATTCTAATGGCTTGCCTTCGAGGTAACTTGTATCTCGAACTGGACGAACATCAACCAATGAACCCGGTAGGAATGCGCGGATATTATGCACATCAACGGTGAAACCACCTTTAACCTTATCAGTAATAATACCAGTGATAGTTTCATTATCTTCGTGAGCTTTTTCAAGACTTATCCAAGCCATTGCTCGCTTAGCTTTTTCTCGGGATAGTCGAGTGGCACCATAGCCATCTTCAAACGCTTCTAATGCAACGTCGACCTTGTCACCAACAACCACTTCGAGCTCACCTTGCTCATCGTAAAACTGTTCTGTTGGGATCATCCCTTCTGACTTCAGACCCGCGTTGATAACAACGAACTTAGGTCCTACTTCCAAAACCGTACCGGTGACAATTGCACCCGTAGCGATGTTTAATTCTACTTGACTTTGTTCAAATAATTCCGCGAAACTTTCGGACATGATTAATTAGACTCCAGACTCAACTTTTTGTGTCGAATCCACTTCCGCATAAAGCGGTTTATAGTTAAAAAATAACTGAGTTCATGCTCAGTCAACCTGTTGTTATAGCTTAATAAATATTATATTAAAGGACTCCAGCTAGAGCTTGTAACTCTATGAAGAAAGTCCTCTTTCTTCTATCAATGCTCGCACTTGAGCTTCAACTTCTTCAATACCTAAATTTGTGGTATCAATGACAATAGCATCAGCGGCCGGTTTTAATGGCGCAACCTGACGTTGACTATCACGCTGATCTCGCTCCGCAATATCATTGAGAAGCTGCGCGACAGTAACATCATTCCCCTTGTCTTTCAACTGCTTATGTCGTCTTTTGGCCCTTTGTTCAGCGCTGGCTGTCAGATAAATTTTCAGATCAGCTTTTGGGAAAACAACCGTTCCCATATCGCGTCCATCAGCAATCAAGCCCGGGCTCATTTGAAATGCCTTTTGTCGTTCAAATAACGCAGCTCTAACGTCAGGAATTATAGCGATTTTTGAAGCTTTGTTACCACTTTCTTCTGTACGAATCTGTGCCGAAACATCCTCTCCAGAGAGCAAGATCGATACCAACTCGCCCTTTTTCTCAAAGCTCAGATCAAGTTTACCAGCTTGTTCAACAATAGAGGCTATATCCTCTATTGATATCTTTTCTTTGCTAACAACATAAGCAAGAACCCTATAAAGTGAGCCACTATCTAATAGATGAAACCCAAGAGTTTCGGCCAGTCGACCGCATAGGGAGCCTTTACCTGTACCACTGGGTCCATCGACTGTTATTACAGGGATATTATTGTTCGTCATGAAAGTTCAGAAATATTCAAACCGACTTCACGCGTTAGGCTAACAAACTCAGGAAATGAGGTATCCACATTTTCACAGTCAAGAATATGAATATCGCCAGCCGATCGTAATGCTGCTATAGCAAAAGCCATTGCTATACGATGATCACCATGGCTATCAACAGTGCCCGATTGAATTTGGCTTCCTTGGATGATCATCCCATCAGGTAACGTTTCTGCATCAACGCCTAATTTGACGAGACCTTCTTGCATGACTTGAATGCGATCGCTTTCTTTTACACGCATTTCTGCCGCGCCGCGTAGAACCGTTTCCCCTTCTGCACAAGCAGCAGCGATAAAGATCGCAGGAAACTCATCAATCGCTAAAGGAACCCACTCTTCTGGTATGACAATACCTTTCAATGGCGCATATTTAATTCTGAGATCAGCCACTGGCTCGCCACCTGCCTGATACTCACGCACAATCTCTATATCAGCCCCCATCAATTTAAGAATTCTGATCACGCCATCACGCGTAGGATTGATACCGACATTTTCTAAAACAAGATCAGAGTCTTCAGCAATACAAGCACCTACAATAAAAAATGCAGACGATGAAATATCACCGGGAACGACTATCGATTGAGCTGTTAATTTACCACCACCGGAGAGTTTAGCTGAACCATCACCATAACGAATGTCATAACCAAAGCCTTCTAACATGCGTTCGGTGTGATCACGCAAGATACCTTTTTCATTAACCTGTGTTTCACCTTCAGCATATATTCCTGCAAGTAAAACAGCAGATTTCACCTGTGCACTGGCCATCGGCAAATCGTAAATCATACCCTTAAGTTTATTTCCGCCTGATATTTTCAAAGGAGGGGTTCCATCTTCTTCACACGCAATTTCAGCACCCATTTCGTTCAATGGATCAGTTACACGACGCATAGGCCGAACGGAAAGTGATTTATCACCCGACAGCTCCACATCAAATGGTTGGCTTGAAAACAAACCACTCAATAGGCGCATTGAAGTACCTGAGTTACCTACATCTAAAGATTTCGTTGGTGCTCTTAGGCCGTGCATTCCGACACCCTGGATGATCACTTCACCTTTGGCTGGCCTTTCAATTTTCACCCCAAGTGCTTCAAATACGGCGAGCGTTGCGAGGGTATCTTCTGCCTCTAGAAAACCACTGATTTTAGTCACACCTTCGGCAATAGCGCCGAGCATAATAGCGCGATGCGAAATGGATTTATCACCAGGGATTTTAATCGTTCCCTGAAAACTTCCCTGCGGCTTTACAAGTATTTCTTTAGCCATAAATCTTATTCTTCACCTTCTTCTGTATCTGGGTTGACTTGACGCTGGAGACGATTATCCGCAAATATATCTCTGGCTTGTTTAGCATCGGTTAACATATTCATTACAAATGTACTGTCATTCTTAACCAAAGCTTCTTTGAGTTCATCAATTCCATCTTCGTACTGCTGTAATAATTCGAGAACAGCATTACGATTGGCAAATACGATGTCGTGCCACATTTGTGGGCTGCTCGAAGCTATTCGCGTGAAATCAGCAAAGCCTCCCGCTGCGAATCGAAATACATCACCGGATTTTTCCATTTTAGATAGCGTATTCACGAGAGAATATGCCATAACGTGTGGTAGGTGACTGGTGGCTGCGAGTACCTCATCATGACGTTCCACATCCATCATATCGACATCTGCTCCCGCTAACTCCCATAACTCGCGTACACAATCAATGGCTTCGGAGGACGTTTCTTCAACAGGTGTAAGGATGACTCGATGGTTATCGTAAAGCTCCGCAAAAGAAGCGTCCACACCACTCTTTTCTGTTCCAGCAATGGGATGGCCTGCGACAAAATTAGAAAAATTCTCACCAAGATATCTACGCGCAGATTCAACTACACTGCCTTTGACGCTTCCTGCATCCGTGACAATTGTTTGATCGCCCAAAGCTGGCGCAATGATTTCGAAAATTTCGCTACAAGCCCCAAGAGGGATTGAGACGAAAACGAGATCAGCACCCTCAACTGCTTCTGCTGGATCAGTTGAATAATCGTCTATAACACCGAGTTCAACAGCTTTTTTAAGCTCATTAATTGATCGGGCACAGCCTGTTATACGCTGACAAACATTGGCCCTTCTTAGTGCTCGTGCAAAAGACCCCCCTATCAGCCCAATACCAATAATGGTCAGGTGATTTATCTTCATGTTAGGACGACTTTCAGCGCAGCAATGAAAACCGCATTCTCGGCTTCGCTACCGACCGTTACGCGTAGATAGTTTGGCATGCCATAAACACCGATGGGACGAACGATCACGCCTTTGTGTAATAGCGCCTCATAAATTTCCGCACCCGTTTGTTCAAACTCAACACAAATAAAGTTACCCACGGATGGTATATAAGCTAAATCCATCTCTTCGAACGCACTCATCAATTGCTTTAAGCCCGCTCTATTGGTATCAATACTTTTTTGTATATGCTCGTGATCTTGCAAAGCCGCTTCGGCAGCATCTAGCGCAAAAGAGTTCGTGTTAAATGGCTGACGTACACGGTTTAATAATTCAGCAAGATCAGGGTGAGAAATACCATAACCTACACGTAACCCAGCTAAGCCGTGAATTTTTGAAAAAGTACGTGTGATGATTAAGTTAGGAAACTCACCCAACCACTTAATGGTATCTGGGTACTCAGCTTCTTCAACGTATTCAAAATAGGCTTCGTCTACGAGTACTAAAACATGAGCAGGGATCGCAGCCATAAAAATCTGTAATTCTTCACGTTTAATCCAATTGCCCGTTGGGTTATTTGGATTCGCAATAAAGATCAAACGTGTTTGATCTGTCACTGCGTCACGCATAGCATCCAGATCATGTCCCCAGTTTTTCGCTGGCGTAACGACGGCCTGAGCACCGACAGACTGAGTCAAAATAGGGTATACAGCAAAAGCATGCTCTGAAAAGATAACTTGGTTTTCGGGTGTCACAAACGTGCGCATAACCAATTCAAGAATTTCACTCGAGCCATTACCTAACGTAATATTATTGCGGTTAATACCTAACTGTTCTGCAAGTAGTGTCTTAAGTCGAAAACCATTTCCATCTGGATATCGAGCCACCTCTTTTCCAGCCTGACGCATCGCTTCTAGCGCAAGTTTCCCTGCACCTAAAGGGTTCTCATTTGAAGCCAGTTTCAAGGCATTAGACACACCGTATTCACGCTCTAATTCATCAACAGGTTTTCCTGCTTGATAGGGGTGCAAACCAGCAACGCCGGGCGCTGTCAGTGAGAGAAAGTCATTCGACATTTATAGTACCGCTTTTGGATATGAGCCTAAGACCTTCAACATCGAGGTATGATCTTTCAAATCATTTAAGGCTTTAATGATATCTTCGTTTTCAAGATGTCCGTCAAGATCAACAAAGAATAGATAATCCCAGATTTCTTGTCGTGATGGACGTGACTCAATTTTCATCATGCTGATCTTATATTTATCAAACACACCAAGCGTTTGAAACAAAGAACCAGGCTTATTATGCGTAGAAAATAATAAGGAGGTTTTATCTTCACCTGTCGCAGGAACATTAGCATTGCCCAAGATCAAGAACCGAGTAGTATTTGAAGACTCATCTTCAATACTATTGACGAGAATCTTAATTCCATACAATTCGGCTGCTGATTCACCGGCTATAGCTGCAACCCCTTCTAGCTTCGAGGCTTGCCTAGCGGCTTCAGCGTTACTGCTAACCGCAACACGTTCTGCATTCGGCATATTATGGTTTAACCATTGGCGACACTGAGCCAGTGCTTGTTGATGAGCAATCACCTTTTTACACGCTTTCAGATCGGTTTCATTGGTTAATAAATGATGATGGATGCGTAAAGCCACTTCACCACAAATTTTCAATGGTGAACGGACAAAACTATCCAAAGTGTGATTGATCACACCTTCTATAGAGTTTTCTACAGGCACCACACCAAAATCACAACCACCAGCCTCGACTTCACGAAAAACCTCATCGATAGCATCTAGTGGTTCTGAAACGATAGAGTGACCGAAATGTTTTAAAGCTGCCCCCTGTGTAAAGGTACCAGCAGGTCCAAGGTAGGCAATTTTTAGTGGTTTTTCTAGCGCCAAACAAGCGGAAATAATCTCACGAAATAAACGTGCCATTTCTTCATCAGCGAGCGGACCTTGATTTTGTTCCAAGATCCGTCGCAGAATTGAGGCTTCACGATCAGGACGGTAATAACCTCCCTGCTTGGGCGGCTCACCTTTCGCTTCAGCGACTGCTTTGGCGACTTTACCACGCTCGCTGATCAGCTCTAAGAGCTGATCGTCGATTTCATCTATTTTTATTCTGAGTTTGTTGAGCGCTTCTTGATCGGTCATTCTTCTTATTATTCTGCTTCGGGTGAAGGGCTACTGTCGTTGGTATCTTGGTCACTTTCACTATCAACTTCCTCGTCGTCGCTATCATCACCAACATCCATGATACGTTCAAGGCCGACTAACGCTTCTTTTTTACTCAAGGTAATTAGGTTAACACCTTGAGTATTACGACCGACAACAGAGACATCTTTAACCGGTGTACGAACCAATGTTCCCTTATTACTGATCAACATAATTTCGTCATCATCATCAACCAACACAGCACCAATTGCATCACCATTTCTTTCAGATGTTTGGATTGCGATCAAACCTTGACCTCCACGTCCTTGCACAGAGTACTCTGCAACCTTGGTACGCTTACCGAAACCATGTTCCGTTGCCGTCAGAACTTTTCTTGTTTCTTCAACAACATCACCTTCTTCATCAGTCTGCTGATCGACAACAATCAAAGAGATAACCTCTTGTCCTTCCGCAAGACGAATACCACGAACACCACGAGCAGTTCTACCCATGGCTCGAACATCATCTTCATTAAAGCAAATCGCCTTACCATTGCTGTTAAACAGCATGACTTGGTCATGTCCGCTAGTGATAGCAACGCCGATTAATTGATCATCTTCATTCAGATCAATCGCGATAATACCGTTAGCTCTTGGCCGTGAAAAATCCATCAACGAAGTTTTCTTCACAGTACCCGAGCTTGTTGCCATGAAAATAAACTGATCTTCAGTGAACTCTCTAATAGGTAATACCGTCGTGATCTTCTCACCTTCTTCAAGTGGTAATAGATTTACGATGGGTTTGCCACGCGCTGTTCGACCAGCCTGAGGCAACTCGTACACTTTCTTCCAATAGAGTTTTCCGCGTGAAGAGAAACATAAGATAGTGTCGTGCGTATTAGCAATAAACAACTGATCGACAAAGTCTTCTTCTTTCATTGCCGTAGCCGCTTTGCCCTTACCGCCACGTCGTTGTGAACGGTAAAGTTCTAACGACTGAGCTTTTGCGTAACCTGCGTGAGACAAGGTTACAACCATATCTTCTTCATTGATCAAGTCTTCTAAACTGAGATCAAGATGATTCTCAAGAATTTCAGTGCGACGCTCGTCACCAAACTGCTCATTAATAGCGACTAGCTCGGCTCGAATAACATTCATCAATCTTTCTGGACGAGCCAAAATATCTAGCAGATCATTAATGATCTCAATAAGTTCTTTATAATCCGCAACAATTTTATCTTGCTCTAGACCAGTCAAACGATGCAGACGTAATTCAAGAATGGCTTGTGCCTGAGCTTCAGATAATTGATAGCCTTTTTTCGTTAAACCAAACTCTGTCCCTAAGCCGTCAGGTCGTGAAGCATCAGCATCAGCACGGTCGAGAAGGTCACCGACAACACCGGCTTCCCAAACCTTGCTCATCAAGCCTACTTTTGCTTCGGCAGGGTTTGCTGAGTTTTTGATCAATACGATAATGGGATCAATATTGGCCAAGGCAATCGCCCAGCCTTCTAATATATGCGCTCGTTCTCTTGCCTTGCGCAGATCATAAATCGTTCTACGAGTAACAACTTCACGACGATGCCTAACAAAAGCTTCAATCAGCTGTTTTAGATTTAAAAGTCGCGGTTGGTTTTCAATCAGTGCTACACAGTTAATACCAAACACCGTTTGCATCTGAGTTTGCTTGTATAAGTTATTCAGTAAGACTTCTGCAGACTCACCTCTTTTAAGCTCGATAACCAAACGCATGCCGTCTTTATCAGACTCATCTCGCAAGCCATCAGGTCTTATACCTTCGATCTTTTTATCTTTAACCAGCTCAGCTATCTTTTCGATCAAACGTGCTTTGTTGACTTGATAAGGCAGTTCACGGACAACAATGGCAAGACGAGCTTTATCATCGTCATCATCACCTTCAATCTCAACTCGTGAGCGCATATGCACTCGTCCCTTTCCTGTGTGATATGCCTCACGAATTCCCTGCGAACCATTGATGATCGCAGCGGTAGGGAAATCAGGTCCAGGAATGTATTCCATCAGTCCATCAATATCGAGGTCTGGGTTGTCCACCAAAGCAATACAAGCACTCACGACTTCCGTCAGATTGTGCGGTGGAATATTCGTTGCCATACCCACAGCAATACCGCTAGAACCGTTAATAAGAAGGTTGGGAACTCGCGTCGGGAAAACCAACGGTTCGTGTTCAGACTCGTCATAATTCGGCTGGAAATCGACGGTTTCTTTATCAATATCGGCAATCAACTCATGCGCGATCTTCGACATCCGCACTTCGGTATATCGCATCGCAGCAGGTGCATCACCATCGACTGAACCAAAGTTACCTTGTCCATCGACTAGCATGTAACGCAAGGAAAAAGGCTGTGCCATACGAACAATCGTATCGTAGATAGCGCTATCACCATGAGGGTGATATTTACCCATGACGTCACCGACAATACGCGCAGACTTCTTATACGGTTTGTTCCAGTCGTTGTTTTGCTCATGCATAGCATAGAGCGAGCGGCGATGAACGGGTTTGAGCCCATCACGGGCATCCGGTAAGGCTCGACCTACAATTACGCTCATAGCGTAAGCGAGGTACGACTCTTTCATTTCATCTTCTATATTTATCTGCGATAGATTCTTCGCGAAATCGGACATATATGCTTGATTCGTTGGTTATTATTGTGAGTAGGTTATTCGGTTAATATTACCATAAAATATGTCGTTATACACGTTTGCAACTGTTTTAGTAGGAATCTAGCTTTTGCTGGTTATAAGACCTATATCAGTAGGAATCTCAGCGTAGTAAAACTCCGCAAAATACGACTACCCAACAGGTGCTCTATGCATCATAATTTTAGATCCTATCTTTGTGTAACGGAAACAATAATGGTCAAATATATATATTTCTCACTACTTTTTTTGGGTTTAGTTGCCCCAGCGCAACCTGAGGAGGCCGATCATGCAATTCACTCTGAGTTACGAACACTGCTGTCAGGTATTGAAACCGCCATTAACACAGAAAATTTTGCTGATCTAAAGCCCTATTTTCATACAAAAGTAAGAGTGACCACGGTTAATCAAAATACTATTTTTTCACTTGATGAGATTGATAGCTACTTTGCTGACTGGTTTGGAGAAGGTGGTTATCTGCAATCTTTACACATGACTTTGACACCGGATGCGCTGACCGAGTTATACCATAATAAAACGATGGGTATTGTGCGCGGTAGTGGTATCGAAAAATACAAATTAATCGATGGTCGAGCTTTCGATTTAAATACACGTTGGACTGCGACCTTACTTAAAAGTGATGATGGAAAGTGGAAAGTCTTAAGCCTACATTTAGGTACGAATTTCTATGATAACCCGATCTTTCATGAAAGTCGTAAGTCTCTAACCAACTTAGGAATATTAGGAACCTTCGTTGGTCTCTTGATAGGTTTACTTATCGGCTTCTTTTTATGGCGTAAAAAAGTATAAACCTTCACTTGATCAGTTACAGGATTTGAATATACCTAGCCTAGATGAACTCACTCTTTACGAACGGAGTTCATCTTTCATTTTCGCCTCAAATAATTGCAGTGCGATCAGCATATAAGTCCGATCGGGACAGCGTGGTTGGATCCGTTTTAATTCTGACCAAACCTTCTCTGCAGTAAACCCTTTTTTTGCGATCAACCAAGCACCTGCAACCATCACACTCCTCGAAAGGCCTAACTTACAATGCACCAATACCTTGCCGTGTTTTTTTGATTGCTCAATTTGTTCCACAACCTTCATCAAACAGTTTGGATCGGGGATCGAGAGATCTAATAATGGTAGGAAATAATAGTGTTTATCCAAAGGAACATGACTGTTTAATTCTGGAGCGAGATCGATCACCGTTTTAATATTTTCACTATCGAGATTAATGGCTGATTTACGGCCTAGACTCATACCAATTAATAAATCATCATCAACGTGCTTAAGACTTGATAGCTTATTATGCCAATACTTCCATGTTAAGAAACTACCTAAAAAATAAGGCCAAAATAATATAAGAAAAAAATAGCTTAGCTTCCCATTTTTCTTGTGACTAATTCGGTTTATTCCTAAAGCATAAGCCGTAGAAAGTAGCAACATACTCAAGCCTAGCCAAGCGAACAACCAACAAAGTTTAGGAAACTTAAAAGCACAAACGATCGCAATAATCGCCACAATTAAATACTTAATTGCCATACCAATATGTTTAGGGCTCACAAAGTTCAAGCATAAGCGTTGCTTGCCACTTTTCGGAATAACAAAAAAGGCTAAAAAACCGATCAGTACTCCACTGGGTATGTCAATAAAATGGTGTTGATAGACAAAGAGAACAGAAACAATTATAGAGCTGAAAAATAAACCATAGATCACCTTAATAACACCCTTTGAGTGTTGTATAAATTGATAACCTACGACCATACTCAAACTGACATGTAAAGATGGCAGTTGGTTGTATGGCAAGTCATTCTTTAAGGCTTCAAACAGTGGCGCTAACCAGCCGATTACTTCCGGTTTTTCAAACGTAAATTGCAATGGGTAGAGAATAAATATGACCATCGAGATTGCGATGGTGAAACCTAGTCTAACAGCATGCTGTTGTAGTGTTTGTCTAGTCTTTGGTATTAAAAAACTCAAACCAAAAAACAGATCTAATAACATGTAAGGAACAATCATTTCTGCGATGAAAGGGATCTGACTTTCCCAACCAAAAGCAATACTCGGCACGTCTTTGAAGTGACTGACGATTTGATTAGCACCTCCGTATAAAAGAAAGAAAAAAGGTGCTAGTAATAACAACCATAAGAATCGTTCTTTAAATATCGGAGGCGCATCCTTTGCGGCATTAAATAGCATGCTGTGTTTTCCCGATTTTTTTTATTTTCTGGCAATACTTACCGTGAAAATACCCTCGTTATCAATCAACATTTTTTCTGGTGTAAACCCAACATTTTCAACGAGTTGATTCATTTCTTTCTGTGATCTTGGGCGCATGACCCAAGGTTTTTGCTCACGATTAATTAATGTTCTAGCGATCAATTCTAGTTGTGGATGCCACGGTTGATTAGTATAAATCAAGGTACCGTTTTCAGGCAGGAGATCATAAATTCCCTGTAACGATTTAGTCAGCATTTTATTATCCGAGAAAAGTTCATACAGACCAGAGACAATAATGATGTCAGGCTGATCGATAGTGTCTCGTAATGACTCAGGATCAAAAGCATCGCCTTGTAAATAAATGACCGATTCATTAAGGCCCTTTTGTTTGGCCAATGTCTGCCCTTCTTGCAAACCAACCACATCAAGATCTCGACATATGGCACTCACTGATGGATCGTTAAGATCTTCCAAAACATTTAACAGGTAACGCCCCGGTCCTGCAGCAACATCCATAACTGTCACTTTATTTTGATCTCGTTTCTTTTCTTTAATTGACACGATCAAACTCTGCTGCAAGTGTTCACCGCGTTGGCGGATCCCAGCCCACCCTGGTGAGTCTAAATAGATTCGATCAATAAACTGACCGATAGCTGTCCTACCCTTGGCTTTATTTTCGTACACATAATTAAGCATTACGCCAGAATCAAAACCATGCTTCCAACCTATTTTCATACCTTCGCTAAGTTTCCCTCCGATATTCTTTAATACGAATGCTGTCACAGCATAATAGTATTTTTTCCAGCAAGAGCTGGACAAGGGTTGTTGTAGGGATTCATAGATAGCCATATTTTCACCCTGCTCTATCAAGTCTCCCTTTGTTTGATCAGGCTCTGCAGCAAAACAATCTTCGATAAAGGCTTTTGCTCTAGCGATGGGTCTTGCACGCTCTGCTTCATGGTAAATCTCGTGAAAAAAGCCGGGGTAAAGTGACATCTCTTTATTTGTGCTGCCGAGCTGTTGAATGAATTTTTGTTGTGCTGTCTGTTTCACGACCCAGTCTTTACCCGCGGAAAGTAATAAGACAGGCGTTTTGATCGTATGCGCATCTGCGATCACACGCCGCGCAGTGTCATAAAGACTGATTAGTACTCTGATCGCAATATCTGGCGAAATTAACTCATCATTTTCACGCGACTCTGCCTCTTCTTGATCATGCGTTAGCATCTTCGGCTTTACATAACTGCTAACGAAACCATTCGCTTTGACCTTTTGCCATAATCGTAATGATGGATATGCCAAGGGAACATAAAGTTTGACGTCAAAAGCCGGTGAACCGAGCACGGCACCAAGTACGTTAGGCGCATAATCATGTAACCATGTGGCCAACGTTACACTGCCTACACTATGGCCCATAACAACCATTTGTGAAGAAGGTATGTTGTACTGTCTTTCGATGTGTTTGATAAAAGCATCAACGTCACGCACAACATCCATATAGTGATCAGCATAACCACGCACACCTGGTGAACGTCCGTGACCACGTGCGTCCCATGCAAAAATAGAAACATTATCGAGGGCTAAACGCTCGACAAGATCTTGAAAGCGGCCAGAATGTTCGTGGCCTCCATGAAATAAGATCAATGCTTTTTCACTCAGCTGATTAGTGCGTTGTTCATTAGGCAACCAAGCTCGATAAAACAACTCACTATCATCGAAGGTGGCGAAGTTATGAATACTAGCTTCCATACTATTTTGTATTGGGTTCGTCATAATATTTTTATTCGTTATTAATTTGTGAGACGTAAAGTTAGCATTCGGTATCTATAAATAATACTTAAACTGAAGAAGTTTCAAGTTATAAGACCTGTAGTATCAAATACTGCACACTTATCGTTCAATGATGTTATTGCTCGCAGGAAAGCAGCATTTTATATGCTGTTAATAGTGCAGGTAATAAAGGTAGTGAAAGAATAAAGGAGCGCTGAAGGTTAAGCTATCGACACGATCTAAAATACCACCATGTCCAGGTAATAGGCTTCCTGTATCTTTAATGCCTATATCACGTTTGATGGCCGACATCGTCAGATCACCAATAAAACCGCCAATAGAGATGATCAAACCTGCTCCAACGGACTGAACAACATTCATAGGAGTCAACCAAGGGCCAATAAAACTAGCCAGTAAGGTAATTGTTACAATACCACCGTTAAGTCCTGCAGTCGTTTTATTGGGACTAACATGCGGACTGATCTTGTGTTTTCCGAGAAGCTTTCCCCAAAGAAACTGAGCAACATCATTAAACTGAGTTAACACCAGCAAAAATAGCATGAGAGCAATACTACCCGCAGGATTGACTGATTCTGGAAGTACGATCAAATAAGCCAAGTGGCTCAAACTAAACACTGCCAGCATTAAGCCCCAATGCATTGTCCCGACAATTTTTAAAAAACCTTCTGTTTCTCCCCGAAATACCTTAACAAAAGGTATAAAAAGGAACATATAGACAGGAATGAAAATAACAAAAAGTCCATACCATTCAATACTCACCCAAAAATACTGGATCGGTATTGCAATGTAAGCACAGGTTTTGAGGGGCTTATCTGTTAGTGTTTTGTTATTAAGAGAAAAATACTCATTGAGGGCAAGAAAACTGATCACGGCAAAAAGACAGATCAAAGCCATTTCACCTAAGAAAACACAGACACTAACAATCCCAAACATGACCCACCAACTGTTAATCCTTGCGTTTAGTTCGGTGTAATCCTTTTGAGGAGATTTTTTAGCTATAAAAAACATGACCGTTGACGCCAGTACGATCATCAACATGATAGCGAGTAAGAATATCAAAACTTGATTAGTCGGCAATGGCTGCCTCTTTTAAAGCCTTTGCTGCTCGATTGAGCACCGTAAGAAAAGTCAAAACTAAGACCGTACTTAAAATGATGTTGCACCAGACTACTGATGTTAGCCACCCACAGCCTATTAGTAAGCCTAATACACCGAAAATAAAAGCTCGATCGCTTTTACCCATAGGCCCATCATAACGGCGGTTAGTACCAATTTGGATAGCTACGACACCCATCATTTCAGTCAGAATGGCCATTATAACGATCGCAAGCATTAAATAAGCATTCAGAACTGGGACTAATGCTAATGGTAAAAATAGAACGACATCAGAAATGACATCGCCGAGTTCATTTAAGATAGCACCGAGGTTTGATTGCATATTATGCTCTCGCGCTAACATGCCATCTATCGCATTTAATGCCATTCGGATCAGTAAAACCAACGGTAACAGAATAAGTGGTGCCATTATTGTTGGTTTGAAAAAGATGAACAATCCTGCAAATAAGGACAAGATCATCGCAGCAACAGTAACTTGATTTGCTGTCACCCTCCTCGCAGCAAGCCAATCACAAATAGGCTGTAATAAATTCTGAAAACTAGATTTTAGCTGATAGATCGACATGTCGTATTATTTAATCTTAATCGAGCAATATTACTAAGTCAGCACACCAAACAACGGTTACCATTGCAAATCATCAGGGACCTGAAAGTCGGCATAAGGATCATCTTTATCCAAGCTGACATCTGGTTTTATTCGAATTAACAAATCGGGTATACGATCTTCAACCTTCTCAGCAACACTATCAGGGATAAGTTTATATTGAAGATCAAAAAAAACTATGGCGAGTTGGCTCTTTACTAGTTGCTGCTGTTGCTCGTCTGTAATATAGATTTTTTTGACTTTCTTATCGTGGGTAAAGTGATATTCCGTCTCAGCATTCTTTGGAACATCAACGAGGTTTTGCAAAATAATCTGACGAACCTCTGCGTTCATGGCTTTTTTTGCCTGTTCTAAATCACGTTGTTTATTCAGCTCGTGATCTCTTTTTTGCTTAGCTCGCTGTTCTTTAAGGATTTTCTGTTGAATATCCTGACCTTTGGCCTTTACTTTTTTCCCAGACTTAACCGCTTGTCTATTCTGCGTATTAGTCTTGCGCTCTTGATGTTGTGACTTTTTAGCCTTGTTCTTGTCGACGAGGCCAGCTTTCAACAATTGATCTCTTAATGAACCTGCCATTGATTACTCTTTGTACGATTAAAAATGATATCTACCAATAATAACATGATGATTGTGTAAATGGCGCGAACTAATGTAGTTTGTTGATAATACTCAACTTACGAAATTAACCGTTGTTGCTATGGTTATAGATACCTTGGCGAAATCAATAACCAAGATATCTGTCCAGTATTCCTAACATGGTTTTCATGTAACCATGATTTAGCCTAGAACTAACGCTGTCGTAAAACTAGGCCGGCTCTACGGCGGTTAAATGAATAAATGCACTTGAAAAACGTCCACTTTCAGGTATGAAACAAAGCAGTTTCTGTCCGTCTTTTAACCTTCCTGAATCAAACAGTTCCCCCAGCATGATAAAAATAGATGCTGACCCAGTATTACCTTTCTCAGTGAGATTGGTAAACCATTTCTCATAAGGAATTGGGAGACCTATTTTTTCTAAACCGGCATGCACCTTTTCTTTAAAATAATTTGAAGAAAAATGCGGTAAAAAATAATCAATCTCTTCCACATTAAGCTTTCGCTTTTTAGCCACTTCAGATAAGGCTTGCTCCAAAGTTACCTTAACTATATTCTCGTTAAGGAGCTTCACATCCTGCTTAATAGTCATCACTGATCGTTGAGCGCGCTGTTTCTCAGAAAAACGCGACCAACCTTGAAACTTACCTTCTTCTTTTTCAGCACCGGTATACATGCAAGGCTCCATCGTGTCGGCATAAGACAAAATATCGATCCAATCTATTTTTAAAGAAAGTTTCTCTTTATTTGCTGTATCTGAAACTAAAACAGCGCCCGCTCCATCAGACAGCATCCAGCGTAGAAAATCTTTTTCAAAAGCAATCTCAGGTTTAGCATCAAGTTTATCGAGTTTATATTGGCTTTCTGCTTCAAAATTATCTGATCGTAAAACAGCAGATGCCAGTTCACTGGCTACTGCGACATTGTTGCTACTCTCTCCGGCTTTAATATTTAAAAAAGCATATTTAAGTGCTGTCACACCACAGACACAAACACCCGAAGTAGAAATAACTTCACAGGGAGGATTTTTTAACTCACCATGAATCATCACTCCATGTCCTGGCATCACTTGGTCAGGAATAGACGTTCCAGCAACCAAACAATCAATATTTTCGATACTATTTTCATCATCAAAAAGTCCCCTAACCGCTTCAGCAGCTAATGATGCATTTGTATAATTTTGCTCACCCGTTACAGGATCAATTGCATAGTATCTAGACTTAATACCATTGCTACGAAGAACAATAGATTTTGCTCTGGACCTTTTCCCCCCAACTTTGCCCAAAACATCTTCCATTTGTTCATTAGAGACTTTGCTATTAGGTAGTGCTACAGAAATATTATTGATATAGACTGAGTTTGTCATGATTTCTTCTATTCTCCTGATGGCTGAGCAAAGTACGCTCTTTGATGGGTAATATATCTATGAAGCAATGGGGACAGTAATTTAATGAATAGCGCTGTTAAGGGTACAACCGTTAAAATAAGTACGAACAAAAAACTCACATAAAAGCAGATACCTATTTTTCGAGAAACAGTTCCTGAAGCGCCCAAAAACATCAAAATCTTTCCCCAGACTTTAAAACTACGATGTCCGATTTGTTCACTGAGAATTAATTTTTCATTTATTGTTACCGCTTGAAGTCCTGTTAAAATAGGTTCAGTAATGGGGGTCGGATCTTGATCTAGTCGCTTTTTGATTGCATCACCAAAACGTCTAGCCTGATAAATATCATCTTCAGAAACTCCAGCCTGAGGAACCCATGTCAATGATTTTTTTTTGCCCGTGAACATCCAAAGCGGCGTTGCTAAAAAACTAAAGCCTGATCCACAATCATCCGTGAGTACTACATTATCGACAAGCTTCGCATTTAATTTTTCTAACAAAAACTTAACTTTTTCTTGAGCCGTCAGCCACATTCCTCGACAACCTATGACCGTCATGACCGGTGCAGTATTAAATATGATTTTTGCTTGTTCCGATTGTAGAAAACTAGAGGTAGGTAAAGAGGGAGATAAAAACCATACTTGATAGGTAAGAACGATTAAATCATATTGATGTTGCTTAACTGCTGGCACTTCAAGAGGAATGGGCTTCATATAGACCGCTTCAGGCATAAGCTGAAAAAAACTAAAGAAAGACCAAGGAAATGGAAAGGGTTTATCTGGTTTTAAAGTAATCGTTTCAATGGTTAAATTATCATCGAATTTTAAAGGACTTAATATAGATTCTGTAATTCGAGTTAATTGCCCTGTCTGCGAATAGTTAATAACTAGTATGTTCCGCATCTACCTCTCCTCTTACCTAGGTCGACTATCAATTTCCAATTAATTCTGTATCTAACCCAAACATAGATTGAAATCTATTTAAACAAATAATTACTATAAAAAATCACCCAGTCGGTAACAAATAAGCATTAAGCATTAATTTAAAGATAGTAAATCCAATAATATCTTCACAAGAAATACTTTCCTTATTAAATCTTAGTTAGATTTAATAAACAGGCTAGGATCGACCATTGTATTATTTAAAATAACACTCCAGTGTAAATGTGGTCCTGTGACACGGCCGGTCTTCCCTACCTTGCCAATTGTTTCCCCAATTGAAACAAGATCACCCTTATCAACAAGAATTTTGTTCATATGGCAGTACATAGTAATCATACCTTGGC
The DNA here is from genome assembly GCA_913058255.1 of uncultured Pseudomonadota bacterium. GTDB lineage: Bacteria > Pseudomonadota > Gammaproteobacteria > CAJXQU01 > CAJXQU01 > CAJXQU01. The sequence continues at coordinate 75,565 of CAJXQU010000002.1, read as the reverse complement.
CATGATCAATAAATACCGTTTTGCCATTAAAAAAATATGAGCCTGTATTTATCACAGTGCCTGTCGCTGCCGCTGCTATCGGTGTACCTATTGGTGACGTGATGTCTAAACCAGTGTGGGGGTTACGAGCCTGGTTATTAAAGAACCTTTTTAATCCAAAAGGGCTACTAAAGCGCCCTTGCACAGGCAGTTGTAAATTTAAAGGAGGCTGCGTAACGTCACTCCAATATTTTTTTGCTGCTTTAATTTTTACGGACTCTTTCATTATCCGATCCAGATCTTGTTGGTTAGGGTTAACCTTACGCTTATTTTTTATCGTTAGATACTGTGCCTTATATTCTTTTTCTTCAACAATAAAAAAATACTTGTTTGTTAGACCCTCTTTACTAATTTGAAACTCATGTTGCCCCACTGTAGCAGATAAAGGGATGCCAATAATTATTTTCCAGCGACCTTTAACATCGTCAGGAATAACCATAATTTTTTGTTCTTGATACCATGCTGAAGGTTTTTGATCGGACTCAAAAATAAATGCTGCAACGCCACCAGGAACATTACTAACGGTAAAAGCCTGACTTGGACTTTGTATTGACATAAGTAGTATCAAAACGAACGTTCGAAACAACAACATATCGAATATCTTCACATATAAATAGCAAAATGCATTCTAACGTAATTATAGAATATTCGTCAGCACATTTAGACATGATTAAACTTGGAAACATTCAGTAGAGATCAGCATGTCCCAGATAACTCTATTATCAATAGTGATCTCATCACTATCATTATGCATTAATGACTTGGTTCTTACTGGCCAACCTTTTACCAAGATTGCATCAGATCTTGTTTGCATCAACGGCAGCTTCTACACCATTAATAATGGTACTCAGGACTATTCCCCTGCAGGTTCATCACGTGTTTCGTCTGTTGCCATGGCATACTTGTTATAAATAACTGCCCAATTGCTACAACTGATGATTTTTCTTATTGCTCATTCTTCTATTTTTTTATTTAATAGATAAACAATATGTACCCATCAATCACATAGAACAGGATGGCATTATGTCGCATGTGACCTTTTGCCGCAGTACACAATAAATAGCAAAGTGATACATTTATGCTCATGAAATACCCTGAACGCTCACATGATCTAACAAGCTTGTGCATGCACTATGCATTACTGCTTCGTTCGATTGCTTTTTGGGGGCATATATCTATTTTATGGTTACTTACATTCTTACTAGAACAACCATTCTCCTTTACACCGGTGCTCACCGTATTAATCATCCTCGGCTTATTTACGGGAGCAGGCTGGTTTTGGACACAAAGAAGAGGCATTGTTAGTAATAACTTTGTTTTGGGGCAGCTGCTTGTAGATATATTCACCTTATCTATTCTTCTGTATCTAACAGGAGGTTCGTCTAACCCTTTTGTTTCACTCTTTATGTTACCCGTTACGTTCGCGGCAGCTATGTTAAGACCCATTCATATAGCTATCGTAGTGTTTGCTGCTGTCACTTGTTATACATCTTTGATGTATTACTACATTCCAATGACCTTATGGCAGCATCATGGACATGGATTTACCTTACATGTTTGGGGCATGTGGGCCGCTTTCCTACTTTCTGCCGGCCTTGTCGCCTATTTCGTTTCTTTGATAGGAAATACGCTTAGAAAGAATGACCTATTACTTGCTGAAGCACGTGAACAGGCATTAAAGTCTGAAAAGATTGTTGCACTTGGTTCCTTAGCTACAGGCACCGCTCATGAGCTGGGCACTCCTCTAGCGACCATTGCCATCCTTTCAAAAGATCTAGAAAATGCCACGCTCAATGAGAACCCTAAAATCAGTAAAAAATTAGGGTTGTTACGCGGGCAAGTGAGACGTTGTAAAGAGATCTTATCAAGAATGTCAGATTCAACCGATCAGTCTCGTGCAGAATCAGGTCAGATTGTCAGTGTTGATCAGTACCTGAAAAAGATCATTGAAGACTGGCTGGATACCAGACCTAACGTAACAACAGAAAGTCTATTCTCAGGCCCTCAACCAGCCCCCAAAATTCTTGCCGATCATACCGTAACACAAGCTATTTTAAATATTCTAAACAATGCCGCAGATGCATCTTCACAACTCATTAAAATCGACGGTGGTTGGGATGAGCAGTATCTACGGATTAAAGTACACGATACAGGGAAAGGGTTACCGAAAGGATTAGAAGACAGAATTGGGGAAGAGCCTTTTTTAACCACAAAATCAGCTGAAAAAGGTTTGGGACTTGGGCTTTATTTAGCAAAAACAACGCTAGCTCGCTTAGGCGGCCATATCTCTTTAAACAACCGGACAAATGAGAAAGGCGTAACCGTAGAAATCACTTTACCCCTTGACCAACTGCTAACTCATGACTAACAAGATGAGCAACCCTTCTCCTACAGAGCAACTCCTGCTGGTTGATGATGACCTAATCTACAGTGAAGTCTTAGGTGATTCATTGGCAGATCGAAACTTTGTCGTAACACTCGCCCATGATGTTCCTTCTGCTTTAATTGTATTGGAATATCTAAACCCTAATTATGCAATCGTAGACTTAAAAATGCCCGGTCCATCTGGATTAGAGTTAGTCACGCATCTACATAAAATCCATCCAGAGACTAAGATCATCGTCTTAACCAGCTACGCCAGCATAGCCACCGCTGTAGAGGCGATAAAGCTCGGTGCAACCCATTATCTAACCAAACCGGCTGATGCCGATGAAATTGTTGCCGCTTTTGAGCGAGAAAGTGGCGACCGTTACATACCTATTTCAAATACCCCAATTTCCGTAAATCGGTTGGAATGGGAACACATACAAAAAGTCCTAGTTAACTGCGAAGGAAACATATCTGAAGCCGCTCGAAGATTAGGCATGCATAGACGTACGCTACAACGAAAATTACAAAAACATCCGGTTAAACACTGAACTCGATCAAGTTTTGATGGTCACAGAACTCGACTGATCTTGTCAAGATTCCCTAGATTATGGGAAGATAGCGATTCACTTTTAGGAGAACCCGATGAAAAAACAACTTGTCCTTGCTACTTCAGCTGCAACAATTCTCGCGAGTAGCTTGTTTATGACGTCAACCGCAACCGCGGCTGATACCAAGGTAGAAACTGATCTTCAGAAATTCAGCTACGCAATAGGCCTTCAAATTGGTAATAGTCTTGCCCAACAAGACTTTGAAGTCGATCAGGCTGCATTATCTTTAGCCATCAAAGATGCAATCGAAGGTAAAGAACCTCGAGTACCTACAGCTGAGTTACAACGTGTTATGGCGGCTGAACAACAAAAAGCCGAACAAAAAGGTTCTCTAGATGCTGAAAAAAATCTGAAAATAGGTCAAGAGTTTCTTGCTGAAAATAAGAAAAAATCAGGCATTGAATCAACAGAAAGTGGTTTGCAATACCGCATTATTACCGAAGGTAAAGGGCCTAAACCAACCGCGGCCGATACCGTTACCGTTCATTATCGCGGTACTCTCATCGATGGTGAAGAATTTGATAGCTCTTACAAACGTGAACAACCAGCAACATTTCCACTTAACGGCGTTATCAAAGGATGGCAAGAAGCTTTACCGATGATGAAAGAAGGCGGCAAGTGGGAAATTTTTGTTCCGTCGGATCTTGCTTACGGCCCTAAATCAGCGGGTGAGAAAATTGGAAAAAATGAAACTTTAATTTTCGAAATAGAACTACTAAGCATTAAAAAATAATATTTAAAGAGTAGACCTACTTTAAATAACCGTCACAAAAAGAGCCGTTGATCATTCTTGAACAATGGCTCTTTTTTCAGCATTCTCCCAGCCCTTTTCGGCTTTCCACATCGGCATAAATATTTTTTAATTTCTTACACGGTAATTGCTTGACGACTATTTCAATTGCCTGCTCAACTAAAGAAGGTTGATCAAGATGTATAAAATGGCCACTGAAATCAGCCATGACATGCGACGATCTTTTGGACATTCTTGCTAATTGATTTTGTAATCTCAACCATGTGGTTTCTAGCTGTTCACCAGTCGTCGTTTTTGGCCATGCACGTTCTCCACGGGTTAATACCACTAAGGGAATATTCGACAACTGGCCTAAACTAAGAACCTGCTTGCCACTGATTTCAAAATTCATGCTCTCATAACGTAAGGCATTACGGGCCTTTTTTGCACGCATTAAATGATAGGCAATCTTTTTATATTCATACGGGTAGTTCGCTGGTAACTTTGGTGTCGATATAAATCTAGCTTGACGCCCACTATGAGGAAGATCTGGAAACACGCGGGGAAACCAGTTTGCTTGTTCCGGATGTGAAGAGTCGATCAAGATAAGACCAACCACCTCTTCAGGATAGGCCTTAGAAAAATACATCATATTGTAGCCACCAAAAGAATGCCCTAGCAATATGTAGGGTGGTGATAGATCAGATCGCTGCATAAGAGTTTTCAGCTCAGCTACGATTTTTTTTGTTGTACGAGGGAAAGGACCAGGATCACTCCAACCGTAACCGGCTCGATCATAACTACAAATTTTATAGCGTTTTGATAGGCTTGTTTGTAGATTTTGCCACTCCAGTGAAAAACCTCCAAGACCAGAATCAATGATCACCGTAGGCATATTATTTTGATTACCCTGACAATTAATATGTAGACGATGCTGCCCCACTTTAATCAACTCTCCAGGTGGTTCCCAAACTGACTGTAGCTCTGGATCAGCTTTAAGCGCTATCGGTGATGATAATAAAAACAAACTAGTGAATAAGAAGCAATGTTGTTTATCGAATATCATAATGTTTAATCGATTGCTCCTCGAGAACAACTTCAAACTCTTTATTATTTTTTTAATGATCTTAAATAAGTCTAGCTCAATTTCTAGATGTCGTACCGCTTTTCAAAGTCAAAAAAATTAATATCGATCGAAACTCATTCCCATCTTATTACTTGACGCAAACGAAAAATGAAATTATAAGTAAAACTCTGTAGGTACACTGAGAGAGAAGTTAATGCCAAAAACCACTCATAGAAATCAAACATTTGATGCACGTCCTGATCGGCTTGACTTAAGAGATCGTGAGTATCGCCCTCCTCTTCGCTCACTTCCTCCACAGTGGCCCTTAAATATTCATATCAATAAATTACTCAGCTGTTACACCAACGATGGGATGATTTTAAATCAGCTCGGAGAAGGTGCTTGTACCGGTTTTGGTCTGGCAGCCGTGATCAATTATTTAAACTGGCGTGAAGCTATCACCGTAAAAGACTCTGAAATTCTCTGCCCCCGTAATGGAATAGAGCAAAAAGTAAGTACGCGCATGCTCTATAACATGGCGCGTGTTTATGATGAATGGGATGGTGAAGATTATGAAGGGTCAAGCTGTCGTGGTGCCATGAAAGGTTGGCATCGTCATGGGGTTTGTCGTGATAAGACTTGGCCATACTCTGTTGCTGGTAAAAAACTCCCCGACCCGTCTTGGTCCACTGAGGCAACACTCAACCCACTCGGTGCTTATTACCGAATTAATAATGACTCTGTCGTCGATATGCAAAGTGCGATTCATGAAGTTGGCGCTATTTACTGCTGTGCTTCTATTCACAAAGGTTGGTGGCGTGAAAACGATAAAGCCTTGTCTTTGATCAGTAGCAATAGTCAATCAATCGGTGGCCATGCTTTCGCCATCATTGGTTACAACGCAGACGGTTTTATCGTACAAAATTCATGGGGCGAAAATTGGGGGTTCAATGGTTTTTCTGTATTAACATACTCAGACTGGGTAGAAAATGGCAGTGATGCTTGGGTAGCCGTTAGGGGTGCTCCTGTTCGAAAAACATCACCACAAACATTTTCTAACCACTCATTACAATCGATCTCAACAGAATCCACCCAGCGCGTCAGTAGCAAGATCTCCAAAGCGCTAAAATATGACTATAAAAATCCTCAGGTCAGACCATGGAGCGAAGAACGGGCCTATCAACACTCGCTCGTTATTGAGAATAACGGTAGACCAAAACTCACTTTGATTACCGCGGCTGATCCTGATGCTTCGGCGCGCATCATCTGTTATCAAAATCTAGAAGCCTGGTTCAAAGAAAGCCCTAATAATAAAAAAGTAGTGATCTATGCCCACGGTGGTTTGAACTCTGAAGAAGATTCAATCAATCGCGTCCGAGTAATGGCGCCTTATTTCAAAAGTAATGGAATCTATCCAATTTTCATTACTTGGAAAACAGGTTTTATGGAGTCGATCAACAATCAACTAAAAGACTATATTCACAGTACTTTCAACAAGGCGGGAATTGATCCTGCTAGTAGTCGAGCCCAAGGAATTTTTGATCGTTTACGTGATTCTATTGATCGTGGAATAGAAAAAATATCGCAACAAGTTCTGGTTAAAGGTGTTTGGACCGAGATGAAAGAAAATGCTCTTTTCGCCAGTGACCGTGCTGTACGAGGCTTCCCTCAACAAGGTAATGTTCGACCTGGTGGAATGGTTGTTTTGTCAAAAGCATTGAAAGACTTACAAAAGAAACACAGCTTTGAAACTCACTTAATCTGCCATTCAGCTGGTTCCATTTTATTTGGACACTGGCTTGATGAATTAGTCAAAAGGAAATTAAGTATAAAATCTGCAACGCTTCTCGCCCCCGCTTGTACACTTGAATTTGCCAACCGACATTATGTTAACGCCTGTAGCAAAGGGATTCTCAAAAAGACGGATCTAACGATCCATATGATGAGTGATGAACGTGAAAAAGCAGATAGTGTTGGGCCTTATGGAAAGTCTTTACTCTACCTTGTTAGTCGAGCGCTTGAAGGTATTCATAAAATGCCGATTCTCGGCATGGCCGCAGCTTGGGACACCAGTAACACCGAACAAGACGATGGAATGTTTAATACGAGCCAGCATAATGAAATTAAAAAATGGTCTGAGTTTGCCAGAGGCCGATCATCTAGGGTTAAATCCTTTGAGTATGATAAATCCAAAAGTGAAGTACAGACATCGTTAGAGGGTGACAGTATTGAGCTGGCTCATGGATCTTTTGATAACGATGTAGATATTATCGAAAAAACAATAATAAAAATAAATGATAATGAACCGCTGAAATTTCCGGTAGAAAACCTTGGTGGATTTTAGACATCTAGCGGTGTTGTGAGAGACAAATAACGCTCTACTTCATTAGTCGTCAATAGGTAAAGAATATCAATGAGATGTGGATAACTCTCTAACGCATTAACATTCTCAAAAAATGGCTACGCTTATAAAGCGCAGCCACTCTCCTCTATGTAACTTATACTTCATTCAAGCATGTGAGCGAAATAACATACCTGCTGGTGCAGTGATCAATCGCTCAACCGCTAACACTTCATCCTGAGGGATCTGACGAATGACATCTTTGTTCTGGCCATCGATAACAGATACAACCGTATCACCACTAAGGTGATCGACACTTACTCGTAATTCTCTTTTCACAGTTTGTACATACCCGTTTTCATCTATAACTAGCTGCTCCAAATCAATAGGAGTTTCTTTCCCAGGTTTTGAATCAGCTAATCTATGAACATTAATTAGCTGCGGATCATTATCTGGTAGGCTATCAAGGCTAAAAGACTCGACCTTTGATTCAGTATCCTTCCCATTAATTACCGTTGGCTTTGTATCGACTTCCATTTCCAATTTCTTGCTCCTGATTGACTCACATTAAATCCATTTTTATATGAGTTATGAATGATTAATCGACCTATGAGTGAGAAACTTTAGTTTCGTTAAGCATTTATTAGCCACTTTGTGAACTTGCTTACAAAAAAGAACGTTTATAAAACAGAAAGGAGATAAAGGATTGTATCTTATTGATATAAATAGATTTTAATGCTAAGCAAAGTGTGCAGCTTGAAGATCCTTGAACTAGCTACTTTCAATGCTAATCTATCGGCATTGAAAGCAATAACTTCACTAATCCATTACCACCATGCTTGAAGACAACCTTCAAATTGTTGTGTTTTGAAAATACTGAGTGGCTTATTGCCCTTCTCGATGCAGTCTCCTGAATTAAGGTCGAAACACCAGTGATGCGTTGGACAAACTAACCTATCATTCTCTACCGCAAGTTCCGTCATACTGGTTGATTGATGTGGGCAATGACTATCGTAGACTTTGATTTCTTCACCTTGCTTATGAACAAATAGATCAAGGCCATCACAAACAAGCTTTTTTGTACCTTCAACCAATTCATCGATCATAATAACGTCATGCCACTGAGGTTTGAGCTTAAGTGCTTCAATATCAAACTCAGGTAAGCCCATTTCTTGTAATTGCTCAATGGCCCAAATAGTCTTCGATAAGCCTAAAACAGGAAAAGCCATCAATAAAGCATCTAAAATTTCATTAGCACTTGCGCCATCACGTAAAGCTCTTTTTAGATATTGTTTAAAGCCCTTCTCCGTTTGAGTTGCGACCTTAGTGATCACGGAAATTAAAGATCGCGTTTTAGGATCAAGATGTTCTCCAGCCTGTTTAATAAATTTAAAGTAGGCGGTCATCGCTTCGGGACGAGCCTCAATTAGATAATTCAATGCATCACTCATTTTGAACTCCTTTTGAGTCTTAGTTGTTTTGGTCGAAAAATCAGTTTCTCATTGTCCCTAGATTATGTCATCATCTTTATTATGACAGGAACACATATATTGGCCTTCTCATCAATCATTTTTTACCTAATTGCAGCATTATTAATTGCAAGAAAGTTATTTAATGAACAATCGATTGACCAAAAAGACAAAACATTTGCCTTACTTTTGGGGACAGCGGGATTAACACTGCATGCCTTTGTTCTTCATACCGGCTTAATGGCCACACATGGGATTAACCTCAATCTTGTTAATGTTGCATCCCTCGTCGCTTGGCTCATTGCTGCACTCTTATTAATCGGCTCAATTAAACAGCCCATGGAAAGTCTTGCGATCATTTTTTTCCCGGTCGCCGCGCTTTGCCTTATCGTCGAGCAGTTGGTGCCGGAGCAAGAGCAAATTGCCTCTGGTTTAGCTCTCGGACTACAGTTACATATTTTATTCTCAGTGCTTTCATATAGTTTACTGAGCATTGCGGCATTACAAGCCATGTTGTTAGCAATAGCCGACGCACGCCTTAAAAATCGACACCCTATGCCTTTAATGCGAGTGTTACCACCGCTACAAAAGATGGAAACTCATCTGTTCCTCTTAATCTGGCTAGGCTTCACTCTTCTCACCATCTCACTCATCACAGGCTTCCCATTCATTGATGATATTTTGGGACAACACCTTATTCATAAAACTGTTTTATCCGTTATTGCATGGATCGTATTTGCCATCCTATTGTGCGGTAGATTGCGCTTTGGTTGGCGTGGTCGTATGGCCATACGCTTCACTCTAGCAGGAATGATCACCCTTTTACTCGCTTACTTTGGCAGTAAAGCCGTTTTAGAATTGATCTTACATACAGCTTAATACTTGACTTAGATCACGAGTGCGACCAACAATAGTGCCATATTCATATTAGAGGCCAGTTTTACTTGGACGAAATACCGATAGGTTTGCTATTTGCAGCCCTTGCAGTTCTCATCTTAATCTCTGCTTTTTTCTCTGGCTCAGAGACAGCCATGATGGCCTTAAACCGCTATCGTTTGAAGCACTTGTGTGATCAAAACCACAAAGCAGCCCTACGTGCGAGTGAACTACTAGAAAAACCTGATCGCCTGATTGGTCTCATTCTATTGGGCAATAACTTTGTCAACATCCTTGCATCCTCTATCTCAACCATCATCGCTATACGACTTTATGGTGAAGTTGGAATTGCTATAGCAGCGCTATTACTAACTCTTGTTATATTGATCTTTGCTGAAGTCACTCCCAAAACACTTGCTGCATTTCGACCAGAAATGATTGCTTTTTCGGTTTCTGTTGTACTTAAACCATTGTTAAAACTACTTTACCCGCTGGTCTGGTTAGTCAACCTGCTGGCCAATGCTGTACTTAAAACACTCGGTATTTCACCCTCAGATGACAACGATACGATGGCCTTAAGTCGTGAAGAATTGAGAACTGTCGTGAAAGAAGCTGGTTCGATGATCCCACAACGGCATCAACAGATGTTGTTCGGTATATTAGATCTCGAAAAAGTCACCGTTGAAGATATTATGATCCCTAGAAGCGAAGTCAGCGGTATCGATCTGGATAACGATCTGAGAGGCCTTGAAGTTCAGCTTCTTAATTGTAGCCACACTCGCATCCCTCTTTTCAACGGAAGTTTAGATGATATTGTCGGGGTTATGCATGTCAGAAACATTCCAGCGCTACTTGGGTTAAAAACCGCTTTGAGCGCCGATAAAATAAAATATAAATCTGTAGATCCCTATTATGTTCCTATAGGAACCCCGCTTCATACACAGCTAGGAAACTTTCAGCGCGAAAAAAATCGAATAGGCTTTGTTATTGATGAATATGGTGATATTCAGGGGCTTGTTACACTAGAAGATATTCTGGAAGAAATCGTCGGTGAATTTACAACGGATCCGAGTTACAACCAAGATATTAGAACGCTTGACGATGGTAGCTATTTAATAGATGCCAGCGCGAATATTCGCGAGATAAACAAAAGCCTAAACTGGAACCTAAATACCGAAGGCCCTAAAACCATCAATGGCCTCATTATAGAAACACTAGAAAATATCCCCGAAACGGGTACTAGTTTGCGCATTGGTGACTACGTAATAGAAATCCTACAATCGAGTAAGCAGGCAATAAAATCTGTTAAGATCGAAGCAATTACTCACGAAAATGATAACGATATTGAGATCCCCAAAGAAGATTAGTTCCTGTTTACTACCCCAGCGATACGACTCAAAAAAGCTCGATTTCCCCGAGTTCTTCGTTAGATGAAGACTCAAACTTACTCTTTTCTTGCACTAGCTGATCAACCAAACGCATTAATTGATCGCTACAATTTTCTGCCTGTTTAAACTCACCCAGAATGAGTTGTTGTGCACTTGCAGAACTCTTCCAACTCGAATTATTAACTATATTAAGCACATTATGAACGCTATCGTGAACCCCTTGATGCGGTGTAGAAATACCGGCATAAGCAGGTAGATGACTGTAATCTTGGTGACCGTTGCCCTCATGATACCACTGACCAAAACAACACTCCTCACTCGTCTTAATGACACATTCGATATCACTAGCTTGAGGCGTTTTACTTTCTACTGAACGATAGGCTTTTTGCATATAGATAACATGATCAACCTTAATCAAGGCGGCATCACATATTACCTTTACAGCTGAAACATTTTCATACGTTTCTTGTGAGGTCTTCGCAAAATTATCAAAACTCACTTCAAAATCAGTAATAATTCCACGTGATTCCTCAGCGGCCGTTACCATGTTTGAGGTGTTAATTGTCATCTGGTCACTCGCTTTAATAAACTTCTTAGTCGTTGCCACAATTTTATTAGCAGCCACTTTAGTCGTTTCTGCCAGATTTTTTACTTCATCGGCAACAACGGCGAAGCCTCTTCCATGTTCACCTGCTCGTGCTGCTTCTATCGCAGCGTTTAAAGCCAACAGGTTAGTCTGCTCTGCAACGCCTGTGATCATGCTGGCCATATCCGCAATTTCATGACTTTCTCTAGAGAGCTTTTCTGTATCAGCACACACTTCGGTTGATTGATCGATAACAGTGGCTAATTGGCTTGCAACAGAATCTACTAACCTTTGGTTATTGATCGAAGTTTCTGCAGATGATTTAGAAATAGACTCAATGTGATTCATCTCACTCATAATAGAGTTTAGATCAGTTTGACTATTAACTAAATTATCTAACAGATTATTAGATTTTAACTGGCCTAAGCTGGCAAACGTAGTATCTAACTGTTGTTGCCTGTGACCATGCTCCATGAGCTCAAGTGAATCATCTATACGTTGCAGACCTAATCTAAACCGCCCTTGCAAACCCCGATGCAAGGTCCGTCGATAAAACTCACCTTTGCGTGCAAGGCGAAATACACTATCAACTTCTCTTGCGTAGGCTTCAAACTGATCAAGTACTTCGTTCAACTCCGTAACTAAGCTATTTAAAGGATGCTCCCATGCAACCCCCATTATTCGATGGTCAAGATTACCATTGTTAACTTCATCAACCATGGTCTGGATCTTCTCTAACACATCGTCATGCTTCGGCTCAGAACCCATCGTTGCGAGTAGATATAAACCGCAGGTGATTAAAGGTGCGATGAGCAGCCATGTGCTAGCACCATATTGTGCAATGCAAAAGATACTAACGAACAACAACAGGAAGAAATTCACCAGCAATACATTTTTAAACGTAATAGGAAAAGACAAATTCATTATGCCCTCCTTGTGTTGCTGCAATATCATCCAAAATTTGGAAAGAAGCATCCATTGCTGAAATGTCTGGGTCTGATTTTGACTCCACAGCCAGCATGTCGCGATATAAGGCTTCAAAATAGCTTATGGCTTCTGCCGAAGCGCTTCTTTGTACAAAAAAGTAGCCTATCAGCTGGCTATCAGAATCAAAGCTAGGTGTTGCATTCATAAATGTCCAATAAAACTCTCCACCTTTACTTTGAGTCTTAACCAAGCTGCACACTTCGTTAAAGCCTTTAAGTTCTGACCAAATATGCCTAAAAATTGATTGCGGCATATCAATATGCGCGATTGAAAATATCGTTTTACCAATCAGCTTTTCAGAGGAGTAGCCTGAATAAATCAAAAAATTGGAATTACAATAGGTGATATTTCCTTGCAGATCTGTTTTTGAAACGAGCAGATCGTCTGGTTTCACAGGCTTAAATTTATCTTTAGTACTCGTCAACTTTACAATTCCCAACACAGTTTCTATAGCTATTATCTAGTTAGCGTCGCAATATGCTAGTTTCTTTAATAATTAAAGACTTATTAAATCACCCCGAGATAACTCAGCCAGAATCAAGGATTTCAGTTAGAATGGTCGATTATCACAGTTTCAAAGAGACGCCATGAAAACAGACCATTCAAAAGCTAACTTTTCATCCTTCTCATTTTCACAAGTTATTTTGTCTGCTATCGACAAGGCAGGCTTTACTACACCAACGGATATTCAATCCGAAGCAATTCCAGCCATCCTAGAGGGTCGAGATGTTTTAGCTCGTGCAGAAACAGGCTCAGGTAAAACGGCAGCCTTTGTTTTACCACTAATATCTCAGCTGACAAACTTGAGCATCTATGGCAATAAAGACACTCACAGTCGCTACGATGGGACACTTCGAGCCAGTAGCAACTGTATACAGGTCTTAGTTCTCGTTCCGACACGTGAGTTGGCTATCCAAGTGAGGGAAGTTTTTGAACAAATAGCCGAAAAAGTAACCCCTCCCCTCCGTTGTCTAAGTGTCTATGGCGGGGTCAAAATCAACCCTCAGATGAAGGCCTTACGCGGCGGTGCCGATGTTTTGGTTTCCACACCAGGACGCTTATTAGATCTATCCGACCAAAATGCGATCAAGTTCAACCAAACCAAAACCTTAATTATCGACGAAGTCGATCGGTTGATGAAAGGCGATTTCCAAGAAGAAATCGATCGGATCATGAAGTTGCTACCTAATCGTCGCCAGAACTTAATGTTCACCGCAACCTTCCCAGACAGCATCAGACGTTTAGTTCGTGAAGTGATGAATAAGCCAGCCATTATTAATGTCGATGAACGCGGAGCTGACGTTCTTATCAACCAGCGCGTGATCACAGTAAACCATGACAAGAAAAACGACTTATTAGCGCATCTATTAAACGAGAATGACTGGAAACAAGTATTGGTTTTTTGTAGCGCCAAGCGCACCTGTAATAATGTTGTTGGTAAATTAGAAAAACGAGATATCAGTGCAACCGCCATGCATGGTGATAAAGAACAATCCGCACGAGCGGCTGCACTGCGTGACTTCAAAACGGGCAAAATACGCATATTGATCGCTACAGATGTAGCAGCAAGAGGCATCGACATTGAACAACTACCTTGTGTGATCAACTATGACCTACCTCGCTCACCTAATGACTACACTCACCGCATTGGTCGCACAGGCCGCGCAGGAGAAACAGGAACGGCTATATCATTAATCTCACATCATGAATATCAACATTTTGAAGTGATTGACAAACGTAATGATCTGCAACTAAAACCTGAACAAGTTACGGGCTTTGAAACCGATGATGAGGCCCCTTCTTTACCTGAGCGGAGTAAACCTAAAAAGAAAGCACGCTCAAAAAACAAAAAGAAACGATTAAGAGAAAAACAGGGTGTGTCTGATCTAGCAGTAACTCATGATGAAGCTGAGCTGACGCCTAGTGAACCAACGGTTAATAAACCTATGACTAAAGATTCTTCTGCAGAGTCAGTCGTAGAAAAATCCCCCATGGTCAACACACATATTTGGGGTAAGAAATAATATTGAATATAGCAAACCATATCGAGAGAGCCTCATTTTAACCATGTGATTCTCTCATCGGAGGCTCAAATATATGCTCTCAACCTGAGTAGCCTTATTTGAGTTTTTAAACCCAGAACATCGTGACTTGCGCAGTTTGATAGGACTCATTAGACTCCTATTTAATTACAAAATAACTACGGAACTATTATGCCTAAAGCTGGTGATCTAAAACGCGGAATGATTATAGATATTGATGGCACTCCGCATGTCGTTAAAACTATAGAAAGCAAAAGCCCTTCATCACGTGGTGCATCAACCTTATATAAAATACGTTATAACAACCTAAAAACTAGTCAAAAACGCGATGAATCCTATAAATCCGATGATATGTTAAAAGAAGCCGACTGTCAGCGTATCAAAGTACAGTTTTCCTACATTGATGGCGACAGCTACGTGTTTATGGACAGTGAAGACTTCAGTCAACATATCCTTAGTAAAGAAGACATAGCCGATCAGGCAGGCTTCATCACCGACGGCATGGAAGAAATCACAGCAATGTTAATGGATGATGTGATTTTAGGCATCGAACTACCTGCATCGGTATCGTTAGAGATCATTGAAACAGCCCCAAAAATAAAAGGTGCTAGTGCTACAAATCGTACAAAAACAGCTCAATTAACAACGGGTATTGAAATACAAGTTCCTGAATATCTAGAGACCGGTGAGATCATCAAGATCAATACCAGCACGGGCAAGTTTATGTCGAGAGAATAGCTATTCGTTCAAAAAATCAGGTTTAAGACTTAAGTCTGGCCATACGGAAAACCTCAGACTTACTATCTCCTCCACTGACCCGGTGGTCTAACAGAACGACTTAACTGTGACTCGATCTTATCCTTAAAACGTTCACTAGCTAATAACCTAATACCCAAGCCTTATTCGTCACTTCACGAATTCTAGATAATAACGGCCCTCTCTTGCAACTCTTGCAACTCTTGCCTAAACAGCCAGCGATAAGCCTTTTGCCGAGAGTAGCACCATGCCCTCTAACCCACGATAAAAATAATGCATCGCCACCAAGTCATAATCCTCACCTAAGACATTCACTCGGCGACAGAAAAAAGGATCAACAGGCTCGGCTCAGCCTCGATTGATTTTCAACTATCAGAACTATTAAGATTATCGTTTAGATTAACCACCAACATAGTTAATCATAATACCGGCAGCAACTGCTGAACCGATAACTCCGGCTACATTTGGTCCCATCGCGTGCATTAATAAGAAGTTATGAGGGTCAGCTTCTAACCCTAACTTATTTGATACGCGAGCGGCCATTGGCACTGCAGAAACACCTGCAGAACCAATAAGGGGATTAATCTGACTACCACCTAGTTTATTCATCAGTTTAGCCATAATGACACCTGATGCCGTACCAATAGAAAAAGCAACCATACCAAGCACGAGAATACCGAGTGTTGTTAGGTCTAAGAACTTATCAGCACTGAGTTTTGATCCAACGGCTAAACCCAAGAAGATAGTTACTGTGTTAATTAATGAGTTTTGTGTTGTGTTACTCAAACGATCGACAACTGCACATTCTTTCATTAAGTTACCAAAACAGAACATACCTAGTAATGGTGCTGCATCAGGTAATAAAAATGCGACTAATAAGAGAAGAATAAGGGGGAAAATAATTTTCTCACGGTGTGATACATGACGTTGTTGCACCATCTTAATTTTACGTTCTGCATCGTTGGTTAATGCACGCATAATAGGCGGTTGAATTAGTGGTACAAGTGCCATATAAGAATAGGAGGCAACCGCAATAGCACCTAATAAATCAGGGGCAAGTTTGCTGGCAACATAAATAGATGTAGGGCCGTCTGCACCACCGATAATACCAATAGCAGCAGCATCAGCAAGACTAAAATCAAAAACACCTAACGTTGATAAAGTAACAGCGCCCATTAAGGTAACAAAGATTCCAAATTGAGCTGCGGCACCTAAGAATAATGTACGTGGGTTAGACAGTAGAGGACCAAAATCCGTCATTGCCCCGACCCCCATAAAAATAATAAGTGGAAATGCACCACTTTCAATACCGACAGCATAGAATAAATGCAAAATACCGCCATGTTCCGCCAAGCCCGCTCCAGGAATATTCGCTAATACACCACCAAAACCGATAGGTACGAGTAATAAGGGCTCAAAGTTTTTATTAATGGCAAGATAAAGTAATAGCATGCCAATCAGTATCATAATGCCTTGCCCTGGTGTCATTTGATAAAGACCAGAGTTATGCCATAACTGTAATAGTTGATCCATATGTAAAGCCTTTTTAGATATTTCTTAAGCGATTGAAACGAGGGGGTCACCAACTTTGACAGTATCATTGGGTTGGACCGAGATAGACGAAACTGAACCTGCTTTGTTAGCAACGATCTGTGTTTCCATTTTCATTGCTTCAAGAATAACTAAAACATCGCCTTCTTGTACCGCTTGCCCTACATTAACTTCAACTTTCCAAATTGTACCTGCTAGTGGTGCAGTGACAGAATCAACACTTGTCGTCGGAGTTGCGGAAGTTTGTGGAGCGGCAACCGTTGCTATATTACTAATATCACCACCTTCAGAAACTTGAACGACATAACTCTGGCCGTTAACAGCAATGGTATAAACCTCATCATCAGTTTTAGCACGCGTTGCGGCTTCAGCGGCTTCTAAGGTAGGAGTTGGTTCAAAGACATCAGGATTATTACGATTAGCTAAGAACTTTAGACCTACTTGAGTGAATAATGCATAGGTAAGTACATCATCAACCTCGCGCTCACCTTCTTCAAGTTGAATACTATCTTCTGCAGCAAGCTGACGTAATTCAGTGGTGATTTTATCCATTTCGGCTTCAATTAAATCGGCAGGACGACAGCTAATAGCTTCTGCACCCTCTAATATTCGCTGTTGTAATTCATCATTAAACGGTGCAGGTGCAGCACCATATTCACCTTTTAATACACCTGCAGTTTCAGTCGTAACGGTTTTATAACGCTCACCCGTTAATACGTTGAGTACTGCTTGTGTACCAACAATTTGCGATGTAGGTGTAACTAAAGGGATAAAACCTAAATCTTCACGTACACGAGGAATTTCAGCTAAGACATCATCAAAACGATCTTCAGCGTCTTGCTCACGCAGTTGGCTTTCCATATTAGTCAACATGCCACCAGGAACCTGTGCGGTTAAAATTCGAGAATCGATACCTTTCAAAGAGCCTTCCCAAGGTGCATATTTTTTGCGAACTTCACGGAAGTAATCAGCAATTTCTTCCAGCAAGTCCATATTTAGTCCCGTGTCACGGGGCGTATCTTCAAAGATCGATACGATTGATTCAGTCGGTGAATGCCCATAAGTCATCGACATAGATGAAATAGCAGAATCTATAGTATCAATACCTGCTTCCACTGCTTTTAGAATAGTGGGTGTTGATAGCCCAGTCGTAGCATGAGAATGCAATTGTATAGGAATATCAACAGCTTGCTTAAGACTCTTAACAAGATCGTAAGCTACGTAAGGTTTGAGTAGGCCAGCCATATCTTTAATACATAAAGAATGCGCTCCCATATCTTCGATACGTTTGGCTAAATCAATCCATGTATCAAGGTTGTGAACTGGGCTTAAGGTATATGAAAGTGTACCTTGAGCATGTCGATCATTTTCTTGCACTGCTTTGATGGCAGTTTCAAGGTTACGAGGATCATTCATTGCATCAAACACACGGAATACATCAACACCATTAATTGCCGCACGTTCAACAAATTTTCGTACAACATCATCAGCATAATGACGATAACCGAGCAGATTTTGGCCTCGTAGTAACATCTGTTGACGGGTATTAGGCATCGCTGCTTTTAAACTACGAATACGATGCCAAGGATCTTCGCCTAAATAACGAATACACGAATCAAATGTTGCACCGCCCCATGTTTCTACAGACCAATAACCAACTTGGTCAAGCTTGCTTGCGATAGGCAACATATCATCAAGGCGTAGACGAGTTGCGAATAGTGACTGGTGAGCATCACGTAATACAACGTCAGTGATACCCAGGGCTTGTTTAGGTTCGGACATAAATCACCTTTAACTATTAAATAGTAATAATTTTATCGCGTTATTTACGTGAGCGATATTTGTGTACTGCTGCTGTTAACACGGTAATGATATTTTCATCATCGTCTTTGAGCAGACCCTGTCTGGGAGTAAAGGTTGTGGGAGATGAGATACCTCCTTCAGGTATGGCTCCAATATTTTTCTCGATTTTGGTTACAACCCATGACATAAGCGTAGTAACAATAACCAATAAGGTTAAAAATACAAACACAAACCCCATGCCAAACAGCATTAAAGAAATACCTTCTTCCATTAAACTAGATGCTTCCATCTATCTTCCTCTTACAGCAATTAATGAGTTAAGTTATAAATTCAATAACTTAGTATTAAATATCCATCATTATATCACTAATGGTAAATAAGGCATGAATTATGGTGTTTAAAAATCCGAAATCTTGCCTGTGTTTTGTAATTGCTTTTATTATTTTCACAGTTCATTTTAATAGTGCCGGGCTATAGGGAGTTCTTTTACAGGTATTGCTCCTAAGGGAATTGTCAAAGTTCATGGGGGCTGGTGTGGCCCTGCGAATCCAATATGCCTGAGAGATGCCGAATTGATTGAAAAATACAGAAACGAGCCAAATCTTGTAAGACTAATATGAACGTCACACAGAAAACATGAATACTGTCGTGGTTGCTACCTACGCCGGTGATAGTTATTCTGCTCAGGAGTTAGAGTCCTATTTTGATTTGCATTTCACAACGGTAGGTAGGATTATCAGAACTGTTCGGAAAACTAGTAGCTAAACCAATCCCTTGATTCTAGCTTTATAGATCACCAAGTGAATTAACCGGAGTAAAAAATGAAATTAATTATTATTCTCTGTCTAGTACAGATATTTGCCGGATGTAATGCATCTAAAGAGCTTGCAGGAACCTATAAATGTCATCTATCCAGTGGCAATTTTGGCTCGATGTTAAACTTCACAGAAAGTGGTGGTTTATTTTTAAGCTTTGCGACAGATGAGCAAGTGGCGCGTATTCCGAATTTAGCTCATAAACAAAATGTACCAGGAACATACGAGCTCATTGAGGATCATGTTGTAATTAAGTATTTTGATGGTACCCAAGAGCATACTCTTCAGATAGTCAAAGATGGCTTTATATCTGAAACGAATCTTTTTAGCTCTTGCAAACGCTTAAAATAATGGTGGTGGTAACATGAGCTACGATCATATTCAGGTATTGAATCTCGCTAAAGAAGGCAAATGGGATGAAGCTCATCAATTAGTTCAAGCTTATTCTGACAAATATTCTTGCCTTATTCATGGTTACCTTCATCGTATAGAGGGTGATTTAAGTAATGCCAATTATTGGTATCAGCGTGCGGGTGAGGAAATGCCAGATAATTTATTGGACGTTGAAATGAACCGATTATATGCATTGTTAACTGCTCGGTAAGTTTATAAGTTGATCCAAGGTGCCATAATTATTGGGAGTTCGATAATGAGCTCCTTCCAAAAGCCCAAGATGACTTCTTAAAAAGGTCATTCTGAACGCTGAACGACTTCAGCAGGGAGAATTTCAGTCTCATGGTTAACTCTTACGTATCTCTAGTTTGAGTTAACCACGCTAAAATGTCTGGGCAGCCGTTCTCCTCATGAAATTTTGAGAGGGTTTCGAGTTACTTAACTCATTGCATTATTTTATTGCATTATTTTATTGCATTTATGACTCGAAACCGCCTTAAGATATTGATTTTTTTTAAAATTATGGCTTTTTAAATTTAAGCGTCATCCGATCACTTTCACCAATGGCGACATATTCCTCTCTATTTTCATCACCCAACCTCAAGGTCGGTGGTAATGTCCAAACACCTGCAGCATAGTTTTTCGTATCGTTTGGATTGGCATTGATTTCTGTAGAGCTTTCCAACAAAAACCCAACTTCCTCAGCTAGTTGAATCACCCGTTGCTCTGTTATATAACCCGATTTTTTCATAGTCTCAATATCGGTGTTTGGATTAGCTCTGTGTTCAGTTATGCCCAGCACCCCACCTGATTTAAGTACTTTATACATGGCATTGAACACTTCTTTTTCGTAGCCGCCTTTGATCCAGTTATGGACATTTCGAAAAGTTAAAACGGTATCGACACTATTCTCTTTTCCTAATGTCCAAAAAGAAGGAGGGCCTATTTCAACAAAACTGACCGCATCATAATAAGATGGTTTGCTAGCCAAATCATCTTGAAATTTCTGTTGCATGTTCTGACGCCATTGCGGCCCAGCATGTAGTGGAAAGCCCGCAGCAATAAACTTGCCGCCACCTTGCTTTAAATAAGGCGCCAATATCTCGGTATACCAACCTTTACCTGGCCATATTTCTAATACAGTTGAATTTGCTCTCACCCCAAAAAACGCTAGGGTCTGTTGCGGATGTCGTGCTTGATCGCGCATCACATTTTGATCACTTCGTTGCGCACCATTAATACTGATTTGTAGCGCCGTATTTTCATTTGCGAGTATTGAACTAGTTGAGAGTAACAGGATAAGCGTACAAACAGCGTTTGTTAGTTTAAGTTTTTTCATGCGGGTTCCCTATAAAGAGTCAATGCCTATTAGGACAATATGATGCATCTGGAAGTTCAAATACACATTCAAATTTGCCATGACTGCAGCCGTTCAACAGACTGAATAGATGCTCCATCTCTTCTCAAAACTTTAGATCAATCAAGACAAACCACGATCTTATTTATAATAAATAAATGATTGAAAAAAACCAACAAATACTTTCTGTAAAGTATTTGTTGGTTAAGGATATTACGAGGGGTATTCTTATCTTAGCTTTCGAGTGCAGACTCAGGGTGAGTATTTTGGATATGATGCTTTTCATCAACCTTATTCATATACAAATTTGCAAAGAAGGCTATTACCAACAATCCAGCCATGGTGTACATAGTTGTGTTATAGAGGCTTGCTGTTGGATCAATAGTTCCTTCTGGAACGATTTCCATTAGATTACTAATCGTCACTGTTTTTGCCCGTATAAGCTCTTGCAAATTCTCAATGCCGACACCAAATTTTTCCTTAAAAACGGCTGGCTCAACTTTTAATGCTAGATTATTTAACGCATCCGTTAATGAGCTTTGACGTAGATAGGTTATCGCTAAAGGGCCTAAGATACCGGCAGCACTCCAAGCGGTAAGTAAACGACCATGAATACCACCGACGTGATGCGTACCGAATACATCTGCTATATATGCTGGTATGGTAGCGAAGCCTCCACCATACATACTGAAGATGATCATCGTTGCAGCATAAAACATTACCAACCACATTACCGCAGGATCGACACTGACCGCTGTAGCTGCATAAGGAATCGACACGTAGAGTAATAGGCCCAGAACAAAGAAGCAGTGATAGGTATTTTTACGCCCAATCACATCAGAAAGTGAGGCCCAGATAAAACGCCCGCACATATTAAACAAGCTGATCATAAGCACATAGGTTGCCGCAAATTTTGCATCGACTATATGCGGCAAAGTTGAGCCGAATATTTCCGTGATCATGGTTTTTGCTACGCCAATCACGCCGATACCTGCCGTTACATTTAGACAGAGCATTATCCACAAGCGATAAAATTGTGGTGTTTTAATGGACTCATTAATATGAACATGATCGTTCGTAATGAGTTTTTTGGAACTCTCCGTTTGCTCTGGTGCATCCCAACCTTCTGGGCTCCAGTTTTTTGCTGGAACACGGAAAGAAAATGAAGCTATGATCATGATAACAAAATAGAGCAACCCCAAGGTTATGAAAACACTTGCCGCACCAGTATCGCCAGTACCAACGACATAGACACCTTCAGGGCCAGACAACGGTGTTTTAGCCATATCTGCTGCGGTTGCTACAACAACTTCAATTTTATTACCGGCAACTTCTGCAAAGCGACGTCCTGCATCCGTAATTAACTCAACATCAGCGACCTTACCAAGATATTGAGGAGCTTTATAAAATAGACCTAGTAAGTATGAGATCAAAGGTGCACCGATCATAGCACCACCACCAAATCCCATAATAGCCATACCTGTAGCCATACCACGACGATCAGGAAACCATCTGATTAAGGTACTAACGGGCGTTATGTAACCAAGACCAAGGCCACAACCTCCGAGTACGCCGTAACCTAGGTAGATTAACCATAGTTCGTGCGAGACAATGCCCACACTACCGATTAGGAACCCTCCTCCCCAACAGATTGCGGATAAAACACCGGTTGCTCTAGGTCCCACTTCTTCAAGCCATTTGCCCGCGAAAGCCGCTGCTAAGCCTAGAAAAACAATTGCACAGGAAAAAATGTATACGACCGAACTTAAACTCCAGTCGTCTGCAGAAGTAGTAACGACTCCCAATTGTTTAACTAAAGCAGGATTAAAGATACTCCATGCGTACACTGATCCAATACACATGTGTATTGCTACCGATATTGGTGGTAACCACCATCGATTAAAACCAGGCTTCGCTACAATTTTATCTTTCAAAAACACACTAAAAAAACCGGAACTTTTTGACATAGCTTTCAACTCCTCTGGGTACTTTATTATTAAATTATTTAGTATTCAAAGTTATATAACTATCGTGCTTTATAGTCTTCGAATCAGTCGGATGTATTTTCTTCAATAAAACTAACGACCAGCTATCTAGTGCATAACAACCATTATGCCGTCGACTATGTGTTTAAAATAATACACTATTCTAGCTGTAAGTCTTTTTGGAATAACTTTCTCACATCTAATCTAGGGCATGTTGGCCGAGCACAACCGTTCTATTGTGGAGAAGCTGATGATTTATTTGTGTGATGTCCAGAACCTGTTGTAGTGTTCTAAGCATTAATTAGTCAGTGGCGGTAAGTGTTCATATAAATAAGGGACTCTGTTTACATCTAAAAAAGTCACTAGGGAATAGAGTTTTATGTTCAGATTTTTTTTGATGAACGGCCCGAATAACAAGCTCTTTTCATTAGGTGATGTTATGAATGATAGAAGTGATTATGGACTATAAAAATGACTTCAACAGTATCAAGCTGAAGCGCAATTTTATTTTAAGCAACCTCTAGGCCTAAACCGCTAAAACCATCAGGAATTAAAAGGATGTAAATATAAAGAAAGTGCATTACTCAAAAATGCAATGCAAGGTACAATAGATTTTTTCTACTTCGAAATTAAGTTCTACGGACGAAGAGTTAAAAAATAGGGTTTATATAAATCCCTATTAAGCCTCAATGAAACCTTAATTAAGATCTTCAAAAGTCAACTAAATAACTATCCCCATGGATCAATATTAACTAACTTAATAATCTCAGCTGTTTTAGTATTCATAATCGCCGTGATAAAAACATTTCCAGCATGTACCGGAAGGTAACCAATCGTAGATTTTTCATAACCATCCTGCTTAGCCTGCATAATTATTTCTGTTTTGAAATCAGAACGAACTTTAGAAAGATCATTTAACGACTTTATTCGACTAACAACTTCATCTTTTGTATCCATGTAAGGAACATAATACTGCGGCATTCCTTGTAGATCGGGCCCTCCATCAAGAGCAGAAAAAAGAATTTTTTGTCTTTCTTCAATTTCTTTAGGCATCATAGCTGTGACTAGCTCCGGTCCCGTAATTGATAACGATTTATAGCGTTCATTTTCCACCTTATTTAATTCTTCAGGTAGCAAGTCTCTAGCAGAAACAACTTCAAACTGATCGACTGTAAATACTAAAAAAACTGGTCTAGCCTCGAATAGAACCGATGCTCCATAAAAAAGTGCTGATAGTTGAATAAAGCCTATGATTGCAAGGTCATATTTGAGACTTTTCTTTTTCTCATTGTATATTATTAATGTGATCATCGGTCCTAAAACCAAATCAACACTCAGTAATATAATTAATAAACGCTTGCCACCAAGTGCTTCAAAGTAAGGTTGTGGATACCAAATAAAAAACATCACTGCGGCTACGCTTAATGCGATCAATCCACTAATGAATAAATGTATTCCAGAAGCTTTCCAACGAGACATTATTTATTTCCTTTTCTCTGTGACAGTTCATCAGATTCAAATTGTTCTCTTTGATCGACGGTCTTTTGTTCATCTTTTTTGTAACGGACTTTTATATCACTCAACGCTTGTGTTTTATTGCGGAGTTTCATCCATTGATCTTGATGCATTTGACTCGCATTTGTTCGTTCTAATAACTGTTGCTCTAATTGTTGAATCGCTACATCTAGCTGTTGTATGAAAATTCTTATGCCTTGCATTTCAGATACTGATCGCGGATCAGAAGTCTTACTATATAGTTGTACTGAGTAACCTTCTCTAACACGCTTCATATCAGCTAACTGAGTTTGACTCTGTTCTAACAGTTCTTGAGAATGTGCAAGTTGCTTCGCTGCTGTCTCTTTTTGATTCGCTGTTAAACTGATAATAGTATTCATTCGATTTGAGCGTTTCATTTAGCAACCTCCTGTCGTGTTTGAACTAGGTTTGCTTCGATGATTGTAGTCAACTGATTTAAACTTTCTTGCAGTGTTACTTTTTCATCTATTCCTTGGCGCAAAAACCCTTGTAAATACGGTTGTAATTCGATAGCTCGATCAAGATCTGGATTGCTTCCCGCTTTATAGGCACCAACATTGAGTAAGTCTTTATTCTTTTCATATAAAGAAAAATAATGACGAAAGTCCCGTGCTGTTTTTTGATGCTCAGGTGTCGTAACTTGGTTCATCGCTCGGCTGATCGAAGCTTCAATATCTATCGCAGGAAAGTGCCCTGATTCCGCTAGGCTTCGTGATAAAACGATGTGTCCGTCAAGTATCGCACGTGCAGATTCTGCAACAGGATCACTATTGCCATCACCTTCCATTAATACAGTATAAAAGGCTGTGATAGATCCACCTCCTTGATCTCCATTTCCAGCGCGCTCAACGAGATGAGGTAACTGTGCAAATACAGATGGCGGAAAACCACGTGTCGCTGGCGGTTCGCCAATAGCTAATGCGATTTCACGATGTGCTTGTGCGTAGCGTGTTAATGAATCCATTAATAGCAAGACATGCTTACCCTGATCTCGAAAATACTCTGCAATACTTGTTGCCGTAGCAGCTCCATGCATTCGCATTAATGGCGGCATATCTGCGGGTGTTGCAACCACGACTGATCGTGAACGAGCATCATCATCAAGAATATGATCAATAAATTCTTTTACTTCACGACCACGTTCTCCGATTAAGCCGACTACAATAACGTCTGCATTTGTAAAGCGTGTCATCATGCCTAACAAGACACTTTTACCGACGCCACTGGGTGCAAAGAGACCTAACCGTTGTCCGCCACCGACCGACAGTAATGTGTTTATCGCCCGAACGCCGACATCGAGTGGTTCGTGAATTGGGTGACGTTTTAATGGGTTAATTGTGCGGCCTTGAAGAGGAAAACTCTCATCGACCTTTAGTGGTCCACGACCATCAAGAGGGCGACCAGTGCCATCAAGCACACGACCAAGTAGTCCGTAGCCAACGGGAACATCCCCTGCTCTGCCTATAGGAATAACTCTTGAACCCGGCGATAAACCATTGATCGATCCAATGGGCATAAGGAAAAGTTTCTCTCCTTCAAAACCAACAACTTCGGCTTCAATTGAACTGCCATTTTGAGCCTTGATCAGACAGCGATCACCCACCGCAGCTTCGCAGCCCTCAGCTTCAAGAGTAAGACCTGCCATACGCGTGAGCTTGCCTTCAACGACGACTGGAACAGCTGTTTGAAGACGTTCTTCGTAACTTGCTAAACGTTCTTTCCAAATGGGATTACGATTAGTCTGCACGCTCATCATCCTGATCGTTGTGGCGTTCGCCACCAAACATTTGTGATACTTGTGCTGCTAACCTTGCCTCAACTGTCGCATCTATGAAAGATGATTGTGATTCTACCAAACAACCGCCACGACTGATCAGTGGATCGGCTTCTAAGCGCCATGATTCTTCTTCATCACCAATGGCTAAAGCATTTTTTACTAATTCTAGATCTTCTGGATGTAAATGAACGCGGGGGTGACGAGCAGAGATGGGTAAATGTCCCATGACATGTCGGACGACACCAATAATTTCACCTTCGTTATTTTTTAATTCTCTACGCACTAAATGTTTGGCTAACAAGGCAACCATATCAGCAATAGTTTGCTCTACTTCATCGTCCAATTTACTCAATGGATCAGCTAATAAGTTAAGAATATTTTTTAACGTTTCTGTGCGTTCTTGATGCTCTTGCTCGACACGATCATTACTTTCTTTGTATCCTAGTGCGCGTCCTTCTTTTCGCCCAAGATTAAAACCTTCTTCATAAGCTTGTTTATGAAGACTTTCTATTTCATCTGCAGTCGGGGGACGTGTCGTATTTAGCGTATCAATAGAAGGTAAAATATCACCATGAACGGATGGCAAACTCCACTTTTCTAACCCTTCTTCATCTGAATTTTTAATTATGTCAGACATTAGCCAACCATCTCTTCGCCGCCAGCGGAAGCACCAAGTGAAATCTGCCCTTCATCAGCAAGACGTCTTGCGACAACGAGTAATTCTTTTTGAGCCTCTTCAACTTCACTGAGTTTCACAGGCCCTGACGTTTCTAAATCATCTTTCAGCATATCGGCTGCACGGGAGGACATATTGTTGAAGACTTTTTCTTGCAGGTCATTATCAGCACCTTTAAGTGCTAGAACGAGTTGATCGGTTTGGACTTCACGTAAGATCGTTTGAATACCACGGTCATCTACTTCGATCAGATCAGCGAAGACAAACATTAATTCTTCAATCTCAGCCCCTAAATCTTCGTCAGCCTCTTTTACTAACTCCATAATTGCAGCACTACTTGATCCTTCTACAAAGTTAAGAATATTCGCCGCTGTTTTAATGCCACCAAGTCCTGAAGACTTCATGCTAGAACCACCTTTTAATTGCGATTCTAAAATCTCATTAAGCTCATTCATTGCGATGGGTAAAACACCTTCAACGCTAGCGATTCGCATCAACACATCAGAACGAACCTTATCTGGAAATTCAGCTAAAACACTCGCAGCTTGATCACTATCTAAATAGGACAAAACAACGGCCATGATTTGAGGATGTTCTAATCGAATAAGCTCAGCAACCGCCTTAGCTTCCATCCACTTAAGAGATTCTAAACCTTTTGTGTTCCCACCCAATAAGATTCGATCAATCATACCGCCGGCTTTATCTTCACCTAAGGCACTAATGAGAACATTTCTTACGTAGTCATCTGAACCAACACCTAAACCGGTTTCTTTTTGCAGCTCACCAATAAACTCAGTTAATGTAGACTCCACCATTTCTTTGGGCACATTATCCATTGCCGCCATCGCTACACCAACTTGTTGAACTTCCTTCGGCCCCATAAGTTTGAGGATCTCAGCAGCAACATCTTCGCCGAGTGCCATCATCAAAACGGCTACTTTTTCAGCACCAGTATGTGCATTTGTATCTGGCATTTATTCAGCCCCTACCCAATTTTTAGCAACTTGCGCCGCTAGTTTTGGTTCTTCTTTCACAAAATCTCTAACTGAATTTAGACTAGTATCATAACTAGCCGTTGCGCCTAACTCTAAAAGAGGAATAGTATCCTCAGTAACTGCTTGCTGACCACCAGGAGGTACAGGTTGACCATCAGGACCTATCATGACTACATTCTGTGTAACAGGTTCAGGTTTTTTCATCATATTTTTCATTGTTGGGCGTAATACTCCGAACAATAAGTACAGTACAAAAATTGCTCCTAAAGCCTGCTTGGCAACATCCATCACCCAAGGTTGTTCCCAAATGGCAAGTTCAGGTAACGGTTCAGCAGCAGCTGCGACAAAAAAGTTGGTCGCAATGACACTAACGGTATCGCCACGGGCAATATTGAATCCAACAGAATTTTTGATTAACTGGGTAAAACGTTCTATTTCAGTTGGCGTGTATTGTATTTGAGAAATGACACCTTTCTCATCTGTTGTCGATGGGTTGTTTAACACCACAGCAATTGATATTTTTTCTAATGAACCTATCGCTTTTTGTGTATGGCTAATGGTTTTATCTAGCTCATAATTACGCGTCTCTTTTTTACGCGATTGGTTTTGTTTTTCAGCAGAACTCTTTTCTCCAGCTTCACCATTGGCCTCTTCAGGCACCGCAGCATTTCCCGGTGGTTGATTGGTTAATGCTCCGGGAACTCCAGCAGCTGCTGCACCACCAGAACGACTTTCTTCACTCAATTGCTCACTTCTTACCGCAGGAAGATCCGGATTAAATGTTTCGCTGGTTTGTTCTGTTGATGTAAAGTCTAAATCAGCCGTGACTTCTGCACGTACGTCATTAAAACCAACAATCGGTTGCAAGATACTCTCTATTCTTTTCACGTATGATTTTTCAACACGTTTTGTATAGTCGAAGCGTTCGGAACTTATTGCAAGTTGACTCGCTCCTGCTCGTGTTAATAAGCGCCCCGTTTGATCAACCACTGTGACGCCAGAAATTAATAGGTTAGGGACACTAGCTGCAACCATGTGTGCAATTGCCGCTACTTGTCCGTCTTCCAAACGACGACCGGGATAAAGATCGAGTAAGACAGATGCACTAGGATCTTTTTTGTCTCTAGCAAAAACAGATTCCTTCGGTAAAGCTAAATGAACACGAGCGCTTTTAACATTCGCAACCTTAGCAATAGAACGTGATAGCTCAGCTTCTAGCGCACGTTGATATCGCGCTTTCTCAATAAATTGGCTGGTTCCGAAACCCTGCTCTTCTTGCAGCATTTCAAACCCCATACTATTACTTTTAGGTAAGCCTGCTGCAGCCAACTTCATACGGGCTTCATGCAACTTAGCGGTTGGGATCATGATACCGCCAGAAGCTTCATCTACCTTATAAGCAATACCTGAACCTTGTAATGAGTCTATCACTGCACTCGCATCACGATCAGATAAATTCCCGAAAAGTAAACTATAGTTTGGCGTCTGTGACCACATTACGACGGCAACACCTAACGCTACGCTAGCGGCGATTCCGACGAGTAAGCCCGCTTGTCTTAAGACGTGTCCGGTCTGACTAGGCGGTGGAAGCACCAGGTTTGCGGGAACTGGATTGCTCTGTGCTGCGACTTGATTCTCTGCCATGTTATTCCTTTATTTCCATGATCGTATTAGATCGGCATATTCATAATTTGTTGATAAGCTTCAACCATTTTGTTTCTTACTTGAACAGTTGCTTGAAACGCTACATTTGACTTTTGTAATGACACCATGACATCAGCGATTTCCACATCTTGCCCTGTTTCATAAGCCTTGGTCATTTCACCTGCGGTCTTTTGTGTTTCGTTGACATGGTTAATCGCAGACGTCATCACAGTAGTAAAATTACCTGATGGCTGCTGAACCGGATTCGCTTGAAAACCTTCCGCCCTGGATTGCATCGCTCGCATTTGAGCAAGAACTGATTGCATTGCTATATCTGACATGTCTCGTCTCTAGTTAAGCCGGAATGGCTATTCCTTGATCACGCATTTTTGCTAATTTATAACGCAAAGTACGTGGGCTTATTCCCAACTTGATAGCCGCATCTTTACGACTACCATTACATTCTTCCAGTGCTTCAACGATTAATTGTTGCTCTTGATCTTTTAGGTTATTACCTAAATTCTGTTCTGAAGTATTTTGTGATTCTGACACATCTGAAAAATTCGTTGGTCGTGCTTGTGATTCTTCAAGTCGGTGAACAGCATCTAACTCTTCAAACATTAAGTCTTCTGCTGTAATCTCGTCACCATTTTGCATAATCAACGCACGTTGCATTACATTATCCAACTCACGAACATTACCAGGCCATGAATGAGACGCTAGTTTTGCAACCGCAGACTCATTAAGTAACGGAATATAAGCACTACTAGACTTAGCTGATCGAGATAATAGAAACTCCGCCAATGGAATCACATCATCAGGGCGTTGTCTTAACGAAGGCATTTTTATCGGGAAAACATTCAAGCGATAAAAAAGATCTTCACGAAAACGACCTTCACTAACTTCAGTTTTCAAATCACGATTTGATGTTGCGACAACACGAACATCCAACTCAATAACTTTATTACCACCTAGCCGTTCGACTTGCTTTTCTTGTAATACACGTAAAATTTTCGCTTGTAAACCCAAGTCCATTTCAGAGACTTCATCAAGTAATAAGGTACTGCCTTGAGCTTGTTCAAATTTTCCCGGACTGGCTTTATATGCCCCAGTAAATGCACCTTTTTCATAACCAAATAAAACAGCTTCAAGCATATTGTCAGGAATTGCCGCACAGTTAATCGCAACCGCATCTTTTGTAGATCGTTCAGAATGGTTGTGAAGGTATCTAAATAGAACTTCTTTACCAGTACCACTTTCACCAGTGACCATAACGGTTGCATCACTCTTAGCAACACGTCTGGCTATACCTAGCACTTCCTTCATTCGTGCATCTTCTGCGATCACGCCATCTTCCATGGCTAAAATAAGAGGCATTATTTGTGCAACTTTGCTAACTAAAACAGTAGACTCAAATGGCTTAACGAGATAATCAACTGCACCATCTTGCATAGCCTTAATAGCATTCTGAATCGTGCCGTAGGCTGTCATCAGTAATACCGGTAGATCTGTTCGTCTTGATTTAATATTTTTTAGTAAAGTATGACCATCCATTTGATCCATTTGCACATCACTTACGACTAAATCAACCTGCTCATTATCAATCATCACTAAAGCTTTTTGACCATTTTCAGCAGATAACACTTCGTAACCACCTAGTTCCAAAGTGTCACAAATAGCCTCCCTGAGATCCATATCGTCTTCGACTACAAGTACTACCGGTTTCATTTCGTATACCTAATCATGGGTAATGTAATATCAAAAATTGTTCCTTTTGGATCAGCATCCCTGACAGAGATACTTCCTCCATGTGAGCGAATAACCGCTTGCGCGACTGAAAGACCTAATCCTGTCCCATTCGCTCGTGCCGTGACAAAAGGCTCAAATATAGTCGAACGAATTCCTTCTGGAATGCCTTTGCCATTATCAGCAAGCGAAATACGTACCACATTTTCGTTGTTCAATTTTAGTGATTTTGCTGTTAAATAGATGTTGCCGTTAACTTCATCAGAAGCTTGGATAGCATTCTCAATTAAATTGCTCAAAACACTAACCATCGCATCTGTATTTAATTTTATTTGACAATCTTCAATACTAGGATCGATCAGAAAATTTACATTACTGGCATTAATAGTCGGCTCGATTTGCTGTTCTAGTATTTTCAACAGTGCTAATAATGAAAAATCTTGCAGCTCAAAGTTTTCACCCCGCGCAAAAATAAGCATGTCTTCGATCAACCTTTCTAGATAATTCAGTCGAGCTAGTGATTTATCCGTGAATTTTTTTCTTGCAGCTTGATCAAGGTTTTTACTCGTTAAGTTAGAAACATACAGAATAGCTGATGCTAATGGCGTACGAATTTGGTGAGCAAGTGCTGCAGCCATTTCACCTTTTGCAGAAAGGCGT
The DNA here is from genome assembly GCA_913058255.1 of uncultured Pseudomonadota bacterium. GTDB lineage: Bacteria > Pseudomonadota > Gammaproteobacteria > CAJXQU01 > CAJXQU01 > CAJXQU01. The sequence continues at coordinate 43,369 of CAJXQU010000002.1, read as the reverse complement.
TTTGCTATATTCAACTGATCTTGAAGCTGTCGTGTTTCTGAAACATCTTTAATTAACAATATCTGGCCTGGTTCATCAATCATTGGCTGTGTAGAAATATTCACAACACGGCCGTTTACCAACGAAATATCATGGCCATCATCCCACTTTGGAGAAAATGCTCGACTGACAACATCACGCCAAAGTTCATTTTCTAACGGCTCACCAAATAACTCATTAGCCGCAGGATTACATTGCACAACACGACCTTCACCATCGAGCATAACGACAGCTCCTGGTAAAGCCTGGAAAAGGTTATTTAAACGACGAGTTTGTAGAGAATAATTATCTGAACTTGCGACTGGAGAGTGAGACAGACCTGTTTTGATTTGAAGATTGTGTGAAACAACATTCAGATTAGCCTCTGCTCGTTTTTTATTTTGATCTGAATCTAGAAAATTCTCTGGCTCGATCACTAGGTTTTGCTCACTCTGATACATAGATCAGAATGAGCAAGTAGTGTGCCAGAAATTTTAATGCATAGCTTACAAGAACTTAGTTGTTGAAGTGTTAATTTCTGCGCGTTTCATGTCAAGCTGATGACACTTCATCACGGCGCTGCATATTGTATTTACGCATTTTTTCAACCAGCGTAGTTCGACCTAGTTGTAGACGTTTTGCAGCGTGTGCAACAACCCAGTTAGATTCATCCAAGGCTTGTTTGATCATGCTGTACTCTAAATTAGTAAGATGCTCTTTTAGATCAATCCCACCTTGAGGTAGTCGTGGCATAACACCATTATCTTCGAGCTGCTCATCATTAGATTCGGTCAGATTACTTTCTTCTAAAATTTCAGCAGATTGATACTTTTCAGGAAGGTCTGCGACTTTAACTGTACCATTAGGATACAAGATAGAAAGTCTTTCTATAAGATTAGCCAATTCACGTACATTACCCGGCCAAGCATATTTGCTCAGAGACTGAATGGTCAACGGTGGTATATTGATACTACCATTACCTTCATGTTCAAGACGTTCCGTTAAATCATTGATTAACAATGGTAAATCTTCGATTCTATCACGCAATGGTGGCGTTTCAATTGGGAAAACATTGAGACGATAAAACAGATCTTCACGGAAATTGCCTTCTTCAATCGCATCTTCAAGATTGACATGCGTCGCAGCAATAATACGAACATCTGATTTTATTGACTTATTACTTCCGACTCTTTCAAAAATTCGTTCTTGCAAAACACGCAGTAGTTTTACCTGCATTGATTGACTCATATCACCTATTTCGTCAAGAAATAATGTCCCGCCTTCAGCAATTTCAAAACGCCCTTGACGTGTAGTAATTGCACCCGTAAATGCACCCTTCTCATGACCAAACAACTCACTTTCTAGTAAGTCCGGAGGAATAGCACCACAGTTGATCGGGACAAATGGTTTGTTTTTACGTGGTGAATGATAATGAACATGGCGAGCAATAACCTCTTTACCCGAGCCTGATTCACCTGTAATCAAGACATTAGCATCAGATGAGGCAACCATCTCAATCATACGACGAACGCGCTGTATGCCTTTACTGCTGCCGACTAATGAACGAAACAGCTCTAGAGAACGTGGTGCGCCATCTTCATGGCGATTCTCTCGATAGGTATTAACCTTTTCAAGAACCACAGCAAGTTGTTTTTGCTTAAGCGGCAATTGTGCTTTGGCTATGATTCCAGTTTCAAGCTCAAAATTTGCTTTATTTTTATCAGCCGCTGTTAACAAAACGACGGGTAAATAAGGATCTTCTTTTTTAATTTTACGGAAAACATCCATCAGGATTTTTGTTTCACTACAACTACCTAGCAGTAAAATTTGTGCGCCATCCTTACCACCAAGATGTTGCTCCCAACTCTCATGATCCACAGCGTTAACTGGAGAATATTCGAGAAATTCCAAAACTGATTTTATGTGTGCTCGTTGCTCTTTATCGTCTTCTACGATTAGTACGCTGCCATTAGCCATTTTAATTAATCCTTATTTCTTAAGGTTTATATAAGTTAAGCAGGAGTTTGTTAGGAATGACTAAATAAATAGTCGATAGTTCACAAGTATTGGCACCTGTAAAATCCTCCATAACAAATTAAAACCCTCCTTTAATCGACTATAAGTAAAGCACTTTATTCTGTAGCGGTCAAAATTCTGTCGTAGAGTTGATGATTGTTTACTTTATGTTCTATTTCGGGCAATTTGCCGTCGGTGGTAAAGAAAAACCATACGGGTTAGATCATCAATAACCTTCTCATCAGATAATAATATTCGACCACAATGCTCAGTTAAGCCAAGCTTATTTACTTCAGATGAAATTACTTCGACAGGTAGTTGTAACGGTGTTGGATATTTATCACTAAGGTAAATAGAAAGAAGACAGAAACCGCCTTTATTGATTGAAATACTTGAGTTCCAAAAAACATTTTCAGCACTCATTTTTATATTATTTTTTTCTAACTTTTCTTGTTGTGACTGTAAAGATTTTGCTAATAATTCAGTAATGAAATCAAGCTTTTGTTCTAATCTAAGAATATCTGAAGTGATACCTTTTGAGTCAGGATCAACATGCTCATAACTCATTTGTTCCAATGCAATAATCGCCGTTAGAACATCAGCAGCTGCTTGTTCAAAATCAATAATATTCTCAACTGAGAATCCTGATTCATAACTCTGTTCAGTTACTGAAAAGCGTTCTTCAAATGCGAGAAGAGTGGGTTGATTAGAATTAGACATCATCAGACAATCTCATTTTATATTCTTTATTATAAACTTTAAAAAGTCTTCGTTACATGATGATATTTCAAGATAAATATACACATTTCACGTACTACCTATATTGATAACAGATCTCATTTAACTTTCTTTATTACATGCCACCTATTCCTTAGCTTATAGTTTACTCTTTAACTATCAGTTAGATGCATGAGATTATGAGTTAGCGGTAATGGTTTACGTTTTTATTATTTTAAATTGTTAAAAAGTGATAAATCTGCAAAGTTTTTAAGATTAAGCAGGAACAGCCTCATTTTCAACAACAGTATTAAGTCCTGCAGCAATATTTTGGTTAATATTGATCAATACTGTTATTTTCTCACGTACTGGTGATGACATCAGTTCAAACGTTCGTCGATCAACAAAGATGCTTAAAGAAAGAATATCTTCTCTCAATTTTTTAGGTAACGGGCTTTCGTCATCAGTTAGATCAGCTTGAAACAGACTCCACAACTTTTGATTGTATTTTAACGCTTCGTCAAGTTTTTCTTCAGAGCCCGGTGCATCCCAATTATCATGCACAGCCTTTAACATAGAAGCGGATCTATTCAGAATGGCTGCCTCGAGTTGCCTTGGCGACATTGAAGCCTTACTTATTGTGTTATACGCATTCGCTGCTGAATTCTGCATGTTTAAGAACCTCGGTTTCCTTTTCAATTGATTTTTTGGCCAGCTTTAAAGCCTTATAATAATTTTCAGCGAGTATTAACTCACTCATTTCTATCAGTAATTTCTCAAAGCTTGGAGCTGCTTTCATTACGTCTTCTACTAAAGACCAATAATTTTTGTGGTGCTGAGCCAAGCTTTCATTTCCATCCATATACATCAGTTGGACAGTCAAATAAATTCGACGACAAGGAGACGTAGCAGTCTCCTCTGTTAAGATGTCTTTCTCGCGTAATATCGTAGTTGAGTTCAATACCGTGAATTCTCCATGGGTGCCGCCATTCATGATCACAGCCCCCCCGATATATAACTTTTCTTTAGGCTTTAACGCTATCTTTAATGGCATTTATCTTAAGCTCTCCAAAAACATTCGGTTTTGCTCTGTTCCGATGCTTTCATCTTTATAGGTAGAAAGTTCTTGTCTCACTTCTTCACTCTTCCGTTTTGCTTCTTGTTCGCTATTAAGCATCTCTATCCCCATACCTTCAGCTGTTGTCGAAATACTGGTAGCAATTGAATCAGAACTTTGTGTTACACCAGCTCTAATGTTTCCAAACTCATGACCAATTGTTAACAGGTCACGACCTAGTTGTCGTACCTCTAGATCAATTGCTTTTATATCGTCAGATGCAATGTTTAGGCCATTTTCATCTCTATTTAAAACATTTTCATGTTGCGGTACTTTCAGGTTTTCTAAGTCTGAAAAAAACTCATTTTTAATTTCTGAGTCAGATAAGTTTTTGGTGATCCCTGTCGCTAGCTCTTTATTGTCTGGAACTAAAGTCAGTGCATCTAATTGTTTTTTAAAACCTGGGATCGATTTTAAACGCTCGACTTTATCGGAGTTCTCATTTTGAAACGGAGGATATATTTTTTCGTATTGAGAAATTTCATCTTGCTTCTGTCCGACAACTTTAACAACATCATCCATGATTTTATTCGCAGCACGGATAGTTGTTGCTGCATTATTTAAAGAATCTTTCTGAGATTGTGACGCAGCGAAAGCAGCATCACTAGATGATAAGGATATATTATCAGAGTAGGTTTTATTTTTTGAGGAGCTCGTGTCAGGCAAACTGCTGCCATTGGGCCTTATTTGCTCAGGCTTTTGTACAACAGAAGAAACCAGCGAGATCCCTTCGTTAAGTTTTATCATAGCGTCTCTCCTCCTTGAGATAAGCTAAACTTTTCCAACTAAATTTTAATCACTTCTAAAATTTAATCTTCGGAGAGATCTCAATTAACTCATTTAAAAACTCTCATTTAAAGAAGATGGAGCAGTCACCTGCCCCATCCCTTATTACCATATAATTAAAAGGATAAACCTCACGATCATTCCCTTTAATCAGGACCTTCTTGATCCCTTAGAACAATCTTAATACTGCTTGTGATGACTGATTAGCTAAACTTAGAGAGATTGTGCCTAATTGTTGTCTCGTTTGCAGAGCCAGCATATTTGCACCTTCTTCGTTCGTATCAGCCAATGTCAACTTATCAGCACCTACTTGCAACGTATTGATCATCTCATTAGTAAATTCCTGACGTGCATTGATAACACCCAAGCTACCAGATAAAGACGTTGATGTTGCTTCTAGCGTTGCTTTTGCAGCGGTTATCCCCGCAGAGATAGCATCTAAACTTGCGCCAGTCGCGCCATTAAATGCAAGCGTTGCAGCATCAATACCTAACTCTACAGTATCTGAAGAAACACCCGTTAGAGTCAGCTTATTATCACCGGATGCATTAAAAATAACATCCAAAATATCTGTAGCACCACCTTTTAAAAGGTTTGTACCTTGATAGCCAGAATCACTAACGATAGTATCTATTTGCGAGATAATTTCGTCAAACTGCGCCTTTAGTGCAACATCATCTGATGTATTAGATTGAGTTCCTTTTGCAGTGGCGACGATACCAGCAGCTTGGTCAAGCAGTGAATTGATTGCTGAAATACCAGCATCTGCAGACTTAACAACTTGGATCGCTTGTCCCATACCATCTTTTCGAGAATCTAAAGCGCTCGCACGACTTGTGTTAGCTTTGGCAGAAAAGAAAGACTGTGCATTATCTAATGCACTGTTTACTTTTTTACCGGTAGATAAACGATTCTGCGTTTGCGTCAACAGTGAATCTGTATTTTGCAAAGTTAGAAGGTTAGAACGCATACCCGCGCTTAGGGAAATATTAGAAATAGCCATAGTCCTTTCTCCTTTTCTAGGTTGGCAAACATCAGACGATTCTTGTCTGATGAGTTGTTACTCCTTTAACGCACTCCGTCCTGAAGTGCCCCATATTCCAAAATAGAATATGTCATAAAGTGTAACGACAGCTAGAGAAAAAACTTTAGTTTTTTTTGACACCTGCCAGAAAACTTACTTAAAAGTGTCAAGATTTTGAATATATACTAAAAAATACGAGCAATAACAAAAAAGGTGGAATAGTTACCTATCCCACCTTTCCTATGTCGCTTAACAGTAAAGCTTTAGCCCACTGTGAAACTAAACTTATTAACTTTAGAACAAGCTTAATACAGCTTGAGCAGACTGGTTAGCTAAGCTTAAAGAGATTGTGCCCAATTGTTGTCTTGTTTGCAGAGACAACATGTTTGCACCTTCTTCGTTCGTATCAGCCAATGTCAATTTATCAGCACCTACTTGCAACGTATTAATCATCGCATTAGTAAATTCCTGACGTGCATTGATAACACCCAAGCTACCAGATAAAGACGTTGATGTTGCTTCTAGCGTTGCTTTTGCAGCGGTTATCCCCGCAGAGATAGCATCTAAACTTGCGCCAGTCGCGCCATTAAATGCAAGCGTTGCAGCATCAATACCTAACTCTACAGTATCTGAAGAAACACCCGTTAGAGTCAGCTTATTATCACCGGATGCATTAAAAATAACATCCAAAATATCTGTAGCACCACCTTTTAAAAGGTTTGTACCTTGATAGCCAGAATCACTAACGATATCATCTATTTGCAAGATAATTTCGTCATACTGTGCCTTTAGCGCAACATCATCTCCTGTTTTAGATTGACTTCCTTTTGCCGTGGCTACGATACCAGCTGCTTGGTCAAGCAATGAATTGATTGCTGAAATACCTGCATCTGCAGACTTAACAACTTGGATCGCTTGTCCCATTCCATCTTTTCGAGAATCTAAAGCACTTGCACGATTTGTATTACCTTTGGCAGCAAAGAAAGACTGTGCATTATCTAATGCACTGTTTACTTTTTTACCGGTTGAAAGACGTTCTTGAGTACGTGTTAATAGATTATCTGTTTGTTGTAGTGTTAACAGGTTTGAACGCATCCCTGCTGTTAATGAAATATTAGAAATAGCCATAGTCCTTTCTCCTTTTCTAGGTTGGACATACCAAACAATTCTTGCTTGGTAAAAATAAAAAATAAAAACCCGCATTCATTCTTGAATCGCGTTGACAACTTTATCGACCTAACCAACCGTTACTTTAATCTAAATTTAAACTATTTTTTAAATGGCATAAATAATGCTTTTTACCCTTAATCTTAAGACTATATAAAGGTAGGGTCGAATGAACAACGTCGTCGAGAAGCAGATAGCAACACATTCTAATATAGGAGCATGTGTGGAGTTACCTGATTTAAATCAGGTGATCAGTAGACACAAAGATGGTGATTTAGAATATGCTCAAAAGGGCTATCAATCATTAATCGATGCAAACCAAGCTAGTGCTCTTATTTATTCGAACCTTGCAACAATCCACAACCTTAAAAAAGAACATACTAAAGCCATTCGCTTATTAGAGCAGGCCATTCAGATAGACCCTCAGTATGCTGATGCTCACCTTATCCTTGGGTGTACAATAGAGCTTCACGAAGAAGATCGTATAGATGATGCGATCAATTACTACCTCCAAGCTTTAGAAATGAGTCCTGAACATCCAAAAATTTTAAATATTCTTGGAAACTCACTGCATAAAAAAGGCGCGACTGTCGAGGCAATTAATTATTTTCAAAGAGCGACTGTGGCTCAGCCTGACAATTATATTGCTCATTTCAATTTAGGAACCCTTTTAATTCTTGAAGACAGGTTAAAGGAAGCCAGTGTTTCATTTCAAAATGCTCTCGATATTAATGGATCCTTGGGTGGCGCTCTCAGTAAATTATGGTATCTACGAATGAGAATGTCTGATTGGTCTGATTATTCAGCTCAACTCCCAGACCTAAAATCATCCATCTACAATATACTCGAACATACAGAATCACCTGATGTAATGAATACAGTCACTCCTTTTCCACTACTAGGCGTTTTTGATGATCCTGAAATACTTCATGCGACAGCACAGCAGTATGTGCGTGCGATAACGACAGAAGTTAAGCTAACTGAGCCTTTATATAACCGTCGTAATAGAAACCCTGAAGATATAATTAAAATTGCATTTTTAGCAACAGACTATCACAACCACCCAACCACTTTCCTTGTCGCAGAATTGTTTGAACTATTAGATCCTCAACAATTCGAAATTCATGCCATAACTCATAATAGAGTGAATGAGCACTCAGAAATTAGAGAGCGAATTAAGTCCGTATGTAATAACTTTTATGATCTAACCGATCATTCTGATGAAGAAATTGCACACTTTATTGCCGATTTGAATATTGATATTGCTGTTGATCTGAAAGGTCTTACAGAAGGCTGCCGACCTGGGATCTTATCTCACAGACCAGCTCCAGTCCAAGTCAGATTATTAGGCTTCCCCGGTAGCACAGGGACAAGTTCTATTGACTATTTTATCGCTGATAAGGTAATTATTCCTGAAGAGGAACAAGCTAACTACTCAGAAAAAATCATGTATATGCCTGAGAGTTATCAGATCAATGATAGAAAAAGAAAAGTGAACCCTAAAGTACCATCACGACAAGAATGTGGTCTGCCTGAGGATGCATTTGTTTTTTGTACTTTTAATCATAACTTCAAAATCATGCCTGAAATGTTCGATATTTGGATTGAATTGCTTGAAGAAACACCAGGCAGTGTGCTCTGGCTGCTTGAAAGTAATGAGTGGGCGGGTAAGAACCTGCTCAGTGAAGCAAAAGCACGAGGCGCCGATCCTGCTAGGATCATCTTTGCAGAACAGCTACCTTCTGCTGAACACCTTGCTAGAATTCAAAATGCAGATTTATTCCTCGATACTTTTCCATGTAATGCACACACGACAGCAAGTGATGCGCTATGGGTTGGACTTCCTGTTATGACCTGTATGGGCCGTAGTTTTGCCGCTAGAGTGGCCGCAAGTATTCTAAAAGCTATTGATCTTGATGAGTTAATCACCACCGACTTTATCTCATATAAGGCATTGGCTCTCGAGCTAGCACATAACCCCAAAAAGCTTAACCAAATCAAATCAAAACTAAGAGCTAATAGAGACACATGCTCTTTGTTCGACACAGAAAAATATACTCATGATCTACAAAAAGGGTTGATACATATGTTGGATTTACACGACGAAGGAACAAAAGCAACATCTTTTCATATCTCTGATGTGAAGGACAATCAGAAGGCTACAACAATACGAACTGAAAAACAGATGCGTATACCATATCAAGCTTGCCCTCTATGTGATAGCCAAAATTTTGAAGCCAGCATCATAGCTGATTGCAGTCATCATCCACTTTATAAAACACCTTTACCGGCCAAAATGATCTGGATGATCTGTAGTGACTGTGATCATAATTTTACCAATGGTTATTTTACAGATGATGCCTTCGACCTTGTTTTTAGTGATACCAATGTCCATCAAATGGTGGGGCATAATATAGAAGAAGCTCGAAAAGTCAGTGCTGTTATGATCGAAAAAGTAATGCCTTATTGCAGTGAAGGTAAATGGCTTGATGTTGGCTTTGGAAATGCTGCACTACTTCTAACAGCCTACGAATATGGTTATGAACCAGCCGGAATCGAAATGCGTCTGGACAATGTCACGGGCTTACAAGCCTTCGGAGCTGAAGCTTTTCATGGCAAAATGGAAGACTATCAAGGCAACGCAGACATTGTCAGCATGATGAACCTTTTGGAACATATGCCTTACCCAAAAGAAGGCTTAAAAGCTGCCCACCGCATATTAAATGAGAATGGTGTTCTTTACTTAAGCATGCCGAATACGAGCAGCCCACTTTGGCATGCACTGAATGCTGAGAACCGAAATCCCTATTGGGGAGAGTTGGAACACTTTCATAACTTCAGCCGAGAACGTTTGTATGCACTACTTGAGGAGCATGGCTTTGAGGTGAAAAAATATGGTATTTCTTCACGATATAGAACAGGAATGGAAGTTATTGCAACAAAGAAATAATGCTTACTGACCACCTTCACTGAAAGTATTGTGAAGGCTGGGAGCAAATCTACAAAAACAGCCTCATTGCAGGCTGTTTTTGTATCCCTCGATCTTCTTAACTATACCAGTTCAAAATCGATTTTCTTCTCATCGAGATCAACCCGCGCAACCTGCACACGAATCTTATTCGCTAATCGATAGCTCTTACCACTTTTTTCGCCTTTCAAGCAATGCCCAACGGGATCAAACTGATAGTAATCGTGTTTAAGGGCAGTAACGTGGACTAAGCCTTCAACGTGAATATCATCCAGCTCAACAAATAAACCAAATGACGTAACGGATGAAATAACACCATCAAATTCTTCACCAACCTTATCCAGCATAAATTCACATTTGAGCCAACTAACCGCATCTCGGGTGGCTTCATCTGCACGGCGTTCCGTCATGGAACAATGTTCACCTAGCGACTGCATGTCACCATGACTATAGTTAAAAGTCGTAGCATTGCCATGACGGATCAAGTGACGAATCGCACGGTGCACGAGAAGATCAGGGTAGCGCCTAATCGGCGATGTGAAATGTGCGTAAGCATCAAAAGCCAAACCAAAATGCCCCACATTATCTGGGTTGTAAACGGCCAGCCGCATACATCGAAGTAAAACTGTTTGGATCAAATGGGCATCTTCTCGACCAGCAACACTCTTCAATAATTTGGCAAAATCTTTAGCCGTTGGTTTATCACCGGCCCCTAAGCTGACGCCGAGTTCATTAAGAAATGTACGTCTATCGTTTAGTTTCTCAGGATCAGGTGTTTCGTGAATTCTATACAAGCCGGGAATTTCGTTTTCGAGCATAAAGTTAGCTGCGGCTACATTGGCAGCAACCATAAATTCTTCAATCAATTTATGGGCATCATTTCGGACTAACGGTTCAATGCGATCAATCTTGCGATCTTCACCGAAGACGATCCGAGTTTCTGTCGTATCAAAATCAATTGCACCACGTTTTTCACGGTTTTTACGAAACAGTTCATACAAAGAGTAAAGGTCATCTAAATGTGGAACTACTGATGCGAACTCCGCGCGTAAACCTTTATCCTGATCAATAACAATCGCGGCCATTTTTGTATAGGTCAACCGTGCCGCAGATCGCATAATGCCTTCAAAAAAACGATGACGTTGAACTTCGCCCTGTGCGCTGACGTGTAATTCACAAACCATACAAAGTCGATCAACATCAGGATTCAACGAACACAAACCGTTAGACAAAATCTCCGGCAACATAGGAATCACACGATCAGGAAAATAAACTGAGGTGCCACGATTATGGGCTTCTTGATCAAGCGCCGATCCGACTTCTACATAATGTGATACATCGGCAATCGCTACGAGTAACCGCCAGCCCTTCCCTTGTCGTTCACAATAAACAGCATCATCAAAATCGCGCGCATCTTCACCATCGATAGTCACCAGTGGTGTATTGCGCAAATCTTCTCGTGGATATTGTTTAGGTTGTTTGTCTTCTTCTTTTACTTCGCCCGAAAGGCCGGCGACATAGGCTTCGACTTCATCTGGCCAAATAGTCGGCAGCTCATGTGCTCGAATAGAAACCTCAATTTCCATACCAGGCGCCATATGCTGGCCCATGACCTCAATAATCTTACCAATCGGCTGGCTGCGTTTGTTCGGTTGCTTAACCAATGCTGCTACAACAATATCACCATTTTTCGCACCCCCAGACTCATCATGAGGAATCATAATATCCAAATGAATACGCTTATTATCTGGTGCGACAGAACCAATCCCGCCTTCCTCGAAATAACGTCCAACGATTTGCTGATTTGCGCGCTCTAAAACCTCAACAACGGTTCCTTCAGAACGACCACGTCGATCAATACCCGTAATGCTGACAACCGCACGATCACCGTGCAACAAAGTACGCATCTGACGACCAGATAAAAAGACATCATCACCGCCCTTATCTGGCACAAAAAAACCAAAACCATCAGGGTGGCCAATGACTCGACCTGGAATCAAATCGACCTCATCCAAGGGCACATAGCCTCCCCGTCGGTTGTATAACAACTGTGCATCGCGTTCCATTGCCCGCAAACGCCGTTTCAGCGCAACCAACTGCTCTTCATCGAGGGCTAAGTCATGTGCGATATGCTCAAACTTACGTGGCCCACCACAATCCGTTAGGTATTCCAAGATCATTTCGCGGCTTGGTATAGGGTTTTCATATTTTTCGACCTCACGTTTATAGTGTGGGTCTGTTTTTTTATCGAATTTTTTATTTTTGCTCATTGACACTCTTTATGTGGTCGGGTAGATTGCGCGCCTTGATATAGCACTAGCCTTACGTTACGACCTGTTTATATAGGTATATTGGGCGTCATGTTCTCATATCTAGATGAGAAAAGATAAGGCAAATCAAGCCCAGGTGGCGGAATTGGTAGACGCGCTAGCTTCAGGTGCTAGTGACCTTATGGTCGTGGAGGTTCAAGTCCTCTTCTGGGCACCACTTTCCTTGTCTGCTCATCAAGTTTCTTCTGATGAAACCTCCCTCGCTATCGCATGTAGACAAAGGTTTACGGGGGGACTCCGCAAGGATGCCTACGTAACAAAGACAGACGAACTCTGATGGATGCTTTTCCTGATGAAGATACCTCGTAATGAAAGTGTCTCTAGAGTTCTTATAGATAGATTGCTTCAAAAACGATAAAGACAGTTCGGCAAATTTTCAGTTCCCTGCCCCCAAGATTAAAAGTGCTTGGCTGAATGATAGGTAATGCTCCAACATTAAAAAGCCATTTTAAACAAGTAATTATATTTCAACATGATCCTGACGGAATATATTATATTGCTAGAGCTTTTTCAGATAAAACCTCGCACATTAGTCATCTTTGATCAGGTCATAATAAAAGTGGCATAACAAATAACACTATTGGAAAAAATACGCTGCAAAGGTACTATTCAGAAAAAGTTGATTTAATCACTATCATTCTCTCCACTGAGTATTAATATCTTAACCTTTATCTAGTTTTGTTAGCTTTCGAGGATTTATAAAAAATTGAAAAAATTAAAGCATTTATTTGATAGAAACTTATCATGGGCGAGTAATATTAAAGAAAAAAATCCAGAATTTTTTTCTCAATTATCTGAACAACAAGCACCAGAATATCTTTGGATAGGCTGCTCAGACAGTAGAGTACCTGCGAACCAAATTGTAAACCTGCCTCCAGGTGAGGTTTTTGTACACCGAAATATTGCCAATGTTGTTGTACATACTGATCTTAATTGTCTTTCTGTTATCCAGTATGCCGTTGAAATACTTAAGGTTAAGCATATCGTCGTCTGTGGCCATTATGGTTGCGGAGGCATAAGAGCATCAATGGAGGACACAGAACATGGCCTCATTGATAATTGGTTGCGACACATCAAAGATGTGATCAGGTTTAACGCTGATAAGTTGCATAATCTGGAGGGTGATGAAAAGTTGAACTTACTCTGTGAGCTAAATGCTATGGAACAAGTAATGAATGTCTGCAATACAACCATCGTACAAAATGCATGGAAAAATAGCGTGGATCTTACTGTACATGGTTGGGTTTACAGCATAGAAGATGGGATTCTTAAAGATCTAGATATTTGTATTAGCTCGAAACAACAACTTGATGAAAAGAAACTTGAATCTCAGTAAGTCGGCTGAGAGTACTATATAAGTGCTAAGCACAACATAGTCTCGAAAAAGCACAGTCCGGTAAGTAACTTCAAATATTAACTCGGTATTTATCAGGCTTTATTAAAGGTTAAACAGTCCTTATTTACGTTTGCTAATGGGTACAAATTTTAAATTTTCAGGGCCTACATAATTTGCACTTGGGCGAATAATTTTACCCTCTTCTCGTTGTTCGATGACATGAGCGGCCCATCCAGATGTCCGTGAAATAACAAATAATGGGGTGAACATAGATGTCGGCACCTCCATCAATGAATATGAAACTGCTGAGAACCAATCAAGGTTAGGGAACATTTTTTTCTCATCCCACATAACTTTTTCTAGGCGTTCAGCTATATCAAACAGCTTCATATTTTTTGCTTTTTTACCCAGGTTATTCGCGACAGACTTAATGACTTCATTACGTGGGTCTCCTGTTGTATAAACGGGGTGTCCAAAACCAATAACGATTTCTTTGCGTGCCATTCGTGCACGAATATCTGCTTCTGCTTCATCAGGATTTTCATAACGTGACTGGATGTCAAAAGCCACTTCGTTAGCACCACCATGTTTAGGGCCACGAAGCGCACCAATGGCGCCCGTAATACTCGAAAACATATCAGAACCTGTTCCAGCGATGACTCGTCCGGTAAAGGTTGAGGCGTTATATTCATGTTCTGCGTAAAGAATCAATGATGTGTGCATCGCTCTAACCCACTCATCAGAAGGCTTCTCTCCATGTAATAAATGTAGAAAATGTCCTCCGATCGAATCATCATCAGTCTCGACCTCAATACGTTTCCCATTGATGGAAAAATGATACCAATACAATAGCATTGAACCAAAACTTGCCATTAGGCGGTCAGCAATATCTCTTGCTCCAGCAGAATTATGATCTTCTTTTTCAGGCATGATTGCACCGAGTACAGAACATGCTGTGCGTAGAACATCCATTGGATGAGATGAAGCAGGAAGTTGCTCTAAAGCTAATTTTAAGGCTGTTGGTAAGCCACGTAATAAACGTAGTTTTTTCTTATAACTAACTAATTCTACTGTTGTTGGAAGTTTGCCGTGCACCAGTAAATAAGCAATTTCTTCAAACTCACATGTTTCAGCAATATCAAGAATATTGTAACCTCGATAATGTAGATCATTACCTGTTAAGCCAACCGTACAAAGAGCTGTATTTCCGGCTACCGTTCCACTTAAAGCCACCGATTTCTTTGGTTTAGTCGTCATAGAACGCCTCTCTTATTTCATTTCCGATGAAAATAGTTTATCCAACGATTTTTCATATTCGTGATAACCAAGATACTCATACAAATCAGCACGTGTTTGCATATCATCTACAACCTTTTTTTGTGAACCTTCTTTACGCAGTGTCGAGTAGGTTTTTAGTGCCGCAGCATTCATTGCGCGGAAAGCAGATAATGGGTATAAAGCCATGCTGACATCAACAGAAGCGAGCTCTTCAGTAGTAAATAATGGCGTTGAGCCAAACTCTGTGATATTGGCTAAAACAGGCACTTTTACCGCATCCACAAATTTTTTATACATGGAAAGATCCGTCATCGCTTCAGGAAAGATCATATCGGCACCTGCTTCGACACATGCACAGGCTCGATCAATTGCGGCATTAATGCCCTCAATGGCTAGCGCATCGGTTCTCGCCATAATGACAAACTCAGGATCTGTCTTTGCATCAACAGCTGCCTTAACACGATCAACCATTTCATCTTGTGAGACGATCGCTTTATTCGGTCGATGACCACAGCGTTTTTGTGAAACCTGATCTTCAATGTGTACAGCGGCGGCACCCGCTTTGATCATTGACTTCACTGTACGCGCAATATTGAATGCTCCACCCCAACCCGTATCTATGTCGACAAGCACAGGTAACTCTGTAATTTCAGTAATACGCCGAAGATCAATCAACACATCTTCCATCGTGGTGATACCAAGATCAGGGATCCCACATGAACCTGCGGCAACACCACCTCCAGAGATATACAGAGCGCGAAACCCTGTCGCTTCGGCAAGTCGAGCATGATAAGCGTTAATAGCGCCAACTATTTGTAGCGGCTCTTCTTCTTTTACCGCAAGACGAAATCTAGCTCCTGCAGATATTGGTATATTTTCCATTCAAATATTTCTGTTGTCTAAGTTAATTAAGTTAATTTAACGAGGTTGTCTTTGAGGTACTGATCAACGTTTAAACGTGAATTTTTAATATGCCTAGTCATTAAAAATTCGGCTAGCTCTCCATCTTTATGGCGAATTGCATCAACAATTTGTACATGTTCATCGAATGCTCGAGACACTCGTTTGCCCACCATTCCGAACTGGCAACGGTATAAACGGACTAGGTAATAGAGATCATTACAAATCATATTGATCAAGTGTGTGTTCTTACTGCCTTGAACAATTCTGAAATGGAAATCCATATCCCCTTCTTTCTGATAATAGTTCTGATTGGTTTTAGCTTGGATCCGGTGATTTTCTAATAATGTGTCAAGGTCAGATATCTCATCACTGGTCATATTTTCAGCGGCTTGTCGGGCAGCCAAACCTTCTAATGATTCACGAATATGATAAATCTCTAAGAGTTTTTCATGCGATAGAGTGACGACTCGTGCACCAACATTTAGTTTTCGTTCAATTAAGTTGCAAGCTTCTAGGCGGCTTAAGGCTTCCCGCAAAGGTCCTCTGCTGATCCCATACTCTTTGGCAAGATTAGGTTCGCTAATTTTAAAGCCCGTAGGTATAGCACCTTCAACAATTGCTGTTTGAATCTTTTTGAAAATTTCATCTGCAATCGTTAAAACGATTTCATGCTCATTCTTGGATGAATTAGATGTCATAAGCAACCTTTTATTGTCGACAATAACAACACGCTACTTGTTTAATATGAAATAATCAATCCGCATGTATAAATATTGTTGACAATATAGCTTGTTCTAAATTGACTAATCATCAACGCCTTTATATTTAAGGCGCTGATGATTCTTTAAACGTGACTTCTTATTTAGACCGTTAAGAGTCGCTCTCAGCCAAAAACAACCAGGTATCAATAACGGTATCAGGATTCAACGACATACTCTCAATGCCCTCTTCCAGTAACCACTTAGCTAAGTCAGGATGATCCGATGGTCCTTGGCCACATATGCCCACATACTTACCCGCGGCCTTACACGCCTTAATCGCACGACTTAACATAAACTTCACCGCTTCATTACGCTCATCAAATAGATCAGACACAAGTGCCGAGTCTCTATCCAAAGCCAAGGTTAATTGTGTCATGTCGTTCGAGCCAATTGAGAAACCATCAAAGTATTCCAAGAACTGATCTGCTAATATTGCATTACTCGGAACTTCACACATCATAATCAATTTCAAGCCATGTTCGCCGCGTTTCAGACCGTACTTTTCAAGTAAGGCTACCACTGCTTCCGCTTCACTGATGGTGCGTACGAACGGAATCATTACCCAGACATTATCAATACCCATCTCTTCTCGTACATAACGTAACGCGCGACATTCCAATTCAAAGCAAGGTTCAAAGTCTTCTGATAGGTAACGAGCGGTTCCACGATACCCAATCATTGGGTTTTCTTCTTCCGGCTCATAAATATCACCACCGATCAGATTGGCATATTCATTGGATTTAAAATCCGACATGCGGACAATAACGGGATTCGGTGCAAAAGCTGCTCCAAGCGTCGACACGCCTTCAGCAATCTTCTTAACGTAAAAATCAACTGGGTCACCATAAGGCTTAATACGCTTATCGATAGTGGCTTTGAGCTCGTCACTCTGTTGGTCGTATTCCAATAGTGCTTTTGGATGGATACCAATCTTGTTGTTAATAATAAATTCTAAGCGCGCAAGACCTACACCAGCATTGGGAATACTGGCAAATGACATCGCTTTGCCTGGATTACCAACATTCATCATGATTTTAAGAGGCGGCGGTGGCATGTTATCGAGCTCGGCCCGATTAATCTGGAAGTTGAGTATGCCTTCGTAGATATGGCCATTCTCACCTTCTGAGCAAGCAACGGTAACGGCTTGATCATATTTGATTTTCGTTGTCGCATCACCACAACCGACAACAGCAGGCACACCCAGTTCACGTGCGATAATCGCAGCATGGCAGGTACGACCACCTCGGTTAGTTACAATCGCTGAAGCACGCTTCATAACAGGCTCCCAATCAGGATCTGTCATTTCGGTGACGAGAACATCACCTTCTTTTAAGTCGTCCATGTCATCTAAGCTGTGAATGACTTTGGCTTTCCCGGCCCCTATCTTTTGACCGATGGCGGCACCGGTAGTGACGATGTCACTTTGTTCATTGAGTTGGTAACGTTCGATAACATTGGAGCTAGTGCGGCTTTGAACGGTTTCAGGTCTTGCCTGAACAATGTATATACCTTGGTCTTCACCATCAACCGCCCATTCGATATCCATCGGACGACCATAATGTTGTTCTATAATAACCGCTTGCTTGGCCAGAGATTCTAGTTGCTCGTCGTTCAGACAGAAAACAGCGGCTTCATCTTTCGGGACGTCGATAATCTTGACCAGTTCTCCATCCTGTTGACGAGTCTCTTCGTCGTTGTAAACCATTTTGATGAGCTTACTACCAACACTACGGCTGATGACAGCCGGTTTGCCAGCGGCGAGCGATGGTTTGTAAACGTAGTATTCATCAGGGTTGACCGAGCCTTGAACAACTGTTTCGCCGAGGCCATAATTGCCGGTAATAAAGACGGCGTCTTCAAAACCTGACTCTGTATCAATTGAGAACATAACACCACTGAGACCAATGTCACTACGTACCATACGTTGTAGGCCGGCTGATAACGCTACTTCTTCGTGAGCAAAGTTTTTGTGTACACGGTAAGCTATCGCTCGGTCGTTGTACAAGGATGCAAACACTTCTTTGACCTTGAAAAGAACGGCATCAATCCCTCGGACATTCAGAAAAGTTTCTTGTTGACCAGCAAACGAGGCATCAGGTAGATCTTCCGCTGTTGCAGAAGAACGAACCGCGACAGGAACACCATTTTCTTTACCTTCTGAGAGTGATGCATAAGCTTGTTTGATCGAGTCCTCAAACTCACTTTGGAATGGTGCATCGATTATCCAGCCACGGATTTCGGAGCCCGCTTTTTTAAGGGCTGCGACATCGTCAATGTCCAAATCTTCGAGACGAGTTTGTATGCGTTCGCGAAGTTGATTATGGTCGAGAAACTTCCAGAAGGCATCCGCAGTGGTAGCGTAGCCATCAGGGACATTAACACCAGCGTTCGCTAGGTTGCTGATCATTTCACCTAGTGAGGCATTCTTGCCGCCAACGGTACCGACATCGTCCATGCCCAGTTCTCGGAATGGTTTGATGTCACTGTTTGATAGTAAGTTCTTCATGGGTTGTTTCCTTATATTTTCACAAGCTTGATTAACATATAACTTTAGTCGTTGTTTTTTAGTAAGTTTCTATCCTTAACTATATTGACTGCAATTTCCTCGATCGACATTGCCGTTGAATTTAGCATGGACACTCCAGCGTCATTCATAATAGCTTCAGCCTGTTTTACTTCACGTTTGCAAGTCGCTAATGAAGCATATTCACTTTTAGGTCTTCTTTGTTCACGAATGGCGCTTAATTGATCTGGCTTAATTGTAAGCCCCACAATTTTGTCCACAAAAGGCCTCAGGCTCGGAGGTAGTTGTTCTGAGTCGAGATCTTCTTCCGTGAGAGGATAATTTGCAGCTTTGATGGAAAAGTTCATTGCAAGGTAAAGACATGTAGGTGTCTTAGCACAACGAGAAACACCTACCAAGATCACATCAGCCTTATCAAACTGATTGGTTTTAATACCATCATCATTTTTTACTGTGAATTCGATAGCATCGATATGGTCTTTGTAATATCTGTTGTCATATTCTTCATGAGGTTTGCCCATACTGTGTGAAGAATTTACTTTTAAAGATTTCTCTAAAGGTTTGATAAATGTATCAAATAGGCTTATAACACAAGCATCTGTAGCGCCAATAACTTCTTGAAAACCATCATCGACTAATGTACTGAAAACGAGTGGTTCGTCACCATGAATCTCTTTATTGAGTTTGATGCTATCTGCAACAAACTGAGCTTTCGACAGGGTATTAACGAAAGAAAAAAATTTATGTTCGTATTCGAAACCTTCAAACTGTGATAGTAAACTTTGCGCTAAAGCTTCAGCCGTCTTACCCGTTCTATCAGAAACAAAGAAGATCGTTCTTTTATTTGGTTTATGTGCCATATGTAAAAAAATTTTAAGTTAGGTTGTTGCCAACTCACTATTGTCGACAATACAAATCAGGAGCATATTAAAGCCTAAGCACGCTTAGGATCAATAGCTATGTGTCGGCAGACTACAGACTTTACTTGAGCCTGTGTTGGATATAATAATATTGACATGATCTTTCATTCAATAATCAAATGAAAGCAGGCTAGAAACGTCAAAGGTGCGATCTCTTTATCAATAGATATTCGGTCAGTTAGAGGAAAATAACATGGGGTTACAATAACTGCAGCGCTGCTTCCAGTGTTGTAGCACCTTCGATACTAATACCCTTGATCGTTTGTTTAGGTAGATTAGCTTGAGGGACAATCGCTCGTTTAAAACCATGCTTTTTCGCTTCTTTAAGACGCTCCTGTCCATTTTGAACAGGTCTAAGTTCTCCCGTTAGCCCGACTTCTCCGAAGACGATAAGATCTGTCGGTAGTGGCCGACTTCTAAGGCTAGAAAGGATCGCCATAATCACAGCAAGATCACCACCGGTTTCCGTAATGCGAACACCACCAACAATATTAATAAATACATCTTGATCGAATGTGGCTATACCAGCGTGTCGATGCAAAATAGCCAGTAGCATACCGAGACGATTTTGATCCATCCCGACGGCAACTCGTTTAGGATTTGGAAACTTAGATTCGTCAACTAACGCTTGGACTTCGATCATAAGAGGTCGAGTGCCTTCACGAGTGACCATCACCACGGATCCAGACGCATCTTCCTCACTTCGCGAAAGAAAGATCGCCGAAGGGTTGTTTACACCTTTTAGTCCGGTATCTGTCATCGCGAAAACACCAATTTCATTGACAGCACCAAAACGATTTTTAATAGCACGAATCAAACGGAAGCGACTGCCGCTATCACCTTCAAAATACAGAACCGTATCGACCATATGCTCTAAGACACGTGGCCCTGCGAGAGCACCATCTTTGGTAACGTGGCCAACTAATAAGATTGTTATGCCCGTTTGTTTAGCGAAACGTACGATTTTTGCAGCGCTTTCTCTGACTTGAGCCACATTACCCGGTGCTGAAGTGAGCTGATCGGTATGGATCGTTTGTATGGAGTCCACAACCATAACTTTGGGTGATTCTTTTTGAGCCGTTTTTAAAATTCGCTCAACATTAGTCTCCGTCAATAAACGCAAATCCGTCAGATCTAATCCTAGTCTTTTGCCACGTAGTGCAACTTGCCGTGGAGATTCCTCACCACTGACATACAACGTTTTCATTGAGTCTTTCGTCAAGGAGGCAAGTAGTTGTAAAAGTAGAGTCGATTTTCCGATCCCTGGATCACCACCAATTAAAATAACGGATCCCGTTACAAGCCCACCCCCCATAGCACGGTCAAGCTCGTCAATATGGGTTGTATAACGAACTTCTTCTGTCAGATCGGCTTGATCAAGGTTACAAATAGTCGGTGCACTACCACTGTAATTACCGATCCGATCATTTGTCGCAGCAACAGGCGTGATCACAGACTCCGTCAGCGTATTCCACTCACCGCAATCACCACATTGCCCTGCCCACTTGGGACTAATAGCTCCACAAGATTGACATTGATATTGTTTTTTCTGTTTAGCCATTAATCTCAACAAACCTTGCACGCATACGCATGCCACAAAGTAATTCATAAGGAATCGTGTCTGCACAACGAGCAATTTCTTCGACGGGAAGTTCTTGTCCCCATAACAGAACATCGTCCCCTATTTTGGCATCAGGACATTCACGTAGATCAACGGTCAACATATCCATTGAGGGTCGCCCAATCAGTTTTGCGGTGTTGCCATTGATTAACATCGGAGTTCCTGACATCGCGTGACGTGGATAGCCATCACCATAGCCCATTGCGACGACACCAATCTGCATATCTTCTGGACACTCCCAAGTACCACCGTAACCGACTCTTTCACCTTTTTGTGCATGTTTTACGGAGATCAGTTCAGATTTCAATGACATGATCGGTGTCAATCCGAGTTCACTCGCCGTTCTATCCGCAAATGGTGAAATACCATAGAGCATCAAACCAGGACGAACCCAGTCACCATGAGCATCTGGGCGATCAATAATTGCTCCAGAATTCGCCAGACAATGTGTTCCTTCAAGTTTAGATGTTGTTGAAGTAAACAATGTAAGCTGTTGTAAAATAGAAGGTTCTTCTGCTGATGCGAAATGTGTCATTAGATGGATATGATCGTTTACTCCGCTGGCAGACTTTAAGCGCGAGTAAACAGATTCGACCTGCTCCGGATCGAAACCAAGCCGATGCATACCTGTGTCTATTTTTAGCCAAGCATTGATCGCTTTTGCAGCTGACAACTGTTCTAACCACTCAAGTTGTTTTAACTGGTGAATAACCGTTTGAATATTGAGAGCGGCTAGTTGATTGAGCTCTTGCTCGGAAAAAAAACCTTCAAGAAGAACAATTGTTTTTGTTACACCTGCTTCACGAAGTCGCAAGGCTTCTTCAAAACAAGCCACACCAAAGGCATCGGCTTGATCAAAAACCTTGGCTACGCGCTCAAGACCATGTCCATAGGCATCAGCCTTGATAATCGCCATGATTTTTTGGTTCGGGGCGTACTCTTTAACTCTTTGTAAATTTGCTCGACCTGCAGCCAGATCAATAACAACACGTGCCGGACGCGTCATCCAAAATCACTCCCACCACCATAATGCTCAGGCGTGAAATCTTCAAAGCGCGTGTATTCACCCAGAAAAGCTAACCGACTGGTTCCGATTGGACCATTCCTTTGCTTACCGATAATAATCTCAGCGGTACCTTTATCTGGACTATCTTCGTTATAAACCTCATCGCGATAAATAAATACAATGATATCGGCATCCTGCTCAATCGCACCCGATTCACGAAGATCTGACATAACGGGGCGTTTGTTAGGACGTTGTTCCAAACTACGATTCAGCTGAGAGAGCGCGATAACAGGGACATTTAATTCTTTGGCGAGTGCTTTTAACGATCGCGATATTTCAGAGATTTCGTTAGTGCGATTTTCATTTGTACCTGGCACCTGCATCAGTTGAAGGTAATCGATGATAATCAAGCCCAGTTCACTCTGCTTGGCTATTCGACGGCAGCGCGCACGTATTTCATTAGGTGATAATGCTGGGGTATCGTCAATATAGAAATTGACATCCTGCATGATCTGCACAGCAGACGTTAGACGTGGCCAATCTTCATCAGTGAGTTTACCTGTACGCATACGATGTGCGTCTATGCGCCCTAGTGAAGATAGCAAACGCATAGCCAGTTGTTCACCCGGCATCTCCATACTAAACACCGCAACGCCTTTACCCGCTCGAATAGCAGCGGACTCAGCAATGTTCATTGCAAACGTTGTTTTACCCATCGCCGGACGTCCAGCAACAATAATCAGATCAGACTTTTGCAGGCCTGATGTCTGCTCATCAAAATCACGAAAGCCGGTTGGGATCCCAGTGATCGGGTTATCTGAACGGTATAAATCATCTATCTTTTCGAGCGCTGCAGTTAACAACTCTTTCATCGATCGAAAACCACGACCACGTGATTGTTGTTCAGCTATTGCGAAAACATTTTTCTCAGCTTCGTCTAAAAGTTCTTTTGTAGAACGACCTTCAGTGTTGTAGCCATTGCCCGCAATTGATGTTCCGATTTTGATCATTTGTCGCAAGACAGATCGCTCACGTACAATTTCAGCATAAGCAATAGCGTTAGCGGCAGTTGGTGTGTTTTCGGCTAAAGAAGCAACGTAAGCAAGACCGCCAGCGTTATTAAGCTCATTATTATTATCAAGCCATTCTGCAACAGTGACCACGTCTGAGGGTGTATCATGGGCTGCTAAATCAGTCATTGCTTTGTAAAGAAGTCGATGCTCTTTGCGATAGAAGTCATCTTCTAAGACGCGTTCTGCAACGTCTGTCCAGATTTCTGAATCGAGCATCAAACCGCCGAGCAATGATTGCTCGGCGTCGATTGAGTGTGGTGGGACTTTGAGCGCTTGAGTAGGCTCGCCACCTATCTCCATTGGATAAGGTTGTTCATTCATCCGGAGATTATACCCTCAATAGCAAGCTAGATGAGGGGACAAACTATGTTTTTTTTGAGCTTACTCTTCTTCAGCAACAATCGTTACTGAAACAGCTGAGTTCACATCGGCATGAAGATGCAAAGCAATTTCAAATTGACCAACATCATGAATGGGACCTTCTGGTAAACGCACTTCTCGTTTTTCCAACTCAACACCCGCTTCTGATACGGCTGTAGCGATATCAGCATTTGTTACTGAGCCGAAAAGTTTGCCTTCAGAACCCGCTTTACGAGTAATAATAACGTTCAATTCAGAAACATTCTTAGCTCTAGCTTCTGCTGCTGTAAATGATTCTTTCTCAGCTTTTTCAAGTTCTGTACGTCGAGCTTCAAAATCCGCTAAATGCTTTTCCGTTGCTGGAACAGCTTTATTTTGCGGGATCAGGAAATTTCGGCCATAACCTGACTTCACGTTGACCTTGTCACCTAAATCACCAAGCTTGTTAACCTTTTCAAGTAATATAACTTCCATCGTAACTCCTCACTAAATCTCTATATTTATGCAGACTTGCTGCGTAACTTTCTATAATCCGAAAAACTGTCGACTACCGCCAACATTGCCAGTAGGCTAAAAACGTATACTGCTGCAATGACAAGAAAAAAATACAAGCCAACTAGCCAGTTCTTGCTTAGTTGTCGTTCTTTCACGAAGAAATGAACCACGGACAAGCCATGAATCATTAACAATGCTATGCCAGCCATCATAAAATCTAGTATCAATCCATAAGGCGGTATTGGTAGTTTTATAACAACGACCAAGATAACGCTTATTAATACTGAGATTGTTACAAAGCTCGGTAACTGTATGTTACGAAACTCTTCTCCAAATCCTTTCGGATTAAAGAGTATTGATTGCCACCACCTAGCTAATAATGTACTGAACGTTATCATTAATCCGAATGAAGCTGCTACAAACCCATTCATAATCATTGACAGTGATTTTATCACCTCAGCTTTATGGGCCGCGCTTGTAAACATCTCGACATTCAAGGGATATTTATTCAAGACTCCTTCCCAGAAGGCTTCAATATCACCAATTAAAAACCGTGTTCCAGCAGTAAATAGAATCGCCATCAGCATCACAACCATCAACAAAACCGCTTGTGAGTTCGTCTTTTTTAAACTTGACGCTGCCGACCATGTTGGGAGCCAAATCACTAGCAGCGTAAAAAATGCTAATGAAGGTGTTCCAAACTTTATATACGAAACCATTGCACAGAGGGCTGTGGCCCCTGCCATCACCTGAATTCCTATTCGATTGTTATGCTTAAGATTGACTAATCCTAAAGCTGCACAACTGATCAGAAAAAAAGGTGGAAATACCCAGGCTAATGCTCCAAACAATCCAATGATTCCGGCTGCTTGAAGTGGGCCACGTAGAATATACGTGGCCAATGCTTGCATACTTACTTTTCCTTGTGTACTTAGCTTACTCGTGAGAGTCGCAGTACGGGAGCAAAGCGAGAAAACGTGCTCGCTTAATCGCTGTTTTTAGTTGTCGCTGGTAACCGGCTTTCGTACCTGAAACACGACTTGGCATAATTTTTCCTGATTCAGAAACATATGCTTTTAGTGTCACTAGATCTTTATAGTCGATCTCTGTATAGCCTTCAGCGGTGAATTTGCAAAAACGTTTGCGTCGAAAATAACGTGCCATAATAAATTCTCCTCTGAATTAGCCCAGTTCTTCCATAACATCGAAAGCTTTCTTCTCTTCGATGTAGCGATAAAATTGTTCACGAAGATGCGGTTCATAACCTGCATCTGCTTTGAATTCATCTAACAATGCAACAAACGCTTTACGGTTTGCAGCTGTTTGACGTTTGTTGTACTTTTTAAGTACATAATTCAATTCGTGATCTTCTGTAGAGATAACTTCTGCATCTGTTGGTTCTTTTGCAGGCGCTACATCCGCTGGTGCTTCGACAGCTGGCGCTTCAGTTGCTTCAGTTGGCTCTGCAGCAACAGCTGCTGCTGCAGCGCTTGCCGCTTCGGCAGCTTTAGCACGCGCAATGGCAGCTTCTTTTGCAGCCGACTCTTTAGCAGAACGCTCTTCCTCTTCTTCTTTGCTTTTCGCTAAGAAAGAAGGTTCAGTGACGGCAGCAGCACGTTTGATAATTAGGTTACGAATAACCGCATCATTAAAACGGAAAGCGCTGTTCAACTCATCAAGTGCTTTCTGATCACATTCAGCATTGATCATCACATAATGGGCTTTATGAACTTTATTGATTGGATAAGCTAATAGACGGCGGCCCCAATCTTCTTGACGATGAACTTGTCCACCATCAGTTTCAATAATTGTTCGGTAACGTTCGAGCATGGCTGGAACCTGCTCACTCTGGTCAGGATGAACCAGAAAGACAATTTCGTAGTGTCTCACTATATTCCCTCTCGGCTTGTAGCCTCCCATATTTATTTTATGATGAGGCAAGGGTTAAAAACGGCGTATTCTATGTTAGCGGAAGGCAGGATGCAACAGGTACTGACGCTCTTTAATTTTAGGCCTCATCCGCGTGGATGATGTTCGGCATGTAGACTTTGCAATCTTGCTTGAGCGACATGAGTATAGATCTGTGTAGTTGAGATATCTTGATGGCCTAAAAGCATTTGTACCACACGTAGATCAGCGCCATGATTGAGCAGATGTGTCGCGAAAGCATGCCGAAGAGTATGTGGTGAAATTGACTTGTCAACTCCAGCCTTGATTGTGAGTTGTTTGATCCGATGCCAGAAAGCATGTCGTCCCATCGCTTTACCTTGTCTTGCGGGAAATAATGCATCTGAGATAACGCCTTTGAGTAATGATTTTCTCGCTTCAGTAAAATATTTATCCAGCCAATAAACCGCTTCTTCGCCGACGGGCACGATCCGTTCTTTTCCACCTTTTCCGGTCACTCGAACAACACCATGCTGAAGATCTATTTCTTGCATGGTCATATTAACCAGTTCTGACACACGCAAGCCAGTGGCGTAGATCAACTCGATCATCGCTTTATCACGTAGCCCTAGATCAGTTTCTATATCTGAAGCATTAAGTAAGGCTTCAACTTCATCTTCAGAAAGTGTTTTAGGTAAGCTACGCCCTACTCTCGGCGACTTGAGACGTTTTGTTGGGTCTTCCGTTACGAGTTCTTCTCTCATTAAGTAGTGATATAAACGTCGTAGGCTGGATAAACGGCGCGATCGACTTCTAGGAGAAGCACGCTCAAAACTGTCGAGAAACTTGAGAAGATCTTGCCAGTCAGATTCAATTATTTGCTTATCATTAGAATGAAGCCATTTTATAAAGGCGTTTAGATCAGATCGATACGATGACAACGTATTATCACTTAGCCCCTGCTCCGTCCAAGCGGTGTCCAAGAACTGTTCAACTAGCGCGTTATCAGTCACCAAAATGTAGGTCGGGATTTAATTTGGGTGGTATTTGCAAATAAAACTTGTCTTCTTTTAATGATTTGATCACCGCTTCAACATCAGCACGTGCCAGTTTACGTTGCAGAGATAATTCCAGCTCCATTACAAAAACGGGCTCTCCAAATGATGTTAGAAGAATTTCTGGAACAGAATCAAATGCATCTTCTTCTGCGAGATACAAATACATCTCATCTTTGCGGATGCTTTTATAGATCCAGCAATTAATGACGGCATCATTATTTTCAGATTTTAATGTCAAAGTGTATTTCCTAAGTTTCCCCGTTTATCTAATAAGCTATTGTACAGAAACTTATTTTTTTCGCAGCGATGAAAACAGACCATATTCCCAGCGCCGAATCGCTAATACGACAGTGTTGCCGTGCCGTTGATCAAAATCAAGGTTTACATCATCATGACTAAGCTCGTTAAATTCCTGAACAAGCCTTTCCAGCTTACGTTGAAAAATAGTATTGGAGCTATGCGATAACATGCCATTGATACAGATTAGGCGTTCATCTTCGGCATCAAATTGTGAGTTGAAAAATTTCGATTCGACATTGCTTTGGAAGAATTTAAAAATGGGGCCGCGTGCACGCCATTTAAAGTTAGGAGCGACCAATAGTTTTACACGGTTGTCAGGAAGTAGCTCGATAATGTGTAGTTTATCTAAACGAGTCAAAACCTTAATACACTGCAACTCGGTAATATTATAATGTTGAAGAATCTCTTCAAGCTTCCAACGATTCAATACGCACAAGGTCACAAATAAAAATAATCGATCACTGGCTATTTCTTTTTCTTGTTCTTCTGTTAACTCTTCAATCTGGATTTTTGACTGGTTCATCGCCTGAACTACATCGGTGATCTCGATTTTTAACAACTGACAAACCTGATCTAAACGCTTCAAAGAAAAGCTCTTTTCTGAAAACAATCGTTTGACACTAGCTTCTGATAATTGCAGAGCATCTGCAACATCCGTGTAGGTCTTGCCATCGGCCTTCAGCATCTTTTTCAAAGTTTCGATTAAAGCCGTTGTTTGTGCCATGATTGCCCTTAGAGTGATATTCGTTTTATTTTAAAGTATTGAAATATGATGCTTAATGTTATTTTCTCGGCAACATTTTAAATAAAAGTTGCATTAGTAGCACCTTATCGTCAATCTAAACAAATTCTGTAAATTACAAAAGAGCTTAAGGAAATTTTTGTATGGCTAAACTTTTCAAGATCAGCGGATTCCTTACTTATATTCTAGTGATTTTTCTAAATGCCTTCGTCGATCTTGGCCATAAAATCATCATCCAAAACGCTGTATTTAAAACCTACGATGGCCAAGATCAGATCATTCTTACTGCAATCGTCAACGCACTTATCTTATTGCCTTTTATTCTTTTGTTTACACCGGCTGGTTTTTTAGCTGATAAATATCCCAAAAACAAGGTGATCAAACTAAGTGCAGGACTTGCGGTTATATTGACCTGTTTGATCACTCTTTTTTATTACCTCGGTATGTTTTGGGCTGCCTTTGCAATGACCTTTTTACTGGCTGTGCAAAGTGCTATTTACTCACCTTCAAAATTCGGTTTCATCCGTGAGCTAGTCGGTAACCGGTATTTGTCTGCTGCGAATGGCATGGTCCAAGCTTTTACTATGGTTGCAATTTTAGCGGGCACTTTTGCTTTTTCGATTATGTTCGAAAATCTACTCGATGGTGTGACCTACTCGAATAAGTCCGCATTAATCCGTACGATAGCTCCGGTCGGTTGGTGTCTAATCCTCGGCTCATTGATCGAGCTCGTACTTGCTTTCCAACTGCCTCAAAAACAAGATCTCGATGAGACTAAGCATTTTGATTTTGATCGTTATAAACGTGGTGCCTATTTAAAAGAAAATCTAACCATAGTCTATCGACACCCTGTTATCTGGTTATCGATTATTGGTCTTTCCGTCTTCTGGGCTATCTCACAGGTTCTGCTCGCGTCTTTTCCTGCGTTTGCAAAAGAAACGATGAACACGCTCGACACTGTGGTCATTCAAGGCATGATGGCCTGTGCTGGGATTGGTATTATGATCGGTTCGATCATTTCAGGTCGGTTCTCAAAAAATCATATAGAAACCGGCTTGCTACCGATAGGCGCCGTTGGTATAGCACTTTGTTTGATGTTAATGCCTAGCTTAAATAGCCCCATCTCACATGGACTAAATTTTCTAATGTTAGGCATTATGGGTGGGCTATTCGTCGTCCCATTAAACGCACTGATTCAATTTCATGCAAAGGAGCATGAGTTAGGCATCGTACTCGCCGCAAACAATCTCATACAAACGTCTGTCATGTTAAGTTTCTTAGTATTGACGGTGATCTTTGCTTGGCTTGGTATTAGTACGGTTGGCTTGATAGTTCTACTAATGATTGTCGCCGTCCTTGGCGCTGCCTATACGCTTTATCATTTGCCACAATCCCTTACACGCCTTTTAACGGGACAATTGATTGCGAGCAAATATCGATTACAGGTTCAAGGATTTGAGAATATTCCTGAAAATGGCGGCGTTTTGATGTTAGGTAATCACATCAGTTATATCGATTGGGCGATTTTACAAATGGCCATTCCTAGACAGCTAAGATTTGTCATGGCAAGGCACTATTATGAGCGTTGGTATCTTAAATGGTTTCTTGATCTATTTGGTGTCATTCCTATTGGCCCCAGAAAAAGTAAACAAGCACTAGAATCGATCACAGAACTGCTTAATCAAGGTGAAGTCGTCGTATTATTTCCTGAAGGAATGATCAGCAGAAATGGTCAACTCTCAGAGTTTAAGCATGGCTATGAAAAGGCTGCGGCCAACGCCCAAGGTGTGATCTTACCTTTTCACTTACGTGGACTCTGGGGCAGTCGATTTTCACGATCAAGTGAAAAATTAAAACAGGACTCAAGGTCAGCAAGTCGTAGAGATTTAATCGTGGCTTTTGGTAAGCCTTTACCCATGACTACATTGGCTGACGAACTCAAACAACACATTTGTGCGTTGTCGATAAAATCATGGGAAAGTTATTCTCATACGCTACAAACACTGCCAGCGGCTTGGTTAGAAACAGCAAAACAATTAAGTAATGATATGGCGATCACTGATGTTGACCAAAAGGCACTCAGTAATAATCAGTTAATGTGTCAAACACTTATCTTTTCGCAACAGCTCAATAAAAGCACCAATATCGCCAATCAAAATATAGGACTATTGTTTCCAACATCTGTCGATGCTGTTATTGCAAACCTAGGCTGTCTAATGAGTGGGAAAACCGTTGTCAATCTTAACTCAAAGAACTTACTTATCGCGATTGAAAAATCCGAAATAAAAACCATTTTCACCACTCGTAAAATAATCGAAATGCTCGACAATGAGATTGTCAGCCAACTTAACAAGATCAATATTTTTTATATGGAAGATCACTATGAAAAAGCGAGCTTATTTTCTAAATTATCAACACAGTTAACTCTGAAAATATTTCCAGTAAAATTAATTCAACTTATTTATTGTAAAACGAAAGATATCGAGAGCCAAGCTGCGATCATATTTCCTGATCATCAAAACAACTCAAAAGGTGTTGTTCTAAGTCATCGAAATTTAATGACGAATTTAAAGCAAGTAGCACATGTTTTAAATACCGAAGAAAGTGATGTAATGATGGCATCCCTACCCTTATCTAATGCCTTCGGCTTAACCGTGACGACACTATTACCATTGATTGAAGGGATCCCTGTTATATGTGCTCCATCTGCTAGTAACGTATTAAAGATAAGTAAGGCTATTACTAAATACAATGTAACCATTCTAATCAATACCCCAAGTATTTTAGAATTGTTTAATAACAATGATTCAATTCACTCATTGATGTTAGATTCATTACGTATGATCGTTTCTGGTACAGAAAAATTAAACGATATAACAAGAAATAATTTTAAATTGAAGTTTAACAAAGATATTTTCGAAGGTTATGGAGTCACTGAAACGTCTCCTGTCGCGAGTGTCAATGTTCCTGATAAACTAGATTCAAACGACTGGAAAGTTCAAGTAGGTAACAAACAAGGAACAGTCGGAATGCCGGTTCCAGGCACTAGTTTCCGTATCGTTAAACCCGAGACACAAGAGGAGTTAGCGATCGGTAAAGTCGGTCAAATTTTGATCGGTGGTCCTCAAGTGATGCTAGGATATGAAAAAGACCCTGTAAAAACATCGGAAGTATTAACTGAGGATAACTCTATAGTCTGGTTTAAAACGAATGATTTTGGCTTCCTTGATAAAGATGGTTATCTAACAGTATCGACTATTTAATATAGTTGAACTACCGTTAAAGATAATAATACTGAGGTTTCGACTTTACTTAGAATTCCAACGTTGAACAATACCATTTGAGGTAACACTAATAATACTTTTATCTTTATTAGTAAATTTTATTTCTAAGATATTCGCTGAACTCGGACGCCAATTATTATTTTTTTTAGGCCGCCACGAGTTAAGAAGCTTTCCCGTTTGAGGGATCCAAAGATCAATACGCTGAGTTACGCGAGCGGTTACTAATTTTTTTCCACTCGAATTAAACTCAGCCGCAGAAATAGTAACTCGATTAGGTGGGATTTTTTTAATCAATTTTCCACTCTTTGTATTCCAAACGTTGGTCTCACCATACACGGCATTCGCCATAGCATATTCTCCATCTGCTGACAGTGCGACAGAGAAAAGTTTATTTCTATATTTCCATGTATGCAGTAACTTTCCATTTTTTAATGACCATAACTTTGCCTCGGCATTATCTGAACCCGTAATGGCATAACGACCATCATCAGATAATGCTACAGTCTTGATAAAGTCAGGATGTTTTAATTGAAAGACCGGCTGAGAAGATTTTAGTGAAAAATATTGAGCTTGATTTCGCAAACCAACAACCGCTGACTGACCATCTTTAGAAATAGCAATGGATTTGATCCCCTCCAGACGCCAGAACCCTAATATCTTGCCCGCTTTTACATCCCACCATGCTAATGAATTTTCTTCTGCAGTAAGCGCAAAATTATCATTGTAGGAAAGATCGACAAGCTTGATTCCGCCTGCTTCACCTTCTTGGTGTTGCCATGAATGTAGCAGTGATTGCTTCTTCTTGGAGATATCCCACACGTTAGCTTTACCAGAGTCGATTCCTAATAAAACATACTTGCCTGTATTAGACACCGCTGCGGATAAAATGCCTTCTGTTTCAGGTACCCATATCTGTTCTGGTTTCGAACCCGTATCACAACCGAGCAGGATCAGTCCTAAGGTTAGGATAAATAGTTGCGTAGTTAAACGTTTATAGGTATTCATAAGCTAATTAAGTTATCGACAACCTTAAAAAAATCTGTTGCTCATGTTCTATGTTGCCATCGCCACCCTGATCGCATCGAGCTTTAAAGTTGAACCATTCAGAAACTGTTGTAGTTGAGAGCTGCTAGATGCTAAATATTCAATTTCATCTTGTCGAATATTTGGGTTGACTTCAGCAAGGGCTTTTAACCTTTCAATCTCAACATTTTGCGAATCTGTCATCTGCTGTAGAGCTACATCGATGATTGCTCCGCGTCGTTTTGTGGCACTATTTTCCGCAGCAGTAATCAACTGGTTAATCTGTGGTCTGGCATGCTTGACGAGTTCTTGTACTGATCGAAGTTCTACGCGTTGAGCCATTTGATTAAGCTTGCTCGCCACTAATATATCGCTCAGGTCTCGGTTGACGCTATCAACAACGACTCGAATCGTTGTCAGTGGTAGGTATCTATGTAGCTGTAAGTATTTAGGTGCGGGACAATGCACAATAAAAATCGCTTCAAGCAATAAGGTTCCCGGCTTTAACGATGGCGTTTTTAGCGTACAAAAAGCAGTATTACCAAAATCACCACTAAGGATCATATCAGTTGCACCCGTCACCATTGGATGTTCCAAAGTGAGGTAATGCATATCTTCTCTGCTCATCGCTTGTGAACGAAGATAAGTTGCTGTAATACCATCCTCAGTAAGACCAGGAAACGAATGACAACGCATATGATCGCCTGGGTGAAGAATAATCGCATTTTGACTATGAACCTGATGATCAACACCAAAGTGATCGAAGATTTTCTCCATATACGTTTGCAACTCGAGACTACTCGTTGAGCCAGTTACATTGTCTAAAACATCAGCCGCTTTTTGTGGATGACAGGAGCTGAGCTCTAATAATCGATCTCGACCCAGCTGAAGCTGCTCTAATAAGCTTTCGGTTAATGCACGAGACGTCGTGATCAGTTGTGTTAATTCCTGATCTTCTTGATTCAGAAGACAAACTCGTAGCAAATCTTCATGTGTTTCAAACACTTTGCTACTGACAGGACAAACACGCTCAAATGCATTCAAACCCTCATGATACCAACGCAGTAGGCTCTCTTGTGCTGTATTGACATGATAAGGCACATGCAGCTCTACCGTTTCAGTTTGGCCGATCCGATCTAAGCGACCGATCCGTTGCTCGAGAAGATCCGGATTGAAGGGAAGATCAAATAATATCAAGTGATGTGCAAACTGGAAGTTACGTCCCTCACTGCCTATTTCAGAACAGATAAGGATCTGTGCCCCTTCTTCTTCATCAGCAAAATAAGCCGCCGCACGATCACGTGCCACCAGTGATAAGCCTTCGTGAAAAACAGCTGATCGAATACCTGAACGTGTACGTAAATGCTCCTCAAGTTCTAGGGCTGTATTCGCTAGTGCACAAATCACTAATACCTTTTGATCGCGATGCTCACTTAACCAAGCTGCTAACCACTCAACTCGTGTATCGTCAAACAACCATTGATCGCCGAGCAAAACCTCGGGGTGCAGCCTATCTTCTACCGAAGTATCTGGATCGGCTAAGTTGGGATTCTCTAATGCATAGCTATTAAGCTTTCTTTCAGGAAAGCCTTTAACGGCATCACGTGTGTTACGAAACAAGACGCGTCCTGTACCGTGTCGATCCATTAGACTGTCTATTGCAGACTCTATCGCTTGTTCAACATTCTCACTTTCAAGAATCTTCAGTACTGAATCACTTCCCAAATATTCATGCATTTGGATTGCGAGCTCTGGCAGATCTCGTAGACGTTGTACAGATTCTTCATGTTGCAAGTGATCAATCAACTCACTAATCTGTTGATAACCAGCATCTTCATTACGGAACGCTTCAAGATCATAATATCGATCAGGATCAAGTAGGCGCAAACGAGCAAAATGACTTTCAATGCCGAGCTGTTCAGGGGTTGCCGTCAATAATAATAAACCAGGGATTTGTCGCGCTAATAACTCTACACATTGGTAGGCTGGACTGACCTCATGCTCACTCCAACTGAGGTGATGTGCTTCATCAACGATCATTAAATCCCAACCAGCTTCTAAGGCTTGTGCCTGACGCTCAGGGTTGTTGATCAGAAATGAAAGGCTGCACAATACTAACTGTGACGTTTCAAATGGATTGTCATCTTCTGATTCTTCAATCGCGAAACAACGCTCATCATCCAAAATCGTAAAATAAAGATTAAAACGCCGTAGCATTTCTACTAGCCATTGGTGAACTAACGAATCAGGTACTACGATCAATACTCGATTAGCTGCTCCGGTGATAATCTGATGATGCAAGATCAAACCTGCTTCAATGGTTTTTCCCAAACCAACTTCATCGGCTAATAAAACACGTGGTGAGTGACGCTGAGAAACTTGATTCGCAATATAAAACTGATGCGGTAACAACTGCACACGCGGACCGAGCAAGCCATAAGCGGATGACTGCTGATGTTTGCGTAACAAGCTTAAGGTTTCAACACGTAGCTGAAAACTGCTATTTTTATCAATTTGACCAGCAAACATTCGATCTTGCGGTTTACTGAATTGGACAAAGCTATCGAGATCCAACTCATCCAATTGCTTGATGTTCCCTGCTTCGTCTGTACCGACATAAATAAATACGCCATCTTGTTCATGGCGTTCAGTAATAATGATTTTTTCACCTTCATCACTACTAATTTCATCACCTACTGAATATTCAACCCGGCTGATCGGCGCATTATCAATCGCATACGTTCGACGCTCACCAGCCGCTGGAAAGCTAAGCGAAATCATTCGACCACTATTTTCTACTACAATTCCTAACCCAAGTTCGGACTCCGTATTACTCACCCATCGTTGACCGACGATGTATTCCATATTATTCAATGACTAAATTTCCTAAAGCAATGTTAAAAATAGCCAGATCATATACGATCAGGCTCAGAGTTAATATTGCTAATTCAACCATTTTTAACGCAATATTTGCGGGTATATTCCGCAACATGCTGAACTACGACTAGCTCTTGTTCAAACCACCACCTCAAGACTGAAACCTAGATATCAAAACGGCGTTAGGCTGTAGCTATAACCTATATATTTTTTACCGCATCTCACACCAAAAACTACTCAGCGAAGCTCTTAGCTACCGACCATACTGAAATTAAACCGATCGCTTAGCAGTAACCACATAGCCTTCCTAGCCAATAACAATGCGATGTTTGTTTTTTAAGGGTTTCTAAAATCAAAACGTAACAAATTAAAAACAAACCAACTAAGCGGTTGATTTAGAGTGATTATCATAAAACGATGATAGAAATCATCAAGGTTTTAAAGGGAATAAAACCATGCCACAGCCAAGGAAAGCTCAAGTGTCTATTGAAGACACACCTTACTATCATATCGTCTCACGTTGCGTCCGCAGAACCTTCCTTTGTGGTGAAGATAGAACAACCGGTCAAAACTACGAACATCGAAGACAATGGATAGAAAATAGAATAAGGCTGCTCTCTTCTATTTATACTATCGATATCTGCTCGTATGCCGTCATGTCTAATCACTACCACCTGGTCACAAAACTCAGCCCAAAAGAAAGTGAAGATTGGACTGAACAAGAAGTTGTTCATCGTTGGACTAGCCTCTACCAAGGCACCTACCTCATTCAAAAGTGGCGTGATAATAAAACTCTCTCTAAAGCTGAGTTGCTTACCGTTAAAGAAACGATTCAATCTTACAAAAAAAGGTTAACCGACCTTAGCTGGTTTATGCGAAGCCTTAATGAACCCATCGCAAGACAAGCCAATAAAGAAGAAAACTGCACTGGTCACTTCTGGGAGTCACGCTTTAAATCTCAGCCACTATTAACCGAGCAAGCCCTGCTCTCTTGCATGGCGTACGTCGACTTAAATCCGATTCGAGCGAATATGGCCGATTCTCCTGAAGCATCAGACTACACTAGTATCAAAGAATGCATAAAGCCGACTTTTAACTTACAAGAAGCCATTAGCCAGCAATTAACTCAAGGCACCTTATTAGACTTTCAACTGCCATTGAAGGTTTTAAAACTATTTGAAGGAAACCTTAAAGAACAAGAGCAAACAGGTATTCTATTCAGCTTTGAAGAGTACCTACAGCTCGTAGACACCACAGGAAGAATTATTAGAGAGGATAAACGTGGCGCGATAACTCAAACTCTTCCGCCTATTCTAGAACGGTTAAATATTAGCCCTAAACAATGGCTGGAAAACACCACGCAGTTTGAAAAACTTTATCAAAGAAAGTTTGCCAGAAGAAGAAGGCCTAAAGAAAAAGAACTAGCTGATACAGGCTAGAAATAAAACCAAGTTAAATAACCACTCGGTCAATCAAGCATTGATGTTTAGCATGGCTGCTAGTTAGAAAGTCTATGCGAAATAGCTTGAATTTCAGAGAAACGAAGAAGTTTCACTCAAAAGAACCTGAACTGAAACCGAAAAATCATAATTCCGAAAATATTTCTTAAACTATGCCTGTCTTAGTTTTTGCTGCCGCGATGCGGGGCTTCGTTTATTTCAAACTCAAGTCAAATATAAAAGGTATCTCGTCAGAGTCTTGTAGCCTTCCCGTATCTGGAATCATGTACCTAATCCCCCAATGACCAGGCATAGATAAAAGCGCTACTAAATTTTCAGCAGTTCCATAGCTAAACCTAACTCGATCACTTTCATACCATTCACTCGCAAAAAATATTCCGAGCTTCTTACATTTTTTCGGAGCAACTTTTGCTAACTCACTTAGGAAGTCAAAAAACTTTGGCTGAGTTCCAGTAGTTTCAAACTCGGTAAGTTCTTCATTTATCCCAAATGCCAAGCTAACTTCACCATCGGCAGGAGACTGTAAAAAAATTAGCTGCTCCCAACCTTCATTTTTTTGGGCAACTTCTAAACCAGACCTCACATCTGACTCAGAGCATTCAATCCCTTTTAAAAGTCCATAACCAAATTTTTCTGCTACCGATTTAAGCTCAATAAAAAGGTCATCATCCTGAACAGAGTAGCCAAGGCCAATAGTAGTACTCATATCTATCTACCCGACCTTGTACGTATAGTACTTGTTCCCTGTCCGGTTTGAGCTTTGTGTAACTCTCGAATATCCCTTGGCGTAACAGCCCTATCAGCCCCTTTACCAGTGAATACTCGGCCATCAGGTGTAACATTTCTAACATTCTGAGGAGTTGCTGTAGCTCCGGCCTGACCGTGACCACTAGATCGCAAACGAACTAAATCTTGGCCACCACGCTGTATGGTGGGATTACCCCCTTTAGTAGCAGCATCAACTTGCCCTTGAATTGTTCTTTCTCCAGGGCCTGGTCTAACACCTCGTGTTTCAAGCCCTTTCCCTGCTCCCTTTGTAACCTTCACGCTCAACTTAGTTACACCAGCCGGCACATAAGGAATAAAAAAAGCTCCAACATCCGCAGCTAAATCCGTAGAACCACTCGCTACGAGATCAGGCCGATCTAACAGAAAACCTGCAGAAATTTTACCTAGATCATAAACAATATTTCCAGCATCCCATATCGTATCAACAGGAACAGTACCGTGTGGGTCTATAAATCTAGTAGGATTATTATTAGCATAAGCATAACGATTAAAACTCATCATGTTTTGCTGAGTAAACCTGACCGGATCAACACTCATGAACCGGCCAATAGCCGGATCATAGTATCGTGCATTCATGTAGGTAAGCCCTAATGCTTCATCATGAACTTTACCAGTGAAGTAGACGTTGTTACCCTTTGATACGGCTTGATTGAGACGTTTTCCTCCATAAGGATAATAGATTTCTTCCCAAAGCTTATTACCGTTTTCATCGGTTGCGGCAATTGGAGAACCTAAGTTATCTGTATGAATAAATGTTTTATACTCAGCCCCATAAGCAACACTGGTTGATAAGAAGGTGAGTAAGGTCAATATAGAAATAATTCGTTTTATCATGTTTTATACCTACCTTAATTCAACAATAGTGAGCGAATCGGAATCATCCAAGCCATCGTGGGTTTGGAGTTAGGATCATGCGGGTTTGTCCCTTCGAGGGATTCTAGATAATTACTAAATCCATCATTATCACTATCTTGTTGCGCTTCGCCATTATCAGCAAGTGGGTTAAAACCATGCTGATATTCAAAACCATCAGTCATTCCATCACCATCTGTATCTGGGATATGAATATCAGTCCCGATACGGCGTTCAATGCAATCAGAAAGCTGATCGAGATCAGTATCTAGGTCACTACAGCTAACATGTTTTGCTACGAGCGTATTATTTAGGTAGATATGCTCTTTACTCTCACCATTTGACTGTTCAAACATGAGC
Source organism: uncultured Pseudomonadota bacterium (assembly GCA_913058255.1). Taxonomy (GTDB): domain Bacteria; phylum Pseudomonadota; class Gammaproteobacteria; order CAJXQU01; family CAJXQU01; genus CAJXQU01. The sequence goes on along the minus strand of CAJXQU010000002.1, from coordinate 4,317 downwards.
TTTCCGGATGCTGAATAAACGGTGTGTTTGGTTTGGCCGTTCACAACTTCGGTTGCTCTGTGGTTATTAGCATCGTACTCAAACTGATGGGTTAGCGTTGAGTTTTTAATGAGGTTTGATGCATTGTCATAGATGAAACGGACACGGTTGTTGTCTTTAATATTTCCGTATACGTCATATGAATAGTTAAATGTTGTTCCCCCAGAAGTAATAGAGCTTAGCCGGTTGTTTGTTGTGTTATAGGTATAACCGATTCCTCCATAGGCGGTTATATTATTTCGTGTGTCATATCTAATAGGGGTGCCATCAAAACTGTATAATCTATCAAGGCCGTCATAAGTATAGCTTGTGCTGTATATATGGTTTTTTGTTGTGATATTTCCACGTGGGTCGTAGGTTAATCCGACAGATGCAATTGTAGCGCTATCTTTTGTCGTCACAAATGAATTGGGAAGTAACCTTGAGTTTTGCGAAATATTAGTAGTTGTGCCATTAGCAAAGTTAATCTGCCTAATAGCATTATTTGCATGATACCCAACGCTATTAACATAACCGGCTATTTTTGTAGGACGTCCAAGAGCATCTGGGGCATAGTCCACCGCTAAACCTGACGGATATGTAGTTCTAGATAAATTATCTAATGCATCATATGTGTAACTAAGCCTATATACACTGGCGGCATTTGTTAACTGCTCTACTGTTAAGTTGTTATTTGCATCGTATACATAATCCCACCGCGTGTTTCCTTTTGAGGATGATTTAAGTAGTCCATCAGGATAGTAATCATGCGCGATATTAGGAGAAGTAGGATTGTCTGTTGTGCTTGCTGGGTAGAGTACGTTCGTCAATTGATTTAACCCATCATACCTATACTCTGTTATACCAGATGTTCCTACTTTTAGGAAACGAAGGTTCCCTACATTGTCGTAGGTAAAGTCTGTCTTCCCTGTTTCAGGATCTAGGATGTAGTCAAGCTGTTTCTGAGGCGTATAGACATAGCTTCTTGTCAAACCACCTTGAACAACGCTTCTAACTTTACCGATTGCATCCCTATTAATAACAGTTGATATATTCGAAGGTTGATCTATTTTTACTGGATACTTCTCGTTAGGACTATAGGAGCTATATGTTACATTGGTTATCTGTCCTCGTTCATTACGTTCGCTAACAACATCGTTGCTATAATAAGAATAAATCACCGTAGAGTTATCCGCCGTATTTTTTCTTGACTCTATTTTTCCAAGAATGTCATGATCATACACCACACCTTTTGAGCTATTTGGGTAAGATTCAAAAGTGAGCCTACCTAGCTCATCAAAAGAGCGATTGAGAACAATACCATTCGTACTTGTTGATATATTTGAACCTAATGCATCAAATGACTCAACAGTTACCTTTCCTCCTCTTCTTGTTGTTTTACTGATAGCAGCAGAAGCAGATCCTATAGATGTTCCTCCATAAGAGTAGCTCCAAGATATAGAGGTACTTGGACTCCCACTCTTAGGAAAGCTTATTGACCTTAGTTTATTCCGACCATCATACGAATATCCATAAGTCTTACCAGCAGTTGTTTGGCTTGTAATCCTCCCTAAACTATCAACCACTCTTGAAATGATAAGGTTCTTGCCATTCTTATCTCGTGTCTCATTCCTAGGGATACCACGATAATGATTAGTCAAAGTAGTTACTCTACTATTTGCATCTGAAATATAACTTAGATTTCCTGATGAATCGTAATCATATGTTGTTGTTAAACCGTACTTTGATAACGACTTGAGGTTTCCATCACTGTCATATGATCGTGAAATAGTACCAATACCTGAAACACTCTCATTCTTCAATAAACCAACTAACCATGATGAGCTATCGTTTTGATATGAAAAAGTAGTGGTTCTAGAATTTGAACCACTTTCTTTCAATTTCTCAGGCTGTCCATACTGATTGAAGTTACTATAATCCTTAATATAATGATTATCTGTACCACTAACCGCATCGATTATCTCGGCTTTATCCAAAACAGCTATTGAAGTATTGCTATCAATAGCCGTAAACCCAAGAAAAGTTACACCTCTATTTTCACGGGGATTGTTAGAAATTTTATGCTTCGCCCAAGAGTTAATGACTCTTCTTTTCAGGCTAGAACCTTCATAAGTTCTTTTTTCAACCAATAGACCTACCTTCCATACATTTCCTGAGGTTCCGCTATGAGGACTATTATGATAATACTCACTCCTACCGTAAGGAAAAGAAACAGTCGTTTTATTTGTCGTCCTTGATTTAGCGTAAGTATAACTCCAAGTACTTGTTTGGATAGACCTTCCAGACAATTTTCGTTCCGCAATAGATGACACATACCTGTCAGGGTAACCTGAGCAATCATAGAAACATTCCTGTTTGTACTTATAATTTATTATTCCTGTACCAGGCATTTCAATTTTCGACATCGAATATAGACCAGCACCACCACCGGGCTGGTACTGATACTTCCACTTAGTTCCGTCAGCTAGTCGCACCTGTTTCAGGAATTTGCTGGTCGTTGCTGTAGGAGCAGCAGCATATTCATATAAAACCGTTAAACCGTGTGCTTTAATATTTTTTAATGTTGCTTCAAAATTCGTAGAGTTATCATAATTAAAATCGACCCGCCTACCATCACTTGCGCGGATTTCATCAAGAAGAGTATGTTGATATGAACCACCTGTCAGGTAAGAGAATTTCAACCAATTCCCGTTACTGTCAGTTATTTGTGTTAAACGCGAATCCTTAAAGTTATAAGTAGTTCCAGTTGGAGCGATAAGACTTACCTCAGTACCATTTGATTTACAGTCAGCAACCCATTTATCAGTGGAAACAAGAGTATGTGAATTGTACGGAGGAACTCGAGGATAACCTTGTGTAATAAATGGCCGTACAGAGCCAGTAGAATCTGTATGGACTAAGCCATCGTAACAGTTACTGTTCTGGTCTAATGGAAGCAGACACTTTAATAGGGGAGAATATTAATCAACTATTGAGGTGTCAAAATGACTCAAAAACGAAGCTACAAGCACTACCCGAAAGAGTTTAAAGAGGAAGCTGTGAATCTTGTTCTTGAACAGGGTTATACCGTATCAGAAGCGGCTAAATCCGTGGGTGTAACGACTACGTTATTGTACAAGTGGAAGGACAAAGTCGAAGCTGAGCGCAACGGTGTAGCCCTTGAACCTGATGAGCGAGACGAACTAAAACGCCTGCGTAAAGAAAACAAAGAACTGCGTATGGAAAAAGAAATATTAAAAAAGGCTTCAGCCTTCTTTGCAAAAGAAATGAAATAAGATCCGCTTTTATTAAAGTAGAGTCAAGTCGTTATCCCATCACAATATTGTGTCGTGTTATGCAAGTGAGCAGATCTGCTTACTATGATTGGTTAAACCGTCCAAGGAAGCTGATCACCGCGGAAACACTGAAATTGTATCGACGTACCAAGGTGCTTTTTAAACAAAGCAGAGGAAGCCTTGGCAACCGGGAGATGATGAAAAACCTACGCAAAGAAGGCTTTGAAGTGGGTCGATATCGAGTTAGAGCGATCATGAAAAGGCTCAACCTGAGAGCGACTCAAAGAGTTGCTTACAAGGTCACGACTGTACGCAAACACAGTGACGCGGTAGCACCCAATATTGTCAATCAGGCGTTTAACCCGAAGGCTGCCAACAGCATCTGGGCCGGCGACGTGACTTACTTGAAAACCGGTGAGGGTTGGATGTATCTTGCGATAGTTATGGATCTTTACTCCCGACGAATCGTTGGATGGCATATCGATAAACGTATGACGACAGACTTGATCACTAAGGCGTTAGTAAAGGCAAAAAATGCTCGGCAACCGAAAGAAGGACTCGTGTTTCACAGTGATCGAGGGTCGCAATACACGAGCAAGCGCTTTAGAGATGTGCTTAGAAAGTACAAAATGGTAGCGAGCATGGGGGATGTCGGTGCTTGCTGGGATAACGCTGTTGTTGAACGGTTCTTTGGGAGTTTAAAGCATGACTGGGTATTCAAAGTACACCAACCCAGCCGGTCACAGATGAAAGATGATGTTGCTAGTTATATGAAATACTACAACTTTTATCGCCTACATTCTGCCAATGATAGTATGTCGCCGATTGACTACGAAAATTCTCTAAAGAAAGTGTCCTGTTTTAGTTGACCAGAACAATATTCAACCCCTATCATTTTGCGCTATCTTTGTTCGAGCATTAATGGGTGTGTTTATCTTTTCTTCGATAACTTTCTTTTAGCTGTCTCTTATACACATCTCCGAGCCCACGAGACAGGCAGAAA
>CAJXQU010000001.1 GCA_913058255.1 uncultured Pseudomonadota bacterium | reverse complement strand
CCGGTGCTGCATCGAGCTACTACATAAGGGCCTTTAGTAGCTAACTAAAGGTGGGTCTCAGTTTACCCGTTCTTTGTACCTTATTAACCATACAAGTTGCAGCATTGGAAAACCAACTCGCTGGCGCTCGCATTTTTCCGCTGAGCAAGGCGTTAGCTTACTAAGGAAGAAATAAAATGAGTCTATTATTTGAGCATGCAGTGACAGTTTTTATGGCTTTTTTTGCCATCATGAATCCTGTTGCAAACACTACGGTCTTTGCTGGATTAACTGGGAATAAGAATAAACTTGAGCAGACTAAAATTGCAGCCAAGGCTCTAATTATTACGTTTATTATAATTCTGCTATTTGCTGTATTAGGCAAATCGATCTTTCATTTATTTGGTATAACTCTTCCGGCATTGCGAATAACGGGAGGTATTTTAGTATTTCTTATCGGATATCATATGCTTCAGGGAGCGAACTCGAAGTTGCATACCGCCCAAGAAAGTGATGATTCAGATATAGCTGTGTCACCTATGGCTGTACCTCTTCTCGCTGGCCCAGGAACTATTGCAACAGCGATGAATTATTCAGCAACTGGAGGGTGGATGGAAATTGCCGTAACAATATTTGCGTTTGCAATCCTATGCGTCATCACATTTTTTTGTTTTATTTTTAGCGCAAAAATTTTATCAGCGATAGGAGAGAGTGGGCTTGGTATTGTTACGCGTTTAATGGGATTAATTCTAGCCGTGATAGGAGTACAAATGCTGATAGTAGGCATTAAGACTGCCATCAACATTCCAATCGTAAGCTAACAAATACCTGCACAGGAAAAATACTCGCTGCGCTCCTACTTTTCCTGTGAGCTAGGCGTTAAATGTCTATGGGGGGTGAGCCTTTCTATTATTGATCCTTACTCAGATAGACTCCGAGGTTAAAAGCGGGGCGGTTTCGAGTAAATAAGTGCACAAGCCAAGAAAGAGGGCCAGCTGTTATAGCTCGTCATTTTTCTCGGCAAAGGAAAACGCACAATGAACTACCAACAACTAACCGGACAGACAATCTTTTTTTCCCCAGAATCTCAAAAAATAGTAAGCTATGTTATTAGTGGCATCATGCAAAACATAACCAGTTGCAGCACACTCACCCTAGCAGGTACCAAGTTAATTACCCTTCTCTGTGAATTTAATCAACACTAACCTAATTGATTCTTTAAAACCTTAAAAAATATGGTTCAACCTATTAAAAAGAAAAAAATCGTTTGGCTTATTCCAATTTTATTATTGTTAATTTCTATTTGGCTTAAACTACCAAATTATTCGCCATGCTCTAATTTCAGTAATTTTGGATCTTATGAACAAAACGGAACATGCATAATCCCAGATAACTTAGTCGTGGAAGGAAAAGTTGATGGCTTACCCAAAACATTGCATGTGAAAGGGAATCTTGAAATTAAAGGAACATCGATTTCTAATTTACCTTCCAAATTACGTGTTGAAGGTGACTTATTTTTGTATAAAACATCAATAGGAAGTATCTCAGAAGATAGTTATATTGGAGGTAACTTTAATTATTATTTAGGCTTTGGATCGCCAGAGATATATTGTGATGAAATACCGCCTAAAGCTGTAATAAAGGGGAACACTCTATGCCAGCCATAGCATTAAGGTTTTAAAGATAAAAGAGGACGTAAATCTTTATTCTAAAAAATCAATGGCGACTAACTCAGGTTCGATTGATTTAGGTTGATCGAGAATTCCTTTCGTAATGTTTTTTTCTCAATAGAGTAAGGTATCTCATTAGTGAAATCATGCAAGACACAACCGTTGCAGCATGTTAGCCCGGTAATAATCAAGTTCACCGCCCCCTTGATATTCTTCTCGTTTACTTCCATCATTCCTCAAAATCAATAGGTAGTTGAATTTTTACTTTGCTCCTAAATATCACCAACTCATTTCGGAGACGTTTAAATGTCTGAGACTGGTTCAACGACGCCCACTATCATTGATGACTTTGTCGCGCCGGTTTGCAATGACTCCATTGAAATACTGTATCAAGATAACGATATCTTACTGATCAATAAGCCCAACGGACTTCTTAGTTTGTCAGGGAAAAATCCTCTTAATTGGGATTCCGTTCATCACCGTTTGGTGCATGGCCAAGAAGGTCTGAGCCCCTGTTTTCCTGGTGCTAAATTACCGCATCGATTAGATTTTGGTACATCGGGTGTAATGGTTGTCGGTTTAAATTCGGCTTCATCGAAACATCTCAACAAGCAGTTTCAAGCTCGCACCGTTCAGAAACGATACATAGCCATGCTGGAAGGTTGGGTTGATGAAGATCAGGGGCACGTTGCCGCCCCCATAGCAAAAGATAAAAGCCGTTTCCCACGAGTGAAAATTTGTCATTCCATGGGCAAAACCGCGATCAGTGAATACTCCGTATTGCAAAGGTTTGATCAGCCGTGTCGAAGTCTGGTGCAATTTACCCCTATGACCGGACGCACCCATCAGTTACGGATACATAGCCTGACAATGGGGCACCCCATTCTTGGCTGCGATTTGTATAATAGTGATAGCAGCGAAGGAATGGCGAATCGTTTACTCTTGCATGCTGCTGATTTATTTTTTGATCACCCGACTAGTGGAGAACGCTTTCATGGACATTACCCTTGTCCGTTTTAGCTCGAAGTGAACCGTGGTTTCGTAATAATAAGTGCCATTAAATTAAACCTCGAGTAAATCAACCCGAAGCCTTCTAAAAAATTCATTAGAAGAACGATCTCCCCGTGTTTTTATAGGATAATTATTCAACCTACCGATCACATACTGAAGCTGTTCATCAGAGATGCCTACTAAAGCCTGTGCCCTTAGGAAAGTACTGTTGAATAATTAACCTCTTGGTATTTTCATTAGAAATTCAAACTGACTGTTCTCTTCATATTATTTACGACTACTCATCTCCGTTTACCATCTTAAAATAATTATCAAGCTGCTCTTTAAGTTCAAACATCTCTTTGTTTATCTGCTCTTTTTCAGGCCCTTCATATTTCAAACCTTCCACTAAAATTCGAGATAGGTTCTTACTGACCCGTTTTAAAGGACTTTTGAGCAGCTTATATTCTTGAGGAAGAGGAACGATATTTTCACTTTCTTCTTTTGCAGCCTCTATTCCGCCCTCTTTCACGGCTTTTATAATCTCTCTTGTTTCTTTAACTGTTTTATCCGTAATTAGCGGCAGCACTGCTTCCTGTATTTCTTTATCAAGCTCAATGATGACATTGGTTTGAGTTGCGTTTAACTCCCCCGCACCACGTGCTTTTTTAACTGAGTCTGATGCAAGCTCATCACGCTTAATCGCACTTTTGATGACGGCTTTAGACAAACCAGTCTTCTCCGCAGTGATCGCGGCGAAAGAGTCATTATCTTTATCTTCCTGAGCTTGCTGTTTGTTTTTTTCTTCTGGACTTAGCTCTTTGGTTGAGAAGTTAACCTTTAAAGTCCCGGGGTTTATCTGCTCATAAATCTCTCGTCCGCGATTTAAGCACTTCTCTAATTCTAAATTATTCAATGGGGTTCGTACTAAATTCTCATCAATGGAGATTAGCTCCTGCTCCAATAGATCTCTATCCACGATATGGACATCCACTTCAGACCAGCCTAGTTCGGTCACCGCCTGAAAACGTCTAGCCCCGGCTAGCAGTTCATTGTTTTTATTTACCGTTAATGGATTAATCAATCCTACATTTTCGATACTTTTTTTGAGCATTTCTACATCCGTATCAACCCTCAAGTATTTGCTGTTTCTTTCTATTTCAGATAATTTACGTGTTGCTAATTCCACTACTGCACCCCTTATTTTTCAGATCGCTATTGTAGGGAATTTATCCAATGGTTCAACAGCGGTTTTACTATTGACTATAACGAACTTGAGGGAAACCATTACATGCCTTCAATTCTTGTTTAATACCAACAAACGGAAATAGATTAAAGACAATCAAATTTACCTTTGTCAGGTTACACTTCTCCTTTCAAGAATGATGATGTTTTATTAAACAAGCGAGGATAGTCCGAGTGTTAGATGCTGTATTAAGAGTTTTGGGAGATGAGTTTGATGTTGGTGCTTTTCTTCAAAAGCATCCGTTGTCGGTTCAGGTGCAACCTTTTCTAAAAGGTGAACCTGATATTTTAGGCAATCCAAATAGTGATTCAGGGTTTGATGCGATCGTTTCTGAAACAGAGAACCCAACTGATAACTTGATTGAAGTTCATACATTTTTAACACGTAATGAACCGTTTTTCACTGAGCTCAAATCCTTGGATGTGAGCTGCGTTATCGACATTGGTTGTGGAGTGGATGCAGCAAATGAGTTTTCACCTTCAGTCCATCTAACGACGGAAATGCTGGGCTTATGTCATATGCTGAATGTATCTATTGAGTTTTCACCTTATCCAAACTAACCCTATTGCAGTGATTAGCCACTCATATCAAACCTTCCAAGCCTATTATTTAGTAATTCTGTGCACAGATTATAAATAAAGGGGCATTTCCTCGAGACCTTGGCCTATATGAAGGTTATTGTTTAATCAAGGCTGATAATTCTGATGAGACTTCGGGCCGTAGCTTAGCGTATGATATAATATGTGTTAGCGTTTTTATCCGCATTACCAATAGCTCATCATTGTCATGTTCCCTGAAAGAAGCGTATGAACATGTCCATTTTATTATGTTTTAATTCAACCTTGAATGTCAGATGGCTTATGGTTAGCCTGTTATTTTTTATGTCGATATGATTTATTAAACTCCCCATATTCAAGCCAGACAACAATTGAAGTATTTGTATTCAAAAACACCCACTACACTTTATGGAATTACTATGAAAAAAACGTTTAAATTAACCCACCCTAAAATCAAAGTTCCAAGACTTGTTGATGCGATAAAGCATGAAGTTAAAAGATATATAAAACGAGAACGTAATAAAACGCTTCCAGAAGATGTCGATTTTTGGGATTTTGACTGCAAGTTCGGTGATGATGAAACAAGCGGTAAGGTGATCCATCTCTCAGAAATTAATAAATATATCTCGGAGGCGGAGGAAAACCAACAAGAATCTTTTTATTTGGAAATTCTAGCAAAACCTGGGCATCGAAGCCAAAAGCCTGCCGAGTAGCTACTCATCCGTTACAAAGAGAGGAAAACAAACATTATTCTCAATAGCCTTCTCGCAAAATATAATCTTTCCAGCGGATCAGGTTTTCTGCATCCGCTAAAAAATAACATTGATAACGGTTTAATCGCTTTACTAAGAAAAGAAATTAAAAGAAAGGCTTGAGCCAAAGATAAATAAAATCATGATAGCAATGAACTTAGTTGAAATTATGTTGTATTTACAACAAGGTCAAAGTAGTCAAAAAGATTTCAAATAAGTTGTTAGTTTCAACTTTATTATAGGTAAGCTTTCAATGAAAATCACTCTGTGCACGATTTTCGCTCTCTTGGCATTTGCAGGAAATTCTGTGCTCTGTCGTTTAGCTTTAGGTGAAAATACAATCGATGCAGCAAGCTTTACGAGCATACGTTTGCTATCTGGGATTGTCGTGTTGATGGCGCTTGTTAGTATCTCTCGTAAGAATAGTGAGTCAACCTCGAAAGGTAGTTGGTCTGCAGCCCTGATGTTATTTATTTATGCTTTAACCTTCTCATATGCCTACATCTCTTTAGACACGGCCACGGGTGCGTTAATTCTATTTGGATCTGTTCAAATTATGATGATCGTCGTGAGTATTATCACTGGAAGTAAGCTGCATAACGTTGAATGGGTAGGCTTGCTGCTAGCCTTTTCAGGGATTGTTTATTTGGTAACCCCGAGTCTCACCACACCATCGTTAACTGGCTTTATTCTAATGATGATTGCAGGTATTGCATGGGCTTTTTATACGCTCAGTGGAAGAGGATCAAATAATCCGCTAAGTGACACGGCTTATAATTTTTTAAGAACCTCACCACTGCTCGTAATATTGATCATGTTTGCACTTCAAGATGCTCATATCAGCTCAGAAGGAGTCCTTATTGCAATCCTTTCTGGGGCGGTTTGCTCGGGTTTAGGTTATTCGATCTGGTATGTCGCACTACCTGCGCTGTCAGTCACGCAAGCCGCTGTGATCCAACTATTCGCTCCCATAATTGCTGCTTTCGGTGGTGTTATTTTTACGCATGAAGAGATTACTCTCCATCTAGCTTTCTCTTCTTGCTTAGTACTTGGCGGCGTTCTAATAGTGATCCTTGGTAAACGTTATTTTGTATCTAGTGAAGAAAAAATCTCCTGACATTGCCAAGGTAATTAACTCTAAAAATCAGTATTTTATATGTGATGAAATTAATTAATGTAAGGCATTATCTTGTATTGATCACCATCAAAAATAGTGGTTGTTTTTGATTAGAGCAATTTACCTAATGGCTAGGAAATCGAAAAATGACTTACTCCTTATCTACATTAGTCGACGGATGTAATCATTTCATCAAGCAGCCAATTTTGTAGAAATCCTACTACACGCGCGGCGACTTCCTCTACCTCAACCCATTCACAAAGCCCTTCACAGATTTCAGAAAAATTATGGCCTTCGAGAACAGCTTGAAGTACCCAAGCTTCATCTTTTTTTAGAGATCGAAAATAAACCTCAACGCCTTTTCTCCATAAAATCCAATTGACCGGCTCTGAGTACTTCGTCGGTAAATCAGGATTTTTTTCGGCTTTGACTTCAGTCCAAAATTTTGGAGCATTCCATGTCAGCGGAGCTTCTCTATATGATGGATGTAAGCTGATGGTCAACGTTGGCCAACGAGCTGGGGATATATCTTGCAACTGCTCTAAACTAAACAGATCCGCATCCTCCGCATCTAATACTTCACCAACCATCCACTCAAAACTCGCCATGTCAGCTAACATTGGCTGCTCTTTGTAGGGTGAGACTGTGCTCAAGAACGGTAACATGAAACGGCCAAAGTAACGCGCTGAAAAATGATCTGATGGGTAGGCTTTTATGTATTTTTGACAAAGCGTTTCAAATTGCTCGTCTCCCATCAATGTATGTAAGCCTGGGTAGTCGGCCATAAGCACACCTGCCAGACGCAGCCGATAACCATCATAATAAATAGCTATTCGCGTGTTGATAAATTCTTTTGAATCTCCAACAACATTCTGCTTAAAGTCCTCGCCCCCTTCCTCTACCAAGTTTTGGAAGTTTTTTTGCAGATATTCAAGTTCGCTCATGCCGACATCGCACCAAGTACTCGGTCAGAAATGCCTTTGGCTTGAGCAAGTTCTCTTTGTAATTCTTTCAAAGGAGGAATGTTATCGTCACGTTCGATCATGGTGGATACTTTTCCGAAGCGCTTCACCGCGACCTCATATAACTCCCATACGGGATCGATTATCGGTTGATCGTGAGTATCAATAATATGCGTGCCTAAATTTAAATGGCCTGCAAGGTGGATCTGTTGTACTCGATCCACAGGGATTGAATTTATATATGTCACCGGATCAAAGCTATGGTTTACACTGCTAACATAAACATTATTAATGTCTAGTAGGATCAAACAACCGGCTTGCTCGGCCATTGCTTGCATAAATGTCCACTCGCTCATTGTCGATTGTTTAAATTCAAGATAGCTTGATGGGTTTTCAATTAGGAGCTGTCTTCCTAAAATTTCTTGTACCTGACCAATTCTCGTAACCACGTGAGCAAGTGCTTCCTCGGTGTAAGGCAGTGGCATGAGATCATGCAGATTCTTCCCTGACATTCCTGTCCAACAAAGATGATCAGAAATCCATTTTGCTTCGACCTGGTCAGCCAGATTTTTTACTTGAGAAAGATATTGTTTGTCGAGAGCATCAACGGAGCCTATCGATAACGAAACCCCATGCATAACAACAGGATAATCGTTACAAATTTTATGAAGATAATGTAATGGTTTTCCACCGGGAACTAAATAATTTTCAGTTAAAATTTCAAACCAATCTATCGGTGGTTTTTCTTCAATGATGGTTTTGTAGTGTTTGGTTCTTAGGCCTAAACCAAAACCTAAATATTCAAGAGTATTTTGATCCGTATCTTTATAGTGACAAGTCATTTTTCAATTAAACGGGTTGAGGAATCTCATTCTAACCAACCCGTTTACTCAATTTAGCCGACGGTACCGCCTTGAGCTTTGCACTCGTCAGTTGTTAACTCTATAAAACCTTGTCCTTTACAAGCATTCTGTCCAGCACAACTATTCGAATCCGAGCCACATGCACCATGGCCTTTGCATTCGTTAATGCCATTACAGTGAACTTTTGCTGTTGATGCCTCAGATGTACTGGCTGTTGGAGTCGCGCAGCCTGCAGTGATCAATGTTGCTGCTGCAACCGCTAGAAGAGATCCCGTTACGTTTAGTTTTTTCATTGGTAGTTACCTATATATTGTTAGATGTAATTTTATAAGTGAGTTGGGGCCAGTCTCTTATCATCTATTTACAAACCCTTTCAGCGCCATCACGAAGGATATGACTAAGGCATAAATTAAAAGTTCAAAGTATTGCTTTTTATGATATTTAAAATTTACTATTTTCTTTGGATACAAAAGCTTATTTATATCTGTAGAATCCTCACATAAGAAAATAGAAAATGAATTAAACAAATTCAAATTGCCTTCTTACTTACATATTGCTTTCATGGTTTGAGTTGATCGCATACTCCATAAATCCTTTCGATCTGGCTACTATTTGGTCACATACAAATAGATCGTTAATTGAAGTCGAACAAATTTAGAATAACCACAAAGTAAATATTTGCTTTGCAGAAACAGTAAAAGTGATTTTATTCATTGAATAACGTAATGTCGCTCATTAGACATTATCCAATAAATGCTCAAAAGAAACTCTTAGACGATCAACATTCGCATTTTCATCATTTTCATCATTTTCAATGTGATTTTGAAATGATTGTCCGGTATCCCGCTATACGGTCAAAAACCAATCTTTACGCCTGTAAAAGTAAACTTCCCTCTAAAAATCATCCCAAGAAATTATTTTTTAATCGAGAGTTTAGTCATTTACTAACTTTGATGTTGTAACGTTCTAAATGAGAATGAAAATACGTTAGACCTAGATTTTGCAAAAAAATCTTTGAGATCGATCAATATTGCTACTTTTTTTAGATTTTCTATCGAATAATGTAGTCGTTCAACGTTATAATGATCTACTTTAAAGTTTTGAATAGGTAATTTGTCCCATGACATTCGTAGTAACAGAAAGTTGCATTAAGTGTAAATACACTGACTGTGTAGAAGTCTGCCCTGTAGACTGCTTCCATGAAGGCCCTAATTTTTTGGTCATTGATCCAGACGAATGCATTGATTGCACGTTATGCGAACCTGAATGTCCGATTGAGGCGATCAAATCTGAGGATGATCTTGCTGAAGGTGAAGAAAAATTCCTTGAGCTAAATGCAGAACTGAGCCGAGAATGGCCCGTCATTAACGAAGCTAAAGAGCCTCTTGAAGGTGCTGATGATTGGAAAGATAAAGAAGGCAAACTCGACCAGCTTGAGCGCTAAGCCTCAACTTATCCTTAGCTCAAAACGTTCACCTGCTCGCCTTTCGTCCTGAAAGGCGAGTTATTTACTTGCTCTAGGCTAGTCTTTTTTTGCTTTAAGCTCCATAAATAGATCAGCCTCTTCGTTCACTATCATTAGACATTCGCACCATCTTTACTCAAAATAGGCCATCATGTCTGTGGCTACTATCCAAAGCAGATCACTGTAAGAATATGAGTATCAATAATAATGAGGAGGTTCTATGAAACTTATCACAACCATTATCAAACCTTTTAAGCTTGATGAGGTGCGGGAAGCATTATCTGAAATAGGTATCGTTGGAATGACAGTTACAGAAGTCAAAGGCTTTGGCCGTCAAAAAGGACATTCTGAGCTCTATCGTGGTGCAGAGTATGTCGTCGACTTTTTACCAAAGGTTAAAATAGAAGTTGCCGTTAGTGAAGAACTCTGTAATAACGTCGTTGATACCATCCAAAATGCGGCGGCTACAGGCAAAATTGGAGATGGGAAAATCTTTGTTACCAACATAGAAAAAGTTATCCGTATAAGAACGGGGGAAATGGATAACGAAGCACTCTAGTATTTTAAATAACAATTAATTGAGGTCAAAATGTTTAAAACCATACTTTCTCTGGCTCTTCTGTTTCCAGAGTTCTGTTTTGCTGCCGAGTTGAATAATGCTAATACAGCATGGATATTAACCTCAACCGCTCTTGTTTTATTTATGACATTACCCGGGCTAGCCTTATTTTATGGTGGTTTAGTTCGAAGTAAGAACGTCTTATCTGTTTTAATGCAATGCTTCTCCATTGCTTGTTTAGTTTCAGTCTTGTGGATCGTCGCCGGCTACGGGCTAGCCTTCGGTACTTCAGAGAGCTTCAATGACTTTATTGGATCAGGCAAGATACTATTGTCTGGTGTTGGCTGGGATTCCCTTTATGGCGATATCCCTGAAACAGTTTTTGTTATGTTTCAGATGACATTTGCAATCATAACCCCCGCATTGATCGTCGGCGCTTTCGCTGAACGAATGAAGTTCTCAGCAGTATTAATTTTTAGTGCTGCATGGTTACTATTAGTCTATGCGCCAGTTTGTCACTGGGTTTGGGGTGGCGGTTGGCTCGCACAAATAGGGCTCCTCGATTTCGCAGGAGGCACTGTTGTGCATGTTAATGCGGGGGTGGCTGCTTTAGTTGCTGCAGTTGTTCTCGGTAATCGTAAAGGCTTTCCAAAAACGGCCATGCCGCCACACAATATGACCTTAGCCGTCACTGGTGCAGGAATGATGTGGGTTGGTTGGTTTGGCTTTAATGCCGGTAGCGCCTTAGCCGCCAATGGTAGTGCCGGAATGGCGATGCTGGTTACACATATTTCTGCCTCAGCAGGAGCCCTAACGTGGATAATGATTGAGTGGCTAAAATACGGCAAACCGAGTGCGCTAGGAATAATCACAGGGATGGTTGCAGGTCTCGGTACGATCACACCTGCGGCAGGTTTTGTTGGCCCGGCAGGCGCACTTGCTATTGGAGTCAGCGCCGGTTTAGTTTGTTACTTTGCAACTCAGTATATCAAACGTAAACTCGAAATAGATGATTCTTTGGATGTATTCCCGGTTCACGGTGTTGGTGGTATTTTAGGTACTTTGCTTGCCGGAATTTTTGTCGCAGAAAGCCTTGGTGGTATTGGATATGCCGAAGGGATGACGATGATGTCACAATTTGCAGTTCAAGCTCTTGGAGTAATCGTAACGGGGGTTTGGTCCGGCGTCATTAGTTGGGGCCTATTAAAAGTGCTCGATAAGACCATAGGTATACGTGTTTCTCATGAGCAAGAAACTGAAGGCTTGGATATAGCCGAACATGAAGAGCGTGGTTATATTATTTAACTAAACCAGTTGCTTACCTGCATACTACACGATAATAGCCTAGCTATCCGCTAGGCTATTCCTGTTTGAAAAATCGATACACTCGACAGTAAAGAATCCCTTCCTTCCGCCGATAGATCTATTAGTTAATATTTTTATTTCGGAAAGCATTTCAAATGAGCGTAGTCGCAAATGCTGTTGACGCCCCTTCATCTACTCGCAAGAATTTATTGCAAGGCGGAAGCAGCGCCCTAAATTCACAAGCCAAAGCTTTAGTAGGGCTAATCCATAACAAGCCGCTGCCTATCTTCAAACAGACGCTTAAGCAGTTGAGTAAGTTTAATGATGAGCCTAGCTCATCCATTCCGAAAATGGTTGAATGCTTACGTTTAGATCCGGGCTATTCATATCAAATCTTCTGTACCGCAAATTCAGGCCTCTTCTCACATAAACGCAAACCAGCAACAACATTACAGCACGCTGTACTCGTATTGGGCATCCCTCAGGTCATCACAATAGGGAAATCATTACCATTCATTTCGGAGCTAGACAAACCTCGTACAAAATCATTGATCTACCAGCTCATGTGTCGCATGTATCATGCCGGCGTACAAGCTAGAGAACTCGTGGCTGATCTCGATCAGAATGCTCAAGATAGCGCATTTATAGCGGCTCAAATGCGAGATGCTTATCTTATTAGTCTCTGGCTCTATGCCCCCGATAAGATTGAAAAACTGCTGAAAGCTGAATCACAACAAATAGTATATGCACCTAATGGTATTCTTAACGAAGTTGGAAGAATCATTACCAAACAAGATAATTGCCCCATTTCTATCCAACAAAGTTTCACACCGCAACCGAAGTCCAACCGACTTGTAAAGACTATTGCGTTTGCTAACCATATCTCGCAATTGACTGAAGTCAGTTGGTACTCAACGACGATGAAAGACCTGATCGCTCAATCATCTATTGCATTAGGTCTTTCTGAATCTGCATTAAGCCAGCAGGCTCATCAAAGTGCCCTGATTGCTGCACGTGAAAGTAATTTTTACCCCATAAAGCCTGCGGCTTGCCGTTTAGTCGAACTAGAACAACCTATCGTAAATCCCAAGGTTAAAAAACCGAAGAGAATGGTCGAGCCTAGAAAAATACAATCATCACCTGCTTCAACTGAAAACCCCATTAATCCTCAGCTAGGGTCAGATCTAAAAATAGCTTTAAGGCAATTGGCGGCTTTAAGTCAAGGCAAACATTCTCCACAAGAAATTTTAGAGTTTGGCTTCAAATTACTGCAAGAGAATATGAAAAAAAATTCCGTTGCTTTTTTCCTTCTAGATAAGAATAAAACATTGTTGAAATCACGTTTTACTACAAATTTTGAAAATGAAAAACAACCTATTACTTTACAACTAAAATCAAAAAGTATTTTCAAGGCCTTAATGAAAAAGCAACAGTCAATCTTAATCACAGAGAATAACCGAGGAAGATTTTCTAGTTTGCTAACAGCCGAATTTTCACTACCAATACATGAAAAAGATTTTGCTGCTATTTCGGTATTTATTCAAAAAAAACCCATCGGTTTGTTTTATCTTCAAAACAAGACTTTGCAATCAATTTCAACAGACGACTGTCATCAATTCATCACCATTTGTCAAGCCACAACATCATCATTAGAAGAGGTTAAAAAAAATGCATAACGTTATGAAAAATATTTTTTTCTTACTATTTATTTTTACTATTTCCAACTCAGCTTTTAGTGCAGGGGTTTATAAGTGGAAAGATGCCGATGGTAATGTTCACTATGGAGATAGGCCGACAAAATTCGCCGAAGAGATAAAAATAAAAACAAAAAGCAAGCCCGATAAGAACATTGAACAGCGTACAGAAAAAAGAGAACGTCTATTGAACGTCCTAAGCGAAGAACGTGAAGCTAAAAAATCAGACAAGCTCCTCTTAGCTCAACAAAAGGCGAGTAAACAAAAGCAATGTGAAGATGCTAAAAACAACCTTCAGAAATATATAACCGCAGGCTACTTGTATAAACTCGACAACCAAGGTGGTCGAATAGTTCTCGAAGATAAAGAACATGCAGAAGCTTTGAGTGATGCTCAAAAAAGTGTGGACCAATGGTGCAGTTAGAGCAACATAATGCTTTCACTATCTGTCAGTATACAATCAGTGTAGCATTACGCTCTTCTTTACTCTGAAACATCCCAAATATCAGCTGTGAAATATTTAAACTGGAAAAATCATTGGTTCGCCATAGGCAGCTTTATCATCTGTTTTTTCCTTTCCAAGCTTACCTTTATTCAAAGCCTCGATCATGCGGCTATGAGTGCTACACAATCACTTTTTCCTTTCTTACAAGCACCAGAGTTTATCCACCCAAGTTGGGCATCTCCGATTGAAACCTTAACTCTGTTTGCCGTTATCGCTTTCCTTTTTTTTAGTCTACGTCAATTCAATCCGAGTAAATCATTTGTTTTTATGATGCTATTGTTTGGCTTGCTAGGAAGTGAGTTTTTGTTACTTTTAAGTCATCAACTTTGGCTTCAGTTACTCTTCCCGGCGACAGTATTAGTTGCAGGTTTTATTGCTATATTTTTTCGTCACCACTTACACCCATCAAGTTTATCATCTCAAAAATATATCGATTCGGATGAAAGAAACTATACCTTGGGGCTTTCATTTCAACAGCAAGGGCAGCTCGACTGGGCATTTGAAAAATTCCAATCTTGCCCAAAAACTCCCCAGCTAATGGCTAACCTTTATACACTAGCCCAAGAGTATGAAAAAAAACAACTTCTAAAAAAGGCCATACTGGTGTACCAATTTATCTATGACTTTGATCAGAACTTCAAAGATGCTGGTATAAAAAAAGAAAGCATAGAGCAACAACTCCTACTCAACCTAACTTCAATTGAAACCGTTCAGTATGAAGATCAGAAAATGAGAAAGACAATTCCTCGTCCAATGCTTGATCACTACAAGCTAACCAAAGAGCTCGGTAGAGGTGCAACAGGAACTGTTTATCTAGGTTATGACTCTAAAACAGGGAAAGAAGTGGCGATTAAATCATTACCGCTTAACGATGAATTTGATGAATCTGAACTTGATGCTGTAAAGAAACGTTTTTTCAGAGAAGCTGAAACGGCAGGTCAATTAATTCATCCAAATATTGTAAAAATTTATAACCTCGGTGAAACTGAGGGACTCGCCTATATAGTAATGGAATTATTAAACGGCCATGACCTAACCCGCTACACTCGCAAGGATAATTTATTATCACCTAACATGGTTATGGGGATTGTTTATAAAGCAGCTAAGGCGTTAGATTATGCCCACTCTAAACATGTCATTCATCGAGATATAAAACCAGCCAATATTATGCTCGATACGAATAATAAAAAAATCACACTGACCGACTTCGGTATCGCAAGATTGATCGACGCAAGTAGAACACGAACAGGTATTATTTTGGGAACACCCGCTTATATGTCGCCAGAACAGCTCGAAGGCTCTCAAATTGATGGTCGTTCTGACTTATTTTCATTGAGTGTCATGCTATTTCAATTATTGACTGGCGAATTACCATTTAAAGGTGAGTCTCTCGCGATGCTGATGTATATGATAACTAATGAGCCTCATCAAGATGCTTTCACTATCCGCCCTGAACTTGCTCAAACTTTCCCTAAACTTGCCGTTATACTCGACAAGGCTTTGGAGAAGGAGGCCAAAGATCGTTTTCAAACAGGACTCGAAATGGCAGAAGCATTGAAACAATGCGCTCAAAAATAATATGGATCTAACCGATATACTGGAACTAGCATGCAACTCTGATGTGGGCCGTAAACGTGCCTACAACGAGGATAGTAGTGCTATCGATGCCAGTCTTGGCTTACTGGCAATCGCTGACGGTATGGGGGGATATAATGCGGGGGAAGTTGCAAGTGCCGTTTCTATTTCAACCATTGTAAAATATATTCGTCAGCAACTCCCTCAATTACAAGCTCAACAAATCGATCCCGTTTCCGGCTTTGCTTTAGAATCAATTCTCCTTCGAGAGGCAATTCAAGAAGCTAATTTTGAAATTTTTCGTTCTGCGAAAGAGAATCCTAAATTTAAGGGTATGGGAACAACTATTTTAGTTGTGTTGTTTTATGACAACCATTTTACTGTCGCTCATGTTGGCGATTCTCGACTATACCTTTTCCGCAATGAACGTTTAGAAAAAGTAACCAATGATCACTCTCTAATTCAGGAGTTGGTTGATCGTGGGCTTTATACTCAGCAAGAAGCTGAAGCTAAAACACCAAGCAACCTAGTCACTAGAGCATTAGGGATTAGCGAAATTGTTAATGTTGATCTGTTTGAAGATGCCGTACTCCCGGATGATTTATTTTTACTTTGCACTGACGGACTTACCGATATGGTTGACGATGCAGAGATAAGCGCGACCATTAATTCACATTCCGATAATCTCAACCGTGCCGCACAAGAGCTTATAGACCTCGCAAACAGCCGCGGTGGAAAAGATAATATCTCCGTAATACTTGGTCGGCCCACCGCACCATTCCCTGCTTCTACTGGCTGGTTTGACAAAATATTTAGTAGAAACTAAATTAGGCCTCAAATATAAGGGAAAATAGGGAACGACTTATGGCTAAAATTATCCTCAGTCTTAATGGCAACGTACAAAACGAGTTCGAGCTTGGCAAAGAACGTATGACAATCGGTCGCAAAGCTGAGAATGACATTCCAGTAGACAACCTTGCCATCAGTGGCCAACATGCGCTACTCCTGTCTGTTCTCGATGACTCATTTGTTGAAGATCTTGGTAGTACCAATGGAACCTACGTCAACGGTAAACTGGTTAAGAAACAAGCGCTAAAACACGGTGATGTTATCGGTGTCGGCAAACATGAATTAAAATACATTAATGAAAATGCGGTAGATGATGAAGATGACTTCGAAAAAACCGTATTAATCAGTCCCGTCAATGAAAAAGCTGCGGCCATGGCAGCCAAGTTTGCTGAAGATGCAGGCGTTGCTGCGATAAAGCCATCTGCTGTAAACAGCCCTTCTGATATGATGATGCCGAAGGGCAAGCTACATGTTCTAAACGGCCCGATTGCTGGTAAAGAGTTAATTCTAACTAAGGCTTTGATCACTTTAGGCAAACCAGGCGTGCAGGTTGCTGTTATTTCCCGACGCCCGCAGGGTTACTTTTTAACCCATATAGAAGGGGCCCGTGATGGCAAGCAAATTTTTCCTGAAGTAAATGGTGAGTCTATTGGTGCAAAAGCTTATACATTAGCTGATGGCGATATTCTTGAGCTGGCAAATATCAAAATGGAGTTTACGCTAGAAGCCTAATTTCAAATTCCTCATTTCAGGCTTTCCGCGCGGAGATGAGGAATCGTTTTAACTAAACCCGACGATTCGTCTCACACCGTCTAAATAGGCCCCTTCATCAGGCATTGTTTGATCGCGCTGGGCTCTCCATAAAACTTCACCGAGGCATTCCATAATCCGATGTTCCAACATGTGCGGATCACCTATGCGTTCTAAACCAATTTCATACAATTCTCGAATACCTAACGGTCGATCGGCACCGATCTGTTCTTGTATCGTTATGTGCAAGCCCATATGCAAGAATGGATTTGACTCACCAGCCTCAGGGTCAAAGTCCGTTTCAATTGCCATTGAGTCATCTTCTAATAAACTATGATATTCAGCGTGTTGTAATATAACACCCGCTATCAAACTTTCTAAAGGTTGCAATACAGAGCCTGCGCTATATTTTCCCCACACTTCAATAAAAAAGCGTCTTGAGGCTTCACGGTTTTGGCTATTCTCAGGATCTTGAGAACTTGTAGAGTTTAGGGGCATACATATTTTCTCTTTTTTAATTGCAGGAAAAATATTTTTTTAGAACATAAGTTGACGATCAAAACGTCTATCGAGGCAATTTTCTGCTCCAAAGTATTTTTCTTAGCAAAAGATTCTCGCACTGTTCAGCCACTCTGCCAAGGCTCTCAAATTAAATCAGCTTGATAAATCAATTCTGCCTACAAGGCTATCAATTGATACACTAGTGTTATTTTACACTGCCTCAATATTCATACATATATGCTCATCCGCACAATAAACCGTTTTTCAACAGAGGAAGATCATGCTAACCGTTGAAAATCACGACCGCGATAATGCCGGGTTGACCTATGTTTATCCCGTTCTGTCACGTCGAGCAGGCGGACTTTCTATTGGCATCAACCTCAACCCTAACAATCAATGTAATTGGCGTTGTGTCTATTGCCAGGTACCTGATCTGAAGCGTGGCTCTGCACCTGCGATTGATCTTCAGCTTCTTGCGATGGAGCTACGGCAATTATTAGCGGATGTCTTACAAGGTGATTTTTTTGAACGGCAAAAGGTTCAAGCTGAATTAAGGAACATAAAAGACATTGCTTTGTCAGGCAATGGGGAGTCGACCAGTGCCTTTGAATTCGATACGGTGATCCTATTGATCGGCGACATAATGTCGGAGTTTAAACTCGTCAGTTCAATCAAGCTTGTGCTCATTACCAATGGTAGTTTCATTCAACGCCCAAATGTTCAAAAGGGTCTACAAATGATGGCAGAACTCAATGGTGAGGTCTGGTTCAAGGTCGATAGCGCGACTCAAGACGGCATGAAAAGAATCAATAGCATCAACCGAACAATGAACAGCGTCATTACTAATCTCGATAGCTCTTGCCGGATCTGTCCGACTTGGCTACAAACCTGCATGTTCCAACAAAATGGGCTTTCTCCTTCAACAGAGGAGCAGGATGCCTATATTCATTTTATCCAACAGCTACTAAAAAATAACACTCCGTTAAAAGGTGTACTGCTTTATGGACTTGCTCGCCCATCTTTACAACAAGAAGCAGCTGAACTCGAAACACTTGAACCTGAATGGCTAGAAAGCTTTGCCGAAAGAATCCGAGCCTTATCCCTGCCTGTAAAAATCAGTAGCTAAAAAACCACTCACTAAATCTGGAACGATCCTTGCTGTAACTTCTATCAAGTAATAACGCCTTTTTGCCGTTAGACGTCATAAAAGGACTTACTAAGAAATTAAGCCATCTATGTTCAACCATGCGGATTACTTTTATCCCATTGTTATTTATGGATTTTTTTGATTCCCTCTTAAAGGGATAATTCACCGTTATATTTGAGACACGAATACAGTACACATGGCAGTTACGAAAAATAAAATTAATTTGGGTGGACTTGCACGGAAACTGATCCTAGAAAATATTCTAGATGAGGAAAAAGCGCAGGAGGCACATAAAAAGGCACTTGCGGAAGGCATACCTTTCGTTGCTTACCTTGTGGCTAATAAGCTAGCAAATGATGCGGATATCGCGAAAGCCGCATCGGAAGAGTTTGGTGTTCCTTTGCTCGATATTGCAACTATTGAGCTGGATAAAGAAGTCACTGATCTTGTCGCCAATGATTTAATCGAAAAACATCACGTACTGCCCATATTTAAACGTGGTAATCGTGTTTATATTGCGGGCTCTGACCCGACCAACATCCAAGCACTCGATGAAATTAAGTTTCATGTTGGCGCTAACACCGAAATGGTACTGGTTGAAGAGTCAAAGTTAGCCAAATTGATCGAGCGTACTCTAGACGAGACGGATTCTGTTTTTGACGATATGAGTGATGAGGATCTGGCCGATCTTGATAACCTGACCATCTCAGATGAAAGCAATGACACTGCAGACTCTGAAGTTGATGATGCTCCTGTTGTGCGCTTTGTTAATAAAATGCTTATGGACGCGATCAAAAAAGGCGCATCCGACCTCCACTTTGAACCGTACGAAAAGACCTATCGAGTACGTTTCCGTGTTGATGGCGTGCTACATGAAGCCTCTAATCCGCCATCAAGTCTTGCCGGTAAAATCGCCGCCCGTATAAAAGTAATGTCTCGACTCGATGTTTCTGAGCGACGTGTACCTCAAGATGGTCGAATCAAACTGAAAATTTCAAAAAATAAGTCCATCGATTTTCGTGTCAGTACCTGTCCGACTCTTTATGGAGAAAAGATCGTTTTACGTATTCTAGACTCTGACAGTGCAAAGTTAGGTATCGATGTACTTGGGTATGAAGATTTCCAAAAAGAGATTTTTCTCGAAAACCTGCAAAAACCTTATGGGATGTTCCTTGTCACCGGACCTACCGGTAGTGGTAAAACGGTATCGTTATATACAGGAATCAATATTCTCAACACGGAAGACATTAATATTTCGACTGCAGAAGATCCTGTCGAAATCAACTTGCCTGGTGTGAATCAGGTTCAAGTCGATGAAAAAACAGGAATGTCATTCCCAAAAGCTCTCAAAGCTTTCTTGCGCCAAGATCCTGACATTATTCTTGTTGGTGAGATTCGAGATCTTGAAACGGGCAGTATTGCCGTTAAGGCAGCACAAACCGGCCATATGGTGATGTCGACATTACATACCAATGATGGCCCTCAAACATTAACTCGTCTTAAAGATATGGGGATCCCATCTTTTGCGGTTGCAACTACGATTAATCTCATCGTCGCACAACGTTTAGCCAGACGCTTGTGTCCACATTGCAAACAACCCATGAATATACCTAAGGATGCACTGGTTTCAGAAGGCTTCTCAGAACGAGCTATTGATGAAGGTTTTACACTTTTTGAAGCCACTGGCTGTGATCAATGTAGCAATGGTTACAAGGGTCGAACAGGTATATATCAAGTTATGCCCGTATCAGACGCTATGAAGAGACTAATAATGGAAGATGCAAATGCCGTTATATTGGCCGATCAAGCCGCAAATGAAGGTATTCCAGACATACGTACTTCTGGCTTGAAGAAAGTTCAAGACGGAATAACCAGTTTAAAAGAAATTAATAGAGTTACTGTAGAATAAAATAAGTAGGGAAAAGAGATATGACTGCTGATGCAATAAAAAAACATACATTCGCCTGGGAAGGCATGGATAAGAATGGGAAGCGTGTTAAAGGTGAAATGAATGGCACCAGCGTCTCTTTGATCAACGCAACGTTACGACGACAAGGCGTTAACCCTCTAAGAGTCAAAAAGAAGACTAAGCCTTTATTCCAAAAAAGCGCGAAGAAAATTGTCACAAAAGATATTGCGATCTTCAGTCGTCAGCTTGCCACAATGATGCAATCCGGTGTGCCATTAGTACAATCTATTGATATTGCTGGACGTGGCCATGCTAATTCGAATATGCAAGATCTTCTGATGTCACTGAAAGGTGATGTCGAAGCTGGCGGTACTCTGACGGAAGCTTTAGCTAAACATCCATTACAATTCAATGAACTCTATGTAAATTTGGTCGGCGCAGGTGAGCAGTCGGGTAATCTCGAAAATATGCTCAATGAGATCGCTGACTATCAAGAAAAAACCGAAGCTTTAAAATCAAAGATCAAATCAGCCCTATTTTATCCTACAGCGGTTATTGTTGTCGCTGCAATCATCGTCACAATCTTGATGATTTTTGTTATTCCCGCATTCTCAGAGATGTTTGCAAACTTTGGAGCTGACTTGCCTGCATTGACTCAGATGGTCGTAAACATGTCAGAGTTTTTCGTCTCTAAATGGTACATCATGTTTGGAATTGTGGTCGCTGTGGTTATTGGCTTTTCCCAAGGCAAAAGACGCTCGAAGAAATTTGCACATTTTCTTGATAGAGTATCTCTGAAGATACCCGTTATCGGAGATATTCTAGAAAAATCTGCAATCGCTCGATTCTCACGAACACTATCAACTATGTTTTCTGCAGGCACACCTCTAGTCGAAGCGATGGACTCCGTCGCTGGGGCCTGTGGTAACATTTTGTTCTACGATGCAACGTTAAAAATGCGTGATGAAGTTTCTACTGGTACACAATTACAGGAAGCGATGAAGGATTCAGAGCTATTCCCCAACATGGTCATCCAAATGGTCGCGATTGGCGAAGAATCAGGTTCTGTTGATCATATGCTCGCAAAGGTAGCTGATTGGTATGAACAAGAAGTCGACGATGCTGTTGCATCTCTCACCAGTCTTTTAGAGCCTATCATTATGGCATTCTTGGGAGTTGTCATTGGTGGTTTAGTTATCGCAATGTACCTACCTATATTCAAAATGGGTCAAGTAGTATAAGACCTCTACACTTCCCTCTTACAACTCTAAAAGAGGGAAGTTCTTCATTAATAACTACGATATACTTACTGCATGTCTTTTATCGCTTTCTTCCAAACTAATCCAACCGCTTTTATCATTGTAGTCAGTATGATTGGGCTGCTCGTTGGTAGCTTTCTAAACGTCGTTATTTACCGTCTACCCATTATGATGGAACGTGAATGGAAATCTCAATGTTGTGAATTGTTAGAGCAAGACAATCCAACCAAGGAAACTCAAAGAACCTTTAACCTTTCAAAACCACGTTCTCGTTGTCCTAATTGTAATCATGCGATAACGGCCTTAGAAAACATTCCTATTGTTAGTTATTTAATTCAGGGTGGTCAATGTAAAGGTTGTGGAGACAAAATTTCGGTCCGATATCCCGTCGTTGAATTAATGACGGCTATTCTTACCGCTATCGTTGCTTGGCGGTTTGGCTTCGGCTGGCCCGCTTTTGGTGGTATCGTTCTAACTTGGGCTTTAATTACTCTCAGCGGTATTGATTTTGACACCCAGCTTTTACCCGACTCGATTACATTACCTTTTTTATGGTTAGGTATTGCCTTCAATCTATTCTTTGCCGCATATACCGACTTAGCATCCAGTGTTATTGGAGCAATGGCTGGCTATTTGTCACTATGGTCTGTTTACTGGTTATTTAAATTAGTTACAAAAAAAGAAGGCATGGGCTACGGTGATTTCAAATTACTCGGCTTGATTGGAGCTTGGTTAGGCTGGGAAGTTTTACCATTAACGATCATTCTTTCATCTGTAGCAGGTGCTGTTATTGGTGTCTCTCTCATCATGTTTAAGTCTCATGGACGTGAAACTCCCATTCCTTTTGGCCCCTACCTTGCGATTGCAGGTTGGATTGCATTATGCTGGGGACAAGATTTAACCAACCTCTATTTAGGGAGCCTACATTAGGTGACACAAGCATCAACCTACCCCTTACGAATTGGACTCACTGGTGGAATTGGTTGTGGCAAAACTACTGTTTGTAATTTATTCGAACAGTTAGGTATTAAGATCATCGATGCCGACGTTATTGCTCATGAAATTGTTGAACCTAATAAACCTGCTTACAACAAGATACTAGAGACTTTTTCTGCTTCAAAAATTCTTACTGAAAACAGATTAATTGATCGTCAAAAATTACGTGCTATTGTTTTCAAAGACAAAAATAAATTGGAGCAACTGGAAAAAATTACTCATCCCCGTATCATTAAGACAATGCGCGACCAAGTTAAACAAAGTACATCTGATTACTGTATTTTATGTGTGCCACTTCTATTCGAAAAAAAATTAGAAGATGAAGTTGATCGTGTACTGGTTGTCGATATAGCCTCGGATATACAAAAACAGCGTGTTGTAGCGAGAGATGGCAACAACATTAATCAGATCGAAGCTATCATGAAGCATCAGCTCACTCGTGAAAAACGGCTAGCACTAGCTGATGATATAATTATAAACGACGGTTCTGTTTCTGATCTAATGCCACAGGTAACAGCACTACATGATCAATATTTATCTATGGAAACATTAAGGGGATTCTCGATAAATTAACCATGACTGATTCAGATAATCAATTTGGGCTCTTTGCAGAAATTCAAGATAAAGCGATCTACGAGCTACCGATCAATGAACGGGTTCGCAATTTTTTACGGCTAGAATTTTTATTCCAGCTCGTTGACTACTCTATAGACAAGAGTACTGATTGGGATAGCCGCCAGTGTGTAAATAGCTTAATTGAGATTAGTGACCTTATTTCAAGAACAGATATTAAAGGCGAGCTTGCCAAGGAAATTGATCGGCATATTAAGCTGTTTCAAAGTTTTCAAAAAAATCCTGATGTCGATAGTAAAGTCCTTGATGGAATGCTAAATAACCTAGAAGATGCGCATCGCCAGTTAACGAACCCAACCTATCAGCCAGGCCACGTCTTACGTCATGATGGGCTAATTAACTCGATACGACAACGTCTCTCGATCGCTGGTGGAACCTGTAATTTTGATCTACCCTCTTACCATCACTGGTTGAGAAAAAGTACAGGGGAGCGAAAGTTTCAACTTAACAATTGGGCCGGTGATTTAAAATACATGCACGAGGCGATCAAGCTGGTTATGGTTATTCTAAGAACTAGTGCAGAAGTTACAAAACAAGCCGCTAAAGAGGGATTCTTCCAATACTCGCTAGAACAAAATAGACCTGCTCAATTGATTAGAATATTGCTACCTATCGGCGATCCTTACTTTCCTGAAATTAGCGGTGGTAAACACCGTTTCTCTGTTCGTTTTTTAGAACAAAACAATACTCAGGAACGGCCTAGTCAAATAAAACGAACCATTGATTTTGAACTCCAGTGTTGTACCTAATTAAGCAAACATCAGGATTATAGGCCTTTATCCAATACGCTTTTTATAACGACCCTACATCAGAGTAACTTATCCTATTTCTGCCTTTCAACACGGTGATGTATTGATCTTTAGTAGAATAAATATTCTATTGGCCACAGATGTTTTTTTTCTCTCTCGATAGTTTTTCAACAGACAGTTGTAATATAATTAACATCAAACTATTCATCTTCCGAGCTAAGCTTAATGAAAAAAAAATCAACCTGCCCTAGCTGTAAAAAATCGATCGAAAAAAACAAAAATGATCAATGGTTACCTTTTTGCTGTGAAAGATGCAAACTGATCGACTTCGGTTCATGGATCGATGGTAGTCATTCCATCCCTGGCGAAGAAACCTTCATCATTCCAGATGATGAAATGCCACCGCACTGATCATCCAACTAAAAGTTACTCCGAAACCGGCCATCCCGATCTGATCATTGCGATGCCTTGCCCGCCTGATTTCCACACACTTTCAAGATCATGGCTACTCATACCACCCAAAGCATAAATAGGCATATTAATCCCAGCGATCAGTTCTTCAAAATTATCTAACCCTATCGGTTTTACTTCAGGGTGAGAGCGTGTTTTTTTAACCGGAGATAACACAGCAAAATCGACATTTATCCGTTCAGCATGGGCGAGTTCCTCTGCATTATGACATGAGGCCGCCACTAAAAAATTACTATCTAATGGCCGAGAGGAAAGTGTGAGTAAACGCTTACTGTTAAGATGCACCCCATCTGCACAATGTCTTCTCGCGTCATCAGGTTCACCATTAATCAACCATTTAGCATTATATTTAGAGCATAGTTGTTTAATCGGCTCTATCAGGCGTTGAGCTTCATTCGCCGCCAGCGATTTAGTTCGTAGTTGAAATAGCCTGTTACCCTGTTCAAAACACGTTTCTAAACTGCTCAAAAAATTTGCATAATCACGACTTGGATCAGGGCTGATCTGATAACTCGAAGGTAGTTTTAAGGCCGTGATGATGGGATGATCTGCCGCAGGAAATTCAAAGTCTGCAAGTTCATTCAATGCACACCAGTAAATTTTTTGACCTTCCGCACCTGTCGCCTCTCCAGCCCAATCCTTGCATAACCATGTATCAAGTTGCACCGTTTTTTCAGGATATTCATGGATAATATTAATGAGTCTACGTGCAGACTTGATGTGTAAACCTACTTCTTCCTTCATCTCCCGCTGGAGAGCTTCAAATGCAGATTCGCCAGACTTGACTTTGCCACCAGGAAACTCCCAGAGACCCTCGAGATGCACACCTTTAGGTCGCCGAGCGATGAGGATTTTTCCTGCAGAATTGACCACGATAGCGACTGCTACGTGGATAATATTAGGTTCGGTACTCCGCATTGATTTTGACATAGTCATAAGATAAATCGCAGGTCCAAACCGTTTCTGTTGCAATACCTCTGGCAAGATCAACATAAATGCTGATCTCATCCTCTGCCATAACAGCTGCTCCCTGCTCTTCTGTATACGTTACGGCGGGTTCTCCAGCTTCGATCAAGCTAACATCACCCAGGGTGACTGATACTTTTGATATATCAAGATCAGTAATACCTGCCCGGCCAATAGCTGCCAATAAACGGCCCCAGTTTGGATCAGAGGCAAAAAAAGCAGTTTTCACTAGTGGAGAGTGTGCAATCGTGTAAGCAACTTCTAAGGCCTCTTCCTTATCCTGCCCACCCTGGACTTCAATTGTAATAAATTTGGTTGCCCCTTCACCATCCTTGATGATCGCCTTGGCTAGCTGAATGCAAACATTGCCTAAAGCGGCTTGAAACATCTCGAGTTCAGATACCTGTTCTTGCGTAATACAGAACTCAGATTTACCTGTCGCAATCAATACACAAGCATCGTTAGTTGAAGTATCTCCATCGACGGTTATTCGATTGAAGCTCTTATCAATAGCATTATTCAGACACGAATTTAAGAGCTCCTGTTCGACTTCCGCATCTGTAGCCACATAGGCAAGCATGGTCGCCATATCTGGCCGGATCATACCAGAACCTTTCGAAATACCTACGATGGTAATCGTTTGACCGTTAATCTCGAAAGATGTCTCAGCCTGCTTAGGTCGAGTATCTGTGGTCATAATCGCTCGTGCAACATCTGACCAACCTGTCTCTTTCAAGTTTTGTACAGCAGTCTCGATTGCAGGCTGAAATAATGCCGTAGGCAACCGCTCACCAATAACTCCTGTTGAAAATGGTAGTACAGATGTTGAGCTACAATTAACCGTCTCAGCAAGCATCTGACAAGTCTGAAGCCCATCTTGATAGCCTTCTGAACCCGTTCCTGCATTAGCATTACCGGAATTGATCAAAAGGTAGCGTGGTGCTTGTTGTGAAATATGCTCTTTCGCAATGGTGACTGGAGCTGCACAAAAAGCATTGCGAGTAAAAACAGCTGCTACATTACTACCTTCACAAATTTCTATAACAGCAATATCATCGCGTTCGGTCTGGCGAATACCCGCGCTAGCAGTTCCGAGTAGTATGCCCTCGATAGCAAGATCTTTATCCATGATTTAAACACACCTAATGTCAGGGGATTTTGCCATGACATTGCTTGAATTTTTTACCTGAACCACATGGGCAAGGTTCGTTTCGACCAACTTTACGATCATTTCTGACAAAAGGTGTCGCATGTTGCTGCTCTTCACTCTTTCCAGCAGTAGAGCCTTGCTCATCACTCGTCAGCTGGCTTTCAGCTTGTTTATGTTGGAATAGCATTGCAGCGGCTTCGACTTCTTCCTGACGTTGTCGTTCCATCGCTTCAACATCTTCTTCAGCACGAACTTGTACATGCGATAGCATTTTGATCACTTCACGTTTGATATTTTCCAGAAGCTCAGAAAACATTTCAAATGATTCACGTTTGAACTCTTGCTTAGGATTTTTCTGAGCCATGCTCCGAAGGTGAATGCCTTGACGAAGATGATCCATTGCCGACAAATGTTCTTTCCAGTTATTATCTAGAACCTGAAGCATTAACGTCTTTTCAAAATGACGAACAGTCTCTTCACCAGCAAGTTCTTCTTTCTCTTTGTAGGCTTTTAAATGCTCTTCATGAATTTTCTTTCGAAGTGTTTCTTCGTGTAAATCATCATCATCGTCTAACCACTGCTGAATCGGTAGCTTCATCGCTAACTCGTCTTCAACAGCCTCCGTTAAACCTACAATATCCCAAGTTTCATCGATACTTTTAGGCACAATGTGTTCATCGATGATTTCTTCAATCACGTCATGGCGAATACCTTCGATATTCTCACTAATTTCATTGGCTTCCATCAGATCATTACGTTGCTCGTAAATAACCTTACGTTGATCATTAGCAACATCATCATAATCCAACAATTGCTTACGCATATCAAAGTTTCGACCTTCAACTTTACGTTGCGCATTTTCTATCGCACGCGAAACCCAAGGATGTTCTATCGCTTCACCTTCTTCCATTCCCATCTTCTGCATCAAGCCAGAAACACGTTCTGAGGCAAAGATACGCATTAGACTATCTTCTAAAGAAAGGTAAAAGCGACTAGAGCCAGCATCTCCTTGACGACCCGAACGCCCTCGTAACTGGTTATCGATCCGACGAGATTCATGCCGCTCTGTACCAATGATGTGTAAACCACCTGACTCGATGACAGCATTGTGGCGCTCTTGCCATGCTGCTTTGACATTTTCTACTTCAAGACCTTCTTCTAGGCCAAGCTCTTCAAGTTCAACTTCCAACTTGCCTCCGAGAACTATATCAGTCCCTCGTCCAGCCATATTAGTCGCTATCGTAATACTTCCTGGTCGACCGGCCTGAGCGATAATTTGAGCTTCTTTTTCATGAAATTTAGCATTCAACACTTCGTGATCGATCTTCACTTCGTTCAAGAGATCCGAAAGATATTCAGATGTCTCGATCGATGCTGTACCTACCAAAACTGGCTGCTTACGCGTCATACAATCACGGATATCTTCAGTAATCGCATCAAATTTTTCTTTGTAGGTTAGATAAACCAAATCACTCATATCATCACGAGAGGTCGGTTTGTTCGTTGGTATAACAATAACTTCAAGCCCATAAATCTGTTGAAACTCGAAGGCTTCTGTATCCGCGGTACCTGTCATTCCAGAAAGTTTATTGTAGAGCCTGAAATAATTTTGGAAGGTGATAGAGGCTAGTGTCTGATTTTCATTCTGGATCGCAACGCCTTCTTTGGCTTCTACAGCTTGATGAAGCCCTTCTGACCAACGTCGGCCAGGCATTGTACGACCGGTAAATTCATCAACGATAACAACCTGATCATCTTGAACAATATATTCAACATCTTTTTGAAAAAGCGTATGAGCACGAAGACCTGAATTGATATGGTGCATCAAGCTGATATTCGTAGTGTCATAGAGACTTTCGTCTGCACTCAGCAATCCTTCTTCTACCAGCATTTTTTCAACCGTCTCATGCCCTTGTTCGGTCAAGTAAACCTGTTTAGCTTTTTCATCAAGTGAATAATCCCCAGGCCCATCTTCTTCTTCCTGCTTCGTTAGCTTAGGGATTAACTGATCAACGCTTTGATACACATCAGTTTTATCATTAGTCGGGCCAGAGATAATCAGGGGTGTTCTGGCTTCATCGATCAAAATAGAATCAACTTCATCGACTACCGCAAAGTTCAATCCTCGTTGGACACGATCCTCATCAGAAAAGGCCATGTTATCGCGAAGATAATCAAAGCCAAACTCGTTATTAGTACCATAAGTGATATCTGCGGCATAGGCTGCTTGGCGTTGTTCCTTATCTAAATTTGCAACGATGACACCCGTAGTCAAACCAAGGAAGCTGTATAACGTTCCCATCCATTCAGCATCACGACTCGCAAGATAATCATTCACGGTAACAACGTGAACGCCCTTGCCCGGCAGTGCATTGAGATAGGCGGCAAGCGTCGCGACAAGCGTTTTACCTTCACCCGTACGCATTTCTGCGATTTTTCCATCGTTTAAGACCATGCCACCGATCATCTGACAGTCAAAGTGACGCATTTCCATGCATCGCTTACTTGCCTCTCTAACAACAGCAAAAGCTTCTGGCATTAATGAATCTAATATCTCTCCTTCTTCCAAGCGCACACGAAACTCTTGGGTTTTATTTTTGAGTTCATCATCACTTAAATTAGATAACTCTTCCTCAAAAACATTTATTTTTGAGACGACTCGGTTCAGTTTTTTTAAAACGCGTTTATTGCGACTGCCGAAAATGCGACCCATTAGGCCGCCGAAGAAAGCTCGGTTATTTGACATTTGTTTCAGGTATTAATCCAGGAAGTTGTAACGTTAATAAAATGCGTATCTTTATACTTTTTGTTTTAATTTGAAGCTAACCCATAGGTGCTAGATAAGGTTTTGGATCGACAGCTTTCCCATTTTGTTCTACTTCAAAATGTACATGTGTCCCAGTCGATCGTCCTGTTGAACCCATCAATGCTATTTTTTGGCCTTTTTCTACCTTATCACCTACCTTAACTAGATTTTTTTCATTATGTGCATAACGAGTAACATAGCCTTGACCATGATCAATTTCGATAATGTTTCCATAACCAGTCTGCTTTCCTGACCAAGTAACGACTCCTCTAGCGACAGCATAAATTTCTGTTCCTTTCGGCCCAGCAAAATCTAAGCCCTTATGGACATCATGCTTGCCAGACAGGGGATCCGTTCGCTTTCCAAAACCAGATGAAATCCAACCTACCGCGACAGGCTTTCCTGATGGAACGGCTGCATTCTCAAGATTATCAATCAACATAATGGAGTCCAGCATGTTTATTTTTTCTCTATGTTCATCTAAACGAACAGAGAGTGTTTCAAGTGATTGAATAAAGTCAGGGACATTAAACTCTTGTTGTTCTGCAGGATCTAAAATACCGCCTAGTGCAGGTTGTTGATCAAAATTAAATTCTTCAGCTTCAATTCCTGCATGCGTGCTTAGTCGAGCACTTGCCGCTTCTAAACGAGTAACTTTGGCTTGGACACTGCCTAAACGCATAGCAAGTATATTTAAGTGTTCCTGGGCATCAAGAACCGCCATATTGATTTGTAATTTCTGTACATCAATTTCTTCAGTGAGGGATTGACTCGTAAATAACTGATTTTGCGAATCTGAGTTCAACTCTAACTCACCATCACCATCAGTGCCTAGATAGAAGCCCGCATAACCTGCAGATCCCATTAAAGATACTACTGCAAATGTAACTATCATGATCATCACCCAACTGTTACTTAAGT
The DNA here is from genome assembly GCA_913058255.1 of uncultured Pseudomonadota bacterium. Lineage (GTDB taxonomy): Bacteria > Pseudomonadota > Gammaproteobacteria > CAJXQU01 > CAJXQU01 > CAJXQU01. Next base: position 574,706 of record CAJXQU010000001.1, on the reverse strand, counting down.
GAGGTATTCGTCCTTTTGTCGTATCCGTTATCAAAATCTGCATATATTTTTATCCAGCTATGTCAAAATAGTCTGTAAATGAGCATACATAGAAACAAAAAACTTGGTTCAATCATTCGAGATCCAAGCCTTAAACCACTGATCGATCAGGCAAATAAGCTCAAAAATGTAACAAAACGACTACAGCACTTTCTACCTTCACCTCTTTCAGAGCATGTCATTGCAAGCAATATTAAAGGTAACACCTTGATTTTACAGGCAGATTCGCCCGCTTGGTCAACACGTACCAATTTCATTGCCACAGATATCATCAATTATATGCGAAGTGAGGGTGGTTTGGCGATGGTTGAGCGTCTTAAAGTGAAAGTAATTCCACCCAAAACTCAAGTTGAAGAGAGCCTTCGTTCGGTTGAACCGATGTCAGATAGCACCTCAGAATTATTAAAATCTGTCGCGGCTAACGTAGATGACAATAATCTTGCTGACGTTTTAAAGCGGCTAGCTAGCCACTCTAAGAAAGGCCATAAGGAATGATGTATTGACTAACCGCTTGGTAATTCTTGCAAAAATGAGATTGGACTTTTTTCTTTATCAGTAAAAGAGACCAGTTCCCACGCATCTTGATTTGCGATTAATGCTCTTAGTAACTTGTTGTTAAGTGCATGTCCTGATTTGTTTCCTTCAAAGGCACCAATGAGGCTATGGCCTAATAAATAAAGATCGCCTATCGCATCAAGAATTTTGTGTTTCACAAATTCATCGTCGTAACGCAAGCCATCTTCATTTAATACGCGGTAGTCATCTACAACAACGGCATTATTCAAACTTCCGCCTAAAACGAGATTTTTTTCCCTTAGGGCTTCTGTATCTTTCAGAAAACCAAATGTTCTCGCTCGGCTGACTTCCTTAACGAACGATGTTGATGAGAAATCAATCGTTGCAAACTTACTGCTTTCTTCAAAAAATGGATGATCAAACTCAATAGAAAATGATACTTTAAACCCATCAAAAGGTTCAAAACTAGCGCTCTTATCACCATCTTCTACCTTAATTGGTTTCTTAATGCGAATATATTGCTTAGCAGACTCTTGTTCTTCAATGCCTGCTGATTGGATCAAAAATACAAACGGCCCAGCACTACCATCCATGATGGGGACTTCTGCTGCACTGAGATCCACGTAGGCATTGTCAATCCCTAGGCCTGCAAAAGCTGAGAGTAAATGTTCTACTGTCGAGATAGATACGCCATCTTTAGCTAAGCTAGTAGACATCATTGTGTCACCAACATTTTCAGCATGAGCGAGGATCTCTACATTCGGCTCTAGATCAACTCTTCTAAAAATTATGCCCGTATCGACAGCTGCAGGGTGAAGTGTCAGATAAACCTTCTTACCGGTGTGCAGGCCTACCCCTGTAGCACGGATAACATTTTTCAGAGTACATTGCCTGATCATAAAAACCTCTTTTCTTTCTATTTCTATTGCTGTCAGAACGAACTTCACATTCGTTCACATTCTTTTGCGCATAGTAACACAGACATCGAATTCAACAAATTTGCTACAAATGCTCATCCATAAGCGCTCGTAGCAATGCGATGTTCTAAATCTAACTAATGATTACGGTTCAATCAGCCTGCCTGCGAAGGAATGCAGGAATATCAAGATAGTCACTGTTTCCAGTCGGCTCAATTTCCTTATTGTTTTCAGGACTATTACGGATAATGGTTGGGCGATCTAATTTACCCCAATCAACAACCTCTGCAGAACGGAGACCTGTATCAACAATCGCTAGTGGTTCTGCTTTTTCTTCAGCAGCACCAAGACCTGTCGCAACCATTGTGACTCGAACTTCATCCGTCATATCTGGTTCGATAACAGTACCAACAACGACAGTTGCACTATCAGCAGAGAATTGTTTGATTGTATTACCCACTTCTTCAAACTCACCCATGCTCAAGTCCATGCCTGATGTAATATTAACCAAGATACCTCTTGCTCCAGCAAGGTTGACGTCTTCTAATAGAGGGCTCGCAACCGCGGCTTCAGCAGCGATCCTTGCACGGTTCTCACCTTTGCCTGTTCCTGTTCCCATCATTGCCATACCCATTTCAGACATAACAGTTCTCACATCCGCGAAATCTACATTTATGAGTCCTGGACGCGTAATAAGTTCCGAAATCCCTTGAACAGCACCAAGCAATACGTCGTTCGCAGCTTTAAAGGCATTCAACAAACTAATATCCCGACCTAAAACGCTTAGTAACTTTTCATTAGGAATCGTGATCAATGAATCAACGTATTGACGTAAGTCACTAATTCCATCAAGTGCGATATCTGAACGCTTTTTGCCTTCAAAAGGAAAAGGCCGTGTTACAACAGCTACTGTCAAAATTCCCATTTCTTTTGCTACTTGAGCAACGACAGGCGCTGCGCCAGTGCCAGTACCACCACCCATTCCTGCTGTAATAAAGACCATGTCAGATCCTTCAAGAACATCCATAATCCGGTCACGATCTTCAAGCGCTGCTTGTCGACCGATTTCTGGATTTGCTCCAGCACCGAGTCCTTTAGTAACTTCGGTTCCCAGCTGCAAGGTCGTTTTTGATGAAGAGTTTCCTAATGCCTGCGCATCAGTATTGGCAACTAAGAAGTCTACCCCTTCAAGGTTTGCGCTAACCATGTGCTCAACAGCGTTACCGCCGCCACCACCAACACCGATCACTTTGATTACAGCATTTTGACTGTATGAATCCATTAATTCGAACATCGCTTTTATCCTCCGTTTAAACCCTAAGGCTTTTTTTCTAATTAATTATTGTTGGCTCAAAAATTCCCTTGGAACCAACTTTTCATTTTTTCCCACATATTTCCAGCACCCAATTCTGTTCTGGATGATTTTACCCCTGCTCTTGAATACGTATTCCCAAACAGTAACAAACCAACTCCCGTTGCATAAATAGGGTTACTTACAACATCTACCAGCCCAGTCACCCCTGTAGGGATCCCTGATCGGACCGGCATATGAAATACTTCTTCTGCCAGATCAATAGCGCCTTCCATTTTGGAACTACCGCCTGTCAGTACTACCCCTGCAGCCATCAATTCTGCAAAACCACTTTTCTTTAACTCTGCATTGATGAACATGAATAATTCTTCATAACGCGGCTCAACTACTTCAGCCAGCGTTTGTCGAGCTAAACGTCGTGACGCTCGCTCTCCAACCCCTTGAACTTCTATCGTTTCATCGGGGTTCGCTAATTGTGTTAATGCACAGGCATATTTTATTTTAATTTCCTCTGCATGATGTGTCGGTGTACGTAATGCCACAGCAATGTCATTTGTGACCTGATCACCAGCAATGGGTATTACCGCCGTGTGTTGGATTGCACCATTTAGAAATACTGCAATGTCTGTCGTACCACCACCAATATCAACAAGACAAACTCCTAATTCTTTCTCGTCTTCTGTTAACACAGCGTGACTAGAGGCTAATTGTTGCAAAATAACCTCATCGACATCCAGGCCACAACGACGTACGCACTTTTCAATATTCTGAGCAGCGCTGACAGCACCGGTGACCATATGTACCTTAGCCTCAAGCCTGACACCAGACATGCCGATAGGCTCTCGAATATCTTCTTGATTATCGATAATAAATTCTTGCGCCAAGACATGAATAATTTTCTGATCAGAGGGTATCGCTACAGCTTTTGCCGCATCTAAAACTCGGTCAACATCACTTTGGACGACTTCACTATCTCGAATAGCAACAATACCGTGAGAATTCAAACTACTAATATGACTACCAGCAATCCCAGTAAAGACGGATCTAATTTCACAACCAGCCATCAACTCAGCTTCTTGTACCGCACGTTGGATCGACTGCACTGTTGACTCAATGTTAACGACGACACCTTTTTTTAATCCTCGAGATGCATGTGAACCTATTCCAATGACTTCAATATCTCCGTTTTCATCAGACTCACCAACAATAGCAACAACTTTTGATGTTCCAATATCAAGACCAACGATCAGATTATTTTCTGCTTTTCTAATAGCCATGAGCTATGTTCCTCTTGAATCTTGATTGCCCTGCACTTGCCCCATTTTATGGCTGAGATGTTGAGTCATCTCCTCCACCTCTTTTTCTCGTTCTCGTACGGTAAATCCATTTGCATATCGCAAGTCAACTTGGGCAATATTAATAATTGCTTGCCCTAACAGTCCCTCAACATTCTTCACGTATTTCCAAAGCCTCTCATCGACATCTTTACGACCAACAATTACCGTTGGTCCATTATTTATTTTAAAACGCCAGCCACGCCGGCTGTTTAACTCAACCCATGCCACACTACGCTTGCTTGGATTAAGAAGCCCCATCAATGTTTTATATTTTTCAAACACTAACTTATGGGTTCCTTCCGGTCCTGTTAGCGTGATCAAACCCTTTGGATTAGTTGTATCTTCAGGAGTAAACAACGCTCCTTTTTGATTTAAAAAACCCTTGTCACCCCAACGAACAACCGCATTCTGTTCTTTAATTTTTACATACAAAGTATCTGGCCAAAGCTTGCGTACTGTTGCTTCTCTAACCCAAGGTGCCTGCATCACTGCACCACGTACTTTTTCCACGTCCAGTGTAAAAAAACCACCCTCTACATTATTTGCGACCAAGCTCTCTAACGTAGAGGTCGAAAGATATTTATACTGCCCTTCAACCTTCACACTTTTAATTGTTAACGTCGCTGGATCTGCCATTTTCCCAGTGACCCAAGTCACTAGTGCTATACAGCCAAATACAGCTAAAAAACCTATCATCGCCAAACTACCTCGAACAACCTCCTTGTCTTTTACAACAGAGCCCACCGTTTCGCTGACTGATGCTCGTTGTTTTAGTCGTCTGTTTTGTTTTTTTCGACTTGTTTTTTTTCTGTCCATTTTATTAATTACAAACTTGTTTCTAGGATCTTTATAACAAGCTCATCAAAATCATAACCCTGTTGTTTCGCAGCCATTGGAACAAGCGAATGGCTCGTCATTCCTGGCACTGTATTTACTTCAATAAAAAATACCTCACCAACTTCATTTATCATTAAATCAACTCGCCCCCAACCTGAGCAATTGACTGCTTGAAAAGCCGTTAAACATGCCGCTTTTATATTTTTTTCTATTTCAAAACCCAAACCACAAGGGCAAATATATTTCGTCGTATCTAATACATATTTCGCTTTGTAATCATAGAAATCTCTAGGTGTTTCTAGCTTAATAATCGGCAGTGCTTCATCATTTAAAATTCCAACCGTATATTCACTGCCAGTAATCCATTGCTCTATCAAAACACTACTATCGAATTTCTTAGCTTCATTCCATGCGGGTATTAATTGTTCTAATTGATCAACACGACTAGCACCACAACTAGAGCCTTCTCTTGCGGGCTTAATCATTAGTGGCAGTCCTAATTTATCAACAACCTCCTTAGCGTTAGGCTCATCTTGAGGAGCCATAAACCCCGGTGTCAATATGCCTACTGCAGACCAAAGTTGCTTTGTTCTTTCTTTATCCATGGATAGTGCAGAACCTTGCACACCACTGCCGGTATAAGGTAATGCTAAGCTTTCTAAAACACCTTGAATTACGCCATCTTCTCCACCACGTCCATGTAATGCGTTAAAAACCCTATCAACTTTTTTATTAAACAATTGTTCTGGAATACCACCATTCCAATCAATTCCTTCGGCATCGACACCAGAACGTAAAAGTGAGTTGAGAACAGCACTTCCACTTTCTAAAGAGATCTTTCGTTCAGCAGAATTGCCACCCATTAATACAGCAACTTTTCCAAACGTTTTTTTCACACCCATGCTCACTTTACTCATCTCCAACAATCCTAACTTCTGACTCTAGTTGGATTCCATGTTGTTGTTTCACTTTTTCTGCAACCGTTATAATCACTTGCTCTATATCTATGGCTTTCGCGTTGCCTAAATTAATAATAAAATTCGCATGTTTTTCTGACACCTGTGCATTGCCAATTTTGAAACCTTTTAGTCCACAACTTTCAATAAGTCGCGCAGCATAATCACCTTCAGGGTTACGGAAAACGGAGCCACAACTAGGCACCCCCATTGGTTGAGTTTCTGATCTTTTTAGTAATAATTGTTTGATTTTACTCAAGCCAGCCTCTCCATCACCGACACTTAGGCTGAAATGTGCAGCAACAAACCACTCTTCTTCTAAACCGACCATAGGGCCAATAACTGATCGATATCCAACCAAATATTGTTCACGATCTCGAAGGTGAAATATACCTTGTCGATCCAGTGTTTCTACCTTGACAACATTCGACCATGTTTCACCACCAAATGCGCCAGCATTCATTGCTAGCGCACCACCTACTGTCCCAGGAATACCCGCAAGAAATTCTAATTCTGTAAAGCCTTGCTTCGCACATCGTTTTGCAACAATCGCACAAGGTACACCGGCCTCTACACGCAAGATTTGACCTTCTAAAATTGCAAAACCATCCAACATCCCAGTTGGGCAAATAACACTACCCCGGATCCCCCGATCCCTCACTAATAAATTACTACCTAAGCCAACCATTATGACTGGTTCTCCCTCAGGTAATTGTTCTAAATATACGGCTAAATCTTTTATATCGGCAGGTTCATAATACTTATCGGCTGTTCCACCTACACGCCATGAAGTATGTTTTGACATCGCTTCATCGAGCTTTAAAACTCCACGTAATTCAGGCGTTAAATTCGTTACGGCCATCACCCTAAGTCGGTCCCATAGCTTTCAATTATTTGTTCCGCGACATGCCCAATACTGCCAGCTCCCATCACTAAGACAATATCACCGTCTTCTATGGAGCTAGGGATTACTGATACAACCTCGTCTGGTTGATCAATAAAGATAGGATCAACCTGCCCTCGTAATCTGATCGCACGGCTTAAAGATTTACTATCTGCTTCTGCTATTGGTTTTTCGCCAGCGGAATAAATATCAAGTAAAAACAGTGTGTCTGCTTGCGATAAAATTTGTACAAAATCCTCAAATAGATCACGTGTTCTTGTATAACGATGCGGTTGGTAAATCAACACTAATCGGTTCTCAGGCCAACCCTCGCGAACAGCAGCAATCGTTGCTGCAACTTCACTTGGATGATGTCCATAGTCATCAACAACTATCGCCTTTCTTTGATCTATTTCTATTTGCCCATGGATCTGAAAACGTCGACCTATTCCTTGAAAGTTTTCTAATCCTTTACAAATCGCTTGTTGTGAAACTCCCAGCTCATAAGCAACTGAAATTGCAGCTAATGAATTCAAAACATTATGCAAGCCTGGCATATTTAACGTCACAGAAAATGCTTCACTTTTACCATTAGGCAAACTTACTTTAAAGGTACTCGTATTCTCAAAATAGCTAACATCTGTTGCGCGCACATCTGCGTTTTCATGCGTACCATAAGTCATCACTGGCTTAGTTAATTCTGGCAGTAATTCTTGCGCTCGAGGATCGTCATAACAAATAACAGCTAAACCATAAAATGGTAAGCGCAGTAAAAACTCTAAAAATGTTTCACGTAATTTTTCAATATCACCACCATACGTTTCCATATGATCCAAATCGATATTTGTTAGTACCGCTATCACTGGCTGCAAATGCAAAAATGAGGCGTCACTTTCATCAGCTTCTGCAACTAAATATCTGCTTTCACCAAGCTCAGCATGCTTACCTGAACTATTCAATCGTCCACCAATAACATAGGTAGGATCGAGCTCACCCTCAGCTAATAGACTTGCGACTAAACTTGTTGTTGTTGTTTTTCCATGTGTTCCAGCGACAGCAATTCCATAACGAAAGCGCATTAATTCCGCTAGCATTTCTGCTCGAGGAATAATGGGAATACGTTTTTCTTTTGCGAATGTAATTTCAGGATTCTCTATATCGATAGCACTGGAAACTACAACAGCATCACTTATTCCTACTTGTTCAGCTTTGTGGCCTATATAAATAGTTATGCCAAGTTCAGCCAAATGTTTTGTAACCGCATTACCTTTGATATCTGAACCAGAGATGCGATAACCCAGATTGTGTAGAACTTCTGCAATACCGCTCATGCCGACGCCACCAATACCGACGAAATGAATATTTCGTGTGCGCCCCATGCCCATAGTTTCCATTTCTTGCCTATCCATAAGCCACCTCCATTAATGCATTCGCTACATTTTTGGTTGCACCTTTTATGGCTTTTCCCTTCGCCTTAACGGACATTTCTTTTAATCGTTCTGGCTTTGCTATCCACTCATTTATTATTGTGATCAATTTTTCTTCCGAAAAATCTTTATCATTAATAATCACAGCAGCGTCCGCACTGGCTAAATATTCTCCATTCGCTGTTTGATGATCATCAACAGCATAGGGGTATGGCACTAAAATAGCGGGTAAACCTGCAGCGGCTAATTCTGATACGGTTAATGCTCCCGATCGGCAAATAACGAGATCAGCCCATGCATAGGCTTGATCCATATCATTAAGAAATGATTCCACTTTTGCATCAATTCCTAGCGCTATATACTCTTCTTGCGTCGCTTCAAAATCACGCTGACCAGTTTGATGCCATATTTCTATTTTTCCTGAAACTTTCGCCAAGCTTGCAGGCACAACCTTATTCAAAGTCATTGCACCGAGGCTTCCGCCAACGATCAAAACTCTAAGTGTTTTATTTTCTTTATTTTTCTTTTGTATATTTTCTATCGCAGCACGAACGGGATTACCTACATGTTCCGCAGTTATATTCGTTGGAAATGCTCCAGGAAATGCTTCAAAGACTCGTGTAGCTATTCTTGAAAGCCATTTATTAGTCATCCCTGCTATTGCATTTTGCTCATGAATTATCACAGGTGTACGCATTAACCACGCAGCGATCCCTCCTGGGCCACTTGCAAATCCACCCATGCCCAACACTGCAGCTGGTCGATGTGTGACCACCACTTTTAGTGCTTGTATGACGGCAAATAAAATTCTGAATGGTGCTAGAAGAATTGTTATCCCACTCTTACCTCGAATACCAGCGATACTTAGCGTTAAAAGTTGGTATCCAGCTTCAGGTACAACTCTCGCTTCCAAGCCTTTCTCTGTACCTAACCACAACACAGGAATTTCTTTTGCTTTTAAATAATCAGCAACGGCTAATGCAGGAAAAACATGTCCTCCTGTTCCGCCAGCCATGATCATGATCGGACGAGTCATTCTTCGTCGCCCTCATAATTGTTCCCCATACGAGTTTCATGATCAACGCGTAAGATTAATGCTGTCGCTATACACATCATGATCATGCTGTTACCACCATAACTAATAAACGGTAGTGTTAACCCCTTCGTAGGCAGCACGCCCATATTCACACCCATGTTTAGGAATGCCTGCATACCGATCAATAACCCAAATCCGTAGGCTAGAAAAGCTGGGAAATATCGGCCTTCTCTTTCCGCTTGAACTGCAATGTAAAACACTCGCCATATAAAGAAAGAAAAAACAGCAATCAAACTTAAGCAACCGAACAAGCCTAGTTCTTCAGCAAACACAGAAAAAATAAAATCAGTGTGAGCTTCTGGTAGGTAAAATAATTTTTGAACACTGCTTCCTAAACCAACACCAAACCATTCGCCTCGGCCTATTGCGATTAACGCTTGGATCAATTGAAAGCCTGCACCGAAAGGATCCGCCCAGGGGTCCACGTAAGTGAGCAAACGTTGTAAACGATAAGGAGACATTAATGCCGCAGATGCAAGGAGCATCACCGCGACGCTTCCCCAGACAATTATTCTTAATAACGGAACACCGGCAATAAAGAGCATTCCCAACATGCTTGAAAATAATAAAACTGACGTTCCAAAATCTGGTTCCATCAATAACAGAAAACAAATAAGTATCATTACAATAATAGGATTATAGAGCCCAGAAAATGACGTTCTAACGGACTCTAAATGTTTTTCCATGTAACCGGCTAAATAGATAATAAGCAGTAATTTAGTGATTTCCGAAGCTTGTAAATCATATACGCCTAAATCGACCCAACGTGATGCACCATTAACTTCTTTACCCAATGGAGAAATAACTGCCACTAGCAATACAAAAGAAATAAACAGAAACAAATAACGAAATTCCTTAAGCAAATATAGTGGTGTCTTTAGAGCGACTATACCGCCTGTAAACCCGATAGATAACGCAACGACCTGACGCCAGAAATAATATAATTTCACACCATCTTCTTTGCCTAATGGATCCGCTATTGAAATCGATGCTGAGGCAACCATAACCAAGCCAAGACTGATCAGAATCATTACACAACAGATCAACCACCAATCATATTTCTCATCATTTTTATAAAGTGTTCGACCAAACATATTACTTTGGTTTTCTTTCATTGGGATAGCTTGGCTCATATCTCTACCCCCTGATTTACGAATTCATTAACAGCCTTAATAAACTCTTCAGCGCGAACAATATAATTTTTAAACATATCCAAACTTGCACAAGCTGGCGACAATAAGACCCTGTCACCTTTCACTGCTATTTTACCTGCAACTTTAACGGCTTCAGCAAGATCTTTGACTCGTATAATTTCGGTCACTGCTTGTAGTTTATTTTCTAATAAAGGAGCGTCTTTTCCAAACAGTATTGCTTGTTTTACTGCCCCTTTCGCAGCCGTAGCAAGATCATTGAACTTCGCACCTTTACCATCTCCGCCCGCAATCAAAATAATAGGTCTATCAGCAAAACCATTTATAGCAGCAACCGTTGCACCTTCATTAGTCCCTTTTGAATCGTTGTACCAATCCACACCATTATGCTCAGCAATCCATTCACATCGATGAGATAAGCCTGGCCATGTACGTAATACGTCAAGCATAGGTTCATCAGCTATTCCAGCAGCTCTTCCTAACGCTAATGCAGCAAGTGCATTCGAAATATTATGCAGTCCTTGTATTTTCATTTCGCTGATCGATATTAAATATTGATCACCAAATGCCAACCAAGCTTCATTGTCTTTGTGCAGAATACCGAACTCACTTTCCATCGGTTCGTTTAGCGTAAAACGTATGATCTCACGATTAACATTGGTCATCCGACCAACAGCAGGATCGTCTGAGTTGATGATCATCGCGCCACTACCTTGATAAACTCTTTCCTTAGCTCCAGCATAGTCTGCTATACCAGCATATCGGTCCATATGATCTTCAGAAATATTTAAGACTGTCGCTGCTAAAGAGTTTAAATTATGTGTTGTTTCCAACTGAAAACTAGACAGTTCTAGAATATAAAGGTCAGGCTCAATATCATCGATCAAGTCAAGAGCAGGTAGACCTAAATTACCACCTGCCCTAACATCTAAACCCGCTGCTTTCGCCATCTCATACACGAGTGTTGTCACCGTGCTCTTTCCATTTGCACCCGTAATAGAAACCACAGGAGCATCGGCATGGCGAGCAAAGAGTTCGATATCCCCAATGATTTCAACCCCAGCCTGCTCCGCATCAATCAAAGCCGGAGTCTTTATAGAAATTCCAGGGCTTACTAAACATTGTTTAGCACTCATGATCAGATCTAAATCTAATTCACTGGTACTAATAACCGTATTAGGAAACTCTTCCATTAGTTCTACTAAGCCTGGAGGCGTTTCCCGGGTATCAGTCACAGCAAAAGATAAACCTCTGCTACCAAGAAAACGCGCGCATGATAAACCTGTCACGCCGAGACCGACGATCACAGTGTCAACATTTAAGTTGTGCTGTTTATTCATACGCGATTTTTCTGTCACTACTTATTCCTATCGTATTTTTAAGGTTGCTAAACCAAGTAAAACTAACATGACGGTAATAATCCAAAACCGCACAATAACTCTTGGTTCTGGCCATCCTTTAAGTTCGTAATGATGATGTAATGGAGCCATGTTAAAAATTCTTTTTCCTGTCAATTTGAATGATGCAACCTGCAAAATCACTGACACGGTTTCTATTACAAAGATGCCTCCCATAATAAACAGCACTAATTCTTGTCGAACCATAACGGCAACTGTTCCTAGTGCAGCGCCTAAAGCTAAGGCTCCAATATCACCCATGAAAACTTGTGCTGGATATGTGTTGAACCATAGAAAACCTAATCCGGCCCCTACGATCGAACCGCAAAAAATGCAAAGTTCACCCGTTCCAGCAATGTATGGAAATCCTAAATAATCAGAGAAATTCACATTACCTGTAACATAAGCAAAGATAATAAATGCCCCTGCGACCAACACACATGGCATGATTGCCAATCCATCTAAACCGTCGGTCAAGTTCACCGCATTACTTGTTCCAACAATAACAAAATATGCAAAAGGAATATAAAAAATGCCCAGTGTAATACTGGCATTTTTAAAGAAGGGGATCAGTAACTCTGTTTCTGCGGTTGTAACCGCTGTTGTATATAAAAAAATCGCAGCAATAATCCCAACAATTGACTGTCCTAAATATTTATATCTTGCAATCAATCCTCTTGGATCTTTTTCAACTATTTTTTTGTAATCATCGATCCACCCGACAACACCAAATAATGCTGTCACGAGTAACACAACCCAAATAAATCGGTTGTTTAAATCGCCCCATAAGAGAGTGCTAACACCAACCGCTACAAGGATTAATAAACCACCCATTGTTGGTGTTCCAGCCTTCACTAAATGAGTTTCTGGGCCATCAGAACGCACACTCTGGCCAAGCTGATAACGCTTAAGATATCTGATCATACATGGGCCAACAGCCAGCGATATAAACAATGCGGTTAATACACCCAATATTGTTCTCAACGTTAGGTATTGAAAAACCCCGAATCCAGTGTGGTACTGAGTTAAATAGTCAGCAAGAAGTAGAAGCATTATTACTCTCCAGTGCCTGCACAACCCTTTCCATATGGGTAAAGCGAGAACCTTTTATTAAGAGCGTGATGTCCTTATCCAACTCATTTTTTATTATTTTTATTAGTTGTTTCTGATCCGTGAAATGTTGTGCTCCAGCACCAAATGACTCTGTCGCTTTTTGACTCAATTCCCCTAATGTGAACATTCTTTCAACGCCAGATATACGTGCTTGCTCACCTGCTTCTGTATGTAATTTTTCAGCCGTATCTCCAAGCTCTCCCATGTCACCTAACGCTAACCAATGCTGGCCCTTTGACTGACTCAATACGTCTAGTGCTGCTGCGTATGAACGAGGATTTGCATTATATGTGTCATCGATAATCTGTAGGTTTTTTATTCCGACTTTAAACTGCAATCTACCAGGTACTGATTTAACCACTTGTAAACCATCACGAATAACTTCCATTGATACATTTAAAGCTAACGCACATGCTGTGGCTGCAAGCGCATTCAAAACATTATGCTTACCCGCTAAAGGCAGCCTAAGTTTCATTGTTTGTCCTTCTGCTTGTAATAAGATTCGGCTTTCCTTTGTATTCATTTCGATAACTGAAGCACTAACATCTACATCCTTAGCATCTAAACCAAAACTTATAATTCTGCTGTTCCCTGCAAGTTTCTTCCAAAGTGACGCATAGTCATCATCAGCATTTATTACAGCAATATTTTCTTCTGCATCTTTTGCTAAAAATTCAAAAATTTCACCTTTAGCTTTTGCAACACCTTCTATCGAACCAAAGCCTTCAAGGTGCGATGGTGCGCACTGTGTAACAACGGCCACTTTTGGTTGCGCTATCTCACAAAGGCTCGTGATCTCTCCACCATGATTTGCACCCATTTCAATCACGGCATAGTTATGTTTTTGTTCAAGATTAAATAAGGTTTGTGGTACACCTATTTCGTTATTTAAATTGCCTTTTGTTGCCAGAATATTTCCACAACGAGACAAGATAGAACTAATCATTTCTTTAACGGTTGTTTTACCGTTACTGCCAGTAATCGCAATTACGGGCATTGAAAATTCTTCTCGCCATAGTCTTGCTACTTCAGATAATGCTAGATGCGTATCTTGTACTTTTATCACTGGTAGTTTTGTAGTGACATCTCGATCGACTACAACGGCTATAGCACCTAATTTTTCGGCCATCGAAATATAATCATGACCATCAAAACTAGGGCCACTCAAAGCAACAAATAACTCACCTTTTTTAATGCTTCTTGTGTCTGTAGAACAACCTTCAAAGATTACGTCTTGACCTATTAACTTTGCATCTAGCTGATCGGCTATATGTTGCAATGAAAAGCTGATCATTTTTCACTTCCTTTGCCGATTAGATTCAAAACAACATTACGGTCATTAAAAGAAAATTTCTGTCCTTTAATTTCCTGCCAATCTTCATGACCCTTTCCGGCAACTAGAATAATATCTTTAGGTGCAGCTTCTCTAATCGCTGTTTCAATAGCGACCTTCCGATCTAAAATCACCTTTGCATTGACAGGTTTTTTCATACCAGAAAGAATGCGACTTGCAATGATGCTCGGTTCTTCTGATCGAGGATTATCATCTGTAATAATAACTTGATCTGCATGCAACTCGGCTGCGGCGCCCATGAGCGCACGTTTACTTTTATCTCTATCTCCACCACAACCAAACACACACCACAACTTGCCTTTACAAATCTCTTTTAATGTTTCTAATGTCTTACTTAGGCTATCTGGAGTGTGGGCAAAATCAACAATGACTGCGGCCTGATTTTTTTGTACGAAAGCTTCCATTCGACCTGGCACTCCTTGTACTTCAGCAAGTGCTTGTAAGGCATCATTCAAACGAAAACCACAGGCCATCAAGGCACCCAGAGCAGCTAATAAATTGCTCGCATTGAACCGACCTAACAGACTAGTCTTTAGTATGTTTGATCCTTCCGGCGTATCTATGTCCATCGATAAACCATTCGCAGACACCTTTAACTTGCTACAACGAATTGTCCTGATCCCCGAATACTGTTGTTTACCCAGTGTATAGCCCGTGATCTTCACTTCATCTTCTCTTTCACGCAAAAGATCGATGACTTTCTCTGAAAAAGGATCGTCTAAATTGACCACCGCAGCTTGTAGATCGGGAGATTTAAATAACTCTAATTTCGCAGCACCATAGCTTGTCATATCACCATGATAATCAAGATGATCTTGCGTTAGGTTGGTGAACACTGCGACATCAAATTCAACACCACTTAATCGATGCTGAGCCAAGCCGTGTGATGATGCTTCAACGACGGTAGCATGAGCACCTCGATCACGTAGCCTCGATAGCGATTGATGTAAACAAATAGTATCCGGCGTTGTCATTCCACTTGAAATGAATTCACCAAGCAGACCATTACCTAATGTTCCTATTACTCCGCAGGTGCCACTACCTGAAATATTATCAATAGCTTGACCAATAAAATAACTGACCGATGTCTTAGCATTTGTGCCCGTAACACCAATCATTTTCATAAACTCTGTTGGTTGTCCATAATAACGGTGAACAATTTGTCCCGCTTTTACATCTAGCTGGTCTACAAAGATTATGTTCCAAGGGCTAGTTTCAGTTTCTAAATACTTTCTGATTAATTCGGCATCATTTGTATCAACTAGGACTGCGGCTGCACCTTTGCAAATTGCATCAGGTATAAAGTCTATTCCGTTAGCATGCTCTCCATTAACAGCAATAAAACAATCACCTTGATGGACATTTCTACTATCCATTTCTATCCCTGAGATCTGCATATTTTGCTCTGCTTCAACAGCAGCAAAATCCTTCAAGAGCTCACTCAGGTAGACACCACGATGATTCATTGCTGTCATAATCAAAGATCCTTCCCTGCCACTAATCGTTTTTCTTTTAATGACGAAATATCATCAGGCGATATATTCATTAAACGTAAAGTCTCACCCATCAACCTTGCAAATGCAGGTGCTGCAACTTGGCCACCATAGTATTCGCCCTGTGATGGCTCGTTGATCATAACCACTGCAACTAATCTTGGATTGCTAACAGGAACAACACCTGCAAATACAGACTGATATCGATCTTCGGCATAACCTCCAACCGAAGATTTATGCGCTGTTCCTGTTTTACCAGCCACGCGATAACCTAAAATTTGAGCCTGTTTTCCTGTTCCATCCTGAACGACACCTTCCATCATTAGCAAAACTTGTTCAGCCGTTTTCTTGCTCATAACACGAACAGTTTCTTCTGGCTCTTCAACCTTTAGTAAGCTAGGCGTAGCCATAACGCCTTCATTTGCCAACACGGTATAAGCCTGTGCAAGCTGCAACGTTGTTACTGACATTCCATAACCAAATGACATGGTTGCTTGTTCAATACTCCGCCAATTTGAGTAATCTCTAAGACGTCCAGAAACCTCTCCAGGAAAACCAATACCGCTGGTTGTTCCTAAACCAATTTTATTAAATGTTCCCCAAAGAACTTCAGGCTCCATTGATAGCGCAATCTTTGAAACACCAACATTACTGGACTTTTTGATCACCGTAGACACGTCGATTAAGCCATAGTTATGAATATCTCGAACCGTATCTGGACCGACCTTATAATGTCCCGGACGTGTATCTATCTGCGTGCTTGGCTTATATGTTCCATTTTCTAAACCTGTTGCTACAGTAAAAGGCTTCATTGTTGAACCCGGTTCAAATACATCCGTCACGGCACGGTTTCTATAATGTTCGCCTTTTAATTCATATCGATTATTTGGGTTATATGAAGGCTGATTCACCATCGCAAGAATTTCACCGGAATTCGCATCCATCACAACAATCGATCCACTCTTTGCTTTATGACCTAACACCGCTGCCGTTAATTCGCGATAGGCTAAATATTGAATCCTTTTATCAATACTTAATGTCAGGTTATTACCCGGTACGGCTGTTTTTACACTTTCTACATTTTCAATCGTATGACCAGCAAGATCTCGAATTACTTTTTTTGCACCTGACTCACCTTTAAGCATTTGGTTAAATGCCAGCTCCATACCTTCCTGACCTTTATCATCGATGTTTGTAAAACCGACAACATGTGCAGCAACGTCAGCAGCAGGATAAAAACGACGGTATTCTTTTTTCGTAAATACGCCTGAAATGTTCAATGCACGAATCTCTTCTGCAAGCATTGGCGTCACTTGTCGCTTCAAATACATAAATTCACGACTGGCACGCTTTTTTATTTCTTCCGCTAATTTAGCTTCAGATATATCCAACATTTTTGCTAACTCAGCCCAACGTGATTTTTCTAGAATCAACTTCTTTGGATTACAAGCGATCGCGCTGATAGGTGTACTAATTGCTAAAGGCTCACCGTTACGATCTTGAATTACTCCACGGTGTGCAGGAATTGCAACCGTGCGTAAATAACGAGCATTGCCCTTTGCTTGTAAAAAATCCTTATCTACAAGTTGTAATTGCACGACACGAAATACCAACCCACATGCAGCGATCGTAAATAGACATAAGATAAACCGGCGTCTTCCGGAAAAGTCAGTATTCAATTTAGAGTCAGACTCTGACATCAAAAATTCACCAAGTTAATATCTTCTGTAATAGGTAATTCCATTTCCAATTTGTCACGTGCAAATTCTTCGATTCGGCTATGTGTTCCCCAAGTAGCTTGCTCTAATTGCAAACGACCCCAGTTTTCATTCATCGCATCCCGTTGGTTTTCCATTTCCTGCAATGCGATAAATAATTTACGACTTTCATGCCGTGTTTTGACCACGCTCAACGCTGACCAAACAATCATTACAGCCAAAAAAAGAACGATAGAAAGCCTCATTAAGCCATCTTCTCAGCGACTCGTAACACTGCACTACGTGAACGAGGGTTGTGTTGTAATTCTTCCTTACCGGCCTTGATCAGCTTTCCAACCATTTTAAGTGTTGGATTCAACATTGATGTTGGAATAGGTAGGCCCGCAGGAAAATTATCTCCTACAGCCGCTTTTTTTATAAAACGTTTGATCAAACGATCTTCTAGTGAATGAAAACTGATCACGGCTAAGCGACCTTTTGGCCCAAGCACATTAGTGACTTGCTCAAGTACCTTTTTCACTTCGCCCAACTCATCATTAACGCAAATTCTTATAGCTTGAAAAACGCGTGTTGCCGGATGAATCACCTTCTGCCCCGGTTTACCTTGTTTCGGTGAAACAGCACTGATCAGATCAGCCAACTGCTTTGTTGTTTCAAACGGTGTCTCATGTCGCGCCTCAACAATTGCCTTTGCGATTCGCTTAGAAAATGGCGCTTCACCGTATTCACTAAACACTTGAACCATGTCTCGCTCAGAAGTTCTAGCAATCCATTCTGCCGCGGAGATCGCATGACTAGGATCCATACGCATATCAAGAGGACCTTCGTGCATAAAACTAAACCCACGCTCTGCATCATCCAGTTGCGGAGACGACACTCCAAGATCAAACAAAATACCGTTCACCTTGCCGCTCACATCTTGTCGTTCAGCCACATCTTTCAATACTGAAAACGCGCCCTGTTCGATAGTGAAACGACTATCTTCGGCCTCAAGTGCCTTACCAGCTAGAATAGCTTCAGGATCACGATCAATCGCGATAACCCTCCCTGCTTGTCCTAATTGCTCCAATATCGCTCTTGCATGACCTCCCCGGCCAAAAGTGCAATCTATGTAGATGCCATCATCGACTATCGATAAGGCTTCCAACACTTCCGTTAATAAAACCGGTTTGTGTTGCTGTTCACCGTTTAAATTTTCCATCAAAGCGATAACTGTTGTAATGGTTCTGAAGGCTCACCAGACGTATCTTCAAGGCTGGCCAACCATTCATCATGTTGTGTGTTCCAAGCCGATTCATCCCAGAGTTCAAATTTGTTACCCTGTCCTAACATGACCGCTTCTTTCTCTAATCCAGCATATTCTTTCAAGCTAGAAGGAATTCGAATTCGTCCGTGGGAATCCAAATGGAAATCTTCGGCATACCCCAACATCATCTGTTTGGTACGACGGCTCTGCTTATCAAAATCAGATAGCTGGCGTAATTTTGCTTCGATAATTTCCCATTCTGTTCGTGGGTATATCCAAACGCATCGGTCTAAAGGATTGATCGTCACCACCACGTCACTTTCACTCATTTCCTCCAGACGAGCACGATACCGACTGGGTATTGCCAATCGTCCTTTACTGTCCAAATTTAATGAGCTTTTACCGCTAAACATGAGACTCTCAAAACACCTTGTTAATTTCATTTTGAAGTTGCTATTGATCCACAATGATCCACAACTCCCCACCACTTGTAGGATAGTCGTTCATCCAGCCCACTCTGTCAAGCATAAAAACCCGTGATTCTTTCTTTTCTAACAATGACTTAGGCGAATTATTGACACTTCAAGAGAAGTTGAAAAAATTACTTTCTTAGTATCATTTGCTTAGTAATATTACTTAAAGTAGATTCTTACAAGTGGCATTTTTTCATCAAGATGAAATGTAACAAATGATGAGATCGAACAGTTTTTAGCTACCCTGTCTAAAACATGAATTATGATGCTCTATATTCATGGCAGAATTATTCTCAAAAAAAGTCAAATTACGGCATTTCTATGTTTTTTGTCTGCTATTGCTTTTCTGTCTCGGCTGCTTAAATTCAACTGCCCGACCAACAAAAGCTGCAACGTCTCCCAAACTCGCTCTTGCCCAGATCTATCAACAAAATGAACCGCTCGATCAATATTGGGTCAGTGAGAAACTTGATGGTGTGCGTGCCTATTGGGATGGAGAAAAGCTTATTTCACGCCAAGGAAATCAGTATCACGCACCAGCCTGGTTTACGGTAAATCTGCCGACTATCCCCCTCGATGGTGAACTATGGATAAAGCGCGGTAGCTTTGAACAGCTTGTCAGTACCGTCAGAAAAATCGAACCTATCGACTCAGAATGGCGACAAGTTAAATACATGATCTTTGATCTCCCAACTTCGTCCAAAACATTTACTCATCGACTAGCCGAGCTAAAAGCCAACTTGATTATTCAGAACAACGCTCATATCCAGTTGATCCAACAATACAAGGTGACTGATCACACAGAACTTCAAGCAAAGCTCGATCACGTTATTAAGCTAGATGGTGAAGGCTTGATGTTACATCGAGGAGATTCACTCTATAGAGCAGGTCGTTCAAGTGACATCTTAAAGGTAAAAACCTATCAAGATGCCGAGGCCATTGTGATCGCTCACTTACCCGGAAAAGGTAAATATAAAGGCATGCTTGGATCTATCTTAGTAGAAATGCCTGATGGGAAACGATTTAAGATTGGAGGTGGCTTTAAAGATAGTGAGAGAAAAACCCCACCTAAGGTGGGCACACAAATCACTTATAAATACTTTGGCTTAACTCGAAAAGGTATTCCTAAGTTTGCTAGTTTTTTGCGTATAAGAAAATTTAAAGAGTAAGAATCCACACTAATAAGGGACTACTTTCAAGAACAGCGATTGATTTTTTCTAAGTTGGCTGATCATTTCAACCTTCTCATTACAATCCGTTCAAAATACATAAGCACCTTTGAACCCATCCTGATCGACCTCATATTTATTTTTCAAAAGCTCTCTCACAAAAACTGATGGACTAGTTGTTTGATAATTAAGTTAGGATCTCAAGCTCACCACTTGAATCATAGAAGCCTCAGTATATAAAACTATTTAACCACTAACCAAGATTTTTCGCTCCGTTGAAAGGTATAGATCAAACTATACAAAAAGAGCTTTACTATAATTTTCATGTTTGAGAATTTTGTGTCGAGGATCAAAAAATTGAGAAAATTTATTTTTAATATAAAGACATCAAGCTTTCTAACATTCAAAAAAATGTAACTTAACGAAGAGGGATCCCCGAAACGAATACTTTTTCTTCTGGACGTTCACATCCAGCTTCACCCAATAACTTCTCAAATGTTTTTTTCATTACCTCCTCTTGATCATTAGGACCGATGATAATTCGGTCAATAAACTCAGGGACTGAGAGCCCAACGACTCCCTCATCAGGTATATCTTTAAGAGGGATCTTACATATTTCTTGGGGAACAGCATTTATCGTTTCGATACTAGTCTTGATGTGTTGTGACGTTTCTTGTTCAGGCGTATAGACCACCCGCCACTCTCTTTCTTCTTTAAAACCGGGATGTTTACTACATAGAGCAGTTGTTTTAAACAGATCAAATAAGTTATTGGTGACACGGCTTTCTCCCAAACCTTGTATAAAACCAAAATTTTTTCTGATCCTTGCAGTAATGGATTGAAACTCTTTACGGAAATCTTCATGGTTTACATAATGAACAGGGTGACTATAAGCCTTAAAGGCATCTGTTGTGTTTGTGAATGGCTCATGATTAAGAACTATCGCGACTGGGCGATCTCCGCCATAGGCTCGCCACATAGACAATCGTCCATATTCATTCTCTTCGAGAGGGTGTTCTGAAACACATGCAAGGTATGTGTTAGCCTTAAACGATGAGGCCCAACTGTCAAAAAGAGAACTCAGCCTGTCAGTAATGCCAGGATACATTTCATCTAAAATATCCTTAAATAACCGGCCTTGATCACCTGTATTGTAAGATTTAACCAGACAATCTAACCCGTGATGCACCTCTGAAAAATCATTCATACACTGTGAATTTCGCAACCATACTTCACCTTTACGAATAATTTCCACCGCAGATTCAGCGCTTGTATATTGAACAAATTTCAATTTTTCATCTGAAATCTGTTTAATTTTCTCTAAATATCTAGGATAAAAAATTGAATATATTTTTTTGTGTTCTGTATCCATAACTAACCATTATGAAGTTGAAAAAGAGTTGGCCGATAAGCCGGGTTCTGTACACCATATGGTGTGACAGTCATTCATCTGGGATGTACGTCGCCGTAACACCTCTAGCAACCTACCCGGGAACTCATGCGGACCACACGATACCGCTCGAAGCGGCGCATTCCCCTATTTGGTCTTGCTCCAGGTGGGGTTTACCCTGCCACTAGCTTTCACTAGCGCGGTGCGCTCTTACCGCACCTTTTCACCCTTACCTTCGGCCGAAGCCGAGTGGCGGTCTGTTTTCTGTGGCACTTTCCGTAGGCTTTCGCCCCCTAGACGTTATCTAGCACCCTGCCCTATGGAGCCCGGACTTTCCTCTGTATTTGCATACAGCGACTGCCTGGCCAACTCTCGGCGCTAGTGTACCTTACCTTGTGCGAAGTTATTAGTTAATTATCGCGCTTTTATTGAGATAAAACCTAGACGTGTAGCTCCAGATCTGCATAATTACCTCTTATGGATAAAGTTCTCTTTTTTAGTATTTTGCTGGTCTTCGTCGGTGCTCTGGTAGGCAGTGTTGTTCAACATCGTCGAATGGATCGTGTATTAAAAGACTTGCGGGGTTTTCATGTTACAACGCGATTAAAAGGTAAACGCATTTGGGGAAAGCTTAACCTATTCTCAAATGCGATCGAGCTGATCTTCAGTCGCCCCTATACCAACCGTCGCAAGAATTTGCTGACTAGTTATATCATTTTTTCTGAACAAATGAATGATATCGATGTGATTTTTCGGTTTCACGATGAGCTTACTCCTAAGAATCAAAAACGTCGGTTAAAAGAAATTAAACGGATTAAAAATCCAAGTATTGTTCGTCGCATTAAGCGATCTATTCGTAATTTTATGGTCGCGTTTCGTGAAGCGATTGATGAGTCCATCGGCCTGTTGATGAGCCGCGTACAAAAGAAAGCTTCTTCAACCTTGCTAGAAGGCCAAGGCAATTACCTTAAGAAAATTGGGAGTGGTACGTTGGGCATGGTCAGCACCGCTGCGTTTGATCCTGTGTTAGAACATTATATTAGTCGACGTGTTGTTTTTGAAACGGATAAGGTCGATGATGAGCAAGTCGAATATGCTGGGGTTTTGAAAGAGTATTCAACTGGTTGGGTTTCTATCCTTGACTGCTACCTGAACACTGAAAACAACCTGCCTTTGAGTGATGCCAGCCGTTTGATGATGCAACGAAAGATGGATTTTTCTTTACATATCGAAAGAAAAAGTAACCTTGATAATGATATTAACTTTACTCTGGAAATTATCAATCGAGATGATCTAAGCCTAGCCATCTCTCGTATTGAAGCCACTGACGCTTATCAATATAAAATTGAGAAATTACTTTCACCAGATGACTCTATCAAGGTACTTTTGGACAATCTCCCCAGCAGCTGCCTATCAACCATAGATTTGGATGCGTTACCCATCACCTTGTCTCTGATCGCGCCAGAAAGACAAAGTTCAGAAACATCTGTTGCTGAGGATGAGGTTGAAAATATTCGCTATCCTGCACTACCTGACCTGACTTTAGTGTTTGATACACAGCGTGTCGTTGATATTTATATTCCGCGTAGCAAAGGCTTGTTACGGCATGGCGGCGAGTTTTTAGACTAGCTTGATCGAGAGCTATTGCTTTTCCTGCGCCATTTTATAGAGCTGATTTTTCTTACCACCCGTGATCTTTACCGTCGCTGCCACGGCCTGACTTGGGGATAGATATTCCAATAAAATATCGAGTACACGTTGATCTTCGCCGTCATCTATCTGCTCTGCTGGGTTGCCTTCAACAATGATGACGATTTCTCCTCGACATTGCCCCGGATCTTGAGCCAGCCATTTGTTTAAGTTTTCTAGTGAGTCTGTTCGAATCGTTTCATACATCTTGGTTAGCTCACGAGCGATACAAGCATTCCGCTCAGCACCGATCACCTCCTTGAGATCTGAAATACAAGCAGCTAAACGATGCGGGGCTTCGTAGAAAATTTGTGTTGCGGTGTCCATTTTTAATGCTTGCAGTCGCTTCTGTCGAGCATTTTGTTTCGGTGGTAAAAAACCATTAAAGGTAAACCTATCAGAAGCCAAACCTGATGCACTTAAGGCCGCTATCAACGCACAGGATCCTGGCACCGGAGTCACTTGTATATCGGCTTGCTGTGCACTTTTAATCAGAAAATACCCCGGATCGCTCACTAAAGGCGTTCCTGCATCGCTGATCAGTGCGATACTTTCACCAGCTTCCAAACGCTCGATAATCTTTGGGGCAAACTCACGTTCATTATGATCATGGTAAGCTTTTGCTGAAGTAGTAATTCCAAATTTTTTCAACAAACCACCACTGTGGCGTGTGTCTTCGGCCAGAATTAGATCTGCATTCTGCAAGGTGGCTGTGGCTCTGGGGGTCATATCGTCAAGATTTCCGATTGGTGTCGACACGACATATAAAATTCCAGTTTTTGATGCTTGTTCTTGTGACACGGTCGAATATCCTCAATATGCTAATTAATGTTAAACTCACGCCAATATTTTGCCGTTTAATTTCATCTGGAAACTGGAATGTTACTTCATCCAACACTCAAAAGAACGCTTCCTGCTACATTAGCTTTGTTGATCACCGCAGGTTGTGCAACTGGCCCAAGCCAAGAAGAGATCGCTGCAGCTCAAATTGAAACTGCTAATCAGTTGATTGCATCTGGTGATTATACCGCTGGTGCGGAAGAATTCCTGAAACTGGCTGATGCTGCGCCAGCATTGCTAAAAGATGAAACGCCATCAAATCTAAAGCAGGTTTACCAGCTGACCGCTGCTGAAGCTTATATTCAAGCTGGCGATAGTTTGAATGCTAGAAAAACACTGGCTCTCATTGATGTTGATGTTTTAGATCAATCTTTGAGTAATCGTTACCATTTGATCACCGCTCACATCGCTGAAATAGACCAACAACCTGAGCAGGTTATTCAAGCCTTGAGTCAAATCGATCTTGCCGCTGCTAGTCCAATGTCAAAAAAACAGATTCTAGCGATGCAAATTTCGGCATTTGAAACCTTAGAATCTTCATTGGAAGCCATTCAAGCGCGAACGTTAATTGATCCTTTGCTCGAATCCGAGCTTGAACAAGATACAAACCGACGCACAATCTGGACAACTATCGATCAATTTGATTCAGAACAGTTCGCTCAAACAGAAAGAAACATTCATCCTCAACTTACTGGCTGGCTTGAGTTGAATTTGATCGCAAGAGAATCGATTTTCGACACTAGCTTATTTGCCGACAAGGTGGCCGAGTGGCGTTTACACTACCCTGACCACGCAGCTGAATCTCCTGTGCTTCGTGAGCTATTCACTAAAAGTGAAGTGTTAGGTAAGAAGATATCAACCATCGCATTACTGCTTCCAAACACCGGTCGTTTTGCCCAAGCAGGCGCTGCCGTTCGGGATGGCTTTCTTTCTGCTTGGTATGGCGAGAATGATCAACTCGAACAACCGATGGTTCATGTTTATCAAGCCGATGCCAGTAATATTCTTGAGGTTTACCAACGTGCTGTTGATGAAGGTGTTGATCTGGTTGTTGGGCCTCTCGAAAAAGAGGCTGTAAAAATGCTGCTTTCTTTATCAGAACTTCCTGTAAAGACATTGGCTTTGAATCATTTAAGTACCGAAGAACTCGCTGAGTTTAGTCATCACATTGATGCCAACCATTTTTATCAATTTGGGCTTTCACCAGAACAAGAAGCCGCTCAAGTGGCAGAAAAAGCGTGGGCCGAAGGATTCCGTCAGGCGCTTGCGATCACGCCTGAAGACGCTTGGGGTGATCGTTTATTTACAGCCTTCCAAGAAAAATACGAAGCGCTCGGTGGAGTGATCGTTGATCAACAAAAATTTTCTACAACAGAAGTGGACTTCTCTGCCGCTGTCATCAAGTTGTTAGACATAGACGACAGTAAAGAACGTTACAATGAACTAACCAATGAGCTAAATCGTAGAATTAAATTCGAGCCTCGCCCAAGAAAAGATATGGACTTTATCTTTATGGCTGCTCGCCCGACTCAAGCTCGTCAGATCCGTCCACAATTACTCTTTCATCGAGCTTCTGGGATCCCTGTTTTAACAACATCTCACGCTTTCGGACTGCCTCCACACGGAGAACCTGATCTTGATCTAGAAGGCGTTATCATCGGTGACATGCCTTGGATGATCAAAAACCAAATCATAGACCCTGCCACACCGTTAGCAATGCAACAAAATTGGCCAGACAACAATGCTGCTTTCCTGCGCTTGTTTGCATTAGGTATCGATGCCTATAAGGTCATTCCGCAACTTGGGCGTTTAAGAATGCAGATTGGTGGGAAATTTGAAGGCGAAACTGGAAACTTATATCTAAATGAACATGCACAAATTCAGCGCGATTTAGCTTGGGCCAAGTTCCTACGTGGGAAGCCAGAATTTCTCGATAGTCAATATCAAAATACTCAAACTGCATTACCTGACAGTGAATCTGAAGAACCTACTAACAAATAAACGTGGTCAATGGGCCGAGCGTTTAGCTGAAGATTATTTGAACAAACATGGGTTAGAATTAGTCCAACGAAATTATGCCTTTCAACGAGGAGAAATTGATCTGATCATGCGGGATAATAATACACTTGTATTTGTCGAAGTAAGATATCGAAAAAATGAACAGTTCGGTGGAGGTATTGAGTCTATTGATTATAAAAAACAAAAAAAAATACAAATGACAGCTCAACATTACCTGCAAAATAATGATCGTTTTCAAGATCATCCTTGCCGGTTCGATGCCGTGCTGATTTCGGGTGAGTCATCACACCCTTCAATTAACTGGATAAAGAACGCATTCTGATCATGGATACTGTAGAAAGAATACAACAAACATTTGCCGAGAGTATCGAAGTAAAAACTCAATCGGCAATCTTATTATCTGAGCTGATCGCTACCGCTGCATCGCAGTTAGCTGATGTTCTGATCAATGGCAATAAAGTGCTAGCGTGTGGCAATGGCGGCTCAGCAGCCGATGCCCAACACTTCTCTGCAGAAATGTTAAACCGCTATGAGATGGAACGACCTCCTCTACCCGCCATAGCATTAACAACGGATTCTTCGACACTTACCTCTATTGCTAACGACTATCACTATGATGAAGTGTTCTCAAAACAGATTCGTGCCTTAGGCCAATCTGGTGATATATTACTGGCGATAACAACCAGTGGTGGCTCACCTAATATTGTAAAAGCAATAGAAGCTGCTCATGAACGAGATGTAACTGTTTTTCTACTGAGTGGTAAAGATGGTGGCGCCGCCGCAGAAGCATTGGATGCAGAAGATATTGAACTCCGTGTGCCTAGTAATGTTACCGCACGGATTCAGGAAGTACATTTAATACTGATCCACTGTCTATGTGATCTAGTAGATAAAAAGTTATTTGGATAAGAACCTATTTAGGAAAATACTATGACATTATTAAAAAAGGTCAACAACAAAACCAAACGAAATCTTAAAGTGGTTTCACTTTTAGCGGGTTCCTTATTATTACAAAGTTGCGCACCTTTAATCATCGGTGGAGCTGCCACAGGGGCCGTTGTCGCCAATGACAGTCGAACTACAGGTACATTTGTAGAAGATGAAGCGATAGAACTTAAAATTAAGAATGCAATCCTTTCAGATGCCTCTTTCAAAGGTATCGTCCATATCAATGCGACTAGTTTTAATACCAATGTTTTGCTAACCGGTGAAACCGCTACAGAAGAAGCACTTCAACGCATTCTTGCTATTACAAAAAATACGCAAAAAGTCAGTCATATTTTCAATGAAATTTCAATTGCAGCCCCCAGTGCGCTCGTTGCTAGAAGTAGTGATACTTTGCTAACAACAAATGTAAAAAGTAGGCTATTAACCGATAAATCTGTTAATGGTACAAAAATAAAAGTAGTGACTGAAGCGGGAGTTGTTTACTTAATGGGAATCATCACTCGTCAACAAGGTGGAAATGCAGCTTTGATCGCTAGTCGCGCATCAGGCGTTCAGAAAGTCGTTAAGCTTTTTCAATATCTAGATTAATAAACAGCCAAACCTAGAAACCTCGTCCACCCTAAACCAAACAAAAATTTAGCCTAGGTTAGATCTAGGCTAAATGTTCAATCCTACT
This sequence comes from uncultured Pseudomonadota bacterium, assembly GCA_913058255.1. Lineage (GTDB taxonomy): Bacteria > Pseudomonadota > Gammaproteobacteria > CAJXQU01 > CAJXQU01 > CAJXQU01. The sequence goes on along the minus strand of CAJXQU010000001.1, from coordinate 546,710 downwards.
TAACAACTCGCAAAGTTGGCTTTTTAGTCGGTTTAGGTTCATCCGTCGGTGGCGGAGAACTTGGAGGTGGAACATTGTCTTCATCAGCAAACACCATCCCTTTACCATTTTCTTGTGCATAAATTGCCTTAACAGCAACGATCGGCACATAGATATCTTGAGGTCTACCTCCGAAACGAGCATTAAAATATATCCACTCATTTCCTAATTCAAGAGATTTAACGGCACTCGAAGATACATTCAAAACAATCTGTCCATCAGAGATAAACTCAGCGGGAACTTGGACACCTTCTATCTCCGCATCAACCATAACGTGAGGTGTTAGATCGTTATCTAAGATCCATTCATAGAATGCACGAATTAAATAAGGTTTTGTCGGGCTTAAATCCATACTCAAGACTTCTTATTTTTGGCCAAGCTCTCGTTCAGCTTCTGACAAGCTTGATTGAAAACCTTCACGATCAAACAATTTCTTAGCGTATTTAAGCAAAGGTTTGGCTTGTGCAGGAAGTGCAACACCATAACCCTCTAGACGCCACAAGATTGGAGCAAGACTACAATCCACTAATGAGAAATCATCTGACATGAAAAATCCATAGGTTTCAAACGCTGGAGCAATGGCCGTTAAATGATCACGCATGACTTTTCTAGCATTCGTTTTAGCAGCTTCTTTACCATTCTCTAGGGCATCAATTAAAGAATAAAGATCATTCATTATTCGATAAGCCAATTGTCGATTGGTCGCACGTGAAACAGGATCAACAGGCATCAACGGTGGATGAGGAAATCGCTCATCTAGATATTCCATAATAATGCGTGGTTCATACAGAACCAAGTCACGATCCACGAGCGTTAAGACCGAGTTGTACGGGTTCAATCCAATGATGTCTTCAGGAATATTGTCAGGATCAACATAGTTGATTTCAACATTAATATCTTTCTCTGCAATACAAAGACGTACGCAATGACCAACTATATCCAACGGATCGGAGTAGAAAGACATAACGGAACGTCGATTAGCCAGTGTGCTCATCGTACAACTCCAATAGTTTTAATATGAATAGGGGGAATAGTAACACACCTGTCAAGCCCCTCTGCTCGTTAGCGGAGGGGAAGACAGTAATTTAAAGGAATAACTTAGAAAGCTATTTGACGTCTTTCCAGTATTCTTTTTTCAGCTTATAGGCTGGAATAAGTAAAATTAATAAGAAGAGAATTACCCAAAACCCTACTTTCTTTCTAACCATCAATGCAGGTTCGCCAAGATAGGTTAAGAAGTTCGTTAGATCATGTGTGACTTGTCTATAGCTTTCTTCGTTCATCTTACCTGGAGAAACCAATTTAAGGCCTGTAATCACCTTCTTGTTCTCTTCACCATGATGCTCTTCGGTATAAGCAAGTTTCTGCCAGCCTTGTAATTCCCATAAAACATGGGGCATTGCTGTTTTATCAAAAACTCTATTATTAACACCTGTACTTCTACTTGGATCAAGATAATAAGAATTCAAAAATGTATAGATCCAATCCGCGCCACGCGAACGTGCGATCACAGAAAGATCGGGAGGATTCTTACCTAGCCATTTCTCAGCATCTTCTGCTTTCATTGCTATGTCCATATTGCTACCGATTTTATCTGAGACGAACAACATGTTCTTGCTCATCACATCTTCCGGAATATCCAAATCTTTAGCGACACCGCTAAAGCGAGCAAAAGAAGCTGAGTGACAACTTAAGCAATAGTTAACAAAGATTTTCGCACCACGCTGCAAAGAGGGTTTATCTGCTAAATCAACATCCGCGTGATCCAAATGAACACCACCGGTATTAGCAAAAGCCATCGTTGGTAAAAGCAGTAAACATATAGAGATTAGTTTTTTCATTTGTACGTCACCCTGTCTGGTACTGGCTTGGTCTTATCCCATTTAGAATAAAACGGCATCAATAGGAAAAATGCAAAATAGAGTATTGAGAATATTCTCGCCATCAAGGTTAATACTTCTGTTGGCTGCTGCATTCCTAACCAACCAAGGGCCACGAAACTTACGACAAATATTCCAAGTATCCATTTGTAAAGCGTGCCACGGTAGCGAATTGATTTAACCGGGTTTCGATCTAACCAAGGTAGTAGGAACAGCACCATGACAGCAGCACCCATGGCTACAACACCCAGCAACTTATCAGGCACCGCCCGTAAAATGGCATAGAAAGGTGTGAAGTACCAAACAGGAGCAATATGTTCTGGCGTCACCATAGGGTTAGCTGGGACAAAGTTATTATGCTCTAAGAAGTAACCATTCATAGCCGGAGCAAAGAAGATTATCGATGCGAAAAAGATCAAGAATACGACCACACCAACAAGATCTTTGACTGAATAATAAGGATGAAAAGGAATGCCATCGAGCGGAATGCCATTCTTGTCCTTATTCTTCTTAATCTCAACACCGTCGGGATTATTTGAACCCACTTCGTGTAACGCTAAAACGTGAACACAAACTAGGCCAAGCAATGCGATAGGCACAGCAATAACGTGGAATGAGAAGAAGCGATTCAAGGTCACATCCGAAATAACATAATCACCTGCTATCCATAGGACCAGTGTTTCACCTATATAAGGTATCGCTCCAAAGAGAGAGATAATTACCTTAGCACCCCAATAAGACATTTGTCCCCAAGGCAGCAAGTAACCAAGAAATGCTTCGGCCATCAAACATAAATAAATGAACATGCCCGTTATCCAAAGCAGCTCGCGCGGATGTTTATATGATCCGTACATCAAGCCACGGAACATATGTAGGTAGATGACGACAAAGAATGCTGATGCACCGACGGCATGCATGTAACGAATTAACCAACCCCATGGTACATCACGCATGATGTATTCAACGGAAGCAAACGCTAATTCACCATCAGGCTTATAACTCATTGTCAGCCAAATGCCGGTGACAAATTGGTTGATCAGTACAACTAAAGCGAGTGAACCGAAAAAATACCAGAAGTTAAAATTCTTTGGCGCATAATATTGCCCCAAATGCTCATTCCACATTTTAGTTAATGGAAAACGAGCATCGATCCAACCCAGTAAAAAAGTCAGCAAATCTACAATTTTTTTGCCCATCACGCAGCTCCTCCATCTTCGCCAACTAGAATCAATGTGTCATTCAAATAGTGATACGGAGGCACTACCAAGTTTGTAGGAGCAGGCACGCCTTTGAACACTCGTCCAGCAAGATCAAATTTAGAACCATGGCAAGGACAGAAGAAACCGCCTTTCCATTCATCCCCAAGATTATGTGGTGTTCCTTCAGGAAGGTAGGTCGGAGAACATCCTAGGTGAGTACAGTAGCCGATAACAACAAGGTATTCCGCCTTAGTTGCCCGTGCTACATTTTGCGCATAAGCCGGCTGCTGCGAAACAACTTTCGACTCAGGATCACGAAGAAAAGCCGACATTGTCTCCAAATCTTTCAGTGCCTTCTCAGTACGTCTCATAACCCAGACAGGCTGGCCACGCCAAGTTGCGATCATCCGTTGCCCAGGTTCGAGCTTACTGATATCGACCTCGACAGGAGCACCGATCGCCTTAGCTCTCTCACTAGGTTGGAATGATAAAACAAATGGTAATGCTGCGCCTACAGCGCCTACAGCACCAACCCCCGCAGTGGTTGCTATCAGAAATCGACGTCGTTCATTGTCGACTTCATCTTCACTGACTAGACTATTTCCCCGATCTGACATAAAACTTTTCCGAATTGTATGGGTTAAAAAAAACCGCTGAATTATACAGAAAAATTCTCCGCCCGTATTGCAGCAAAAACAATTAACTTGATCGACATCAAATTACCTGTCTAATGACTCCTAATACAGCCCGATTTTCTTCTTCTGTTCCTATTGTTACACGCAAACATTGCGCCAACATCTCGTGTGAACCATTGAGATTCTTAATCAAAATATTGCTCTCTCTCAAGGCATCAAACAATGTTTGAGCTAGAGAAGTTTTTATTAATAAGAAGTTTGCGTGGCTTTGCCATCTTCTAACTTCAGAATATTGTCCGAGTTCGTCATACATAAACTGACGTTCAGCCCTAATTTGACTGGCTTGTTGATCGAAAACTTCAGTATGTTCCAACATAAATGTTGCACTTGCTTGCGACAATACGTTTATATTATAGGGTAATCGGATTTTATTCAGCTCATCTAGCCACTTTTTTGCACCAACTAGCATGCCGATCCGTAATCCAGCTAGCCCAATCTTTGATAATGTTCGCATAACTAGCAAATTTTCGAAACGATCCAGATCACCGATCCAGGTCTGCTGCGCAAAACTATGATAAGCCTCATCAATAATCACAAGCCCATCACTCATTTCGATAATCTGTTCTACCGAAGAACGATCAAATAAATTGCCCGTAGGGTTGTTGGGATAAGCCAGAAAAATAACCGCCGGTTGATGCCGCTCGATCGCCGCTAACATTGCAGGAAGATCTAAGCTGAAGTCATCACTGTTTAAAGGTACGCCGACATACTTCATACCCAATGATTGCGCAATAATTTTGTACATGACAAAACCCGGCTCAGGAGCCATTAACACTCTGTCACTACCAGCCAATGCCATTGCGACAATCTGAATCAACTCATCGGATCCATTGCCGAGCAGGATATCTTGCTCAGATTCTAAGCCAAGATAACCATGCACTTTCTTTTTTAAAACTTCCGCCCCTGCGTCAGGATAACGATTCAACTCCAAATTTCGCAGGGTATCTAACCAGTCATTGATTAATGGTTCAGGGAGGGAGTGAGGGTTTTCCATAGCATCCAGTTTAATAAAACCTTGTGAGTCTTGCACATGATAAGCAGACAGCGCTCGAACTTCAGGGCGGATCAAACGCTGAACTAATTCATTCGTCATTGTTTCACTCTTTATGCAGATAGGAACTAAATCCTGATCAATTTTATTATTTTTTATTCTGGCGGAACTCAGCTGAGCGTGCATGAGCTGTTAAGCCTTCCGCCCGAGCAAGCGTCGATGCAATATCACCAAGGTATCCACTAGCAGCTGTAGTCGAACAATGGATAATCGATGATCGCTTCTGAAAATCATAGACACCTAAGGGCGAAGAAAAACGTGCGGTTCTTGATGTCGGCAAGACGTGATTAGGTCCTGCACAATAATCACCTATCGCTTCTGCTGTGTAACGCCCCATAAAAATAGCACCCGCATGTTTGATCTTGCTCGCTAAACTCTCAGGATCAGCTACAGAAAGCTCCAAGTGCTCTGGTGCAATCTCATTCGAAACAGTTGCCGCCTCATCTATATCAGCAACTTTGATCAAAGCGCCACGGCTTTCTAATGATTCTCGGATAATAGCTGCTCGCTCCATAGTTGGAAGGAGCTTTTCTATACTCGCTTGTACCTGCTCTATATAGGCTTGATCAGGGCATAGCAATATAGACTGGGCCTGCTCATCATGTTCAGCTTGAGAGAACAGATCCATCGCTATCCAGTCTGGGTCGGTCTCGCCATCACAAATAATCAATATTTCGGATGGACCCGCAATCATGTCAATTCCTACGGTGCCGAAGACCATGCCTTTCGCCGTAGCGACATATATATTCCCCGGTCCTACTATTTTATCAACTTGCGGAATGGTTTCTGTACCATAAGCTAGTGCGGCGACGGCCTGTGCCCCACCTATCGTAAATATTCGATCGACACCAGCAATACTGGCTGCCGCGAGCACGGTTTGATCCAGCTCTCCATCCGGAGCAGGAACCACCATGATAATTTCTTCAACATCGGCAACTTTCGCAGGCATGACGTTCATCAAGACAGAAGAAGGGTAAGCCGCTTTTCCTCCGGGCACATAAACACCAACTCGATCCATTGCAGTGACCTGTTGGCCAAGTATGGTGCCGTCGGCTTCAGTGTAACTCCATGACTTTTGCAGCTGATGTTGGTGATAGTTTTTAACTCGATCTGCCGCCGCTTCTAATGCTTTAGTAATCTTAGGATCAAGTTCTTTACGTGCTTTATCAAGCTGTGTTTTATTTAGCTCCAAGTCACTCATCATTGAAACTGAACGTCGATCAAAACGGTTAGTTGTTTCGATAACAGCTTGATCGCCACGACTTTTTACATCACGAAGGATCGTTTGCACCGTTTCAGTCACCTGTTGATCGGTGTCGTCATTCCACGCCAGAAGTTTGGCCAACGCTTGTTCAAAGTCAGCTTGCGCACTGTCTAGTCGAGTAATGGCTACCACTTTAGATTAACCAACCACCGCAGCCAGCTCGTTTACTAACTGCTTAATCGTAGCCGCCTTCATTTTCATAGAAGCCTTATTTACGACCAATCTTGAACTAATCTCAATAATCTCTTCGGTAGGAACTAGGCCATTGGCTTTAAGTGTATTTCCAGTATCAACCAGATCGACAATTCCATCAGCAAGTCCAGCAAGTGGTGCCAGCTCCATCGAACCATAAAGCTTGATAACCTCAACCTGTTGCCCTTTTTCGGCAAAATAACGACGCGTAAGATTGATATATTTGGTTGCAATCCGCGCACGCCCCTGAGGAAGAGGCTTATCTTTTGGTATGGCGACCATTAAACGACAACGCGCAATCTTCAAATCTAATGGTTCGTAAAGGTTGTCACATTCAGCTTCCATAAGAACATCTTTACCGGCAACACCAATATCTGCCGCCCCCAGCTCTACAAAGGTAGGCACGTCGGTTGCTCTGATCACCATCAGATTTATCTCTTTCCGGTTGGTTGGAATGATCAGTTTTCTTGATCTTTCTGGATCTTCAGTCGGCTCAATACCAACCTTGGCAAGCAGTGGAAGTGTGTCCTTATAAATACGACCTTTTGAAAGAGCTAATGTCAGTTCTGAGCTCATTAATCTGGTACCCGACGAATGGTTGCACCTAACTGTTGAAGTTTCTCTTCAATCGCTTCGTAACCTCGATCAATGTGGTAGATCCGATCGACAACAGTTTCACCTTCCGCTATTAAACCTGCTAAGACTAAGCTCGCTGATGCACGCAAATCTGTCGCCATGGTGGGTGCCCCAGTGAGTTTTTCAATCCCATGAGTGATCGCTGTATTTCCTTCTAACGTAATATTTGCACCCATGCGCTGTAATTCTTGCACGTGCATGAATCTATTTTCAAAAACCGTCTCGGTAATTGCGCCACTGCCTTCGGCAATACTGTTCAATGCTGTAAACTGCGCTTGCATGTCAGTTGGAAAACCAGGGTATGGTGAGGTATGAATATCAACCGCTTTCGGGCGGCGCCCTTCCATGTCGATCTCGATCCAATCATCACCTGAGGTGATTTTTGCTCCAGCTTCTTCCAACTTTGCGATCACGGCATCGAGCAGATCTGGACATGTGTCTTTCAACTTTATCTTGCCTCCAGACATCGCCGCTGCAACAAGGAATGTACCTGTTTCAATTCGATCAGGAACAATGTTGTAGTCAGCCCCATGTAAGGATTCAACTCCTTCAATGGTAATGGTGGCGGTTCCTGCACCTTCAATTTTCGCCCCCATGGCAATCAAACAATCAGCAAGATCAACGACTTCTGGTTCTCTCGCTGCATTTTCAAGAACAGTGACGCCATCAGCCAATGCAGCTGCCATCATCAAGTTCTCGGTGCCTGTTACAGTTACCATTTCTAACAAGATGGTGCAGCCTTTTAGCCGCTCTGCTTTCGCGTGGATATAACCGTTCTCAACGGTGATATCAGCGCCCATTTTACGTAGGCCATCAAGGTGAGCATTGACCGGGCGAGAACCTATTGCACAACCGCCTGGTAATGAAACGTCAGCTTCTCCAAATCGAGCAAGCAATGGCCCAAGAACAAGAATAGAGGCGCGCATAGTACGAACGAGTTCATAGGGTGCAAAATAGTTTTTGATCGTTGAACTATCAACTTCGACACTCATGTCTTCATTAACGGTCAATTGAACGCCCATTCCACCCAATAAGGCCATCGTCGTAGTGATATCATGTAGATGTGGAACGTTTCCTATCAGACAAGGCGTTTCAGCCAATAATGTTGAAACGAGAATAGGCAGTGCTGCATTTTTGGCTCCAGAAATTCGGATCTCGCCTGATAATGCATCACCACCAGTGATAATAAGTTTATCCATATTGTGTATATCTATCTTTTAGAGAACGCGTAAACCGCTACTTTCATTCCACTCAGCACGAGTTAAAGGACGAATAGACAGCGCATGTATTTCCGCTTTCATTTTATCGCCTAGCGTTTTATAAACCAATTGATGCTTTTTCACGAGTGACAACCCTTCAAATTCATCACTAATAACAACAGCATCAAAATGTGCTCCATCATCACCTTCAACAATGGCTTCTGCGCCTTCCATTCCAGCTTCTATAAGAGATTTAATTTCTTCATGCGTCATAAAATCTTCCGATCATCTATAAAAAGATGAGAAGGATAGCGCCTAGCACCGCTAGCAGCAAGTAATGATAGCAAACTGACTGTTTAATAAGCGCTATTTAATCGATGTTACGGAAAACTGACGCCTCGATTTAAGTTCGCTGTCTACGCCATTAAATCTGCAGAATACTTTTAGGCTGACTGAAAAGCTTCGGCTGGTATAATTTTAGATAACCCATAAACCTTAGCAACCGCGAGCATTCTATTAGGGATGTTTTTAAACCGTAAGTTTTTCTTTTGATATTTCGATGTTTTCAATAATTCGATAACAAAAGCCAAACCCGCACTATCCATGTTGTTGACCTGTTGCAGATCGATCACTTCAAATGAATCGTTCGATTTTAATAGTTTCGAGCCTTGCTTAATCGCTTCTGCGACGGAATAAACGTCCAAATTCCCTTGAACAGACAAGATATTATTTGAGGCTACAGAAAATCGTGATGTCATTAGATATTAAATCCTTCATTTTTAGAGACTAGATTATCTAGCAAACCATCCAGTCCAACTTTACGGATCTCTGTGGCAAAAGAAGAGCGGTAGGTCGAAACCAAGCTGACGCCTTCTACAGAGATATCATAAATCTTCCAGCTTTGATCTTTATTATGCATTCGATATTGGACAGTAAACTTTCGACCATCGGGCAAAACTAATGCGGAACGAACCGTATACTTTCCATTTTTCACCGAACCTTTTAAGGGCGGATAAATTAGCTTTTCATCGGAAACCTTTAACAAGGCTTTAGCATACGTTCTAATCAGAAGCTTCCTAAACTCATCTTGAAACACTAATCGTTGTTCCTGAGAAGCTTTACGCCAATGTTTACCCAAAATCCAACGAGCCACGCGGGGAAAGTCTACATGGGGTGAGATTATTTCATTAACCGTTATATAAAGATCGGTAGGGTCTTCTTGTAGTGCCGTGCGATTTGTTTTTGCATAGGAAATAACCGTTTCCGCAGCGAACTTTATTAGGTCTCTTGCTCCTTCTGCAGGTAAGTCGACAGAATAAGTTGGCGCGCTAACGCTCCCAAATACCAAAAAGAAGCTTAGAATTAGATATTTCTTTATATTAAAAGTCATATTCATTTCACAAAAAATAGGTTCCAGTATGGAGGAAGATCCACTCTCTTCAAAAAAACCTATCTACAATTAAAATTTTATTACACCCAGCCAACTTACTCTTCATCATCACCAGAAGCTTTGTCAAATAACACCTGCCCGATCACCTGCTCAAGCACGACAGCCGATTGAGTAATCTCGATCATACTGCCTTCTTGCAAATAATCTTCAGCACCACCGGCATCAAGGCTAATATACTGCTCGCCGAGTAGACCTGCTGTATAAATATTGGCCGTTGTATCTTCTGGGATCTTGACATATTTCGCATCAATCGTCATGACAGCAACGGCTTCGTAAGTTTCGTCGTCAAAGCTAACTTCTGAAACTCGACCGACAAGAACACCTGCCATTTTCACAGGAGAACGTACTTTCAAGCCTCCTATATTGTCAAAATTTGCACTAACCTGATAACCGTCATCGCTACCTAACGTACTCATATTACTAACTTTCATTGCCAGTACAACAATTGCGGCTAGGCCTAATGCAATAAATACACCGACGGTTGTTTCTACTGTTCTTGATTGCATCATGCTATGTTCCTCTTAATCAAACATTACTGCTGTAAGTACAAAATCCAATGCCAGTACGGCTAAGCTGGAATTTACGACGGTTCGTGTTGTTGCTCGGCTGATACCTTCGGATGTTGGAGCCGTATCGTATCCTTCAAATACAGCAATCCAAGTGATGACGAAACCAAAAACGATACTTTTAATAATACCGTTCATAACATCGCCATTAAAATCTACCGCCGCCTGCATCTGCGACCAAAAAGCACCATCATCAACTCCGAGTAGTCCTGTCCCGACAAAGTAGCCTCCATAAACACCAACAGCACTAAAGATTGCTGCCAGTAATGGCATCGCGATAATTCCAGCCAGTAAACGTGGTGCGATAACACGGTGTAGAGGATCGACCGCCATCATTTCCATTGCCATCAATTGCTCTGTACTTTTCATCAAACCAATTTCAGCCGTCAAAGCAGAACCCGCTCTTCCGGCGAAAAGTAATGCTGCTACGACAGGCCCTAACTCTCTAACTAGTGATAATGAGACGACGACACCTAGCGACTCTTCTGCACCGAAATCAACGAGGGTGTTGTAGCCTTGTAAGCCCAAAACCATGCCTACGAAGAAGCCAGACACCACAATGATAACGAGGGATAGAACACCAACAAAGTATAATTGCGCGATGAGATCTCGCCAATTTTTTAAAGCTATAAAAAAACCACTGGCTACATAAACAAGAAAAATACAGCATCGGCCTAACCAACCAAATGTACTTATTCCCATTTTCCCCAAGGCTTGGATCATGAGCGACCTCCTGATATCAGATCATTTGCAAACTCATCAGCGGGATAGTGAAAATGAACAGGGCCATCTGGTAATGCATTTAAAAACTGTTTAACCCATTTTGAGCCAGCATTATGTAGCGATTCAGGCGTACCCTTTCCAACAACCTTGCCTGCTGAAAGTATGTAAACATAATCTGCGATCGATAATGTTTCCTTTACATCATGGGAGACGACGACGCTGGTCATGTTCATGGCATCATTCATTAGCTTAATCAAACGAACAAGAACGCCCATTGAAATCGGATCTTGTCCTGTGAAAGGCTCATCGTACAAAATCATCATCGGATCAAGTGCAATAGAACGAGCCAACGCAACTCTTCGTGCCATACCGCCAGAAAGCTCACTTGGCATCAAACCTCGAGCTCCTCGTAAACCAACGGCTTCCAGTTTCATTAAAACAAGTGTTCGGATCGCTTCGTCTGAAAGCTCTGTATGTTCTTTTAATGGAAATGCGACATTTTCGAAAACAGTCAGATCAGTCAACAGTGCTCCACTTTGGAACAGCATACTCATGCGTTTACGTAGTTCGAAAAGTTTCGTACGAGAGAGTTTAGGCACTTCTTCGTTATCAACGAAGATAGTCCCAGCCTGCGGAGTGAGTTGTCCCGTGATAAGTCGAAGCAGCGTCGTTTTACCGCAGCCACTCGGCCCCATGATAGCCGTAATTTTTCCACGCGGAATTTCGATGTTAACCTTGTCAAAAATGACACGATCACCACGCGCGAAACTAAGCCCCTCTGTTCTAACGATGGGGTCAACTGATTGCTGTATTTGTCCCAACTTAGTATTGCCGCCAATTTAAAAATGATGTGATTTTCGTCGACTGCACGAACAAGGTCAACTACTTAGACAAATCTTGTCGAGTTTTCAGTCCTGAGGATAACCCTAACAGTTGAAACTTATCATCTCGAAGCCCTACCAGAACGGAGCTTCCATCTCCCGTCATTCTTAGCTCGCCATATTTTGCCTCTGAAAATTTTTCTGCTTGGCCTTCCTCAAAAAAGAAACTATTAGCGCCAAGACTAACACGCCATCGGCCATTTGTTCGATAATGCAGCTTTCGCTCACCTTCTGTTAATGCTATTTGCGCATCATAGAGCCGAACAAATTCAGCGACATTATCTTCATCTTTTGTGTAGACCAACTCACCTTGATTTTGTCCACGCATCACTGCTTGTAATTCTTGAGGTATTGCATAATTCAAAATCATATAATCACCTTGCATCAAAGAACGTGGATCAACGGGAGCAAGCTTTAGTAATAACGGCTCACCGTCTTTGAGTACGCCTTCTTTTTTCCACACAGCCTCAACAAATGCAAATGAGACTAAGAGTAAGCCTAGGATAATAATATGGCGACGCCAATGACTCATGTTCGTTCTCCCAAACGATTCGTTAACCAGCCCGCTAACAACAAGACCAAACCACTAGAAGCTAAAACTATCGACTTCTTCATTAACGTCAAATCAAGGTTGTAATAGTATTCACTATAAAATGCCACGAGTGAAATAACCGCTAAGGGAACTAATATTTTGTTACCGCGCTCAATACCAATCAAAAGAAGAATTAAAGCCACGAGTATCGAAGAACTTTGATAAAAAGCAGCGGACAGAAATGCTGAGACTAGGATTAAACCCACTCCCAAAAAGCTTATTAGACTTACCTTCAAACGTTTTAGAATAGCTGAAATCACATAGGCTAGAATAATAAAATAACCGACTCCCAAGGCTTTAATATACAAAGCAGCGTTAACGATTGCATCACCATCTCTATTGAGGAAGTCATGAACTATCCAAGAAAGCTGCTCAGAAATTCTCGCTCCATACAACACATACAGCGTTAACGCATATAAAATGGGCTTTCCTATTTCAGCCCATTTGCCAACAACAAAGCGCGATTCATTCATCCACATCCATGCCATTAATGCCGAAGGAATTAGCAGAAAAAAGACCATCAGAGGTAGTTGGGCGAAGCCTAGCTCATACATAAATATCGCGCTACCAAGGAGGAAGCCCCAAGTGGCTAACAGTTTATGAAATAGGCTTTTGTATAAAAGAATATTGATCGTCGATAAAAATATCACTGCGGTAGCGATGATGATTGTCTGCTCAGTATACTGTCCGGCGAGTCCTAGAATAAGAGAACCGTGTCCTGTCAAGCTGGCCGCTAATAAGACTTGTTCTAAAAACAGCGAACTCGATCTATGCGTGAGCATAGATAAGGCTAATGTAATAACGACGATGACAGCACCTAAAATAATATAGCTTACTTGATCATTAAAAACTCCTGTAAAGCCGATAAAGATCATAAATAACAAAGATGCTAGCCAAGCACCTCCACCAATAAGCAGTTGGATATACCACGGTGAGTTTGATGTTGAAGTTTGATTTAAAACATCGAAGGCGTGATCTTTTTCACTGAGTTCAAGATGCTTTTCTTCGATTAAAACATCAATAATATCGCTACGATAACTCATTATACTCCTCCTCTACTTTCCATTTTTTGTAGAAGTGCATCAGTATTGCTGCAGCGGCAGCCGTTTCTAAAATGATAATTATCCCGGTAATAAAAAACATTCCATCATCAAAACTATTTTCAAATAGTGTATGAATAACCCCGACTGTCAAAACAACCATTATGCTGATCATGGCTAATGTCAACATGACTAAATCGTGACGTTTATTCACGTAGAAATAACCGATAGAAACTAACGTAATAAAATATAACCCAAGCAAAATAGACCAAGCGAACCCTTGATCATCATCAATAATTCCTTCTACAGGGATAGCGGTCAATCCTGCGAGCAAGCTGGCCGCAATAATCCGCGGTAGCCATCTTCCCGTTGCAGGATCTAAATGTATCAAAGAAGTAGTTTCTCTAACCAATAGCATAACGGCGTTGATCACAAAACCTAACAACATCAATTGATGCAGAAAGTTCTCAGGATCAAGAAATGATGGTTTAACAATATACGCCCAGCGCAATACAGCCATGTTTACGAGAACAAGCCAGATCAACCAAAGTGGCTGAAATCTAGCCGCGATAACCCAGGGGGCTATCAAAGCTGCCCAAGAATAGAACAAAACATAACTATCAGCACCGGTTTGATAAACCATACCAAATGTCGCTAAAAGAACTCCGGTAATAATCGATGCTGTCGTCAACCATAGCTTTCCAGAAAGCTTTTCAAGCCCAAGCCAATAGGCCGCCGTAGCGGAAATAACAACTCCCAATCCTAGCAAGGCAAAACGTTCAAACCGCTCCAGTTGCTCCCAGTTATATGCAAAGAAAAAAATAACTCCAGCAAGAAAGAGAGCTGTTCCAAGGCCATACAAAATGACCGTAAGCCACCCGTGCCAATCTTCTCGGTCGGGCAGCCCGCCAATACTTTCCAGAGTACTTTCGACAACCTTTCGACTAAGAGGTAGTTCTGAGGCAAGTTGAAAAAGCCCGCTTTTATCGACGGACAAATTCTTGGGTAAACTGATCATTTATTTCCCTTCATAAGCCAACCTTTTGTATTTCATGAATGCTTCGCGAGTATCTTTACCGATATTCCCCCAAGGGCTATCTGTATGGTTTCCACCAATTTTTTCGTAAATTTCACGCGCGGTTTTGTTGTCTTCCATATACTGGAAAATGACCACAAAGAAGTTCAATGCCAGAAAATACTGATGCCTTTCGTTAAACCCGACACCAGCCTCTATATTTTCAACGCCTGCATAAGCTTCTCGAATCTCTTGTTGTATCTCTGATTGACTAAAATACGCCTCCTTTTCATCTGCTTCCAAGAAGAGTTGAGCCTCAAAATGAGCCGCAGGAATTAAACCTTTAAGCGGGCCTGTTGAAACCCTACGAGCATGCTTACGTGCAAACTCAAACATTTCTTCTTCTGTTCCCAGCCATTTCTCAGTGAGTAAAACTAACATATTTAAATGATAGTCCAGCCGCTCGGGGGCTAGCTGAGAAGCTTCCTTATAGATTTGATAAGCTCGTTCCTTATCACTTTGCCCCATAGCGACGGTAAGCAAACTCGAGTAGACACCAACAAAAGTTCTGTCCAGATCCCTAGATTTGAGTAGCGACTGTTCTGACTGAGAGAGAAAGTTGAAAAAACCATCAAATTGTTTTTCTGAAACTTGCTCGGCAACAGCACCACTTCGAGCTTTCCAAGCCTTATCTATCAACAAGTTTCCATATAAAAAATGTGCCTTAGCATTTCCATCATGCTGTTGGGCAAATTTTTCTAATAACGGTGACTTGAAATTGGTAGACACTAACTCTCCAATCGTATCTGAGCTAGCGGCATTAATCAGTTCAACAAATGGTTCCAGTTGTTTTTTCTTAGCTGTTCTTCTGATAGTTCGCACCTCGTCAGATCGAGCCTCTACTTCCATCTTTTTCATTTGGCTATTTAACTTACGTTTTTTATACACTAAATAAATATCTTTGACCGTAGAACCATACGACCAAAAAATAAATGCAAAAACGGCGATTATTAATAATATTTTCAAACTCTTTCTCCCTTTATAAACTCAAAGCGACTTATTCCACGAAATGATTAAGGCCTCTACAGAACCTCTCAGATCAACTAAAAAGATGCGTACATCTAACTGAAAACAAGTAAACGTATAATATTGTTCTATTATAAAAAATAACTTTATTGAAAACCCAAGTCAGCAAGAGCTTGAACATGTTGATCCGTCTTGAACGCAATTTGATCAAATTCACGACGCTCAGCATAGTTCTTTCTTAAATCATCAAAGGCCTTTTTAGATGCTTCGACCGAAAGCTTAAGTAAAGTTCTCATCTTTTTATCATCAATACGGACATCATAACTCGATAGAACTGCTTGTCGTAAATAAGCGTGGCTATCCATTAACTCCGTCAATTCAACTACTTTTTTATTCATATTGTTTTCAACAGGCCAAGCTGAATTGATTTGGAAAAACTCACACACTGACTCGTGAAGCATCCGGGTCGCTTTTATCTTCCCATCATAACTATACCCGGCAATATGAGGCGTACCGATTGAGACTTTTTCTAATAAGCGATGATCAATATCCGGTTCACCCTCCCAACAGTCGATCACTGTTTTCATCGATGGGTTACTCCTCATATGCACAAATAAGTCCGTTTCATCCACCACAAAACCTCTGGCAGAGTTGATAAAGATCACATCTGGTTTCATTTGCTGAAAATGCTGCAAATTGATCAATTTATTCGTCGGATACTTACCTTCATAAATGAGCGGCGTATGCAGGGTAACGATATCTGCCGACAACGCTTCTTCCAAAGGTCGATAACGTCCATCATCATTTAAATCGTTAAGCGGAGGATCGTTTAAAATACATTCAATCCCAACAGCTTCGAGCTTTTCGATCACTCGTGAACCGACCTGACCACAACCAATCACCCCCGCTGTTAGACCATGTAGTTTTTTCTCAGGAGCAATAACCGAGAGTAAAGCGGAGACAACGTACTCAGCCACAGAAACGGCATTACTGCCGGGGCAATAGGAAAAATGAATGCCCTTCCGTTCTAGATAATCTCGATCAACATGATCAAAACCACTCGTTGCGGAACCGACAAATTTAACCTGACTATTCTTTAATAGCGCTTCATTCACCTTCGTTACCGAACGAGTCAACAAAATATCAGCATCTAACACGAGTTGATTTGTCCACTCTCGACCTGGCATTTTTACAACTTCACCCATCAGTTCAAAGCTATCTAACATTGGGATATTAGGGTCAGCGATTATTTTTTTCATAGCTTTAAGGAGGTATTTCGTTAATTTTTTGCAGGTCAAGGGAAGTTAGTTTCATTGTAATGGAACTAAGTTTTTTATCACCAACCTGTATTCTACTTTCCATAATATTGGTGAGGTAAGAGCCTGTTCATATAAGAAATGCTATCAAATAACTTTCCATTTCTAATTTAGGTATAAGTTAAAGAATGGAAATTCGTATCAAAGATCAAGCTAAAAAACTCTTTACCTCAAATATGCAACCCTACAAATTGATACACTTTCAAGATGCTTATCTTACAACTAAAAATGTTAACTTCATTATAATGAAAAAAACAACATTGAACGTTGGATTGTAAATTATGTCAAACTTAACGAATAAAGAGCACATCTTATTAATCGAGGATGATCAACGTCTTGCCGATCTGATAAAAGAATATCTTGAAAAGAGTAACTTCCTTATCTCTCATGAGACACGTGGGGATCTGGCCGTTAGTCGAATTATTACAGAACAACCAGATTTAGTCATACTTGATCTTATGCTTCCAGGTTTGGATGGACTTAACGTTTATAAACAAGTTCAATCTCAATATGTAGGGGCGGTATTAATTCTGTCAGCAAAAGATGAAGACATTGATCAAATTATTGGATTAGAACTGGGGGCAGATGATTATGTGATCAAACCTGTTGAACCACGTGTTTTACTTGCCAGAGTTAATGCACTTTTGCGTCGCCAGACGAAGTTCGAGAAAAACATAGACCAAACAACAACGTTCAATTTTGGTTCATTGCAAATTAATCAATCATCGCGCCAAGCAATCTTAGACCAAAAAGAACTTGAACTCACCAGTAATGAATTTGATTTATTATACTTCCTCTGTTCTCATGCTGGAGAAATCATGGGTCGCGAAGAAATATTACTGGCTGTCAGAAAAATTGATTACGATGGTCTTGATCGCTGGGTTGACATTCGAATTTCTCGATTAAGAAATAAACTCGGCGATAACTCTGTTCATCCTAACAAGATTAAAACCATTTGGGGTAAAGGTTATTTATTTGTAAAGGATGCTTGGTAATGTTTAGAATTTTCCTTCCTCTATTTTTATTCCTTACTGTATTTTTGGTTGGTTTTGTTCTAGCAATTGAATATCTACCTGACATCATTTTATCTAAAAAAATAGATCAATACGAAGATAAACTAACCCGTGGCTCATTTTATTTACTAGATAAAAAATTAAAGGGCTTAAGTAATGCTGAACAACAAAAAGCTCTACATAATTTACAAGAACACTTTGGTTATCCCCTACAGATATTAGAACCTGAAAATGTTCTGATCAATAAAAAAAATTGGACCAAAATTAATGCAGGGGAATCTTTACATCCTGACATTGATGATGCTAATTACAATATTTCCAGATTACAAGATTCTGGTTCAGTATTAGCCATCGCATTTTCTGAAAGCCAAACAGAAGAGGATCATAAACAAGCTCAAGGAACATTTTACCTACTAGAACAAGAGTTGCTCAAAGCACCACAAACGACGTGGGTACAGCTGATCAAAAACCTGCAACCTCATTTCGGCTTTCCAATTAGTTTGGTCAAAGACTCAGAACTTTCATTATCTTCAAAACAAAAAATACTTATGGAGAATGGAAAGGTAATAGCACTTGACCATAATACTAACCGTTGGCGATTTTTTGGTAAATTGAAAAATTCACCCTACACCTTACAATTTGGACCGATCAAACAACCCATTAGCCTCATGACATTTATGTCAGCTTTACTTGGAGTTTTTCTCGCCTCACTCGCAACAGCATTGCTCTTATGGTTACGTCCACTTTGGTTATCTATAAAGAATATTAGCCAAACCGCGGATGATTTTGGTCGAGGTGAATTAACTGCTCGTACCGATATAAAAAAGACAAAATCTCTTGGCAAACTCGCGCAACAATTTAACACTATGGCTGATCGAGTTAGTCATCTAGTTACAGGCCACCGTGAATTAACCAACGCAGTCTCTCATGAGTTGCGCACTCCCATCGCACGAATGCGTTTTGGTCTCGATATGCTATCTAATAGTAATGAAGATTCTAGGGAGCGTTATCTAGGCGGCTTAAATTCAGATGTTGATGAGTTAGAAGATCTTGTTAATGAGCTACTTCGCTACGCTCGTTTTGAGCGTTTAAAAACTACAGAGGATTTTGAAACAATCGAAGTTATCCCTTGGCTAGAAAATATAATAGAACAAACATCTAGCTATATGAGTGACAAAACATTTATACATTTTTTTAATGGTCTACCTCTCAATCTCACAACACAAATAAACCCTCGGCATTTTGCTCGCGCCATTCATAACCTATTGCGCAACGCCAGCCTTTACGGCAACCAAACCATAAGCTTATCGCTTTTCGTTAAGAAGGACCTGCTACAGATCCGTATTGAAGATGATGGTATTGGTATTCCAGTAGAAGACAGAGAACGTATTTTCAATGCATTCACTAGACTTGATATCAGTCGTCATCGAAAAACCGGAGGGCATGGTCTCGGCTTAGCTATTACAAAAAAAATTATTGAAGCTCACCAGGGTTCAATACATATTTCTGACTCACGTTTAGGCGGAGCTTGTTTTACCTTAAGCTGGCCAATTTATTCTCAAACTTGAGAGCTTCATTTCAACTGTACATTTTGTTACACATCAACACAAAGTACTTACAGAGCTAAAATTTTTCTTTCCTTATGATGAACTCACTATTTAATCTATCATCAGAGTTTATTAACTATGAATACACTATCAAAAAAATGCCTAATACTATCAGTTTCTACGTTCATTTTTGTACCTAAACATTCTTTCGCGGAAGATTTATTTACAGAACAATGGGGTCTAGGTGTCAATGCAATACGTTCATCTATTTATACAGAACAAAAAAATAAAAATATTGTCCTCTTACACTTAGAGTATCGTGGTGAAAGCCTCAATATAGATTCTAACTCGATCTCATATAGCATTTATAACAATGAACAATATAATCTCGAAATTTTAGCTAAGACTTTATATTATGGTTACGAACACGATGATTCTCCAATTCTAAAAGGAATGGGTGAGCGTCAATCATCTTTAGAGGTTGGTGGTCGTGCGAGTTTAAAAACTGATTATGGCTTACTCAGCTTGCATGTGCTCTCTGATGTTCTGGGCAATCATAAAGGTCAAGAAATTGAGATTCGTTTTGGAGAGCCATTTTATACTGAAAAATGGAATGGTGGTCCTGAGCTTACCGTTGGTTTATCTGGAGGTTTTCGTTGGCAGAGTAAAGACGTAGTCGACTACTATTATGGCGTAAAAAATTCTGAAGCCACTCCCAATAGAAAAAAACATCAAGGAAACTCAGCACTGATTCCTTTCTTTGGCGTTGAAGTAAAAACTCGTATTGCTAAACACTTTTCACTAAAAGGCGGCCTAATGTACGAGCATTTACCAAGTACGATCACACAGAGCCCGTTAACATCCAGTTCTGACATTGAACTACGTACACATCTGGGGTTATCTTATTGGTTTTAAAACTAAAGAAAGGGATGGCTATTACTTTACTATTATAGCCACCCCTTTCAAATTTAACTCACTTAACTAATCGTAAAATTACTTCACGATAGAGACTTCCACACGACGAGCTTCTTTAGGCGAGCCTGTTCCTGTCGTTTCTACAGGCTTCTGTATCACGATTCGTTCTGCAGAAATTCCTGCAGTATTCAACATCATCATTACCGTTTTCGCACGTCGATTCGCTAAATCTTTGTTATAGGCATGATGGCCACTTGGGTCATGAAAACCCGAGATGGAAGCTCTCGATTTGCTGTTAGTCTTCAAGTATTCAATTACCGTTGCTAATGATTTATCTGTATCCCTCGGATTGTCATCTTTATCCAAACCAAAATACAGTTTCGTACTAGGCATTACTTCCTTTGTAGACTCAGAAATAACGGTTGGAGACGTTGGTTCAGCGAGGTTTGTCGTTGCGCGGGGCGAAACAATAATCTTACGTGTCGCTGTTGCTCTGTTTCCCGTTTTATCAACTGCTGTATAACTCAGTAAATAACTGCCCACCTTATTAGTATCAACAAAACCACTAGCAATAACTTTCACGGCACCATCATTATTATCGTATGCTTTAGCACCAGCTTCAGTATAACTCTCACCTCGTTCTAAATATAAAACAGAGGAACCATTGAGGCTGATAACAGGATCAATGTCATCTGCAACCGTAACAATGACTCTCCTAGTTTTTGTAGCAACATTACCAGCTGAGTCTGTCACTTTATAAGTGATAATATATTCGCCAGCTTTGTTTGTGTCGACCGCACCTTCAGTCGTAATCTGGAGATCTCCGTCATTAGCATCAACAGCTTTTGCTCCGGCTTCAATGTACGTTTCATCGGATTTCAAATAGATAACAGATGCATCATTCAAACTTATAATTGGAGCCTCATTATCAGGAGCAATGACAACCACTTTACGAGTTGCTGTTGCATGGTTACCAGCTTCATCCGTCACTCGATATGAAATCACATATTCCCCAGCTTTCGAGGTGTCCACTTTGCCTTTCGACTCGACTGAAAGCTTCCCATCAATAAGATCAGTTCCATCGGCGCCGGCATCTATATATTTTTCACCTGCTTTTAAATAAACGATCGACTCACCCTTTAATTTGATCTCAGGTGCTGCTGTATCAACAGGCTCAGTCACAGTAACTTTTCTAGTCTCTGTCGTACTGTTACCCGCAGCATCTATGACTGTGTAAGTGACGATATATTCACCGACTTTACTCGTATCAACCTCACCGCTCGTCATCACGGTCATATTCCCATCTGTGCCGTCGATAGCTCTTGCTCCAGCTTCAACATACTTTTCACCTCTAACGAGATTTAACACCGACAGGTCATTCAAAGTGATCAGTGGAGCCGTCACATCAGGCGCTGCAACTAGTTTTTCAACCGTACGGACTTCTGCAGGAACTTTGCAGGCCTTACCTCCTGGTCCATACCCCATGAGCCACATCAGTAGCAATAAGATAAACAGGATTATCGCAACAATCCACCAGGCTCGGCGAAAACCCGGCCATTGAGGTGAGATATATTCTTCTTTATTGTATTCCATGACTATTCCTTGCCTCCGTCTAACTCATCTTGCCATTTCATTAAATCTATCCACTGGTTTTTGGCTGCTAGATCAGATTGGGCTGGCCATGTGTCCGGTTTTGCAAGAACAAAATTCGCCCCTGCATCATCCAATATTTTTTGAATGACTACTATGGAAGTTGAGGCAAGTTGACTATAGGTATGAATATTTCCAGCATGGATTAATTCATCAATCTTCGGTCCAACTCCCTCAATGACGGTAAAATCATCATGGCTACCTTGGCGTCTAACTTTAAATCCAGCCGCTTTTGCAGCTGCAATATCAGCAACGGAGGCAGTTTGAGTTTCAGCTAATCGATAAGCAGCCAACTCGTCTTCTAACGCCTCAATTTTAGCGGTATCCTGCGCATTACTGCTTGTTAATGCTGCACGTTCCGCAGACAGATCGGGATAAACACCACCATCCAAAATATCTTGTAAAGCTTTGAGCGCCGGCCATCGATTTGATGATGCCAAGTTTGCCTGATCAGGCCACGTTCCAGGGTTAGCCATCTGGAAATTTGTTCCTGCTTTATCTAGAATGCTTTGAATACGAGTGGGCTCAGTTTCAGATAACTCCCTGAATGTATGAATACCATCTGCATGAATCAGCTCACTAATCTTCGGCCCAATTCCTTCAATAGCAGTGAAATCATCCTCGGCCTTAATAACAATTCCAGATGCTCGTGCTGCAGGTAAATTAATAGAAGGGGTTCTTCTCCATATTTCCAACTCATCTTCAAGTAATTTGATGCGATTTAAGTGAGCAGGATTATCGACTCGTTTTTCTACTTCTTTCTCAACAATTTTTTCTATCGTCGTTGGTCTTCGGTTTTCTAATGTTGTGATCGTTGCTTGCAGCCCATTGATCTGCGCGTTTTCTTCTTCAAGTAATCTAATTCGTATTAAGTGCTCAGGATTATCGACCTGCTTTTCAACAATCTTCTCAACTATTCCGGGCTGCTTTCCTTCATGATCAGAAATTTTTGTTCTAAAGCCACTAATCAAATGCGTGAATTGTGAGCGCAGCCCACCATTCGCACTAACACCTTCTTTTTTAATCAGATCCGCTATATCGGCTTCTGATTTTTCAAATTCAGAAACTCTCATTTTGAGCTCGTCTATTTGACGATTTTCATTTTCAAGTTGAGATATGAGAGAGAGGTGCTTTGGGTTGTCGATAACTTTTTCAACTTCCACTGTTTTCTCTACAATTTTTTCGACAGGAGGCTCTCCATATTTTAACCGTCGAGCCAACCAACCACTGAGCAACCACCCGAGCAAGCCACCTGCTAACCAAGGCCATAAATTACATAAAAATAGCATTACAAATACTCCCTTCCATAATTATTATTTAGCTACGCGCGATAGCTTTATTTTGGAGTAAAACCCTTTTCAGAAGAATATCGAAAGGATTAACAAAGGCTTTTCTCCTTGCCCCTACATCAAGCGCAAGATCACTTTTAACTCACTCCATTTACCTTTGTCAAATTTTGATAATTTTTTGTTAAGTTTCTGTTCAGTTTTTGTTAAGTTATTTATGGATATACGGTTTATTCGAGAATTTACTTTAATAAAACTCGGCGAGTTTTATTCTATGGTAGGACTGTCTGTTTCAGAGATATTCTGCAACCGGTCTAATAGCTCTGGCCAATCAACTTTATCATTGTAACCTTTTATATTTAACCAAGGAGGCAGAAAACCACGCTTAACAATATAATAACCATTTTCAATTTTCTCGACACCACTCATAAAACAAACGCTATCGATCAGACGGCAACTAAGGCCAATTTTAGAATAGGGAAAATCCTCAAACACACCTAATATTCCACGAGAGACAACATCCGAACCACCGCCGCCAATGCTCGTTATATTATCAATAGCACGTTGACTGATACGGTGTCTGGAGTCATCTTTTTCAGGAGTGGCAAGCTTCGCATCGAACTGAACAGGCTCCCAGTTATCTAAACGCAAATTATTCATATAGCCATCAAGCCGGCCGGTTATATCTCCGAATTCAAATGTTTTGGTTAATATTCCTAGATCAATGTTCTTTATGGCAATATCAGCATAAAGCGTTGGGATTAAATCAAATAAATCTTCGATCCAAAGATGGCTAATCGTAATGTCACCATCAAAAACACTCACTCTTAACCGACCCTCTGTAGTCAAGTCGCCTTGATTGTATGTAACACCCGGAATTTCACCAGAAATATTCCCCGCCATGATCGGCCAGCCTATCGCTTCTGTAAACTCGCTTAATGTAATCGGTGTTAGTGTGCTTTCGATTCGTACAGAATAGTCTTCTAAGCCAAGCTTTCTCATTTCCAGATCATTAACCTGAAGCTCACCGTCAAAGATAGGAATACGCATTTTTTCACGCAACTTCATCGAGCGTCCTTTGGAAGATAACTTCATATCACTAGCACCGATATTAACCTGATAAATTGATCCACCTTGCCATGTCATTGTCGAGTCCTTTACATTGGGATCACTATTTAAACGCACATCGCCATTCAATCCAGCGATATGAAATCGGCTTGCCTGATCGTCAGCATAAACATCATCAAGCACTAAATGAAAATCTGTAATGCTACTTTCCCGTAGCTGTATTTTTAGATCCATCTGGCCAATAATTTCTATTTCGTCTAAGCCCGATCCAAATAAAAGCGGCTGAAGATAAGTAGGAAATACGGCATTTAAATCTTGTGTATAGATCGACATGGATAGTTCATCAACCGGAGAATTATTTTCCGGAGATATAATGCCTTCGATATTAATAGCTATCACATCAGGGTGAGTAAAGGTTAGTTTATCAATTTGGATACGCGCTTCTTTCCAACCGGCTTCTATGACAAGGGTAATCGGTTGTTGTCCTACCTCCAGTAGAAACCCCGGTTTGACTGCTCCAACCTCAACTCCAGGCTCTATATAAACCGCGCCATCTAACAAGCTAATCTCTTGCTTTATCAACCACTCCTCATCTTTTCTTTCTAATAAAATATTGATTTTTGCATCAAGTTCTTCCGCTACCGAATTGCCATCAAAACCTAAATCAAATGTTCTAATATTAATTCTTGCTGAACGTAAATTCTCTCCTCGTCCATTGGCTTTCAGTTGAAGGTTAATCTTTCCCGTTTCTTCTGATGTTACATTCGGTAATGTTACAAAAGAGGCTAGAAGTTTTTTTAATTTCTCCACATCCAGTGAGCGACCTTTAAGATCAACCTTCCACTCACCTTTCTTAGCATTTATTTTTAGATCGACAGAACCGCCAGCCAGTTTAAAAGTCGTAATATTCGCCTCAAGTTTTTCATTTTCAGTATCTAAGGTAAAGTCTAACCTTCCTTCTAGCCTTCCTAGTAGATTATGCTTCGCGGAAAAATATCCGGACTGACACTCAATTAGATCAAACTGCAGGACATGTTCAAATGAAGCTAAAGGACAGGCAATTTTAATGTTCTTAAAGGTTTCATTTTGTTTCGAAATTAGCTTATCGATAGAAATAGAAATATGTGGCGTCGTAACATTTTCTGTAGATAACGGCTGAGATGAGAGATCAAAGTCAATGTGTACCGATTCAAATTGCCAGCCCGAAAACTCAGCTTGTTCAATCTCAACATTTAGTTTCTCAATAGCATAAATATTAGAGAAAAAAACACTTGAGACTAATAGGCAGATCAAGCGAAATAAACGCATCAGATCAGCCGGGGAAAACTCCAGTGGATATATAACGATCGCCCCGATCACATACAATCACGACGATGACAGCATTTTCCACTTCGTTAGAGAGCCTCAATGCTGCCGCAACGCCCCCCCCAGAAGAAACACCACAGAAGATCCCTTCCTTTGCTCCCATGTCTCGCATCGTATTCTCAGCTGTTTGTTGATCCATATCCATAACGCGATCAACACGACGGCTATCATAAATTTTTGGTAGATATTCTTCTGGCCAACGTCGAATGCCCGGGATGCTAGCATCGCCTTCCGGTTGAACTCCAATTATTTGAACGTCAGAATTCACACTCTTTAAATATTTAGACGTTCCCATGATTGTCCCTGTTGTTCCCATTGAGCTGACAAAATGAGTAATCTTTCCCTTAGTATCACGCCAAATTTCGGGGCCTGTTCCTTCAAAATGAGAAAGTGGGTTATCTTGATTTGAAAACTGGTCTAAGACCTTACCAATACCTTCAGCTTCCATCTCTCGTGACTTATCTATTGCAGACTCCATGCTTCCTTCTGCTGGCGTAAGAATAATTTCGGCACCGTATGCTTTCATTGAAGCGCGTCGTTCTTCACTCATATTATCCGGCATGATCAGAATCATTCTATAACCCTTGATCGCTGCCGCCATTGCCAGAGCTATTCCAGTATTACCACTTGTAGCTTCTATGAGAGTATCACCGGGTTTAATATCACCGCGTTCTTCTGCGCGATTGATCATGTTGATCGCCGGTCGATCTTTAACTGAACCTGCCGGATTATCACCTTCTAATTTAACAAGGATAGTATTACTTGAATGTCCTTGTTGCGACGGTAGGCGTTGTAAGCGTACTAAAGGTGTGTTGCCGACAAAATCTGCAATTGTTGGGTAATCTGTCATGTTAAATCCTTTATACTAATTCTCTTGCCATGATGATGGCATCTTCTCGTCCATTTGCGGCGGGGTAATAATTTTTTCTTAATCCAACCTCAGAAAATCCTTCTTGCTCATAAAGTCGGTACGCTCCGATATTACTCATTCGAACTTCTAGAAAAATCGTGTTCGCATTATGTTCTCTGGCTAATTTTTGCAAGTGATTGAGCATCATCCTGCCCATTCCATAGCGACGAAAATCATCACGTATACAAATGTTTAAAACGTGCGCTTCACCGGCTCCTGCGGTCAGGATGCCATAACCGACAACCTTCTGTGCATATTCCATAATCCAGCAACCATACCCGACCTTTAAGCAGTCTTGGTAGATCTTCGCCTTCCAAGGGTAGTCATAGGAAGCGAGTTCTATTTCCATCACAATATCAATATCTTCCTTTAGCATTGGACGCAATGAGGCTAATGCTAGCTCATTCGCAACGCTCATGACTCCTCCAGTAATGACTTAGCCAATAAAAGATCTTGCCAACTTTTAGTTTTCTGCTTTGGTGTTCGCAACAGATAAGCCGGATGATAAGTCACGACAACGGGAATATTTAAGGCTTCATAAGAATATTTTTTTCCACGCATTTTTCCTATTGGTGTATCAACCTTAAGTAAGTTCTGCGCTGCTATTCGACCCACACATAAAATAATTTTTGGCTTGATCAGCTCAATTTGTCGTTGCAGATAAGGCTCACAACTACTCACTTCTTCAACTCGAGGATCACGATTATCGGGTGGACGACATTTTAATATATTAGCAATAAAAACTTGCTCTCGATTGAGATCAACAGCCTTCAACATTGAGTTTAAAAGTTGCCCCGCGCGTCCAACAAACGGTTCGCCAAGACGATCCTCTTCAGCACCGGGAGCTTCACCAATAATTAACCAATCTGCATCCGGATCGCCGACACCAAAAACGGGCTGCTGTCGCGTTTTGTGTAAATCACATTTAAGACAAGACTGAACGCGTTTATCCAGCGCTTCCCAAGTATCATTTTCTACGAGTTCTGGAAAGTGATTTGCCTTGATGGATTGCTCTGGTGAGGTGATTTTTTCAAGTATCACCTCTGGTGTGATTCCTGTACTTGATTCTTTTTTATCGCTTACAGAACGAGCCTCTGCTAGCACTTCTACAGCAGGTTCAGCTACTACGACGTCGGGTATTTTTTCAGATATATTTTCTTGAACAAGGTCTATGACAGGTTCTTGAGTAACGGATGGAAGAGTTGACTCTGCATAGGCTTTAGATACGTCTGTCGAAGAAACCTCAGCAACCGTATCGCCCACTACAGGTTCTACAAAATACCGCCCATCAACAAATTCTCGCCTGACCCAGACATCAATTCCCATGGCATCTAGGTTGGCGAGTTTTTGATTCATATTTTACCTGCTACCTGCGGATGTTTTTTATTTTTGTCGGTCATCATGGTATTCAGAGCATTGATATAGGCTTTTGCCGATGCAGCAATGATATCTGTATCTGCACCTTGGCCATTTACAACGCGGTCTTCAAACTCAAGACGCACCGCAACTTCACCTTGTGAAGAAGTTCCGCTCGTTATATTACTGACGGAGTAAAGTTGTAGATCACAACCACTCTCCACAACTGCTTCTATCGCCATAAATGTTGCATCAACTGGGCCACTCCCCGCTGCAGATCCCGTTTCTTCTACACCATTCACCGAAAGTGTTATATCAGCAATAGACGTTTCACCCGTTTCAGAATTTACCTTGAGGCCGATCAATTTAACCCACTCTTCTTCACCTGCAAGGTTGGTTTCAGTCACTAAAGCCTGTAGATCTTCATCAAAAATTTCATGCTTTTTATCCGCTAGATCTTTAAAGCGTTTAAAAGCATCGTTGAGATCTT
This sequence comes from uncultured Pseudomonadota bacterium, assembly GCA_913058255.1. Classification (GTDB taxonomy): domain Bacteria; phylum Pseudomonadota; class Gammaproteobacteria; order CAJXQU01; family CAJXQU01; genus CAJXQU01. Next base: position 518,346 of record CAJXQU010000001.1, on the reverse strand, counting down.
CTTCTCGCTCAAACTCTACGCCTAATTCTTTTAGGCGTGTTTTAAAAGCATTGCGTCCGGAGTGCTTGCCCATCACCATTCGGTTTGCATTCCAACCGACATCTTCAGCTCGCATGATCTCGTACGTCTCACGGTTTTTGATCACACCGTCCTGATGTATGCCAGACTCATGAGCAAAAGCGTTTGCACCGACAATGGCTTTATTCGGCTGAACAGGAAAGCCAGTAACATTTGCAACCAATCGTGAGCAGTTCATTATTTCAGTGGTATCCAGCTCAGTATCACAGCTGAAAATATCTTGGCGCGTTTTAACCGCCATCACAATTTCTTCTAACGAAGTGTTACCCGCGCGTTCACCCAAGCCATTGATAGTACATTCCACTTGGCGTGCACCATGAAGTACAGCAGATAAAGAATTACCGACAGCTAAGCCCAAATCGTTATGACAATGCACTGAAAAAATGGCTTTATCGCTGTTAGGGACTCGCTCCATCAACTCAGCAACCAAAGCTCCAAATCGGTCAGGGAGGTTATAACCGACGGTATCAGGAATGTTCACCGTCGTCGCACCAGCGTCAATCACCGCCTCTATAATTCGGCATAAAAAATCGGGATCTGAACGACCGGCATCTTCAGCTGAAAACTCAACATCCTCGATCAAATTACGTGCTCGCTTGACGGAACGAACCGCTTGTTCAACAACCTGATCGGGCTCCATCATTAACTTCGTCTTCATATGGATCGGTGAAGTAGCAATGAAGGTATGAATTCTCGGCGAATTCGCAGACTTTAATGCTTCACCAGCTCGATCGATATCGCCATCCAGCGCTCTAGCTAAGCCACAAACCGTACTATCTTGCACCATCTCTGCGACAGCTTTAACAGATTCAAAATCACCAGGACTTGCAATGGGGAAACCAGCCTCAATGATATCTACCTTCATGCGCTCTAGTGCTTTCGCTATACGAAGTTTTTCGTCCTTCGTCATCGAAGCACCGGGGCTTTGCTCGCCATCACGCAAGGTTGTATCAAATATTATTAATTTATCTTTCATTTCAAATCGCTCCTGCTGCATATTCTAGCAGCATGCTATTTAATTTCTATTCTATTATTGTTCTATCGAAAGTGCGTTTTTCCTCGCCAGGTGAGAATCAGTAATTAGCCCAAGCAGGGCAGGAGTCGCAGAAAAGTAGACAGGCACAACAAAGACTTACGCGAGATGCGCACTTGGTGAGTCTTTTGTTGTATCGTTGTTGAATTCATAACATGGTAAAGATAACCGAGTTCTACTTAGGTTATCAACCGTTTTCGTCAGAACTTGAGCGCCGCGCTCGATGTTTTCTGAGTTGGAATAAAGTCATTGCAGGCCCTGAAAGTGCATAAAGAGCAAACAAAGCGAATAATACTGTCGGCGGTTCAAGAGAGATTAAAACAAAAACTAAGACTACAGCAAGGATATGTATAAATGGAACTTTTCCTTTTAAGTCAACTTTTTTGAAGCTGTTATAACGAATATTACTAATCATTAATATGCCTGCAGAAATCGTTACTATCATGGCGAATGCGGCAAGACTTTTTGATATTTCAAGCTGATATTCTGCCCCGATCCAAACAAGGCCAACCACCAGAGCAGCCGCCGATGGACTAGGTAGACCCTGAAAATAATTTTTATCTGCAGTATCAACCTGAGTATTAAAGCGCGCTAACCGCAACGCTGCTGTTACGGTATAGACAAATGCAGCAACCCAGCCGAGTCTTCCAAGCTCTGTGAGCGCCCATTGATACATAATCAAGCCTGGTGCTAAGCCAAATGAAATCATATCGGACAAACTGTCGTATTCAGCACCGAAATCACTTTCGGTATTAGTCATTCTTGCAACTCGCCCATCCATGCCATCGAGCACCATTGCGATAAAAATTGCGATAGCTGCGGCTTCGAAACGATTGTTGATCGCCGCTATAATTGCGTAAAAGCCAGAGAATAATGCTGCGGTGGTAAACAGGTTAGGGAGAAGATAGATTCCTCGCCGAGGATTCAGCCTACTTTTCGCCATGTTTGATTCCAGAGATGATTGAGAAGTGGGCTATTCTACTACGCTAGAATAAAAATTGATGTTTTGTTAGTGGGTGTTCAAGTTAAAAATATATAACTCATTAGGCTGTTAGAGGATTTCCTATCGTTGATGATGAGCGCTTTTGAACTAATTGACCTAAAATACTAGAGCCAGACTGAACCATTTCTCCTTGCTTAACTCGAATTTTTGAATTCACAGGAAAGTAAACTTCGACGACACCGCCGAATATGAAATAACCACAACGTTGTCCTTGCCCTACTCGTTCCCCTGGATGAATATAGCTGTGTAAGCGGGCAGTCACTTTACCGAGGTAAATAGCCGTTAGAACATCATCGCCTTCATCTGACTGAACCCAAAAACTGTGGCGATGAATTCTATCTTTTGAGCCTAAAGTCGCAGGTTCCGATGACCAGCAATTTAAAATATTTCCTTCTATTGGACTACGAATACTATAAGTGTTGTTATACCCCATACGTATCCTAACTCTTATTGCATCACGATCTAGCCAATGATCAGTAACCGTTTTAACGCTATCAACAACGCCTTCAACTGGACTAACAATAGCGGTTGGTGATGCAGGAATTACTCTGTGTGGATCACGAAAAAAATAGACCATAGGTACCAATAATGCCCAGACGGAAATGGCTGCAGCAGGATAAAGTACATAGAGTAAGATTAGTCCCAGTAGTATAACTATCAGAATAAATAGCCACCCTTCTCTGGCGATAATCGGATATCGATTGCTAGGCATTGAAAATCACAAATGAGTAAACACTACCTATAATTCCGCAACACAACATTATTTTCAAGTAATAAATATAGGACTGAGTTTTTCTGATTAGGAAACGAGCACACTTAAAATACCGAACCTCAATGATATGAGGCTCGGGAAACTACTTTAGCTAATTAGTTTTTAGACTTATCAACAAGTTTCTGAATCCAAGGCATCATTGCACGTAACTTAGCACCTGTTTTTTCAATTGGATGCTCAGCATTAATATGACGCATTGAAGTCATTTCTGGATAACCCGATTGGCCTTCTTGGATAAATTGTTTCGCGTATTTACCTTCTTGAATGTTTTTCAACGCATCACGCATCGCCTGACGACTTTCTTCATTGATGATTCGAGGGCCTGTAACATACTCACCGTATTCAGCGTTGTTCGAAATCGAGTAATTCATATTAGCGATACCGCCTTCATACATAAGATCGACAATCAATTTCAACTCATGTAAACATTCGAAGTAAGCCATTTCAGGTTCATAACCCGCTTCCGTTAATGTTTCAAAACCTGCTTTAACAAGCTCAACAGCACCACCACATAAAACAGCTTGCTCACCGAACAGATCAGTTTCTGTCTCGTCACGGAAGGTTGTTTCGATGATACCTGTACGACCACCACCAACACCTGATGCGTAAGATAATGCGATATCTTTCGCGTTACCTGAAGCATCTTGTTGAATCGCGATCAAATCAGGAATACCACCACCTTTAACAAATTCGCTGCGTACTGTGTGGCCAGGAGCTTTAGGCGCAATCATGATGACGTCTAAATCTTTCCGAGGGATGACTTGGTTGTAAATGATTGAGAAACCGTGCGCAAATGCTAATACAGCACCCTGCTTCAAGTTTGGTTCAATTTCTTCTTTATAAAGCTGTGACTGGAACTCATCAGGCGTCAAGATCATCACGACATCTGCACCTGCTACTGCAACGACGGTATCCGCAACTTTTAAGCCTTCCGCTTCCGCTTTAGCAGCTGAGCATGAGCCTGGACGCAAACCGACGACGACATCGACACCAGAATCTTTCAGGTTATTGGCATGCGCATGCCCTTGTGAACCGTAACCAATAATGGCTACTTTTTTTGATTGGATAATAGATAGATCCGTATCTTTATCGTAATAAACTTTCATGCTATTTCTCGCAAATTAATTGTGATTGGAGGGCTTAAAGATGCAGTGCGTTTTCGCCACGGGCAATGCCGGTGACTCCCGTGCGCACCACTTCTATAATTTCTTTTTTATCCAATGCTTCTAACAAAGCATCGAGTTTTTTACCTGTACCAGTTATCTCAATGGTATAAGTCGCATCGGTCACATCGATGATCCGGCCACGAAAAATATCCACCAGTCGTTTTACTTCTTCCCGACTGTCACCACTGGCTTTTGTTTTAACTAACATGAGCTCACGTTCAATATGTCGAACTTCGTTCAGATCAGCCAATTTGATCACGTCGATCAGCTTATTTAACTGTTTTTGGATCTGTTCGACTGTCTCAGCCGTCCCATTCGTTACGAGTGTCATTCGAGACATCGTTGGATCTTCTGTCGGAGCAACAGTGAGTGACTCAATATTGTAAGCACGCGCAGAAAATAATCCAGCTACACGTGACAGTGCACCAGCTTCATTTTCCAATAAAATAGAGATTATATGTCGCTGCATTATGATAACTCCCTGTTCGCACCTGCCGGCAATTCCATTTCATGATGACCTTTACCCGCCGAGATCATTGGATAAACATTCTCTGTTTGATCAGTAACGATATCCATTAAGACTAGGCGATCTTTCATAGCTAACGCTTCTTTCAAGGCTCCGCTTACATCCGATGTTTTTTCAACACGCATACCAACATGACCAAAAGATTCAGCTAATTTAACAAAATCAGGCAGTGCATCAAGATAAGAGTGAGAATAACGTCGATCATAGAAAAATTCTTGCCACTGCCGAACCATACCCATATAACGGTTATTCAAGCTGATAATTTTGATCGGTAAACCGTATTGCAAACACGTCGATAGCTCTTGAATACACATAACCAACGATGCTTCACCACTGATACAGCAAACTGTCTCATCAGGATGAGCAAGTTGAACACCCATTGCTGCAGGCACACCAAAGCCCATTGTGCCTAGCCCGCCTGAGTTGATCCATCGACGAGGCTTGTTGAACTTATAATATTGTGCAGCCCACATTTGGTGTTGACCAACATCAGAAGTGATAAAGGCATCACCATTGGTGAGCTTATCTAACTCTTCGATTACATACTGAGGCTTGATCACCTCCGTAGTACGATCATAGTGCATGCAATCAACAGCCCGCCATTTGGCGATCTGCTGCCACCAAACATCTTTTTCCATATCCATTGGGTCAAACTGGCAGGACTTGATCATCTTATTCATTTCGCCAAGAACGTTTGTTACGCTACCAACGATAGGAATATCAACCGCAACATTTTTCGCTATCGAAGCAGGATCAATATCAATATGAATGATTTTTGCCTTAGGGCAAAATTGTTCTAAGTTTCCAGTCACGCGATCATCAAAACGAACACCTATCGCGATCAATACATCGCACTGATGCATCGCCATATTGGCTTCGTAAGTTCCGTGCATACCCAACATTTGTAAATTCTGTGGGTCATTTGCTGGAAATGCTCCAAGCCCCATCAATGTTTGAGTGATTGGAAAACCTAATGTACGAGTAAATTCAATCAGATGTTCTGCTGCATTATCAATAACCACGCCGCCGCCTGAATAAATCATGGGCCTTTTTGCAGCCATTAGCATTTCAACAGCACGTTTCATCTGGCCTTGATGCCCCTTTACAACAGGCTTGTATGAGCGCATTTCAACTGTTTTAGGGTATGAGTATTCAGTTACATCAGCGGTAATATCCTTAGGAATATCAACCACAACAGGCCCCGGCCGACCCGTCGTTGCAACATGAAATGCCTTTTTGATCGTAATCGCCAGATCTTCAACCCGCTCAACCATGAAATTATGTTTTACGCAGGGACGAGTGATACCGACATTGTCGACTTCTTGAAACGCGTCATTACCAATCAAATGACTAGGAACCTGTCCTGTCAAAACGACCATTGGGATAGAGTCCATGTGAGCCGTCGCAATACCTGTGACACAGTTAGTCGCACCAGGTCCAGACGTCACCAAAACGACGCCCGCTTTGCCAGTCGATCGCGCATAACCATCCGCCGCATGCGTCGCACCTTGCTCATGTCGAACAAGAATATGCTGAACCGCATCCTGTTTAAAGATTGCATCATAAATATGCAATACAGCTCCACCAGGATACCCAAAGATATGTTCAACGCCCTCATCAGCCAGCGCCTTCAGTAATATCTCCGCACCTCTTAACTTGTCACCCACTTAAATTCACCATAACAGCTTGAGCCTCGTCGTAACTTAATCCAACAAGGAACAATTATTGCTTTATTATTTCTATTGATAAACGTCCCCGTGAAAAAGCTTCGCAGGGAAATCGCCTATAATGACTGAAATCGGCCCCTTAGGTCAATATATAAGTCAATTTTTATACTACTTTATGCCAATATAACTCATGAAAACTAAGCTCACAGACAAACTTATGACAGGTTTCTACTTATTATTCAGCTTGATACTTCTCAATGCGACAATCTCGACAGCTTCAGCGAAGGGTATCTTTAAGTGTGTAAAGGCTAACGGCGAGATCGAATATACTCAATCAGCATCTAAAAACTGTGAAAGCCAACAAATTAAAAAGCGTGGCGGGCAATCTGATCAGGAGGCTATCAACAAACTCCATGAAGATAGGGAAAAAAGTAAAATAGCAGAGGATAAAGAGCGAGATGCTGCATTGGCCAAGCAGGATGAAGCACGCGCTCAAAAAGAAATGGCTGAATACTGCACTAATCTAAAAAATAACCTCAAACAAATTACCATCGCAAACCGTGTCTTTGAAACGAATACCAAGGGTAAGCGCGTTAAACTATCCGAAGAACAACGTCAGCAAAGAATTAAAGATAACCAAAAAAACCTAAACACGCATTGCAACTAATAACTTCCCTTATCAAGCTTTCTCCTTGATAGAGTCAACTCGTGTGATAAGGCTCGCATCGGACTTCTTGTAAAACTTATTATCTGTTCTCCACAATTGTTGTAGAATTCGCCGTTCAAGAATTCATGGCTAAATACAACAATGCGATTATCAAACCTTTTACTACCAACCCTTAGAGATGCTCCTGCTGATGCCGAAGTCATCAGTCATCAACTTATGTTACGTGCCGGAATGATCCGACAAACCGCCTCAGGCATTTACTCATGGCTGCCACTAGGCCTAAAAGTTTTGCGTAAAGTAGAAAAGATCGTTCGCGAAGAGATGGATCTCGCCGGTGCTCAGGAACTGTTGATGCCTTCTGTGCAGCCCGCTGGTTTATGGGAAGAGTCTGGTCGATGGGAGCAATATGGTCCGGAGCTACTTAGAATCTCTGACCGACATAATAGAGAGTTTTGCTACGGCCCTACGGCGGAGGAAGTGATCACTTCTTTAGTCAGAAATGAGATCAGAAGCTATAAACAGCTACCAGCAAACTTTTATCAAATTCAAACTAAATTTCGTGATGAGATCCGTCCACGTTTCGGTATCATGCGCTCACGTGAATTTTTGATGAAAGATGCCTACTCTTTTCACCTTGATCAGGAGTCATTACAAGCCACCTATGATGTGATGTTCGCCGCCTATTCGCGTATTTTTTCTCGCCTAGGTCTAAAATTCCGTGCTGTCGAAGCCGATACCGGTAACATTGGTGGCAGCGCCTCTCATGAGTTTCATGTGTTAGCTGAATCCGGTGAAGATGATATCGCCTTCAGTACCGAAAGTGAGTACGCATCTAACGTCGAACTAACCCCTGCTCCATTGCCCGATCAACCACGTCCAACAGCCGCTCAAGAGATGAGTACTGTTGACACACCCGGACAGCACAGCATTGAAGAAGTCTGCAAACACTTAGCCATTGAGTCTAAGCAATGTCTCAAAACACTGATCGTTGAAGGCGAAGATGATTCGCTGGTCGCGTTGGTGATCCGTGGTGACCATGTGTTGAATCCCATAAAAGCTGAAAAGATTGAACAGGTTTCATCACCTTTCAGCTTTGCCGATGCTGAAAAAATCAAACAAGCACTTGGTTGCTCTGTTGGCTCCATTGGACCTGTCGGGCTTGAAATTCCTGTCGTGGTTGATCACTCTGCTGCCGTAGTCGCTGATTTTGCATGTGGTGCAAATGAAGATGGTAAACATTTAACAGGCGTTAATTGGGAGCGTGATCTGGCAGAACCCATCGTTGCAGATATTCGCAATATCGAAGAAGGCGAAGCCAGCCCAGATGGTGAAGGGACGATTCAGATCGCGAAAGGAATTGAAGTTGGACATATCTTTCAACTAGGAGATAAGTACAGCAAAAGCATGAAAGCCAACTGTCTGGACGAAAATGGAAAAGCGATCGATATGATCATGGGCTGTTACGGCATTGGAGTTTCTCGTGTCGTGGCCTCCGCTATTGAACAAAACTACGACGAGTCAGGCATTATCTGGCCTGATGCCATTGCACCTTTCCAACTTGCCATCGTTCCCGTCAACGCACATAAATCGGATCGGGTCAAAGAAACGGCAGAGCAGCTCTATACTGAGTTTATGCAAGCAGGTTTTGACGTTCTACTCTGCGACAAAAAAGAGCGCCCAGGAGTGATGTTTAACGATCTGGAGTTGATCGGAATTCCTCACCGTTTAGTGCTCAGTGATCGTGGATTAGATGCGGGTCAAATGGAATATAAAGGCCGCCGAGATTCGGAAAGCACCGATATTGATGCTGCTGAAGCGAGATCATTTATCACTCAAAAGTTACTTGGCTAGAACCTTTTTACGCGCAACCAATCTAAACCTCAGCTCTCCCGGCAGCTCAAACCATCGCTGTCGGGACTCAGTTGCTATTCATAAACAGGTAGAGCTAGGCAATCCACCGAAGCTTCTTCATTGTACAAAATGTACTTCATTCCCACATCCCCGTTACTCCAATTCCAGCTTTTTACTTGGATATAACCATGTGCTTTTGGACATCACTTTATCTAACGGATTATTATTCGTAGAGTGATTTTAACGAAGCTTTCATCGATAATTCCAAGCTTCCGAATGCTTTTCCAAGCTCCGTGAATAATCGCTGATTCCACACATCTTCTCTGATCAGTTCTTGACCTGACAGCGGCAATCCTCCCGGCAATGTTTGATATAAATTCAACAAGGTTTCATCACTAAGATCTCGCAACAAAATCCAGCCACCCTCTTCAGTACGTTGTACCCAACCGGCTTCGCGCAAGGCACGTAATATTTCATAAACGCGATCATCATTCATATCTGGTTCGTGCACGAGCAAATCGGATACTGTGCGTGGTTGACTCGCGATCTGTCCTTTCCAAAGTTGTCCTGTAATCCGGTAGGCATCTACAAACATATTTCGGTTACCTTCATTAACCTTGCCCACATAACGATGATAAATCATATGGCAGCGTGTAATTTCAGCACCGAACAGGATGACCAGCCACGATAGGTAAATCCAGAGTAAGAAAATGGGAATCGTTGCAAATGCGCCATAGACTGCCTGCTGGCTAGGAAAATGAACGACGTAATAAGCAAACAATCTTTTTGCAATTTCAAATAAAATGCCCGCCACCAGCCCACCAATAATGGCACTTTTAGCCGACACTACTCGATTCGGCAACAAGCGATAAATGACAAAAAAAGCAAGTGTAGTCGTCAGAAAAGGAAATAAAATTAAGAACTTACGCTTAAGCCCTAAGGTCTGATCAACCTCGCTAAAGATAGGCAATGACACAAGATAAGATGTCGCAACAAAACCTGTTCCAACCAACAACGGCCCTAGTGTTAAAATAGCCCAATATGTCATGAAACGTGTTGCTGGTTTACGTTTTGTGCGTACACGCCAGATCGCATTAAAAGCCGCTTCAATGGTATTCATCATCGCCAACACTGTAACGAATAGAAAACAAACCCCAACCGCACGTAAACCTGATGCTTTTTCACTAAACTCATGCATATAAGTTTGAACAGTTTGTCCTAATGCTGGAACAAAGTTATTAAAAATAAAAGCCTCAATATCATGTTCGATACCTTGGAAAACAGGGAAAGCCGCTAAAGTCGAGAACATGACCGCCATCATAGGTACAAGCGACAATAATGACGTGTAGGAGAGTGATGCTGCGGTTCGAACACAGTTATCGGCTGTAAAATGTTTTTTTACAAAGATCAAAAAGTCTCGTAATTCACTAAGTTTTGAAATAATCTGCACTGGAGCAAAATTCATATTAAAATATTCTCAAACTCTAAAACAGGAACCCATAAAAGATGAGCGTCACTATTTATCATAATTCTCGTTGTTCAAAATCTCGACAAACTTTAGCACTACTTGAGGAAAAAGGCATCGAACCCGAAGTGGTTGAATATTTAAAAACCATACCGGATGTCGCTATCGTTCAAAACCTTCTTACGATGTTAAACCTTGCTCCACGTGAATTGATGCGTAAAGGTGAAGCAGCATACAACGAAAATAATCTTGCCGATGATAGCCTCAGTGATGAGCAGCTGATCAAGGCGATGGTTGAAAACCCTATCCTCATCGAGCGCCCTATTGTTGTCAGTAATGGTAAAGCTGCAATTGGTCGCCCACCTGAGTCTGTGCTCGATATTTTATAAACTTAAAACAGCTCTTCCCCTATAACAAACATAAAGGTTTATTGATATTTTGATCAACATACTCGTTCTCTATTTCAGTCGTCACGGCAATGTTGCAGACATGGCTCGACATGTTGCTCGCGGAGTTGAGCAGGTCTCAGGTTGTGAAGCTGTATTACGCACAGTCCCAGAGGTGTCGCCCACCTGCGAAGCAACAGAGGCAACAATCCCTGACTCCGGTGCTGTTTATGCAAGCCTTGATGACCTTAAACAATGCCACGGCCTAGCACTCGGAAGCCCCGTTCATTTCGGTAATATGGCAGCACCTCTAAAGTATTTTTTAGACAACACCAGTGAGCTTTGGCTGGCCGGTACGATGAGAGGTAAACCTGCCGTCGTCTTTGACTCTTCCGCCTCCATGCATGGCGGACAAGAATCTACCTTATTAAATATGATGTTGCCACTGCTTCACCATGGCATGATGGTGCTTGGGCTACCTTATTCTGAACAAGCTCTGCTCGCGACCACAACAGGTGGAACGCCCTATGGTGCAAGCCACTTCGCAGGCGGCAGTAGCAATAACGCACTTTCTGATGATGAAAAAAAGTTATGTGTTGCTTTAGGAAAACGACTAGCGACCACTGCAAAAGAACTGGAGAAAGGACGGCGTGAATAAAATAGAAACAGCACGAACCGCTACATTTATTGGCTACTTTGGGCTACTCGCCCTAATCGCTTTCTGGGCGATAAACCCAACAACGCTGAAGGAATCTTCCACCAGCTTTGTTTTACTATTAGGTGGGTTACCATTGCTGTTAGGCCTGTATGGCATCCTCAAACAGAAACCCTACACCCATGCTTGGATTTGCATTATTTCATTGCTATATATGATACACGGCGTGGTCGAGGTATGGAGTGCCCCAGATAATCGTATCTTCGCCTCTCTTGAAATATTGCTAAGTGCTTGCCTCTATTTAGGTGCGGGGTTTTATGCTCGATACCGTTCACGAGAGCTCAAAAAGCTTATCGAAGAAAACGAAACTACTGCTGATTAATTTCTTCTCGTAATTGTTCTTTTAGAGTATCCGTAGCAGTAAAAAAGTTATCTACGGATTCTCCAGAAACAAAGTTAAAGTCAGGTGATTTCAAAATCACATCATAGCTTGGCATGTAATTAAACTCAGACTGCAATACCTGCATTTGTAGGAAATAAAATCCTATCCCGAGAAATGTTAATACGGCCGAAAAAGTCAGCATTGATCGTCTCGTCATTTTTGTGCTGTAACCCAAATGGGTATAAAGCAACCAGATCGAAACACACGCAGTTAACAACATAGAAACGGTGGAAAGTGCGCTATCAAAACCAAAGGCATAGAAAAGATAACCTAGAATAATTGAGATCAATGAAAATAAAATATTGGCTAGTGAAAAAATCCCAAAGTGAGTTAAGAAAGAAGCACGATCAACGATCAGTTTCCCAAACAATGCCCAAAGGCCAGCCCAGCTTAAAACAACAAATAGACCGGAAAGTAATTCAGATAAGAGCTTTAAATTATCAGTTTCTTCCATTTGGGCAAAAAAAGCTTCTACCCCAGAGAATCCAATAAAGATCAAAGTGATAAGACAAATTAACCATGGGTTTTGTAGAGACCAAAAAGAGTTCTGAGCATGTCGATCAACTTTTGTTGCTGTGATCGGCATGTCGCTCAATCGATAACGTAAGGTAGTGTGACCTATTCGAAAGGTCTCATTTGGCGATACTTTTAACCTATCACCATTGATATGAAACTTATTTTGAAATAAACCATTCACACTGTTGAGATCTTCAACAAGAAGCCCATCACCTTCTTTTATAACTGAAAGGTGCTCTGGGCAAACATAATGGTCATCAAGAATAATATCATTTTCATAGGAACGACCAATACTCAGAGTATTTTGATCAAGTTCAGCTCGCTGTATAACTTTTCCGCTGCGACTTAGAACCTCAAGAACACCAAAACTTGCTATCGATTCAGTCATTACTTAATCCAGCTCATTTTTTTCATATAAGCTTGTGAAAACTTCACAGCATTCTCGTAACTGACTCCAGACAACATCAAGCTTGTCTGTAGCACTTCATCATTTTCAGCCAAGATAACCGCCCCCATCCAAGCATCATAAACGCCGCTAAACTTTTTATACTCTCTCAAACAAAAAACAAGTTTTGATTTAGTCTGCTCATGTTCAACTTGTCCGGTCTTACACTCATACTCCGTGACCATTTCTTCATCAGCAAATGCCGCAGAACCTGGATGAGAAAACTTACCTTCCATCAAAGAAAAAAATCGCATTTTACCGAGTCCTTTATTCTTAAATAGCTCATGTTTATATTCGATCACTCCTGAGCGCTGCCCAGATGAAAGATAGATATCATCTTCCGTTCGACAAACTTGATAGGTCTGTTCGTAGAGCATTTTTTCGCGCTTCTTCGTACCACCCCAACACTTCATAAAATCCCCTAGTTCTCCGGGTAATGAATATGAGTTCATCGTAACTGCATTAAGCGGCTCATTTAAAAAAAACTGCATATATTCTTTCTGATTGGCTAATAACTGATCTCGAATAACATCTAGAAATTTTAAATCCGTTTCAGCATTTTTCCTTCCATTGAGGATTAGTTTATTGACATACTCTTTCGGCACAAGAAAACTTAATTGATTGCCTGCACCGGAAACATTCACACCCGTCAGGCTCCCGTTTCGATCAACCACTGGACCTCCACTCATACCAGGATTAACTGAGCCTGTATAATGGATTTTTTCATATAATGATTTTTCAATGTAACCATTATAAGTCCCTTCAACAATAGATAAACCAATATCATGAGGGTTGCCAAATGAATAGAGGCGTTCACCTTGAGTTAATTTTCGGTTTGAAAAACCAAATTCTCTTTGTGGTTTAAGATCTATCTTTAGCAAAGATAAATCATGAACAACATCAATTCCGACTAGGGTTAAATCACCTTCTCGTTTGTCATTCATTAAGTACTTAATTTCATATCGTTCTGGTTTATAAACCCATTCAGAAACCACATGAAAATTACTCACGATGTAACCGCCTTCCATATCATCAGCCGCTACAAAAAAACCTGATCCTATGGATGCTTTTGATTGCGATGTTTTATCAATTATTCGTACTTGTACAACTGAATTTTTATAATTTGAAAATAAGGTTTCAGCAACTTCACTTCGAGTTTCTTTGGCTTCACTTACGTTATCTAGAAGTAATGACAGACAGATAAATAAACTTAGACATAAGTTTTTCATAAATTATTTTCCATTAGATCACGAACGAACGGGATAGTAAGTTTTCTTTTTGCAGCAAGGCTTGCAACATCAAGTTTGTCTAGAAAATCACATAGTCCATGCATATCTCTAGGCAATCTTTTGATCAAGTATTCACCAACTTCATCAGGTAGCTCAAAGCTTCTATCGCTTGCCCTGTTTTGTAACACTGCCAGCTTTTCAGTATCGTCAAGATCATGTAATTGATAGATAAGGCCCCAGTTCACTCTTGATGCAAGGTCAGCTAGCGTAAACTGTATCGACTGTGGTGCTGTATTAGCCGCCATAATCAGCAAACTCCCAGCATCTTTGATACGATTAAAAAGGTGGAATATTGCCTGCTCCCACATTTCGTCTCCGGCAATGTGATCAATGTCATCTAAACAAATGACGGGGAGTGACTCCAAACCTTCAAGTATTTGTGGGGTAAATTTTTGCACTTGTAAAAGCGGTAAATAAAGTGATTGCTTGCCGTTGTCTGACAATGCTTTACACAAGGCTTGTAGCAGATGACTTTTGCCAGAACCTTCCGCTCCCCAAAGAAAAACCGTCTCCGCTGTAGCGTGATCTTCTTGCAAGCTTATATCTTGAAGTTTTTGAACAGCTTCGACACTTCCCCCAGCTAAAAACTGTTCAAAAGAAAATGCTTCCGTCTGACCAAATGCTAATGGTAGCTGCATGCCTGAATGTATATTCATCAATAAAGATAGATGCCTTGCTTTTTCAATTATGATTTGATCATGGAGTATAAAAATCACTTTCTTTATAGAGTTCATGCCAGTGTCGCACAATCACCACAATAATCGCAGCAACAGGTAACGCTAGTAGTACACCAACAAAGCCAAAAAGCTGACCGCCAGCCATTACTGCAAAGATGACCGCAACAGGATGTAGACCAATACGATCGCCGACTAACAGCGGCGATAGAACCATACCTTCTAATGCTTGGCCGATACCAAATACGATCGCGACATATACTAAATGAATGCCATCCTGAAACTGCATCAATGCTGCAATACTGGCTATAACTATTCCAACTATAAAGCCTAAGTAAGGAACGAAACTGACTAAGCCAGAGATCATGCCGATCAGAAATGCGAGGTCAAGGCCAACGATCATCAAACCAACGGTATAAATAATCGCGAGAGCTATCATGACCGATAGCTGGCCTCTGAAGAATTCAGCTAAAACTTCATCACACTCTTTAGCCAAACGGTTAACGGTAGATTCCAATCTGCGTGGTAATAGATCATGAATTTTCGCGATCATAATGTCCCAGTCACGTAATAGATAAAATGTGACAACCGGGATCAACACCAAGAAAGCCAACCAATTTATAATTTTTAAGCCGGATGAGGTCAGCTTTTCAAAAATACTTCCCATAGCACCACCGAAACTTTGCCAATTCCCCATAATCGCTCGTTTGAATGCACTCGTGTCTAAAGTCGGCGTTTCAAAACCAGCAAATTGAGCAATTTTAGGTAAGATCGTGTCTTGCAGACTATCTATCGCTTGTGGTGCTTTCACGATGAGAACAGATATCTGTTTTTCCAACATGGGGATCATAACCAACAGGAAGATCAAGCTAACTAAAGACATAACGAAGAAAACGACAACAACACCGAGTGTGCGTGATATTTTATGTTCTTCTAGTCGGTCAACTAATGGGTCACCCAAATAAGCAAGCAATGCGCTGATCAAAAATGGCGTGAGTACTGGCGCTAATAGGTAGACCAGCCAGCCACTGAAAGTTAAAATTGCCAGCAAAAACCATTTTTGTGAATCATTAAGTTTACTTAACACGTCCTCTCCTAGCGTTCAATTTTCAAGTTTTAAAAGAAGCTCAGATTCACTCATGGAATGATCAGAACTCCCCTAATCGTCTTGGTAAGTGATTAATGGATTATAAAGGCAATCGTTGTGCCATACTTTAATCTTTAAAGACCCCTTGTCCAAAACCTTTATAGTTTATAGAATTAGATGTTTCCCGTACACGGCAACAACATGACAAAAACTTCTTCTCTCACCTACAAAGATGCAGGTGTCGATATCGATAGCGGTAACCAGCTCGTTGATCGGATTAAACCGCTAGTAAAACGCACTCATCGATCGGGGGTGATGGGCAATGTTGGTGGATTTGGAGCTCTCTTTAAGCTTGCTGATACGGGCTATAAAAACCCTGTGCTTGTTTCAGGCACTGATGGTGTCGGCACCAAACTGCGACTCGCCATTGAGACCGGTAAACATGACACCATAGGAATTGACCTAGTCGCCATGTGTGTCAACGACCTGATCGTCCAAGGTGCAGAGCCACTCTTTTTCCTCGATTATTATGCGACCTCCAAACTTTCCGTCGATATCGCGAGTGATGTGATCGGTGGTATTGCTGCAGGTTGTGAACAATCTGGTTGTGCCTTAATTGGTGGTGAAACCGCAGAAATGCCTGATATGTATACTGAAGGTGATTATGATCTTGCAGGTTTCTGTGTGGGTGTTGTCGAAGAAGAAGACATCATTGATGGTAGTCAAGTCAAGCCAGGTAATGCATTGATCGGACTTGCCTCAAGCGGCCCCCACTCCAATGGTTACTCATTAATTCGTAAGGTACTAGAAGTCTCAAACACCAGCCTAACAGAAGATTTCAACGGCAGACCCATTGGTGAGGTGCTGTTAGAACCAACACGTCTTTATGTTAAATCACTGCTCGACGTGATCAGCCAATTCCCTGTACACGCTCTGGCACATATTACCGGAGGAGGCTTATTAGAAAACATTCCACGTGTCATGCCAGAAAACTGTGCTGCGATAGTTGATTCAAATAGCTGGGAAACACCTGAGATTTTTAATTGGCTGCAAAAAGCGGGTAATATCGACCAAGCTGAAATGTATCGTACCTTCAATTGTGGAATAGGCATGGTCTTGATCGTCGATGCAGAGCAAGCGCCAGCCATTATTGGTCGGCTCCATGAGCTAGGTGAACAAGCCTTTCAAATTGGTCACATTGAAGAAAAAACCGATGATGTACAAGTGAAAATCCAGGAGAAAATCTAATGGCTCACAGTATGACAGCCTTCGCACGCCATGGATCAACTGGGGATTGGGGTAATGCTGTTTGGGAAATTCGCTCGGTCAATAACCGCTATCTCGATGTAAATTTACGCTTGCCAGAAGAACTACGAGGCCTAGAATCTCAGTTTCGCGAACAAATTTCTAATAAGCTAAAACGTGGCAAGGTCGACTGTACTCTTAAGTTTAAAACCGAAGCTCAACAAGAATCATTAAAAGTGAACCTCGCTTTGGTTGAGCAAATCGCCACCGCAGGTAAAGAAATTGCGGGTGTGGTCTATGAGACAGCGCCACTCAATCCACTCGATGTATTAAACTGGCCGGGCGTTCTTCATAAATCAGACCTCGACCTCGAGCTTACTGGTAAGGCCATTGCATCTCTGATGGATGAGACCCTAGAAACCTTGATCGATACACGGCTAAGGGAAGGCCAAAAACTCGCAGAAATGATTGAAACACGTTGTGCTGCAGCGACTGAAGAAGTCGCTAAGATAAGACAACGCATGCCGGAAATCATGCAGTCTCTCAACAAAAAACTACTTGATAGAATAGAAGAAGTCATCGAACGTATGGATGAAAGCCGGCTCGAGCAAGAAGTTGCCCTAATGGCGCAGAAGATGGATGTCGACGAAGAGCTCGACCGGCTTGATGCGCATCTCACCGAAATCTCACGAGTCATCAAACAACAAGGGCCAATCGGACGTCGTCTAGACTTCTTGATGCAAGAAATGAATCGTGAGGCCAACACTCTTGGTTCAAAATCAGCTCATATGGATAGCACTGAAGCCTCTATAGAATTAAAGGTATTGATCGAACAGATGCGAGAACAGATTCAAAATATCGAATGAGCATTGAGCAGTATGATTCAGAAATTATAGGTCTATTGGAATTAACCTGACAACTTAAATATCTAAAAAATTACAAGCACAATTAAATTGAGAAATGGGGAGTATCATGCTAACTAAAATAACAATTAATAAGAAGATCTTAAAATGAGTGGCCAACTTTATATTATTTCCGCACCTTCGGGAGCGGGTAAAACTAGCCTCGTAAGTGCTCTGGTCAGTTCATCCCCTGATATTTCGGTATCAATATCACACACAACAAGAGCAAAACGTGCAGGTGAAAATGATGGTGTCAACTATCATTTTGTCGAACAAGCTCAGTTTGAGCTAATGATTGAAGCTGGAGATTTTCTAGAATCAGCTAATGTCTTCGATCACTCCTACGGAACATCAAATGAAGCCGTATCCTCTCAACTGGTAACGGGTTCAGACGTGATTCTTGAAATTGACTGGCAAGGTGCACGACAAGTGCGTGAACATAAACCTGACTGTCTCAGCATTTTCATTCTTCCTCCATCCTATAATGAACTCGAGCAAAGATTAAAACGTCGCGGAGAAGATACCGATGACGTGGTTGAAAGACGTATGAGAGATGCCATTACAGAAATGACCCACTATAAGGACTATGACTTTATCGTAATAAACGATGATTTTCACACCGCTTTAGCTGATATCCAATCTATTCTACGAGCTAATCGGCTGCGTTCATCAGTGCAACAACAAGAAAATTCGTTTTTATTGAACGGCCTATTGGAATAACAACGTTCTTTTGCTAAGATGCTCGGCTGTTCACAAAGTCACATCTGAGGAAACCCATGGCTCGAGTTACTATTGAAGATTGTCTGCCGCTTGTTGGCAACCGTTTTGATCTTGTTTTATTGGCGAGTAAACGTGCACGTCAAATAGCAATGGGTTCTCCTACGTTAGTAGAAGAAAATAAAGACAAACCTACTGTTATCGCCCTTCGCGAAATTGCAGAAGGGTTGATCAATATGGAAAAAGTCGAAGCCATTGACGCCAAAGAAAAAATGGATGAAGAAATGGCTGCTCTTGGTGACTTAGCGATTCCTTCAGAGGATGAAGAAGCCAGAAGCTAGACTTCCAGAACACCCCCGCTCTGCGGTAAGCTTAGGTCATGTACAATATTAATGACCTATGTGATTTATCGTCCACTTATCTAGAATCTGACCAAGTAGAGTTGATCCGTCACTCCTACGAGTTTGGAGCTTCAGCCCATGAAGGCCAGACTAGAGCCAGTGGCGAAGCCTACATTCAGCATCCGCTGGAAGTTAGCTTAATACTCGCTCAAATGCACATGGATCACGAAACATTGATCGCGGCAATGTTGCATGATGTGCTCGAAGATACCTCCATTTCGAAAGAAGACCTATCAGATACATTTGGCTCAGAAGTTTCTGAGATCGTTGATGGCGTCAGTAAACTTACGCATCTCGAGTTTGAAAACCAAGCTGAAAAACAAGCTGAAAATTTCCGAAAAATGATGATGGCGATGTCAAATGATATTCGAGTCATTTTGGTCAAGCTGGCAGACAGAACCCACAACATGCGTACTTTGGAAGCTCTTAAACCTGAAAAACGCCGTCGTATAGCCAGAGAAACTCTCGAAATTTATGCCCCCATTGCCCAACGTTTGGGGATGAATAGTATTCGATTAGAACTCGAAGAATTAGGCTTCTCAACCCTCTACCCAAATCGTTACAAAGTTTTGGTCAATGAGGTCAAAAAAGCACGCGGTCACCGCAAAGAAATCGTCAATAAAAACAAAAATGCGATCAAACGGCGCTTACGCCAAGAAAAACTTTCGGCCGACGTAGCAGGAAGAGAAAAACACGTCTACAGCCTTTACAAGAAAATGAGCAAGAACCAACTTTCATTTTCAGAAGTTTTTGATGTCTATGGTTTTCGGATCAACGTTGAAAGCGTCGACATGTGCTATCGAATTTTAGGCTCTGTTCACAACCTCTTTAAACCCGTCCCAGGCAAATTCAAAGACTATATCGCCATTCCTAAATCTAATGGCTACCAGTCTTTGCATACCGTACTTTTTGGCCCTCACGGCGTCCCTATCGAAATTCAGATCCGTACACGCGAAATGAATGAAGTCGCCGAAGCAGGGATTGCTGCCCATTGGTTATATAAAAGTGGTAGTGCTGCAAACAATGCTCATAAGCGCGCTAGAGACTGGTTAAAACGTATCCTTGAGATGCAGCAACAAGCGGGTAATTCAAAAGAATTCTTGGAACACGTCAAAATTGATCTATTCCCTGATGAGATATATGTCTTCACTCCGCTAGGTGAGATTCTGGAACTACCGCGCGGCTCTACAGCAGTGGATTTTGCCTACGCGATTCACTCAGACATTGGTGATAGCTGCGTTACAGCAAGAATCAACAGACGTCTGGCTCCCTTAAAAGCTGAACTAGAAACAGGACA
Organism: uncultured Pseudomonadota bacterium; assembly: GCA_913058255.1. Classification (GTDB taxonomy): domain Bacteria; phylum Pseudomonadota; class Gammaproteobacteria; order CAJXQU01; family CAJXQU01; genus CAJXQU01. The sequence goes on along the minus strand of CAJXQU010000001.1, from coordinate 498,062 downwards.
GACCGTTGAAATTGTTACCGCCCCCGGAGCCAAGCCTAATCCTGCTTGGCTTAATTTCGTTGTCACGGCAAAAGCACGATCGCAGATCCGCCATTTTCTAAATCACCTGCAAGAAGATGAAGCCAAGATCTTAGGTCACAGGATGTTGAGTCGCGAACTGGAACGATATGATACCGAGCTTGCAGAGATTCCTTACGCAAACCTCGAAAGTGTTCTGAAGGAATTCATCCTCGAAGAACCTGATGATCTTTTAATTCAAATTGGTCTTGGAAATCGTCTTGCAACCATTGTTGCGCAACATCTTGTCCCTGACGCAACAAAGAAAACAGAGAGCGGTTCAAGCAAAGATACCCCCCTTGCCATCAAAGGCACCGAAGGTATGGTGCTGACTTTCCCCAAATGTTGTTACCCCATTCCCGGTGATGAAATCCTCGCCTACGTTTCAGCTGGACGCGGTATCGTTATCCATAGAAAAACCTGTAAAAACTTGGCCGAGTTTAGAAACCATCCTGAGAAGTGGGTCGATGTTGAATGGGAAAAAGAAGTTGAAGGAGACTATGCTGTAGCGATAAAAATTGAAAACTCCAACCAACGTGGTGCGCTGGCAACTATTGCAACGGTTATCGCCAATAAAAGTGCCAGTATTGAAGATGTATCCATGTCTGATGGAGAAGGGAGATATATCGGTATTACCTTTATTATCACCGTCCGAGATCGTCATCATTTAGCACAAGTGATCAAAGCATTACGGCCACTTAAATCGGTTTCGAAAGTATCTCGCAGTGGTTAATCTTTAATCCCTGCACCTTTGCCCAAAACCCACATTGCAGCCCAAGTAAGTACGGCTATAAAGCCTCCTATCACCAGAAATGCTGCTGAAATTCCGATATCCGACTGACCAAGAATTCCGAAGCGGAAAGCATTCACCATATACAGAATAGGATTGAACAGAGAGACTTGCCGCCAAAACTCAGGGAGCAAGTCGACCGAATAAAAAACGCCAGCTAAATAGGTTAATGGGGTCAAAATAAAGACGGGAACAATTGATACATCATCAAAACTTTTTGCGTAGGCTCCATTGATAAATCCGCCCAATGAAAATAATATTGATGTACATAGAACGGTTAAGAGCATTATCAGCATTGAGTGTACGTGTAGTTGGGTGAAAATCATTGCAACACAGGTGACGACAAAACCGACCATCAATCCTCGAGTGACACCTCCGGTAATATATCCGGCTAGAATCACCCAGTTTGGTACGGGAGCGACCAGCATTTCTTCCAGATGTTTCTGAAACTTGGAGCTATAAAAAGATGAAACTACATTCGAGTATGAGTTTGTAATTACCGACATCATAATAATACCTGGGGCAATATATTCCATGTAACTAAAGCCGCCCATTTCGCCGATTCTTGATCCGATCAAATTACCGAAGATCAAAAAATATAATGTCATCGTCACCGCAGGCGGTAAAATAGTCTGTGGCCAGATACGAACAAACCTCGAAACTTCTTTGTAGACAATCGTTTTGTAAGCAACCCAATATTTCATATTAGTTTTTCTCCAATAAGCGAAGAAATAACTCTTCTAAACGATTCGATTTATTTCGCATACTGCAAACTCGAATTCCCTTATCTGTTAGTGACGAGTAGAGATCATTCAAAGAGTGTTGCTTTTCAATCTCGACTTCTAAGGTCATGCTATCGAGAAGTTTCATCTGAAAATTTTCTATTTTCGGTACCTCGGTAACTGCTGTCGTCAAATCCAAGACAAACGTTTCAATGTGTAATTGACCAAGCAATGACTTCATCGATGAATTTTTAATCAGCTCACCTTGATCAATAATCCCAATATTTCGACATAGACTTTCAGCTTCTTCCAAATAATGTGTCGTCAAAATGATTGTCGTTCCCTGCTCGTTGATCTTGGTTAGAAAGTCCCACATTGATCGTCTTAATTCGATATCAACTCCAGCGGTTGGTTCATCGAGGATCAATAACTTGGGCTGATGAACTAGTGCGCGAGCGATCATTAATCGACGCTTCATACCGCCAGACAATGTCCGCGAAGCCTCATGGCGTTTTTCCCATAAGTCTAACTGGCGCAAGTATTTCTCTCCGCGCAGCAAAGCTAATTCACGCTCGATTCCATAGTAACCCGCTTGATTTACAACGATTTGTTCAGGAGTTTCAAACTGAGAGAAGTTGACCTCTTGCGGTACTAAGCCGATGAAAGATTTTGCTGTTTCACTATCAACATCGAGATCAACACCAAAGACCTTAACCTCGCCCTCCGTCTTATTCACTAACGAAGAGATAATTCCAATAGTTGTTGATTTACCCGCGCCATTAGGCCCCAGTAAAGCAAAAAAATCACCCTCTTCTACGCTTAAATCAATACCTTTAAGAGCAACGAAACCATTGCTGTAAGTTTTGCTTAAATTCTTCAATTCTAGTGCTTGCATAAGTGTTGCCGCTGGATGGATCTATCAAATCAAAAAATTGTACTATATTATGCACATTCGAATACAAAAGAATCCTCATCACCTCATGGAACACCATCTCAGTTTACTTTTAATCCTAATCGCTGTTTTAGGCATCAGCATGCAATGGCTCGCGTGGCGCTTTAAGATCCCAGCGATCATTCTTCTCACTATTGCAGGCATTCTTATTGGGCCAACATTTGGTGTACTTCACCCCTCTCAAGACTTTGGCGATCTATTTCATCCCATTATCCAACTCGGTGTCGCTATTATTCTTTTTGAGGGTGGGCTAAATTTACGTTTGCATGAGCTAAAGGAAGCCGCATCAGGCGTTAAGCGAATGGTTACCATCGGCGTTGTATTCAGCTGGGCCTTGGGTGGTCTAGGGGCCCATTATATTGGAGCACTTTCTTGGCCAGTGGCATTAATCTTCGGCGCAATAGTCGTCGTTACAGGTCCCACAGTGATCATTCCCTTGTTAAGACAAGCCCGGTTAAAACGTAGTACCGCATCACTTTTAAAATGGGAAGGGATTATCAACGATCCAACCGGCGCATTGTTGGCAGTTTTAATCTTTGGCTATTTTTCTCAAGCTGAAACCGGTGGCGCCGTAAACGATATCATCGGTGGCGTTTCTTGGACCTTATTAACCGGTATAGTGCTTGGTGCGGGCGTTGCTTTCTTCTTAGGCCACGCCTTCAAGCAAGGTTGGGTTCCAGAATACCTAAAATCGCCAGTAATACTTTCCGCTGTTATGGTTGTCTTCGGTGGCGCAAATTTTTTCCAAGAAGAAGCAGGGCTATTATCCGCGACCGTTTTTGGTCTCGTCATGGGAAATCAAAACCTCCCGAGCATGGATGAGATGCGTAGACATAAAGAGTATCTCACTATTTTTATAGTCTCCAGCTTATTTATTCTGCTGACCGCGGATCTCGATCCGCAGCTTCTCAACCAATTAGATTGGCGTAGCGCTGCACTTATCGCCTTTATTATTTTTGTCGCAAGACCCGTTGCCGTATTTTTATCCTTGCTCGGCTCTGATGTTGATTTTAAAGAGAAGCTTCTCGTCGGCTGGATCGCTCCTCGTGGGATTGTTGCAGCCGCCGTTGCTGGTGCTTTTGCCCCAGCGCTCATGGAAAAAGGCTACGGCGGAGCTGAGCAACTTGTACCGCTGATATTCACCTTAATCGTGTGCACGGTTGTTTTGCATGGTTTAAGTATCGGTTGGGTAGCAAGAAAACTCGATCTAGCTTCTTCCAATAGTAGCGGACTGATCATCGTCGGAGCTTCACCTTGGAGTATAAACTTAGCACTGATCTTAAAAGAACTTGAACAAGAAGTGACTATTGTCGATAACTCTTGGCATAGATTACGCCATGCTCGACTGGCAGGTATCAAGGTTTACTTTGGACAAATTCTTTCTGAAAGTGCAGAACACTCTATCGAATTTAATCAAATAGGCTATTTACTAGCAGCAACAGACAACGATGCTTTTAACGCATTGGTTTGTACGCGATTTGGGCCTGAACTAGGACGAAGCAATGTTTTTCAACTGCCTTCCATTTCAGAAGTTGATCCGAATGGTTTCAGTCCAACCATTCGTGGGCAGATTTTAGGTGATGATATTTTTTATGAGGACTTGATCAGACGTTACTTTTTCGGCTGGAGATTCAATAAAACACGTATAACAGAAGAGTTTGATTACGATGCTTGCTTAACCAACTACCAAGAAGATGCTATGGAGATCGTCATCGTCAAACAAGATGGTAGCTTAGTTTTCAGAAGCGCCGAGAAAAAACAAAGCCCTAAAGTTGGAGATACGATCATCGTTTTCCAACCTAAGAAACCTACCGATACCTAACTGACTTAGCTTGGCTCGAGCAGATCTTCTTCACTACGACAGATATTTCTACCCGAATTTTTCGCTAAATATAAGGCCTGATCAGCACGCTGAAAAACACTTTCTGCAGTGTCTCCTTCATGAAATTCAGCAACCCCTATCGATACGGTTACAGGAACAATTTCACCTTGGTACCGGAAAACGCACTGCTCAACTTCTTGACGTAATTTATTAGCAATTGTCATCGTTTCACTAACCGCTGTTTCTGGCATGATCATAACGAATTCTTCACCACCGTAGCGTGCGAGGAAGTCAGTACGTCTAATTTCTCGCTGAAACGTACCTGTAAGTCCGCGTAACACCTTGTCTCCAACGACGTGACCGAAACTATCATTTATATTCTTAAACTTGTCTAAGTCAAAAACCATTAAACTTAAATTGCCACCGTGTCTCTTCCAGCGCGTAATTTCTATTTCGAGTCTTTCTTCATAAGCACGGCGGTTCGCTATCGACGTCAACGCATCAGTTAATGATTTAACCTGCTCTTCTACAACAGATTTTTTTAACACTTCCGCTTCCACCTGCAGTTCGCCGAGCTGAGTGTTTAATGCTCCCATTGTTTCTTCAGCAAACTTCATCCTCTCCTTTTCTTTCCTGACATACTCAGAAACATTTTTATTCAGGTAATCAAGGTGAGTTTCTATATTAAATTTCATAGCCGTAATTGAACCAGAACTTTCAAGCCCTCCCCTAAGTTCATTGAACTGCTCATCTAAATCTTGGCTAAAAGATGCCGATTCTGTAAAGTGATCACTACTGATCAAGTCACTCTCATTCAAATATTGATGCAAACTCTCTAATCGCTGAGTCATTTTTTTCAAAAAATCACCGACTTCATCAAAATTCTCGTCTTGAATCACAGACTGGTTAATTAAATTTGCGACTAAACTATAAGATTCAGGCTCAGTATCATTTGCTCTTCTATTTGCCAGTATCGACTTTGTTTGATTGATCTTAGGTAGGAGTTTTTCATCGAAGTTAAGACACTCAAGCAACTGAATAAACTCCTCATTGCTAGAAGTCGTGTCAGCTAGAGCTCGTTTTAATGAGCCTTGACAATACTCTGCAAAAACAGATGCGGCTTCATCGAGTAGTATACCTAGCTCTTCATCCGTTCGAGTAAGTTTTGTTTTTCCAACAAGAATTTCAACTTCCGCTTGTTGTTCCAGATCTGATGGGATTTTTTGAAAAAAACTTGCAAGATTCTCTAGTGTAACAACAGGAAATTCTTCTTCATATTTATTGGTAGGTGTTTGATCAGCCAAACCGGTTAAAAGGGCTTTATCATCCTTACTAAACTGGGTAACTTTGTTGATAACGTCAAGCAACTTACCTTCAATGATGGCTTCTGAAGGGTTATTTGCTCGCACTGTTTTTGTGATCAGCCTAAGTAGTTTATCAAACTCAGGGTTACGACCAATAAACCCGAGAGATAGCCTAAGCAAACCTTTTTGCAACTCAATTAGCTGCAAATTATGATAATCAAGCTCTCGTTTGCTATCTTGATAGAGTTGCTTCCAGTCGGGATTCTTATCCAATTTTATTGCTTCCTGCGTTGTTTATTCTTGAAACAACCGCAGGAGTAAAAACTAAACTTATTTGCCCCCTACAGCCTTCTTCCTTTCTTTATCGACCAAGACATCAACAACCTTTAGTAATTCTGGATAACTTCCCGCAAGACTACCTGAGCTCCAATACTTGCCGTTAATAATAATGGCAGGCACACCTTTAATCCCATAAGCACGGCTCATTCTAGTAGCCTGTTTGACCTTACTTTCAACCGAGTAGGCTTTGAATGCTTTACGAAAAGCAGCCATATCAACATCGTCCAAGCTCTCGACAAAATCTAACACAGCATCATCGGTAGACAAGAGCTTATTATCACGATGAATCGCTTCGAATAGAGGCGTATGAATCTTATCTTGAATACCTAACTTTTCTGCCGCATAAAACGCGCGAGCATGAGGCATCCAGTTTTTACGAAAAATACCTGGCATACGTTTGAATTCGACATCATCAGGCTTCTCTTCAAGCCAAGCTTCTAACGCTGGCTCAAAATCATAACAGTGTGGGCAGCCATACCAAAAAATTTCTAACACCTCGATCTTATCTTCAGACTGTGTTGGCTGAGCAGGCGTCACCATTTCATAATTATGCCCAGCAATCGCTGCAAATTCAGCCGGCTCTGACTTAACTTCTTCCGCAGTAATAACCGATGAGGCTAGACATAAAGCCAAAATGGCAAACAAAGTAGGTATTTTTTTAACTGACATTATTCTTCTCACACTTTTTGTATAAATACAGGATTATTCTCAACTTGTGTAAACACTAGCTGAATAAACAGGAATGACTTTCATTAGAGTATCCTGTGTTATAAAGGTTCCTTAATGAAGCCCTGAAATATATGAAGCAACTGCTTCAATATCACTGTCTTTCATTTTCTCGGCGATATCACGCATCACACTCTGAGCATCCGTTGTTCGTTCTCCAGATCGAAATGCTTTCAATTGAGTTTGGGTGTAAGCGGCGTGTTGACCTTGCAGTGCTGGAAAAGCAGCAGCCGGATTACCAGCCCCTGTAGGGCTATGACATGCCATGCAAGCAGGAATCCCTCGTTCAGAATTTCCACCACGGTACAATGACTCTCCGGCTTCAACCAATGCTGGGTCCGCCTTACCAATGACTACTTTCTGACTAGAAAAGTAAATCGCCACGTTAGCCATATCTTGTTCACTAAGAGCCTCTGCCACCGGAGACATTAATGCATTAGTACGATCACCTGATTTAAATGCCTTCAGCTGATTCTCAATATATTTTGCACCTTGCCCTGCCAGTTTTGGCCAATCCGGCATAACACTGTTTCCGTCGGCAGAATGACATGCAACACATGCCTCCGATTTCGCTTTTCCTGCGACAGGATCACCTTCTGCCTGCGCCATAACACTAGTGAAAGAAAATAGTACAACCAAAGAAAAGTGTATGTATTTCATGAGGGCTTTAAAACTCCACGTTAAAAAAACTAGGATCTTCACTATACAGAAGATCCCTTATTAAACAGCATGTCTCAGTCTTTCAAGACAAAGCTAATTTTCATATTGACTCGGTATTCAACTATTTTACCATCATCGATGATAACTTTCTGCTCTTGAACCCAAGCACCTTTAACATTATTCAATGTTTTATTAGCACGTTCTATACCTGTCTGTAATGCATCCTCAAAACTTTTCTTTGACGATGATGTAACTTCAGTAACGCTTGCTATAGTCATGTAACTCTCCTTTAGGTTTAAAAAGATAATATCAGGATGGCCCTGAACAACTAAATTCTAGGGCTGCTAACCACGCAGTGCAACATTTTTTTGCAACATTCTCGTCAACTTCGTATCTGAAATCGAATGTTCCATCGGTCTTATTGAAGCAGAAGCTTTGATCAGTCCGGTTGCAGTATTGAGGAAGCCTAATTGAAGCTGCTTATTTTTACTCAAAATAGAGTCTATCTTAACTTCAAGATAGGATAACCCTTCACTCAAACCATTTTCCAATCCTTTTTTCGCTGCTTTTTGTACCGACGGCTGCATTTTTTTATGTAAAAGATATGGGATCAACCATGCAACAACCGTTAATAAGCAACTATGGATTGCAAAGTTAGCGCCTAGGTAGAGACTTCCTTCACCAGTGTAAAAAATAGAAATCACTCTATATGCGATCCAAGATAATGCTAAGACAGGCAGTAAGGTTGTCAAAGCCCCAAAAACCTTGTGTATCAGACGGTGTAATCTATTTCCCGGATTCGCTAAGCCTTGTTGCAAACCAGCTTGCATTGTTTGGTTCATTTTCTCTTCGATCTCAAGCCGAACGTCATTGAGTCCTTCTTTTAGCTGCTCCAATGATAGGCCAAGATTATCAGCATCAAGAATCAACTTGTCCAGCACACTTTGAAGCATAGTCTCCCCACGCGAGTCCCACACAGAATCACTATCATCAGTTGTTCCTTCGGGTAATTCACTTGCCTTTTTACTCGACTTAAATCTTTCGAATAAAGACAGTGAAGGCTGAGAAAATTTCATTGCTGCTCTTTGGATAGGCAGCTCGAAATGTTGCTGTAGGTCTAGGGATGTTTGTGCCCAAGCTCTTGCATGACTATCTTCTAACAGCTCAAATGACTCAGGCTTTCCAATGAATTCAGCTTGCTGTTGTAAAACAGATTGCAATGCTTGCACGCGATTCCATGTACCACGACGATCAAGCTCATTGATGATGTGCTTGTCTGCTAAACTCAACAAATTTTCTGTAAGCTCGTCAAAATCGTCACCATTTGTCTTACCTTGCTGGGCAGACAGGCAATCCGTTCTATACATTAAGGGCTGCTCAAATCCTGCTTGTTGAAGCAAAGCATCAAAATCCTGACTGACTTTCTCATCACCTTGATCCCATTGGTTGATCACAAATAACCAGGCATGCTTATAGCCCTGATCCAATAAAAACTGCCATCCGCGGTCATCTCGATATCGCTCAGGACTAACAACGTATAACAAGACATCAATGTAAGGAACCCAGTCTCGAACAATCTCCAAGTTTTCCGTCTCTACACTATCGATATCCGGCATATCAACCCACATCACCTGACGTTTTGTCTCATCTTGATGCTGTCGAATATTGACTTTATCCAATGGAAAATCTTTAGGTAACTGTTTGATTTCTACTGAGCGATGTACAAAGATAGTCACTTCTCTAGACGTTGGCCGCTCAATCCCTGTGCGTGCGACTGATTGTTCCGCAAAACGATTTAACAGGGTGCTTTTTCCAACTCCAGTGCCCCCAAAAAAGGCTACCACGAGTGGACGTTGAGCCTCAGCCATCCCAAATAAATGTTCTGGTTTTATTGACTCGTTGGAATGAAGTAGATTTGCTTGAGCTGGAGAAAAAACCTTGTCTGCAAGTGCACTCTTGGCAAAAAGATCGGCTTGCTCATAAAGTTGATCAACCTGCCGCTCAATATCAAGCAACGAAGTGTTACCTTCCAAAGAACTCACTTTCAACCTCCTCAATCATTGCTGCTGGTATAGAAAACCGACTGTCTGACATTGTCTGATCACGCAATTTATTCAAATCATGCTGTAAATATTCGAAAAAAATGTCTTTAACTAAATCATATTGCCGAGCTTTTAATCTTGCTTTGACGGTATTCATGTACTGGCCAACAGAGCTTTCTGCCAACATCGACGACAAAGACAACATCGCAGGAGCCAAAATAAAATCATTCAAACTGATCCCTCCCGAGTGAAGAGCGAACACCACTGCCGCCGCATCGGTTGTCACCCTAGCAGCTCGCAGGCTATTGAGTAGTACGGGCTTATCTTCTAATTGTATATAAAGTACTTTTGCCGCATCTTGTATTTCTTGCTCAAAGTCCGACTGATAAAGTGAAATTTTCTGCTCAAAACCTTCAGTAATCTTTGGTCTAGATTGGCCCAGAACACCTCGAAATGCCTGTTTCCATTCTTCCGATGGGCCTTCACTATCTTGATCGGATAGGTTGCTACTTGCTAAATCAGTGATCATTTGATCAATCAGCTGTCGTAGTAGATTCGCTTCGTAATTTTTATCTCGGAGAGAAACATCATCTGGTTCTGATGTTATGACGGATTTTCCGAAACCAATTAATGTCCTCACTGGCCAAGTGATCAACTCTCGTGCTTTCCCCAACGATTGACCAACACCCGGCACTTCCAGCAGATCTAATAATTCTGCCATCGCTCGCTGGAAGGTATCGTAATAATCTGGATGCTCTAAAAATTCACTTTGATAGCTTTGCATCGCCATATTAACCGACTCCTGCAGACTCGATTGCCATGCTAGATCACCTTCAATCTCATCATTAATCGGTTGAATCCAATCTTGCCAGCAAAGCTCAATGAGTTTTTTTGAGTGTTGAGATTTCGGTTGCCCAACAAGACTATTAATTTGTAAATCAATGGCTTGAATGACGTGGTCCGTCTTCAGCTTTATTTCATTCTCAACGAACGGTAACGATACCAATACTGGAACTGAAGTCTCAGAAATTTCTACTTTAAAACGGTTTTGGAATGATCGAAATAAGGTTTGTTCTTCATCTTCACCCAATTTATTGATGCAAACAATTAAGGGTAGCCCGATAGGTGCCAGCAATTCCAACATACTCCAAACGGACTGATCTGCATATTTTTCCTTGCTCACCATTAAGATCAAAATATCCGCCATTCCGATCGTTCGAAGGACTCCATCGATATATCCATGTGCATCAACAGAATCAAAGTCCGGTGTATCCCAGACCACTGTGGCTTGTTGATTCTGAAATAAGCTAGGCGCTTTTATTTCAGAAAAAGAATAACTCTCAAAATTTGCTGAATGGAGGTGCTCCTGTTCGTATCGTTTAAATTTTGGAAGTAAAGTTTCAAGCCATGCAGTACTTGTTCTTCGTTGCCCGATCGCAAAGCCTTGAGGGTGAACTGTATAGCCCGCCAACGGACTAACCCCAGCCAAAGGTTCCGGTAATAGAGCATTAACTAAGGTACTTTTGCCCGCCTGAGTCGGTCCGAAGATCACAAGATTTAGAGGAATATCTTGACCTGATGCAATCAGCTTCTCCTTCAACAACAAAGTCTCCGCAAGCACCAGTGTCTTTAAAGCACCAGTATAAGATTGGAATAACTCGTTATTAGAAGGATCTGCTTGTTGAACACTTCGATAGCGTTGTTGCAGTCGTGGAATAAACTCGATCATTAGCCGACATTATCATACCAAACGCCAACTTTTACCACTTAGAGGCTCAATAAGAGCAGTTCATAACCGATCAAAACCATGTAGCCAATAAAGCTCATGGTGATCAACTTTCCTATCATAAAACGGTTTAGAAAAAGATAACTCGAAAGTGCCGTCAAAAATATAATGCATGATCCCGTGAGAATCATTTTTGAAATGACAAATGCAGACACCCCAAGGTTCAAGAAATAATCCATCACTGGATTTGTTTCAATGGCGCCTTTAGCAAGCAAGTTCAAAGTGAAAAAGGCATCCAGAATAGACAACAGCATGACGCCCACAACCAGTGCAAATAACCTTGGATGGTACCAGTCACGTTGAGCATCTGGGCTTTCGTCATAACGACGATGTTGCTTCCTGCGAGATTGGGTAACACTTTTGATAGCTGTCGATAGTGTAAACGTTCGACGATCTGACTTATTGCGACTTTCCGTGTGCGGATAGATTTGGATATTTGCTTCCTGCATATTCCTATTCTTCATCTTCAATCTGAACGCTCTATTATGCACAAACTTTGTGTCATTTACAGTATTTTCTGGAGAAACCTCACTCATACGTGTAACTTTTACATTTGTAAAACCTTTCTCGTGGAGAACCAATGTCAACCCTGCTAAGCCCTGTACTGTTTGAAATATTAGTTATCTTATTGTTTATTCTAATACTTTGGTTAGTCATCAGATCAATTCAACAAATGCGCGACCACGATCGTTTGCTAAGAATTGATACCCACATGGAAAATTTACAAGGGCACTTGGATTCCCTAGAACAACTGATAATCCGTCTGCAAACAGATCAAATACAAGCATCAAGTACAACTCGTGAGCAAGTAATGGATAGACTCTCATTGGGTAATGATAAGGTGCAAGGCTCGCTCTCCATGTTGCGCGAACAGCTCGGCGAGAACTTTTCCAGACAACACACGCAATTTGAATTACGGCAAAATGAAGCCACGAATTCACTCAATGAAGGTTTATGGAAAAACCTGCAGACGATGCAAAGTCAGTTAGCCAACACTCTGACACAAAACAATCAAGATCTTGGGCTGCGGTTTGAGCAACTAACTCGGCAAACCGATCAACGTTTACGTTCGATCAGTGAGCAGGTCGACAAACGTTTAGCCGATGGTTTTGATAAAACGACGGCGACTTTTGCTGACGTGATCAAGCGCCTTGCGATGATCGATGAGGCACAAAAGAAAATAACAGAACTATCCAGCAATGTTGTTAGCCTCCAAGAAATCCTAGCAGACAAACGCAGTCGAGGAGCTTTTGGTGAGGTACAACTCAACTCCCTGATCAGAAATATCTTGCCAGAGAAAAGCTTTTCTTTTCAACATAGTTTAAGTAATGGAACACGTGTTGACTGTCTATTGCTACTCCCTAAACCAACGGGGAATGTTGCTGTAGATGCTAAATTTCCTTTGGAATCTTTCCGTAAGTTAACAAATATTGATCTTCCAAATACTGAACGCCAGCAAGCGACAAGACAGTTCAAAGCCGACATTAAAAAGCATATAAATGATATTTCGACTAAATATATTATTAAAGATGAAACCTCAGATGGCGCAATGATGTTTATTCCTGCTGAGGCTGTTTTTGCAGAAATTCAAGCTCATCATCCTGATTTAGTCGATCTGGCACACCGTTCGCATGTATGGATGGTATCACCGACGACCCTGTGGGCAATTTTGAACACCGCTAGAGCGGTATTAAAAGATGCGGCCACGCGTGAGCAGGTTGATCTGATTCAGGAACATTTAGGTTTGCTAGCTGAGGATTTTGATCGGTTCAAAAAACGCATGGATGGTCTAGCTCGGCATATAGAGCAAGCCCATGAAGATGTTCAACAAGTGAATACGTCCGCTAAAAAAATTAGCGCACGTTTTGATCAAATTGAACGGGTTGAGCTAGATGAAACGTTGACAAAGAAATTAGAAGCCGACAGAAATACAAAAAATAATTGATATCTATCATGCAATTAAACTACAATCATAACAATCAACATAATATTTTGACAGCTACTATCAAAACTTCTCTTAGGGAAACAGGTTAATGGCTAAATTGACCAGTGTGATATTCGATATGGACGGCACTTTGGCTGATACCGAAGAGGTCCATCGCCAAGCATTCAATCTCGCCTTTGATGATTTTAACCTTGACTGGCATTGGTCCAGAAAAGAGTATGAAGAACTATTGGTTATCTCTGGTGGTCGTGAACGAATGCGGCAATATGCACTAGATGACGAAAAGTTTAAAATGCCTCCTGATCTCGATGAATATGTGGCAGGTATTCACAAATTGAAAACCACTCATTACGCACGCATGCTCGTTGAAGGTCATGTGAAGTTACGCACAGGCGTTCGCCGTATCATCGATGAGTGTCGAGAAGCGGGTTTTCGGCTAGCAATAGCCACGTCTTCTCAGTTGACTAATGTTGATACCTTATTAGAAAACAACTTACCTTCGGACTGGCGCTCTTGGTTTGAAATCATTGCTAGCTGCGATATTGTTGAAGCCAAGAAACCTTCTCCTGCAGTTTATCAATACGTCATGGAACAAATGAACGTATCTCCCAAAGAATGCCTTGCCCTTGAAGATACTCGGAATGGTTTTCTTTCTGGGCAAGCTGCCGGTATTCAAACCGTCATTACGACGCATTATTTTACTCAAAACAATGATTTTACGGGTGCACCGCTGGTGGTTGATACGCTAGGCGAACCTGATGAAGCCTTTCAAATATCCAACGGCGATTCGGAACTGCTTGCCTATATTGAAGCCAATGGAATTAAGCATGTTTCTGCCGATTTATTCCAGCAGGTTGTTGCTGAAACTCAGTTTCATGAAGCAAATATTCATCAATGCGCTTGAAAGTTATAATCAGCTCACATGAACTAGATTCCTGTTCACGTGAAACAGAAATCTTAATGCCAGCGATGTAAACCTCGACCATAGAAAAAATGTCGCCGCCAATGAAGGTCCCAGTATGGATCCCAAAAAGGATCGTAATAGGATCTACGATAAAACGGGTAGGGCTCTGGCTCTTTATATTCTACCCATAAATAGGCTTTTTCAGATTGAACAACAGGAAAACGATAGGGCTGTTCACCGATGTTACCTTCTTGCTCTCCGATTATGGAGCCATAAACCGTGATCAATCGACCTTTGCTATAGACCTCAGGTTCCAAAAACTGGCTAACTTTTAGTAAAAACCGGCCTTCTGTTTGATCACTCTTTTGAGGTTTACCGTTACTGTTTAACTTTCGCGAAACAACTTCCAACCAAGTTTCATCATTTTTATTTTCAACTGCCGCGATTGAGCCTCCCCAGCGGACTAACTTACCTTGGTGAGACTCAATATCTTGCCTTGCTTCTGAGAGTGATGGACTGGACTCAATTGGTGAAGTAATTTCTATCGGTAAATTACTAGCACACCCGCCCAGAAAAAATAGCGCAAACAACCAGAACATTTTAACTTTCATATTACTACTCCCTTCTTTGACAGCTTGGTCAACATATTACGATCAAAAATTTCCAGACTCTCACGTTTGTTAGAGTTAACATTAGCATAATAATTCCATCTCCATTTACAATCGCTTTATCACTGGTCAGCGCGCCTGATGACTGGCACACTTAGTCTATGACTTTAACCGAATTACGCTACATCGTCGCTGTGAGCCATACCCTTCACTTTGGAAAAGCCGCCGAAGCATGCTTCGTCAGCCAACCAACTCTGAGTGTCGCGATCAAAAAACTCGAAGAAGAACTCGGCGTAACCTTATTTGAACGTGGTTTAAGCGAAATCCAACCCACATCGGTCGGAATAAAAATAATCGAACAAGCGCAACAAGTTCTCACACAAGCAGAACGGATCAAACAGCTAGCCTATGAGGGTAAAGAACAGCTTAAAGAACCTCTTCGACTTGGCGTCATTTATACGATAGGTCCTTACTTGTTACCTCATTTAATTCCCGTATTACATCAAGCCGCACCTGAAATGCCGTTGATCATTCGAGAAGATTTCACCGAAAACTTACGCTCGGCCTTAAAAAATGGCGAAATCGATGTCGCTATTCTATCTCTACCCTTTGAAGAACCCAGTCTAAAAACACATAAACTTTATACTGAACCTTTTGTGCTAGCCCTACCTTCAAGTCATCGCTGGGCAGAAAGAAAAAGTATTCATCCGGGGGAGCTGGGAGAAGAAACATTACTACTACTCGGTGCAGGAAATTGTTTTAGAGAGCAGGTCTTAGTGGCTTGCCCTGAGTGCATAGCCAGTGCCAATCCTCAAGGAAGCAGCATGCAACAAACGCTAGAGGGTAGCTCATTAGAAACGATGCGTCAGATGGCTGCTTCTGGAGTTGGCATTACAGTATTACCCTGTACTTCTGCGGGTAAAGGTATGGACGTAAATGGTTTGCTAGCAATTAAACCTTTTTCTGCCCCTATCCCCAGCCGAGAAGTCGTTTTAGTTTGGCGTAACAGCTTCCCCAGAGAAGAAGCTGTTAAGGCCATTTTTGAAGCCGTTCAAGAGACGCCTTTAAGTAGTGTTATAAAGTCTAACCAACCACTCTAAATTACTTAATTACAACGTAGGCCGCTTGGTTTCCACGTCTGATCCGGAATAACATCTGTCCCTCGGTAGTGTTGACGATTTGCAAGAAAGCTGTCAGGTCGTCAACCGCACGTTGGTTCACCGAAGTAATAATATCACCGTCTCGCAAGCCTGCCACCCATAGTGGACTACCTCGCTCAACCTCAAACAGAACCACACCTTTTAGATGGCCATAAGCAGGAGCATTCTCAGGAATATCTCCAAAAGTAGCGCCCGCAAGCCGTGGATTTTTTAACTCTGAAGTGCTAGCAACCTCTTTACTATCCGCTACCGTTGCAACTAGATTAAGCTTTTTAGTATCACGAACCACTCGAAACTTGACCTTTTCACCGACTCGCATCAAACCAATCCGAGTCCTCACATCGCTAGAACTGCGGACTTTTTTGCCATTAACTTCAATGATCACATCTCCAGGTGTCAAGCCCGCTTTTTGAGCTGGCGACTCGGGAATAATGTCGACAACAACCGCACCTGTTCGCTGTTGAAGTCCAAACGCTTCAGCTAGGTCAGGATCTAGATCTTGAGTTTGCGCGCCGATCAACCCTCGATGAATTTCGCCATGTTCAACCAACTGTTCTGTCACCATATTGACCATGTTGATTGGTATCGCAAAACCAATTCCAACATTGCCGCCACTTTGAGAAAAGATAGCAGTATTGATCCCCACAAGTTCACCTCGCAAATTCACTAATGCTCCTCCAGAGTTTCCTGGGTTGATTGAAGCATCGGTCTGAATAAAGTCTTCATAACCTTCGATGCCTAACCCCGTCCTGCCAAGCGCACTAACAATGCCTGACGTAACGGTTTGCCCTAACCCAAATGGATTACCGATAGCGACGACGAAATCACCGACTCGTAATTCATCAGAGTTGGTCAACTTCACCGCGGTTAGGTTTTTCGCTGGGATTCGAATCACCGCAACATCGGTTTCTGGATCAGTCCCTACTAATTCGGCTTGTAATTTTCTACCATCACGCAATTTCACAGTGATCTGGTGCGCATTTGCGATGACATGATTGTTCGTCACCACCAACCCTCTTTTGGCATCAATGATGACCCCAGTCCCTAAACTCTGAGTTTTTCGCTCGCGAGGTTGTTCTGGAATGTTAAAAAAGCGCTTAAAGAATTCATCGTTCAGAAGCGGGTTCTGACGTACTTGAACACTACCTTCTGTCGCAATATTCACAACCGCAGGTGTAACTTCCTCCACCATGGGTGCAAGACTAGGTAATGAGTCACCATTCACTTCACTCGGCAATCTCGCCCAAGCGATAGCGACAGTAACAGAGAACACCAGTAAAACTCCCAATAAACTCCATTGACGCCAATTGAGCAAAAAACTATACCGGCAAACATTATCCCTCGTTATTTCAGAATGCATTTACAACCCCTTCCTAAACAAAAATATATATTCATATCGAATATTCTACCTTATGAGAAATCTCCTGCATCACTCAATCGAATTATTCACAGAATATTCTTAAACCTTTTACAGTCGATGCCGATAGTACTTATACAACTACCTATTTTTTGAGTCGAACATGAACTTAAAAAGTTATAAATAGCTATCAATTTAGAGAAGATATCGAAATGCTAAATCAATTACTAAATCGTGAGTCAACAAGCCTTTCGGCAACAAAAACGGGGCTGAAACTCAATGAGTGGGCGCCAATTAAGAGCCTTCCTAAACGATATCAAGATGAGATCCTCAACCGTTCAAAAGTGAAAGAGTTCTCTGCCGGCGAAGTTATTTTCGTGATCGAGGCGGATGACGAAGATGATTTCTACCTGCTTGAAGGCGCTGTCCAGTTTATTGATGGAAGCCGACGTGTTGTTGAGACCCTAGAACATTCAGGAGAACAATCACTTGAATTAATCGATCACCACCGCCCAAGGATCTATACTGCTAAAGCTACTCAAAATTGTAAGGTTTTTGTCACACGGAGAACTTTTTCTGACACTCTAAATTCAGCAAGTGCCGGAAAACAAGCAATTCCGGAAGTGGAAGTTAACGAGATAGAAATGGAAGGTTCTGGTAACTGGATGCTAAGCATGCTGAGCTCCAGCGTCTTTTCAAGCCTACCTCCTGAGAATCTACAGAAGATTTTCATCAATATGGATACTTCAAAGGTGGCCGCTGGCACAACGATTGTCGAACAAGGTATTCAAGGCAAGAATTTTTATTTAATCCAGCATGGTGAGTGTGTCATCACTCAGCAAGATGCAAGTGGCGTGAAGAAAGTACTCTCTCACTTAAGTTCTGGAGAAACCTTTGGTGAACGTTCTTTAATCTCTGGAGCAGCTTCAGATATCTCGGTTGAAATGAAATCAGACGGCATATTAATGATGCTTCCAAAAGAAAGTTTCAACCAACTTGTACAACAACCATTACTTAATACTGTATCGATAGAAAAAGCCAACACGCTTATCTCTGAAGGTGCAGCTTGGATCGATGTTCGTACTAAAGCGGAATATCAAACACAAGCAATCAAAGACAGCACCAATATTGATCTCGAAAACCTATATACCGCAATCAAAGATTTGAGCCCAAACAAGACGTATATCCTTTGTGGTAATTCCGAGTCTCATGCGATGACGAGCGCATTTTTACTGTCTATCCATGGTTTTACCGTTTACTCACTATCATCTAGTATTAAAGCGTATCTAGCCTCAAATACAGATGCTCAGGTGAGCATCCAGAAGGTTGCTCAAGAAGCAATCCCTATCCCCGTATTAGAATCTACCGTTGCTGATGAAATACCCCTTGCTACGCAAGCTGAGAGCACTCTGGAGTTAACAATCGAGCAAACACCACAAATAAAAGTGAATACGGCAGCAATTACAAAGAACATGCAAAACCTTTCTCTAGATATTGAACAACAAATCCGTAAAGAAATTAATGATCTGTTTATTCTGAAGCAAAAAGAGCTGGAGTTTGAAATTGAGCAACGATTCAAACAATATCACCAAGTCACAGCAAAGCTGATGAAGAAAAAATTAGACGACCTAACGCTTGTCCAGCAGGTTCAAGCGAAACTCGCCGCAAAGAAAAGTTAACATCTATGGGAGAGGGAGGAAGAGAACTTTGCTCCTCCCATTTGAGTATTTACCAATATCAGATCCAATAAGCCAAAGTCGTCATAACTTTGGACTGCAACATCATCAATTTTTTAATAGGTCTCGGCAACTCTGCAGCACCAGACTCTAAAGCGACAGAAGCGTGATGTAGTTCATCAACCTTCATTTGCTCTAATATCGCACGCCCCTTCTCGTCAGCTAGTGGTAACTGTACAAGATGTTCATCAAGATGTTTTGCAACTTGATACTCTGTTTCGACAACGAAGCCCAAACTCCACTTATCACCCGCACAACCGGCTACGAATCCTGTCGCAAATGAACCAAAATACCAAAAAGCATTCAAATAACTCTTGTGTCCGCCTAAATCATCCAGCCGAGACTCACACCAAATGAGATGGTCATTCTCTTCCTCGGCAGATTCTGATAAGCGAAGCCGAATGCTCTCATTTCGTGCAACCAGAGCTTGGCCTTGGTAAAGCGCTTGAGCACTAACCTCTCCAGCATGGTTAACCCGGAACAAGCGTTCACTCTTTCGCTGCTCATCTTTGCTAAGCCCCTGATCAACAATACTTTCCGCTGGACTCGAACGTCCTGTCGAGATAGGATTCCCAAAAATAGTTTGTAGTCCTTTATCAAAACTTATTATTAATTGATCGAGCATTCTAAAATTAATCCTATTATTTATTGCGAATATACCTCAAAGGCATTGACATTCTACATTCTAATCCGTAGAATTTCGCCTCTTTTTAATTCAGTTCTGGAATACAACAGATGAGTACTTTTACCGCTAAACCAGCAGAAGTTCAACGTGACTGGTTCGTTATCGACGCCACTGATAAAGTGCTTGGTCGACTTGCCACTGAAGTTGCTAGTAGATTGCGTGGAAAACATAAACCAATCTATACACCTCATGTCGACACAGGTGACTACATTATTATCATCAACGCTGAAAAAATTCGCGTAACTGGTAATAAAAAGACCGATAAAACGTATTTCCATCACACAGGTTTTCCAGGTGGGATAAAATCGATCACATTCGACAAGCAAATTGAAAAAGCGCCAGAGCGTGTTATTCAAAGTGCTGTTAAAGGCATGTTGCCTAAAGGCCCGTTGGGTCGTGACATGTTTCGTAAACTAAAAATTTATGCAGGTCCTGAGCATCAACATACTGCTCAGCAACCACAACCACTGGAATTATAATCTTATGGCAGCTCAACAATATTACGGTACTGGTCGTCGCAAAAGCTCAAGCGCTCGCGTGTTCATGACGAAAGGTACTGGAAGCATCACTATCAACTCACGCAGTCTTGAAGAATACTTCGGTCGTGAAACGGCTCGAATGATCGTTAAGCAACCACTAGTAACTGTTGAGATGACCGATGGTTTTGATATCAATTGCACAGTAACTGGCGGTGGTATCTCTGGCCAAGCTGGCGCAATTCGTCACGGTATCACTCGTGCACTAATGGCTTACGAAGAAGAGCTTCGTGGACCATTAAGAGCAGCAGGCTTCGTTACTCGTGATGCTCGTGAAGTTGAGCGGAAGAAAGTTGGTTTACATAAAGCACGTAAACGTCCTCAGTTCTCGAAACGTTAATCCGAATTATTTCTTGAGGCTGTTTACTACAGCCTCAAGGTCTTACCGTTCCTTCAGTAACTTATTTCAGACACATTTCTCATCCTCACAGCTCAGTTCCTACAGTAATTAATCCGTGACACGACATTAACTTCTGCACCTAATATTCAAGCTTCCTATTTTCAGCTTTTATTCACTCATCAGCGGGTAAACTCACCTGTCTTATCAACATTGATAACTCTAATTATATAATTTTGTAAAATCAGGTCTCTATTTACCTTATATTTATCAATACTGTGGAAGATTTCGGCTAGAAGCCGTAGGGTGTTAAACTTCGGCATGTTAGTTATGGAACTATCATGCACTGCTTAGTACTAAAAGGAACGACTACCACTCATCAATGTGGTGTAAAAACTATGAAAAGAAGATTAGCTATATCAACATTTGTTGCACTATTGGTTTGGAACCAAGCCAGCCTTTCGTTAACAAAAGAGATCGAGATGACCTCTCTTTCTCCTACACTTGCTCATAAAAGAGCAACGGACCTAATTACTCATTTTATTAGTAATTATCACTACAAAAAGACACCGCTAGACGATCAGCTCTCTAGCAGGATCCTAGATAAGTACATCGAATCCCTCGACCCAAACCGATCTTATTTTATCGAAGAAGACATCAACAGTTTCCAAAAGTACAGAACACAGCTTGATGACTCGCTACGTGGTGCCGATTTATCACCAGCCTTTGAAATCTTTAAGGTCTTCCGGATCAGAGTGGATCAAAGAGTTAACTTCTCTTTGCAGCAGCTCAAGAAAGAGCAAGATTTTGCGGTTGATGAAGAATATTTCTTTGATCGTAAAGAAGCACCTTGGGCGAAGGATCTACAAGCGCTTGACGAGCTTTGGCGCAAGCGTCTTAAAAATGACATTCTCAGCCTTAAGTTGTCTGATAAAAAAACCGATAAACTGAGTGATGTTCTGAAGAAACGCTATAACAGCTTGGCTCGACGCACCCATCAGCTTAACTCTGAAGATGTTTTTCAATTCTTCATGAATGCGTACACAACCAGCATTGAACCACATACGTCTTACTTTTCTCCTCGTACATCAGAAAACTTTGATATTCAGATGCGCTTATCTTTGGAAGGCATCGGTGCAGTATTGCAGTCTGATGATGAACACACTTTGGTCAAGGAAATCATCGTCGGTGGCCCTGCTGATCTCAATAAAGAATTACAAGCTGAAGATAAAATTGTCGGTGTTGGTCAAGGGACTGGGACTAAAGAACCGATTGTTGATGTTGTCGGCTGGCGTCTTGACGACGTTGTTGATCTAATCCGTGGCCCGAAAGACAGTCATGTTCGATTAGAAGTTCTACCTAAAGCTGCTGGTGTGGGCGGTGCAAGAAAGGTAATCAGTCTCAAGCGTAATAAGATCAACCTTGAAGAACAGGCCGCCAAAAGCTATCTGATCGACTTACCCGTTACAAACCCTACCACCCAAGGTAAAACGACTAAAAAGATCGGTATCATTGATCTTCCGACTTTTTACTTAGACTTCGCAGCTCTATCGCGTGGTGAAAAAGATTATAGAAGTAGTACTCGTGACGTTAAAAAGCTGATCGAAGACTTACGTAAAGAGAACATCGAAGGCTTAATCATTGACCTACGCAGCAATGGCGGCGGATCCTTACTTGAAGCCACAAGCCTTACAGGGCTGTTTATTGAAACAGGTCCTGTCGTTCAAGTTAAAGACGCCATCGGTCGAATTGAAATCAATGACGACTCCGACCCTACAATTACCTATACAGGGCCTCTGGCGGTACTCGTCAACCGATATAGTGCTTCGGCATCGGAAATTTTTGCTGGCGCGATCCAAGATTACCGTCGGGGTGTTCTTATTGGGGAGCCCACTTTTGGTAAAGGTACTGTCCAGAACCTAATCGATCTAAATAGGTTTGACGACCGATCTGAAAATACGCTTGGCCATTTAAAAACAACCATTGCGCAATTCTTCCGTGTCAGTGGCAACAGCACACAGCACCGTGGCGTCGTTCCTGACATTATCTTTCCTACCGCTCTCGATAATGCTGATTATGGCGAAAAGTCCTATAAGAACGCTCTGCCTTGGGCTAGCGTAACTCCAGCAACCTATCGAGCAGCACTAGCACCAGTAGAAGCATTTGAAGCCGCCCGTTATCAACACGAACAAAGGATTGCGCTTGATCCCGCTTTCAAACTACTCATGGAAGAAATGCAAACGATCAAGAAGTTACAAGATAGAGAGTCTGTTTCTCTGAGTGAGCTTATACGTAAAACCGAGCGTGATGATATTGAGCTGAAAAATAAACAACGTGAAGTTCGTCATGAAGATATCGCAAAGACTTTACCAACACTAATAAAACATGAGAATCACCGTAAGCCTGCAGAGACTAAGAAGGATGATGATCATAAACCTGAATCTAAGGATATTTTGTTGATAGAAGCCGCTAGAATTCTACATGACTTGATCAATGGCAAGTCTGACCCAGCGGTAAAACCTCAACTCGTTATTCATAAAGATTAAGAAATAATCCAAGGTTCGGCTATGAAAAAATAGCCAACAGATCATTGAGAAACATTAGCCCCTTTTCTGAAGGGGCAATCTCATTTCCTGTAACCACCAGAAGGCCTTTTTCTTGTGCTTCTGCAAGCATTGGCTCTAAAACAGTAAAAGGCATACCTGTCGTCACTTCAAAATCCTGCTTCAAAAAACCCTGCTTTAACCTCAGCGCGTTCATCATAAATTCAAGAGTGATATCATCTTGCTCTAAAACTCTGCCCTGTCTTTTTTGATTTGCAAGATCTAAATACTGTTTTGGGTGTCGCGGTTTTGTAATTCGCTCAACGATTAATTTAGATTGCTCTATCCGGCTAACCTTTCCGTGCGCCCCCGCACCGATCCCAAGATAGTCACCAAATTTCCAATAATTGAGGTTATGTTGGCATTGCTGCCCTGCTTGTGCATAAGCAGAAATCTCATATTGTTGATAACCCGCTTTAGTTAATAACGACTGTCCCGCTTCCTGGAATGCCCAGATCTGATCATCGTTCGGTAATATCGGAGGCTGTTTATAAAACAAAGTATTCGGCTCCATCGTCAGTTGATACCATGAAAGATGTTCGGGTTCTAAGGCTACTGCTCTTTCCAGATCAGATAAGCTACCTTCGCTATCGTCATCGGGTAAACCAAACATGAGATCTAAATTAATATTGTCGAAACCAGCTTCGCGCGCTACCTGAAATGCCAAAACGGCTTCTTCTGCGGAATGAATGCGACCTAGTTTAGCTAACTGATGATCTCGGAAACTCTGCACGCCGATCGACAAGCGGTTCACTCCCGCCTTTCTATATTGAGCGAAATGACTCGAGTCAACCGTCCCAGGATTCGATTCCAGCGTAATCTCGGCATCTGGAATTAATGAGACCTTCTGTCTTAATTCCGATAAAAATAACGCCATACCCGCGCCACTCATCAAGCTCGGGGTACCGCCACCAAAGAAGATAGTATTTATTGATCGGCCTGAGATAAGTTCTAAATCTTGATCCAGATCAGCCAACAATGTTGCAATGTATTCTTCTTCTGGGATCGGCGTTTTTAAAGTATGCGAGTTAAAATCGCAATAAGGACATTTTTGAACACACCAAGGAAAATGAACATAGAGACTCAGCGGTATGCTAGCCAACTCAAACATTGATGGATCTTGTCAACTCCTTAAGAGCCAACTCCTGCAAGGCTTGGCCGCGATGGCTAATCTTATTTTTTACTTCTGGCGAAAGTTGCGCCGATGAACAATCATGCTCAGGAACATAGAAAATAGGGTCATACCCAAACCCATTTTCACCAACAGCCCCCCTCAATAAAAAACCTTCCCAAACACCATGACAAATAATCGGCGTGGGATCCGTCGAAAAACGCATATAAACAATCACGCAATGAAACCGACATTGCCTTTGCCCATCAGGAATGTCCCGCATATCTTCCAACAACTTGTTGAGGTTATCTTGATCGGATGCTTCTTCACCTGCATATCGAGCCGAGTAGATCCCCGGTTCACCTTGCAACGCATCGACCTCGAGGCCCGAATCATCAGCGATCGCTGACAAGCCTGTTTGCTCCGCTACATAACGAGCTTTGAGGATAGAGTTCTCAACAAATGTCAGGCCAGTTTCTTCCGGTGTATCAAGATCAAATTCCGATTGAGCGACTACCGAAACGTTGGCCAAACTTGAGCCGGCCAACATCGCATTCAACTCTTTTAGTTTCCCCTTATTGCCACTGGCCAAAACAATTCGTTGATTTGCCATAAGCTTACGATAATATTTCGCGTTGTTTTTCAATAATCGTACTAATACCATCTTTCGCCAGATCAAGCATCGCCTGTAACTCCTCCATCTGAAAAGCATGGCCTTCAGCCGTACCTTGCACTTCGATAAAAGCACCCGCATCGTTCATCACTACATTCATATCGGTTTCGGCGTTAGAATCTTCGGCATAGTCCAAGTCTAAAACGGGCTCACCTTTGTAGATCCCAACAGAGATCGAAGCGATCATTCCTATTGTGGGATCTTTTTTAAGCTTTTTGCTCTCTAATAATGTTTGAACCGCGTCCATCAAAGCAACATAACCACCGGTAATAGAAGCCGTTCGAGTGCCACCATCGGCTTGAATAACATCGCAATCAATAACAATGGTCCGCTCGCCGAGTGCTTCAAGATCAACCACAGCACGTAATGAACGGCCAATTAAGCGCTGGATCTCTTGCGTACGCCCACCCTGCTTTCCAGCAGAAGCTTCACGTCGCATACGGCTATTGGTTGATCGCGGCAACATGCCATATTCAGCTGTTACCCAACCTTGGCCTTTACCTCGTAAAAAAGGAGGAACCTTTTCTTCGACGCTTGCATTACATAGCACCTTCGTACCACCAAACTCGACCAAAACTGATCCTTCTGCATGACAGGTAAAATTACGTGTAAATGAAATGTCTCTTAAATCGTTAGCTTGTCGGCCGCTTGGTCGCATAATATTTCTGTCCTGTATTCGGGGAAAAGTGGCGTGCATTATAGATCAAGATTGTTTCTTGTTCTCTGTCTTTTTTGAAGCTTTTTGCACCATTTTTTGACTTGCCGTCAACAACCCACGCATCACTTGTACTTCAGATTTTTCCATATCGGTTCGGCTGAATAAACGACGGAAGCGGCGCATCAGATATTTAGGCTTCGTTGGATCGTAAAATTCGATATCGATCATTGTTTGTTCAAGGTGGCCATAAAACCCTTCTAGCTGATCAGAAGTCGCTAGTTCGACTGAGCCCACCTCTTTCTCAGGAGCAACTTCCTGCTGGCCTATTTCAAGTGCAGCTTGACGAACCTCATAGGACAAAATTTGTACAGCCGCCGCCAAATTCAACGAGCTAAAATCGGCCTCCGTTGGGATCTTCACAGCCGCGCGGCAATGTTCCAGTTCTTCATTCGTCAAGCCCGTCCGCTCTCTACCAAAAACGATTGCGCACTCATTCTCCGCTGCAACCTCAACCACTTTAGCACCCATTTCTCGAGGCTCCATAATCGGCCAAGACAATGTTCGCATACGAGCCGTCGTCGCGATCACTAAACTGCAACCTTCCAAGGCTTCTGGTAATGACGTACAAACCTGCGCGCTAGTCAAAAGATGATCGGCGCCAGAAGCCCTTGCCGTTGCTTCGTGATCAGGAAATTGCTTTGGCTCAACCAGATATAAGCGTGATAGCCCCATTGTTTTCATCGCCCGCGCAGCCGCGCCAATATTGCCTGGATGTGATGTTCCTACTAAAACAATACGAATATTTTTAAATAGAGTTTGATTCATCCGCTTATAATACCGTGAAAATCACTTAATATTCGCTAAAACCTAAGCTTAGGACACGACCATTCTATAATTTTAGGTTAGAATCCTCGCTTCAACGTTCTTTTCAAAGTGAGATTTGCCATGCATCCGATGTTAACCATCGCCGTTCGCGCTGCCCGCAAAGCAGGCGATACTATTTACCGTAGCCAAGATCAAGTTGCTGATCTGGAGATTACGACCAAAGGTCACAACGACTTTGTTACCGAAGCTGATAAGCTGGCAGAATCAATCATTATTGGCATCATTAGCGATGCTTTCCCAGATCACACATTTCTTGCCGAAGAAGCTGGAGAAATAAATCCAGAGAATAGTAATCCTGAATATCAGTGGATTATCGATCCGCTCGATGGCACCACAAACTTTCTACACACATATCCACAATACTGCGTTTCTATCGCTTTGAAACACAAGGGAATTCTTGATCAAGCGGTTATTTATGATCCGGTTCGATCTGAGCTATTTACCGCATCACGTGGTCGCGGAGCTTTCTTAGACAACCGCAGAATTCGCGTCGGAAAACGTATCGGCCTAAATGGCGCGCTCGTCGGCACTGGTTTTCCGATCAGAAATCACGATCAGCTCGATGCCTACCTAGAAACTTTCAAAGTCATGTTTAAAGACACCGCAGGAATTCGTAGAGCTGGTTCAGCCGCGCTTGACCTCGCTTACGTCGCAGCCGGTCGTTTAGATGGGTTCTGGGAAATGCACCTCCAACCTTGGGACATGGCCGCAGGCGTTTTATTGCTCCAAGAAGCTGGTGGAATCGTCGGTGACATGGATGGAGGCAGTGAACACATGAAAAAAGGTAGTGTAGTTGCAGGGAACCCGAAGGTGTTTAAAGAGATGATTCAGAGACTTCATAAAGCTTGACCTTCTATTTTTCAACGTCTGGCTGGAATAAAGTTTGCTTAAGCTTTCCTATTATTCACTAATTGAAAAGCTTATAAATAGATTCGGAACTATTCCCTGAGTATTGATTTAGTCTATTATCTCTACTGAAACCATGATTTGAATCTAAAGTTAATCTAGAATTTAGATAACTAAAAGTTACCCTGTTTGTTAATAGTAGTATAAGTAGAAAGTAAATGTACAGCCAACCTAACTTATGATGAAATTTATAAATAATTTACGTCCACAAAAAGACCTATCTGACTTTATTCAAGGCTATAGTGGATTTCGACCGGACATCATTAAGCTTATTAATACACAGCCCTCCAAAATATTAGATGTCGGTTGTGGTGCAGGCCTTTTAGCAAAGGAGATTAAGAGCCGATATCCAAATTGTAAGGTTACAGGACTAGAAGCCGATCCTGAGTTAGCTATAAAAGCATCAGAATATTGCGACCAAGTAATTCAACTAAACCTCAACAGTCTTGAGGATCTAACAAACAACCTGCTTGACAAAGATTTTGACTTAATCATTTTAGCTGACATCCTTGAGCACCTGATTTTCCCTGAAAAAATATTAAATCAACTCAAATCTCATCTTTCACAAAATGGACATGTAATTACTAGCCTTCCTAACATAAGGCACTACTCTACCTTCGTCAGCTTATACATAATGGGTCGCTGGCCTCAAAATAGCAGAGGCATACACGATAGTACTCATTTACAATTTTTCACTAAAAAAAATATAGTAAACCTTTTAGAAAAAGAAGGATTAGATATAGAAAAAGAATCTCGTAACGTTCGTCTCATAGAAAGTCTCTCTTGGACAAACATCCCTGGGAAATTACTCGACTTTTGGCCTTTCCGGCCTTTTTTTACTTTTCAATATTTACACCGCTGTAAGAAAAGTAGACTGGTAAACGAGCCATAACATTGCGACGCATAATCTCACTTTTTATCGGTGTCATTATTTTAATCCTTGTTGTAAGTACTCAGATTCAATCCTTTGATCAGCTATTCAATACTCAAAAAAATGCTCATTGGGGAAATGCATTCATAAGCTTTCTCTTTTTCTTTAGTCATGGATTGATTATTTATCTTGCATGGGCCACTTCGCTTAATTATTACGATATCAATATTTCGAAAAAAGAAAGTGCCGTGATCCATTTTATTTCATTACTATCTCGGTACTTGCCAGGAGGAGTTTGGCATATAGCCGGCCGGTTTCTAGCCGTTGTTAAAAAAGGTGGGGATGCGAAAAGAGTGTTATCCACATTATACCTTGAGCAAAGCATAGCAATTTTGTCTTGCTTGCTAATTATCGTTATCGTTTTCTGGTATCGCCCTTCCACCTTCACTGACGTAACAAATTTTTCATTAGAAAACTGGGCTTCGGTATTAACACTAATACTCGTGATTAGCCTAGCCTTCCCTCGAATACTTATTCAGCTCATAAATTTTTTTTTCAGCCTGTTTAACAAACATAAAATTCAATATTTATCCAAACTCCAGCACTACAATATCTTTGCTCTTCACTTAATCTCAATGCTTCTCTATGCTGTAGGCTATTACTACTCTGCTTATGTTTACACTAGTAATCCTGACTTAATAAATCTTATTGGTATTGTAATGCTTGCAACTTTTTTAGGATTTATCGCTATATTTGTACCCAGTGGTTTAGGAATTAGGGAAGGAGCCATAATTGCCTACTTAAATACTCAGGGAGTTGATGGAGAAGTTGCTGTTAGTATCGTTTTATTGCCTAGGCTCTTGATACTTCTGGCTGAGATTCTGAGTATTTTACTTTCTCTTACATTGATGAAAGTATGGGGGGGGAATGCTTAAGCACACTTTAAAGATTGGTTTGATGGGAGCTTATTCAACTTCCGATGGCTATCCAAATGTTAAATGGCTCTTAGAAAGCATGGAACTTTCCCCTGAGGTTGAAATTATATTCGGCCAATTTAATAACGTAAAAAAAGAAAAGTCAGGTCTATTAAATCAAAGTAGAAAATCGAAATTTGATTTAATTTTGATCTTAACTTATCTAGCTTACAAGTCTATAGTTAGTTTATTTACTTGCCTCTATCTTTATAATAAAAACAAAATTGACCTTGTTTATGCTCCTTACCCTGCTCACATTTCCTTATTCATACTTTCTTTTGTCCCGAAACCATTAAGACCTCCTACCTTCATGGACTGTTTTATTTCACTTTATGACTCTATTGTTCTTGATAGACAATTACTTAAGGCCAATAATGTCTTAGCAAAATTACTGCTTTGGTTTGAAAAAAGATCTTTACATAGTACGAAAAAAATAATTGTTGATACTGAGAGTTCAGCACTCTACCTTTCTAATCTATTAGGAATTAGTAACGAGAAGATAATTCCTTTTCCACTTATGACTGATGAGAAAAATTACCTCCCTACCTCTTACTCAAAGAAAAAAGATAGTACTATTGAAGTGTTTTTTATTGGAACATTTGTTCCCTTGCAAGGTGTTGAGGTTATTGCAGAGGCCGCAATTAAATTAGCTAAAAACCCCAAAATACACTTCACTCTAATCGGTCATGGCCAAACTTCAGAGAAGGTTAAAAACATACTTTCTCAAAGCAAGTCAAACGTCACATGGCTGGTAGACTGGCAATCACCCAAAGTCATCAATGAATTAATTGCCAATGCGGATATCTGCCTCGGCATCTTCGGAAAAACTGCTAAGGCCTCAAGAGTGTGGCCATTTAAAAACTACTTAAGTATGCGAGTCGGCCGAGCTATCATTTCACAAGAAACCAGCTGCTTACCAAACTATGAAAAAAATAAAGATCTTCCATATGTATCAATACCTGCCGATAATTCAGATGCTCTAGTAAATATGATTAAAAAACTTGCTTCTTCCGCAGATATTCGAGAGTTTTATGCTAAAAAATCTGCGCTCTATTACAAAGAAAATCTTGCTAATAATAAAGTATTTAGGAAGTATTTAACCTTATTTACTTCAGAAGTTTTTTCAAAGAAACATACATAAAAAAAAATTCACACTCTTTAATAACCATTCTAGTCTGCACTCGTTGTTTATAGCTGCAACCTTACAAGCCCCTTGCATATAAGAGAACGTTATTCACTCAGAGACAAGTTTATAAATTTACTCTTATCTTTTGGCCCTTCGCTGAGAGCCTTCAATATCCTTATAATGAAGAGAAGAGATTTGCTCTGACAAAATACCCATTAAAAATACTAACAGTGCTGATATAAAGAGTACTGCACTCATGTTGGTAAAACGACCCATCGTGAAGAAAGTGTAGCTATAGTAAAAAAGCCCAGTCAAAAATATAGATGCACTAATAGGTAAGAAGAAACGCATGGGAGAAAACAAGGCGCCAACCTTTAATATAATCACGAAGAAACGAAAACCATCCCTAAAGATTTTAATATGGCTTTTACCTGCTCTTTTCCCCGCTTCAATAGGAACATAGGCGACGGTTAACCCAGATCTAAAGAATGCCATTGTGCTCGTAGTTGGATATGAAAAACCATTCGGTAGTAAATATAAAAATTTACGAAAGTGACGAGCTCTTGCAGCACGGAAACCTGATGTAAGATCTTCAATCTTATGCCCCGTCATAATCGAAGCTAAACGGTTATAAAAAAAGTTTGCAAAACGGCGTGCAACTGAAGCCTGAGTAACAGAACTCCTAGCTCCGACGACCATATCATGACCCTCTTCCATTTTTTCCAACAGGGCGGCAATATCCTCAACCTTATGCTGACCATCCGCATCCATAAAGACCAAAATATCACCCGAGGCTTCACGCGCTCCTGATTTAATTGCTGCGCCATTTCCCAATGAGTATGTATGGCACACTACTTTAACGCCATTTTCGATACAGACCGATTCAGTCTTATCTGTTGAGCCGTCATTAACAACGATTATTTCAGCATTAGGATATAAGCTTGTTAGTTTAGGCAAAAATAATGCTAGACCCTCAGCTTCATTCTTTGCTGGCATGATGATACTTAACTGTTCATTATGATTCATTGTCTCTTAATTACTTCCCTATCCCAAATGTGCATTATTGTTTAAGGTTTTTCGAGCCCCCAATACCAAATTTTTCTTTCAACTCTCTCATCAATAAATTTGCTTCTGACACCTGACCTGAAGCCATTAAAACTTCAGCTGAATCCATCAAAACTTCAACCAAGTTTATACGGTATTGTAAAATGTCTGGATTACGACTAGCAACACCTCTCAACACATTGACGGCTTCAATTTGCTTTTTTGGTATCGAGTAGAGGTAAACGCCATAACTCTCAAGCATCGAATCTTTCCTTTTATCCGTAAGGTATTTATTAGCAAATAAAGAACCGAATATGTTAAGAAGAACATCTTCTGATAAGGGACATTTTTCTTTCAGATGACACTTTGCCATCTCTGTAATTGTATTTAGTTCTGGTTGCCCTACAGGGTAAGTCTTCAAGCGCAAGTATACCTCCTGTAATAAGCTATCATCTACCTCAATGTTATTTAATACCGACGTATAAACCATTGCAAGAAAAGGTAAGCTCTCCGATTTACTCACTGCCATAGTTTTCTTTAAAGCTTCAACACTCTTATCTACGTACTGCTGTTCACCTGTTAACTGAAATAACTTCATGTAATTATACCCAACAGCATACTGTGACTTCACTGAGTTAGGGTGTTGCTGAGCTGTTCGTTCAGCCAAAATTATGGGGTCTCGCCAATCATAAGCTCTCTGTGCCGTTATTAGAGCAAATAACATTACCAGCGCTATACACACAAATTTTGAGCTAAGGACATAGCCTTTATCAAAAAGTTTTTCAATGACGCCTGCTATGATCATAACAAGCCCTATTGCTGGCAGATAATTTCTGTGCTCATACACCATATCCAAAGCCAATACAGTCGACTCCATGGCATGTCCACAAAAGAACCAGATAATGCCAAACGAAAATAGGGGGCTTATTTTTCTTAAACAAACTGTTCCAAAAAACAAAATCACAAGCCCTGCTATTGATAGAAAAGTACTTATGGGGGTAAATAAACCATGCGAGATCCGAAAATCATCATGATGAAGCCCAAAAGATCCGGCCTGAGGTAAAAAGATCTGGTAAATATAAAACCAAATAACTCTCGCCTGGGTTAAAAGACGCTCAACAGGGCTATACGGCCTTACCTCATATCCATCAAAGAGACGGTCACTAAAAAATAGTAAAACCACCATGATCGGCAGTAGTAATACAAGGACATAACAGCTGACCAATAAACGCTTCCTGACTATTGAGCTTGTTCGCCAATTAAAAATCATGCACTCAATAACAAAAAGGTACAAAAATAATAACACCCCATTTTCTTTAGACAATACAGCGAGTAAACCGCATAGAGCCACGCCTAACAGTCCAAAAATAAAGCGGGTATTACTAAGAGATTCTGACTGCCTTAACTTCAGATAAAATAAAATGCCCATCAAAATGAACAAAGCTGAAAGCCCATTCATTCGCTGAACGGCATAAAGAGTCGTTGTGAGATTGATCGGATGAACAGCCCAAAGAAGAGCTACAAAAAAAGCTAGCCATTGAAACTTATCACTTATGCCTGATTTATAAGGCCCGCTTAACCCCATATAAAAACGCTGAACGATCAAAAAAACCAATACACTATTCAATGCATGGATAGTAATATTGACTAATTTAAACCCCAAAGGAGATACGCCTGAGATTTGGTAGTTGAGGTAAAAGCTTAGCATCGCTAAAGGACGTCCTAAAGGTCCTGACTCGCCAGACTTAAATGCCCCCCAAGCTCCCTCAAGACTAAATCCTTTTGATGTAATTAGAGGGTTATCCAGAATATTCCAGAAGTCATCGAAAAGAAACCCTCCAGGCAATCCTGGCAGATAAATAATAAAAGCTGACATGACTAACACTATTAGCTTCCAGCTTTTGGTAAGCACCATGCCTCCCCCTAACATTTATATGAATTCATAAACTATATTCAAAATTTGAGTTAATATAAAAACTTAAACCTTTCAAACTAAAGATATATTTAATTTTATTACGGCATAGATCAAAAAAGCCCCTCTCTTGAGGGGCTTTTTTTAAACCTAAAAATAATTAAACTAAAGGCTTAACGACATCGACTAGGTCGGTACTTAGCAGCAACAGTACTTCCTGTTGCACAATCCCATTCAATAGAACCACCACTAGAAGCATCTGGAGTAAGTTTCATAATTTTACCAGTATCTACTTTAGTGTTATACGTAACTGTAATCACGCCACTTGCACCAACACCAACACTAGTTACCGCATTACCAGTAATATTGGATGCAGAAGTAAGGCCTGCAATCGAATTTGAACCCGGAAGAATCCCTTCACTAGAGTAGTATTCAGCAACACCTACTTTAGCAGCTCCTGCAAGTCCCATTCCTTCAGTAACATGTGCACGTTTTGTGTAATCTTGATAAGCAGGAATCGCAACTGCAGCAAGAATACCAATGATTGCAACTACGATCATTAATTCGATTAGTGTAAAACCTTGTTGTACCTTTTTCATGATAAGTATCTCCAGATATCATTTGTTTGTCGGTGTGGTCTTTCTTGACGACACGTCCAGTTAAGTAAAAATGGTCGAGGCGCGTATTGCTTGAGTACAAACTCATACTCTGGCTTGTTGTCTCGTAACCTTTAGCTTGGTCGCTAAAAACAACTTAATACGTCTTTACCACAACTCATCATTGTGAGTTATCGAAGTATTTGCAGGTTGTGTGCCAGTTTTATAAAAACACCCTAAAAACAATATAGAACATTGATTTTATTTGTTTATTTATGTTTTTAGATTTTTAGATTTCTAGCGTCGAAAAACTTAATTGAATATTTTGACAAGATATTCTTCTTTATTTCGGCAGAATGTGACGTAGATTGTCACTTTTACTTTTAAATGTGACGATTAATCTAGCCCTAGCTTCTCTAAACGATAGCGTAATGCTCGAAAACTAATCCCCAATACTTTCGCCGCAGCCGTTTTGTTCCAGCGGGTTTGTTCTAATGCAGCAACGATTCTTTCGCGTTCGATGGAATCTAGATAAGGCTCTAGGTACATGCTCCCTTCTAAACCTGTTGGAACAGCTGAGCCCGTATCCTCTGGAAGGTGCAGATCATCTGCTTCAATAACCTCTCCATCGCAAAGCGTCATGGCGCGCTCTAGAATATTTTCTAGCTCGCGGACATTACCTGGGAAGGCGTATTTTTTAAGAGCCTGCTTCGCTGTCATAGATAGACTTAATGTTTCTCCTATCGTGACAGAGAGATCAGAAAGAATATGTTCAGCTAAGAGTAAGACGTCATCGCCTCGTTCATTTAAAGGAGGAACTTTTAGTTCGATGACATTTATTCGATAGAACAAATCTTGACGAAATTCGCCATCCGCAACCATTTTCGCCAAATCTTTATGCGTTGCGCTGAGCACTCTAATATCGACTGATTCTTCTTTATGACCACCCACGGGACGAACGGCCTTCTCTTGAATAGCGCGTAATAACTTGACCTGCATCACTAATGGTAGTTCTGCGACCTCATCTAAGAACAGTGTTCCACCATTGGCCACTTGGAACAATCCTTGTTTGTCGGTATTCGCTCCGGTGAAACTGCCTTTTTTATGTCCAAAGAATTCACTTTCCATTAGTTCCGCGGGGATCGCGCCGCAGTTCACCGGAACAAAAGAATGATCGGAACGTGCCCCTTGTTCATGGATCATTCTCGCAACCAGCTCTTTACCCGTTCCAGACTCTCCACTTATATAAATAGGTGCTTGGCTACGAGCGAGCTTTTTAATCGTTTTACGTAACTTAATGATCAGATCAGATTCGCCAATAATAGCGTGACCTGTTTGTGATCGCTTCGCCGCTAATTTAAGGGCGTTGGCAACGAGATTCCTCAGACTTTCTAGATCGACCGGTTTGGTCACAAAATCAAAAGCGCCAGTTTTCAGTGCATCGATCGCAGTTTCCATACTGCCATGTGCCGTAATTACGGCGACGGGTAAATCTGGATAACATTGCTGAATATGTTCGACAAGTTCTAGGCCATTTCCATCAGGTAGTCGCATATCGGTCAAACACAGATCAAAATCTTCCTGCTCTAATAAGGCTCGCGCCTCACTTAGATCAGCTACGGCTTTGCTCGGAATATCCATACGTTGTAACGTAATGGTGAGTAGCTCACGAATATCTGGCTCGTCGTCAACGATAAGTGTTTTTGAGGTCATGCTTTATCAATCAATATGAATTTGCTTATTAGGATGTGCGAACGTAATTCGAAAGCAACATCCCTTTTGCGTGTTTTTATGTAAGGCTAAAAGTGCCTGGTTTGCTTCACATAATTCACTAGCAATATAAAGGCCAAGACCTGTTCCTGCACTATGATCGGTAAAAAAAGGTTCAAAAATTTGGTCCACCTGATCGTCAGGAATCCCTGAGCCAGAATCGATAACTTCAAGGTAAGGACGTTCGGATTCATCATTCACCGCACAACGTATTTCAATCTTGGGTAGCCCCGAGCTATAACGCAGCGCATTTTCACATAAGTTAGTCACTATTTGGTGTAATTGACTTTGATCCATCGTCACTCGAACATTCTCGGGCTCTATAGAAAAAATAACCTCCCCTGACGAGATACTATGCTGAATTCTGAACTCTGTAATAAATGTCTCCAACCATGGACGAATCAAGAAGCTTTCAGGTATGGAGTCATCTCTACGACCTAGCTTCAAGATATTCTCAATGATCTTGTTCACCCGTGAAGAATGGTCATTAATAATCTGTAATAGACGTAGATCCGCTCCTTCTAATTGCGGTGATTCTGAAAGCAATTGGCCCGCATGACTGATCGCCCCTAGTGGATTACGAATTTCATGAGCAATACTAGCTGTCAATTGCCCCAATGATGCTAACTTTAAGTGCTGAGCTTTTTGCCGCATCGTCGCTGCGTCTTCCATAAAGACTAAAATATCGGATGCTTTACCTACTCCTAAAAAAGTAAAAGACACTTGAACGTCGGTTAAACCCGTTCGAGAGCTTAACAAGCTCGTCGTTTTTTGCCCTTGTAGCCACAGCTTCAAGAGCTTATGTAGTTCGGGGGCAATTTTTACTAAAGAAATCCCTTCAATTTTCCCCGCTATGCCTAAAAAACTGGTGGCTGCAACATTGGCGAGATACACAGTACCTTTGCTGTCCAACACCAATAACCCCGAGCGCATGCGCTGAACGATTCTTGCGTTCATTCGTGAAAGGCTTTCTAAATCTTGCCCACGCTTTGCTGCTAGCGCTTCACTCTCTCTGATCCGTCCTGCTAATACATGCGACAAAGAAGCCGTTGCAAACAGAACACCTCCTAATAATCCGGCTTGGGTAAAATTCGTCACGTGACCTTCAGCACTATTCAGGATCATCAGCTCCACTAACAAAAGAACTAATGCACCGATGGCGGCAAACAAGTAGGCTATTCGCCCAACTAACAATAAGCTGCCTGCAGCAACACTCATCACCAGAAGTAAGCCAATACCACTACCAACACCACCACTGGCGTACATCAACATGCCAAAAATAATGAAGTCGGCAAGAATTTGGATATAGACCTGTCGTCCAAATACAGGGCGCTGATATTTAACTAGAAACAATAAAACAATCGAGATAACTAGATAACAAATGACCCCTATCGAGAAGAAGTCTGGATTATATTTTCCAAAAGGATCGGGCAAGTTTTCTGATAAAATAAGTACCCACAGGAATCCAGCAAGAACAACTCGGTAGAAACTAAAAAGTTTTAATGCTTTCCATGCCGTTAAAACTTGAGAACTACTCTCAAAATGTTCTCTCACTTACGATGCTCCGACTGATGTTCTAGACTACAAAAGTTTTTCCCACCGTCATTAATGGTTTCATCACTCGGTACATAAATGCCACAATGATCACAACGAACCGTTTTTTTCGCAGTGGGTTTATTATTATTTTTTGATTTTTTTTGGGTCCTCGTTAAACGGTTTTCTTGAAACTTTTTAAATAGTTTCAGAGCAAAGCTGATTAAGAGACCCAAAATGATTAAACGAACGACTCCAAACACTGCATTTCCCCTTTCCTTCAAGTAATATAAAGCTGCCACACGAATACTTAGCAAATTCCATGCAAACAATCTACAGGAACTTCTAACATGAACCTACACGAATACCAGGCAAAGCAACTTTTCTCTGACTATGGGGTACCTGTTCCGGAAGGTAAACCCGCTCGTTCCGTTGAAGAAGCACTAAACGCAGCAAAGGCCGTTCCAGGCAACGGTTGGGTGATAAAAGCCCAAATTCATGCTGGTGGTCGTGGTAAAGGCGGCGGTGTAAAGCTGGCCGATGATCTTAAAGAGGTAGAGCAACTGACCGGTGAGATGTTAAGTAAAAACTTGGTGACACCTCAAACTGGGCCAGAAGGACAACCCGTTCGCTGTGTATTAATCCAGACTAAAGCTGAAATCAAAGAAGAGCTCTATCTCAGCTTGTTGGTTGATCGTGCAACGAAACGCATTGCCGTGATGGCATCGACCGAAGGTGGAGTCAATATAGAAGAAGTCGCTGAAGAAACACCTGAGAAGATTTTCTCTTTATCAATTGACCCGCTTATGGGTTTGCAAGCATATCAAAGTCGTCAACTGGGCCACGCATTGGGCTTGAACAAAGCTCAACGACAACAGCTAGACAGCATGCTAAAAGCTTTTTATCAATTATTTTTAGATAAAGATCTCAGTTTGATCGAGGTCAATCCTTTGATTATTGATGATAAAAACAATTTGCAGGCTCTGGATGCAAAAGTAACCATCGATGATAACGCGCTTTACCGTCAACCAGTCTTGAACGAATGGCGTGATCTAGAACAAGAAGATCCAGTAGAAAGTGAAGCTAAACGTTTTGATCTGAGTTTTGTTCGTCTCGATGGCGAAATTGGTTGTATGGTTAATGGCGCCGGCTTGGCTATGGCAACTATGGATATCATTAAGCTGCATGGTGGTGAGCCTGCAAATTTCCTTGATGTCGGTGGCGGTACTACCGCGGAAAAAGTTGCAGAGGCATTCAAACTTATCGTTGCAGATCCAAAAATTAAAGCTATCTTGGTGAATATTTTTGGAGGTATCGTACGTTGTGATCTAATCGCTGATGGCGTGATCAAGGCAGTCAAAGAGGTTGGTATAAACATTCCAGTCATTGTGCGTTTGGAAGGTACCAATGTTGATCAAGGTAAAGCCTTGCTACGCGACAGTGGTCTGGATGTAATCACTGCTGATGATCTAAACGATGCGGCGCTCAAAGCGGTTGCGGCTGCAAAGGGAGAATAAAAATGTCTGTTTTAATCGATGAAAACACCAAAGTAATATGTCAGGGTTTTACAGGTGCACAAGGTACCTTCCACTCTCAACAAGCCATTGAGTATGGAACCAAAATGGTGGGCGGTGTAACCCCAGGCAAAGGTGGTTCAAACCACTTAGATTTGCCTGTTTTTGACACGGTTTATAAAGCCTTAGAAGAAACTAATGCAGATGCCAGCATGATTCTAGTGCCCCCTCCTTTCGCGGCAGAAGCCATTATCGAAGCTGCGGAAGCTGGCGTTAAAGTGATCATTTGTATCACTGAAGGCATTCCAGTTCTGGATATGATGAAGGTTAAAACTAGTTTGATGCAATATCCTGATGCGATCTTAGTCGGACCAAACTGCCCAGGAGTCATCTCTCCAGGAAAATGTAAAATTGGCATTATGCCCGGCAGTATTCACAACCCCGGTAAGATAGGTATTGTCTCTCGCTCAGGCACGCTGACCTACGAGGCTGTTCATCAAACAACCCAACGTGGTTTAGGCCAGAGTACTTGTATCGGTATTGGTGGTGACCCCATAAATGGCATGAACTTCATCGATTGTCTGACTCTGTTTCAAGAAGATCCTGATACTGAAGGTATCATCATGGTTGGTGAAATTGGTGGTAGTGCAGAAGAAGAAGCTGCTGAGTTTATCGCTAGCAATGTAACAAAACCCGTCGTTAGTTATATCGCTGGTGTAACAGCCCCTCCAGGCAAGCGCATGGGACATGCTGGCGCGATCATCGCCGGTGGCAAAGGCACAGCAAAAGATAAGTTTGCTGCGTTGGAGTCTGCAGGTGTCGCAACCACTCGTTCTCCTGCCGAACTCGGCTCAACCTTGGTAGAACTACTGTAATGGCAAAAGCTTCACGTTCGACTATTCGTGTTGCCTTAGCGCAACTCAACCTGCATGTTGGAAATATTCAGGGCAATACTGATCAAATCATCACTGCTGCAATCAAGGCGCGCGATGAGTTAAAAGCTGATGTCATTATTTATCCTGAACTCAGCATAACCAGCTATCCACCCGAAGACCTGTTGCTACGGCCGCATCTTCATCAACTGGTTAAAGAGTCCTTAGAGCGTATCTGTTCAGAGGCAAAAGGTATTGATCTAATTGTGGGTTACCCTCGAAAGTCGGGCGTGGAGCTATTCAACAGCTGCTCACTCATTCGCAATGGAAAAATCATTGCAACTTATGACAAGCAGCACCTACCCAATTACAGTGTGTTTGATGAAAAACGCTACTTTACAGCTGGAGATAAACCACTCGTTGTCGACATAAAAGGCACATCGGCCTCCCTCAGTATCTGTGAAGACATCTGGACAGCAGGCACTGGCAAGCAAGCCCGTGAAGCTGGGGCAGATCTAATATTCAACCTCAATGCTTCGCCCTATCACAAAGATAAGTCAGGTGAACGACAGACCGCGCTGGAAGCGAATATCAAAGAAAGCCAAATGCCGGTGGTTTACGTCAATCTGATCGGCGGCCAAGATCAGCTGGTGTTTGATGGCGGTTCTTTGGTTATGGATGCAAATGCTAGGTATTGCTTCCGTGCGCCTAACTTTGAAAGTGGCGTCTATGTCATCGAGATCAACGCAGAAAATGAAATCACTCACAACTATCCGACCTTTTCGGCATTGCAATTACCGGAAGAAAATATCTATCAAGCTTTAGTCACTGGCGTCCGAGATTACGTCAATAAAAATGGTTTTAAAGGCGCTGTTTTAGGTTTATCAGGAGGAATAGACTCCGCTTTGACAGCCGCTATTGCTGTCGATGCGTTAGGTTCAGAAAACGTTGAAGGCATACTCATGCCTTCACGCTACACTGCCGACATGAGTAATGAAGATGCGATCTTAGAAGCCGAAGCGCTGGGTATTCAATATCACACTATACCGATCAAAAAGCCGTTTGAAGCCTTCACAGAAAGCCTGGCTGACGTCTTTTCAGGAACAGAGCCTGACACCACCGAAGAGAATATCCAGGCTCGCTGTCGTGGTGTTTTGCTCATGGCTATTTCAAACAAAACAGGTAAGTTACTACTAACAACTGGCAATAAGAGTGAAATGGCTGTGGGTTATGCGACACTCTATGGAGATATGAACGGTGGTTTTGCACCGATCAAAGATATCTCTAAATTATTAGTATATCGATTATCTTCTTGGCGAAATACAATCTCGCAAGTCATTCCGCAACGCGTAATTGATCGGCCACCTTCAGCAGAACTCGCGCCTGATCAGCAAGACTCAGACAGCCTACCACCTTACGAGATCCTTGATCCGATCTTGGAAGCTTATGTGGAAAAAGATGAAACTCCAGAACAACTAATCGCCGAGGGTTTTGAGCCTGAAACAGTCGAACGGATCATTTCCTTAGTTGATCGCAACGAATACAAACGTCGTCAAGCTGCACCTGGCGTCAGGATTACTAAACGCGCTTTTGGACGCGATCGTCGTTACCCGATCACTTCAGGGTATAAAGAATTTTAAAACTTCTCAGATGTTAAAATCTGGATGGGGCATTTAACCAACTAAACTTGGTGAACTTGCACGCTTCTACCACAACATTTTTGATCTTTCGTTAATAGCTTCTGATCCGGACTATTCATTACTTGAACAGGATGACTTTGAGCTTGTTATACTTGAAACAGGGGGGCGAAGAAACTTCTGTTCACTCAAACTTCTAGAGAATCAACACCTTTCATATTTCTTTTCTTTCTAACCGATTAAATTCAAAGCATACCTTCACAAACAATAGAATACGACGGACTTTATTAACAAAATTAATAAAGAACTCTCCGTTTAAGGAAAGAAAGATTACTTGCATAAACTCTACTCAAGAGTTTCTATAAACTATGATCATACAATTGCTCAGTTTTGCTACAAAAATTTATGTTATGTCTGACTTCAACTCATGAAGGTTCCCTTTTCCTTCTAGCTCGTTAAGCTAATTTAATATCGATGAAAAAGAAAATAATTTTCAACATAGTTAGTGCTCTTAAGCTTCCTTATTGAAGCAATCATGAACCCTCATCCTTATCTAAAGTTACTCATCAATCTGCCGATAACGTAGCACCTGCTACTCCATTCTGATAATGAGGTTAATTGGATGCATGATACAGTCGTTGAAGAGAGCGTCGTCGAAAACGAAAAAACGAAAGAAGATATTCAGCCCATCACAATACTGTGTGTGGACGATGAAAAAAATATTTTATCCTCCTTACGTCGCCTATTACGAAGTGGTGGATACAACATATTATTAGCAGAAAGCGCTGCAAAAGGCCTTGAGATACTTGAGGAAAACTCCGTTGATTTTATTATTTCAGATATGCGTATGCCCGAAATGGACGGGGCTGAATTTCTAACACAAGTTGCAAAAAAATGGCCTGATACTGTACGGGTATTGCTCACTGGTTATGCAGATATTAGCTCTACTATATCTGCCGTAAATGATGGCGGTATTTATCGATACGTCAGTAAACCGTGGGATGATAGTGAAATTAAACAGGTTGTTAAGCAGGGGCTCGAACAACAATTCCTCAAACGTGAAAAAGAACGTCTTCAAACACTCACTGAGAACCAAAATGAAACATTAGCCGATCTTAACAAATCGCTAGAAATTAAAGTTCAACAACGAACTGAAGAGATTAAGCAAACACATCAATTTTTAGAAGTTGCTCACGAGCAACTCAAGCATAGTCATCAAGAAACCATTCCAATCTTTGCCAAGCTTATTGAACTACGTGAAGGTCTTGCTGCTGGTAGTAGTTTACGTATCGCAGAACTAGCAAAGTCAATGGCTGCAGCCGTCAAGCTTAACGAAGAACAACAGACCAATATATATAACGCCGCATTACTGCATAAGATCGGCAAAATGGGTTTAACTGATCATCTCATAAGAACCCCCTATAGTGGGCTGTCTGAAGATGAGCGTAACGAATACCATACCCATCCGGTCATTGGACAAGCCGTACTCGCACCCATTGATGAACTAGCAGAAGCCGGAAAGATCATACGATCTCAAAGTGAACGTTTTGATGGAGCTGGATTTCCTGCAGGAGTGATCGGTAACAGTATCCCTGCAGGATCAAGGTTACTCGCCATCGCTCGTGACTTCGATGCTTTGCAAACAGGAATATTTTTAGGTGAGCAAGTCAGTCAAGAAGAAGCGATCGCATTTATTAAAAAGAATTCACATAAACGTTACGATCCCAACTGTGTTAAAGCCTTTGAACATGTTTTAAGTAAAAATATTGACACCAACAGTTACGTCTCTGAACTCAAGTTATCAATTGATGATCTTGTCCCTGGTATGATAATAACAAAAGATATTGAATACAGAGAAGGGGTCTGTCTCATTAGAAAAGGCCAATCCTTAACTGAAAAAATAATAGAAAAAATGGAAGAATTTGAGAAAAGTTCTGAAAATGGTCTCATCTTTTATGTTAAAGCAGAACGAGAAGATAATAAACAAAGCTCGATAGAAAAGGAAGTGGAAGCAAGCTAAGGAACCATAGAAATGTCTGACAAATTACAGCGACTAACCCATCAAATAGATTTGCTCAACAAGCTTTTAACGCCCCCTATTGTTTTTCAACCTGATGATGATCCCGTCACTCAATTAGAACTCATTACATCGAAGTTAATAAAAGAATTACCTTCCACTGATTTACCACCTGATTCAGATATGCTCTCTGAGAATAAAGAGCTACTGCAACTCATAAACAATACACCTTCAATCACCTATGCCAGTGTTGCCTCTGGTGACTTCCGCATTACTTACATCAACGAAATGGTCAGAAAAATTCTGGGCCATGATGTTTCTGAAGTGCTCGATGATGCCGACTTTTGGTTTAACCATATCCATCCTGATGATCGTATGGCAATGTTTTCTAGACTGCCTTTCTTATGGGAAGAAAAAAAGCAACATTACGATCTTCGCTTTAAAAAGAAAGATGAATCCTACTTATGGATGCATGCCACACTTCGCACAATAGAGGATGAAGAGACGGGGGAAGTTTCACTGGTGATTGGATCACTAACCGATATTTCTATACGAAAAGAATTTGAAGAACAATTAAGAGAAAAAGAGCAAAGCTATCGT
This sequence comes from uncultured Pseudomonadota bacterium, assembly GCA_913058255.1. GTDB lineage: Bacteria > Pseudomonadota > Gammaproteobacteria > CAJXQU01 > CAJXQU01 > CAJXQU01. The sequence continues at coordinate 454,292 of CAJXQU010000001.1, read as the reverse complement.
CTTATGCTTGAAAGTTCTCGTGTCATTCCATGGGAAATGGAACTACCTTCCATGAAACCAACCTATATAGGCCCCCAAATAGAGCAGGTGTTTGGCCTTCCGCAACAAGTCTGCGAGCAAGCATCCTTTTGGGAAGAGCGCCTACATCCGAAAGATAAAGAAAGGACACTGGCGTATTACTCTGATCATGAGGATTTAAACACCGACCTAGAAATCAAATACCGAATGATAAAAGGTGATGGGGAAATAATATGGATCAGGGATCTCTTTTCTATCTCAGAAGATACTCACGGCAAACAGCATATGCACGGTGTCATGATAGACATTACCGAGCAAAAACTACTTGAAAACTCACTGATAAAAGAAAAAGCCGAACAAGAAAGTCTAATCAAAGAATTAAAAAATGCTCAGGCACAATTATTACAGTCTGAAAAAATGGCCTCTATCGGTAGTCTAGCTGCGGGGGTCGCACATGAAATAAATAACCCCATTGGCTTTATCAACTCAAACCTTGGTTCATTAAAAACATATGTTAATCAGCTTCTTGGACTTATTTCAAAATACTCTAGTGTTGAAACCTCACTCATCCTGAATTCCGATGAATTAGAATCAATCAATGCATATAAAAAAGATATTGAAATGGAATTCTTAGAAGAAGATATCATTCCATTGCTTGATGAGTCTGTTGAAGGCTTAGAACGAGTAAAGAATATCGTCATTGACCTCAAAACATTTTCTCATATGGACCAAGCCGAGTGGGAAAAAGTTGACTTACACAAAGGCCTTGATAGTACGATGAATGTTGCCCACAGTGAAATAAAGTACAAAGCGGAAATCACAAAAGATTACGGAGACTTACCTCCCGTCGAGTGTATGCCATCTCAAATCAACCAAGTTTTTATGAACACATTAGTTAATGCGGCTCAAGCCATGGATGACTTTGGGGAAATTCGCATTACGACTAGACTCGTCGATGATATGGTTTGTATTTCGATAAAAGATTCTGGAAAAGGTATTGAAGAAGAAGATATGAAACATCTCTTTGATCCCTTCTTCACAACAAAGGCTGTTGGTGAAGGTACAGGACTCGGCTTATCTCTCTCCTACGGCATTATTGAAAATCATAATGGCAGGATCGAAGTAGAAAGTCAGATCGGAAAAGGAACGGAATTCCACATTTGGCTGCCCATTAGCCAAGAAAACTTCTCTTCTGAAAACAAGATAGATGAAGAACCGTTAGAAACGACAGTATGATTTGATTTCTTTGAGAATGCCTCTTCTACTTGATTTCTTATAATCTAAAGAAGAGTTTGAGAGAATTGACCCATCATTAATAAATGGTGGCTCGGGGCAGAATCGAACTGCCGACACAAGGATTTTCAGGGCACAAACAGCATATTTAATAACATATAAATCAGTCACTTGCGGTGCTCCCCAACCAGTCTGCATCCTTCACATACCATATAGCCAACATCACTACTGCTAAAAATTGACACAAATAAAACACATGAAATTTCGCTTTATTAAAAAAACTCTTCGTATCATTGAGTCAAAGTTTTAGATGAGCACCTTTCTTTTACTGCTTTTTTGGATAAGGAAACGTGTATCACACACTGAAAACGAATGATACCCACCCTTGCAATATCATTGAAAAACGGTATATATAAAAGCTGAACTGAACATCAAGTCACACTAAAGGGAGTGGAAATGGAGGTTTATACTGTACCAGAGAGTAGAAGATACTGGGTTATAAGAGCAGATGGAGGTGAATATTTCGAACACTTCATAGATAATGAAGTTATTGCACTAGGCCACCTTGATGGTCTAAACCTTGATGAGTCTATAGAGCAACCTTTTGAACCAAACTACGACATCATTGAGCACAAACTCAGTAAACTACATGAGTCTCAGGGTCATGATAAAGGGCGTACAACTACACACATAAAACAAGTCAAAGCTTTTTTATCCGAAATACAAGTTGGTGATTGGGTTCTAACCGTTGGAAATTACTCCTACAGATTTGGCCGAGTGACAGGTCTTCCTAGACTATCGAAAAAGCTATTAAAAGTTAAAACAGAACAAAGTTCTCGTAGAAATACTCATCTCAAATACCATCTCCGAAGACAGGTTGTCTGGGGGCCGAGTATAAAACGAACAGTTTTACCATACGGTCTCCGCACTAGTCTTCGAGCACATCAAACATTATTCAATATTGATGACCATTCAGCAGCTGTTTACCATTCTTTGTATCCTTTATTTATTAAGAATAATAATCTTCACCTCTCTGCACGAATAAACACTGAAGATAACGTTAAAAATTATGCCGTTGTATCTCTTCTTAGTTTTTTAGATGAAATTGAAGTAATTTCGAAAGAGTTCGAAAACGAACTGAACGAAGAGAATTTTGATGTTCGGTTTAATCAATATGCCCTCAACGGAAGTTTGACTATAACTACACAAGCAGCTTTTCACTCACCAGGAGATGTCTGGAATACTCTTTTCTCCGGCAATATTAATATTCACTTAGACTCATGGGTTATATACGCAGCCATCAGCTACTCAATGATTTTTGGGAATAAGGGCCCCGGCTTCGATGGTCTGCTCGACTTAAAGACGAGGCAGAAACTCTGGGATCTTGTTATAGACAGAATGAACAAGAAAAATATTCCCTCCGTCGTCAAAACACTCGATCTTACCACCCCTATGGCTAACACTAAAAAACTAGAGAACAAAAATAAAGATGAAGTTGTCGACAGGGAAGATTCTTAAATATTTCTCAGCTGTTTATTAAACCGAGTTTAATCAATCTCGGGACTATACAATTAATGAGGGCTCTCCATGAGTAAGAACATATTAATTTTTTCAGATGGCACTGGTCAGGCAGGAGGGCTTCGCCCCGATCAACGCTTAAGCAATATCTACAAACTTTTTAGAGCTTCACGTGTCGCACCGGATAACATCATAGATCCTAAGGAACAAATTGCATTTTATGACGCAGGTCTTGGCACAGATGAGACTTCAACAGGCAATATATATATAAAAATAAAAAAGTCTTTTGATAAATACCTAGGTTCCATCACTGGACGAGGAATTACGACAAATATTACCGATTGTTATGAAGCTATCCTTAACCACTATGAGCCCGGTGACCGTATCTTCTTATTTGGATTTAGTCGAGGGGCTTATACGGTACGATGCGTTGCTAGAGTTCTAAGTTTATGTGGTGTACCCACCGAAAATGGTCAGGGAGAAGTATTGCCTCTGTTCACTAGCGAGACTAGAAAAATTGCTGATGAAGCTGTCCGAAAAGTCTATGAACATGGTGCCGGAAGGGATAGACAGATATTTGAAGAAGAGCGAGAAGAAAAAGCAAGGCGGTTTCGAGAAAAGTATCACTCAGGAATTAATAATGAACAAACACCAGAGTTTGATCATGCTAATGCATCACCTTACTTTATAGGAGTCTTCGATACAGTCGCTTCTCTTGGTGCAAGAGGTTTACGTAGGCTTGGAATGGCCATAATGGCTATTATTACTCTAGTTGTAATTACTACTTCATTAGCAAAAATTCTTGCTTCATTCTTTGAGTGGGACTTTTGGAGTACTGTTGTTTTAGTCAGCCTAATGATTATTGCAGCAATGTTTCGGGTTGCACTCAAGTCTTCTTTCAAAATCATAAGTAACTATCCGGAAAAGAATAGTTTTAGGTTTCATTTTGCTAAGTGGAAAATGAAAAACTACGACCGTGGACTTGATACTCGTGTGAGGTATGCTCGGCATGCTTTAGCTATTGATGAAACCCGGAAAGACTTTTCAAGAGTCCAGTGGGGTTTTAAAGGTTCAGACTATTCAAGATCTGAGGGGGAACCCACAGGGCTAGTTCAGTTATGGTTTGCAGGAAACCACTCTGATATTGGAGGTAGCTATCCTGAGAATGAATCAAGACTATCCGATATCACTCTAGAATGGATGCTCTCAGAAGCACGAAGCCTCCCCCACCCTCTTATTGTCAATGAGAGCATGTTGAACCTTTTCCCCTCAGCTGATGCTATGCAACATTGTGAGGTAGAAAGCCTTCGAGATGTATATCCTAACTGGTTTCCAAACTTCCTTCGTTACACATGGCCAGAAAAGTTCAGGTACGATGCTAGCGGTGCCCCGTATCACCCAACAGTCCATGAGCGGCTGGTTCTCCCTTCTATAATTAAGCATGGTCGATCTACTCTTTATAGGCCAGAGTCGTTGAAATATGATCCCAAGCTAGAAAACTTTTATCAGAAATCATGACCATTTCTAATGAGAAACTTGGACGAATCAACGTAGAGGAGCTTAGGATTGTTCTGTCAGACTTTCAAGAGCAACTTCAGACAAGAGCCGATATCGATACTCGAAATAAAAAACTCTCCGAAGAGTCACTCAAAAATATCGTTTGTGATGGCTCTGACTGGCATGATACTTATCAGCTTACTCACGATGCAGTCATAAATCTTATGTCAAAACTCTATCAGTTCGAGGACAAAGACTTTGACTCATATGAAGAGTTTGAAACATTTATGGACAATCAAGAACCTAACATAGCGACTCTGTCCATGCTCAATAATACAATCAATAAACAAGTTGATTGCCTAAGGCTTTTTGGCCAACGCCTAAACGTTTTAATCTCACTTGCACAATCAGATGATGATAAATTTATGAAGGCTATTCGTCTAGATAAGAGCCTAATTACATACCCACCATTGGCTCAAAGGATCATTATTGCAGAACAAACTACTGATGAAGTTTTCTTTTCTCGTCTTTCTAGGGCTCTAACAGGGAAGACTACCAAGTTTGATCAACACTCCCAACTTCAGTTTTTACTGGCTTATATGTATGAAGATTTTACCGTTGATACCCTCTCTGAAGCTTCTGCATATGATCTGTTCTGCGTCCAACTGAAAGTATATCCAGATACAGCCGGTGCCCCGAAAAGTCTCTTCAGGTACATTCAGCGCTGGAAGAAGAAAAGGTACGACATGAAAATCTAATTTAGCGTCGTCGATTTAGTTTTCCCCATGCATAATATAGGAAGCCGTTTTAATTGACGGCTTTTTTATGAGCCGTCCTCAATCAAAGAGGATTACTCCTATGCAACATGAAGATAACAAATCAAACACCAATGAAGCAGGTTCGGAAAAGCACTCGCAGAGTGCTCCGAACTGCCTTGGTGGTTCTTATTCGGGTACGTCACCCTGTAACACAGTACCCGCTACTAGCATTACACCATCATCCATACTTCCTTTAATCCAAGGTATCGATACCCTATATCTTTCTTATCAAGGGCAAATAGCTTTCTTTAAACACAAAGAATTATCAGCACTAAAAGACCTAGCTAAGTCAGATGACTTACTGACTCAGGCTTATGCTATTTATAATATTCGAGGTCATCAGTTTGAAGTTCGAGCAGCTGGTGCAGGCATCTTTCCTTTTGTACTCCAAAACAATGCCTACCTGATTAAACTCTCTGGGACTAAAGGTAAGCAAATGCCATTGGCTCAAGTACAAATTAGAAGTACTTGGCTATTAAAACATGGTGTGGAATGGGTGGTTCGAGACTTACTACCTATCATTGAGCACTTTGGCGATATCGAAGGTGAAACCCAAGTGAGTCGTGCAGACTTATATCTCGACTATGTTTCAACAATGCCACTTGATGCACTGACGCCTGCTCAATGGGTCTCGCGTGCTATCTACATTGGTAATCACACCATGTCACGAGAAACGACGGGGTATTCGATTGGTCGTGGTGGGGATATTACCTTTCGACTCTATGACAAAACCAAAGAACTAGAGAAGTCAGGTAAGGAATACATGAAGGATATCTGGCATGAAAAAGGCTGGGAGTCTGAAGACACCGTCTGGCGTTCTGAGTTTCAATACATGCGGCCTTTCCTAAAAGAACGAGGTATCGAAACCGTTCCACAATTATTAGAGCGTCTCGGTTCTCTTTGGACTTATTCCACCTTGTCATGGTTGAAGTTGACCATTCCTAGTAAGACCGATAGTACGCAATCACGTTGGCCACTACATCCTGTCTGGGCTTCCGTCGCCGATATTGAATGGAATGGTTCAGACCAAGCCTTATCTATTCCGGTTCGTTCTTCTAATCCTCCGACAGAGCAGTATATGTACGTCAATGGAATCGGTGGTTACACCAGTTACCTTGTGCTTAATAATGTCCGCCACTCGGAAGAAAACTTACAAGAATATTTTCGTGACACTAAGAAGTATCATGATAAAAATAGTTTGTTATCAGGTGCTGACTTTACACGATACGTTAATGAAAAAGCGGCGATTAAAGCGAAGAAGTGCAACCTGCCTTTTCCTGACATAGAAGAAAAATCTCAACAGATGGTTAAGGATACATTAGGAACCGATCCTGACGTTTATAGGAAGATGAAGGATGGCGAATGAATCATACAATACACTCAATCTTGAAGAGGCCGCGGCCTTCCTCCACATGTCCGCTGGGGTTCTTAGACGACATGCAAAAACTGGTCGGATCAAAGGAGCTAAACCCGGAAAGTGTTGGGTGTTTTTGGAATGCGATCTTGTGGAATATCTCCGTTCACTCTATTCTAACTATGGGCAAGCGCCGCAAAGTGACTGTAAGGAGAAAAACTTATGGCACTCTATAAACGCGGAGAAATCTGGTGGATCCGTTTCACAGCTCCCAATGGACAACGAATACGCAAGTCTACTGGGACTAAAAACAAAACCCTAGCTGAGGAGTATCACGACACTCTTAAGCTAGAGTCTTGGCGGAACCAACAGTTAAAAGAACGCCCTCGTAGAAAGTGGGAAGATGGTGTCGTCAAGTGGCTACATGAACACAGTCATAAACGCACACACAAACAAGACATCGCTCGATTGCGTTGGATTGATCCTTTCCTTCGGGGGCAATACTTAGATGAAATCGATAGAGACTTAATTGAAACTGTCGCAGAAGCTAAGGAAGCTGATGGAAGTAGTCCAGCTAATGTGAATCGTTATCTTGCGGTGATCCGTTCAATTCTCAGAGCTGCTTGGCTTGAATGGGATTGGATAGATAAAGCACCCAAAATAAGGATGAGAAAAGAGCCTAAGAAACGTGTACGTTTCCTGACTCGCACAGAAGCTGAACGACTTGTAAAAGAACTACCTGAACACTTGGCCTTTATGGCTCGGTTTGCTTTCACTACAGGCCTACGCATGAATAATGTTGTTAGCTTGAAATGGAGTCAGATTGATATGAGTAAACGCTTAGCTTGGATCCATCCTGATGAATCTAAGAATGGCAATGCTATTGGTGTTCCTTTAAACACGGAAGCCTTAGAAGTTTTACGTGCACAATTAGGTAAGCACAAAATTAATGTGTTTACCTATCAAGGCAAACCTATAAAGCGTGCAAGTACGCGTGCTTGGTATAAAGCTTTAGAACGAGCAGGTATAGAAGACTTTCGTTGGCATGATTGGCGTCATACATGGGCGTCTTGGCATGCACAAGAAGGAACGCCTTTATCGGTGTTACAGGAACTTGGTGGTTGGAGTAGTGCAGAAATGGTAAAACGTTACGCACATCTAACAGCTGGTCATTTAGTGAAGTATGCGGAAAATATTGCAGAGACACAAAACTGGCACAAGACACCAATGAAGATTGTTTGATGTAATGTAAGTCTTTGTTTCAAATGGTGGCTCGGGGCAGAATCGAACTGCCGACACAAGGATTTTCAGTCCTCTGCTCTACCAACTGAGCTACCAAGCCATTTTGTGTTGAATCAATGTGAGCGCGGTATTAGACCGTTTGCGACGGTTTGAGTCAAGCCTTTTTGTTGATTTATTTTTCAGGGACGTATCCTTCAGGCATTTCTGAACCTTCTCCGAAGAAAAACTTTTCCAACTCGACTTTTAAAAACTCCCTTGCTTTCGGTTCGATAGGTGTCAGTCGGTTTTCATTGATCAACATAGTTTGATGGCCTAACCACATTTGCCATGCTTCTTGTGAGACATTTTCATAGATTTTTTTGCCCAGATCTCCTGGGTAAGGAATTCGCTTTAAACCTTCTGCTTCTTTTCCGAGTTTGATGCAATTTACTGTGTGAGCCATAACGCTATTCCTGCAATGTTTTTAACAGTCCGGCTACCGGTGCCGCTAATCCAATATGATGTACTTGGTCAGTGTTATACCAGAGTGTTTGCTCGGATTCCATGATCACTGCTTTTTGTACACCGACTTTGGCTACTAATGGGGTTATTTCTAAATGAAAGTGGCTGAAGGTGTGCCTTACTATGTCCAGCATTTCTTGTTCGCTTATATTCCAGCCGTATCGTTGTTGACAGACCATTTCTGGATCGTCTTCATGTTCACATTCCGGCAGGCTCCATAATCCTCCCCATATACCTGTTGGCGGCCTTTTTTCTAACAGTATCTCGTTCTTTTCATTTCTTAATATAAGAAAAATCTTCTTCTTGGTCGGTGATACTTTCTTCGGCTTGGAATATGGAAACTCCTTCTGCCTGCCAGTTAGGTTTGCCTTACATTCAAGTCGTACTGGGCAGGTATCACAATCGGGCTTACTACGCGTGCATAGGGTCGCGCCTAAATCCATTATTGCTTGCGTGTAACACTCGATATCATCTGTCGGCGTATGTCGCTCAGCGACCTTCCAGAGCATTTTTTGCACGCCTACTTTACCGGGCCAACCTTCAATGGCTTCATATCGCGTTAATACACGTTTTACATTACCGTCGAGTATGGTTTGACGTTGCTTAAAGGCCAGCGACAGGATCGCTCCGGCCGTTGATCGACCTATGCCGGGCAACGCTTGCATTTCATCTAATTCTCGCGGGAACTCTCCTGAGTATTGTTCACAGATCAGCTGTGCTGTTTTATGTAAGTTTCTCGCCCGAGCGTAATAACCTAATCCTGACCAGTGGTGTAAAACTTCATCGGTTGATGTCTCCGCGAGCGTTTGCACATTAGGGAAGCTTTGCATGAATTTTTCGTAGTATGGAATGACCGTTTTGACTTGGGTCTGTTGTAGCATGATCTCTGATATCCAGACACGATAAGCGGTTGGCTGTTGCTGCCATGGTAGATCTTTACGACCATGTTGTTGAAACCAATTAAGAAGTTTGTTGCTGAAAGCGCTCATGATTAAATCTATTTAAGAATTTATCGCCAAAAAGCTATATTAATTATGAAAATAAAAAAGGCTTTCTTATTTTTCAATAAGAAAGCCTTTCGTAAGCAAAGGTAAGCTAACTTAGAATTTAAGCAAATTTTTCAACTTATCTTTAACCTCTTCTTCGGGTTTCTTTTCTTCTTTCGGTGCAGCATTCGTAGAACCAGATGCGGCTTTTTCTTCACTACCTTTTAACAACCCATCTAGACCTTTGAGCTTGCTAGGAAGTACTTTTTCAAGTTTTTCTACTGCTTTTTCTTTAAGCTTGTCTTTTTGTTTCTCCAACTCTTCCTTTGCTCTGGCTTGTGCTAAACCAGCAAGATCAGGCTTGTAACTCATATTAGAAAAAGTACCTGAGACCTTGATCGGAATAGTCAAACCACTGAGATCACTCAAACCTTCACCACCTTGACCTTTACCTGATCCCACAATCGAAGTCTTCACATTGTAATCAACTTTCTCGCTAACCAAATGTGCCGTTCCATCTCCAGCAATACGTAGGAATGGAGACTTCATCAAGAAATCTTTATTTGAAACCAAACCATTCTTAATCGTACTACTTGCACTCAACTCACTAAAGTCCGTTTTCTCAACTTCATTTGTTGTAGCAACCGCTTGGCCTGTTAACTTAGCTTTTGCTTCACGAATAATTTTTGCGATGTTGACACCGAGTAATGCACCGTTCGTAAACTTCAGATCAGTGGTACCGTTTAACGTTTTCTTAATTGCGTTAACATCAGCACCAACAGCATTGATCTTGATATTTCCAACCAAAGTTCCATCAATTTTTGAGTCACCGGTCAGATCAGTCAACAAAGGCGCAATCTGCACACCACTCAAAGCGCTCGAAACATTAATCGCAGGCTGGCTGCCCGTCGCATTGAGGTTCACACCACCGTTAAAACTACCTTTATATAGGTTTGCTTTAAGTGGTGTCAGGTTGATTTTTCCACCTTTTGCATCCAAACCAAGCTTAACGTTTTTCAATTTTGCATTTGAAATAATCAAACTACCAATATTCAAACTGCCTTTAGCATTAAGCTTTCTTAGTGCATCCATCGGTAAAGGAGCGGATTCTCCTGCTGCTGCGTCGCTAGATGCTGGTGTTACTTGACCTTCTGATGCTGGAGCCATGTATCGATCGGCATTGATCGCATCAATATTGATCGTAAATCTTGGTGCAGGATTGCTGAAATTTACCAGCGAGAAATCGCCCGTAATATTCGTATCATCCAACGTTATGCCCATACCTTTCAAACTGACTGAGTTTTTAGTTGCATTGAATTTTGAGTTAAACCCAAAATTCGATAACACCTTAGGGTCTGCCGTCACTGGCAATTCAATATTCATCTGTTTAGCCATTTGACGAAGATTGAATGGCGCTATTTTCAAAGAACCATTCAAGTTAGGATTCTTAACAATGTCTGCACCCGAAGCCGCACCTTGGATGTTTAACCCCATACCTTCGATAGTAAAGCTTTGTACATTCAATGTTTCTTTGGCCAGATTTACATCCGCAGTCGTATTCAAGTTCACTTCAACAGGACTATTTGGAATTTGATCCCCTGATAACACTGCTTTCGCAGTCAAGTTTTCGACCCTCATGCTGTCCGCTGTGCTCGTTAGTGTTGTATCTGCAATTAGACTTTTTACGGGCATTGCAGAAGCATCTTGCCCAAGCGCAGCCATGATAGAGGGAACATCAGCAGCATTAATATTGATCTGCCCACTTAACAATGGGATCGGTTGTAGAATATTATTTGCCTGAATACTCCCCTTAACCGTCGCCCCCAAACCTTCAACCGATAATTTAGTCAGGTTCAAGGTTTCATTCGCAATATTCACATCACCAGCAATATCGACATTAACGTTTTCTGGCTTGGTGAACATACCTCCTTCTAACGTTGCATTCGCGACTAACTTCTCAAATGTCATGCTGTCTTTATTGCTTTTGAACGTCGCATCGGCTGTTAGCTTGGTCAAAGGAACCGCATTCGGATCTTGCCCTAACGCTTTCAACAAATCAGGAATCGATTGTGCGTTAATGTTGATGTGCCCATTCGCTAATGGGATTTTTTCAAAAATATTTGAAGCGTCAATATCGCCTGAAATCTTTGTGCCTAAGGCATCCAGATCGAGCCCTGCAATACTCGCTGTTCCCGCCGTGAGATCAGCGTGTGCTGACGAAGCTTTCAGTTTGATATCAGCCGCACCACCAGGTACACCCGTTCCACTCAGTTTCGCTAAGAAGTTGATCGGCGTAACGCTGTATTTTTTACCTTCTAGGTCATACTCAACCGTTCCATCCAACGCGATATTTCCTGCAATACCTTCCGCAGCAGCATCGACATCTAGGCTCAATTCTAGATCAATTGGTTTGTTTAGCTGCAACTTGCCCGTTTTTAGGTTTAAATTTTGAACTGCATATTTTTTACCTTGGCTTTGGTCATCCCAAACTAGGTTTACATTCTGTAAGTCAACTCCACCTATGGCTAAAGCTGCGAGATTAACCGCTCCAGCATCATCTTTCTTTTCTTCTTTGGTTTCGCCTGCGGCCATTAAGTCATCAAGGTTAGTTTTGCCTGATTTATCAACACCAAGGTTTAGATAGACATCTTTTAGAACCAACGTACTGATCTCAACATCATTCATGATATTGGCCATCGCTGCTTCCTTGTCGCTAATGAAACCGGGCAATGCTTTTAAGATAGGTACAATTTTAACGCTGACACTGGCGCGGCCACTTTTCAGCATGGGCTCATCACCAAAACCCGGTGCATTACTCAGCTCAATAGCCCCAATGTCTACACCCAACGAAGGGAATTTAGACATTTTCAGATCCCCCGTAATCGTCAGGTCTCGTCCCGTTTGCTTTTTCACCTGTTCAACAATGGTGTCTTTATGATCATTAGGATCAATAAACATTGGGATAGCAATCAGTGCTCCGACAAACAGAACGATGATCACACCAATAGCAATTAACAGTTTTTTCATTTCTAATTTTCCCCTTTCAAAACTTGTAACAATATTTATAAACGTAGGCGAGCGCGTTTTGCCGCAGCTCTAACTTGTCTTGGCGCTGTACCACCTATATGGTCTCTAGCTGCCAAAGCACCTTCTAATGTCAGCACTTCATAGACATCTTCTTCTATCACCGATGAAAAGCTCTGCAATTCTTGCAGCGATAGTTCAGCGATATCTTTACCTTGCTGCTCCGCAGTCGCGACGGTTTTACCGACAACTTCGTGAGCATCACGGAAAGCGATTCCTTTTCTAACCAAATAATCAGCCAGATCCGTCGCTGTTGCAAAGCCCTTGCTAGCCGCTTCACGCATGTTGTCACTGTTTACTGTGATCTCAGGCACCATATCGGCAAAGACTTTCAAACTCCCACGAATAGTATCGATACTATCGAATAAGGGTTCTTTGTCTTCTTGATTATCTTTGTTATAAGCCAACGGCTGACCTTTCATTAGCGTCAACAAAGCGATCAAATTTCCATTTACACGACCTGTTTTTCCACGTAGTAATTCTGGAACATCTGGATTCTTCTTTTGCGGCATGATCGATGAACCCGTGCAAAAAGCATCTCCGATGGCGACAAAACTAAACTGTTGAGAGCACCAAAGCACCAATTCTTCAGAACAGCGAGATAAATGTGTCATTATTAATGCTGAGGCAGCATTAAACTCAATGGCGAAATCACGATCACTAACGGCATCCAGAGAATTCTCAGCAATCCCTTCAAAACTCAATAGTTCTGCCGTCAGGTTTCGATCAATCGGAAAGCTGGTTCCCGCCAATGCAGCGGCACCCAAAGGCATAACATTGACCCGCTTGCGGCAGTCAGTCAGTCTTTCTCGATCACGAAACAACATTTCCACCCACGCTAGCATATGATGTCCAAACGTAACTGGTTGAGCTGTTTGTAAGTGGGTAAAGCCTGGCATAACGGTATCGGCTTCTTTCTCGGCCAAATCAATCAACGCACGAATTAAACGTTCTAGCTCAAGCTGAATCGCATCTATTTGATCACGCAGATAAAGTCGAATATCCGTGGCAACTTGATCATTACGCGAGCGACCTGTGTGCAGTTTTTTACCTACATCACCGATCATATCCGTTAAACGGCGCTCTATATTCATATGCACATCTTCCAACGCGATTAACCACTCAAACTTGCCGGCTTCAATCTCTTGTCGGACTTTTTCCAACCCATCAATGATCGCTGTGCTTTCTTCCATCGTTAATACGTTGACTTTGGCCAACATAGTCGCATGCGCAACAGAACCTTGGATATCGTATTCATACATGCGCTGATCGAACTGCACCGACGCCGTAAACTCTTGTACAAAGGCATCTGTAGGCTGGTTAAAGCGCCCACCCCAAGATTGATTCGTTGATGATTCTGTCATATTTTGCTTCTACTTCGTCTATGTAAATGGCTGTTATATTAATATTACTTTCAGTTTAACCCATTCCTATGAAAAATTGGCATGATTTGTTCATGGTAAGGCTGAATGAGCCCGCGAAAACAAAAGAAAGTAAAAAAAGAAACGGTATCGAAGAATGACGACCTCTTTCTACCTGACTTTTGTAGTATCCGTAGCATTTTTGTCGTTGTTCTGATCGGTGAAATGTTGGCTATTTTGCTGACCTTAGCCGGAAATACGAATTTGTCCTCCAGTTTTGGATACCTTGGATTAATTTCCTTTTTTATTCTTTGGATTGTGTTACTTAGCTGTGCATTGCTCTGTTGGACTCGCCCGTATTTAAGCAACCTCTCTCAAGTTCAAGCTGGCTTTATTGCCTTTTTCACTATTCAAATAATCACTGGCTCCTTGTCCTGTCTGGTGCTCTACCTCATGCAGCAAGGGATTGATAAAACTTATTTTGATACCATCATCCCTAGCGGTTTCATTGCGGGAAACTTAATTATTTCCACGATGATCAGTGCGCTACTGTTGAGATATTTTTATATTCAACATAATTGGAAATGGCAGATCAAGGCTGAAGCAGAGGCTAGAGTCCAAGCTTTACAATCACGCATTCGGCCACATTTCCTTTTCAATAGTATGAATATCATCGCCAGCCTAACCCGCTCTGATCCAGCATTAGCTGAACGTACCGTTTTAGACCTTTCCGATCTATTTCGTGCGAATCTATCTGGAAATAAAAATCATTCTAAATGGCAGGATGAGCTCCAGCTTTCTCAGCAATATTTACGGATTGAAGAATTACGACTCGATAACCGATTATTCATCGAGTGGAAGGTTGATGCTTTTCCTGATGATGCTTTACTCCCTGCTCTAACGCTACAACCCTTATTAGAAAACGCGATTTATCACGGCATAGAGCCCTTGTCCGACGGTGGTACTATTTTGATCCGAGCGAATCGTGCCGGCAACCATTTATCACTGTTGATCGAAAATCCATTACAAGAAGAGCATGATAAAAATGGCCAGCATGGTAATCAAATTGCACAAGACAATGTCCGGCAGCGACTGGCTCTTTTCTTTCAAGAACGCAGCTCCTTAAAAGCAAAAATAATTAACAATCGTTATAACGTGACACTAACCTTTCCTTACATAACAAGCCTATGACAATGCTAAAAACACTGATTGTCGATGATGAAGTTCTCGCCAGAAATCGCTTACGCTCCTTAGTCGAAGAGTTAGAAGTAGGAGAAGTCATCGCTGAAGCAGGAAATGGGCAACAAGCGATCGAAGCCATTCAGATAGAACATCCAGATATTGTCTTGATGGATATTCGTATGCCGGGGATGGATGGCATTGAAGCTGCAAAATATATCGCTGAAATGGAGCATCCTCCAGCGGTCATTTTTACCACAGCCTATGATGATTATGCACTCGATGCTTTTGATGCACATGCGGTCGATTATTTACTTAAACCAATCCGTAAAGAACGTCTTGAAGATGCCATCAATAGAGCTAAAAAAATGACCAGCTCTATCCTTCAATCTTTGCAAGAAGAACTACCGAAAACGCGTACGCACCTGAGTGTTTTTGTGCAGGGCAATATTCAACTAATACCCATTGAGAAAATACTTTATTTAAAAGCGGATCAAAAGTATGTCTCCGTATTTACTGCCGATGAGGAGATTTTAATAGAAGAATCTTTAAAGTCTTTAGAGGAAGAGTTTGATCAACAATTTATACGCATTCATCGGAACACCTTAATAGCAAAGAATGCGATAGAAAAATTAGAAAAAACAAGTAGCCAAGGTGTCGTTATAAAACTAAAAAATCGAGCAGAGTCTTTACCTGTCAGTCGCAGGCTGCTCAGTCAAGTTAGAAAAGCCATTCGTCATTAAAACCTCTTCGCTTTTAATCTGAACTCTGTTAAGAGCACACTCAAGCTTTATAGCGAAGCATGAGGAGAGCATTAATAAATTCACCTTTTAAAATCGAGTTCTTATCAGAAAAGTACATCGTGATGTTTAGGAGAAAAGGAAGAGCCAAAATCAAAGATCTATTTTATTTTTAGATAAGGCATTCATTTTCAAAAAACACCTAAGATCAGGTCAAGTGACGACCACCATCTATCTTGATAATTTGCCCCGTACAATAGTGCGCATCCTGAACGAGAAACCTGACAGCACTAGCCGCTTCATCAGCGGTTCCAACCCGCCCTAAAGGCACTCGTTCTAGGTATTCTTTCTTCTTTTCTTCCGTATAAAAAGATGCCCATGCAACCACACCCGGAGCGATAGCATTGACCGTTATTTCTGGTGCTAGTTCCAACGCACAACTACTAGTAATCTCTCGCAATGCAGCTTTAGTTGTATTGTAGCTAATGTAACCTCGTAGTGGCTCACCGAGAACGTGGGTATCAATAAAGTTGATAACACGGCCCGTGCTATGAGGTTTGTTACTCGAATAGTTTTCTGCCAGTAAAGGTGCAAGCGCTTGGGTTAGCATTAATGGAAACCTTGCATTAATCGCCATTGTTTGCTCAAACTGTTGAACCGTCACCGAACCCATTGTTGTAGATTCAAAACAACTGGCACTATTAATCAACGCATCAAGTCGTTTGAATTTTTGAGTCAGTTTTTCGACAATAATCTCAACCGCATTTGGCTGGCTAACATCCACTTGAATAGCTAATACTTTTTGTCCTAAGCCTGTTATTTCCTGCTCTAAACTTTTCGTTTCATTCTCGCTAGTATGCCAAGTAAAAGCGATATCCATCCCGGCTTTTGCTAAGTTTATCGCAACAGCTCGACCGACACGTTTTGCCCCGCCAGTAATAAGTGCAACTTTATTCATTAACGGTATTGCCGCCTAACAAATCTTTTAAACCTGCCAGAGTTGCTAAGCCTGATGTTTTATCGGATTCATCAACCGGCTCTTTACCCAAAAAGTGCAAATCATCTTGAGGTAATTCTTCTAAGAACCGACTAGGTTCACAATCGATTTTTTCACCGTAGCGTTGCCGCTGAGAAGCCATCGTAAAGGTTAACGTTTTCTGCGCACGTGTAATGCCCACATAGGCGAGTCGACGTTCTTCCTCAATGGTTTCAGCCTCGATACTATTTCTATGAGGCAACAAACCTTCCTCCATTCCGACAAGGTAAACATGTGGAAATTCTAAACCTTTCGCTGCATGCAACGTCATCAAAGAAACTTTATCTTGCGCTTCTTCTTCACTCTTGGAATCCAGTATATCGAGCAACATGATCTTTCTTAATAATTCGCCTAAATTCGCATCTTTATCTTTCGCATGCATGCGTGATATCCACTCGATAAGATCGGCCACATTCTTTCTTCGTCGATCAGCCGCAACCGGATCCTTGCTCGTTTGATCTAACCAATCATCGTAGGCAATATCGGTTAATAATTCACGTATAACTTCTATAGGAGATTCTGATTCTGCTCGTTCGGAAAGTTTGCTTAACCATTTTCCGAAATATGAAAATTGCGTAAAAGCTTTTGAACTGACAGCATTGGCCAATTCTGGGTCGAACATAGCAGAAAAAAAACTGATATTTTTCTCGTTAGCAAAGTTGGCCATTTTCTCTACGGAAGTTGGACCAAGCGATCTTCTCGGCGTATTAACCACACGTAACAAAGCATTTGTATCATCGGGATTGACGAGTACTTTTAAATAGGCCATCACGTCTTTTATTTCTGAGTAATCAAAAAAAGACATGCCTCCACTTAAATAGTAAGGAACATTTCTTTCTCGCAAAAACCGCTCAAAAATCCGAGCCTGATGATTACCTCTATACAAGATCGCATAATCGTGAAAGCGCGTTCGATTACTGAACTTATGATGCGAAAGATCGGTCACCACTTTGTCAGCTTCTTCTTCCTCATTCTTGCCACGCATGACACGCAGCCGATCACCATTGCCTAGATCACTCCAGAGTTTTTTCTCAAAAACATGTGGGTTTCCCGCAATTAAAGTATTGGCTGCATGTAGAATTCTACGCATGGAACGATAATTTTGCTCCAGCATAATAATTTTCAGATCAGGAAAATCGTCACTAAGCAGCTTAAGATTCTCAGGCTGAGCTCCACGCCATGCATAGATTGACTGATCATCGTCACCGACCACCGTCAGCTTACCTCGATCACCTGCGATCATTTTCACCAGCTCATATTGCGAGCCATTGGTGTCTTGATATTCATCGACCAACAAATACCTTATCCGTTCTTGCCATCCGGCTAGACACTCAGGATATTGCCTGAATAACAATACTGGCAACATGATCAGATCATCAAAGTCGACCGCGTTATAGGTTAGTAAATGATGGGTGTATTGCTTATATAGCTCCGCAGCCAATGAGCTTTCTGCATCATTCGCGGTAGAGATCGCTTGCGCAGGTGTCAGGCCAATATTTTTCCAATTGGATATCTGAGATAGAATCGGTGCAGCAAAATCCTTAAAGTCACCATGCGTTTTACGGGTTAATTCAACGATCAGGTTCAAACAGTCTTGATAATCATAGATGGAAAAACCCTTACGATAACCTAAGCGCAGGTATTCCTTTTGGATTATTTGCAGGCCGAGCGTATGAAAAGTCGAAATCCGCACCCCTTTGATATCAATATCACCGGACATTTTTTTGACACGCTCTTTCATCTCACGAGCGGCTTTGTTGGTGAAGGTTACCGCGGCGATTTTTTTCGGGTCAACGGCGCAGCTCTCGATAAGATGAAGGATCTTCGTCGTGATTACACGCGTTTTACCGCTGCCCGCCCCAGCTAACACCAGTAAAGGTGTATCAATATGATGAACAGCAGCGTTTTGGTTTGGATTTAGACCTGACAAGAATATTTTCCCAGTAAAAAAGCCAGAATACCAAAAGATATTCCGGCTTGAGATAGTTTGCAGTAAACCCCGTTTAAAGACTTACATAGATGATGAGTATTGTTTCGCTTGTCCGCATCATTATCAAGACTTATTTGATGGTTATGTGTACTCGTCTATCATTATACAAACCTTCGTGCCGATCGTTATTTCTATAAGAACGATAACCTCTACGATCAACATTGTCGTTATATCTGTGGTTTTGTTTTCGTTCATCATGAGAGTAACCTGCTCCTCCACGCCTGTAACCTCTATGATTACGACCTGAATAGTAGCTGTTTCGGTACTGCTTGGTTCGGTGGTAGCCTCTATAATGATCGCTCCTATGCTGCTCTCTTTGAACATGATACCGGTTGCGGTAACCATTATGACTTGAGTAGGTGTTGTGCTTAAAACGTGAACCGTTGTTATACGCTCGGCTAGCTAGCCGATGCCTCTTTGAGTCGTGATGAGAATAGCCATCACCGACAACATATTGCACAATAATATCTGCATTTGCTGCTGGAGCGACAATTAAACCAAATGAAAAGGCACTAACGAATAGAATAATTTTTCTTATCTGCATAAAATTTCTCCTTTTTATGGTGAGTAAAATGACCCTAACATAAACAATCTGAATTTTTCCTGAATCGGGTATAATCTCGCCATAACCCAGTTAATAATTATAGGTAAATACTATGGACAAACTTTATAAACAAATTATTCAAGAGATTGGTGAAGATGTCGATCGTGAAGGTTTACAGAAGACGCCTGAGCGAGCCGCTAAAGCCATGAAATTTCTTAACCGAGGCTATGAGCAAACATTAGATGACGTGGTCAACGATGCGGTATTTAATGTTGAATCACGTGATCTGATTATCGTCAAAGATATTGAGTTTTACAGCCTTTGCGAACATCACATGCTACCTTTCTACGGTAAGGTTCATATCGGCTACATCCCGAATAATCGCGTGCTAGGCGTGAGCAAACTCGCTCGTATAGCTGATATGTACGCACGTCGGCTTCAGGTGCAAGAACGTCTAACAAGTCAGATCTCACAAGCAATAATGGATGTTTTACAGCCTGATGGTGTCGGTGTTGTTATCGAGGCAAAACACTTCTGTATGATGATGCGTGGCGTTGAAAAGCAAAACTCACTGATGGTCACATCAGCCATGAACGGAACCTTCCGGCATTATGAAAGCACCCGTTCAGAATTCCTGGATCTGATTCGTAAAAACTAGTTTCAGATAGCTCCATACTAGACCTGATATTAGGCCAGACATTAGGAAAAAACATATTTCGGGGCGTAACGAACGATTACGTCTCGAAAAATTTTTATCATATTTATTCTCAACTCACACTCGCGCACGGAGCATAAAACGAAATGAACACCACCACGACAGGACTCGGAATCCTCGTACTTCTGTATGGCCTGATGATGCTATTTACCCGCTTTACACGGCCAGAAAAACACATCCGCCTCGGTTTCTTAACAAAAACACTCGGTAATACTTTCGGTAATATTCTTTACACCATGGTCTATATCATCGCCCCTTTCGCCCTAGCTTATGTATTGATAGGTAATGGGTTAGACGGTGATACTCTCAAAGAAATATTCACCCCGCCACCACGTCCCGAATAGTCTTAAAATAAACCGAATGGAACTCTGGGGACTCTTCGCCTCTGCATTTATTTCATCAACACTGCTTCCCGGTGGATCAGAAATAGTCCTTGGACTTCTCGCTAGCAAAAATGAAGTATCAAACATTACCCTGCTCAGTATTGCCACGCTTGGGAACACCCTCGGCGGCATGACCTCTTGGTTGATCGGACTATTATTGCCGACGTTAGACGACAAATACCACGCTTCACTCGATCATATAAAGCGTTTCGGTCACCCCATTTTATTGCTCAGTTGGCTCCCTATTATTGGAGATCCTCTTTGTCTTGTTGCCGGCTGGCTACGCCTATCTTTTTGGAAAGCACTATTTTTTATCGGCGTTGGTAAGTTCTTACGTTATGCTGCCGTACTCTACTTCGTCACCCCATAAATAAGGGCGAAGTAACCCTCCCCGCTTTAGGTATAATGTTCATATCAAATATTTAGCACGTTCAAAAGAATAGGATCGAATGATTATGAGCACAGAAAAAGAACTACAAATCCGCAGCGAATCAAAATGCGAACTCTGTAGTGCGGTAGAAAACCTTAGCGTCTACGAAGTACCACCAGAATCAAATGGCCATGTTGATCAATGCATTCTCATTTGCGAAACCTGTTCAGATCAAATCGAAAATCCTAGCAATGTTGATATCAATCATTGGCGCTGCCTTAACGACAGCATGTGGAGTCAAGTTCCTGCGGTACAAGTTATCGCCTGGCGAATGCTCAGCAGGCTCCGTTCTGAAGGTTGGCCACAAGATCTGCTCGATACTCTTTATCTAGATGATGAAACATTAGAGTGGGCACAAGCAACAGGCGAAGGTCTCTCGAGTGAAGATGCGATCAAGCATGTCGACAGTAACGGCGCGACTTTAGAGTCAGGTGATACCGTCACCTTGATCAAAGATCTCAACGTGAAAGGTGCAAATTTTACAGCTAAACGTGGAACAGCCGTTCGCGGAATTTCACTGGTTCCAGATAATGCCGACCAGATCGAAGGGAGAGTGAATGGACAACGAATTGTAATTCTTACTCAGTTTGTTAAAAAATAGAGGACAATAAGCATATTCTTGTCTTAGCTATTAAATTTGGTGTAAAAGATGCCATCAAGAATTTTACTAAGCCTATCCACTCTCATATTTGGTACCGATCTGCCCTGACTAAAGCGTCCCATTTTTATTCTAATAATGATTTTTTACCAGTGGCCGATACGTTAGATTCTGAGTCCGTAAAAGCTGTGTTTAGTGAAAATGCTTTGCGATTTTATAGTATGTAAGAATAGTCCTAAAATAGTCATTAGGAAGTACATCGGTGGGAGGTGTGTGAGCTTATGAAAAAGGTTTCGACAACAGCATTATCTAAATTTCTGAAAATAACCTCCAAAGAGTTATTTTCTCAACTTGTGAAGCTTGAACTCATTAGAAAAGAAGATGAGGCTTGGAGCTTGACTGATGCAGGTCGAGAAAAAGGAGGGGGCTATAATGAATCAAAACAATATGGAAGATATATTGTTTGGCCTGAAAATATTGATCTAACCTCACCTAAATCATCTGCTAGAAACACGGCAACGCCATCAATAACAGCAACCAACATTGCTACAAATTTTGGTCTTTCGGCTAAGAAAATAAATTTCATTTTATCTGAACTCGGCTGGGTCGATAAAGGTTTGAAAGGTTGGTTGGTAACCGAACAGGGTGGAAAACAAGGTGCTATTCAGGCCGAAGATAAAAAATCGGGTATCCCTTATGTCCGCTGGCCGAAAGAAATCCTAGATTCAAATCCTCTTATCGAAACCGTCGATCAGGTAAAAGGAACAAAAAAAGAACCTTCCCAAAGAGACATACCCCAACAAAAAGACACCGGGTTTCGTGAAAAATTTCCTGCTAAACACCGTAGTACCGATGGTCATTCGGTTCGATCAAAAGCTGAAATGTTAATCGACAATTGGTTGTACATGGCTGAGATCGTTCATGCCTATGAAAGAAAACTACCTATCGAAGAAGAGGTCTACTGTGATTTTTATATCCCTACTGGAAAAGTTTATATTGAGTACTGGGGCTACGAAAATGATGCGAAATACTTAGCTCGGAAAGTAGAAAAAATTGCTATCTATAAAAAATATGGATTTAATTTGATTGAGCTGCAAGATGAAGATGTACAAAATCTTGATGATACTCTTCCACGTCTTTTACTCAAATATGGTGTTCAAGCCTATTAGGTAGAATCCACATTATTTTTGGAAATTTCCTCATTTAAAAATGAAACACTAAAAAGGTAATGATGATTATTCCACCACGTCTTCGTCGGGTAAAAAAATGTGAGCGTTGTGAACTACTCTTTTCCTACAATGAAATGAGTTGTACGCATTGTAAAGGATTAAGTGAACAGCAGGTCGTCGCGTTAAAACAAAAATATGCAGATGAACATGAAGGTAATGCAAACCTTGGAAAGCTATTTTTTATAATCGCTATGCTATTATTACTTGCCTTGTTCATCATCAATTCTGGCTAAATGATCGATGTTAACTATCCGTTTGATAAATTGATCTGATAACAATACAAATCTTGCCCACTTAGCTGATATTTTTTTTCAAACGGCGTCACTGCTTTTTCCACAAAAACGAACGGTTCTACGGGTTCTTTTACATCGATAGCAATTTCAATCGCCTCTGAAAATTCATCTACATACATTTTCCAATTTGATCGTAACTCTAATTGGCCACCCAGTTTGATCAATGTCGGAAAGATGGGATGCCCATGCCAGCGTCTTTGTAGATGTTTCTTTTTCGGCCAAGGATTGGGATAAAAAACATAATGCCTACCTAGCTTCCAGTTATTTTTTGCCATTAATAACCAAATATCAATGATGTTCGCACGAAACAGTAAAATGTTATCGGATGTGAGCTGTTTCTCTAATTCAGATTTATTCTTACTTAAACGAAAATCAGACTGATCAACCCCGACAATTAAATCGTTGGGAAATTGTTCAGCCAAATTATAACTACTGACCCCCGTTCCACAACCTGAATCAAGAATTAAATCTCCTCCGATCTCTATGTGTTTTTTTTCGATTTGATCAAGAATATTTTGAGTCTGTTCTGCGATAGGTTTTCGATAAGGTTCTTCTAGATGTCGTCGAACGGTCGTTTCTAGATCAGGATGAATTCCTGTTTGGTTACTGGTAACTGATCGAGAATTACCGACAGAGTTATTGGAAGACAACCGTACTCGCTTCAAAGACAGGGCCATCAACGCAAACACGTTTCATAGCAGAGCCAGATTCTGTTTCTATCTCAACCACACAACCAGCACAGCCACCAACAGCGCAGGCCATGTTCTCTTCCAATGAAACCTGACAGGGAAGATCATATTCTGCTGCCAGCGCTTGAATTGCTTTGAGCATAGGCGTCGGGCCACAGGTGAAAATTTCTACTTCTGATCGCTGCTCGTCGGTCATGACATCTAACCAATGTCGAGCGAGATCTGTCACATAACCATCATAGCAACCAGGAAAACCTTGTAAGCTGGTTAAGCGACAAGCAATGCCCCAGTCTTCGAGTAAAGGCATGGTGCCTATCACGCCATCCGGTATCCCATCGATCATGATTTGTGATGGTTTTGTCGTGAAAGGAAACGGTACTTCTGAGCCCATAATGACAAAAGGAGAAATATCTTCTTTTGATTTTTTCATGTGCTCGGACAAAAAAACCATTGGTGGCAAACCAACTCCACCCCCAATCAATAATGGTCTTCTTTTATAATTTTTTAACTTAAATGGAACACCTATAGGGCCCATGACGCTGAGAACTTGACCTTCTTTTTGTTTTGAAAGCAGCTCGGTACCGTAACCATGTTTTTTGTAGAGTATATCTAGCTCGCCTTTTTTTGCATCAACTCGCATTAATGACATCGGCCGACGCATGGGGAGCATGTCATCACATTGTAAATGTACGAAACCACCCGGCAAGGCTTTTTCTGCTGTTTTGGGCGCTAACAATTTTATAAAAAACTGTTCACCTTCGAAGGCGGTGTGCTGCAGAATTTTTGCATCTTCAACAAAAATGGTATCGCGATGTGTATGGCTATTTTGATTCATTATTTTTATAAACAAGCTTACCGTTAAGGATTGTGTGCGTAACCTTTCCTTTCATTTCCCAGCCTAAGGCCGGTGTATTTTTACCATCGCTGACTAAGCTTTTTTCTGTAACCTTCCAAACCTTTTCAGGATCAAAGATGCAAATGTCTGCCGCGGCATCAACCGTAAGGCTTCCGCTCTCTAGGCCAAGAATTTCTGCTGGTGCGGCAGTCATTGAAAGGATCAGTTTATTTAAATCAGCACCTTTCATGTCAACCAGTTGGAAGGCCATGGGCAAAATTAAATCCAATGCAGACACACCCGGCTCAGTCGCACTGAAGGGCGCGGTTTTCTTATCACTATCATGTGGCTGGTGATCAGAACAAATCACTGTGATAGTTGAGTCCATTATCCCAGCGAGTAATTTTTCTCTATCACTATGGTGTCTAAACGGTGGTTTAACGTGACAAAGACTGTTGTAATCTTCGACGTCACGATCAGTAAAATGCAATTGATGAATACTGACATCGGCTGTCACGGACATTCCTCGTTTGCGGGCATCACGGATCAACTCAACACTACGCGCAGATGATAGTCGCATAAAATGTGCACGAACACCGGTTGCTTCGATCAACAATAAATCACGAGCGATAGCCACGGTTTCAGCCGTTTCAGGAATGGGAGGAAGCCCCATGCGTGTACTGTATGCGCCTTCGTGCATGCTGCCTCCACCTAACCACGGATCTTCCGGCTGAATAAATACCGTCATATCACAAGTGACCGCATATTCCATCGCCCGACGCATAACTTCAGTATTTTTGATCGGAACCATAGCATTGCTGACACCGAGACAACCAGCCTCCTTCAACGAATACATCTCTGCGAGTCTTTCACTACCGAGTTCATGAGTTAGTGCGCCAAGACAAAAAACTTTTGCCTTGCCTGAACGCTCTGCACGTTGGTGGATCAGCTCAACAACGGCTGGCGTGTCTATAATGGGATCTGTATCCGGTGGCACACATAGGGTTGTGATGCCTCCGGCTGCGGCAGCTTTGGTTTCTGATGCAATATTTGCTTTGCCATGCCCTCCAGGTTCACGCAAACGTGCACTCAGATCAACTAGGCCAGGCATGACGATTTGACCGCTCGCATCGATTGTTTTTTTCGCTTCAAAACCTGTAGGTTTACGTCCAACAGAAACGATAAAGCCTTTACTAGTATAAATATTACAAACCTTATCAAGGCCATTTTTAGGATCAAGCACACGGCCTTTTTCGATACAAATATTCATTCGCTACCACCCATGCACATCGACATCACCGCCATACGAATTGCGATTCCGTAACTAACTTGCTCGAGAATGACCGATCGAGCACCGTCGGCAACATCGGAATCAATTTCAACACCTCGATTAATCGGGCCGGGGTGTAAAACCATCACATCAGGATGCGCATTTTCTAATCTTTTTTCTGTCAGCCCATACATTTTAAAAAATTCATCAGCACTGGGAAGTAAAGCTCCTTGCATGCGTTCATTTTGTAAACGCAGCATAATCACAGCATCGACATCTTTAAGACCGGCATCAATATTATGAAAGACTTTTACGCCAAGTGCAGACATGTAGGCGGGGATCAACGTTTTGGGAGCAATGACACGTAACTCTTTTACACCGAGTGTATTAAATGCATGGATCTCAGATCGCGCCACACGTGAATGCATGATGTCACCAACGATGGCTATTTTTAATCCCGAGAAGCTGCCTTTATGTCGTCGTACGGTGAAAGCATCAAGCATCGCTTGAGTAGGGTGTGCGTGACGGCCATCTCCCGCATTAACGATACGAACCCCTGAAGATACTAAGGATGCAATAAAGTGAGCCGCGCCACTATTAGCATGCCTGACGACGAACATATCACAGTGCATCGCTTCCAGTGTTTGTAATGTATCAAGTAATGACTCACCTTTTTTGGTCGCCGAAGATTCAATATTAATGTTTAAAACATCGGCGGAAAGTCGTTTCGCGGCTAGCTCAAAAGTTGTGCGTGTTCGGGTGCTCGGTTCAAAGAATAAATTTGCGATGGTTTTACCACGCAATAGTGGCACCTTCTTAACCGCACGTTCGCCGACACCAGCAAAGTTTTCAGCGTTGTCTAAAATTTCCGTTAGTAACTCTCTACTGAGTCCTTCAGTGGAAAGGAAATGTTTTAAACGACCTTCTTTATTTATTTGCAAATTTTTATGAACTGTCATTTAGTAACCAATGAAAGTGTTTTCGGGCCCGTGAGTTTAACATGTTCTCCTTTTAAGAGAGACATGGTTGTGCCCACGACATCGGCTTTAAAAGGAAGCTCTTGTTCACAACGATCAACCAATACGGTTAAAGTTACACTGGCTGGGCGGCCGTAATCAAAAAGCTCGTTGAGTGCTGCGCGGATCGTTCGACCTGTGTATAAAATATCATCCACTAGCACAATATCTCGACCATCAACATCAAACGGTAAGTTTGATGGTGCGACGCTTGGATGCATTCCGATCTGACTGAAATCATCTCGGTAAAAAGCAATATTTAATTCACCAAGAGGATCTTTAACTTTAAGTAATTTGTGTAAACGTTCCGCCACCCATACTCCACCGGTGTGAACGCCGACGATCACGACATTTTTTCGATTGCGTTCTTCTAAATACGTTTTAAGATCCGTTGCCATTACAGAAATGATCGCTTCAATCGCTTTATTTTTTTCTATCACAGCCATAATTATGTGTGCTCTTCAAACCAAGTCTCAAGGATAACTTGCGCGGCGTGTGCGTCAAGTCCTTCTTGTTCTGCTTTATCGCCTAAACGATATTTTGCTTCTATAGAGGAAAGGTTTTCATTCATAGTTTCTACAGGAAGATGATAACGGCCTTCGAGCTGTCGACAAAATCGTTTTACACGATCAGCAATACCAAACTCTTCGCCTTCATAATTGGTCGGCATACCCACAACCAATAAATCTGGTTGCCAGTCTTCGATCAATTTAGAAATGCCACCCCAATCGATACGACCGTTATGTACTTTTAAAATAGTGAGAGGTTCCGCCGTAGAACTAATCGTTTGGCCTTTAGCGACGCCAATGCGTTTTTCGCCGAAATCGAATGCCAGAATGGAACGGTCTTGTTTACTCATGTGCTGATCATAACAAACCAGCCGTATTTAGGCGTGTCCGATATCTCTTGAAATTTGATGTAGATCAAACCCTAGCAATTCGGTGGCTTTCTTCCATCGCTTAGCGGGTGGCACATCAAACAAAATACGTTCGTCAGCTTGCACGCTTAACCAAGAATTCTCAGCGAGTTCTTTTTCCACCTGCCCCGCTCCCCAGCTGGCATAACCCAGTGCGACGAGCGATTTTGTTGGGCCATCACCTTTTGAAATCGCTTCAAGAATATCTCGCGAGGTAGCAACACCTAAATTATCAGTCACATTGATAGTTGAATCCCAAGTAGTTGGTGGCTCATGAATAATGATGCCGCGATCTTGTTGTACAGGCCCGCCTTGGAATACTTGAGTTTTCTCAATATCAGGATCCTCGGTTTCCAGTTCCATCTGCGATAATATTTCACCCAACCCAATTTCCATCGGCCGGTTGATCACAACACCCATCGTTCCTTCAGAAGTGTGCGCGCATATATAGGTGACAGTTTGTTGGAATTCAGGGTCTTCTAGGCTTGGCATGGCAATTAAAAATTGCCCCGTGAGATCAAGTATAGTCATGTGATTAGTATACTCAAATTTTTCAACTTACGGTCACTAAAACTCGCAAATATTGGTTAATATCGACCCGTTATTTTTTGAGTTAGTTAACTTTAAAGCTATCAAGATTCGCCCCTATTCTTCTCCGTGTTTACAAAGTGAATAAAAACAATAGAATAGCTCAGCTTTAGTAGTTATCAGCCTATTTAGACTAGCCAATAAAAATAATAAAACCTCAATCCATTCACAATCGTTTTAAACCATTTACTCGCTCAATTGCGAACAAGGGGAATTTTCCAACATGATACAAAAATTACGACCTTCAATACCAAAGATACTTTTGAGCGGTCTGCTCATTAGCTCTGGGTCAATCGCGACAGCAGCGGAAGACACTGCGACCATGGATACGATGGTTATTACCAGCACACGTTCGGCCAACTCAGTTCTTGATCAAGCTGGCAATATAGATACTATTTCTACAGAAGAAATTGATCTGCTCCAGCCAGATCATCCAAGTGAAATCCTAAACCGTGCAACAGGAGTTTATGTTCATCGTCAAAGTGGGTTGGAATCCCTACCTTCCGTCCGCTCTCCGGTTTTAACTGGCCCAGGTGCGGCTGGTGCATTTTTGTTTTTAGAAGATGGCGTCGCTTTGCGTGCAGCTGGTTTTGCAAACAACAACGGGCTTGCCGAGGCTAATATGGAACAAGCTGGAGATATCGAAATTATTCGTGGCCCAGGTAGCGCTTTTTATGGCTCGAATGCTGTTCACGGCATGATAAATGTGCTGACCAGAGATCCTTCTGATGAGTTGACACGAAATGCCGATCTAACCGCTGGTCCGCATGGTTCAATCAAATTAAAAGGTTCTATCAGTGATACTTTGGGCGCACACTCTTATCGCATCAATGCTTATGGCGCTAAAGATGAAGGTTATCGGGATGAGACTGGACACGGTGTACAAAAACTAACTGCTCGACATGATTATTTCGGTGCAACAACCAGCGTCAAAACAATCTTTTCTTTCTTTAATCTCAATCAAGAAACGGCAGGTTTCATCACCGCTTCTGATAATAACGACGGTGCTGACCCTTGTTTTGTTTCTAATGAAGCTGATCGTACTTTGTATAAAGACGATAATGCCATGCAAAAAAACTGTAACGAAAATGGCTTCCGTGACTGGCAATCTTATCGACTCTCTTCACGAATTGATCATGATATTAGTGAAGGAAAGATGTTCAGTATTACACCTTATTTCCGAAACAACGAAATGGAGTTTCGCCAACACTACCTTCCATCTCAAGCGATCGAAGAAAATGAACACACCAGCTTTGGTTTCTTAAGTGGCTACTATTGGGATCTCGATGCAGGCCATAAGATTGTTGCCGGTATCGATTTTGAATACACCAACGGTAGCCTGAAAGAGACACAAGAACGAGCAAGCTACTTTATGTTCAGCAAAGCGCGTCAACAAGGTGTGCATTATGATTATGAAGTCGATGCAACCGTTATCGCACCTTATGTTCACACAGAATGGCAATTGGCTGATGCACTAAAAGCAACGGCTGGTTTACGTTATGAACATACTAATTATGATTATGACAACAAAGTAGCTGACGGCACATTGCAGGCGGATGGCTCTAGTTGTAACGCATTTAGTCCTAAAGAATGTTTGTATCAACGGCCCGTTGATGGTGAAGATAGCTTTGGAAACTTGAGTCCAAAATTTGGTTTGTCTTATAATATCAACTCGCAAAGCAGCTTGTTTGCAAACCTGTCGCGTGGTTTCCGTGCTCCTCAAGTGACGGATATATATCGCATTCAGAACAATCAAGTTCCGAGAGAAATCGAGCCTGAACGTATTGATAGTTTGGAATTAGGCATTCGTCGTGTCTCTCAAGAACTGTCCTTTGAAGCCGTTGCTTATCACATGCGGAAAAAGAATTTTTTCTTCCGTGATTCGTTCGGTAACAATGTAACAAATGCGAA
Source organism: uncultured Pseudomonadota bacterium (assembly GCA_913058255.1). Classification (GTDB taxonomy): domain Bacteria; phylum Pseudomonadota; class Gammaproteobacteria; order CAJXQU01; family CAJXQU01; genus CAJXQU01. The sequence goes on along the minus strand of CAJXQU010000001.1, from coordinate 424,318 downwards.
AACCAAACACACAGGGATCGAACTAAGCACTCTCTGGCAGATGAACGACATGTTTGATTTGGGTGTGAACTACACTTATGCCATTCATAAATATAAGTCTGATCATGCTGCAAAAGCCTCCGTTGCTACGGATGAAATCAACAGTGGTGATGACATCGACTCAGCTCCTCGTCACATCGGCAATGTTCGTTTAGGTATGAACTTTATGTCCGACGGCCGTGCTGAGTTGGAATGGATGCATGTGAGTGATTACTTCGTCGATCCATCAAATGCGCATACTTATGATGGGCATGATGTTATCAACTTACGAATGAGTAAGAACATTTGCAAAAACGTCAAGCTACATGCGCGCATCGATAATCTAACGAATACCGATTATGCGACTCGAGCAGACTACGCATTTGGAAGCTATCGCTTCTTTGGTGGGGAGAAAATCTCATTCTATGGTGGTGTGACGGTCGACTTCTAAACTGACTAATACTCTGACAGTTAATAAAACGCCCTCCAAGATGAGGGCGTTTTTATATTTGATCTTAGAAATTTACTTACCTGAAAAAGTACTGTTATGTAAAAATTTCCAAGTACGTGTAATGTGTAATATGTCGATATTTTTACGAATATTGGGAGGGAAAGAAGCGTAAGGGGAAGCCAGTCTGACGATATGAATGGCGGCATCATCTAAGACCTGATGGCCGGATGATTTATCAACCTTGATCTGGTTAATAGTACCGTCCGCATTTAAAGCCACCGTCATTTGCAGAACCCCCGAAAGCTTATTTCTACGTGCTTCATCTGGATAATTAATATTACCAATCCGCTCAACCTTTGCTCGCCATGCTTCCATATAAGCGGCATATCTGTACTCACGAGTACTGGCGGAAATATAATCACTGCGTGGTCTTTTTGCTTTCGCTTCCAATCTACGATCAATTTCAGCACTCAAACTTGCCATTTTCAAACTACGTTCCATCAAGTCCGTTGCAGAAGGTATTTCAGGCTGTGCTTCTGCGGCCTTCTTTGGCTCAGGCGTTTCAGACTCGGCAGACTTAGGTGATGGTTTGTTCTCTGGTTTCGGTTTTCTGACTTCTGGTTTGTTGGTTTCTACCGCAATCAAATCTTCCGCTTTTTGCTCATTATCCTTTTCTTGCTCCAGCTCTTTTTCTGGTTCTTCTTCGACAGGAATATCTGCTTTTAAGGCGCCTTCAGCAACTTGACTTTTATCCACCATCGGTTGAAATGGTGCTGAGGAAGGCGTGACAATTTCAGGAGACTGTTCTGGGTTTAATGCGACAAATGGCGTTGCAGGACGTTCACTCTCTTCACTTTCGCCACCACCTTCAAGATTCGCTTGTGCGAGAAAGTCCGACTCTTCTGGCGCTTCTTTACTGGACTGTTGGACTAAAATGACTTCAATGCTTTCGACTTCTTTCGGTTCATCTCTATTAGAAAAGCTTATCCCAAAAATTGCAGCGGCATGGAGAATAATCGCAAAGCCGATCGCCATAGCCATCACATCGCTGGATGCTGCAGAATAAGTGGATTGTTGCCGCATTATGGAACTCTCTTAATCATAGCGCTGGCGATTATACCGCTTAGCAAACCGAACACCAGTGCAAGCGTCATAAACACGGGCAACAGTTTTAATAGCCCTTGATGAGGAATAAATAAATAATAAGCCGTCATAAATTGTCCTGCCATATGAGCAAAAGCCGCCAGAATGCTATAGCCCACGGCACCTATGTGATGCCCTAATAATTTCCAACAAATTCCTAGCATAAGCACACTGGCAACCGCACCGGATAGACTCATGGCAAAAGTAGGGGAAAGAAAAGTACCGATCATCAAGCTACCGACCAACACACGTAACAGTGATACCCACGCCGCCATACGCCAACCGAATATCAACAGGGTCGCAATGGTGATGACATTGGCCAAACCAAGCTTAATACCCGGAAACGGGCTAGGAATGGCCGCTTCAAAAATATGGATCATAATCGCAAACGCAGCCAAATAGGCGATGCGCATATCTTCTCGCGTGGGTTGTAAAGTAACCGTTGTCATTAGAAGTTGATCGAATCGAACAAGGTATTATTAGCGACGACCTCAACCGCTATGCGATTGGGTAGGCAGGCTGCAAAGTCTCCACCCTTTTCGAGCCAGCCTGTGTGAACACAGATCTGATTCGTACAAGGCGAATGTTTAAAACGAATTTTACCATTGTGAATTTCAAGCTCAGAGATCCCCACTTTCCCTTTCATTTTCAAAATTTGATCTTCAGCTAGGCTAACAAGCCGTTGTTCTTTTGCATCGATGGTGATCTGAATAAAATCACCATGGCCTTCACTAAACCACAATTGCTTATAAAGACTCGCGACCAATACAATGCCGATGATCAAGACTAGTTTATCACCGATTTTCATCTGATATTGTCCTACTGATCACGATATCTTGATCTTTTTCGACGAGCTGCATTCGCGGCTGCATAGCAGCGGTCATATAAAGCTGGCCATGTTTATCGATCAACATGACCTTATTAATACCCATTTGTGTCGCGACTTTTTCCCAGTCTTTCAAGCCCGCAACAAACAAGGCCGTCGCCGCCGCATCGGCCAAGGCTGCATCTTCGGTAATGATTGTGACAGACGTTAGATCCGTCGCTGGCAAGCCCGTACGTGGATCAAGGATATGATGATAGCGTCTGTCTTCATAAATAAAGTACCGCTCATAATCACCGGATGTAAAAACACTCTCACCATCATTTACATCCAACAGGCCGATCACTGAACCCGTCTTACGCGGATGACGAATACCTATACGCCAAGGGCGATCAGTCTGTTGACCGATAACCTTCAAATCACCACCTGCATTAACGATAGCATTTGTAATACCCTTCGACTTTAAGTGATCAATCGCTCGATCAATACCGTAGCCTTTTGCAAATCCACCGAGGTCAAACTGGATATTATTATCAGATGAAGAAACTTGATTCCCGTCTATTTTCAATTTAGACAAATCAGGAATGTTGTTTAAATACTCATCAATCTTCAATTGTGCTGGTGGCTCTATGGGCTGTTCATCTTTTTGATAACCCCACATAAACAACAAATGACCAATGGCGGGATTAAAAGTGTCGCTGGAGATATCTGTGAATGCTTTCGCTTTCAACAACAAGGGTAAAAGCTTTTCATCGACGGTGGCCGTTTCCCCCTTAGCGAGCTGCTGGTTGAGTGTCATGACTGGGCTTGGCTGCCATGCATGCCAATCGTTATGCATGTCTGCAAACTTTGTATCGAGCTCTGCAGCCGCCTCGTCAGCCAGCTCCTTTTCGACGCCGGCAATGGTTAATTGAATAATCGTGCCGAAGGTGAAATAGGAATACTTATGAATTTCTTGCTTAGGCTCGCTGCAAGCACTCAACAGAAACAGTGCGATCAATAACGCAAAAATTGATTTCGTTCTGCTCCTGAGAATAATCCTCATGCGTTCAGTCGTTGCTCGATAGCATCCATTAATTGACTCGCAATATCCAGATCGTAAAGTGCATCTAGTTCGCGGATACAGGTTGGACTGGTCACATTAATCTCGGTCAAATAATCTCCGATGATATCTAGCCCGACAAAAATCAATCCTTTCTCACGTAATGTTGAGCCGACCTGTTCACAAATCCAACGATCACGATCAGACAAAGCCACACCTTCACTTCGTCCACCCGCTGCCAGATTGCCGCGTGTCTCACCCTTGGCTGGAATTCTCGCCAACGCATAATCCACCGGTTTTCCTTCGATCATCAACACGCGCTTATCGCCCGCGCTAATCTCAGGAATAAACCGTTGCACCATAATGGGGCTACTACCCAGTTTCGTTAAGGTTTCGATAATGACATTCAAATTCGGATCATTTTTTTTCACTCGAAAAATCGAAACACCGCCCATGCCGTCCAAAGGTTTCAGGATTATATCGTTGTGCTTATCAAGAAAAGTTTTGATCCGATCAGCATTCTGCGTCACGAGATACGGTGGGCAGCATTGCGGAAACCATGCCGTAAAAAGCTTTTCGTTAGCATCCCGTAAAGTTTGTGCCTTGTTCACCAGCAACACGCCAGCCGCTTCCGCCTGTTCTAACAAATAGGTCGAGTAGATATATTCCATATCAAATGGTGGATCTTTACGCATCAAAATCACATCGAGATCTTTCAGTGCAATAGTCTGCGCTTCACCCAAAGTAAACCAATCAGCCGGATCTTCTCGCACCCGCAACTCACGAATATTGGCCTTGGCTTCACCTTCATCAAGGAACAAATCGGCTTGCTCCATATAGATCAAAGTCCAACCACGCGCTTGTGCGGCGAGTAACATAGCGAAACTGGAATCCTTTTTGATCGTGATCTGATCAATCGGGTCCATTACAATTCCAAGTTTTATCGACATATTCAAATGATGTTAATTAATGACAAGGCCGCGATTTTACAACATTCATCGGGGCGCTACCTCTCTTTAATTTTTAACCTGCTCAACAATCGAAGGTATATCAAAGTAATAACTTTGAGCATTCATGCCCAGTTGGCTAAAAATGAACCATTAGCGAAAAAATCTTGACTGCGATCAAGCCCTTAATTTACATTGGTCGATAATCAAAACAATATCCCTAAGAGGAAAACCCATGCGCTGGAAAAATAGAAGACATAGTTCAAATGTAGAAGATCGTCGTGGACAAGGAGTGAGCAAAGGCGCAGCCATTGGTGGTGGCAGTATTATCATGGCTCTAGTAGCCATCTTTTTATTTGGTCAAGATCCTGGGCAGGTTATACAAGGCTTACTGCAACCATCTGGTGAGCAGTCCGCGGACTCATATCAACCCAACCCACAAGAGCAACAAGTCTATGAATTTATGGAAGTTGTTATGGCCGATACAGAAGATACCTGGGGAAATGTTTTTCAACAGGCGGGTTATCAATATAAAGAACCCAAACTGGTTGTCTATTCTGGTGCAACCCAAACCGCCTGCGGCACCGGCCAAGCGGCTTCAGGCCCTTTTTATTGCCCTGGTGATCAAAAGGTTTATATTGATCTGAGCTTTTTGAATGAGCTACACAACATGGGCGCTCAAGGTGACTTTGCTGTGGCTTATGTTCTCGCTCACGAAGTTGGACATCATATTCAAACCATCACTGGCACTTCTGACAAAGTTCGCCAAGCCCAACAACGTGCTTCAAAAGTACAATCAAACGCGATCCAAGTTCGCATGGAATTACAGGCTGACTGCTATGCAGGCATCTGGGCAAAACACACACAGCAACGCACCCAGTTCTTAGAGCGCGGCGATCTAGAAGAAGCCATGAATGCGGCAGCGGCCGTCGGCGATGATCAAATCATGCGCAAAGCAGGCCAAACCCCACGCCGAGAAGCCTTCACACACGGTTCATCAAAAGAACGAATGGAATGGTTTAATCGTGGGCTGCAATCTGGTGATCTGAATGCTTGTGATACTGGTATTAATTAATCCGGTTAAATCTTAAAAGCAAAGAAGAAAGTCAGAAGGGCAGACTTTTTTCTTTCTCACACACGTAGCAGAGAGTCTGGCGGAGACATTTTCTACACCCTTTATTTACCATTCCAAAAATATTGATCAACTCGATGTCATACCTTCGACCACACTCCATTTAAGCTTCTTTTTATTGACCTTAATTTAGATCGTAAAAACTGAAGTACAAGAAAGGTATATGATTGATTGGATGATCTTATTTATTGGTGAATTCAAGTTCAAAGTTGCACTTAAAATGTGGTTCTACCGTCTCCTAATCCACCTTCTAAGTGCACCATCTCTTGTTTGCTAGCTTCACTCCTAATTTCACAAATGAAGAGGGAATTAAAAAGAAGTTTTATTCGTACTTATTTTTATCAATCCGGTGGCAGGTACATGATAAGAGAGCTCCAAAATAATTTATTCAAATTTCATGGGAACCTTTTTCCTGCTCATGCATCTTTTAGGCGCAACTACTAATAATAAACGGAGAAAAAACCATGAGTACTTTAAAACCTAACTACCCTAGCCTACTTGAAGAAACCGCTATCAAAGCACGTAGAAAGTTTCTGATGCAAGCAGGCACAGCTACTTTTTCAGCAACGGCTGTTGCCTTATTAAGCGGCTGCACATCTCAAGTTGCAAATGCAGAAAGCAGTACTTCAACAGATCAAGATGTTCGTATTCTTAATACGGCTATCAGTGCTGAACATGAAGCCGTTGCCGCTTACCAGCTGGGTGCTGAGAGTGGTTTGCTAGAACCCGGAACTTTGAAAGTTGCGGTGAAATTTCAAGGTCATCATAAGGAACATATCGATGCTCTTTCGAGTGCCGTCAATAGCTTGGGTGGCAATCCGGTGGAAGCAAAAACAGCGTATAACTTTCCTATTGAAAAACTAAAACAACAATCTGACGTCCTAGAATTTGCTGCAGGTCTCGAGCGAGGAGCGGTAAGTGCTTATGCGGGTGCAATTCCAATTTTTGATAATCGTGACTTATCCGCTGCTGCGGCTAGCATTCTGGCAGACGAGGCTATGCATTGGGCTATCTTACGTAATGCGCTTGGGCTTGATCCTGTGCCTGAGGCCTTCTTCTCATAACTCGTGTCATGAGAATAAAAACAAATGATATAAAAAAAGCACTGACTCTTATGTCAGTGTTTTTTATACTTTCTCTCGTTGTTAGCGCAGATAATACAAAAGGAAACCCTGAAGCGGGTCAGCGCGTTTATGCTCGTTGTCTTGCTTGTCATTCACTTGAACGTGATCGAACAGGGCCTCGGCACTGTGGTCTTTTCGGACGAAAAGCAGGCAGTGTCTCAGACTTTGAATATTCTGCAGCGATGCAAAAGTCATCTATAATTTGGGATGCAGATACCTTGGATCATTTTCTTGAGTCACCATTAACAGTGGTGCCAGGAACAACAATGGGATTTGCTGGAATTAAAGATGAAAATAAACGTAGAGATTTGATCGCTTACTTAAAAAGTGCATCTGAGTCTTCAGATATCTGTCCTTAAACAACGAATAAAACTGCAATTATGAGCACTCCGATAGCAAGTCAAGATGATCCAGTAACAGATGCACTACTGATCCAGCAAATACTGACCGGTAGTCAGCCCCCTTATGAAGAAATTATGCGTCGCCATAATCAACGGTTATTCCGTCTTGCTAGGAGCATTCTTCGTAATGATGCTGAAGCGATGGATGCTGTGCAAGAGGCTTACATCACAGCCTTTAACCAACTTCATACGCTTAATGATACCAATGCTTTTGCCGCTTGGCTGGCGAGAATAGCAAAAAATGAGGCTCTTATGCGTCATCGTAAAAACAGTAGGATGACAACTATGGATGATCAACAACTTGAAACTGTGATTGAACTTTACTCTATGAACAATCCGCTTAACCAACCAGATAGTGACTTAGCCAATCAACAGATTAAAAAGCTAATTGAAGATAATATCGACAAACTTCCGGATACATTTCGCAGTGTTTTTATGCTTCGTGCAATTGAGCAGTGCAGTATTCGCGAAACAGCCGAAATTCTTGAAATAAAAGAAGCTACCGTTAAAACTCGATATCATCGTGCAAAAATATTATTACAACAAGAGCTAAATAAATATATTGAAAAAGCAGGATTATCTGTGCATGAATTTGCTGGCGAACGCTGTGATAGCATTGTAAAAAATGTTCTGATAAAAATGTCTAATCTCACACAAAATTAAAGAATACTAAATTCTATCGAGTAGAGTCCTTCATGATTCCCTATAGTTATTTAGAAAAAATCCATTGAAAAATAAGATACGCTGTCTCGTCACGGTCACATTCATCTACAGTATAATTAGAAACTAATTATCCAAGTAGGCTTTAAATAATCTAGTTGGTAAAATGCTCAGTACGCTGTTTGAGCTTCTGCCAACCAAAAAATATCAGTATCGTTACAATCAACATTCCATTTGATAACGTTGAACCTATTGCAATACTTCCTGCAAGAATTCGCGCGGTATAAAAAGCGATCACTGCCATCGTTCCTAGCGTGTCTATATCTTTCAGTCTTAAAGAATAAATAACCACTAACAGGAAGTAAGCAAACAACAACAGGGCTAATTTACAGGAGATTAAACAGCCTAAGATCAAGCCTAGTAGTAATAAACCTTTCGCAAGAAAAGCGACATTCCATAGTGCCAGAATACCACCTGCGATAGGTCGGTTTTTTTTCTGAGGATGTTTGCGATCAGCTTCTAAATCGAGAAGGTCATTAACAATGTATCCCGCTGAAGCGACCAGACAAAAACTAATAAATGCAAAGATCGTTGCGCTGATTGAAGCTATGCTGAAGATCTTACATGTCAAAATCAATGGTATGAAAATCAGTAGATTTTTTAACCAATGTTGTGGTCGCATGGCTTGTAGGTAAATTTCTTTGGCCGGGGCGGGATGGATCAATTCTGTTGGGATATTATGTTTTTCTAGTCGTTTCAAAACGCCCGCTTGGGGAGAAACGACAACCGCTCGGCCGATTTGTCCCCAGATATCTACATCTGCATGGCTATCCCCCAAGTAATCAAAATCTTGTCCGTCTGCATAACGCTTCATTGCAGACAGCTTATTTTTACCTTTGGTATTTAAATCCACCGATGAGGCGATAACGTGATCAAATAATCCCAAATGCTCTGCAACTTGATCAGCAAATACCTGGTTTGATGCTGTTGCTAACACTATTTTTCTACCCGATTGACGTTGCTTGACTAGATATTCTTTGACCTCTTCATCAAAAGAAATTTCTGTGACGTCGATACTAATTCGATCGGACAATTGCTGTTTAAAATAACCTCGACCTTGCAACAACCACTTTGGTAAAAGAAACAAAACCATTGGATCGCTTTTGAGTAGTTTTAATAGCGGCTCAAGAAAAAGATCGGAGCGTGTAAGCGTGTTGTCTAGATCGACAAATAAGATCGGGGATGCTGAGGTCACTTTAATTCCTTTGTTATTTAAACTGGATTATAAAACACAAATAAAAAAGACGCCTATATTTCTATAGTCGCCTTTCTTAATTTAACAAATTTGTGCTTATGGTGCTGGATGCCAGCCAGCATCTGCCCAAAGCTCACCCGTCACAGCAGAGTTGCTAACGAGGAAGCAAATCGCATCAGCGATTTCTTGTGGACGAATCAAACGACGCAATTGAGTCATTGGGATAACATTCTTTTCAATGTACTCATCGCCCATTGCACGGACCATCGCTGTGTCAGTGAAACCAGGATGAATAACGCCTGCACGAACACCGTAGAACATACCTTCAGCTGTCAATGTTGATGCAGCACCTTCGATACCTGATTTAGTCGCAGAGTATGAAATTTGGCCTTTGTTACCTTGCGAAGAAATTGATCCGATGAAAATAACTGAACCAGAAATACCTTCATCTGGGTGCCAACGTTTCTTGCCATTCGCAGCGCGATCTTCAGCAATACGCGCAACCATTTCCAGCCCCCAATAAATAGGCGCCATTAGGTTTACATCAAGTACTAAACGGAAATGCTCTTCTGAATAGATATCAGCCTTGCCTGTTTCTTTATCGATGCGTACGGCTAATCGGTCACGAGTAATACCGGCTGCAGGTACAACAATTTGCGGAATACCATGATCAGACACCATCGTATCGAATACTTTTTTACGAAAATCAGCATCTGTTGTATCACCAACAAATGGCACTGCTTCAACACCGCTATCCTTCTTTATCTGAGCTGCCACTTCAATGACGTGCTCATTCATGTCGACCAAAGCAATCGCTTTAACACCACGTTTACCTAATTCTTGACATACCGCTTCACCGATACCACTACCCGCACCTGTGATTACTGCAACTTTACCTTGAATTTCCATAGCTTAACTCCTGATTATATTCTTAACTTTTCGCGTTATTTTGTGTGGAGTCTCTCGCTCAATTATTATCAACTTGTCCTTAATAAAGGCAGGCTCGGTTGAAAACTCTCTTAGATCCTTAATGCTCTTCAACACAACGCATCGGTCACTTTGTCATGCGCTTATTAATCACTTGCCGTATTTGGAATCATCGACGCAAGATATATGTCAGCTAACTGACGACCTAAGCCTCTAACTACAAATAGCTTCATCTCGATCTAGCTACTTGTTCTCAAGCTTAGTGCTCTTGCACTCAATAAACTTCCCAAAAGAGGAGCTACGGTACGCATTACATTACAACTTATGTTGCAGTGCAGTATAGCTAGAACGTAGGAATATTGAAAGGAACGATATAAAAGATTGTTTCATGGAAATAACCCCTTTAATAATCAAGGGGTTATCATTTCTGGTTAGCTAGGTCTAAGACTTTTCTGAAGCTTCCGCAGCCGGCTTTCTAAGGCGAATACCAAGTTCTTTGAGCTGCCTTTCGCCTGCTTCAGTCGGTGCTGCAGTCAAAGGACATGCCGCAGATTGTGTTTTAGGAAAGGCTATTACGTCACGGATAGATGTAGCGCCACACATAAGCATCACTAGCCGATCTAGACCAAAAGCCATGCCGCCATGAGGAGGACAACCGTATTGTAATGCGCTCAACAAAAAGCCAAATTTATCTTCTGCTTCTTGTTCCTCGATGCCTAACAACTCAAAAACAGTCTGTTGCATATCCGTAGTGTGAATACGAACCGAGCCGCCACCAATTTCCATTCCGTTTAAGACGAGATCGTAGGCTTTAGACAAACATGCGCCTGGATCCTGTTTTAGGTTCTCAATGGAATCGACTTTAGGTGCAGTAAATGGATGGTGTAGAGAATCCCAACGATTTTCGTCGTCATTATGTTCAAACATTGGAAAGTCAGTCACCCAAAGAGGTTTCCACTCTGAACCAATAAGATCCAAATCTTCACCTAAACGAATACGTAAATTACCTAAGGCTTCGTTCACAATCTTCGCTTTATCTGCACCAAAGAAAACCAGATCGCCCGTTTGAGCACCCGTACGCTCCAGAATCGCTTCGATAGCGTCATCTGGAAGGAACTTAAGGATAGGAGATTGCAAACCTTCTCGACCAGCAGCGAGATCATTAACCTTGATATAAGCCAAGCCTTTCGCACCAAAAATAGCAACGTAAGCCGTATAAGCATCAATCACTTTACGAGAAAGACCTGCAGCACCAGGCGCTCGTAAAGCTGCTACACGACCCGCAGGATCTTTCGCTGGGCCAGAGAACACTTTAAATTCAACATCAGCTAAAAGATCAGCAATGTCGATCAACTCCAAAGGAATTCGTAGATCAGGCTTATCACTACCAAAACGTTTAATCGCCTCAGCATATTCCATACGTGGAATTGGTTGTGGTAATTTAGCATCAACACACTCATCAAATAACTTGATCACCATGTCTTCCATAACCGTCATTATTTCCTCTTCTTCCATAAAAGAGGTCTCGATATCAAGCTGAGTGAATTCTGGCTGACGATCCGCGCGTAAATCTTCATCACGGAAACAACGCACAATCTGATAATAACGATCCATACCTGACATCATCAACAACTGTTTAAACAACTGAGGTGACTGTGGCAGCGCGAAAAACTTTCCAGGATGGGTTCGGCTAGGCACCAAATAATCACGCGCACCTTCAGGCGTAGCACGCGTTAGCATCGGTGTTTCAATTTCCATGAAACTATTGTCATCAAGATATGCACGCATCACCTTGCTAACCTTCGCTCGCAAGATCATATTCGCTTGCATTTCAGGACGGCGTAGATCCAAATAACGATATTTGAGACGAGAATCTTCGTTGACATTATCATCATCAACTTGGATAGGAGGTGTTTCAGAAGCATTCAATACTTCGATATCTTGGCAAAGTACTTCGATCTCACCTGTCGTCAGATCAGAGTTCACCGTACCTTCTGGACGACGACGTACTTTTCCTGAAATCTTCAGAACATACTCATTTCGAACCTGTTCAGCGATCGCAAAACTTTCGGGGGTATCAGGATCAATAACCACCTGTACACGACCTTCACGGTCACGTAAATCGATAAAAATAACGCCGCCGTGATCACGACGATGGTGGACCCAGCCACACAGTTCAACTTGCTGATCCAGATCGGACGCAGTTACATGTCCGCAATAATGAGTTCGCATTTTGGCCTCACGAATAAAAAAGGGTGAAAACAGGGCATGTTAAGGCTTCAAGAGCCTTAGTGCAATTACGAAATGCTGCAATTCACCTCATCCTTAAACCTTCGCTGACGATACGAATCATCGATTACGAAGGAGAGGCTGGTTTTTTCTCAGTTTTGGTTTCTTTCTTAGGCTCTGGTTTGTTCGCAGGATCCGTCTTCTCAGCTTTTTTATCTACAGGCGTACTGCTCGCCTTAGCATCGGGCTTTTTAGAAGCGTTATCCTTAAAGTCAGTCTCATACCAACCCGTTCCTTTCAGCTTAAAAGCCGCAGCAGAGACCAGCTTACGCAACGATGACTCATCACACTCAGGACAGTCCTTCAAAGGGTCTTCACTCATCTTTTGGAGCTTCTCCATCTGATGGCCACAGCTTTCGCATTGATACTCGTAAATCGGCATTTTCTCTTCTCTAAATGAACTAGCGAGACAAACATAAAGACATATCGGGAAAAATCAAGTCTTTCAGATCAAAAATAACTCGACTGAGTGTTTTACTTCGCCCCACATTGATGTATTATCCTTCGCTCGAAAACAATGGGCCGTTAGCTCAGCTGGTAGAGCAGTGGACTTTTAATCCATTTGTCATAGGTTCGAATCCTATACGGCCCACCATTGTTTTCAATGTCCTTTTTAAGCGGATGTTCTATTCGTTGATTTTCTTGAGTTTTATTTGCAGCTGTATTTTGTAGATACATCAGAAACATCAAACCTGCTTTCCAATTATGGACTTCAAGTTTTCAACATCTATTAAAATGTTTCCGAACTAAAACTCTTCGAAAAAAATTGCTTTTTCCATTTATTTAAAACTAATAAACATTAGTTAGAACCTAACCTAGACCCAACTCAATATTGATCAATCGATATTTCCAAAGAAAACCAAAATAGAAATCAAAGACCTTTAATCAACCCCACCTATACTCTGATCATTCCACGCCAGCGGGACAGGTAGCTGACTTCCATTCACTTATCATACGCATATTATGTGCTCCCACTCCCTCGACAACACTGTTCACTTCGCCTTCGTGGCGCTTTGAAGAGATCACTTTAGTATGAATAGTTGAGATGTTTCCAGAGCAGTTGAACTCACCTTCGAGTTCTTTATTTGTTGTCTTAATAACCTTAAACAAGCATTCTTTTTGTCCACTAAGTGATTCTCGAATTTGCTTACCCATATCTTTAAGCAATGCTTCGGTTACGCATTGCTTTACGATCGGAAGCTTCATACTGCTGTCCATCATCGCACGAACCTGAGCACGTTGAGACTCGGGCACACTAGCTAACATTTCTTTAAGCATCTCACTTTCACCCATTTCTGACCTGATCTCCCAATACCCCAACTCCATATCGAGAGGAACAATTTTTTCATCCGCATTCGCGTAAAAAGCGGTGAGCATTAAGCTAAAGAAAAATATTTTTCTCATTTTTTTATCCTATTCATTTTTAAAGTTAAGTTCAGAATATATTAACTCTTTCTGCTTGTCCAAATGAGCTATACGAGGCGTAGCTCCGAAAGGTGACGTTATGAACCTGCTAGTACAAATGATGGATTTTATAATTTGACTACGATTATACGAAAGGCTAATCCGGCAACAAGCATTATTACCGACTCGATAGGTCAGTTTATCCTGACTATTCATAATCCTTTAGCTATTTTTTAGCTAAATTAAAGATGCCTTCTTCGATACTATTCACAAACTTATGCCCTCAATTTTCTAGCAGCACCTTAATCCATAACTGACAGAACTCAAGCTTCTTTAGACGTTTACCAGATAGATTTAAAGACATTACGAATATACAAAATGGTTTTTATTGCTTTTTTAGCACTTAAAACCTAAATTATATTGAATAACAATATATTTGGAGTTCCTAATGGCTGGTGGTTGGTCCCGTGATGGGGCAGTTCAAGATCAAATTGATGCAAGTGTTGATGATGCGGTGAAATTAGCTCGTAGTCAGCTGCCTATCGGTGAGGGTCTATCACATTGCGAAATGTGTGAAACAGAAATTCCGCAAGCCCGACGAGAGGCTATTCCGGGCGTTCGCTTATGTGTTGCTTGTCAATCTGAACAAGATGAAGAAAATAAAAAAATAAACTCTTTCAATCGTCGGGGCAGTAAAGATAGCCAACTCAGATAGCTTAAGTATTTGCAGAAAGTGAAAATGCTAATCTTACCCAAAGGTAGCCCGATTTTCTTATTTAAATTAAAAACCTGAACAAGAAACCTCATTATTTTTAAATACTTTACCTTCTATAAAATCAGGAGAAGAAGCCGCGTTAAAATAGAGATGTAGAATAGGATGCCTTGCTGTTCATGGGCTAGCAGAGACAGCTAGTTAATCCGAACCTCATCAGAAACTATCAGGTGAAAAGGATTCTTTTCACTTTAGGTTAATTTCTTAAAGAAAACGATCTCCATTAAGCTCATGATCAATAAATTATTTTCTTAGCTCTCATCAACGATCATCCGCTAAAAGTTATTTTAAATATTTAAACCGAGCCCATCGTAATCGACTTAAAGATCGATACCACTCCAGCACCGGCTTTCTTTGCAGCAGCTTCAGCAAAATTTTTCGCAGCTTTTTTGAAGGCTTTTCTCATTGCTTCGGCATTGTCAGCCTTTCGTGTTTTTTCGTATGCTTTTTCAAACTTTTCAATTTCATCCGGATCAAAGAATGCTCGGAGGACAGAGAAGAGTCCAACTGAACTAACTTTTACAATTTCCGTATTAAAGGTGTGATCAAAAATTAGTTGATTATTTTTTAGCTGACCTTGCAACCAATTCTTCGCTAAAGCATCTTCGATAATCAAACATATTTTACCACCATCAGTTTCAAGAGCGGCATCACTCAAGGCGGCCAGTAAACGTGCCATAGCTTGATCTTCAACCCGTCCACCAAATTTTAAAGCCGCATCATACCGAAGCTTTTTTATCTTATTAACCGGTGTACGCAATCGTTCACTGACTGTTTGGTTTTTATACTGCGCTAGCGGTGCCGAGCCATCATAGCCATATTTATCCAGCAAGTGCATAACCAAGGCATCAACGTCTGTTTTAGGCATTGAGCCTAGCCCAAACTGCAAGTAGTCTTTAAGAAATTCTTCTTCGAAATTGCTCATTGTTATACTATTCCCTTGCTATTCTGTAGGCCTATTACATCATGCACAAATACTTTTATATCGCATATTTTTTAGCATATTTTTGTATTTTACGATGAGGACTATTTGCTACAGCATCTCGTAACAAATCGGCATATTCTTCAATACCACTTTGACCTATCGCTTTACACAACCATGCCGCAGTATCCTGTGCCGGCTTATCAATTCCTGTATTGAGATAGGCTGCTTTAAGTTTTTCTGCTGTCAATGCGATCAAGTCTGTATCCGTTTGTTTTTCATGAAAAATTGCGCGGGCAGCTTGGCGTTGAAGAAAGACATCATTGCTGCTCATCATTTTCATGTAGATTGCTACCTCAACAGGTTTGTCTTCCGTATTAACATTACTTGCCTCGATTAACTTGTTCCAAGATTGAAACTTGTCTAAATCCACCAATGCTTTTCTTGCATATCTCCGTAAATTTCCTGACGCGGCATCTCTTTCATACAACATGATAGTTTCGTGGTACTTCACATTGCCACTAAAACCTAATGCTCGAATTGAGTGCGCCATCAACTTTCGCTTATCTCCCACAATTTCAGTTGATTTACTTCCAGCATTTTCTAGCAGGAGCTTTTCCATTGGATCATATAATCGCGGGCTAGATATTCCTGACCATTGTAGGCGTTCTAACATTGTCACCTTATTGTCAATTGAGGCTGATTTATAAGTGACTAAATAGCTATCGATCCGCTCTGCATCTGTTGAAAATGCACTCGCGGAAATACTAAAAATTAGCGTAAAAAATAAACTGCTTAACTTGTGCTTATTCATACTTCAATCCTTCTCTTTCGTTATGTTAAAGGTTTCTCGTCTATGACCAACGTTTAAAAACCAATGAGGAATTTATCCCACCAAAGGCAAAGCTATTACTCATAATGTATTCCGTTTCTAACGTTCGGGCTTCGTCAACAATATAGTCCAGCTCCCCACACTCTGGATCTATATTGTCTAAATTTGCCGTTGCATGAAACCAGTTGTTATTCATCATTTCTATCGATGTCCAAGCTTCTAAAGCCCCGCAGGCCCCTAAGGTATGTCCGGTGAAACTTTTGAACGCACTAATCGGTGTTTTATTACCGAATACGGCCGCTGTTGCCTGACTTTCTGCTATATCGCCTCGACCTGTTGCTGTACCGTGAGCACTGATATAACCAATCTCTTTAGAGGATACTTGGGCATTTTTTAAGGCCTGTCGAATAGCTACTGCCATGGTTTCAGCCGATGGTTGTGTTATATGGCTACCATCGGAGTTTGTTCCGAAACCAACCACTTCAGCATAAATCGTCGCACCTCGTGCGATTGCATGTTCAAGCTCTTCCAAGATCAACGTGCCTCCGCCTTCTCCGATAACTAAACCGTCACGATCTTTATCAAATGGCCGTGGTGAAAGATGCGGTTCTTCATTACGAACACTCGTTGCATAAAGTGTATCGAATACCGCAGCTTCTGATGCACAGAGTCCTTCACAGCCTCCTGCTACCATGACAGTTTGTTGTTCGTTTTTGATCATTTCATAAGCATAACCGATACCTTGGCTACCTGATGTACAGGCGCTTGATGTAGTGATCACACGTCCCCGTAGGCCAAAATATATTCCGATATTGACAGGTGCCGTATGCGCCATCATTTTAATGTAGGAGTTTGCATTTAAACCATCTGTGGAATGGTTGATCAGCATATTGCCGAAATCAGCAACTGCTAACGCATCTCCAGCTGATGAGCCAAAAGCGACACCAACAGAGCCGCTTTTCAATACTGGATCACCTAGTAAACTCGCATCTTCTAATGCTAACTCTGCACTGCGTACTGCAAACTGAGCAACACGTCCCATACTGCGTAAGTCTTTTCTCCGGTAGTGTTCTGGCATTTTGAAATCCGTGACAGGAGCACCCAGTCTGGTATTCAAGCCTTCATATTTATCCCAATCATCCATACGAACAATGCCCGTCTTCATATCTTCTAGACGTCCCTGGATCGTCTCCCAATCATTTCCTATGGGTGAGAACCCAGCCATCCCTGTTACAACAACTCGTTTCATTAATACATTCCACCATTTACCGAGATCACTTGTCTCGTAATATAAGCTGCATCTTCTGACATCAAAAAGCTTACCGTCCCCGCAACTTCATCAACATTGCCGACTCGCTGCATCGGAACCATTTTCAACGCTTCTTCTAACGATACATCTTCCATCATTTCAGTATCAATTAATCCTGGCGCAACGCAATTAACTGTAATTTTTCGTTTCGCCAACTCCACAGCCAGTGCTTTAGTTGCACCGATAACACCTGCTTTTGCCGCACTATAGTTTACTTGCCCCCGATTACCCATTTCACCAGAAACAGATGATAAAGTGACTATTCGCGATGGCTTGCGCCGACGAATCATCGGCATAATGATAGGGTGAAGTACGTTATAAAAGCCATCAAGATTAGTTCTCAGAACCAAGTCCCATTCATCACCAGGAATCGCTGGAAATGCATTATCTCGCGTGATGCCGGCATTACAAACCACGCCATAATAGGCACCATACTCTTCCACATCGGCTTCAAGAGTTTGCTGACATTGTTCACGATCGGCAATATCAAACTGCAGCACTCTGACACCTTTTCCCAGAGCCTTTATTTGATCGGCCACTGCATCCACTTGATCACGATTATTCCTGCAGTGTAGAACAACATCATAACCATCCTTCGCTAATCGCAAGGCAATACCTTTACCTATCCCTCGGCTAGAACCCGTCACTAAAACTGTTTCACTCATGACATCGAATCCTCTAAAAACTTATTTGCATCGTTGGGTTGAAAGACATTCAGCCTCGCCGACGCTTCAACTTCTACGCCTTTCAACACACATTGAAAAACATTCAGTCCAACTTCTGTTTCCATTTCCCGCTCGACTTTTAAGAGCAAAATTTGCCCAAAAGGAAAATGATCTTTAGAACAAATATATTTTCGTGTGCCGACTAAAAAGCCGAGTTTTGGTTTTTTACCCTGCAACCTTTCTTGCAAGCCCGCAAAAGCTCCGATCGTTTGAGCGAGATATTCTAACCCGACCCAAGCCGGAACACCTTTGTCATCAGCAAACATAGATTGACGTGAAATATGCACTTCAGCATGCAACCAGTCTTCGCCATAATCAACAATCTTATCCAACAAGCTCATCAAGCCTGAGTGAGGCA
The DNA here is from genome assembly GCA_913058255.1 of uncultured Pseudomonadota bacterium. Lineage (GTDB taxonomy): Bacteria > Pseudomonadota > Gammaproteobacteria > CAJXQU01 > CAJXQU01 > CAJXQU01. The sequence continues at coordinate 405,784 of CAJXQU010000001.1, read as the reverse complement.
CTAACTCTTCTACATTAAACTCAGCAGTCATTGAATTCGTCCCAGTAATAAAGAAATATTATTACCACCAAAAGCAAATGAATTACTTAATACATAATCCAATTTTTCCTCAAGCTGATCGGCCTGCTTAACCAAATTGATTGCTGGCAATGCAGGGTCTACGATTCCATCCCATAGTTGAACTGGCAGGAGTTGACCTCTATTCTGAGATGAATCCTCATGCAGCATGAGCCAGCAAATAGCAGCTTCAACGGCTCCAGCAGCACCCAGAGTGTGGCCCGTAAATGGTTTGGTTGAGCTACAAAAAGTATCTTCACCAAAAACTTCATGCATCGCTTGTGACTCCATTTGATCATTTAAGCTGGTTGCCGTGCCATGTAGATTCACATAACCAACCTGTTCGGCTTTGATACCACCATTTTCTAGTGCCGCACGCATACATCGCTTTGCACCCGCTCCAGTCGGCTCAGGTGCAGAAATATGATGCGCATCTGAACCTTCTCCGCTCCCCACCAATTCAACCCCTTCCCGTTCAGCAGACACAACGAACAAGGCTGCGCCCTCACCTATATTGATACCTTTTCGATTTTTACTAAAGGGATTGCACGGCTCGTCACTGACAGCTTCCAGTGATAAAAAACCTTGTACGGTAAGGTGGCATAAAGTATCAACACCACCAGCAATGACAGCATCGCAGATGCCTGCCTTAATTAATCGCTTTGCACTGGCCAAGGCCTTTGCTCCTGATGAGCAGGCTGTTGAGATCCCATAAACAGGTCCTTTAATGCCTAATATTTCTGCAACAAACTCTGCGGTCGCAGCCATTTCCTGAACACCGTAGTCATAACCTTTCGGCACCGTTTCCTGCTCGACCCATTGCTTAATAGCCGTCTCACTTTCAGCTATTCCTGACGTGCTGGTGCCGACAATAACCGCAATCCGATCTGCGCCATACTTTTCTATCACAGATTTTATTTTTATTTTCATTTGCTCTAAGGCGGCCAAAGCAAATTGATTATTACGACTTTGCCACTTTTCTTTCTTTAAAGTTATCTTAGGTAAACTACCTTGGTAAAGTCCAAGCGGGAGTGAATGTTGCTCAGTACTATAACGAGCGCTTCTCATTAAATTGACTGTTTGTGAGCGGAGATTACTTTCTACGGCAGATAAAGAATCCCCCGCGGCACACAAAATCCCCACAGCATTGAGGTAGCATTTTTGTGTTGTCATAACAGTGTTTTCTCTAGTGTCTCGATCAGTATCTTAAACGGGTTACTCGATCCATGGAGAAAATTTTCAACTTCTAAATTATCAGAGTCGGCTTCATAATTTATCTTTAAAAGTACACCTGAATGATTAGCCAGAACTCTTGTTGTCGCAGAAAACTCAAGCAGCCAACCTTTATTAGCGGGATAATATTCACGAACAATCGATTCCGGCCACAAAGCAAACTGCATGACTGTGAAAATTTCTTTACTCGGAATATCTACTTGAGAAAAATTTTCTTCCTTTAATGTCTTACCCTCATAATCAAGCGAAAACAGATACTGCCCCGTTGGCAATAATGCAACCATCTGAACCTTTTGTTCTTCTAACCGAACAGCCGCTATAAACTGATGTTGCTCATCTTGTTTCGCGAAGGTAATCTTCTGTTTTAGCACGCTCGCCGCTGGGCCTTGCTCTGTTGGCAACAAACGTAGTGAAACAGTTTCAGGTTGCTGTGTTTGAAAAGAACTACAAGCCGGTAGCAAGAAAAAAACAAGTAAGGTCCATTTACTCATCCGCGACAAATCTCAGCCAATGTTTGTAAGCGAGAAGGATCTTTCACATAAGGATTTTCTTGATCCCAAGCATAGCCTGCTAAGATGGAGCTGATCATGCTTGTGACTCTATCATTCTTCGCTTCTGAGAAAACGACGTCTTGGAAATCTCCACCATACCAACCTTCAACAAAAGTTCTAAAGGTATCTACACCCTGTTTTAAAGGTACTGAGTATTCAACTTCCCAATCAGGCTCTTGCATAGATAGATGTCGGTCTAAGACATCGGCAACTAGGCTTGCTGATTTCAGCGCGATTGTGACACCAGAAGAAAACACCGGATCAAGAAACTCTCCAGCATTACCAAGCAAAGCAAAATCTTTTCCATACAAAGATTTTACGTCACAAGAATAACCTCCAATTTCTCTAATCGGTGTATCAAATTCAGATGCCTGCATAAATTCGCCAAGCATGTCGTGTTCAGAAATCAGCTGTTTTAATTTATCTTCAGAGCTGCCTGATAGATTCGTCATATATTCTTGCGTTGCAACAACACCGATGGAAGAACGCCCATTGCTAAATGGGATCAACCAATACCAGATATCTCTATGCTCAGGATGAACACTGATAAGAATTTTTTCGCGATCATGTCGACTATCTATAATATTATCTTTTATATGCGTAAAAATGGATATTCGTTTATCAAGATTAGAAGCTAGATTTAAATCTAATAAACGCGGCAACACTCGTCCGAAACCACTGGCATCCAGAACAAACTTTCCTGTGACTTCATATTGTTCATCTTGATCTGTTTGGACACTTAGCTGCACAGAACTTGCCTGTGAATTAAACGTTGTCACCATGTGGCCATAAAAAATCTCTACACCTTGCTGCTGTGCTTGATCGGCTAAAATTTTATCAAAATGATCCCGTTGAACTTGAAATGTTGTCCCCCAACCTTCAGAGAACTTTTCTCTAAAGTCGAAATAGTCATATTTACCTTTATAACTAAATGCGGCTCCATTTTTAAACTGAAAACCAGCTGCTTCTACTGCATCCAACATATCAGCCTCTTCTAAAAATGCCATACATTGCGGCAGTAGACTTTCTCCAATGGAAAAACGAGGAAAATGTTCTTTTTCTAAGACAAGCACTCGATAGCCTTTTTTTTTCAACAATGCAGAAGCCACCGCTCCAGAAGGGCCAGCACCAATCACAACGATATCAAAACTTCCCTCAGGAATACTCATCCGTAAACTTCTCCAAAATTATTCTTTCTAACCATTGGTGCTAATAACCAAACAAATAACAAGCCAATTAGAACAGTTAACCCAAAATGATATAATACTGGCGTATCACTCAAGGCTAGTAAGCCAAATGCCAACAAACTTGTTACTGTCGACAAAGACACGGCCAGCCATGTCTGCGGTTTTCCTTTGGTTTCATATAAAAAAATTCCCATGTCCAAGCCAATCCCCAGCACTAATATCAAGGCCAGAAAATGAAACAAATTTAAGCCGCCCTCGATTAAAACCAGTGCTGCTAGAGTAAACACCGAAGACAATACAGGTGCAAACATGACGCGCCATACCTGTGTCTTATAGCGAAAAGATAAAACCACAAGAATAACGATATACGCGGCCATCACCCATGAGGCTATTTGCGAACGATATTTTGCTAATAACCTAGAAATATTCTCCACTTGATCAACATAGAATAAATATTTTTTGCTATCGGCTAATACTCTTAATTGCTGACTGGCAACTTTATCAATACTACCGTTTAGCCGAATAACCGTAGCAACTTCGCCTTCTGAATGTTTGATTATAAGTTCTTTCCAACTATCGCTAACCTCCAAATTAAGCCATCGGTCTGAAGTTAGGAGTTCTTCAGCGTTGTCATATGCAGTTTGCGCAGCATTCAGCTTTTCCTCAGATAATTTTAGTTTTGAAAAATAATTTGCTAACTCTTTATCATAAAGCTGCCTTGTAAGCTGGCGGTTTTCTTTTTGCTTTTGCAAGGAAGGCAGTTTTTGAGAAAGCAATTGGTAACCTTCAATCACCCTTTCATTTTTTAATTTCAGTAAATCCGCAGCTAATTGTTCTTCCCTTTGCAAGCTCTGTTCAACTGAATCAGCAGTCACTAGTATGAATTTAGAACTGCTGTTTATTCCAAGCAAATCACGCACATCCTGCTCTTCACTTAACAAACTTTTAGAAGAAGTTTGTAACAAACGAACATCATCTAGACTGCGACTCGAAAAAATAATTTTTGTCGAAATTAAAAACAAAACAACAAGCCCAATAATTAAGAGCGTATTGTTTTTGAGCATAGGAAACCTTGCCCTTAAGCGATACAAAACTTCAGCAAGCGCCAGCTTTTCCCTATTCTCATTGCTGGTCAACATTGGAAATAAAATAACCACGCTTAACCATGAACCAATAAGACCTGTCACTGAAAAAACTGCCATCTGCTGTAGACCCGGGAAAGGTGTTAATCCTTGCGCAGAATAAGCTAGAACGCTAGAAAATAACGCTAGAAGCAGCCCCGGGAATATGCGTGAAATAGTCAGTTTTTCTGTCGTTGTTTGTCTTTCGCATAAATAATGCAATGCATAGTCTATTGAAACACCTACAATTCCAGCTCCAAATGCAAATGTAATTAGGTGAACCCTTTCAAAAACAAGCACAGTAATGGCAGAGGCAAACGAACATCCAATACCGACAGCGAGTAACATTAATAACAAAGGCTTGAGGTGTCGAAAAACATAGAGCATTAATATAATAATACCCAGTAAAGAACCAAAACCAATCGTTGATATTTCTCGTTTGGCTTGTTCCGCGCCTGCTGCTGCATGTAACAACATACCCGACATCATCACTTTAATCTGATGATTTTCGAGCAATAGTTTCTGCTCATTAATCGTGGCTAAAATATTTTGTTGCGTTTGTTGTGATGCCGCCGCGCCAGCCAGTTCTAACATCAACATGTAAGTCGGCTTCGCAGCACCTTGAACTTTTAATAATGAATCTGTTACTGACACATTCAAACCAGTTGACTGGTTTTGTGAAAGCTCTGTAAATAATCCAAAGGGATCATCTATCAACGAATTTTCTGGCTGTGGTAATGGGCTATATAAACGCAACATTACCTTATTCATTAATTGCTCATATTGTCCTGCTTGTTGCTCATTGGTTCGTTGTTCATCAGTTTGCAGTAAGGTTCTGGTTTGTTTATCCAGAATTGAGAACCGATACGGATACAATTCTTCGCGCATTGTTTCCACCTGCTTTTTATCAACGCGCCACGTCAGCTTCTTGATTGATTGTGCCGATGTCGAGTTCTCGTTAACTAAATTTCCAGCGAAGGTATTTAAGCTTTTTTTCAACTGCTTCTCATCATCTCCAGAGAGCAGAATAATTAAACGTTGAGAAAATCCTTTATTCATTTTCTCAACAGCAGTCTTTATAAGTGGCTGCTGTTCTGATAATGGCAAGAGAGTCATGATGCTCGAATCAAATGACGTCTGTTTGTTGCTGGCCAGCAATACAATAAAAACAACAAGCGAAATCCAACCAATGGCTAGCAATCGAAAGCGCGACAACCCCGTTCTCATCGTCGATCCTGTTCTTCCATCTTACTGAAAACTTTACCTTGCAAAACTTCGAGTTCACTAAACTTGATAGTTGTTTGATTACCACCTTTTTCATACATAACAATACTGCGCAAAAAATCATCTCCAACCAGAATAATACGTGTCATCACTTGACTCAATGTATCGTCGATAGGTGTCAGCTCGACATCCCACCCAGAATCATTTACTTCGCCAGACACTTTGAAATATTTTTCTACCGCTTGCCAGTCTGCGGTTAATACCGAAAAGAAAATGTTGCTTATCATCGCCACCGTTGGATTCTCTGAAGCATTAACCCTAGCCAACTCGGTCTCACCCTGTTTGTTGACCATACTGCTTGGCGTCATCAACAGTACATTTTGCACTGGTTCCAAGATCTCCCAATGAATGGATTCATCGCGCTGGTAGAAAAACTGACCAGATGAACTTAAGGAAATATCAATCGATTTTAGATATTTTTCCTGCTTAAACCATCCTTGCAAATAATCAGGAGTTTTTGTCAAAGATGCTAACTCGTTAAAGGTCAACTCTGCGTGCGAAGACGTGTAGAGCATTAAACCGATCAGAAAACTGATGGATCTAATCATGAATCAACTCCTAGCTTTTGTAGTAATACCCTTGGTGAAGCAAATAGCATTTCCTCATTCGCCATATCAACAGCTACCTGCACAGTTGAAGCCTTAGTCAAACGTTGCCCAGTCTCTGCGTCCTTAATCATATAATTAATTTTTAACCGATTCTCCCACTCAACTACTTTTGCAATAACACGAACTTTTTGCTGAAATTTTAATGGTTGCGCATAACGCACACGCACATCAATCACTGGCCAAGAATAACCAGACTCTTTCATTTGCAGGTAGTTATAGTCGATTGTATCTAGCAAGTGACAACGAGCGATTTCTAGGTATTTTATATAATGCCCATGCCAAGCAACATGCATTACATCAACATCATGAAAAGGTATTTCGATTACGACTTCAGCTTCTGTCATTGCTTATACTCCAACATTACTATTAAGCTCCAAAACATTAACGAGGATGCTCTTTCATCGAGGCTTTATCATCAAATTGACCTTGCCAGAAAGAATAAAAATTGAACCATTGCAATGGGGCTTTTAAACAGTAGTACTGCAAACGGTTTGCATAATTCTGCACCACTTGATGAATTTTTTCCGCACGTTCTTTACGAGCAAAAATCAACTGCTCCGAAAATAGTTCTACATATATATGATATTTTTTCTTTTGCTTTAGACAGAACATTAAGTACACGGGGCACTTCAATAAACTAGCGACAAGAAAAGCTCCTTGCGGCATGAGTGCTTTCTCACCCAGAAATGTCACCTCTGAAATACGCTCGCTACCTTCTAGTGGCGTTCTATCACCACCAATAACAATATATTCGCCAGCTTCAATTCGTTCAGCCATGATCATTGCTGTTGCTGGAGACATATCATCAACCTGTAAAACACTAACCTTCGAGCTCTCATCTCCGGCTTTGACTAAGGCGTTATATTTTTCTGCATGCTGTGTATAGACTAGCAGTGTCAAGCGAATGTTCGGAAGTTGACGCGAAAGTGCGTTACATACCTCGGTATTCCCAAGGTGAGAAATAATGAGAACACCACCTTTTTTATCTTCTCTATTATCAATCTTATTCAATAGTGTTTGTGTTTCGAAGACAACATTTTCTCTTTTAATTTGCCCTTTCCAAACTAAAAACTTGTCCAGAAGCTGCTCACCAAAACTCATAAAATGTTGAAATGAAGAAAGTTCCGCTTGTTGTTCTTTGGTCAAAAATGGCCGAATTTTTTCTAAATATTCTTTTGATGCAGCACGTTCTTCTTTGCGAATAAAATAATAATAGGTCATCACTGGGTATAGGAAAAAAAGAAACCCTCTGCGCCCTAGAAGCTGATAGACAAGCAGCAATACTCTCATTCCTAACTGACTACCAGCTTCTGCGGCCTTTGACCAATGCTTGTTTAAATTAGCCATGCCATTTTCTTCCGATAATCTGTGGCGCACGTCTAAGCATTCCAAAAAAAAGCCGCGCATGCATACCTGAAATTCTCAAGTTATCATGCCACGCATCAAAATGTGAAATGCCATCAATTGGATAATGAACCCTTGTCGAAATATTGACAATATTTCCACCTTGCCAGTGCCAACGAACCATCACTTCTGTATCAAAGCTCATACGGTCGCCACAAGATTCATTGTTGAGCATTTCTGTAATGGGCTTTAGTGGGTAGAGCCTAAAACCACACATAGTATCTTTTATTTCAAACGAAAGCGTATTAATCCAAACCCAAATGTGAGTCAAATAACGGCTATAGTAGCGAGCCATCGGAACGGTTTCATCATATTTGGGATGTCCCGTGATTAAGGCTCCTTGATCTGCCTCACCACTTGCGATAAAGCTAGGTAAATCGGATAGATCATGTTGCCCATCAGCATCAATCTGTAAGGCATGACTATATCCAAGCCTTTGTAGTTCTCTAAAACCAGCTTTCACTGCAGCCCCTTTTCCTGAATTTTTTTCCAATCTCAGCAACATTGCTCGTTCTGCATTCTCTTCTCTTAAAGACAGCAAAACATCATGACACTCTGCATCACTCCCATCATCGACAAGTAACACAGGATATTCATAATTAAGCGCCTCCATTAAAATGGTGCCTATCGCTTTTTCATGATTGTAAACAGGGATTAATATGGCTGGCTTGAACGTCATGATCTATCCGAAACAAATTCGCCCATTCGAATGTACACCTTTTTCAGAGACATATTCAAAAACCAATTTCATTGTTGCTGGAACATATTCCAAATTAATGGTGACAATGCTATTTGGCGGAATAATCTGTTGGAACTTGATCACTTCTAAACGAATAAAATGTCCAGTTACATCTAAAAATTGGCGACCGTAAGCTTCCGCCCAGTGGACTTGAACGATACCTGGGAGAATTGCCCTGTCTTCAAAATGACCATCAAAATAAAGCAGCTCCGCAGGGATAAAGCATTCCATCGACAAGCTTTCTTCTTCAACCTTTTTCTTTTTTACTTGAGGCCAAATTACAGCTTCTTTCTTAAATAGATTCATCAACGACTCTAACGGTAGTTTCCCCTGAGGATTAAAAGGCATCGCGTCTACAAACCGCCATCGACGCGGTAATACGACAGCTTCAAAATGTTTGGCTAACTCAACTTTAAGCTTAGCAATTAATGTTTTGCGTCCACTCTGTTCTAATTCCTGCCGACCCACCTCTGTCAACTCAATTATCACAGCGGTTTCGATGCGCTGACGCTCAAGCGTAATAACACGAACCTCTTTTATAGCAGCACTCGCTTCCGACAGCTTAATTTCAATCGCAGCTAAGGAAACACGCTTACCTTCGACCTTAACAATTCGATCTTTTCGTCCCATCAGTTTGAATTTTTTTTCGGCTCCAAACACAACTTGATCAGCTAATATGTATGGCTCGTTTGACTCAAGATAAGGCGTCTCAACTTTCAAAGCTCCTTCCTCTGTTTCGCTTAACTCAACCTTTGGTAAAGCTTGCCAAAGCGTTTCCACATTATGTTCTTGCTGTATCCGCCACGCAATTGCCCCCGTTTCTGAGCTGCCATAAATTTCTCTGACTGGTGCCTGTAATAATTTTGCAGCGGCCAGGCTATCTTGTCGCTTTAAAGGTGCCGCTGATGAAACAACATAATCACAATTTTTTGCTATAGCATCCCAATCTAACGAAGCATTTAAGCGAGCTAAATGTGACGGGCTTGAAACCAACGAGAACGACGAATGATATTTAGCTTGCTGCAAAATATCCTCAGGATATTCACAAAGCTTCTCTTGAAATGCCCGCCCCGCACTCAACGGCCAAAGTAGGCGAAAAGTTATGCCGTAAAGATGTTGATGCGAGACAGTCGTTATTACCACAGAACTGGCTTTACTGGGCCATAATATTTCGAGTGTTTCTAACTCTTCCTCAATTTGCCTAATAGTTTTTGAAATTGGTTTAGGTTCACCTGTCGAACCTGAGGTATAAATTTCCAACGCATGGAAACTAGACTCTAAGTTTATCCATTCAACTAATTCGCTTGGATGATTGTCATTCTGCTCTAACGTTATCGCTGGACTGGGGAACTTACCTATAAAACCAGCTACATGAGTCGTTAAGCGCTCTATCGTGCCCGGACGGTTATCCCCAGGAACACAAGCCGTACGACCCAGCTGCCATAAGGCAAATGTCATGCTGAGAAACTCAAATGCATCATCATGATAAACAGCCCAGCGATTACCCGACTGATGCTCCAAACGTTTTTTCCACTGTAGAACTCTTTTTAGAAAATCCTTTGTAGATCTCTGTTTGTCATTTTCAAACGAAATGATTTGTTCTGGTTGTTGTGTCAGCCATTGTGAGATTAAGGTTAAATCAGACATTATTATGTTTCTCGCCGAACTCGTTGTCTGATTAACCACTCTGCAGCTGCTAAAATTCCGATCAAGATATAGGCGATAAATCCGTTATATAACATCCATGTTTTTTCTGATGCATAAAGTGCCGTAAAGCCGGCAATAGAGCCATTCATAAAAAAGAAAATACTCCAGACAAATGTGACTTTTTCAGTATAAGCAATGACATGTTCGGGTAGATCAGCTTCTTTAACACGCGCCAGTCGCTCAACGACAGATGGCGGAGAGATCAGGCTGCTTGCAAATAAAATCAAGAAACCAAGGTTCATCATGACAGGATAAAACTTCAAACCTAGTTGGTACCCCCAAACAAAAGCTATCATCACAACGCCTAATAATGTTGCTATGATAATTTTTCGTTCCGATGTTTTATCGCCGACAAGCCACCTTAGGCTCAGCAGTATTAACAACACGGGCAATAACATTCTGGCATCATAGTGCTGCAAGCCCCAATAAACTAAAAAGGGATAGCACAACGATAAAACCACGATAACAAGTTTGAGCATTAACCGTTTTTAACGAGATTTTCGACTTGGTCAACAACATCTTGTACTGTTCTAACCATTTTAAAATCATCCGGCTGAATTTTCTTTCCTGTGATTTTTTTCAATTCCACCACAAGATCAACAGCATCAATGCTATCGATATCTAAATCCTGATATAAATTAGATTCTAAGGTGATTTTTTCTGGTTCAATTTCAAATAGCTCTTCAAAAATCGAAACGAGTTTTTGAAAAATTTCTTCCTGCGTTTTCATAATTGTCTCTGTGTTTAATTCTTAGTTTGTGCTGTGCGATTCAACCAATGCAACTAAGGCATTGATACTTGAGAAATGTTTTGGCGTGTCTTCTGAATCTGACTTCAATTTAATACCATAGCGTTTTTGCAAAGCCAAGCCAATTTCCAATGCATCAATAGAGTCCAGGCCCAAACCTTCTACAAACAAAGGCTCATCATCAATAATCTCTTCAACATCAACATCCTCTAAATCCAATACTTCAATTATCATTTCTTTTAATTCTTGATGCAGTTTACTCATCCAACCCCAGCTCCTGTTTAAAATAATGACCTAAGTCATCGGTTAGCATTCGTGCTCCCTTCGTCGGGTTTATATTTTCTATATACTTACCTGTTTCAATTTTCTCTTTGACCTGTATACGAAAATGCATACGCTTGTATGGTATCTGGTACCAGCGGTCTGCTTTGGTCAAGGTAGTCGGCACGCACTCGATCAAGACCGGCGTTATATCTACTTCTGTTCTGATCGCAATATTTGCAGCGCCGCGTCTTAATCTTAATGGTTCTGAAGGTGTTGTTCGAGTTCCTTCAGGAAAAACGATCAAAGCATTCCCCTTTTTGAAGGCTTCAGCAGCTCCAGTAATCACATCTCCAGCAGCTTCATCATTAACGATATAGCCCGCGGCTTTCAATGGCCCCATCATAACCGGGTTATTTACTAATTTACTTTTCACAACACAGTTAGCATTCGGCACAAATGAGATAAGAAAGACCACATCTAACAACGAAGGATGATTCGCCAATATCAACTGCGCGTCTTTTAAACGCTCAATATCCGCCACTTCATAGGTCAGAACTCCCATGAACCGCATCATATTGATAAAGAATCGAAAGGAAAGGTGTATAAACTTTTGGCCACGTTGCTCTCTTTTTAAATTGTCGCCCGGCAATAGGTACAGAATAGGAACAACAATAATCGGGATTAATATGCCGCCTAAACCAAACGAAAAAAAGCTAAATGCTGTTGCCAACCAACGCCAACTATATTTAATATTATCAATCACTCTTCAACTTCAACCTTGTACTAACCGCCAGTTTCCACCGCTCAAAGAGGATGTCATGGAGGAGGTTTTTCCAGTTAAAAGCTCAATAAACCTCAGGGCTTCAGTATTTAAATCTCCCGTTAGAGAAGTCTGATCGGTAAGGCTCTGTTCGCAAGGTTGAAGGTTATAAGGGTCTCCAGCAGCACCATTTAAAATCATCGCAAGCGCAAAAGGAAATGGGTCGCTTTCTGTTGAAATGGAATATGGCTGAGGCAGAGGAATGTCATAAATAACACACAAAACTCTCTTTGATACTTGTAACTGGCCTATCGCTTCAAACAGAGACTGAAAAATCAGCCCTTTACTCGCGGCGATGGTTGTTACTTCGCTCATGTCTTTTCGTACGATGGAGAATAAACCACTGATGGCATTATGTACCGCAAGGCTAAAACCTGTCGGTGACATAGGCTCGTCTCGCCCAATCCCCTCAAGCAGTGCTAAGGTTTGTTCAATATCACCATGGCGTGAAGAAAAAATACTAGGGATCATTTCTCCCTCTTTAAGGATGGGTAAAGCAGCGCCTAACGCACATTTTCCAGACTGTTTAAAGCGACGACGCAGCATTGCTGGGATCTGTTTTAATGCCTCCTTTCCAATCGGCTCATCCGGAATACTGGGAGCAGAAAACCAAGCGCTCCAATCTTCTTCCGAACCAAGCCCTGAAGCCATTGCTGACCAAGCTTCAAGTTTAAAATGTACCACTGTGACCTATCCCCTTCTATGACCGTTCAACGAAGAATATTCATATTATAAATGCGCCCGCATTGAACCGAACTATAATAGCACATATAATCCATAATCTTTATATAAAACATACTCATAGATGGGAGAATTAAAACCGTGAAGTTTTTCACTTTAATTATATCTGCAACACTCTTGCTCACTTCTTCACAAGCATTTAGCCGTGATACGAAATTAATGTTATCCATAGACGATGCTTTTCAAACTAGCGACTTCAAAGACAAGTTAGATCCAAATATTAAGTTTTACTTTGGCGATCAGAAATACTCGACGTCAAAACAAAGCTATGGCACTTTTGTTTCAAATAAAAAAACGAATGGTGTTGGTAAAAGTGATGAACGTGCATGTCGTTGGGTATTCCTCTCAGCATTGTTATCCTTACAAGAGCGCGCAAAGACGGAAGGTGGAGATAGCCTTGTTAATGTCATAAGTTATTACAAAAAGAATAAAATGAGCAGCGAGACTGAGTTTGAGTGTCACGCTGGAAACATCATGGTTGGTGTCGCACTACAAGGAAAAGTCGTTAAGCTTGGTAAGTAACTTATCTACAGTCAGTTCTCTTCACCTCTGGTTCGCCAGAGTTGGAGAGACTACACAAATTATTGAGTCACAAATAGAAAGCATACTTTCTCCGTCAGAAAAATCTCGTCTTCAAGCAACCCACAGTAAATCAAAACAACGAGAATATTTGCTCAGCCGAGCCTTGATGCGACATGCTCTTCAACAACACTTCCCTTCAGAAAAATCATCATTCCAATTTATAGAACAACCTCATTCCACACCAGTAATCAATAACTTACCTAGCAATAATTTCATAAGCCTAAGTCACAGTAAAGGAATGATATGTTTTGCCCTTGCAGACTCGCCTGTTGGCGTTGATTTGGAAATGAAAAGACAGCGTAACTTTGCTGAAATGGCGAAGATCTTCATGAGCAAGAAAGAATTAACTGTTTTTTTAAACTCGACAAATGACCTTGAAGACGAGTTCTACATGATCTGGAGTGCAAAGGAAGCTTATTACAAGGCTCAACCAAGTCAGATCCAAATGAATTTAAATTTTACAGATATCTCTATCTCAAATTTGCGAGCTAAAGAAAAACCTTCAACCCTGCTTGAATGGAACAATACACGCTTTGCACTTGCTGTCGTTCTAGAGCAACAACCCAAACACATTCAATATCATTCTTTTTTAGACTCCGTCAGTCTCGACATAATGCAGCAGCTAATGACCCACCAACAGTGACATAGTAATATGTTGTCTTGTCCTACATCTGACTCCTGTTTTAAGTTAGATGTTAATTTAAGGTAACCAGAGGTTAATCTATTCACTGTGAAACAAGAAAACTCTTTTCCAAAACCTGATCAGGTTCTTGATGCTAAGGGGCTAAACTGTCCTTTACCGATCCTTAAAACGAAACTTGCTTTACAACGTATGGAAGATGGCGAAATTCTGCATGTGATGGCGACAGATGCTCACTCTGTCATTGACTTTAAAGCCTATTGCGCCCGCACCGGCCATGAACTGCTTGAGTTAGTCGAAGATGCCGAAGTCATGGAGTTTTATATCAAACGTCAGGATACAAAAAAGTAGTCCTGTGGAATTCGATTCACCGCTGATCAAAGGAAAGCTGATCAAACGTTATAAACGTTTCCTTGCTGATATTACGCTTGAATCTGGTGAGTTCGTCACCGCTCATTCTCCCAACACAGGCTCTATGAAAGGCTGCAGTGATCCCGGATCAACCGTTTGGTTACGTGATACTCGAAACCCCGATCGGAAATACCCACTTTCATGGGAAATGGTTGAAACAACGTCTGATGTGTTGGTTGGGATCAATACCTTACTCAGTAATTCTCTGGTAGCGGAGGCGATCAGCAATGGTACTGTTGCTGAATTATCCGATTATGCTCAGATTAAACGTGAAGTAAAATACGGACAGGAAAATAGCCGAATAGATCTGCTCTTGCTCGATCAAGCTGAGCAAGCTGATCAAGCTGATCAAGCTGATCAAAAGCCTAACTGTTATGTTGAAGTAAAAAATGTCACCCTATTGGAAGGAACCACAGCCCTTTTCCCCGATGCTGTCACCAAACGCGGCAGTAAGCACTTACGTGAACTACAGACGATGGTGGAACAAGGTTATCGAGCGGTTATTTTTTATTGTATCCAACGCAACGATGCTAATGAGTTTCGACCAGCAGATGACATTGATCCTATCTATGGCCAACTGCTTCGTGAATCAATCAATGCAGGGGTTGAGGCCATCGCTTACTCCGCTGAGTTGAGCTCAATGGAAATCAAATTGGTTAAGCGTGTTCCTGTAGTTTGCCCTTAATTTTTTGAAACAAGTTCACTAGCCCAAGAATAACGGCACCAGCAATAATTCCAAGAACGGCATTCAATAATGAAGGTGTAATCACCGCAGCAACGCCACCAACAAAAGGAATATGATGAACCGCTTCTTCGGCATGATGAAGATAAGCATGTGCATTAGGAATACCATGCATCAAAATCCCCCCTCCCACTAGAAACATTGCCGCTGTTCCAACGACGGATAAGGTCTTCATTAAGGCGGGTGCAAACCATAGAATAGCCTTGCCTAATTTTCGTTTAAAAGCTCCCCAAAGATTTTTTGAAGTCGCTTTAACCAAAGCCAAACCACCATCATCCAACTTTACTATGCCTGCCACTAAACCATAAACACCAATCGTCATAATCAAAGCAATGGCAGTAACGACTGCAGCTTGGTTAATAAACGTAGCTTCTTTAACTGTACCTAACGCGATAACAATGATTTCAGCAGACAGTACAAAATCTGTTCTGATCGCCCCTTTAATTTTCTTCTGCTCAAATTCCACCATATCAACATTGGTATCAAGAATCGCTTCGACGACTTCCTTATGATGTGCTTCCTCTTCTTCCTTATGATGAAAGAATTTATGCGCCAGCTTTTCTACCCCTTCAAAACACAGATATGCGCCACCAAGCATAAGTAGTGGGGTAATCAACCAGGGTGCAAATACGCTGATCAATAAAGCCGCAGGAACGAGTATGAGTTTGTTCACAAAAGAGCCTTTCGCTACCGCCCAAACGACAGGCAGCTCACGATCAGCTTTTACACCGGAAACCTGCTCCGCATTCAAAGCCAAGTCATCACCCAAAACGCCAGCGGTTTTCTTTGCCGCGACCTTTGTCATTAAAGCGACATCATCCAAAATTGTTGCTATGTCATCAATTAATGCTAAAAAACTACTTCCTGCCATATTACTTTCCTAATTCTAGTTTTTTTATTCTCAGAAACTTGAGATGTATGAGGAGTATTTTAAAAGATAATTAAAAAAATATCTGAATAGAGATCGCCTGCATTAGGCTAGAAATGAAATTTCACCCCACCACCGAAGCTAAAAGGCGGTGAGGCAAAAGTGTTTATGCTGTTTTACGCTTAAAACCAAACAGGCCTAGCAAGGCTGGAACAAAAAGGTAAAGTGCAGCGGGAACCGGTACAGCGGAAACATCGCCAACCATCGTCAGATCTGCGCTCGTAATGCCTGAACCAGCAAAATCAAAAGCGAAAGTACCTGTGTTTAGTGCATTTACGACACCACCATCAGCAGCTGCCAATAGAGAACCATAAAGAAAGAATTCATCTCCAGCTTTAAGATCTAAACTAGCTGTTGCACTTAAGTTAAATTCTCCAGCAAGATTATAGGCAGAATCCTCTCCAAACGAAACTTCAGGTAGGACTTCGTAAATAACTCCAGAAATATCTCCATCTCCGAAAAAATCATTCAAAAAATTTTCGGTCTCGCTAACTTTCCATAAACCGATATTTCCTCGGAAACTAGATGTTGAGTTATCAATAACAGCATGAAAGTTTCCTTCCGCCGTCAAGGTGGCATCTGAAGTGCCTGTATATTCGTAACGTTGAATCCCGTGCGCAAATGCAGTGGTATAGGTATTGCTCCCATCAGCATAAACCTTCAACTCGGGTGCACCATTCGCCAGCAATGTCACATATGCTTGAGCTGTAGAAATACTATTCACATTAGATGACGAAGTACTCCCTATGCCACCATCAGTTTCATATGTAGCGTTTGGATACAAGCCACTCTGATTAACAGTGAGAGCCCCATGAGTTAATGGTAATGCTAAAACAACCGAACTAGCTGACCAAACGCTGAGTCCTATAAACAACTTTTTCATACTAATCTTTCTCCCAACTAAAATTACAAAAAATTTCTTATATAAAAAGCAATGTACTACCCAAGAAGCATAACAAACATCTGGATGTTGAAGAACCTTTTTTTCGATGTACCTTTAAGTATTATGGCATTGAAAAGTCACTTATTTACAGTAAGTAAGCTAATCAAAATGAAGGTTAAAAGCCTTGTAACAACCAACTTCAAGGGCTCACTATCCTATAATTGTTCATCGTTCTAGAGAGTTTCTCCTTCATCCTAAGATAACGTTCATACTTGTATTTTAAAATCAAGTATGAAAAACTTACAGTCATGAATAACCTTTTTTATATTAATAAGTTATACACATGAAGATACCGGTAGCACCACCTGACTATAAGGCTGTTATAAAAGAAACACTTGATAGTGGTGAGTCCGCACTATCCTTTCGTTTATTTTCAGAAATTAAACCTGTCGACGAAAAAGGACGATATCTACATTGGGATAAATTACGACACTTACCTTCACCTAGTGGGCTGACAAACAAGCAATGGTGGACAGGAACAAAAGTTGCTCGAACACAGTCTTACAGAAAACTGCCATTCTTTGATAAAAAAAATGACCCATTTCAATTTAACCTAACCGATCAAATTCATGAAGAATTCCATTGGCTTGATCGATACGCATCAGGAAATATTCAATCGGCTGAAACGATCACCAACCCTCAGACTCGAGATACTTATCTTGTCCGCTCACTCATTGAGGAAGCCATCAATTCCAGTCAACTCGAGGGAGCTTCTACCACTCGAGATGTTGCAAAAGAAATGATCAGGCAAGACCGTCCGCCTAAAGACACCAGCGAACAAATGATCATGAATAACTACCGTGCTATGCAGTTCATTCGTGAGCAAAAAGATGATCCACTAACTCCTTCTGTTATCTTTGAGTTACATCAAATTTTAACTGAACACACAATGCAAAATGCTGAAAAATCAGGACAGTTCCGCAATGAAGATGATGATATTCATGTCATAGATGATCATTCTCAAGAGTACCTTCACACTCCACCCATTGCCAGTGAACTTCCTGAGCGACTACAAAAACTATGTGATTTCGCTAACTCTGAAAGTAAAGCTCAAACGGGAGTTTCCTTTCTCCATCCTGTAGTTAGAGCAATTACACTCCACTTTATGTTGGCATACGATCACCCTTTCTATGATGGTAATGGTAGAACTGCTCGAGCATTATTTTATTGGGCAATGGCAAAGCAAGGATATTGGTTAGCTGAATTTATTTCTATCTCTGAAATAATCAAAGAGAAACCTGTGCAATATGGAAAGGCGTTCTTATATACGGAAACAGATGATAATGATCTGACTTATTTCCTGATTCACCAACTTGATGTCATTCATAAAGCGATAGAAGCCTTACATCGATTCCTTGATAAGAAAGTTAAAGCTATTTCTGAAGCTGAGCAGTGGTTGGATAAAAATGACAAACTTCGTGGAAAACTTAATTTTCGTCAACTCGCACTGTTACGACATGCATTAAAACACCCACGCTTTTCCTATGTCATTGAGGAGCATCAAATGTCACATGCGCTTTCTTACGATGTTGCAAGAAAAGACCTGCTCAAAATGTCTGATGAATTAAAGCTGCTCACAAAAACAAAACAAGGAAAACGCTACTTTTTTATGGTCCCAGACGATCTGAGTGAAAGAGTCGGTAAACAATAATTAAGAGCGTTCACCGACTTATTAAATGCTTACATCAATCAGAATCCCCAAACGTTACCATCCGATCAGGAATTTCAATTCCCAGCTTATCCATGCTCGCAACGATATCTTTTCTAGCCAGTTGGCTCAGAGCTAAGCGCGACTCACTTTGCTCTTTTGAGTCAGCTGTCATCACGGGGCAGTTTTGGTAGAAACGACTGTAAGCTTGGGCGATGTTGTAGACGTGTTCGCAGATGTCGCTGGGCATTCTTCGATCGTGTGCGCGTTTTAGTACCACTGGATAATCGAGTAACAACATCGCAAGTGAACGTTCTTCAGCTGTTTCTAAATGAATATCAGCACTGGGTTTCAGATCCTTATCAGCGGCTTTGTCGATCAACGATTGAACACGCACCGCCGCATATTGAATATACGGACCGGTCTTACCTTCCAGTTTGACGAAGGCTTCTGTGTCGAAAATATAATCAGATAATCGTTGCGTCGAGAGGTCGCCATACTTAACAGCAGCCATTGCAATGGATTCCGCCATGTTGATCAATGACTCATCATCTTTGCCAACAATCCCCATTTTGTTTGCAACTTCGTCTCGTGCCATTTGTAATAATTCGGCCAAACGCATAACACCCCCTTCACGAGTTTTGAAGGGCTTTCCATCTTTACCGTTAACTGTGCCGAAACCTAAATGTTCCAACTTATCTTCATCAATATATCCGGCGAGTGCGGCGGCACGGAAGACTTGTTTAAAGTGCAGAGACTGACGTTGGTCAACGATATATACAATGCGATCAATCTTCTTTTCAAGATTTACTCGTTGATAAATCGTGGCCAGATCGGTCGTCCCATATGTCACACCGCCGCCGGTTTTTTCCAAAATCAACGGTGGAAATTCAAAGTCATCATCTTCACGTGCAACATGAATAACCAATGCGCCTTCACTTTCGACGGCCAAACCTTTTTCTTTTAGATCAGCGAGCATTGCTGGCATCACTACATCAGCATGTGATTCACCCAACCATAGATCAAAATTGACATCTAAGGCAGCGAAATCTTTTTTCACGGTTGTTAGAGAAGTGTTCACAAAGTGCTGCCATAAAGCTCGATAACCAGCACGGCCAGCTTGCAGTTCAGCTGTGATCGCGCGCGCGCGATCAGCGAAGTCTTTATCTTCTTTGAAATGTTTGGCCGCTTCCGGATAAAGCTTATTTAAGTTGTCTACCTTGATCGGCGATTCCG
Organism: uncultured Pseudomonadota bacterium; assembly: GCA_913058255.1. GTDB lineage: Bacteria > Pseudomonadota > Gammaproteobacteria > CAJXQU01 > CAJXQU01 > CAJXQU01. The sequence goes on along the minus strand of CAJXQU010000001.1, from coordinate 386,190 downwards.
TTGGAAAGCTCGTTTCATTCTCTGAAAAATAGGGCCAGTCAGGATTACGATGCTCCATTTCAGCGATCAGCATACCCATTGGCGTGCCCCAGTCTCCTAGGTGCACGTCAGCGATAACCTTATGCCCTAAAGAGCGAGCAATACGTTTTACCGCATCGCCGATCACCGCAGATCGAAGGTGGCCAACATGCAGAGGCTTGGCGATATTCGGACCACCGTAATCAAAAATCATCGTTTCAGGTTTTTCACCTTCATCGATGACATTTTCAAAATCTAGCTGCTGTAGCTTTTTGCTAAGGAATTCATTGGTCAGACGCACATTGATAAAGCCCGGCCCGGCGACGGTAACTTCCTCAAAAGCTGGATCAGTCGCGAGATGTTCTTGAATAGCGGCGGCAATCTCACGTGGATTTTTCCGCAGGGCTTTCGCCGCTTGAAACGCACCATTGCATTGAAAATCAGCCAGATCAGGCCGATCGCTCGGCGTAAACTTGGCCAGTTCGACAGGAACTTCATTGGCTTCAAAGGCTTGTACTGCTCGTGCGTTCAGGTAATGTATTATGCTCATGTGTGTTCTTAGTGATTAGCTTAGTCTGTTATATAAGTAGCGAATTATACGTCAGTTCTCGCCGCACACCAGCTGCTATACTACACATAGATAATAATTAACGGCTCAACGAAAGACCATGTGTGAACTCTTAGGGTTAAACGCCAATACTCCAACCGATATCTGTTTCAGCTTTACTGGACTCGTCCCGCGTGGTGGTCGAACCGGCCCGCATAAAGATGGTTGGGGGATTAGCATGTATGACGGACGTGGTAGCCGATCATTTCATGACCCGCGCCCAAGCATCGCTTCTGAAGTCGCCGATCTAATTCAAAAACATGCGATCAAAAGTAAAATTATTATCAGCCATATTCGTCAGGCTAATCGTGGTCGAGTTTGCTTAGAAAACACACACCCTTTTAATCGAGAGCTTTGGGGCCGTAGTTGGGTGTTTGCGCACAACGGTCAATTGAAAGGCATTAAAAACCTACCATTAGAGTTCTATAACCCCATCGGTACTACTGATAGCGAATATGCATTTTGTTGGCTGTTGGATCAAATTCGTAACGAGTTTCCTGAGCCACCGAAACGATCTCAAAAACTTTGGCGATTTATAAAACAACGGGCAGACCAAATCAGTGAGTTGGGGATATTTTCTTTTCTGCTTAGCGACTCCAATTATTTATACGCGCACTGTAGTAATAATTTGTGCTGGATTACACGTCGCCATCCGTTCGGAACTGCAAAACTTATCGACACTGGAGAAATCATCGACTTTCGCGAGCACACCACAAAGAACGATATCGTCACAGTGATCGCATCAAAACAAATCACCGATAACGAAACATGGAGCGTGATGCAGCAAGGTGAGTTTCAGGTATTTAAAAATGGTGAACCGATCAACTTTCGAGCATGAACATTTTTTGTACGTTTTTTCCAAGCTCGCTTTCTTTCATAGAAAAAGAAGAGACCATCCAATAAAAAAATGTGTTTATAGTAACAATGACTGACAGAAATACTCTTCAAGTTGAATCTCCCTGTGTCCGCAATTGTTGTTTAGATAACAATGATATTTGCTTAGGCTGCTTTCGATCATTAGATGAAATTAGACAATGGAGTACTGCTGAGGATCAAATCCGAAAAGAATTTTTATTGAACACTGAAAAGCGGCGTGAGAATAAAAGTGGGTTTTAAGTTACCGGTTAGGACGGTTCTTAACATGTCACCGACATGTTTTAGTTGATAATAACAAGTTCAATTTAAGAATAAGCCTGCGTGAAATAACCTTTCTCGTTTGGATTATTGCTATTTATTTCATCGTACTCATGACAAACCAAATATCTCTAGCCTCTCTACTTTTTTAATAACAACTGCGATAGGAGTTTTTGCTTTATCATTTGGCTATAAAGCATTCGAAAATTACTACAGACCAAGTGAAGGCCTGAAAGATGAGGATGCTAGCTAAGAAAAAACGTTAGCTTACTTACCCTTCAGTAAAACTTTCCAGTTCCATCAGAAAATCACCTTTAACGAGAACACTGCTACTGGTTTTCTCTTCGCGCTGACTCTTAACTAAGCCTGTATTAGAACAATAACCAGTCAGTAGATTCAATCGTCACATCTATAATTCCAGTCGTTTTTTCAGCTTCGACTTTTCTACCACCGACACCTATGACCTTGATACATTTTTCAAACCGGCCGGCAGGGACGTTTACTAGTTCATTGATCGAGACAATTTCATATTGCATTTGAACAGGAGTGTCAGCATAAAGACGAACATAGAGCTTTTCATGCTTAAAAATATTTCAACCTGATTGAAGATCATTAATTGGGGCGGTTACTGAATAGCCAACATAATAACTCATGAAACCACCAAGACCGTTGCAGATTAATAATTCCACGGGAAAGTATTTCCAGTGCAAGGTTAAACTCGTGATATTTAAAGAAGACTTGGATAGGTTGCTAAACCTATAATACTTAATGTCTTTTAAATTTAAGCTCTGAAGTGATCGTTCCAAATATTCTTTACTCAACCCTTTTGTTAGGTAAGACATCAATATCTATTTCTTATAGACTATTGATATGTCTTTTTTGATCGTAATGAATACCTGTCCAAACAAAAACGTTGCAATAGAAATCGCTGAGAAGCTGATCAACACCAACTTAACAGCCTGTGTGAATATTATGCCGGCAGGTATGTCAATTTATCGTTGGGAAGGGAAAGTTGAAACGGCCGAAGAGGTTCTTTTGCTGATCAAAACGCATGAAAATAAATATTCTCAGGTTGAAACAACGATACAAAAACTTCACCCTTATGAACTACCCGAAATTGTAGCTGTCCCTATAGTTAAAGGATCGTCAGACTATCTCGACTGGCTAAGTAAAAATTAATTGGAAATATGGACTTATAGAGCATGCTCGCAATACAAAAATTATTCTTAAACTTTTCAAACACAGTACGTTGGCTTTTGAGCCTACTTTCTTTGTTGCTCTTTTCTGCATCAGCATCAGCAGGTCTATTTTCAGATGATTTAGGTTTTGATGAACAAAGGCGACAATTTCTTCCGGCTAACGAAGCCTTTATTTCATCCATCCATGTCATAGATGAACAGAAACTCCTTGCGACATTTACTATAAAAGAAGGTTATTACCTTTATAAAGATAAGGTTAAGTTTAGCGCTTCCAATGACAATGTCTCGATCAAAACCGTCTCATTACCTAAGGGCAAGATCAAAGATGATCCTTTATTCGGCAAAGTAGAAGTTTTTGATCATGATGTCGAAATACCTATTCAATTTTCACGTCATAATAATCAACCCTTAAATCTTGATATAACCGTGGCTTATCAAGGCTGTGCTGAGGATGGAATTTGCTACCCACCCCTGACAGATCAACTGCCGATTTCTCTAGCTGCCATGACAGAGGCTACTCGTACTAAACCAGCTCCGACTGAAGCACAAAGAGATATTGCACAAACTCCCCTTGTTTCACTAGAAAATAAATCCAGTCAGAAAGAAACTTTAGAGATGGCTATTGATTCCGAATCGGAACCTGAGCTTTCAGAATCTGACAATATTGCCGTACTGCTTGCTGACAAACCTTTATTGATCAGTCTTGCAATATTTTTTGGTTTTGGATTAGCCCTCTCGTTAACCCCCTGTGTGTATCCGATGATCCCCATATTGTCAGGCATTTTGGTCGGCCAGGGTGCGAATTTAACGGCACGAAAATCATTCATGTTAGCCTTAGTCTATGTGCTGGGCATGGCTCTAACCTATGCCGTGGTCGGCGTAGTGGCTGGTATCTTTGGACACAACCTACAAGCCATTTTCCAGAATCCTTGGATCTTAGGCTCCTTTGCTGGCGTATTTGTCTTACTTGCTTTCTCGATGTTTGGGTTTTATGACATTCAATTACCATCCAGCTTGCAAACTCGACTAACCAAGATGAGCGACAACCAAGAACGTGGCACCTTACAAGGCGCTGGTTTGATGGGGATTTTTTCAGCCATTATTGCTGGCCCTTGCGTCGCCCCTCCGTTAGCTGGCGCACTGATCTTTATAGGACAGTCCGGTAATGGATATTTAGGCGGCGCAGCTCTATTTGTAATGGGACTCGGTATGGGCGTGCCCTTATTATTACTGGGAGCCTCCGCAGGGCAACTGCTGCCTCGTGCCGGCGTTTGGATGAATGTCGTAAAACATGTCTTCGGCGTGATGATGCTGGGTGTTGCGATTTGGTTATTAGAACGAATAATTCCTGGTTCAGCCTCACTTGCACTTTGGGGTTTACTGCTCATCGGCTCGGCAGTTTATATGGGGGCTTTCGATGCATTGTCTGATGTGAGCACCGGTTGGCAGCGTTTATGGAAAGCGCTGGGGCTTGCTATGGTTTTATTTGGTTCCTTATTAATCATCGGTGCAACTAGTGGCTCAACAGACTTTTATCAACCCTTAAAAATACTCACAAGCTCTCGTGCTATTGAACACAAAGATGAGGGTTTAACCTTTCAAAAAATCAAGGGAACAACAGGACTCAATGCCGCTTTAAAATCCGCCGCCGATCAAAATAAACCTGTCATGCTCGATTTTTATGCCGACTGGTGTAAAGAATGTATCCGGATGGAAAAAAATACCTTTACTGACAAGCGAGTGCAGCAGCATTTAGGCGGCGTCATTTTACTGCAGGCTGATGTCACTCCCAATGATCAAGCCGATCAAGAGTTGCTACAATCATTAGATCTTCTCGGCCCTCCTGCCATCTTGTTTTATAACACCGATGGAATCGAGAAACGTAATTTTAGGATCACTGGCTACGCAGCTCCGGAAGCCTTTCAAAAGCATGTCAATAAAGCGTTTAATTAGATGAAAAAAAATCACATTCCATTTATGATTATTGGCCTGATGATCCTCGCGGCATCTGCTGGTTTTTTTATGCATAATTTAATGAATGCGAATCGTGTTCCTATGCAAAATACACAACTAAGCTCGCCAACAGATATGTTGTTGATCGGACTACCAAGACCTGATTTCCAAATGAAAGATTTGGATGGGAAGCTACATTCTATTTCTGAATGGGATGGTCATGTTTTGGTCCTCAACTTTTGGGCTCCTTGGTGTACACCTTGCAAAGAAGAGCTTCCAATCTTCATAGAGATGCAAGAAAAGTATCAAGATCAAGGTTTACAATTTCTTGGGCTTGCGGTTGATACGCCTAGCAATGTAAAAGCGTTCTTAACTCAACAACCACTCAATTTCCCCACTCTCGTGGGTGAAGATGATGCCATGCAAATTGCTAGCCTTTATGGTAACAATATCGGCGTCTTACCCTACACTGTGATCATCAACCGTTCAGGAAAAATAATGTTCACTCGAAAAGGTGATATTAAACGGACTGAAGCAGAAAAAATCTTCAGAACAATATTTGACAAAAAACCCTCTCTCTAGCATTAACCTAGTATTTTTATCACTTTATTACTTCCCTATTAAGGTTAGCGTGTTACGATGGAGTTATGCTGCATCGCACAAAAATCATAATATGAATAACTCAGACACAAGAACAGTTAACTTAGCTCTACAAGGTGGTGGAGCTCATGGTGCTTTCACATGGGGCGTTCTCGATCGTTTATTAGAAGAAGAGCAGCTAAATATTGAAGGGATCAGCGGAACTAGCGCTGGGGCTATGAATGCGGTTGCACTTACACATGGTTTATTAGAAAACGGTCGCGATGGTGCAAAGAAAACGCTATCCGACTTTTGGGGCGCACTTTCTCAAAAAAGTTTAACGGATTCTAAACTGAGCCTTATCGACAATTTTTCAAATATAGATCGGTCACCTGCATTCGCTATCATACGCTCGGTTGGCTGGTTCTTATCGCCATATCAGTTCAATCCTTTAGCCTTCGATCCACTCCGCTTGATCGTTGATGACCTCATTGATTTTGAGCGTATCCGTAAAGAAAGCTCTCTGAAAATATTTATCGCTGCCACACAAGTCCGCACGGGTAAAATTCGAGTATTTAAAACCAACGAACTTTCAGCAGATACGCTTCTTGCATCCTCTTGCTTGCCAACAATGCATCAGGCCGTAAAAATTGATGGTGAGGCTTATTGGGATGGCGGTTTTGCAGGCAACCCCGCTATCTATCCTCTGCTTTATAACTGTGAGAGTACCGATGTTATGGTGGTTTTATTATCGCCCTTGAGCAAAGACTCTCACCCAACGACCGCAGAAGAGATCCGTATTCGCTCAGCAGAGTTAGGCTTTAATGCCGCTTTCCTACGAGAGATGCGTTCCATCGCTGATGCTAAAGAACGTTTTGCATCAGGTCCTACGGTCAATGGTGTACTCGAAAATCGTCTGAAAAATACTCACATTCATATGATTGAAGCAGATAATTTGATGAATGATTTAAGCCATAAAAGTCGATTAAACACATCAAAAGCTTTCTTAGATATGTTATTCACAGAAGGGCGTGAACACGCTGAAAGTTGGATCGAGAAAAATTTCAATATGATCGGTCATGATTCAAGCATCGATCTTATGGATGTTTTTGGATAGCACTTTGAGTGCCTCAACTGTTTACCTCAGTGTTTACTCACCTTAATCGGCTTATTTAATTTCTTCAATATATGTTCTTACTATTGGTGTTTGGACATAGCTCTTCTTGCCATCAATAGTCGCCCAAAAGAAATAATAGCCTTTCGCTGATTCTGATGTAACTTTGCCGTCGTTGACTACCCACTCTTTTACATGCGAACCATCTGCATAGGTGATTTTGTAATCTCCCTCAAGCCATGTAACACCTAATCTTGAAAGTTTATTTTGCTGTTCCTCAGAACAAGCGGATAAGAGTGTCAATAAAGAAAAGCTAACCACCAGCCCAATAATTTTAAATTTACGCATTGTTCTTTTCCTTATTATTTATGCAGGGTTTTCACTACTAATATAAAAACATTCCAAATCAAACTTACCTTGTATTTTGACCATCAAAGCTTTGATCCCAAACTGTTCTGTCGCATGATGACCTCCAGCAAACATATGTACACCCGCTTCTTGGCTATCATGCCAGTCGTGTTCGCTGATTTCTCCCGTGATGTAGGCATCAAGCCCTGTTTCAGCGGCAAGTTTCCACTCACTATTTGCGCCACCGGTAATAATCCCTACCGTTTTTATAGGGGCTTGCTGGTCATAACTGGCGACGATGACATTGTGATTAAGTACGCCAGCGAGTCTTTTTTGCAATTCTGTCACGCTGATCGAATTTTTCAATGTGCCTTGAACTCCCGTAGCCGAACCTTTGTAGTCACCAAATGCTGTTTGTTCTTCTAGCCCGATCAACTTCCCCAGAGTTGCTGCATTTCCAATGTCAGGGTGGCCGTCCAATGGTAGGTGATAACCAAATAAATTGATCTCGCTTTTAACTAAAGGAAAAACGCGTTTCGCAAAAGGCCCCGTCAATGTTTTTGTGCTGTGAAATGACCAAAACAGGCCGTGATGGACGATCATCGCCTGTGCACCTTTTTCGACAGCCTGTGCTATCGAGTCTGCCGTGGCCGAAACTGCAAATGCTATTTTCGTCAACGACTCACAGCCTTCAACCTGCAATCCATTTGGGCCATAATCAGCGTAATCACAAGGCTTTAGCAGCGTGTCGAGAAACTCTTCAAGTTCTTGTCGTTTGATACTCATTCCTTTAGCTTACCAGTTTTCGATAAAGCGATTCTAAATAATTAAAAAAGTTATCGATATAGCCTCTAATTTCTGCTAATCTTCAGGTATCTTCGCTAAATTGGTTAGTTTGATGGCAAATCTGCTTGTGCTCAATGGTCCCAACCTAAATCTACTCGGAACACGTGAGCCAGAACTGTACGGAAGTACAACCCTGGCCGACATAGCACAACAGATTTCCAAGCTTGCTAATGAAGATAACAACAAGCTAGATTTCTATCAGTCTAATGCTGAACATGATCTGGTTACAAAGATTCATGCTGCTGCTAATGATCATGTTGATTTCATCATTATCAACCCAGCGGCATTCACCCACACCAGTGTCGCCATTCGCGATGCCCTGCTGGGTGTAAACATTCCCTTCATTGAAGTGCATTTGTCCAACGTACATGCGCGTGAAGAATTTCGACAACATTCTTATCTGTCAGATATTGCTGTCGGCGTCATTTGTGGTTTAGGCGCTCAGGGTTATCGATTTGCATATCACGCAGGTTTAGAACACTTATCAAATCAGAGTTAAAACATAATGGATATCAGAAAAGTAAAAAAACTAATCGAATTGCTAGAAGAATCTGGCATCGCTGAGATCGAGATAAAAGAAGGTGAAGAATCAGTCCGAATTTCTCGTCATGGCAGCGGTGCTGTCGCCGCACCTATCGCAGCCCCCATCGCTATAGCACCACCTGCTGCGGCGCCAATAGCAGCAGCGCCTGCCCCAGCGGCTGACTCAAATGAAAATGCCATAACCTCACCAATGGTTGGAACATACTATTTATCATCGTCTCCGGGGGCAGCCCCTTTTGCTGCTGTTGGCCAATCGATCAAACAAGGTGATGTCATTTGTATTATTGAGGCGATGAAGATCATGAATCAAATTGAGGCGGATCGCGATGGTGTTATTAAAGCCATTCTTGCTGATGATGGTCAGCCTGTAGAATTCGGTCAACCGCTGTTTACTGTCGAATAAGAGGTCTGCAATGCTAGAAAAAATCGTAATTGCCAACCGTGGCGAAATTGCATTGCGTATCCTTCGTGCTTGCCGCGAAATGGGTATCAAAACTGTGGCTATTCACTCCGAGGCTGATCGAGATCTAAAACATGTCCGCCTTGCCGACGAGTCTGTTTGCATCGGGCCAGCTGCATCAGCAGCCAGCTACCTGAACATTCCAGCCGTCTTAAGTGCTGCTGAAATCACCGATGCTGTTGCTATCCATCCGGGTTATGGCTTTCTCTCTGAGAACGCGGACTTTGCTGATCGGGTTGAAAAAAGTGGTTTTATTTTTATTGGACCTCGTGCTGAAACCATCGAAATAATGGGTGACAAGGTTTCTGCTATCAAAGCCATGAAAGAATCTGGCGTACCTTGCGTACCTGGATCTGATGGCATTATTGACGATGACATGGTCAGAAATAAACGTCTTGCCAATGAGATCGGTTATCCCGTTATTATCAAAGCAACCGCAGGTGGCGGTGGTCGTGGTATGCGAGTAGTTCGTAGTGAAGCTGAATTAGAAAGCTCCATCGCTTTAACGCAAACAGAAGCAAAAAATGCTTTCGGTAATGGCGACGTCTATCTTGAAAAATTTCTCGAAAGACCACGTCATATTGAGATCCAGATTATCGCTGATACACACGGCAATGTTATTCACCTTTGTGAACGTGACTGTTCAACGCAACGCCGTAACCAAAAAGTTATCGAAGAAGCACCTGCGCCTGGAATTACACCGGAACTACGTGAAAAAATTGGTGCTCAGTGTGTCGCTGCTTGTAAGAGGATTAGCTATCGTGGTGCAGGGACGTTTGAATTCTTGTTTCAAGATGATGAGTTTTTCTTTATCGAAATGAACACCCGAGTTCAGGTTGAACATCCTGTCACTGAAATGATCACAGGCGTTGATATCGTTAAAGAACAATTACGTATCGCTGCCGGAGAAAAACTCACATACACCCAAGATGATGTATCAATCTGGGGGCATTCAATCGAATGTCGAATCAATGCAGAAGATCCTGAAAACTTTATGCCGTCTCCTGGCACCATCACACTGTATCATCCAGCGGGCGGTCCAGGTATTCGTATGGATACGCATATCTACGAGGGTTATAAAGTACCACCATATTATGACTCTATGATCGGGAAATTAATTGCACATGGTGAAAACCGTGATGCGGCACTAGCCAGAATGCGTAATGCGCTTTCTGAATTAGTTATCGAGGGAATCAAAACTAACATCCCTCTGCATATAGATATGTTAACGGATCAAGGCTTTTGCGAAGGTGGAATAAATATCCACTATTTGGAGAAAAAGCTGGGGATTGATTAATCAAATGGAGGCGACAACTCATTGGGTTCAGCTAGTTTTTATTACAGAAACAACAACTGCAGAACTTCTATCTGATGCGCTCGAAGAGGCTGGTTCCGCTGCTATCACTCTTCTTGACGCAGCAGATCAAGCCTTGTTCGATGTTGGGCAAAAAGAACTTGAATGGTGGGATCAAATTCGGCTAATCGCTCTATTTGATGCAGCTATTAATATTGATCAAATTCTTTCCCTCGTAAAGCAGAAAATTCCTCGCCTCCCACCACATGAAGTACTGCCCTTAAAAGACGAAAACTGGGAACGTGCTTGGATGTCTCGTTTCAAACCGATGAAGTTTGGTCAGAACCTTTGGATCTGTCCTAGCTGGGAAACACCACCGGAACCAAAGGACATCAACCTAATGCTTGATCCCGGCATGGCATTTGGAACCGGCACTCATGAAACCACCTCGCTATGCTTAACTTGGCTCGCTGAACATGCTGAACTGATCAAGGATAAAACCGTTGTTGATTACGGCTGTGGTTCAGGGATTTTAGCTATCGCTGCTGCTAAGATTGGTGCGGAGTCAATCTGGGCTGTCGACATAGAGCAACAATCCTTAAATAGCACCCAAGAAAATGCGAGCAACAATCAGGTTCTGGACATCTTTACTATCACGGGTCCAGATGAAACAAAAGACATCAAAGCAAACCTATTTATTGCGAATATCTTAGCCAATCCGTTGATCAAGCTTGCGCCATTATTTGCTAAATATACAGAGCTGGGTGGCCATATTATTCTGTCAGGAATACTTCAAGAGCAGATCCCAGATGTGCTCGAGGCCTACACTCCATTCTTCACTTTTAAAGAGCCGAATTGTAAAAATGAATGGTCGCTGCTGGAAGGCGCACGAATAACTCAGTAAGATTGCCCCATGATCACTCATTGCGAAGAATGCGACACCTATTTCCGCGTCAGTATTGACCAGCTCAAAGCTGCCAATGGACAGGTAAAGTGTGGCTGCTGCATGAAGGTTTTTAATGCCATCGAGTCTTTATTAGAAAATACGGAAGCAACAAGCGCACAAAACTTTCCTACTGACCCGGATCAAGCTGGCAATAATACGATCGGCTCAACCATTCTCGGTACCGAGGTTGAGGTTGAGGAAGAACCCGAACAAGCATTCTCAGAAGAGATAGAACTTTCTAACGAAGACGATGATCTTGAATTTTTTGAAGAAAAACTTCCTACTGGCGAAGCGAACTCATCCGAGGAAGACGACGGCGCTATTGTCTCCGAAGAAATTCACAATCTTTCTGAACAAGAACTTTCTATTTTTGAAGGCTTAATCGATGATGAAAATGCATTTTCAGAGCCCATTGAAAAGAAGTCGAATACGATATGGGTTGTAACAAGCATTTTTTTTATCGGCTTGTTGCTCTTCCAGTTAATCACATTTAACCCTGGAGCTATACTGGCAAAATTTCCAAAAGCTCAACCCATGTGTCATCTCATAGAATGTCCTATCGTTACAAAATTTAATGATACTTCTGCGATCAATTTAATTTCTCGGGATGTTCGAGAACATCCGCAGTTTAGAGACGTCCTGTTGGTCAATGCAACTTTGATGAATAGCTCAAAAGATTTTCAAGTATTTCCAAAACTACAATTAGATCTCTTTAACAAAGTGGGCCGGCCGGTTGGAAGCCGGCAGTTTTCACCCAATGAATATTTAGATGAAAGCGTTGATCTCGAAACAGGAATGAAACCAAAACAGCCTGTTCATATCGTACTTGAAATTCTCGGTTCTGCTGATGAAACCAGCAGTTTTGAATTCACATTTTTGTAAGTCTTATGTCGACTGAGAATCAACTTCCAAAAATAGTCCTAGCTCCTATGGCCGGAATCACGGATCGCCCTTTTCGCATTTTGTGTCGTCGCTTTGGTGCCGACGCAACTACATCTGAAATGGTTTCAGCAAACCCTGCTCTTAGAAATACCCGCAAAAGTAAAAACCGTATAGACTACCGTGGTGAATCGGGTTTAAGAATTGTTCAAATCGCAGGTTCTGATCCAAAGACAATGGCTGACGCTGCTCGTTTTAATATCGACAATGGAGCCGAAGTGATCGACATTAATATGGGCTGCCCAGCAAAAAAAGTCTGTAATGTTATGGCTGGTTCCGCATTACTAAAAAATGAAATTTTGGTCGGGCAAATTCTTGAAGCTGTCGTCAACGCGGTCGATGTTCCTGTCTCGGTGAAGATTCGTACGGGTACCGATCCCAAGCATCGTAATGGAGTCACCATTGCTAAAATTGCAGAACAATCAGGTATTCGATCAATCGTGGTTCATGGCCGAACTCGTGCCTGCGCTTATCGTGGTGATGCTGAATATGAAACCATCCGCTCGATAAAACAAGCGATCAATATTCCACTTTATGCCAATGGTGATATCACTAGCCCACAAAAAGCAAAACGTGTTTTAGAGCTAACTGGGGCTGATGGAATTATGATTGGTCGTGCCGCTCAAGGTAGCCCTTGGATTTTTGATCAGATCAAACATTTTCTTAACACCGAAGAACTGATCAAACCTCCGTCTTCTTCTGATATAGAAAAAATAATGCTTGAGCATATGAATAACCTTTATGTTTTTTACGGTGAATTTCAAGGAATTCGTATCGCGAGAAAACATATTCGTTGGTATTTGGATAAACTTCCATCCGAAATCGCATCAGAAAGCAAAAATGTCTGGCGGCAAATATCACGGGTTGATAACATAGAGACGCAGTTAAAACTCATCATTGATTTTTTTGAGAGACAAGCCATCAACGCCAAGGCCGCATAAACAAATATGATTGAGACACAGAAAAGTTTTGTCGAACGTAGACAAGGTGAGCGACGTAAAGATAATCGTCGAGACGTCGCGCTTAGCAGTCAAATCCAATCATCATTAGAGGCCTACTTTAAAGATCTTGAAGGTCATGTTCCAGGCAATTTATACGATATTGTCCTAAGTGAAATAGAAAGACCTTTGCTTGAAATTGTTTTATCCCAAACAGATAATAACGTCACCAAAGCGGCTGAGTTGCTCGGACTAAACCGTGGCACGCTTCGAAAAAAACTACAGAAGTATAATATTGAAAAATGAAACCAGCCCTTGGTTTCAGCATAATTTACAGGACTAAATTACATGACAATAAATGTACGACGTGCACTGATCAGTGTATCTGATAAGACGGGTATAGCAGAGCTAGCAAAAGCACTTTCCGAGTTGGGTGTTGAACTACTATCAACCGGTGGCACCGCAAAACTAATCGCCGATCAAGGTTTAGCTGTAAAAGAAGTTTCGGAACATACTGGTTTCCCTGAAATGATGGACGGTCGAGTGAAAACACTGCATCCAAAAATTCATGGTGGCATTCTTGGCCGTCGTGGACAAGATGATGAAGTAATGGCTGAGCATGGAATCGACCCTATTGATCTGATCGTTGTAAACCTCTATCCATTTGCTGAGACCGTTGCAAAACCAAATTGCTCACTAGAGGATGCTATCGAAAATATTGATATCGGTGGTCCTACTATGGTTCGTGCCGCAGCGAAAAATCACGCCAATGTCGCGATCGTTGTCAACCCTTCGGACTATGAAACTGTTATCGAAGAATTAAAGTCTCAAGGTGGAATAAGCAAAGAGAGCTGCTTTAAACTAGCAACCAAAGCGTTTGAACACACAGCTGGTTACGATGGCATGATTGCCAATTATTTAGGGGCGATTGTTGAAAATGGAAAACCTGAAGGTTTCCCGACAACATTCAATACCCAATTCAAAAAAGCCCAAACGATGCGCTATGGTGAAAACCCACATCAGCAAGCGGCTTTTTACGTTTCTACTCAACAAACTGAAGCCAATATTTCTACGGCAACTCAGCTGCAAGGCAAAGAACTTTCTTATAACAATATTGCTGATACCGATGCTGCGCTTGAATGTGTTAAACAATTTGATGAAAAACCAGCCTGCGTCATCGTCAAACATGCAAATCCATGTGGAGTGGCTGTCGATAATAGTTTGTTGTCTGCCTATGACCGTGCGTATCAAACGGATCCTGAGTCAGCATTCGGAGGCATCATCGCCTTCAACCGCGAGCTGGATGCAGAAACGGCAACCGCTATTGTTGAGCGCCAGTTTGTTGAAGTGATCATCGCACCTTCCGCATCTGCCGCGGCTGTTGAAGTTGTTACTGCTAAGAAAAATGTCCGCTTGCTCACGTGTGGTGAGTTCAGTGAGCCTGCTGCTCGATTAGATTACAAACGGGTCAATGGTGGTTTGCTTGTGCAAGATGCTGATCTTGCTTTGCACGATAAACTTGAAGTCGTCACGACCCGTCAACCTAGTGAAGAAGAAATGTCGGATCTGCTTTTTGCTTGGAAAACGGCTAAGTTCGTCAAATCAAATGCGATTGTTTATGCAAAAAATAGTATGACTATCGGTGTCGGAGCAGGTCAAATGAGCCGCATAAACTCGGCACGAATTGCAGGTATTAAAGCTGAGCATGCAAGCTTAGAAGTAAAAGGTTCCGTAATGGCATCTGATGCATTCTTTCCATTCCGTGATGGTATTGATGCGGCAGCGAAAGCTGGCATTGCAGCAGTAATCCAACCGGGTGGTTCGATGCGTGATGAAGAGGTTATCGAAGCTGCAAATGAAGCTGGTATGGCGATGATCTTCACTGGCATGCGCCATTTCAGACACTAAGCTTTACGACACTATACTTAATTAAATTAATAGAAAAATACTATGAAAATTCTGATCATCGGTGGTGGTGGTAGAGAACATGCCTTCGCATGGAAGTCTGCTCAATCTGACAAAGTGAGTCACGTTTTTGTTGCACCAGGCAATGCAGGCACAACCCATGAGGACAAGGTGAGCAATGTTGATATCAATGTCGAAGATATCCCTGGACTGAAAAATTTCGCTTTAGAAAATTCAATAGACCTGACCATCGTTGGCCCAGAAGTACCTCTTTGTTTAGGTGTTGTAGATGCTTTTGAAGATGTTGAACTGAGTTGTTTTGGTCCAAGACAGTCTGCAGCAATTCTAGAAGGCTCAAAATCATTCGCAAAAGATTTTATGTTTCGCCATGACATTCCAACCGCTGCGAGCGAAGCATTCACACAGATGGAACCTGCTATTGCGTGGATCAAAGACAAAGGTGCTCCAATCGTCGTAAAGGCCGATGGCCTTGCTGCGGGCAAAGGTGTGGTGATTGCACAAACGGAAGGTGAAGCCATCCAAGCCGTCGAAGATATGTTGGCTGGTAATGCATTTGGTGAAGCTGGGCACATTGTTGTGATCGAAGAATTTTTAACTGGCGAAGAAGCTAGCTTTATCGTTATGACGGATGGCAGTACGATTTTGCCACTCGCAACATCACAAGATCACAAAGCGCGCGATGAAGGCGACACAGGGCCTAATACTGGCGGTATGGGTGCTTATTCTCCCGCTCCGGTAGTTACCTCGCTAATGCATGATCGCATTATGAAAGAAGTTATTGAGCCTGTGATTAAAGGTATGGCATCGGAAGGCCGACCTTACAAAGGCTTCCTCTATGCTGGTGTGATGGTCGCTGCGGATGGCACACCAAATGTGCTGGAATTCAACTGTCGGTTTGGTGACCCAGAAACTCAACCTATCATGATGCGACTAAAATCTGATCTAGTTGAATTATGTTTAGCGGGTTCTACAGCTCAGTTACGTGGAGTGCAAGTTGAGTGGGATCCACGACCCGCTTTAGGCGTTGTACTGGCTTCGGGCGGTTATCCTGCAGGTTATAAAAAAGGTGATGTGATTTCTGGTTTAGAGAATGAGCAGCCTGATCTAAAAATTTTCCATGCAGGGACTTCTGAAAATAATGGAGATGTCTTAACAGCAGGAGGTCGCGTACTTTGTGTAAGCGCGCTGGGTAACAGCGTCAAGGATGCGCAACAGAAAGCGCATGAAGGCATCGAAAAAATCAAGTGGGATGGCATGTTTTATCGCAAAGATATCGGCCATCGTGCAATCGAACGAGAAGAAGGTTAAAAAGAAATCACGGGGGAATGCGATACACTCCATTCCCCCGCAAGATTACCTCATCTTCTACTTTTCAATCGCTTTTAGTTGAGAGTGAGTAAAGAGATTATCCTCACTACCTTCTAAAGACATATGACACGAGGCACATTCCAACGGATTATCCTTAACATTACCTTTGGGATCATACAGTGCAAAACCCCACTCTTCAGAACGGTGTTCAGCGGAAAATTTATTCGACCAATTAATACTCTTTTCCATCACTGCAATGGCAGCAAGTGCATCTTTTTCGTAAACCCCATCAGCCCCCTTAATGGGATTTCCTTCAGTATCTTTTTTCAGCTTATAAATCTCCATGATAATCCGCGAACCTGGAATTAGCTGATCGCCATACTGAATGCTACCCATGGCAGCTTCATTCGCATACAACACACCAACCTGCTTCCCGTTTGCTCTGTTAAGCGTCGTATACTGTGTGTCGGTGTTTTTATAGCCTTCTGGGAACACTACAAACTCAGGATCCCCTCCAGCAAATGCAGCTGTCATCACTAAACAACAAAATATCATCAAACTCGCTATTTTTTTCATCGTACCGTTCCTCTTGTTATAAATCGAAACTTCTATCTAATATGGAATTTTTACTTGCGCGCAATATATTTGCACACAACTATAGTCGTTTGGTTTTCCATGGTCAATATAAACCGCGAAAATCGTGTACTATTTCATCAGTAGATCACTTATCTCGAGGGAGAAACAATTTGAGTACACCAGATTACGAGCCAATAAAACTATCAAACCAGTTATGCTTTTCTCTCTACTCTGCGAATAATGCAGTCATCAGAGCATATCGGCCTTTTTTAGATAAAGTTGACCTCACCTATTCACAGTTCATTGTTATGATGGCTTTATGGGAATCAAATAATATTAGTCTTAAAAAACTGGGCCAGCTCACACGCCTTGATTCAGGAACTTTAACACCGGTTGTTAAACGCTTGGAGAAGAAAGACTTTCTTATCCGGACACGAAACAAAGAGGATGAGCGTTTACGTGTCTTATCATTGACTGAAAAAGGCTGGGTTACTCGAGATGAAGCAGCCAAAATACCAACACTGGTTAAGTGTCAAATTGGCTTAGCTAAATCAACTCTACAAGAAACGCTGGAAAACTGTGAGGCTATTACGGTTCAACTTCTAGAAAACAGTTAACTTCCGAAATAATCTATTTCTACTCGGCTATTTAGAAAATAGTGGTTAGCCATTTATAGGGCTTTTATGGGTTAAAGAACCGCTATAGATAAAAAAGACTGCCACTATTTAGAGGGGATCCTGCTTATCTTCACGAAAATATGAGATGAATAATGTCGGGGGCTTAATTCGAGTTCAGATCACAAAATATTCAAGCTATCTAACATTTCATTTGCAAATGAACTATCTTTCGCATTTAGAATTTGCAGTGCTTTAGCTTCTAAATCAACAACTTTGCTATCGTTAATTATTCTCTTAATCTCGAGCAAAGATGCTGGGTGCACACTGAACTCTCTCAATCCGAGACCAAGCAATAGTCGCACATACTTAGGTTCACCTGCCATTTCACCACACATTGCTACCGGAATATTATGCTGTCGTCCCGCGTTAATGGTCATATGGATCAGTCTCAATATCGCGGGGTTTAGTGGATCATAAAGGTAATTTACCTCGTCATTTACCCGATCAATCGCCATTGAATATTGTATGAGATCATTGGTCCCTATAGAAAGGAAGTCTAGGTACTGGGCAAACATATCTGCACAAACTGCCGCAGCAGGAACTTCAATCATTCCACCAATTTTCAGATCAGTATTAAAAGGAATACCCTTTTCAGAAAACTCCTGTTTAATACCCTTAATAATAGAAAAAATATCTCGTACTTCTTGGAGAGTCGACAACATTGGCAGCATCATACGCAATGGCCCTTTGGCCGAAGCTCTCAACACCGCTCTTAACTGCGGTTCAAATAAAGTAGGTTCCTTTAAACACAAACGAATAGCTCTGAGTCCTAGTGCTGGGTTGACTGAGGTTGATATCGATGTCGACTCGTACCCTGTTCCACTATTTTTATCACTACCAAGATCCATTGTTCTCAAGGTTAGAGGAATATTATCTAACATTTCCATAGTTTTTATATATGTCTGGTAATGCTCTTCTTCACTCGGAGGTGCTACTCTATTCATGTACAAGTATTCAGTGCGATACAGCCCGACACCTTTCGCACAAACTTTCTTAACGATTGAATAATCTTTTTCAAGCTCGATGTTCGCCTGTAATTCGATTTCAATGCCATCCAAGGTTATCGCAGCCGCTTCCTTTAGGTGGATCAATTCTGTTTGGTAACGAATAATATCTAGCTGTCGTTGCTTATAGTGTTCAAGTATTACAGGATCAGGATTCACTAGTACAACTCCAGCATCCGCATCGACGATCAACATATCACCTTCATCGACATATCGAAGTGCTCTTTTAACACCAACAATACTTGGTATTCCGAGACTACGAGCAAGGATTGCTGTATGTGACGTTGGTCCACCATGTTCTATCACAAAGGCAGCAATGCCATGATGCTGCATCATAACGGTATCAGCTGGGCTCAAATCCTCAGCAAGAATAATGCAACCTTCAAGGTGTGTATCAGGAACTTCATGCGCCTCTAGGCCATGATCCAACAAAATTCGCTGAATTCTATTCACGACATGATCAACATCATCTTTGCGTGTTCGCAAATAGGCATCGTCCATTTGATCAAAGACAGAAACCAAAATATCACGTTGAATTTTAACAGCCCACTCCGCGTTACACTGCCGTTCACGAATAATGTTAACGGGCTCCTCAACTAATGCTGAGTCTTCTAACATCAACAGATGGGTTTCGATAAAAGAAGCAATGTTTCCTGGAGTGCCGTGAGGAATATGTAATCGAACAGAGCGAAGCTGTTGCCTAGCCAGTGATATTGCTATTTTGAAGCGAGCAATCTCCTGTTGCAGAAGATGCTCTTCGATCTGATACTCCCTAGTTTCTTGCTGGTTACGTTCAATAAGATGAACTTTACCGATGGCTACGCCTTTAGATACTCCGACTCCATGTAGTGAAAGCGTTGTCACTCTCCTTCCTCAAAGTAATTATTAAATAATGCCTCTATCTGCTCGGCGGCCACCTGCATATCACTACCCTCAGCCTGCAATGTGACAATAGTCCCTTTGCTTGCTGCCAGCATCATCACACCCATAATGCTTTTCGCATTGACTATTTTTTTATCAAAATTTTCATCTTCGCAGCTGATCTGGATCTCGCTTGTAAAGCTCGATGCGAGCTTTACAAGTTTTGCGGCAGCTCGGGCATGTAAACCTAACTTATTAATTACTTCTATTTTTTTTTTAACCATCTTCGTCCACTGCTGATATTTTAAAGAGCCATATCACGATGTGTCGCGAGGACATCCTTATCATTGCCGATAAAATATCCTGCAATATTTTCAACCATATAAACGGATCGATGATGCCCACCAGTACAGCCCACCGCTATCGTTAGATAACTTCGATCAACCTCTTCATACCGAGGGATCCACTTAGATAAAAAGTCGATAAGTTCATCTCGCATTTCTGCCACAACGGGATAACTTTCTAAGAACTTAATAACCTGTGGATCACGGCCAGTAAAGTCGCGCAAGTTTGCATCCCAATAAGGATTCGGTAGACAACGAACATCAAAGATAAAGTCGGCATCAGGTGGGGTTCCGTACTTGAAGCCAAACGACAGAATGTGTACGGATAAAGTCCCTGCTTTCCTGCGCGCCACCCGTTCACGCACCAAGTCACGAAGTTGGTGAATGTTGGTATGACTCGTATCAATTTTTAAGCTGGAGTAGTCCTGTAATGGTTCGAGTAATTTTCGCTCCATTTGAATTGCTTCAGCCAGAGAAACTTTTTCGCTAGAAAGTGGGTGACGGCGGCGAGTCTCACTAAAGCGTTTGATCAAGATATCATCATTAGCACCGACAAAAAGATGTTCCGTTTCGAAACCTGTTTTCTTTAACTCATCCATGACTTCTGGAAAATGAGATAAGGCTTCAATCGGGTTACGTGCGTCAATACTGACAGCCACACGTGAATATGTTTTACCACCATCGCTACGAATCTGTTTTGCAAATTCCGTTAATAAATCAACAGGTAAATTATCGATACAATAAAACCCCAAGTCTTCAAGGGCATTCAAAACAACGGACTTCCCAGCTCCTGACATTCCCGTCAGTATAATAAGTCGCTTAGTTCTATGGTCTATCACTGATATTCTTCTCCATCATCAGGTGTTGACGCTTCATAAAATCATCAGTGGAGTTATATCCACTCAATCGTAAAATATGATTACGTGTTGCACACTCGACCATCACCGCAAGGTTTCGGCCCGGAGCAACGGGTAAAGTGATCTCAGGTATTTCTAATCCCAAAATATTGACCGAGTTATAGCTTCCTTCTAATCGATCAATACTTTTCATTCGTTCACTATCATAATGCTCTAAACGCACTATCAATCGCAAGAACTTATGCTGCTTTACTGCCCCAGCTCCAAACAGTTCACGAACATTAATGATACCTAAACCTCTTACTTCCAAAAAGTTTGTTAAGGCTTTTGGGCATGTTCCGTTAATGGTGTCGGGGGCAATACGCCTAAATTCTGGGGCATCATCCGCGATCATTCGATGCCCACGCGTGATCAACTCAACAGCAAGCTCACTTTTACCTACCCCGCTTTTCCCAACCAGTAAAACACCGATGGTATCAATTTCCATATACACACCATGGAGCGTTATCACTTGAGTCAGTTGGTTGGAAAGATAATAGTGAAGATCACCGATCAACTTATTACTCGAGCGCTTAGATGATATCAATGGGGTTTCAGACTCTTCGCACAGCTCGGCTAAAGAGGAAGGTGGTTCTTGATTCTCAGTCAGAACAATAAGATACGGCTCAAGTCGAAGTAAGTTGCTGACAGCATCATTTTTAGAAATTGACCGAAGTTCATTTAAATATTGAACCTCAATTTTACCAAGGACTTGAATTTTATTTGGATGTATAAGACTCAGATGGGCTATCAACGAAGTATTTGAAAACTCAACCAAAGCATCATCTGTCGTTTGTGTCGCTTCAAGATCGTCTACCATGCCGCTAACTTCAACAACGGAGTCATTCCCAGTCTCATCCAGAGTTATTTTGCGATCACCGCCAGCCTGCCCTGCCACCCAAGCAAGCTCAAGATCTTTAACATGACTCTCAAATAGTTGATTAACTGTAATATGAGCCATGAGAACTTTACCGTATTATCAGGATGACTCAGCTGTCAGTAACTTTAATAAACTCTCGGGTTCACTATTGCTTCGTAAACGTTCAAGAAATGACGTTTCACTAAACTTCTCTGCTAGTTGAGAAAGAACTTTCAGATGCTCATCAGTAGATTCTTCTGGCACCATTAATGCGAAAAACATATCGACAGGTTGACCATCAACCGCATCAAAATCTATCGCTTCTTTCGTTTTCAAAAAAGCTGCTTTCGTTTCAGTGATCCCAGCCATACGCCCATGAGGTATACCAACACCATGACCTAGCCCGGTACTTCCAAGTCGCTCTCTTGCTAACAAACCTTCAAATACATCCATATTAGAAAGCTCGGGGCAATCTTCTCCTAACCTCTCAGATAAGTATTCTAATACAGCTTTCTTACTACGCAGTTCTATCCCAGTTTTGATTCGGGAAACTGACAATATTTCTCTAATTAACATGTTAAAAACTCAGAATAATTCCTTCTTTTCTTGACTTAAAATCTTCAGGAACCACGGTTTAGTCTTCGTGCTTTTCTAATTACACAAAGACGCCACCTGAGGTTCCAAGTCTCTAAGTTAAAGTTTAACCTTCACTTTCGCTTTCTTCCCAATTTTCACGATGTCCACGATGGTGATCTTTAAGCTTCTCTTTATGTTTAATTATTTGTCGATCGAGCTTATCAACCAGTGCATCAATCGCTACATACATATCATCATTTTCCGCTTCAGCATGTAAGTCAGCACCCGCTAGATGTATATTTGCTTCAGCTTTCTGCCTCTGCTTAACAACCTCTAATACAACCTCGATTTTTGTAACATGATCGAAGTGTCTTTCCATTTTTTCACATTTTGATTCGACATAACTTCTAAGTGAATCAGTAATATCAAGATGATGACCACTAAGATTGACTTGCATAGATAACTCCTTTTCCAGTTACACCTTCACCCATTGCGGGCGAAAAAAATAAAACATCTGATTTTTCTATAAATTTAAGCCAGACGTTTACGTTCATTCGATGGAGGAATCGTCATAGATTCCCGATATTTTGCTACTGTCCGACGAGCAACCTTGATGCCCTTTTCAACCAATAGATTAGCAATTTTACTATCACTTAATGGTTTGGTCACATTCTCATCAGCAATTAATTTTTTGATCACCGCCCTGATTGCAGTTGATGAACATTCCCCACCCATGGTTGTACTCACATGGCTAGAGAAAAAATATTTAAGCTCAAAAATACCTCGAGGTGTGTGCATGTATTTTCGAGTAGTGACACGAGATATAGTTGATTCATGCATATCTAATGCTTCGGCAATATCATGCAAAACTAAAGGTTTCATCGCCTCTTCGCCATATTCCAAGAAGGCTCTTTGCCGTTCAACAATATTGGTAGATACTTTGAGGAGAGTTTCGCTTCGGCTTTGTAAACTCTTAATAAACCAACGAGCTTCCTGTAGATGGGCTTTTAGTGAGGCGTTATCAGGACTATTATCTGCTCGCTTGATCATACCGGAGTAAAGAGAATTTACACGTAAACTTGGAACTGCATCGGGGTTGAGTTCAACCTGCCAAACGCCTTTTATTTTTCTGACATAGACATCTGGAACAACATATTCGGTATCAGATTCTGCCAAATGTGAACCTGGTCGCGGGTTCATAGATTGGATCAGCATTTCGACTTGCAATAAACTCTCCTTATCCAATTTCATACTCTTCAATAACTGAGTATAGTCATGAGCGGCCAATAAATCGAGGTACTCTGAAACTAACTTTGTCGCCTCTTCAAGCCAAGGAGTTTCAGGATCAAATTCTTTTAATTGCAATAACAAACACTCGCGAAGATCTCGAGCACCGACCCCTGAAGGATCCATTGACTGAACATGAACGAGTACGGCTTCGATTTCATCAGCTTCCACTTCAAGTTCAGTATCACTCACAAGCGTTTGATGAATCTCTTCTAAAGTTGCAGTCAGATAACCATCTTTATCGATAGCATCAACAATGGCTAATGCAATGGCTTTATCTGTCTCACTAAGAATTGACATTTCAACTTGCCAGTCTAGATGATCGGCTAATGTCTCTGTTCCAGCATTGCGCAAATTTTCATAATCTTGGCCGGAAAACTCACCACTAGCAGGGCTAGAAAGAGAGCTTGGGGCATCGTAAGTATCTTCCCAGTCACTATCGACAGGTAATTCATCTGGAATTTCATCCGTCGTACCAACAACTTGGTCAGGTGTTTGAGGCTCTACCTCTGAGGCTGAGAATTCATCTTGTTGGCTGGGTTCAGTACTTGTTTGTTGCTCAGTCTCAGTATTGCTGCTTGATGAAGAACCATCCTCTTCATCAACTTCCAGCATCATATTGGATTCCAATACCTGCTGAACTTCCATGCTCAATTCCATTGTTGAGAGTTGCAGTAAACGAATCGCTTGCTGCAATTGTGGTGTCATCGTCAGGCTTTGCCCGAGTCGGAGTTGAATAGCTTGTTTCATATTTTTCTTTTAAAGTTATTCGAATGCTGAATAACTTACAATTCAGTCTTCTTATTGTAAACGGTAAGAGCTATGACTATAAATTTTAGAACATAATTTCTACTATTAAGTATTTATTCATTCTAAACTAAGTTCGATGATATAGCTGGTAATTATTTGACAAATAGACAAAAAATATCATTTGTTGTCATATTTGGAAGTCTTCTCCAAGATACACCTTTCGCACCTGTTCATTTGCGAGGATCTCCTCAGTGCTGCCTTCAGCAATAATATTGCCATCACTCACAATATAAGCACGGTCACAAATGCCTAAGGTTTCTTTAACATTATGATCCGTGATCAAAACACCAATCCCACGTTCCTTAAGATGATTAATGATCTGTTTTATATCGGTCACAGAAATAGGATCAACTCCAGCAAAAGGTTCATCTAATAAGATAAACTCGGGTTCTGAAGCCAATGCTCGTGCTATTTCAGTTCGCCGCCGCTCACCACCCGATAAGCTACCGCCCAACGATTCTCTTACATGTGTAATATGAAACTCACGCATCAAACCTTCGGCCATACGTTTTCGTTCCATTTCGGAGAGAGCTTTCCGTACTTCAAGCACGGCAAGAATATTATCTTCAACTGATAACTTTCGAAAAACAGAAGCATCCTGTGGTAAGTAACCTAAGCCTAGCTGTGCTCTTTCTTCCGTTGCTAAGGCAGTAATATTTTCACCATTCATCATGATCGAGCCATTATCTACGGCAACGAGCCCAACGATCATTCGAAAACTGGTGGTTTTTCCTGCGCCATTTGGGCCGAGCAAGCCGATGACTTCTCCGCCAGCAACCTCAAGGCTCACATCTTTGACAACCTGTCGTGCACGATAAGTTTTGGTCAGTTGTTTGACAGAAAGCAGACTCATATAAGGATTTATTATTTTTGCTTAGGGGGAAGTATAACTTTAATGCGACCAGCGTTTTTCGCCGCCGTTTTTCCTGATGGCGTTACTTCTCCGGCAACAGCTTTACGAGCGATCATTTTGCTCTTTTCAGTATCGTAATCAATCTTATAAGCACGAAACATTTTCCCTTTTTGAACTAATTCCGCTTCTTCTGTAAGTCTCAAGATATTTTCTGACGCAAGATACTCAATTTTGATCCCTTTGCCTTTGATCTCGCCTTGGGCTTTATTGTCAGGCATTTGTCTGAACTTAGCCGGTTTTCCCAGCATATTTGCTGTTTTTAAAGAATTATCATCGTTATAAGTAATGGTTAGTTTATTGCCATAAAGATGCATACTGCCCTGAATAACGATCACGTTTCCTGAATACACAGTAATTCCCGTTCGATCATCTAACTCTGCAGCATCAGCTTCGATTTCGATCGGCTGTTCTTGATCCGACTGTAAAGCCGTAAGTTGCGCCGTGAATAAAGCTCCAGCCAATAGTACAAACCATTTAATGCTTCGGCGTATTATCATAATGTCCTCTTACGTCTTTCAATAGTTTCAAATTCCGGTTTTTGAAGTTAACCTGCATGCCAATGGCCGTTACTTTTGACTGACCGCGGAGTATCATCACAAAATTGGGAGTTTCTGCATACTCTTCTTTCAACAAAATTTTCAGATCCGTCGTGATCATTTCAATTTCTTTGACAAGTTCTCCACCGTCCCCTTCACTCTTTGGCGTTTCATTACGCCAAATATACACCTTTCCATACAGGAGTAGCTTTTCGCCATCACCGCTTAACCAGCCTCGCTCTCCAGTGACATGCCAAGGCATAACATGCTTCTCGTTGTAAATTTGCATGACTGGCACTTCTAGTTCAACACTATCATCAAGTGGATAATGTTTCATCAATTCTGCTTGCAGTTTTGCCTTAGGTAAACCATTTTCGTCCATATCAGTGCGTTTGAAATCCCACATCACAGAATCTGGCTCACCACGATCTTTAACAAGAACCCTATCTTCTTCTTGTAACGAGCTGTGAATCCAGCTGGTTAAAACCAAGATCAATAGCAGTACTAGGATAGTTGCCCAACGGATCATTGATCAATCCAAATACGTTTTGTGGATGCCTTCTAGCAAACCTTGAGCATCTAAGATCAAATCACAAACTTCTCTTACAGCACCACGGCCACCGTTACGTTGAGTACGCAGATCTGCATGTTGTTGTACAAATTCGTGAGCATCGGCAACTGTTATGCCCAAACCAACACGCTTGATCACAGGTAAATCGGGTAGATCATCGCCCATATATGCAGCCTGATCAGCGGTAAACCCTGTCTCCTCTAAAATTATTTCAAGCACCGCAAGCTTATCGCCAATACCTTGATAGACATGCTTAATACCCAGCTCTTTCATTCGTTGCTCGACAATATTCGAAGAGCGTCCCGTAATAATCGCCAGCTCAAAACCGGCCTTAAGCATCATCACTAAGCCTTGACCATCCTGAGTGTAAAAAGCTTTAAACTCTTCGCCTTTATTGCCTAAGATCAGTCGCCCGTCACTTAAAATCCCATCAACATCGAAAGCGATCAGCTTTACCTTACTCGCGCGTTGTTTTATATCTGCTGAAACTTCCGTTGACATTATTGCTCCTGCTTCCACTAAATGACTCCTGCCCTTAATAGGTCATGCATGTTTAAAACACCTTTCAAACTCTGATCTTCCGCCAATACCAACAGAGCATTTATTCGCTGCTCCTGCATCAAGCTCAAAGCCTCCGCAGCAAGCATTTTTTCTGTGATATTCGTACCACCACTGGTCATAACTTCACTCATGGTGGCGGTATAAACATCAACATCATCATCCATTGCGCGACGTAGATCGCCATCGGTAAAAATACCCAGAACTTTTTGTTTTTCATCAACAACCGTTGTCATACCAAAACCTTTAGCAGACATTTCTACCAAGGCATCTTTAAGAAGTGAGTTCTCACTGACCATCGGCATTTCTTGATCGCGATGGATCACATCACCAACTCGTAATAATAACTTTTTCCCCAACGAACCGCCGGGGTGCGATAAAGCGAAATCATCTTCACTGAAACCACGCTCTTCTAACAAGGCTATCGCTAATGCATCACCCATCGCTAGCGCAGTGGTTGTACTTGAGGTTGGAGCCAAGCCAAGCGGACAGGCTTCATTTTCAACGCTAACATCTAAATTAATTTCGGCAGCTTGAGCCAAAGTCGAGTTTGCATTACCGGTTAGCGAGATCAACGGTACGCCCAGCCGTTTAATCAAGGGTAATAGGATTGAAATTTCCTGAGTTTCCCCAGAGTTTGAAATCGCAACAACCACATCTTTGGAAGTGATCATCCCCATATCACCATGACTAGCTTCGCCCGGATGTACAAAAAATGCTGGGGTTCCTGTGCTCGCCAGTGTCGCTGCGATCTTTCCACCAATATGCCCTGATTTACCCATACCTGTCACAACAATGCGGCCTTCACAGCCCAAACAAAACTGACAAGCTTGAGCAAAGTCTGTATTCAGTCGTGTCGCTAGGTCACGAAGCGAGTTTGCCTCTGTATCGATCACCGCTAAACCCAATGCAATCAGGCGTTTTTCTTTTTCTTGTTGGCTCATTGAATAAATAGAACTCTTTTAACCTAAACGAAATAGCATAAGTTGATAGAAGATAAACCCAACTAGCAGGACGACTCCATTTAGCTTGGTTATTTTGCCGGCTTTACGAAACCCATAAGACATAAAGAACATGAGTGCGCTCAGTAACAGCATAAATGGAAAGTCTCGAGTAAGCACATCCTCACTCACCACGCCGGGGTGGATTAGTCCTGGAACGAATAAAACCGCCAGCATATTAAACATGTTGGAGCCGATCACATTACCGAGAGCCATGTCCTGCTCCCCTTTGACCGCACTCACTAATGAGGCGGCTAGCTCAGGTAAGCTCGTTCCAATAGCAACAATTGTCAAACCAATGACGAGATCACTAATCTCATAAAAATGTGCTATATCAACTGCACCTTTAACCAGTAGTTTAGAGCCGGCCAATAATAAGATTGCCCCCATGACTAGCCAAAAATATGCGCTTTTCGGTGGTAATGTCTCTTCTAATTCTTCTTCAAAATCTTGTTTTACCGGATCATCAACGGGCGAATGCCTACCCAAGTATACGGTTACACAGATTGTTACTATCATCCCAATCAGTAGGATAATACCGTCGAGACGACTTAAATTGCCATCGAGCATCAAGCCATAGGCGAGAAAAACAGCAAGAAACATTAGAGGGAATTCACGTTTGATCGTGCTGGAATTGACCATCAAAGGCGAGATAACCGCTGTTATACCAAGCACTAAACCAATATTGGTGATATTCGAACCCACGGCATTCCCGATCGCAATCCCCGTTGCCCCATCCAAGGCAGCCACACCAGCCACCAACATTTCTGGAGCCGACGTTGCAAATGCAACAATGGTCAAACCTATGATCATCGGCGACATACCAAGGTTTCGTCCAACCGCAGCCGCGCCATCGACAAAACGATCTGCACCATAGGTTAGCAGGACAAGCCCTAGCAATACCGCAAGAATACTTATTAACATAAACTCATTATCTCAGATTTTTAACAGACTTTTTGTATCATTTTTTATTCTTAACTTTATCCGCGCTAGACAAAACACGCGGCATGATGCCAGAATCTTTATAGTCGCGTAAAATGGTTTCTATGGATATCCGACTTGAAGAAATAAACACATGGTTACAAACCGATCTAAACATCAGCAACTATTCTATAGAACCCGCTTCCGCCGATGCGAGCTTTCGACGCTATTTTAGAATTATATTAGATAATGATCAGGGTAAATCATTGATCATTATGGATGCGCCGCCAAGTAAAGAAGACTGCGCGCCCTTCATAGACATTACCAATCGACTGCTGAAATCTGGCATTAATGCACCTGAAATAAAAGCTTTCTCTGCTGAAAATGGCTTTCTTCTATTATCCGATCTCGGCAATACAATGTATCTCGACAAGCTCAACGAAGAGAATGCCGACGAACTATACCATGCCGCGATTAATTCACTCATTACGATGCAGAGCCACACTAGCACAGCTGAATTGCCCCAATATAACGAAGCCTTATTACACCAAGAAATGAGCCTTTTTTCAGATTGGCTTCTCAATAAACACCTCGGATTACCTACGCAGGACAGCTGGCTACAGAATACTTTTTCTTTTCTCAGTCAATCTGCACTAGAGCAACCGCAGGTTTTTGTTCATCGCGATTATCATTCCAGAAACCTAACATGGCAGCACGATCAATCACCGGGAGTTCTTGACTTTCAAGATGCCGTACTCGGCCCCATTAGTTACGATCTGGTATCAATCTTGCGTGATTGTTATATCAAATGGCCAAGCGACCATCTTGTAAATTGGGTGACATATTATTGTGATACCGTTCGACAAAATGACTTACTACCGAACTTTTCACAAGCTGAGTTTACTCGCTGGTTTGATCTGATGGGTATCCAACGTCACCTTAAAGCCAGCGGTATTTTTGCGCGGCTTTACCACCGTGATGATAAAAAAGGTTACTTAAAAGATATTCCTCGGACCCTAAGTTATATTGAAGAGGTAAGCCAAAAATATTCCGAACTAAATGAGCTAAACCGATTTATTAATCAATCACTACAACCTGCATTAAAGGACATAAAAACGTGAAAGCAATGATACTTGCAGCGGGCCATGGCAACCGCATGGGCGATCTGACTAAAAATACGCCAAAACCGTTACTCAAAATCGGCACTCAACCGAACAGTAAAACCCTGATAGAACATCATATTGAACGCTTAGTCACTGCTGGTATTACTGAGATTGTGATCAACCGTGCGCAAAATGCAGATCAATTCACAGAAGTGCTTGGTGATGGAAAAAAATACGGTGCAAAAATTACCTATTCGGATGAAGGCGATCAACCTCTAGAAACAGGTGGTGGCATCTACAAAGCTCTGCCCTTGCTCAATGACTCCAGCTTTATGATCATCAATGGTGATATCTGGTGTGATTACCCATTAGAAAACTTACTCGCAGATCCTCAGGGATTAGCGCAACTTATCCTTGTCCCTAATCCTGAACATAATCCTAAAGGCGATTTCGCCGTTGAAGCTGAGCGCATTCGTCTAGAAGGTTCAGAGAAATACACCTTCAGCGGATTAGCCGTTTATCGACCCGAATTATTCGATGAGTGTAGTGAAGGCAGCTTCTCACTGGCACCCATCCTACGTCATGCTATCTCGCAAGATCTGGTCGCTGGTACAGTTTATAAAGGCGAATGGATGGATATTGGAACACCTGAACGTCTAGAACAATTGGCTGAGGTTCTGGAAAGTTAATTTGAACTATCACCTATAAAAAAGCCCGCATAAAGCGGGCTTTTTTATTTCTATCTAAATTCAACTATTAACTTTAATATAGGTAGATAGCATTACAATCTTGGCTGTCAGATGAAACATCCCAGATAGATGCATTTACACAAGCAGCTTCCTGCCCATCAGCATTAGTAACCGTTACAGCTCCATTAGAGCCTCGCAAAACACCTGTTCCAGGCTTTCCATCATCAACTTTTACATCTAACTCCGCTAAAACCGAAGCAGGTGTATTTCGCCCCACAATAAATCCCAAACGATTCGTTGCCGTGGATTCTCCTGTCTTTATATATTTTGCAGTTTTCCACAATATAACTCTTCCTTCGAACGCATTTACTGGAGCAGATGTTTTTGCGGTATAAGCAGAAGCCCCATCGTAATTACCAACGATGAAATTCGCTGCGCTTAAGTGCGCCCAAAGAGCTGCAGCCTCTCCATAATCATTAACCTTTAGAGAACCATTCCCGTCACCACCGACAGAATTTAGTAGATTATTAGTTCCAATCGCAGCCGTAGCATCAACAGCCTTCATATCACCAGGCACAGCTCGATACCGATCAATAAATCCATAATAAGCTGCTTGGATGCTAGAGTTCTGATCAGCCATGTTGCGTACTCGTGCACTGTTAATTAGGTTTTGGCCTTTCAAAACCGCGCCCAATAACAAACCAATAATGACCATAACGATCGCGATCTCAACTAACGTAAAACCTTTCTGTTTTGAATGTTTCAGAGCTTTCATTTTCATTTGCTTCCTAGTTTATCTTCATCTATCCCCAATCAGAGCAGATTCTATGCCATCGACACAAATCATTGATTTAATTATTAATTAACAGTATTTTTCATTGTGTTTTCAATGAAAAGTGACGATATATCAACACTAATGTTGATATACCAACATTACGATTCAACATTTAGAAAGATGAAGCAGATTTATCTTCTAGTTCTTGTAAACGTTGATGTAAAAACTGTTGCTCATGCGGATCTTTTATTTGACCACTTTCTAACAATCCGCCTAATAAAATTTTTGCAGCATCAAGCTCGCCCATGTCTTCAAGCAAGAAGATCTGCATTTGCTTTGCCCAATTAGGTACTTGCTCTCCCGTTGCGTGATCAGCAAGTGCTTTTGCGAATTTAAGTGCCAGCTTTTGATCTTTCAATCGATGCTTTGCGACAAATGCTGCGTGCGCTAGCCATTGCCAACGTTTATTGGGAGCTTTATAAAATTCGTGTTCTACAAATGTCAACATTTTTCGTTGCTTCTCTGCATCAGGCACTTGGGCGAATACCCTTGCCGCAGACAGTAGCGGGTAGTGTGCTTTAGGATCGAGTGCGAGAATCACCGACAACCATTGCGTCAATACCTCATAATCAAGCTGTCGGAATGGAATGCTTACACCAGGTTGGTTATCGTGGGCTTGTAGCCAGAGCATGCTTAACTTTGAAAATGCGACAGGATCTCCAAAGCTGATCGCGTTCAATATGGCTTCTGATGGAGGGCTGGACAGTTGCGTGACTTTAGCAACTGGGACAGGTTGATATTTATGCCAAATTATTTGTACAGCGAGCGAGATTAATAAAGCAAGCAATATCCAAATAGGAATACTCGCCATTGAGCGTTCTTTAGACGACTGAAAGAAAGCGTTTAACTTCATAAGTTTTTTCGATATAAATCAAACAACCCAGCCATGGTCAAGACAGAAACATAGATCACTGTTTGCAATATTATGGGAATAATTTGATCAACACTGGTCTCTGCATAGACTAACCAGCTTGAGGGACTAAAACGATGTAGATCCGGCAAAAAGTGAGCAATGATATTTAGCACTTTAATACTGTAGGTTTGCACTAATGAATTAGGATCAATCAGCGGGCCTTGGCTCATAAGCTGAATCGCATGAAGACTCCTCGCTAACACATAAAAAGCTGCGACAGCTGTGATCGCTGTTGTTACTTGAGTAAAAGTAAATACACATAACAAACACAAGGCTGTCATGATCAGGAGTTCACAAAATAATGAGCTTATCCAAATAAAAACTTGTAGGGCAGGGGCGTAAAAAATCAAACAAAACCCGATCAGAAGAACCATCATAAAAGCGATGAAACTATAGCCCAGAAACTTTCCAAAATAATAGCTGGCACGGGAAACAGGGAATGAGAGTGTCAACGCTAAACCTTTGTCATTAATCTCACGCACCATACTGGTGATGACAAATAAACTGATCACAAATACAGCAAAAATCCTTAGGCTGGCGCTGAGCAGGCTGGTCTTAACAACAAGGCTTTCTGTAATAGAAATCCCCCCCATAAATTCCGCAAGCATAATACCTATCAATAACAACAGCAGAAACAACCAGACGAGACGATTATGCAAGGCTTCAAGCAAAGTGAACCGTGTTATGGCAAAGATGGCGTACAATATTGGTGTTCCTTTTTAAATTTGATTTATTTTATCACTCTCTTATGCCACAACAACGACTTCAATTAAACGGCCTTTGGGTGCTGGCAGCAATGCTATTGTTGCTCCACTTTGCGATCTGGAAAGATTTCGGTAGCGCCTTATCCCGATCATTGATGCTTGCACATTTAGGTTTGTTTTTTATTTGGCAGCCTTTGTGGCGACGTGACCAAAGGATAGCACTTCAAGCTGGAATACTGTTCGTATTATTCACCAGTGGATTTATTTATTGGATGAGCTGGGCCATTCTCTGTAGCTGGATTGTTCTGCTGATCGGTTTAGTAGCAGGGCAGGTTCTAGAAAATGCGACTGAGCGCCGAGCCTACTTAATCACGTTAGTGTTCCTAGTTTCCGAGCTTTTAATTCGTGGCACCACCGAGCTTTTTCAAGTTTCAAATCTTAGCAGTAGCGTTTATCAGCTCTTCAAGTACGGCTTAATTATTTTACCCTTCATCATTATTGCTTTTACTTGGCAGTACAAACGTGACAGTCACATTCGACCCATTGATTTTTTTCGAGCACTCACCGTCTCGCTAATCGCGGCGATGTTGGCCGTTGGTAGCTTGTTAAATATGTATCACTCAGGCTCACAATATCCAGAAGCACTATTAGAATCCTTACTCGTACTTTCCATTTTTCTATTCACCTTAAGCTGGTTATCTTCACCCGTGATTGGCTTTAGCGGCCTTGCCCAGCTTTGGGAACGTTCGTTAATGAACATAGGCACCCCGTTTGAAACTTGGCTAGGTGAACTTGCCGAATTAGCTGATCAAGAAAAAATGCCCGATTCTTTTGTTAGCGCTGCCATGCAAAAAATGGTAGAAATTCCTTGGATTGAAGGCGTCCTTTGGAACCTTGATAAAGATGAAGAGCTTTATGGTAAAAAAACCCGTTATCGAATGGACCTTTCGACGGGCACCTTTATTGTCAGTCTCTATACTCGCCGTCCTATTGGCCCAACGTTATTGATGCACTGTAAATTATTAGTGCAACTGGTTTATCATTTTCACACCGCTAAGTCGCGTGAAATTGAGCTGATGCAACGAACACATTTACAAGCTATCTATGAAACAGGTGCACGCGTTACACACGATATAAAGAACCTTTTGCAATCTCTACAAACAATTACTGCCGTCATAGAAAGTGATGAATCTCTCAATAAAGAAAATGCATCCCAAGGCCAGTTACTCTTAAAAAAACAATTGCCTTACATTACACAACGCTTACAACTCGCCTTAGATAAACTGCGCGATCCTGAGGATGTAACCATTGAACACATGTCGCTAGAAGGCTGGTGGGGAAAGTTACAATCTCGTATTAATGCTAAAAATATTTCTTTTCAAGAACACATTACGTCTAATCCAATCATTCCTTTTGATTTATTTGATAGTACCATTGAAAATCTATTGGAAAATACGAATTTCAAGGGCCAACTCGATAACCACTTGAATGTGATGATTTCCCTGATGACAACAGATACTAACGTTAAACTTTCGGTTTGTGACTCTGGTAAAAAAATATCTGACCACATTGTAGAAAAACTTTTTAATCAACCTATGGATTCTAAATCAGGTTTAGGTATAGGCTTGTATCAAGCGGCAAAACAAGCTCAATTAAATGGATTTAGATTAAAGTTAATTCATAACGAACAGGGACGAGTTTGCTTCCAATTATCCAATGAAAAAAATAATGATGAAAGTTTAAAACCGGGGCAATATAGTTTGTTCAGTGGCGATTAACTGCCCATAGCTTTCTATACTTTCTACTGTGTCCCGTAGGTAGCCCATAATTTGAAAACACACATTTTTCTATTCCAAGAAATGTACATTTTAGAAAACATTATTCGTTTTTACATTAATCTTACCTCGGCTAAGATCATTAAGATTTTTTTTTAGAACAGAATAATTATCTTCTGGAACATCACATTCTATACTGAGAGACTCATTATATTGGATCTTTATATTATCAGCACCGATCATCTGCAAACTCCGACGGACAGCATCTTCCTGTGAGAACTCAGCCTTAAAAAAAACAGTGGTTTTTATGACCTTTAGCTGTAGTGGCAATAATTTCAGAACGCCAGAAACAGAACTTGAGTAGGCTCTGGCCAACCCTCCTGTACCGAGTTTAATTCCACCAAAATAACGCACCACGACAACGACAATTTCACCCGTTTCCCCATGCTGTAAAACATTCAACATCGGCATACCTGCGGTTCCATTAGGCTCACCGTCATCACTGAAACCTACCTCTGTCGAGTGACCCGGCTGACCGGCGACAAAAGCCCAGCAAACATGACGTGCATCAGGATATTCTGTTCTGATCTTTTTTATAAAAATATTTGCCATATCAGGACTAGCAGCATGAGCCGCGTAAGCAATAAAACGACTCTTTTTTATTTCCTGATCATACCGAGCTGTTTCAGCAGGAATGTTGAAATCTGTCATTTATGATCCGCTGGTGTTATCCATAAGTGTTCTACTGTGGATCCAAACTCTGACTTGATAAACGATATAAAAAATAATCATGGTTATCGCACCAAGAACAAATTCTTTATGCTCTGAATAAAGAGCTTGAATGGTCTCTATTGCCTCTTTGTCTAGATCCTTAAAGATCATAAAACACGCAATCAACAAGACAAATATCCCGAATGATTTTTTCAAAATTTGTCCGCTTAACTTTCGGGACAAGCTACTACCTATCAGGCTGCCGAATACTGTAAGACCTGAGAAAATCAATACCAACGTCAGATCAACATCGATATGCTCGGCATGACCTAGCAAGGCTGCTAATGATTGTAGGGTGACAATTAACAAGGATGTCCCAATAGCTGCATGCATGGGGATCCCGACAAGAAAACTTAATGCCGGAACTAAAAGAAAACCTCCACCGACACCCACTAAGCCGGTGATACCACCCACCATGAAGCCATCAAATAATATGGCAATATAGGGGAGTTTTTCGGGACAAAGTCCATCACGTAATAAAATGTTTCGAGTCACGACAACATCCTTCCTGAGCATATAGCTGGAGGCAATTAACATGACCATTGAAAACAATAAAAGTAGAATTTCATCTGGAATGTAGGCAGAAATTCGTCCGCCTAGGAAAGCACCGATAATCCCTGTCGCGCTAAAAACCAATCCCGTTTTCCAGCAAACACAGCCTCTTTTAGCGTGGGCAACCATTGCTATTCCGCTAGTTATCGCGACGATGATCAACGATGTAATAATGGCATTTTTTGTATCAAAGTCCAGCAGGTAAACCAAAACAGGCACTGTCATGATCGAGCCACCACCGCCTAAAAGCCCCATCAAAAGGCCCACGAAAATTGCAAAAATCGCTGCTAATATCATGTCTTCTTACTTGGATTTTTTTTCATTAATTTTATGGATCAAAACGCTCATGATAGTGATCATATTCTATATTTGAATTGGCCGGTGCAAAATATTGATATTGGTTGATATTTCTTCGATCCAGTATTGATTGTAAGCGGCTCAATCGACATACTGTCATGATCGAATAATAAAACAAAAAGAAGCATCACCAATGGAAGAAAATTACTCACCCGCCTCAATAGAAACCAGCATCCAACAAGCATGGGATAAAAACCAAACATTTAAAGCCATAGAAGATCCTTCGCGTGAAAAATTCTACTGTCTAGCAATGTTTCCTTACCCCAGCGGCAAGCTCCACATGGGCCATGTTCGTAACTACACCATTGGAGATGTGATCTCACGCTATCAACGTATGTTAGGGAAAAATGTCTTACAACCAATGGGTTGGGATGCTTTTGGCCTACCTGCTGAAAATGCCGCTATCAACCATAATGTGCCACCCGCGAAGTGGACTTACGAAAACATTGGGCACATGCGAGATCAGCTGAAACGCATTGGTTTTGCTTACGACTGGGATCGAGAGCTAGCGACCTGTACGCCAAAATATTATCGTTGGGAGCAATGGTTCTTCACCAAGTTGCTCGAAAAAGGACTGGTCTACAAGAAAACAGCCATCGTCAATTGGGACCCCATTGATCAAACCGTACTTGCTAATGAGCAGGTTATTGATGGTCGTGGCTGGCGTTCTGGGGCATTGGTTGAACGCCGAGAGATCCCACAGTGGTTTTTAAAAATCACTGACTATGCTGATCAACTAATCACGGATCTGAAAGATCTTGAAGGTTGGCCAGACTCTGTTCGCACCATGCAAAAAAATTGGATTGGTCGATCAGAAGGTGTGGAAGCTGAATTCGCCGTACCTGAATTAGAGACTTCTCTCGGCATTTACACCACAAGACCTGACACCTTCATGGGCGTTACCTATCTTGCCGTAGCAGCGGAGCATCCTCTGGCTCTACAGGTTGCGGAAAGTAATCTTGAGTTAAAAGAATTCATTCAAGAATGCAAAAATGCAGGAACTTCTGAAGCCATTATCGAAACAATGGAGAAGAAAGGTTTTCCTCTCGGTGTCGATGCGATACATCCAATTTCTGGTGAGAAAGTACCGGTTTATGCAGCCAATTTTGTGTTGATGGGCTACGGAACTGGCGCGGTGATGTCCGTTCCTGCACATGATCAACGCGATTGGGAGTTTGCAAAGAAATACGGTTTAGAAATCAAAGCGGTGGTTTATCCCGACGGCGAAACTAACTGCGATGTCTCAGAGGCCGCGCAGACTGAAAAAGGCGTTCTGAAGAATTCAGGTCAATTCAACGATCTAACTTCTGCTGATGCTTTTAGTGCAATTGCCAGCTATCTCGAAAAAGCAGGGCATGGCAAAAAAACCATTAATTATCGTCTACGAGACTGGGGCGTTTCACGCCAGCGCTATTGGGGCTGCCCAATTCCGGTGATCAACTGCCCTGATTGTGGTGCTGTTCCAGTGCCGGAAGATCAACTGCCCGTTGTGCTACCAGAAGATATCGAGTTCGATGGTTCCGGCTCACCCATCAAGAAAATGCCGGAATTCTATCAAACGAGCTGCCCAAAATGTGGTGCGGATGCTGAACGCGAAACGGATACCTTCGATACTTTTTTTGAATCTTCATGGTATTACGCTCGTTTTACTTGCCACGACAACGATCAAGCCATGCTCGATGAACGTGCTGATCACTGGTTGCCTGTTGATCACTACGTTGGCGGAATCGAACATGCTGTGTTGCATCTTTTATATGCACGTTTCTTCCATAAGCTGATGCGTGACTTAGATCTGATCAAGTCTGATGAACCTTTCACCCGTTTATTGACTCAAGGTATGGTTATAGCGGAAACCTATTATCGCGAAGAAACTAACGGTAAAAAGATCTGGTTCAACCCAAATGATGTCGAGATTGAGCGCGATGATAAGGGGCGAATTACGCATGCTAATTCAGTTGAGGATGGCGAGCCGGTGATTATCGGCGGCATCGAAAAGATGTCCAAATCAAAAAATAATGGTGTTGATCCACAAATTCTCCTCGATCAATACGGTGCAGACACGGTGCGTTTATTCTCTATGTTCGCAGCACCGCCCGAGCAATCATTGGAATGGTTAGACAGTGGTGTTGAAGGAGCTCATCGATTCCTCAAACGGTACTGGAAACAAGCTTTCACTCATACTCAGCAGGGTATTCCTACATCGGTTGATGTCGCTAACTTGTCCGATGAACTGAAAGATGCTCGCCGTTTGATCCACGAGACAATTCAACGTGCGAATGATGATATCGGACGCCGTTATACTTTCAATACGGCTATCGCGAAAGTTATGGAATTAATGAATGCCTTGGCTAAGCTGGATAATTCAGACTCCGCTCGTGCAGTGATGCAAGAAGGTTTAGAGATCGCTACATTAATTCTTTCTCCTATCGTCCCGCATATCACCGAAACGGTTTGGGAAGCGCTGGGTAAAACTGAAGAAATGAACTGGCCTGAAGTCGATGAGACAGCCTTGGTACAGGATCAAGTTGAGCTGATCATTCAGGTAAACGGTAAAAAACGTAGCTCAATCAAAGTTGCTGCTGATGCATCAAAAGACGACATTGAAGCGTTGGCTTTGGCTGATGAACATGTTCAACGTTTCGCTGAAGGCCAGACCGTGCGAAAATGTATCGTAGTTCCCGGTCGTTTGGTCAATATAGTGGTGGCATGATGAAACTGTTTAAAACTAGCTTTTTCCTAATCTTAATCCTGTCATTGACAGGCTGCGGGTATCACCTGCGCGGTAGCGGGACCGGAAAACTCAATGTAAGCAGCATCTATCTTGATGCCCAAAATATACCCTTGATAAAACGAGAACTTAGTGATCAATTAGCGATCAGGGACGTGACCATTAGTCCTTCTAACGAAAATGTTGATCGCATATTAAAGCTATATAATGAAAACTATACTCGACGAGTTCTATCGGTCGATGAAAACACCGGTAAAGTCACCGAGTACGAATTGGAATACCACATTAGTTTGGAAATTCTAACGTCTGATGGATCCTCGTTAGCTGAACCTCAAGAAATCTTTCTGATCCGAGCCGTAACCTTTGACCCAAATGCCGCCCTAAGTAAGTTTGATGAAGAAATCCTCGTCCGTGATGACATGATTCGCAGTGCTGCTAACTCCATCCTGCTACGAATTCAGGTTTTGAAATAATCTAATCGGTTCCAACAGGCTGCCACATCACACCCATGCGCATACGACCTGAACAACTTTCTTCATCATTACAGTCTGGTAACCTATCGCCCATTTATCTTGTAACGGGCGATGAGCCTCTACAAGCGATGGAAGCCGCCGACGCGATCCGTAAAGCTGCAAAAACTCAAGGCTACGAAGAGCGCACCATTCTGGAAGTCTCACAAAAGTTTGAGTGGAATTCACTCTTTCAAGAAGCCGACACCATGTCGTTATTCGCTTCACAGAAACTGCTCGAGCTGCGTTTAAGTTCTTTCAAACCCGGCACTAAAGGTGGGAAGACCCTGATCGAGTATAGTGAAAACTTGCCTCCAGAGACGATTTTACTAATTACCGCCAACAAGATAGAAGCCGCAAGCCAGAAAACAAAGTGGTTTAAGGCGCTAGACGGTTGTGGTGCCGTTGTGCAGATCTGGCCTGTTGATGCGAAATCATTACCACAATGGATAGTTCGCCGCTTTGCCGATCAGGGACGGCAGATCTCGATGGATGCCGCGACTTACATTGCTGAAAATGTTGAAGGCAACATGCTCGCTGCCAGCCAAGAAATTGAAATTATTTTACTCGTCACCGATAAAAGTCAGCTCGCACTAGATGATGTTTTGAGTGTCGGCGACAGTAGCCGATATGATGTTTTCAAACTAACAGATGCTATTTTAGAAGGCCAAGCTGAACGTGCTATTAGAATTTTAGATGGTCTCCGCCATGAAGGGCTTGAGCCGATCATTATCCACTGGGCACTAAATCGCGAACTACACAGTCTCTATAAAATGGCCAAGGATCTTGCTGGCGGTGATCGTATCGATAACGTCCTAAAAAAACATCGAGTCTGGGCCAATCGATCTAACCTAATCAAAAATGCCCTACAAAGACACAAGCCTCGCGGCCTACAAATGTTGATCAAATCAGCAGCTAAACTAGAACGTACCTTAAAAGGCGCTAGCCAGATAAAAACCGCTGATGCATGGACAGAAACGACTTGGCTTTGTATGCGAATGTCAGGGGTGAGGCTTGAGCAAGGATTGTTAAAGACCCTGTAAGGTTTAACAACTCAGCGTACTTGTCAACAATACGGCTATTACTACTGACTTCATTGCCATTACTTTCTCCACCTAAAATTAATAATTTAAGCTAAATCGTATTATTTATTTTAAACGAAAGTATACTTTTTGCTCTCTTTAAATATCGATGACATTTTATGTAAATAATCGAATGACACTATTAGCTTGGTTTAGAGAAAAAGTTTAGTGCAAATTTTGTTTCCCATATTGAAATTCATACTGAAGAAAATGAAATAGAGTATCAAAATATTTTTTCTGAGAATCTATTTTTTTAAAGAATACTTCCCAATAATCATTCCGATAGGACCGAGTAATAACCCCGGCAATAAATGGTGTTGAAAAATATGTTCGATACTATACATACAAGCAAACTGCATGATCAATGCTGGTGTTGCACCAGCAGCGAGTCCCAACAATAAACCGGACCATGCCGGATCTAATGGCCATAATCTACGAAGCATAAAAAGCCCAAGCAGTAAACTTGGCAACCCAATAAGCAAAGTTGTTAGGTTACAATGAATTTCTCGTTTACCCTCCATCGAGGCGGGTAATGCAGGCTCCAAAAATCCATAAAAGTAAAACGATATCCAAATCAACAATAAAACACATGGCGTCAAACCTATTTTAAGGACTGTTCGTCCTGTAGGTAGCCCAGACTTAAAAGAGAAGGTCGCAAGTAAAATAATGGCAGCCATACCAACCAGACTTTCAATGAAGAACTGAGGATGGGTTTGGAGTTGATCGAAACTACCCGTTCGAAAAGGGCCTGTCGCGAGTGTTAATAACACCGTTAAACTAAAGTTAATCATTAACCATAGAATAGTTATATTTAAGGTTTGCCCGGGACTTGAAATGACTTCAAGATCTTGACTTAAATTTTTAATTAATTGTGCACGCTGCTTATCCATAACCATTATGCCTCGCTCTCCAACTGCTTGCGTAAAATGTGTAGCCCCTTACGTAAACGAGATTTGATCGCGCTTTCTGAAACGCCTAACCAGCTTGCAGCTTCCAATGTTGTCATGCCAGCATACTTTGTTAAAACTACAGCTTCTCGATGATTTGTTTTTAAAGATTGTAGGATCCTTAGCCCATCAATAACACCATTAATGTTTTCTAGATCAGATTGTGAAGGATATTTATTTTCAGCCAATTCCACAAGCTTAATCCGACTACTTCGCTGCCGTAAAATATCGATCGTTCGATGTTTTGCGATGGTAAACATCCACGGTCTGAAGGCTCGTTTTGGATTGTAAGTATGTTTGGCCTGATGAATCGCGATCAAGCATTCTTGAACACAATCTTCAATAACATCTAATTGACCAAAACGTAATCTTAAATATCCGTCGAGGACATTACCTATTTCATCTAACAATTGCTCATAGGGGGGCTGCTCCCCTCGCAAAGATTCAATCATTAACTGGCGCCAACGTTGCTCGTCTTGTTGATATTTATCACTCGACATGAAACTAAGTATTTCCTTAAACTTAAACTCTCACAATCAGACTTTTTGTTTCTTTGTTTTCTATGACCTTTGTTTTTGAAATTAGTTTTCCCTTTTACAAAATTTAATTAAACATACAACCATAAGGTAAAGTGTCATAACGGCTAATCATTAACCGTTACAACTATCTGTCTAGTCTGATTTTTAGTTGATTTTTTTCCGTCGAGAAAAACCTAGACCAACCATTCCAAGCAAAAGCATAGACAATGTCGTAGGCTCCGGTACAGACGAGACCTCGATACTAGCTATGCTACTGTAATTATCGAAGTTGAAGCCGCTAACATCTGCAGAACCTATATTTAAAAAATTACTAAATTCTGATCCGCTAATTTGTCTAATCACACCATTTTCATCAACACCGGCTCCCGCATTCGTTGC
The DNA here is from genome assembly GCA_913058255.1 of uncultured Pseudomonadota bacterium. GTDB lineage: Bacteria > Pseudomonadota > Gammaproteobacteria > CAJXQU01 > CAJXQU01 > CAJXQU01. Next base: position 343,766 of record CAJXQU010000001.1, on the reverse strand, counting down.
CGGTAAACCAGCACCCGTGAATAGTCCATTACCTGCAGAGGTTGTGAAATCATTCACTTCTGTGCCAGCGTCATACGCTGTTGCGATGTCAAATGTTAATGGTCCACCACCGTTTAAAACGCTCGCTATTGAAAATGCATCATCATTTCCGATAAAAAAATCAGAGCTCGGCAGTAACATTGATGCAAATGAAAGGTAGTTATTGCTACCGTCATTAGCTAAATCCAGCACTAACGAAAATGATCCTCCAGGAGCAACCGGTGCCGCGCTAACAACACCATCCACACCTGAGCCAGAAAATTCTGCTGCAAGCGACATTGGGTTTCCAACTTCCGCGATGGTTTCGATACCTAAGCTCGCAGAGTCACCCACATTGAAAGCATCAAAACTTCCATCGTGTACCCCTACCCAAAGCGGTGTTAAATAGGTTCCACCTGTCGGTGCATTGTTGGTAAATGTTATTTCAATTTGAGCTGCCTGCGCTGTTTGAAGCATTGCGCCTGCGACTACAGTCAGAATTGCTGCTTTGTTTATGATAGACATATATGTCTTCCTCTATATTAATCATTTTTTAAAAAAATCTTGAATAAAAAGTATTCATATATCAATACGAAGAAAATGAGGAAAACGATGCTACTGATCAGCTTAATAATACGATTAGACACAATCTGTAACAAATAAGAAGAACCGATAAATCAAATACGGTGACGAGTGAATTGAAAAGGTATCTCTTTAAGCTAACATTTGGGAAAAATTATTCGCTTTCAGAAGGTGAATTGTATTAATCCCAAACTAGTGGTGGTTCATCCATCATCGCGGCCTGCTCGCGTAATGAAAGGATATGTTCTTCCCAATAGTTATCTGAATTAAACCAAGGAAAGGCTTGTGGAAAAGCAGGATCATCCCAACGACTCGCAATCCAATAAGCGTGGTGCATAATTCGCATTGATCGTAATGCTTCGATCAAGTTTAACTCTCTAGGATTAAATTCATAAAAATCTTCATAACCGATCAATACATCACCCAAACGAGCAGTCATATATTCTCGATCGCCGGACAAAAACATCCATAGATCCTGGATCGCTGGGCCCATCCGCGCATCATCAAAATCAACGATATGTGGACCATGATCTGTCCAAAGGATATTGCCTGGATGGAAGTCACAGTGTAGACGTAAACTATCTATGTCACCTGCACGCTCAAAACAGTTTTGGATTCTTATGATCACATCTTCGGCCAAGCTTGAATACGCCTCTTCAAGATGAGTAGGAATAAATCTATTTTCGATCAAATATTTTTTTGGTTTAATCGCATAACTTTCAATATCGATAGAAGGGCGATGCTGAAATTTTTTGTTGGCTCCAAGCGCATGAATTCGGCCAATAAAACGTCCCATTTGCTCAAGATGATTGGGGTTATCTAACTCGGGAGCACGGCCACCTCTACGCTCATAAATTGAGAATCGAAAAGGCCCATGCTGATGTAAGGTTTTTCCATCATGTAGAATAGGGGGAACAACCGGAATTTCAGCAGCGTTCAGTTCTAATGTATATTCGTGTTCTTCCAATATGGTTTCATCAGACCAACGGTTTGGCCGATAAAATTTTGCGATAATAGGTTGTTCATCTTCAATACCGATCTGATAAACACGATTTTCATAACTATTGAGTGCAAGTTGACGACCATCCGTTAGTAAGCCTATAGATTCTATCGCATCCAAAATTTCATCTGGATTTAAATTTTTAAACGCTTCGCCGGCATCATGACTCATCGTTGATCAAGCTCGCGCCATTTCGACTAGCCGAGCACGAATATCTTCTGCTGTTTTTGCCGGTCGTTCAAAATTAAAACGAATAATCTTTTCTTCCAAGCGCAGATGAAAACCTTCTTCGTCGATACCGACCATTTTTATTTGATCAGAGGTTATTTTGATCTCAGCATTCCGACAATATTTTTGCATCGCCTCAACATGATCATCATTCATATGATCAATCATATTCTTCTCTACCTCAGCAGAAAAAGCATTGGGTAAAATTATTTTATCCGGAGAAATCCAGTGGATTTTACCAAAGCCACCAATATATCTGGCTCTTACTAACTCAAGGCGGTAGAAATCAAAGTCATGTACGGTATGAAAGTCTTTCGACTGAGGGAAGTATCGAGAATAACGCTCTGCAGCAGCTTCAGACTTAGCGCCTTGTAAACTGATAACGTCAGCAACCCACGTCAGCCTACCTCCAACTTGAACATCATCGATATTCTGCTCAATAGTGATCATTGATACTTTAGGATCAGCTAAAATATTCTTAGTATGTTGAGCAATTTGACTGATAAGAACGATAGGATTTCCCGTTCGATCTAGGCAGTATGGAACAACCGAACCAAACGGGTAGCCTTCCATTTCAACAGAGTTTGTCGATAAAATTGCTTGCGAATTTTTAAGTAATAGAGCTCTTGCTTCCGTTCCTATAGTCAATTATTTTAGTCTCGAAAATTATTAAATTGAACAGGCTGTTCTAGTTCTTCAGCACGTAGCATAGTCATCACAGCTTGAAGATCATCACGTTTTTTTCCGGTGACTCGAACTTGCTCACCTTGAATTGCAACTTGGACTTTCAACTTTTTTTCTTTTATTAACTTAACCACTTTTCGCGACATGTCTTTGTCGATACCATGCTTGGCCGTAGCCGTCATTCTTACCCCTTTACCCAGCTTCGTGATCTCACCCAAATCTAAACAGCGACTTTCAAGACCTCGACTGATCATCTTTGCTTGCAAAATATCAATCACTTGCTTGATCTGAAAATCAGCTTCAGCTGATAAGGTTAACTCGCGATCTTTTTGTTCTACTTTCGTGTCCGTTCCTTTAAAATCAAAACGATTGGTAATTTCTCGATTAGTTTGATCGACAGCATTGGTTAGCTCGTGCTGATCAACTTCTGAAACGATATCAAATGATGGCATCTCTGTTTCCTCGACTTAAACCCGCTTAACCTTGCTCTAACAAGTTACGTAAATCGATCACGGCAGAATTAGCACGTGAAATATACGAAGCCATAACTAAAGAATGGTTAGCAAAAAAACCAAAACCAGACCCATTTAAAATGGTAGGGCTCCAGACATTTTCTTGTGTTGCTTCTAACTCACGAATAATTTGTCGCATGCTAACAGTCGCATTTTTCTTTTCTAGTACGCCGGAGAAATCAATTTCCATCGCATGCATCAGGTGGATCAGTGCCCAAGCTGTACCACGCGCTTCATAAAAAACATCATCAATTTCTGTCCAAGGGGTTTTTATTTCTTGGGAATCATCTGTCGTCGTTGCCTGAGCAGCGTTAGTATCACCTTGAAGATCAGTATTTATTCTAACTTGGCCGACACTGGCACTTAAACGCTGAGAAAGACTTCCCAAACGTTTTTCTACCACAGATAACCACTCTCTTAGATTGTCAGAGCGAGCATAAAATTGTGCGTCTCTATCTTCCGTACTTTGTAATCGCGATAGGTATTTCTTGAAAGATTTAATACCTTTTTTGTACTCTGTCTCAGTCGCTGGAAGCATCCATGATTCACTATCAAAGTGCATTTGAGGTTCTGCCACCATCAAATCTTTATCTTCAGTTGATGTTGTTTGTGAACGACTCAGATCATTACGGAGCACTCGAGACATATCTCGAACTTGAACTAATACACCAAACTCCCAATTAGGAACATTGTCCATAATCACGCTGGGTAACATGATGTCATTACTTAAGTAACCACCCTTTTTTTTGAATAAGGTTTCTGCAACTTCGATTAATGTAGCAGTGGTGACATAACCCGTGACCAACTTTTCCTCAGCAGATCCTGCTCGTGTTGCAGCAGCTTCAGGGACATTAAACACATCAGGTTCGCTATCCCAATACAGCATCACTGCCAACATGATTAATATAAATACGCCAACACCGATGCCTATGTTTTTTTGCATAATTTAAACTCTATCTATTTCGAATATCCCGTGAGGCTAAGGGAATTTAACGGAATGGGCAAGCCGGATTATTTTAAAGCTGTTTTGATCGTGTCAGTATTGCCAAGGTTATCGAGCCAACTCAACATAAGAATATCATCCGCTTTGGTGTCATTCAGGTAAAAAGAAAAGAACGGATTGGTAGAGATACCCGCCCCGATCACTGCAGTCATAACATTTTCACCATTTAATTCACAGCTGATTTCGGTGATATGGTGAACGGGAATTAACTCCTCCGTGTCAGGATCTTTTCGACGACCTGTCTCCATAGGGTGTCGCAACATGGCGCTAACGATAGTGATTCCAGCCTTGGTTTTCGTGCGGATTTTTATACTCATCAATCACACCCGCCTTTCAACACTTCGATATATTGCTTCGCAGTATACAGCTCGCAATCACTCTCAACGACGACAATAACATGTGATGATTTTGCGAGCTTAATCCGGCTACGCAAATACTCACCGTTACCCTTTCCTCTGAAAGTAAACTGGCCTAATAATGCGATAGGGTTCTTCTCAGCAATGAGGCTGATCGACTTTACGTTTTCTAAACCTGTTTTAACCGTGATCGGAATGATGGCTCCATTTTCGGCTCCAGGTGGCATTTCTATGCTAATTCTATTTGAAGCTGTGATCCTTCGCACACCAAATAACTCGATCAACGCTTCATTCGGACTTTCAAGTGAAAAGACCTTCTTCGGCCAAGCTGCGAAAGCTTGAATTGGGAAAAATAATCCTACTTTAACAAGCGTTAAACTTGCTAAAGCTGACTTAATGAGGCTTCGTCTGTTAATCATTGGTTATATTAAACTTATTTTCTGAATTCTTTCTCAATTTCTAGCTCTTTCTCGATCTGTTCGCGCCGATATTCCAAACGTTCTCGATGATAATAATCGAGGTGCCCAGCCTTTTCAGCTATCCTTAACTGCTCAAGCGCACGCTCAGTCTCACCGCTAAGGTAGTGAAATTCAGATAGCGCTAGATGTGCCTCTACGATAGCGCCATCACGTCCTTCTGCTTCAGCTAATAACTCATAATAGTTACGGTCGGTTCCGTATTTAATTCCATAATCAAGTAATAAAGCTTTGGCCTCTTTGGTTCGATTAACCTGCAATAACGCCTTTGCATAGCTCATCACTACCGGTTTGTAATTTGGATACAGACTATTTAAGCCCTCATACACTTTGAAACTTTCCTTATAACTCCTCGCAGCAACTTCAATTTCTGCAAGCGCGAGCAGATAGCTACTATTGTTATTATCTTTTTCGATCAATGGCATTAGCTCTTTTCGAGCTTTTTCATATTTACCCACACCCGTCAGTGCCAATGCATAACCGTAGTGATTAGCATTCGAACCATCTTCTCTCACCGCGATTTTAAAAATTTTCTCAGCGTGCCGCTCACTTTTCGCCGCGACAACTTCAATACGAGCCTTGGTCAATAAATAAGCCTCACTATTTTTATGTGCTCGTGCTGGATATTCTGCCAATCGATTAGTTGAGTCTGATATCCGTGAAGTCGTGACGGGATGTGTTCTTAAAAACTCAGGTAAAAAAGCTGGATCGGTTAACCGATTAGCAACTTGCAACCTTAGAAAGAAATCAGGCATGCCTTTTGGATCAAATTCCGCACGTGATAATAGAGCCATACCGACACGATCCGCCTCCTTTTCATTTGTTCGTGTAAAGTTGATCTGACCTTGTGCACTACCTGCCGATACCGCCGTTAAAGCTGCTAATCCAGCATCCTTATCAAGCACGCCTAAAAGTAATGAGCCAATCATAGCAACCGCCATAGGCACACTCATGTTCTCCGCCCGCTCAAATGAGCGTGCCATATGACGCTGCGTAATATGTGAAACTTCATGAGCCAAGACGCCCGCTAGCTCACTTTCGGACTGGGTATTTAAAATCAAGCCCGCATTAACACCGATGAAACCTCCGGGTGCAGCAAAAGCGTTAATACTTCTTGCAGCAATGGGGAAAAATGTGAACTCTTGCCCAGCACCATCACTGTATAATACTAATTTTCGGCCGATATTTTGTAGGTACTCTTGCGTCTCCAAATCATCCAGAATAGCCCCTTGGCCTTGCAGGCTGCGATAAAATGCAGCACCTAGCCGATGTTCTTTCTCCGGAGAAATGGTCGCCCCAGATGAGTCACCGATATCGGGTAACTCGATCGATGCCGCCGCTAGCGTGAAAACGGTCAGCAGGCAGCCCGTAATAAAAGAAAAAAATGATCGTCGGTTGTTCAAATTACAATCTCGATAATAATGTGTGGTATATGACACCGAAACACTAACAATGTTCAGGGTTCAATTGTTTACACTCGGACATTTTCACTCATTAGCAATGCAAGGTAAAATTATTACATAATTCAGTCATTTATTTACCAACAAATCAAACCCTAAGGAGTTTCTCATAGCATGACCAAGAAAAACGCATTTTATGCACAATCAGGTGGTGTAACTGCTGTCATTAACGCTTCGGCTTGCGGTGTTATCCAAGCTGCACGCGAAAATAGCGACAAAATCGGTACCGTTTATGCCGGCCGAAATGGCATCATCGGTGCGTTGACAGAAGATCTGATCGATACCTCTTTAGAATCTGACGAAGATATTGCAGCCTTACGTCACACGCCTTCTGGCGCATTTGGATCATGCCGTTACAAACTCAAACCGATTGAACAGAGCACAGCTGAGTACGAGCGTATCATTGAAGTCTTCAAAGCACATAATATTGGTTACTTTTTCTATAACGGTGGTGGTGACTCGCAAGATACATCACATAAAATGGCTCTTATGAGCAAAAAGTTGGGTTATCCGATCACTTGTATCGGTGTTCCCAAGACTGTTGATAACGATCTACCTATTACTGATAACTGCCCAGGCTTTGGTTCTGTGGCGAAATATGTCGCGGTCTCTATCCGTGAAGCAGGTTTTGACGTCGCCTCAATGGCTAAAACCTCAACCAAAGTTTTCGTCATGGAAGTCATGGGTCGTCATGCCGGCTGGATCGCAGCAGCTGGTGCATTAGCGGCTGAAAAAGAAGGTGATTCACCGCATATCATTCTTTTCCCTGAAGTCGTTTTCGATCAGGAGAAATTTCTAGCACGTGTTGATGAATGCGTGAAAAAATTCGGTTACTGCGCCATCGTCGTATCTGAAGGCCTCAGCAATACTGATGGTGTATTCCTTGCCGAAGCCGGCGGTAAAGATGCCTTTGGTCATGCTCAATTAGGTGGTGTTGCACCTGTTATTGCTGAAATCGTAAAAGGTGCTCTAGGTTATAAATATCACTGGGCGGTCGCCGACTACCTGCAACGTGCGGCCCGCCACATTGCGTCAAAAACCGATGTTGACCAAGCTTACGCTGTCGGCCGTGCAGCCGTTGAGTTCGCTTTGGCTGGCAAAAATGCCGTTATGCCAGCCATCGTCAGAACCTCTGATGAGCCTTATCAATGGGAAATTGGTGAGGCTCTTTTAGCTGATGTCGCCAATGTTGAGAAAATGATGCCTCCTGAATACATCACAGAAGATGGTTTCGGTATCACTGAGGAATGTCGTCGCTATCTACAGCCTTTGATCGAAGGTGAGGATTATCCTCCATTCAAAAATGGTCTGCCCAACTATGTTGAACTTAAGAATGAGTCGGTTGCTAAAAAGCTAAAGACTACTTTCGACATAGCTTGATCGACTAGTAAATCACATTCAAACAATACAAAATCCCGATCTCATCTTTAGTGAGATCGGGTTACAGTGTTACAATTCGCCCACAATTAACACGGTAAGCAGAGGAACACATGGCTGGTCATAGTAAATGGGCAAATATCAAACACCGCAAAGGTCGTCAAGATGCGAAACGCGGGAAAATTTTCACAAAACTGATCCGCGAAATCACCGTCGCTGCAAGAATGGGCGGAGAAGATTCAAACAGTAACCCACGCCTACGTGCAGCCATCGATGCTGCTCTGTCTCAAAACATGACGAAGGACACCATCGAACGTGCTGTTAAACGTGGTGCTGGTAATGATGAAGCCGATAACATGGAAGAGACCCGCTACGAAGGATATGGCCCTGGTGGCGTAGCTGTTATGGTTGATTGCATGACGGATAACAAGAACCGAACGGTCGCTGAAGTACGTCATGCCTTTTCTAAAATGGGTGGCAATATGGGCACTGACGGATCAGTTTCATACTTATTCAGCAAAATCGGCGTAATCAGCTTTGCTCCCGGTGCTGATGAAGATGCGGTGATGGAAGCTGCATTAGAAGGCGGTGCAGATGATGTTGTGGTTGAAGATGGTGGTTCTATCGAAGTCGTCACTTCTCCTGAAGCGTTCGGTGCTGTAAAAGATGCATTAGATCAAGCCGAACTAATAGCAGATATGGCTGAAGTCACACAACGAGCATCAACCTCTGTAGAGCTAACTGCCAGCCAAGCAGAAACCATGATAAAACTCACCGATATGTTGGAAGATCTGGACGACGTGCAGGAAGTTTATTCTAATGCCGAAATCAGCGATGAGATACTGGAACAACTGGGTTGAAGCCTGATACTTCACCAGTCAGAATTCTGGGTATTGACCCCGGTTCACGGTTTACCGGGTTTGGGATCATCGATGTCCTCGGACAAAAAAACACACACGTTCATAGCGGCTGTATAAAAACCACCAAAAATGCTGATTTTCCAATACGTCTAAGAGAGATCTTTGAAGGTATCACCGATATCGTCCATCAATACCACCCTGACGAGCTGGCCATTGAAAAGGTCTTTATGAACAAAAATGCTGACTCTGCACTTAAGCTCGGCCAGGCGAGGGGAGCCGCAATGGTCGCGGCGATGCAGGGTGATGTTGATGTCTTTGAGTACACCCCTAACCGGATCAAGCAAGCGACTGTCGGGCGTGGTCATGCCGACAAAACTCAGGTTCAACATATGATTAGAATGCTGTTGCTGCTGAGTGAACCTCCACAAGAAGATCAGGCCGATGCGTTAGCTGCTGCACTTTGCCATGCTCACTCTCGTCAAACTATCTTACTAACAAAACAACTGGCCTAAGCGGAAAATACTTATGATCGGACGACTCACAGGGATCTTGCTAGAAAAACAACCGCCGCAATTACTGCTCGATGTCAACGGCGTTGGTTATGAAGTCGAAGCACCGATGACAACCTTTTATAAACTTCCTGAGGTTGATCAAAAACTACGGCTTTTTACACATTTAGTTGTACGTGAAGATGCTCAGTTGTTATATGGCTTTTATACTGAAGAAGAGCGTCGCCTATTTCGCACTCTGATCAAGGTCAACGGTGTTGGAGCAAAAATGGCGTTAACTATTCTCTCAGGAATTGAAGCACAAGATTTTGCAAACTGCATTCATGATAATGACACTGCCCGGCTGATCAAACTACCTGGTATTGGTAAGAAAACTGCGGAACGATTGATCGTTGAAATGCGTGATAAGCTTGATGATTGGGAAGTTAAATTAACAGTCTCGGGGGCATTTAGCACACCGATGGCTTCATCCGCGGAAAGTGATGCGATCAGTGCTTTGGTTTCATTAGGGTTTAAGCCACAGGAAGCAAGTAAGTCTATCAGCCAACTAAATATAGAAGGCTTAAGCAGCGAAGAAATTATTCGTTTAGCTTTAAAAAACTCTGTACAAAAATAAAAACACAGACTGGTTTTCGGTCTGCATTTTTGTACTTCAGATCACTTCATGCGTTCAGGGTAATTTCTTCTCAGCTTTTGTTCTTCCGTTGGATCTATATCACTAACTCGTGTTAATAATGCTAAAAAGCTAAGCAAACCTATCATGTATTGCGCGACAAAAAAGCGCGAGTCATCTTCAGGAAACACAAGGTAGTGAGCAATTATAAATAAGAATGATATGAGCATTAAGGCGTTAATACGTTCCGCCATAAGATTTTTAAAACCTCCTCGCAGCTGTTTTAATTTCAACAACAACCCAAGCATCACAATAAAAATCCCAACAAAAAGATCAAAAGCATTATTCTGTAACATACTCGGCAGACCATGTTTCAACGCGCTAACATATTGAATAAGCTCTACATGAACCACCATATCTGCCGGGTAGTTTAGTCGAGAAACAAACATTAGGTGGAAAACTGTGGCCCATCCATAATTTCCAAAAATTAAATTCACAACGAGATAAATGCCAAGGGAAGCTACAGATGCTATAACAACTTTTCCTCTTTGACTCCTAACTAGACGAAATCCCTTTTTCATCTTCAATGTCTTACGCTTCTCTACCGAATAAAACCAAAATAAGTAAACTAAAAATAACCCCACCATAAAAATAAGATCGGTTCGTACAATGATCGATAAGGGTAATAACCAGAGGAACAATCGCTGACGTCGTATGAAAAAATAACTCAGTATAGCAACCCATAGAAATGCCAATGAATCAGGACTGCTGAACCGTGCGATTCTGACAGCATCATTTAAAACGATGAAAAAAGGCAGCGCAAACCAAAACACCGGCGCTATATAAGGACGGAAAGCGAAATAAAAAACCCATAAACCAAGAACGACTCCAGTAGCTGAAACAATATAACTGGCCTTATAAACATTCACTCCAAGCTTGGTGAGAACGTACATCGCTCCTGTATAAATAGGACGAATTTGATACCAAGGAAGAACCTGCCTGAAAGATTCAGGATCAGCATAAACCGTTTTGCGATAATCACTTTCCGAGGTTAATTCTTGAAATTTCTCGGCGTCAACATATTTCTCAAGCTCAGAGAAAGCATAGTCATGGATTTCCTGTTTATCATCTGTCTCGAAACTTTTAACCGATCCAGCGTAGCCGAGCATATCCCAATTATTCGCTGGGTTATTCATAGCTTGCATGAACAAAAAAACTGTAAATAGCAAAAAATACAGAACGAACAAAGGCTGCACCCAAAACCTGGGGGTGGTTTCTGTTTTCATTATAATTATTCCACTAACCGTTAATACGCTATTTTTTCCATTGCCAACGGAGTCTAGCATGTCTTTATTCTATTTTTGATTTTGTGAAGAGTAAAATTCAGCAAGATCAGAAAAATTTTAACTCAAAACTCTGAGGTTTCAGTTTGGTTTAATCGAAGGAAATTAAAATGACGAGATCGCGAGCATTGAACTGCTCGTGGAAGCTTCCGTAATTCATTACATTTAAACATCCCGCTCATCCATAAGCAGCTCTTAAACTCACATCAAGATAATACTTCTTCTTATTATCAACACTTTGACAAGACAGGTTAAAATATATGATTAAACTCACATCCTGTGGATACAAACCTATCTCATCAAAGCATTTAGAGAGTCTTATTGTTTTTTTCTTTTTCGACTGAAGCCAAATAAGCCAACCAAGGCACTTCCCATCAAATAGACAGCTCCAGGTAAAGGAACACTTCCGACATTAGCAAGATCAAGACTAGTGATATCCAACTCAAGTAAGAAGTTATCAAAGTCACCACCATCACCGACATTATCCCAGTTGGCTGCCCAAAGAACTTTCGTACCATCGTTCGAGATCGTGCCGTGTGTTTCTTGCCAATATTCTTCTGTCGTATTATAAATTTTCGATAAAAAAACTGTTGTAGGATCGTCTGCATTTAGCTCTACTAGAATGATTGAACGATCCAGCCAATTTTCTTCTGCAATGCCCGCATCAATGGTTGTACTAATTAGCGCGTAGCCATCAAAGTTACCCGAAATATGCACGCCACCGTTAAAGCCAATATCGGAGTTATCGTCATAATTCAGATCAACTATCGCTGTACGATTTGTGCCTGCATAAGCATCTTCGCCAGAGAGTGGGATCTCGGTAATGGCCTTTGTATCCCAATCAACAGGAATGATGTCAATATTATCAGTACGTGTGTTTTGCATAACGACAACTTCATTACCATTACTATCCAAGGTCACGTCAGCATGTGCTGTGGTGTAATCCAAGCGATGGAATCTTGATAAGTCGGTGCTCGCCATTGTCAGGCCTGTGATATTTTGCGTCGCTTCATTTGCCGCATAATCCAAACCACCCACTAATACATAATTTCCCTTAGCTGACATTCCAACCCAGTCGATATTATCCTTTTCTCTGGCGGTGAGTTCATAAGTTCCAAGAACCTGCTGGCTTTGGCTATCCCACGTAACGATATGCTCACGCCCAGCACCGTCCTGTTCTTTAGCTAAGAAAGCCCAAGTTTTATTATTGTAAGATGCCTCTCCTTCATCATTCATCGTGATAATAAAGTTGCTGTAGCCTAACTTTGCCGTCAGGTTACTATCTTGTGAAAAGTTCTTAACGACCGTTTCAATTGGAGCACCAGAACTGAAGTCTACCGTTTTTATGGAAGACTCAGAAAAACCCCAAAGCTTGTTCGAATTATTTCTGTCCCAACGAGCTTCGGTAACAGAAAGAGTCGTAATCAGATTACTCGCATCATTATAAGCGCCGGATGTCTGTGTACCGTAGACACCGGATCGACCACCATCGCCATTCAGTAAGATCATCGATTGATTAGTGTTGTACGGATCAAACCGAGAATACTCGTGTCTTGAACCAACAACACCGGCGTTCGTTCGTCGAGTTAAATCAAGCCCGGACGAGGCTTCAGAAATTGTTGTTCCTACCGCTGGTAATGTAATGTTCTGCTGCCGATAAACCGTGTTATTCGGAGAAAGCGGATCGACTACTTCAATGACAGCCACTGCCTGAAGATTTAATGACGCCAGCATAAGAAGTGGTATTGATATGTACACTACATTTTTCATATTTTACTTCCCCTCCATATTGGGATGGTTTTGTATGAATACTCTAAAATTTTTTCATCCTAGATTTTTAGATAATTAAAGGACTCTTTATTGTTCGCGTTTTCCTTGTACAAGGAATCAATATACAAAAACAACGCTTCACTTGTCCTCTAAGCCTCTCATCATCGATAAAAGACTCTAACGCTGCATTACTTATTATGACTGATGCCCAAAGCAGAGGTTCCGCTGCCTTGTGTGACAAGGTTCACAGAAAGCTATCATTATGAAGTACTCCCTCGCGCTCAAGAGAATGCATCATTAATATTGAGTCGTTTCCCAAGAGATAGGTTAAACCTTAGATATGGAGATGAGCTTGATCAACAGAAAAACTGATCTGACTTAATTCCTTATTGTATCTTGGCATCATGCCTATCCTGCTAACGCTTACTTATGTCTCAAAGTAATGCCTTTTCCATCCTAGAATTTCTTCCCTAGAAATTGTGTCCTATTGTAATGTAAAACCATAAAAAATCATAGATTTACCTTCCGGGTCTGGGCCTTACGAAAGCTGCTAAACTTAACGCCGCCTGCTTTATAATAACTCCCTTACAAAATATATTGTAAATTTCAGTTGCGACCGAGTCCATCAATTCGTAGCATGTCGGTATGAAAACACTAAAGATAGTCACCCGAAAAAGTCCTTTAGCCATGTGGCAAGCTGAACATGTTCGTGATCTCTTGTTGAACAGGCATGACAATCTGACTGTCGAATTGATCGGCATACAAACTCAAGGCGATAAAATTCTGGATTCCCCCCTCGCGAAAATTGGTGGGAAAGGCTTGTTTGTCAAAGAGTTGGAAGTTGCTCTGCTAGAAGAAAGAGCAGATATCGCAGTACATTCCATGAAAGACGTCACTGTCGAGATGCCGGAGGGTTTGGATCTGCCGATAATTTTGCAAAGGGAAGATCCTCGCGATGTTTTGCTCGCTAACCAACCAACCGCATCAATAACCGATCTTTCTGAAGGTGCTCGAGTAGGAACCTCCAGCTTACGTCGCCAGTGTCAAATAAAAAACCTACGGCCTGATCTTAATATCTTAGATCTACGCGGCAATGTTGGAACTCGCCTAAGAAAACTCGAGAATGATGAGTACGATGCTATTATTCTTGCTGCAGCCGGCGTGATCAGGCTAGGACTAGAACACAAGATCAGCCACTTCATTGATAGTGACACTTTACTTCCCGCCATCGGTCAAGGAGCAATAGGCATCCAATGTCGCGCTGGGGATGAAAAAACGCTATCGCTGATCTCGCCACTTGATCACAAAGATACCCATACACGGCTACTGGCAGAACGCGCAGTCAACCGCCGTTTATTCGGAGGCTGCCAGGTTCCTATCGCAGGCTTCTCTGAGCTAACGGGTGATCAAATTCTGATCAGAGCCTTAGTTGGCGAGGTTGATGGTAGCCGCATTATCCGTGGTGAAGTCACAGGCCACCGAGATGATGCTGAAAAACTGGGGATTTCCCTTGCTGAAGATCTGCTTGCACGTGGTGCTGACCGGATTTTGGATGAATTGAGTCACTAATTTGGATACTTCTCTTCAAGATCTTTGGGTTGTCGTCACTCGTCCCGCCGATCAAGCCAGTGGACTTTCTACGGCAATCGAAAATAGCGGTGGTCATGCGATTGCTTGGCCTGCATTACATATTCAACCGATTGAACCATCCGCAAAAACCCAACAGTTTCTTACCAAGATCAATACTTATGATCTCATCATTTTCATCAGCATTAATGCCGTAAGTTATGGCTTGGCCGCGCTTTCTGAGAACCATAAAACCCTTAGAGGATTAAATGTTTACGCGGTGGGGAAGTCGACCGCTAGCGCTCTTACGCAAGCTAGGGTAACCAATGTCCACGTTCCTGAAATAGCGTCAAGCGAAGGACTGCTAACCATGCCTGACTTTACTGAGGCATCACTACAAAACAAAAAAGTCCTTATTTTCAGAGGCCAAGGCGGCAGCGATACATTAGCCAAAGGTTTAAATCTACGGGGGGCTAAAACCGTAGATTATGCTGAAGTTTATCAGCGCCAAGCCGCAAACTCCGATCCCGCTATAATTGAAGCTCATTGGCATCAAAAAAAACTCGATATCATCATTGTGACCAGTATTGCAGGATTGGATAATTTGTTTGCTATACTGGGCGAAAATAACCAACAGCAGCTTTTATCAACACCATTACTGACGGTTAGTGATCGTGTTGCAAAATATGCAAAACAAAAGGGATTTACTCATCAAGTACTCGTAGCAAGCAGTGCTATTGATAAAGATCTAATCACTACACTACAATCCTGGCATCAAGTGAGGGAACAAAATGAATGATAAAAACACCCATGAAATCATTGAAGAAGATATTGAGTTTGAGCAATATGAAGACGCTGAACCACTAGAACATGTACAAACTTCAAAAGGTGGTAGTACTGGTCTTGTTTTACTAATTGTATTATTGGTGCTCCTGCTAGGAGGCGGTGCTGTTTATTGGTTATACGATAAACTTCAATCATCTCAACTACATGCAGATGAGCAGTTACAACAGTACGACGGCAAAATGAGTGATTTATCTACTGAGGTTAAAGCAAGCTCATCAAAAGTCTCAACGATCGCTACAGAGCAACAGTCGAGCACCAATGATTTCAAAAGCACACTTGATGCTCTGGCTAGCAAACAAACTGTTTTCAGTGAAACATTAGAAACGATTCAAAATAAAAAGCCTAAGCAAGAGTCCGATTGGGTGATTGCGGAAGTTGAATACCTTCTGACTGTTGCACAACAGCGTCTCAGCCTGGAACGCGATGTACCAACAGCGCTCGCAGCTATGCAGGGTGCTGATACTAAGTTACGTGATTTGGGCAACCCAAATCTGAATAGTATTCGTGAACAACTGATCAAAGAAATGAATGCGCTGCGCGAGGTCGAAGATGCCGATATCAGTGGAATGGTTCTGTACATTGCCGATGTAACATCACGTGTTGAATCCTTACCTCTGAAAGATTTTGACGTTCCGACACTGAACGACATGAAAATCCCGTCAAAAGAAGAAGCATTAGCTGGCGATTGGAAAGATGTGGGACTCTCTATGTGGGGTGACTTGATCAAAATGGTCGAGATTAAAGATCAAGAAGTCCCTGATGAGATTTTATTTGATCCAGAACTCAGATACTTTTTGCACCAAAACTTACAGCTCGAACTCACAAGTGCAAAGCTCTCAGTTCTCCGCCGTGATAACGGTAGCATGAAGGCTTCATTAACGCGTGTTTCTGACATCCTTCAACGTTATTTTAATGTTGAAGCAGCGCCGGTAAAAACCGTTCTTGAAGAACTTGGTAAGATGGAAGGTACCGATCTGAAACCTTCAATGCCAGAAGTAACTCAAGCATTGAACCTGCTTAAAGCATACAAAAAAATAGCTAGCCAAGAGGATCAGTCCTCATGAAACTACTTTTTACCACACTCATACTTTTGCTGGCGGCAATCTATGTCGGCTCTATTGCGATGGACGATCCCGGCTATATCATCATCGGCTATCATGGTCAGGTTTTGCGAACCAGTTTCATCTTTTTTGCTTTAGTCACTATTCTCGCAGGTATCCTGCTTTATTATACGGTGCGCATTTTAGCTAATATCTGGTCAACACCGAAAAAAGTCGGTGGTTGGAATGCTGATCGTAAAGAAAAGAAAGCACAAAAATCGCTTTCAAAGGGTTATGCCGCACTGACAGAAGGCAACTGGGAGGCTGCAGAACGTTCACTCTCGCATGATGCAAAGATAAGTGACCGTCTATCCTACATCCACTACCTCGGTGCCGCACAAGCAGCCCAAAGTATGGGGAAAGTTGAGAAGCGAGATAACTATCTACAGCTTGCTCACTCCTCAGCACCTCAGGCAGATGTTGCTGTTGGCATCACTCGTGCTGAGCTACAAATGCAAGAAGGCCAAACTGAAATGGCTCGAATTACATTAGAAGAGCTACTAGCCAATAACCAAAACCACCCACGCGTTTTGAGCTTATTATCAGACCTTCACCTTGCGAATGAAGACTGGGAATCTATCCAACCGCTGATCAAACGTTTGAAGAAAAACCGTGCTCTCCCTCTTGAAAATATTGAAGCACTGGAAAGTAAAACATGGTTAGGCTTACTCAGCTCTTCAGATGCTGATATTACAGACATCAAACAGATCTGGTCGACTGTGCCGAAAAAACTAAAAGAAGATCCTGAGCTACTTTTCACTTACTTGGAAAAACTAGCTCACTCCTCTGAGAGTGCTGCAACCATTCCTTTGATCGAAAAATCCTTGAATAAAAGTTGGGACGATCGACTTATTTCTTTATACGGTCTTGCTAGTGGCAATGATTCTGTTAAACAACTAGAGCGTGCTGAAAAATGGCTACCTGCTCGCGAGGAAGATCACAAGCTACTCACGGTGCTAGGCATCTTGTGTAATAAGAATGAGCTGTGGGGAAAGGCCAAACACTACTTGGAAACAGCGGTAGAATTTGGAGCTGGTCCAGAAGTCTACCGTCAGCTAGCTGAAACGTTAGAAAACATGGGTAAAAGTGAAGAAGCCTCAGCTTGTTGTAAAAAAGGCCTATTCCTAGCGACAGACCCTTCCCAAGCCATTGCTGTCATAAAATAATGTTATAACGACAACCGCAGGTTTTGTTTCACTGCCTTGATCAAAACCTGCGCAATGCTTCTACTTCCTTTGAGTCATTCCACTCAATCAAAAGCTCATAGTAACTTGCGATTAGCAATCTCCATAGCCCACCAATAGATTTTTTGTTTATGAGCGACTCGCCAATGCGACGAAATTGAAGCGAGTCGAGCGCGTGATATGAGACCCTGCGCAGCAAATAAGTCGTATAAACCAAGATGAATCCATTCCCAAGCAAAACTATTATAAAAAAGCATTTTCTTTTCTAGCTTTGTCCGAATGGCTTCAATTTCACTCTTACTGAAACCACATTGAATTAATCTTTGGTTAGTCTGAAGCTGCTCATCTTTTGTAAATTCTGTATCAAGGAAGGGTTCGAGTAACAACCCCCAAATATCTTCACGCGGGGCCAATGGAATTTTGTGCCGTAGACAAGCAATCGCTAGGGCTTCTTTTTTCTCCGCCGAGATAAACAAAATTTCGCCCGATTTCAAACGTAACTCAGGAGGCCAACAATCTGGATCTGCTTCTTTTAAATCTGTCCATGACACTGAGCCATGTGGAAAGACAGAGGCAGGGATGATGGCGTAGTTTTTAAAATGTACGCCATCATCTAAGAAACTTACTGTTTCCATTTATTTTATTGTAGGGAGAGGATTTCCAGTTCGAGTTTTTCAAGCTCGGCACGTTCTGCAGGATTACTGACAACGGCGATATTAGCCATTTTTGGTTGCAGGTATTTTTCCGCTACACGTTTAAGATCATCGATTGTGACACCAAGTACGGCTTGACGATTAGCACGTCGATATTCTGCTGGTCGTCCATGAAGATTCAACATATGTGTTTGAACCGCTTCCCCAGCAGGGGAGTTTGGTCTATCAATGGCGCTGATCACACCCAAAATAGATTCTTCTAGTTGACGATATTCATGCTTTCCTTCTAACAACCAAGCAACCGAGCGATCAAAATCGTTCAAGGTTTCTGCCATACGTGGATCACGATAAGAAAAGAACTTGAAGGTTCCTGTGCCGCTATCATAAGATGCACCAGAGCCGTAGGCGCCACCTTTTTCTCGTATCGCAGTATGTAAATAGCCATTGTGCAGAAAGCGGCCAAGTACCGTTAAGGCTACCGCGTCAGGATGACTGCTCGGTACTGCCTCGTAACCTTTCGCACAGAAATTGACTTGCGTGCTTGTGATCCAACCTTGCCGAACTTTCTCTCGCGAAAATTCTGGCGAGAATAAATCGTTTGACTGGCTTGAGTTTGTTTTCCAGAGCGCATTCAAATCCGATGCTATTTTCGTATGATTATCCTCTTCCGCGACGATCAATAATTCGTTTGAAGCAGCCAATATCTTCTGATGAATAGAATTCAGTGTGTCAGAAAATAACCGTAGGTTTGCTTCCGTTTCAAAGCCTTCATCTAATGTGATCAGATTCTTAATGCCGAGTAATCCATTCCACTCGTGCCCTAGTTTTGCTGAGGGGCTTAAACCCGATGTCGCTGCAGCCATTGCCAACGATTGACCATGGCTGGTAATAGAAGCTTCCCGACTGGCACGACTTTGGGCGATCAACTCTTTAATACGCTCCAGTTCATCAAACCTTGGAGCAGTAAAATGTTCATACATTAATTCTGCAAAATCAGTATGTTTACGGTTTAAACCCGACACGCCCATTCTGAAAAAGGCGTTGATCTGTTGAGTATTATCAACCTTACCCCGAATACTCAAAGAGGCATGTACCCCACCACTTACAGCAGATTGTTGGGTTTGAATCTTTAAATAATCTTTCTCACCAGCACCTAGCTCTGTCAAACAATCCGTGTATAAACTCAATAATGCAGTTTCTTGCTCAGTCATGGCAGGCAAAGGCACAATCACACTTTCATAGGTGAGGCCATTGGTTGCTTCAGAATACCAATGAGTATTCCGATGATTGATCTGACTAATTTTACCGATCGGAATTTGAATCTCTGCAGGCACATCTTCAAGACCAACTTTAGGTAACACTTCAGGATCATCTTCAGCATTCTGACGGTCTTCTAGCTGTTTTGTTAGCTCAATAATTTTTTGTTTTTCTTGATCAGAAAGTCCTACCTTCATCTCTCTTAGACGCAGCTTTTCCTCTGCTGTTTTTTGTGCACTTAGCTCTGTATCCGGTGTCATGACGACTCGAATACGGTGTTGGTTTTCTAATAGGAGTTCTCTGGCTAAGCCTTTCAAAAACTCAGGATCTTGGCTCTTTTCACCGAGCTTATTCAGTAATGGATCAAGATCCAAAGCAGCAATAGGGTCTCCGCCGTGTAATGCCATCGGTAAAATTGTTCCCGCTAGACGTAAGCCATAAGGGTAACTACCAGAAGAAACTTCCCGTTGGTCAAGCTCAAACTGATGCAATACAGCCTCGATGGTTGCTTGTGGAACACCATTTTCAGCAACATCTTTGATCACATCAAGAATCAATTGTTCGATCGCATCGGCTTTTTCAGGATCAGTACCTTCCACACCACAAATAAAGCTCGCCTCATGCGATGAGTTATCGAGCCCACAAAGGTCTGAAGGCGAGTTTGCTAACTCGGTTTTTTCTAACGCAAGTCGCAAAGGTGAAGCACTATTATCTAACAGCACACCATTCAAAAGGTGCATGTCCATCATGCTTTCCAGATCAGTGATTCGACCTAATAACCAGTGCATAACTACATGCGTTTTACCCTTGCTTGGGTCAATTTCATCTTCCTCCGCATCCAGTGCGTAAGGAACGGTGATCTGTTGTGGTTCAGTAAAGCGTTGTTCATCTGGAACTGAGAAATCTAACGCTTTCTTTTCAAATTTATCTAAAGCCCAGTCATTAAATTTTTTCTGATGCTCTTCAACCGGAAAATTCCCATAAGTGATAATCACCGCATTCGACGGGTGATAATGTTCAGCATGAAATTCTTTTAATTGCTCATAGGTGAGATCAGGAATTTCAGCAGGTTCACCACCACTATTATGATGATAAGTGGTGGTCGGAAATAGTGCACTATTCGATGCCTGCCAAAGCTGTGAAACAGGCGAACTCATCGCACCTTTCATTTCATTAAAAACGACACCTTTGTAAACCAGATCAGATTCAGGATCGTCAGCTGCTTCAAACTCAACACGATGACCTTCTTGTGCAAAATCCAGCGGATCTAGGCGTGGGAAAAATACGGCATCTAAATAGACTTCTAGCAGGTTATCAAAATCTTTACGTGACTGAGAAGCGAAAGGATACGCCGTCCAGTCACTACTCGTCATCGCGTTCATGAAGGTATTCAATGAACGTCTGATCATCATAAAAAATGGATCACGCACTGGATATTTTTGACTGCCGCAAAGCGAAGTATGCTCAAGGATATGCGCTACGCCTCTTGAGTCTTCCGGTACGGTAGCAAAGCCGATGGAAAACACATTGTTGTTGTCATCAGCAGCCATATGAAAATGACGCGCACCCGTTTTCGTATGAACATATTCCTGTGCTTCAATATTCAGAGAGTCTATTTTTTGTTTTCTGATCAGTTCGAACATATTATTTTATTCTTCCCCTTGTTCAAAGAAACGTTCAGCATCCAATGCCGCCATGCAACCCGAACCTGCGGACGTGATTGCTTGCTTATAAACCGGGTCAGCCACATCGCCAGCAGCAAATACACCAGGAACACTGGTTTGTGTCGCAAAACCATCAGGATTCGTACCCTTTGTATTCAGATAGCCATATTGCATTTCTAACTGACCTTCAAAAATATCTGTGTTTGGTTTATGGCCAATGGCAATAAAGACACCATGCACGTCAAGTTCTTTAGTCGTGCCATCTTTCGTACTTTTCATGCGCACGCCAGTCACACCGGCATCATCTCCAAGCACTTCGTCTAGCTCATGATCCCATTCAATAGTGACATTACCGTTTTTGGCTTTTTCTTCCAACTTGTTGCTAAGAATTTTTTCTGATCGAAATTTATCACGTCGGTGAATGACCGTAACATGTGAACATATATTAGAAAGATATAACGCCTCTTCAACAGCGGTATTACCTCCACCGACAACAACAACTGGCTTGTCTTTATAAAAGAAACCATCACAAGTTGCACAAGCAGAAACACCACGGCCCGAAAATGCTTCTTCAGAAGGCAAGCCAAGGTATTTTGCTGAAGCGCCGGTGCCGATAATCAAAGCATCACACGTGTATTCACCAGAATCACCTTTCAACAAGAAAGGACGCTGATTAAGATCGACCTCATTAATCGTATCGAAGATCATTTCGGTTCCAAAACGTTCCGCATGTTTTTGCATACGCACAACAAGCTCAGTGCCATCTACACCTTCATGATCGCCAGGCCAGTTATCAACTTCTGTCGTGGTCGTCATCTGTCCGCCTTGTTGCAAACCGGTGATTAGAACAGGTTCTAAAGCTGCTCGAGCGGCATAAACTGCAGCCGTATAGCCTGCTGGACCTGAGCCAAGAATTAATAGTTTCTGGTGTTTTGTCGTCATGAAAATTTCCTTCCTTAATATTGTTCTCTGAGAGTTTCTGTGGGCAGTTCGATCAGCTCATGTGCACAATGGCCGGAAAACTAATCATATCGTCTTTTATTTATGTGTGGGCAATCGGCTTGTCGGTGAACAGATAGTCTTTTAACTCTTTATCCATAGAAGGATCTTGTCGCCGAATCCATTCCAAAACCATCGCTGCATGTTCTTTTTCTTCATCGCGATTATGCTCGAGTATGGCTTTAAGCTCTTCATCCTTACAAGCATCGACTCGTTGATTATACCAGTCGACCGCTTCTAGCTCTTCCATCAACGATGTTATAGCGCGGTGCATGTCACGTGTTTGATCCGAAAGTTCATTAACGGGTTCGTGGTAGCCTTCGTTTGACATGGGAATTACCTCTCATTAAATTTCTGGAAAAAAAAGGGCGGTTAAAACCACCCTTTTTTGGAACTACTGCTTCAATGCAATGCTTCTTATAGCTTATCTGCGTTATCAGACAGGTAGTTAGCAACGCCATCAGCATCAGGAACCATACCTTTGTCACCTTTGTTCCAACCTGCTGGACAAACTTCACCATGCTCTTCAGTAAACTGAAGCGCTTCAACCAAACGTACCATTTCATCAACGTTACGGCCTAGCGGTAGATTGTTCACACTTTGAGATTGAACAATTCCTTCTTTGTCGATCAAGAAAGAGCCACGCAATGCAACACCTGCAGGATGTTTCATATCATATTTCTTCATGATTTTTTGAGTTGTATCAGCTACCAATGGATAGCCCACTTGGCCAATACCACCTTTGTCGATTGGCGTTTCACGCCATGCGTGGTGAGTGAATTGTGAATCGATAGAAACACCGATAACTTGAACACCAAGCTCTTCGAATTTTTTAACACGGTGATCATGTGCGATTAACTCTGAAGGACATACGAAAGTGAAATCTAATGGGTAGAAAAATAGGACAACGTATTGTCCACGGTAATCAGACAAGCTGAAATCTTCTTTAATGCTGCCGTCAGGCATAACAGCTGCTGCTGTGAAATTAGGTGCTTTTTTTGTAACGAGTACGCTCATGACTTCTCCTCTTGGATTATGTCGTTTAATCTAAAGTTCGTTCGGGATTGCAGAATAACGCCCCCTTTTCTATTTGTAAAATTGATTGAGTTAATGATATCGATAGAAAATAACTATCGAAATAAAAGCTCAATCTGTACCAATTAAGTGTACCTGATCACATGATGATAGTTGCGATTTTCAGTAAATATATTCTCTCTCTGTTATTCAACAATAATGGTGATTTCTTCAGACACTACTGGTGGGTTATGCGGAATATGTAAATGGTTTCCTAAAATCAACTGTAGTGTGTGTTTACCTTTAGGTAGCTCCACTTTCGTTTCCGTTTGGCCTCCGCCAAAGTGTTTCAGATCTTTCCCCATAGCTTGCCCCGCCGTAGGTAACGCTTCTCCATCGATCAACAAGTGGTGATGTCCTGTGTTCTCTCTAACGGTTCCAGCAGGTGCGACACCCATGCCACTTAAACCAAATAGAATATGTACTGGCCCGGAAATAGTTTCGCCATCAACCGGCGAAATAATGTAAACACTCGCACCCTCTGGTGATGTTGAAACAACGGAATCAATCGCTTGAGTGATGCCTGCATTAACACTAAGGCTAATGGTGAGTAGTAGATAAGATAATTTTTTCATAAGTTCCTCCAAGTTCTCGAAAAATAGTACGATCAAATCATAGCACTGCTTTGTAATAAGAGCTTAATATTTATATTTGGACATAACTTCATCGCTTGCTCTGTACTCAACGCCGTGGATGCTTGATAATTTAGACATGACACCTGCACTAAAATTCACCAACATCAATAAATATTACGCAAAACAACATGTCTTGAAAAGTTTATCTCTGGTCATTGAACGGGGATCGTTTGTAGGGTTGATCGGTGAAAATGGCGCGGGTAAAACCACCTTAATCCAATGTCTATTGGATTTTTGTGATATTCAGTCCGGTGAAATAGAAATTTTTGGTATGCCGCATCAAAATACTGAAGCTCGATCGCCATTGGCTTTTTTGCCTGAACGATTTATCCCTCCCTACTTCGTCACCGGTAATGACTTTTTACAACATATGGTTCGCATGTATCACGAACCGTTTGATGCCACAGTTCGTGATGAAGTCATCGCGGCTTTGGATCTTGACTTTGCCGCTCTGAAAAAGCCCGTCCATGCACTATCAAAAGGTATGGCTCAAAAACTCGGGTTAGCTGCTGTTCTAATGAGCAATAAAGATCTGCTTGTTTTGGATGAGCCTATGAGCGGACTCGATCCAAAAGCGCGGAGCTTATTCAAACGCTATTTACTCGATCAAAAAAGCAAAGGAAAAACCTTGTTTTTCAGCACTCACTTATTAGCCGATGTAGAAATGCTCTGTGACGAAATAATTATCTTGCACGAAGGCCAGCCACAATTTATCGGTAGTCCACAGTCCTGTTGCGAGCAGTTTGGTGTAAAAACGTTAGAAGAAGCTTATATTTCCTCGATCACATAATCATGCGTGATCTCAGCAGTCTCACCAAGCATAATCGATGCTGAGCAGTATTTTTCCGCCGATAGCTCGATCGCACGCTTAACCTGAGATTCCTTTATATTTCGGCCACGGACAATAAAATGCGCATGGATCTTGGTAAAAACTTTCGGGATATCTTCCGCACGCTCACTATTTAACTCAACTTCAACATCAAAAATATCTTGTCGAGCTTTTTTTAACATCGCAACAACATCAAAAGATGCACAGCCGCCCATGCCGATTAATAACATCTCCATTGGACGTATTCCAAGATCTCGACCACCGGATTCTGGCGCTCCATCCATAACAACTGAATGACCACTGCCTGATTCACCTAAAAATGACATATGGTCGACCCATTTAACACGTGCTTGCATTTATTTACTCCTAATTCCTACCGTTTTTATGATGGCAAGCGTATCATAAAATAATCAGTGGCTGGAGAAAGGGACAGCTCAAACAAAACAAGCATTCTTACGAAGGAGAACTACGTGGCTATACCCGTTTTGAACGTGCCAAAAACGCCAGAGTACATTGAAAAACTGCTAGAACAATCTCACCGAAAATCTTTTCCCGCAAAAAATATGATCTTGCGTCAAGGTGATCCTGCTAATGAATTACTCTATGTGGTTGAAGGGTCGGTCACCGTTTTACTCGAAGATGAAAAGGGGCATGAAATTATCCTAGCTTATCTAAATGAAGGCGAGTTTTTCGGCGAACTGGGGTTATTTGAAGAAGAACTCACTCGTGTTGCATTCGTACGTGGGCGTACGGCCTGCGAAATTGCCTATATCAGCTACGATAAGGTGAGAAAGATATCCGGAGAGTACCCCGACCTACTTTTTCAAATTTCTCAGCAGATAGCAAAACGTCTTAAAAAAACGAATCGGAAAGTCGGTGATCTTGCTTTCATGGATGTTTCTGGTCGCGTAGCCAGAACACTACTTGACCTGTGTAATGAACCAGATGCAATGACACATCCAGATGGCATGCAAATTCGTGTTACACGACAAGAACTTGGACGAATTGTCGGTTGCTCTAGGGAAATGGTTGGCCGAGTATTAAAAGGCCTAGAAGAACAACTCTTGATCACTGCCGCAGGTAAGACGATAGTCGTTCTAGGCGCCCGCTAAATTTATAGATTGCTGCGATTGGCCAAGTACGTAAAACAACACTTGACAATTTCTCCTCAGCAGCCCAAAATCCCGCGTCCTGAATGTAACAAATATTGGCTATGTAGCTCAGCTGGTTAGAGCACATCACTCATAATGATGGGGTCCCTAGTTCGAATCTAGGCATAGCCACCATTCCATTGAAGTAGGGCATTTCGCCTGCTTCATATTGTTAAGACTTTCACCGTTCCATCATAACAATATGATGCTTTTCTTCGCTCGCTCCGATCCGTTTAAGCCAAACTCCAGATCAATCAACTGAAAAAGCTGATTGTTTCTTTATAATTCAAAACCAGAAATTACAAAGGCCACACAATAGGCACAATACTCAGTGTTATGATGAAAACCAGTATCGTTAAAGGTACACCTGTTTTTAGGTAGTCACTGAATCGATAACCACCTGGACCATAGACCATTAGGTTCGTTTGATAACCTATAGGTGTAGCAAAACTGGCAGTTGCCGCGATCATCAATGTTATAACGAATGGCATTGGATTGACTCCTAGCGTTTCTGCGCTCGCCATGGCGATAGGAAATAACACGACGGCAGCAGCTGTATTTGAAAGAATCGATGTAAAGATTGCTGTAGCGATAAATACCATAGCCAACGCGAGCATAGGTTGACTGCCGCTGAAACCAATCAACTTTTCAGCTATCAAAGTAGCCAGCCCCGTCTTTTCAACTGCTGTGCCTAAGGCTATTGATGCTGCAATGACGATTAAGACCTGATAATCAATGCTCTTTCTTGCAACAACACTGGTAGTGCATCGAGTAATCAACATTAAGCCAGCTCCTAGCATGGATGCTTGCAACATGCTTAGCCACTGAAAACTTACGGTTAACACGACTCCAGCTAGGATCATGAGTGAAACAATACTCAGATTATGACGTACAACTCTTGAGTCTTTGATCTGACTAGTCAGCAGGAAATCCTTTGAGAAACGTTGTTGCTCTAAGAAGTTTTCTCTAGCATCGAGTAGTAAGGTATCGCCTGGATTCAACACGATATCGCCGATCTTTTGCTTTAGATGGCTGCCATGCCTGGCGACAGCAATGATCGCGGCATTGTAGTGCGTCCTGAATCGGCTGTCTCTAATCGTTTTTCCAATCAGAGGGCAATTTTCAGATACGACAACTTCGACCATTGATCGTTGCACAGTTTGATTCATAAAGTGTCGATCTTCTTCAGCAATCAGCTCAATCCCACGGATCTTTTTCAAGTCGATAACAGATTCAACATCACCAACAAACATCAACCGATCATTACCTTTTAATTGATGATGCGGACCAACACTAGAGGATGTTTCGCCATCCCTTTCGATACTAACAAGATACATTCCGGGAAGATTGCGTAGTCCGGCTTGATCAATGGTTCTGCCACAGATCGTAGACTCTGCAGTGACCATCATTTCGACACTGTATTGCCTTACATCTTTTAGATCCTGTCCAACTGATCCATGTTTAGGAAGAAGCTTTTGGCCGAATAACACCATAAAACCGATAACCGCGAATACACAAGGTACGCCGACCCATGCCAGATCAAACATGGCCAAACCTAACTCTGGATTATTTTTGACCAACATGCTGTTAATGATCAGGTTGGTACTAGAGCCGATCAATGTGCAAGCACCACCAATAATTGCTGCGTAACTTAATGGGATCATTAATTGTGAGACGTGAAGGCCGTTATTTCTTGCCCAGCTAGAAACCAATGGAATAAACATAGCTACAACAGGAGTATTATTGAGAAATGCGCTCAATACAGCAACGGGTGACATCAATCTAAACTGCGCATTAGAAACCGATGGTGGGCGACCAAGAAGTGAGCCGCAAAGCCAGCTTATTGTACCTGTTTCTTGCAAACCGCTGGCAACCACATATAACACCGCAACAGTGATCATACCTTCGTTCGAGAAGCCTCTAAGTGCTTCTTCAGTCGTCAGTACACCGCTAAGGAACAGGATCGTGACCGCGCCCATCATAATAATATCTGGGGAAAATCGAGTGAATATCAGGCTAGAAAAACAAAGCCCGATGACGGTGAGGGTTAACCATGCTTCATATAACATGGCCGTATTTTATAGAAATTCTATTTAAAAGGTATAAAACCTATAGTTCTTTATGATGTAAGGTTATATCGAGAAATTTAAAAGGCACTTCCATGTGCCTCTTTCGCTTAAAAACTGATGTTAGATAATGCAGGCTTTACCTTGCAGTTCTTCGGTCAACACTTTTGCATTTTCCGTATAATCAACTGGCAACTCTATGATATGAACCCCTGGCGTTTCAGTACACTCTTTTAAAAGTGGTAAGAAAGCTTCTGTCGATTCAACCCGATAGCCTTTTGCACCATAGCTTTCTGCATATTTAACAAAATCAGGGTTGCCAAAATCCAGTCCCCAGTCTTTAAAACCCATGGCATCCTGTTTCCATTTGATCATACCAAAAGCATTATCGTTTAGAATCAAAACGACAATATCCATTTCCATTCGAACACACGTTTCGATCTCTTGGCTGTTCATCATAAAACCGCCATCACCACAGATTGCAACAACTTTTCGATCTGGGTTGACCATTTTCGCAGCCATCGCAGAAGGAAGACCAGCCCCCATTGTTGCTAATGCATTATCGAGTAAGACTGTGTTTGGAGCTAGCGCAGGATAATTCCGCGCGTACCAAACTTTGTAGACACCATTATCTAAAGCGATTATATCTTCAGCTCCCAACGCAGCCCGTACATCTGCAACGAATCGTTGTGGAATGGTAGGGAAGTGGTTTGAATCAGCATTTTCACTAACTTTCTCATCGACCGCCCTCTTCACTTTCATGAAGTAGTCAAAATCCCACTCAGAATTTGGTTTGATACGATCTCTTATTTGCCACAAAGCATTAGCGATATCACCAACTACTTCTAGTTGAGGAAAGTAAACTTCATCGATTTCAGCCGGAACGAAGTTAATATGAATAACCTTTGTTCCGCCAGCTTTCATAAAGAAAGGTGGTTTTTCAACGACATCATGGCCGACATTGATAATCAGATCAGCTTTATCAATTGCACAATGCAGGTAATCATTATCAGAAAGCGCCGCCGTACCAAGGAATAAAGAATGATCTTCTGGAATTACGCCTTTACCCATTTGTGTATTAAAAAATGGAATGCCCGTTTTATCGATTAGCTTAGTCAGCATTTTCGAAATTAGTTTTCGATTCGCACCTGCACCAATCAAAAACAATGGTGATTTAGCATTTTCAATACGAGTAATCGCTTCATTTACCGCTTTTTCATTTGCATCTGATCGACGTACTTTATGAATTGAAATTGGTGCTGTATGTGTCTCTTCAGCAGCAACATCTTCCGGTAACTCAATATGAACAGCCCCGGGACGTTCTGCCTCTGATTGTCGAATAGCTTCTCGAACAATCGTTGGAATTCTATTGCCATGCACAACTTGTTTTGTATATTTAGTGATCGGACGCATCATATCGACCGTATCAATAATCTGGAAGTGACCTTGCTTACTCGAGTGAATAGGTTTTTGACCGGTGATCATCATCATCGGCATTGCACCTAACTGCGCATAAGCAGCGGAAGTAAAAAAGTTAGTTGCTCCAGGCCCCAATGTCGAGAGGCAAACCCCAGGCTTTCCTGTTAAACGTCCGATTGTCGCTGCCATAAAACCTGCAGGTTGCTCATGACGAGTCAAGATAAGTTTAATGCTGGAATTATGTAGAGACTCCAGAAAATCGAGGTTTTCTTCACCGGGTACACCAAAAATATATTCAACACCTTCGTTCTCAAGGCATTTAACAAACAGATCGCTCGCTTTCATGAATCTCTCCAGTTTTGGACAAGTGGATTTTAGAAGACCTTGAGCCTCCATTTGTCCGGACAGAGGTCATAGGTGTTATTTGAAATATTGAAAAATAAAGCATAATACGGGCCAGAAAATGACCTCTATTATGTTTGGAGTAGTAACTAGCGAATTATAACAGATTCTTGCGGATTACTGGGCATGTAGTAAACACTTATTTTTTTACCTAAAGGGTAATCCTCAAGAATTTTTTCTGCATCACTCGAGGTACTGAAAATTAAACTCTTATGAAAAGCATAACGCTCTCCAAAGTATGTGCTGCCTTCGACGTCAAAACTATATTTAAGTTCAACCTTGTAGTGTGTTAATGGGGCGCCGCTACTCTTATCCCACTCGCGGCTTACCTTACTTAAGGTGACAACCGCTTCGACGCTAGGCCAGCCGGTGCTATCAGCTTGCAATACATTTTCTTTCTTCACATAGAAAAAGATAACAAAACTCGAGAAAATTAAAAATAAAATTAAGATCAAAATCTTTTTTGACTTCATGGGACGAGTACTATTTTCCCTAGAGAACCAGATTCCATAACTCGAACATGGGCTTTAGCAGCCTCTTCCAAAGGAAGCTCACACCGAATCACAGGCTTAATAGTTTTGTTATTTAGACCCGCAATAATTGCCGAGTGGATCTCTTTCCCGTCTTGTTCGCTAATGTTCATCAACGACATGCCCAAAATAGCACCGTCACATGCCATCGTATCACGGGGGTTGATCTCTATCGTGTCACTATTTCCGATAATAATGACCCGTCCTTTGCTGGCCAGTATTTGTAGATCATTAGCAAGATTAACGTGCGCCATCATTTCTAAAATGATATTGACACCAGCTTTCTCCGTATAGTCCATGATCGTAGCAAAATGTTGAGGATCAGAATGATCCAAGACCAAGTCTGCACCTTGTTCTGCAGCCAATCGCTGGCCTTCCTCACTACTTGCAGTAGCGATAATTCTCAAACCTAAATTTTTTGCGAACTGAATAGCCGCTATACCTACCGCGCCACTGGCTCCGTGAATTAATACTGTCTCTCCAGGTCGCGCTTCTGCTCGTTGGATAAGGCCTCGATAAGCCGTGACATAAGCCACAAATAGGCTAGCGCCCTCTGTAAAAGAAGTATGATCTGGAATAGGGTGAACCTGGTTTGGGGTACAAAGTGCATATTCGGCATAGGTCCCCGAAACCGCACCAGATAAATAAACGCGAGAACCTACATTAAAACTTGTTATATCGGTGCCGATCGTTTCAATAACACCTGCGGCGTCATAACCCGGTGTATAAGGAACCTCAGGATTGTAGCCCCGTTTACCTGAACGGATATAGGTATCTACCGGGTTAACACCAATCGCTTTGATCTTAACTAGAAGTTGATCAGAAGCAGGTTCCAGTTTAGGAACCTGCTCAATTTTTAGAACATCCGGATCACCTAGCTCTGTAACTCGGATTGCACGCACCTAGTTTGCTTCCACTTGTAATGTTGAGCCGTCAACAGCGACAACTTTCACCGTTGCACCAGCAGGTAGATCACTCCCATTAACGCGCCATGTAGAATCCTCAACCTTAATTTTGCCAATACCGTTAACGATGGGCTCATCAATGGTGAAAACACGACCAACATAACGTTCTCCTCCACGATTGAGATCCGGTGAATCTGTTTCCGTAACGTTTTTACTAGCGAAGTGCTTATACAGTATGACCGATGCAATCGATAAGACTGCGAAGATCAACATCTGAAACTTCCACCCCATTTCTGGAAACAACCATAATATGGCTCCGACAATTAAGGCTGAAATTCCTAGCCATAATGTATGTCCCATCGGTGCGAGCATCTCAAGAATGATTAACAAAACCCCGGCGACAAACCAGTGCCACGAGAGTAGTTCTAGGGTTGTAGCCATCATTTAAGCTTCCCCACCTTTACCAAAAGCTTCTTTAGCAATTTCAGAAATTCCACCAATCGCTCCAATGACACTTGAAGCCTCTAGTGGCATGAGAACAATTTTCTGATTCGGTGCAGAAGCAATATCTTTCAAGGCCTCAACATATTTTGTGGCAACAAAGTAGTTAATTGCTTGAACATCACCTTCGCCTATCGCTTTTGATACCATTTGGGTGGCACGAGCTTCTGCTTGTGCTAATCGCTCACGAGCCTCTGCATCTCTATTCGCAGATTCTTTTCGACCTTCTGCCTCCATAATGGCAGCCTGTTTTTCACCATCCGCTTTTAGTATTGCCGATGCTTTATGTCCTTCGGCTTCTAAAATATTCGCACGTTTTTCACGCTCAGCTTTCATTTGTCGACCCATAGAATCAACCAGGTCTTGGGGTGGATTAATGTCCTTGATCTCAATCCGAGTGACTTTTACACCCCATGGTTCTGTCGCAGCATCCACTACATGCAGCAGCCTAGCGTTGATTTCGTCACGTTTAGATAGCAGCTCATCTAAATCCATAGAACCCATCACCGTACGAACATTGGTCATAGTCAAATTCAAAATGGCATGAGACAAGTTATTCACTTCATAAGCCGCTTTTGGCGCATCCAAAATCTGGAAGAAAACCACACCATCAACCTTAATCATGGCGTTATCTTTAGTAATAACTTCTTGTGAGGGAACGTCCAACACCGTTTCCATCATATTCAGTTTCGAACCAATTCGATCCATAAAAGGAACCATGAAATGCAAGCCAGGCCGGAACGTTTTGGTGTATCTCCCGAATCGCTCTATCGTATATTCATAACCCTGCTCAACTTTTTGAACCCCTTGAAAGATGATGAAAATCACAAAAACCACTAGCGCAATTATTGCTTCCATAAATGTCTCCTCATATTAAATTTATACATATATTATAATTATTAAAACTATTTTTGAGTCTATCTCAAAAGTGAGCTCACTGCATTGTGCTGCTGATCCATCGCAAGATCTTGTGCTGTATTACCTGCGGGATTTTTAATCGACTTATCAGCTCCCTCGCGCAACAACATTTGAGCTATCAGCCTGTCGCCATTCGAAGCGGCCATCATCAAAGGAGTCCAGCCTTCGTTATTCTTTTGATTTATGTTGCTTTCACTCACCAACAAAACCTGAACAATTTCGGCATGGCTATTCCAAACGGCATGCATTAAAGGCGTCCAGCCATCTTTATCTCGACCATTCACCCGCGCGCCATTGTGTATCAAAATATTTACAATACCATACTGACCGTTGTGAGCTGCTATCGTTAGAGCAGTCTTTTTATCTTCGGTTTTAGCTTCTTGATTCGCATTGTGATCTAACAGCTTGTTAAATAATTCAGCATGTCCATGGATCGCAGCATACATCAAAGCCGTCCAGCCCCGATTGTTGTTTGCATTTACATTGGCATTTTTTCTAATCAATTGATCAGCAATTTCTATTTGGTTCTTCCAAACAGCATTAATTAATGCCGTTTCACCAATTTTATTTTTCAAATTTGGATTTGCACCACTTTCAAGTAACACATTCACAACCCGAAGAGAGCCAACATCTGTCGCTAACATTAATGGTGTATTGCCTCTTTGATCTTGAATATCAGGATATACGCCCTTATCCAATAAGGTTTTTATTGCCGAAGAGTTACCTCCAACCGCGAGTTCCAATAAGCCAGATTCTATTTCAGGGCTTTCTTCTGCCGCTGGAAACTCTCCCTCAAGATTGGCAAGTTCTTCCAATGCTTGCGCATTTTCTGGCTCGATGATCAGTGCTTTTCGATAATATCTTTTAGCATTTTCAAACTTGTTAATCTGCTTATTATTTTCAGCCCAGCTCAGAAACATCTCTTTAAGCGCTTCAATTCCCTCCTTCGCTTGTAAATTTTCAGGATCAAGTTCAAGGATCTTTTGATAGCTGCTAAGCGCACTATTATTCCGAGGCGAAGTTAGTTGTGAGACGCTAATCTGATATCTCGCAAGGCTAAACAACTGCTCAACCTCCGAGACTGTCTCGTCTGCTCCCGATACATCAGCAGCAAGTATATTGTCCTGAACCATTTCGCCAGCTTCATTTGAGTAAACAACACTACTGGCATCAAGATCGTCAATAACTGTAGCGGTTTCTTGAATATCTCCACTATCATCTAATAAAATCTGTCTTTGCTCTGTCTGGACGACGATAGGTTTATCCTCGACTAAAACATCAGTTGAATAATCGTCACTCAGAGTATCTTTAGCCGCGCGCTCCACAACAGCCTCTGTCGATGTCGATGTCGATGTCGATAAAGAATTATCTGGCAAAACTGTAACCACCGGCTCGGAAACCTGATCAATTTGTTCCTTTGCAGCCCTCTCATCACGAGCGGTTAAATTCTCTATTTGTATTTGAATTTGAGGAAGGAAATACCAAGCAACCACTGCGACAGCAATCGAGGTAATCGCAAACTTCCAAAAACCATGACTCGACTTTTTGATCGGGATATTATGGTATGTTTTTGAAAGATCATCCTCTACTTTTAAACTGATAGGAGCCGTCAGATCTTCATTAAACGCAACAATCTCTCTATCAAATTTATCAGTTTCTGGTACCTCTTCCACCAAAAAAGGTTTCGTAAACTCGGGATCTGGCCTTTCAACTTCAAGTTCTTCAGTATTTCCTTTTTTATCCCGCTCATTAACCATACGATTGATCGCGTCAGAAATCATCGAGGTACTCATTTCAATCGTGTCATCAAACTGATGTTGTCGATGAGCTACATTGATATGATCAATGCTGATAATCGTTTCATCTTCAACTGCTGCCACATTCAATGCCTGCTCACAAAGCGTATTAATTGCACGAGCTCGGCCTTGAGTTAACTCATGGATCTTTGCAACAGCTTCTTCGGTGAAAATGTCACTATAAACGGCACCCGCGGCCTCTAGGTGGTACTTTATATACGAAGCTGTTTCATGAGACTGTAGATTTTGCAGATGACACCGCAAGCTAACTTGATGGTTAAAAGCCATCATATGTGGATGGTTTAACTTTAAATCCGATTCATTTCGCGACATAACCACAATCTGCACATCACGCTGCGCATTTTTACTGATATCCAACAAATCTGCCAGCCCATTAAAAACTTCTGGAGCAAGATTCTGAGCCTCATCAATAACGATCACGATCTTGCGTATAGGGCTAACGCCGTGAGTCAGGAACACTTCTAAGATTTCAAGTTTATTTTCATTTCGGCCAAGGCCAAAGTTGAGATTTAATTCACCACAGATATAACCCAACATGTCATCAAGCGAAAGCGATGTGAAAGGAATACTAATGCCAAAATATTCAACATTATTTTCAAGCTCTGCGAGTAATCTCTGCGCACATAATGTTTTGCCCGTTCCTGTTTCACCCGTTAACAGAATAGCTCCCTCTCCTCGACTAACACCATCAATGAGGGTTCTATATGCTGGAGAGATACCTTCATTATCGTGAAAGATACCTGCTTTTGGTGTCAAACTGAATGGTTTTTCTTGGAGTTTAAAAAACTGATTATACATAATATTTATGGCTGAACCTCGTCCGTTTTGAGACCACCAAACTGAATTTCTACTCGTCGATTTAAGCTGGAAGCTTCTTTATCTTGCGAGCCATCACTGCTAAGTTCAGCAATTAAGGGTTCGCTTTCTCCTTTTGCAATATTAGTTATTCGACTACTTCTAACTCCATTGAGGATAAGCTCACGGCTAACAGAATCGGCCCTTTTTCGAGACAACATCATATTTTTATTCGCATCGCCTAAAGTATCTGAATGACCATTCACGTAAATACGCAGTTTAATGACGCCAGGTTGGTTAATAAGTTCGGCAATATAACGAACTTGTTGACGCGCTTTATTCGTTAATCGTGTATTTCCAGTAGGAAATAGAATGACCGGAATTTCTTGCATTAATTCCGTTAGATTTATAATAGGAGTAACTGGCTTGGCTGGTGCCTCTACTTTCATCGGCTGACTTACGCAGCCCGCTCCGAACAATACGATAAACACTACCCAAAGTGATAGCAGTCGATCAAATTTCAAAAAACTATCCCTCCTTTGCAGAGACTGGCCTAAAACAAAACCCTTGTTTATTCACCCGAACCCGAGCTCTTGACTAGATTAGATCCTATCACAGTTTAGAAATGTAAATTGTAAACTGTGTCTACAAATGGCTAGGGAGCAACGATTCCCTCACCTTCCGCATGGTTTTTCAACCATCCTCGTAATCGTTTAATTAGCCTCGCGTCGTGGCCACGGAAGTAATGACCAGCACCTTCCACTTCCCATTGTGAATAGTTGAGGTTTTCTGATTGCTGCATAATTTCAATACGTCTTTCAGCTTCTCTCAATACGTCTTGATGATCTTGTTGCGCATATGTATCTAAAAAAGGAACTTTTATTTTCATCATTTCCGAAAAAAGATCTCTGTCAGGAAGCGGTACTTCATCAACACTCGTTGTTGATGCGGTTTCTGGCTCAGCCGTCAACTTTTCACCTCCTTCCTCAGTTTTTTTCTCTTCTGTCTTTTCTGCATCAGGATCTGGACTAGAAAGCTCTTCCGCAGGTTCCCTTTGTCGTTTTGGTTTTAAGACATCTTGTCCGACAAGACTAATCGTCACCAATGCAGCAACTGGCGCTTTAGGTGTTTGGCTAAGGTAAAAAGTTCCTACCGCAGCGCCCATGCCATGTCCGATAATGACAATATTATTAACATCCTTTTGTTTGAGCTGTTCTATGCCTGCACCCACACGAACAACAGCCTCATCAAAATGGGTTAAGTAGGCTTCTTTCTCAACTTCAGGATCAACCATCGGCAATTGTACAGACAAGGTATGCCAGCCTTTTTTTGCAAGCCCAAGTCGCAGAGGATTGATCAGCTGCGGCCAATTCGCATTAGCTCCAAGATCATGCAAAATTAAAATCCCACCCTGTGTCTTCTTGCTCGAATCCTTCTTATATAAAGCAAGGAATGCATCATCAACATTACCTAACCAAATAGATTCTCCACTACGTAAGTTTTTTTCAATCAGCTTAGACATTTGTTCTTCGCGATCAGGCTCAGAAACAACAGCCTCCTCTGGCGCAACTTCTTCAGCTTCTTTTTTTTCTTCTCCCGCCTGTGCTGACGAACAGAACAAGAGTAATAATAGGAAATAAGGTCTACACATAGCATTTTTCAATTAATAAACAGTGGCAATATTGCTGCAATTAGCTTGCCGATCAGGTAAAATTGCACTCTTTATTTCACAGAATAACCCGCTATGTCAGATTTCATAATTGCTCCTTCGATTTTGTCTGCGAACTTTGCACGCTTAGGCGAAGATGTCCGTGATGTACTCGACGCCGGGGCTGATTTTGTGCATTTTGATGTCATGGATAACCATTTTGTTCCAAACTTAACCTTTGGCCCGGTGATCTGTCAGGCATTAAGAGATTATGGGATTACTGCTCCTATAGACATCCACTTGATGGTAAGTCCTGTTGATCGAATGATTGGAGAATTTGCCAAAGCAGGCGCGAGTTATATCACCTTTCATCCTGAAGCGAGTAATCACATTGACCGTTCTTTACAGCTAATCAAGGATTCTGGTTGTAAATCAGGCTTAGTTTTTAACCCTGCGACACCGTTAGATTGTCTTAAATATGTCATCGATAAGGTTGACATGGTCTTGCTTATGTCGGTAAACCCTGGCTTCGGTGGACAAACATTTATCCCGTCGGCATTAGACAAGTTACGTGAAGCTCGCGCGCTCATCGATGCCAGTGGTCGCGATATTCGTCTGGAAATTGATGGTGGCGTCAAAGTCGAGAACATCCAAGAAATAGCTAAAGCAGGAGCCGATACCTTTGTTGCGGGATCAGCCATTTTCGGTAGCGATAGTTATAAAAACACCATAGACAAAATGCGGTCTGAATTAAGTGCTGCTAAGCAATAATTTAAGAAGAGTATGGACACACCAGAATTAGTTTTATTTGATTTAGATGGCACTCTCGTCGATAGCGTTCCAGATTTAGCCTATAGCGTTGATCTTGCTTTACGCCAACTTGATATGCCAACACATGGCGAAGAAAAAATCCGTAGCTGGGTTGGCCGCGGTGCAGAAAAGCTGATCCATGCAGCCTTAACAGGTGGCTTCAATGGCACAGCTGATGCTGATTTATTCAAAAAATGTTTTGATCTATTTTCAGATATTTACTTGAGCAATACCGATAGCCGCAGTACGCTTTACCCTGGTGTTCGTGACGGTTTAGATCATATGACCAAGCTGAATTGTAAACTAGCCTGCGTAACCAACAAGCGTGAACTTTTCACTGCTCCGGTTTTAAAAGCAATGAATTTACAACATGATTTTTCTTACGTGATCAGTGGTGATACCTTGCCGAAGAAAAAGCCCGAGCCAGATCAGCTACTTTTTGTGGCCGATAAATTAGGTATCGCACCTGAAAGAAGCCTAATGGTCGGTGATTCAATAAATGATCTGCACGCTGCACGAGCAGCTCAGATGCCAATATTGTGCGTCACTTACGGCTATAATCATGGTGATAATATTGCTGACTCCAAACCAGACATACTGGTAGATTCCCTAGCTGAAATGATCGAGTTATTCCCTCAATGAAACGTGAAGACTTTAAACAATATGCCAGCCAAGGTTATAACCGCATTCCTTTAGTGCGTGAAGTTTTGGCTGATCTGGATACTCCACTTTCGGCCTACATGAAGCTTGCCAGCGGCCCATATTCCTATTTGTTCGAATCCGTACAAGGCGGTGAGCAATGGGGTCGATATTCAATCATTGGCCTGCCTGCTGAAGTTGTTGCAAAAGTATCAGGCAAGAATATTCAAGTCACAAAAAACAAATCACTCATAGATGAGGTGGAAGTCGAAGATCCACTCAATTGGATCGAAAATTTCAGACTGCAGTATAAAGTACCTGAAGTTGATGGTTTGCCTCGTTTTACTGGCGGTTTAGTCGGTTATTTTGGCTACGACACGATTCGTTATATAGAACCTCGACTCGCAGACTCACCAAACCCTGATCCATTAGAAACGCCCGATATCTTACTGATGGTGTCAGATGAAGTTATCGTTTTCGATAACCTTAGCGGTAAGCTGATGATCGTTGTACATGTTGACCCAGCTGAAACCAATGCGTACGAAAATGGCCTGGCCCGACTTGATAATCTCGTTAAGCAGCTAGAGCAAGGCAAGTTGCATGAAGCGAATACAAAAGAACCCCGCGAGATTAACGAAGAAGACTTTGTTTCTGGCTTCACACAAGAAAATTTTGAAGCCGCAGTTGAACGAGTTAAAGAATACATCGTTGACGGCGATGCCATGCAGGTCGTTATTTCGCAAAGACTATCAATACCTTACCAAGCTTCGCCGATGGATTTATATCGAGCATTACGTTGCTTAAATCCCTCTCCTTACCTTTATTTTCTTGATCTTGATGATTTTCATATCGTCGGCTCATCGCCAGAAATTCTGGTTCGTGTCGAAGAAGGCGAGGTTACCGTTCGACCCATTGCAGGAACACGTCCTCGAGGTGAAAATGCTGAAGCTGATCAGAAATTTGAAGATGATCTATTACAGGATCCCAAAGAACTTGCTGAACACCTAATGCTGATTGATCTCGGCCGAAATGATGTCGGGCGAGTCGCTGAGATAGGTTCTGTACAACTAACCGATAAAATGATCGTCGAACGATATTCACATGTAATGCATATTGTCTCAAATGTGATCGGACAAGTTTCTGAAGGACAAAGTGCGCTGGATGTCTTACGCGCTACCTTCCCAGCAGGCACTTTAAGTGGTGCTCCAAAGATTAGAGCGATGGAAATTATCGATGAATTAGAACCACTGAAACGCGGCATTTACGGCGGAGCGATCGGTTATCTTTCATGGCAGGGAAATATGGATACGGCCATCGCTATTCGTACCGCAATAATAAAAGATGGTACTTTACATATTCAAGCAGGCGCAGGTGTCGTTGCTGATTCTGTTCCGAAAATGGAGTGGGAAGAAACAATGAACAAGGCGCGGGCAGTTTTTCGTGCAGTCGCCATGGCTGAAGGTGGTTTATAATGTTATTAATGATCGATAATTATGATTCTTTCACCTTTAATATCGTTCAATATCTTGGTGAGTTGGGTGCTGATGTGTCCGTGTTTAGGAACGATAAGATCACTATCGGCGAAATTGAGGATATGGCACCTGATCGTATAGTCATTTCACCAGGCCCCTGTACACCAAATGAGGCTGGCATTTCTATCGACACGATCAAGCGGTTCAAAGGCAAATTACCGATCCTAGGTGTTTGTTTAGGACATCAAAGTATTGGTCAGGCATTCGGTGGTGATGTGATCCATGCTCGTGAAATTATGCACGGAAAAACATCGCCGATACTACATAACAACAAAGATATTTTTTATGGCTTGGAAAACC
This sequence comes from uncultured Pseudomonadota bacterium, assembly GCA_913058255.1. GTDB lineage: Bacteria > Pseudomonadota > Gammaproteobacteria > CAJXQU01 > CAJXQU01 > CAJXQU01. The sequence continues at coordinate 303,735 of CAJXQU010000001.1, read as the reverse complement.
CTCTCACCGCGACACGCTATCACTCTTTGGTCGTTAGCAAAGACACCTTACCGGATTGTTTAGAAGTCACAGCTTGGACAGAAACAGCTGATGGCAAGCTCGATGAAATCATGGGTTTTCATCATAAAGATTATGCGATCTCAGGCGTTCAGTTTCACCCTGAATCCATTCTCACCCAGCATGGCCATGGCATGCTGAAGAACTTTCTTGAGTTTTAGAAAAGAGGAGAACAATTAGGCATGTCTGCAATAGATCTACCTGCCGCAATTGATGCGGTCATAAACCAACAAGATCTCGCTCCCAGTTTTATGCGTTCCGTGATGAGGATCATCATGAAGGGAGAAGCGACTCAAGCTCAGATTGGTGCATTTCTAGTAGGTTTGCGCATGAAGGGTGAAACCGTTAGCGAAATAGCTGCCGCAGCGGATGTTATGCGCGAATTGGCCGCTGGCGTTGAGCTTTCAGATTTACCACATATGGTTGATATTGTAGGCACTGGTGGCGACTCTTCCAGTAGTTTCAATATTTCCACCACCAGCATGTTCGTCGCAGCAGCGGCAGGTTGTCATGTCGCAAAACATGGTAATCGAGCGGTCTCCAGCCGTTCTGGTAGCGCCGATGTACTAGAAGCTGCCGGAATCAAGCTCGATCTAAACCCAGAGCAAGTTAAGCAGTGTGTTGAAGAGATTGGTGTCGGCTTTATGTTTGCACCGATGCACCATTCGGCAATGAAACATGCCATCGGCCCAAGAAAAGAGTTAGGTGTTCGTACCGTCTTCAACCTGCTTGGCCCATTAACCAATCCTGCATCAGCGCCGAATCAAGTGCTAGGCGTTTATAGCGAGCAGTGGGTTGTGCCTCTGGCAGAGGTACTGAAAAAACTCGGAAGCAAACATGTCATGGTTGTTCATTCAGACGATGGTATGGATGAGATTAGTATTAGCGCTTCGACCAAAGTAGCAGAACTAAAGGCTGGAGAAATTCATGAGTACTCTATTGAGCCTGAACAGTTTGGATTAAAAAAAGCTAGCAGTTCGGACATCTCCGTCTCTAATGTTGACGAAAGCTTAGCTCTGATGCGATCGGTCTTAGCGAACCAACAGGGCGCTGCTTTAGACATAGTATTACTCAACGCTGGCGCTGCAATCTATGTAGCAGGTATTGTTGATGATCTCCTCTTTGGGGTTGAGTGCGCTCGACAAATTATTGCCAGCGGTGAAGCATCTCAAAAACTCGCCGAGCTGGTCGAACTAACCAATAAAATTTAAAGCGAAAATGACAAACGAAATTCCTGCAAACGCTCCTGATATTCTCAAACAAATCATCACAGATAAAGCTGAAGAGATTATTGTAAGAAAATCTCGTATTTCTGAGGAAGAAATCACATCTAGAGCTAAAGACTCTACTCCAACTCGTGGATTTACAGCAGCCATAAAAAACCGTATCGCTGAAGGTAAACTCGCTGTCATTGCAGAGGTGAAAAAAGCTTCACCTAGTAAAGGTGTTATCCGCGAAAACTTTGACCCCGTTGAAATAGCAAAATCCTATGAAAAAGCGGGAGCAACCTGTCTTTCTGTTTTAACAGATGCAAAATATTTTCAAGGATCTGATCAATATTTGATCGATGCTAGAGCTGCTTGCAAGCTTCCTGTTTTACGTAAGGACTTCATGATTGATCCTTATCAAGTTTATGAAGCTAAAGCCATGGGAGCAGATTGTATCTTGCTGATCGTAGCTTGCCTTGAAGACAGCCAAATGCAGGATCTCTCTTGGCTAGCATCAAGTTTAGGCTTAGATGTACTTGTTGAAGTGCATGACCGCGAAGAGCTTGAGCGGGGGCTGATGTTAAGAACACCTTTAATCGGTGTCAATAACCGTAACCTAAAAACCTTTGAAACAAGCCTCCAAACAACAATAGATCTACAACCTGATATCTTTCATGATCGAACAATTGTGACAGAAAGTGGTATCCATACTCCAGAAGATGTTTCGATGATGCGTCGCCACGAAGTCTTTACATTTTTAGTTGGTGAAGCCTTTATGGCCGCCGAAGATCCTGGTGAGAAGCTCGCCGAACTATTTAATAACTAACCTACTATTATAAAAATATGTTTATAACTACTCTCTGATTCCGAGTTGAGGTTAATTAAAGCTCGTAGCCGATTAATTGACGTCCAATTAGCCAGCTAAATCGCAGTCAATAAAAAAGGCTCTTCATGAGCCTTTTTTATTGTTTGCCTTCTATCCCTAAGAAATAGGAATAAAAAAGAAAACGCGATAATTACATTCCATATTTCTTACGGAATTTATCAACACGACCAGCAGTATCAACGATTTTCTGCTTGCCAGTATAAAATGGGTGACACTCTGAACAAACATCGATTAATAATTCCTGATCTTCCATAGTGGATCGGGTCTTAAACACACTGCCGCAACTGCAGGTGACGGAAATTTCTTCGTAGCGTGGATGTATTTCAGGTTTCATAATTCTGCACGTATATTCAGGGCTAACAAATAATTTTGCTAACCATTAAAGGAAAGCGCGCAATTTTAGCGTCTACTGCGGTGCCATTGCAAGCAGATCAACCAGTTTTTTCGGGTGCTTTTGCTGATCTAGGTCTAAATTGAAGAACTTCTGCTAAATTTTCTTCTTTTACCTTCATTGGAGTTTTGCCCGTTAACTGATTCAACGTATCTAGAAGACCACCTTCACCCTGTACATTCTCCCACATCGATTTGGAGATATTAAGACATGCTGCCATAGGGCTTTCGGTAGAAGTACGCATTTGATCGATTTGCCACTGCAGACCTTCAAGGCGTTTTTGAGAGTACCCTTCCGTGCAAGAGATAACACCTTGGATAGCATCTAAACGTTTTGCTTCAAATGCATCAGGGTTATCTTGAGCCAATTGCATCCATTCATCGAAGCTAAAGTTTGTTTTAATTTGTTCTTTCATGATTCCATCCTTGATCTCATGGGCAACTAAGTGCCGTTAAATATGTCTTTACATATCGTTAGGCAATATTGCACTGACGCTTTAGGCCTGTCTATACAAGTGACAATTTTTTGACGTTTGTTATAACTTCATATCCAAAAGCAAGCATTATGCTTAAAAAAATTCTGCCGTATAGCTCTATATTTCTTGGACATACGAAAGAATAAAATAGTGTCTTTACTATTCACTTAAAAAATATTTAAACGGTTAGTCCAATACAAAAGTTAAAGTGACCTATACGCTTCTTATCTGATAACCTCGGTTGTAAAATGAATCTTACAAATTCATTAAAAACAATTTATCATCAATGACTTAAATAATTGATTTTTTTGCCAGCTCTCCAACGATACTCGCAATACGACTTATTACCTAAATTTGATAATGCAAACTTCGATCATGGAAACAACCTCTTAATGGATTATGAATCTTTCAAAGACAATATGCCCTCAGACGATGAGCTTGAAAAAATTAAGCTCTTTAATGGCGTAAACTTTGCGTCTATCAAGATCTTACTTGCTGATAGCCAAATCATTTCCATATCAAAAAATGAGACTCTCATTGAGGCAGGAAAACCTGAAGAATATATGTATTTAGTGTTATCCGGCCGAATGCGAGTGCAACTACAAAAAAGTGATGATCAGCCTATTACAATACTTGAACAAGGTGAAAGTATTGGTGAGATTTCAATTCTTGATCAACAACCAACATCGGGTTATGTAATTGCCGATATAGATTCCCGCGTACTGATGCTGAGTGAGGAAACCTTGTGGAAGGTTCTTGAAACTTCACATGAGGTTTCACACAATCTGCTTCGCACGCTAGCGTACCGACTAAGGTTCGGTAACTCTGTTATGCATAAAATTCACTCTTTATTAAGAGAGTTTGAATATGACGCAACGATTGATCCTTTGACAGGATTTTATAATCGCCGCTGGTTAAGCAAAATGCTAGAGCGTCTTATTCAACGCTCCAAGGGTGGGGAGAGTGAAAGCCGAACACTCTCTGTGATCATGATGGATTTAGATCATTTCAAACGCTTTAATGATACCAATGGACATCTTGCTGGTGACCGAGCTTTGAATTCTATCGCTCGTTCTCTAACTGCTCATCTTCGTCCAGAAGACACCATTACTCGTTATGGCGGTGAAGAATTTCTTGCCGTTCTACCTGACTCGGACATAGGAGATGCATCTCAGGTTGCCGAACGATTACGAGTCGCAGTCGAGCAAACAGCCCTGTTTGCTGTTGAAGGCGACTCTCTTCCACCGCTAACTCTTTCGCTAGGAATCGCTCAAATGCAAACTGATGACAATCAAGACAGTTTGATTGGTTCTGCCGATAAGGCTTTGTATCGAGCTAAGCATCATGGACGAAACCGAGTGAGTGAGTGAGTATTACTCTTTTGAAAAGCTCAATTGGTGTAAGTGTGCGTAATTTCCTTGTTGATCGATCAATTCTTTATGCGTGCCGCTTTCTACGATCTGTCCCCCATCCATAACTAAAATTCGATCTGCATTTTCTATCGTTGATAATCGATGGGCAATGACAATGCATGTTCGGCCTTTGCGTAGATCTTCCAGTGCTTCTTGAATATGTTTCTCCGATGCTGTATCCAAAGCTGATGTAGCTTCATCTAAAATCAACACCGGTGCATTTTTTAATAGTGCTCGAGCAATCGATAAACGCTGACGTTGTCCTCCTGAGAGCCTAGCACCACTTTCACCGATCATGCTGCTTAAACCGTCTGGAAGATTTTCGATAAACTCCATCGCATGTGCTGACTTAGCAGCCTGAATAATCTGTTCTTCTGATACATCTCGTAAGGAACCGTAGGCAATATTATTGCTGATAGTATCGTTAAACAGCATAATTTCTTGACTAACCAGTGCGATATTTCGCCGTAAAGAATCTAAAGTAATGGCTTCCAGATCAATATCATCCAAGAATATTTGACCTTCCTCAGGATGATAAAATCGCGGTATCAAGTTAGCGAGTGTTGACTTACCACTGCCTGAAGCACCAACCAACGCAACAGTCTCACCTGGCGCAATTGTGATCGAGACATTATCGAGAGCTGGGGAGTTTGCATGCTCGTAAGTCATGGTGACTTGTTCAAAGCGCAGCGCACCACTTGCACGCTCAATTTTTGTTGAGCCTTGGTCCTGCTCGGAAGTTTCATCTACCAGCTCAAAAATACTCTTTGCCGCCGCGAGCCCTCTTTGCAAAGGTTCATTGATACTCGTTAAACGTCTGATCGGCGCGAGAAGCATTGACATCGCTGTAAAATACGCAACAAACTCTCCAGCCGTCATTAAACCTTTGTGAGCTAAAGAAGTCGAAAAATAAATAATCACAGCCAGTCCTATGGCCATAAAAAATTGAATGATCGGGCCATTAGCGGCAGCAGGGACGACCACTTTCATATTGTATTGACGAGCCTTATTAATCGCCGCAGAAAAACGTTGCTTCTCATAACTCTGACCAGAATAAATTTTTACCGCCTTCTGGGAATCAATCGCTTCTTGGGCTACATGGGTAATATCGCCCATAGACTCTTGTACCCGCTGGCTCATTGAGCGCATACGCTTACTCACTTTCTTAACAACGAAAGCTATCACTGGCGTTAAGAAAAAAACAATTAAACTCAACTTCCAATTCATATAAAGCATAAAGGCGAGCAAACCTAAAGTTGCTAAAGAATCTTTCACTAAAACCGTCAACACTTGAGTAGAAGCACCTTGAACTTGAGCTGTATCAAAAGTCAATTTAGAAACGAGTGATGCTGAAGCATTGTCATCATAGAAAGAGGTTGGTAGGGCAACCAATTTATCGAACATTTTTTTTCGCAGATCCATCACCACTCTATGTGCAACCCAGTGCGAGGAAACGTGGCTGGTAAACGTGAGCACTCCTCTAAAAAGGAACAACACAATAAGTAGCGCGGGTATAACCCAAAGTTTAGCCGTTGGATCATCAACAAAACTACCGTCCAACAAGGGTTTTAGTAACGCGGGAAGCGCAGGCTCTAATGCACCAAGAAGCGCCATACAAATAAGCGAAAAGCCAAACAAACGCCAGTAGGGTTTTACATAGGAAAGTAAACGCATATACAAAGCGCGATCAGTATTATTTTTTGGCTGGTTCATATTCCCTGCTGAGATCAATTATTTATTCATTAATTTTGCGTAGCAATTATACATGAGGTAACGTACGACTATAGATTTTACAAAAGTTTTCAGGAGAATATAGGACTATGTCCGAAGAGCATCCCATTATTGCTGTGACAGGCTCTTCCGGCGCTGGCACGACAAATGTAAAAACAGCATTTGAACATATTTGTCAACGCGAGAGCATTAAAGCGGCTATGTTAGAAGGTGATAGCTACCACCGTTATGATCGCGTCGAGATGAAAAAGGTTGTTGAAGCCGCTAAAGAAGAAGGGAAATCCGTCACTCACTTTGGTCCTGAGGGTAACTTATTCGAAGAGTTAGAAACTATTTTTCGTGAATATTCAAACACGAGAACAGGCCGTCGTCGTTTCTACGTACATAATGAGGAAGAGGCTGTCATTCATAAAATGCCTCCTGGCTCTATAACGGACTGGGCACCGATCCCAAAAGATACTGACGTACTTTTTTATGAAGGTTTACATGGCGGCTTGATCACAGACAAGATCAATGTCGCTAAATACGTCGATTTACTCATCGGCGTCGTTCCGATCATTAATCTTGAGTGGATCCAAAAAATTCATAGAGACCGATTAGAAAGAGGACATTCCGCAGAGGCTGCCACTCAGGCTATACTGGGTCGCATGCATGATTATGTTCACTACATTGTTCCACAATTTTCAAGAACCGATATCAACTTTCAACGTGTTCCTACTGTCGATACATCCGATCCATTTGCTGAGCGAGATGTTCCTAGTAATGATGAAAGCTTTTCAGTCGTTCATGTAAGGAATCATAAAAAATTAGACGTCGATTTTCCTTTCCTTTTGAAAATGTTGGATGGCTCATTTATGTCAACACCAGATACCATCGTCATACCTGGCGGTAAAAAAATATTTGCCATGGAGTTAATATTTACACCAATAGCAGAGCAGTTAATGGCAAGTCGACGAGGATAGTCTTCATCGCTCAAGGAATCGCAGAGCAACAAACCTAATGAGTATAAAACTTAAATATAGCAATTACTTGGGAGTTAAAGAATGCGTTCGATCTTGATGATGAATTCAAAAGGTGGGTGTGGAAAAACAACCTTAGCAACAAACTTAGCAGGGTATTATGCAACACAAGGGAAGTCTGTTTTATTAGCCGACTATGACCCACAAGCATCTTCAATGGACTGGCTTGCTGAAAGACCTGAAACAAGTCCTGAAATCTATGGCGTCGCTGCCTTTGAAGAAAAATTTCGTATCGGAAAAAGTATTGACATACTCATTATGGATGCGCCCGCAGGTATTAGCGGCAAACCTCTTAATGATATGCTCCGAAAAGCTGAAACGATCATTATGCCGATCCTTCCTTCTCCTATCGATGTAAGAGCTGCTTCGCATTTTATTAAAAACATGAACCACATCAACAAGCTCGTTAAATCTGAAGTGAAAATCGCAACAGTGGCAAATAGAGTCAGAGAAAAGACCTTGGCCGGCAATGATTTATCAGAGTATTTATCTAAACTAAAACTTCCTAATGGTAAAAAATTTCCATTTATGAGTGTTTTCAGGGCGAGTCAAAATTATATTCGTGCGGCAGATCAAGGCCTATCAATTTTTGAGTTAGCGCCATCATTAACCACGACTGATCGCGAACAATGGGAACCGCTTTTACGTTGGCTGAATAGCGCGAGAAGCAAACCTTAAGTTAATCCAATGACGTCACACTGTTTTATAATATCTAAAGACACCATAGAACAAGATAGTAGGAAAAATGACTAATTACAGCATCACAGTACAACCAGAAAAGCAGCACTTTAATTGCAACGAGAGTGAAGCGATCCTAAGCGCTGCCTTGCGCGAGGGCATTCAACTACCCTATGGTTGCCGTGGTGGTTCTTGTGGTGCCTGTAAGGTTCAGTTGCTTGAAGGCGACATTACATATGGTGACTCTGAGCCAGAGGCATTAACAGATAAGGAAACAGCGGGCGGCTGGATCTTACCCTGTCAGGCTCAGCCGCAATCTGATGTTGTTATAAAAGCAAAAGAAATTTCACAAACAAAAGATATTCCGATCAAAAATCTACCTTCGCGTGTAATGCACATGGAGCAGCTTACACATGATGTTATGGGCATTTGGCTAAAACTGCCGACTACGGAACGTCTGCAATTTTTAGCTGGACAATATATAGACGTCTTAATGAATGATGGCAAGGAGCGATCATTTTCTCTAGCCAATGCTCCGCATGATGATGAGTTTCTACAACTCCAAGTTCGATACTACGATGGCGGTGTTTTTTCTGAAATAGTCTTCAACGAAATGAAAGAAAAAACATTACTCCGGATTAAGGGCCCGTTCGGAAATTTCTTTTTACGCGAAAATAGTGAGCGGCACTCAATCTTCATTGCCGGCGGCACTGGCTTTGCCCCCATTAAAGGCATCATTGAACATATGATCGCAAAAGGAGATAAGCGAAAAGTCTCTTTATATTGGGGCGCTCGTGCTAAACGCGACCTTTATATGGATCAGTTAGCAAAATCATGGGCTACCGATCATGATCACATCGAGTATATCCCTGTGTTATCAGAACCGGTGGAAGAAGATAACTGGAAAGGCAAAACAGGCTTTGTTCACGAGGCAATTCTCGAAGATCATAAAGACTTTTCAGATAAAGACATTTACGCCAGCGGCCCACCGATTATGGTTCAGTCTATACACAAATCATTCTTGGAGTACGGTATGAATGAAGAAAGGTTATATTCCGATGCCTTTGAGTTTGCAGCCACAAAGAAATAATTTTGATCCGACTAACTTAAGAAAAAAACACTTTCGCGATCTGATTATAGAGTCATTACGTAAAAGTAGAGATTAATGCCCAATCGGCAAAATTTCGTTAAAGGATAACATTGAAAAATCTATTGCCTGATAAAGCTGTTCAAGAGACTTACCGTTCCTAGCCATCGCTGCTTGCCCATGTAACACCGTTAACATAAATAAGGTTAAATCTTTTAAGTTAGTATTCTTATCTATGTAATCTTTGTTCATTTCTTCAGCAAAAAACTGCTCGAAAGCTTCCTCTGAACAATTTGTAGCATCAACAATGACATTTTGAGCCTTATCCGGGAGGCTATGTGCAGCAAGCTCGTTGCTCGCTACCGTGATAAAACAACCTCTCGGCGTTTTAACATCGCAGAGTAACTCTGCTGTTGAACGCAAATAGTTTTTCAAACGATATTGAAGCGACTTATTCTCCTCGCGTAACAAAGCAAATAAAGGAGCGGCAACCTTTTCACCATAATAAGCTGCTGCTGCGACAAACAATGCCTCTTTGTTTCCAAAAGCAGCGTACATGCTTGGTTTATTAATCCCCATGCTTGTCGTCAGATCAGTTAGAGAAGCTCCGAGATAACCCTTCTTCCAAAAAACAAGCATGGCTTTTTCCAGCGCCTCTTCTATCTCAAAGTCCCTTTGTCTTCCTGCCACCATTATCGTTCTCGTCAAGCTTTGTAGAAAGTTGATATGCATTGTACCAACTGGTACAGTATTATCAATTTGTACCGAACGGTACTGATATACTTCTACAAATATAGAGATGAAAATTATGAGCATTAAGATCAAAGATAAAGTTACTTTAGTCACAGGAGCCAATAGGGGCATCGGTTCAGCCATCGTCGAATCATTTGTTAAGCATGGCGCGAAAAAAGTTTATGCGGCAGTGAGAGATGTTCAAAAAGCCACGGCACTGGTTGAAAAATTTGGTTCTGTTATCGTCCCTGTTTCTGTCGATCTATCTAAGCCAGAAACGATCAAAGAGTTGGCTAAAATAGCAAATGATGTAGACATCGTCGTCAATAATGCAGGTGTTTTAGAAAGTGCCGAACCGCTCAGTGAGAATGTTGAAACAGCATTTAACTACGAACTAACTATTAATGTATTTGGTTTATTGCGCATGGCAAATGCATTTATTCCTGTGCTAGAAAAAAATGGCGGGGGTGCCTTTGTACAGTTGAACTCTGTCGCCTCGATTAAAAATTTCACACCATTTACCACCTACTCAGCATCAAAAGCAGCGGCTTATTCTATAACTCAAGGCTTACGTGATACCACTCCAAAAAATATATCTATTCTAAGCGTACACCCAGGTCCAATCCTCACGGACATGGCTAAGGATGCGGGGATGGAAGAGATGGGCTCCCCAGTAGAATCCGTTTCTGAAGGGATAGTGACTACCTTACAAGCCGGAAATTTTCACCTGTTCCCAGATGCTATGGCTAAGGATTTTGAAGCCGCGTATAAGTCTTACTCTGATAGTTTTATTGAGGCTGAGGAAGAATAAGCAAGCATAGTAGATTACTTGAAGGCTGGTAACTTTCTTAGCCAGCCTCCAAGTCACTGTACTCGATAGGGAGAAAACATTGATTGGTTTCTTACGAAAAAAGACAAGTGACTCTCTTTATCTTTCTGTATCAAAGTTTCAAAGCAACGCTAATCTCTTCAAATTTTGCCGTAATCGGAAACACATTTTGATAGCCCATTTCTTTGAGTGTCGCTGCTGCGAGTGATGCTCTACCGCCCGCGGCACAATGCACGAGTATGCTTGTTGTTGGATCAGGGCAATGTGTTGCGATCTTCATTTCAAGAAGGCCACGCGGAATATGTATGGAATGCTCAAGCTTAGATTCAGCCACTTCACCCGGTTCGCGAACATCGATGATAACAACATTAGTGGATTCTTTATGTAGTTGTACTGCTTCGTCTACACAAAGGCATTTACATTGTGCCTGTGCTTCAGCGATCAAATCATTAACTGGTTTTAACATACAATTACTCCCCTGTTTTTCAAGTATAAGCTTGAAGTATAAAATGAGTAAGCATCTTAAATCAGAACAAGCTTGAGAAACTACTACTGATGTTATAAACCTACTTCTTACGATCACCTAAGTAGCTGATAAGCAATACCAATGAGAAACCTACCATCATTAACAACAGTGAATACATTACTGTTGCATCAAAACTTTCAGGAAAGATCGGCGTTGAGTCGATTAAACGCTTCTTTTCACGCACTTCAACATACTCTCTGTTTTGAAACGGCCAGATAACCCAAAGTGATCCGATCAGAATTCCATTGATCAGCAATAGAGTTACCCTGTGGAAATGTTCTAATAACCATGAGAGAAACCGACTAAAAAAGATCAAGCCTGTTGCTGCACCTAAAGCAAAAGGTAACAATATGTCGAATTTGAAATGACTGATCCCATCGAGTATGTAGGCATATTTTCCAAGAATTAACAGAATAAATGATCCCGATATTCCTGGAAGAATCATCGCAGTAATTGCAATACTTCCACAAAAGAAGACAAACCAGCTCGCATCAGGTGTAGCTTTCGGAGTCATGGTCACGATCAATAAACCCACCACAATACCGATCACTATTTCGATGATATCTTTTAGCTGAATGTTTCCGATATGTTTGAGAAGAATAATTATCGAACCAAGAATAAGCCCGAAAAATAATCCGTAGATTAATTCTGGATCAGTAAGAATTAATTTAGGTAACGGTATAACACGTGTGAAGAACATCAACGCGGCAATGATGCCGATAAACAATGGAATGATAAACCCAAAATGCGGACGTGAAACTGCAGCTTTGAAATCACCTTTGAGCAGGAGCCTTAGACATTCAAGATCAAAAGACTTTATCGATGCGAGTAACTGTTCATAAATTCCAAGAATGAAAGCCATGGTGCCGCCGCTAACGCCAGGGATGACGTCTGCTGTGCCCATGCACATTCCCTTTAGTGCAAGTTTGGCCTTTTCAAGCATTAAGTTACCTTCTAAATTTAAGACTGGCTGAATTCGTGTACAGCATCCACATAAACTTTGACTTTTTCAGGATCAATATCTGGCGTAATACCATGTCCTAGATTAAATACGTGACCACTGCCTTCACCGAAACTATCAATAATATGTTTCACTTCTTGCCTGATTCGATCATCGGGAGCACGCAACATCGCTGGATCCATGTTTCCTTGTAGTGTGACTCTGTCGCCGACTCTGGCTTTGGCATCGCCGATCTCAATTGACCAGTCCAAACCAATACCATCACAACCTGTATCCGCGATCTGTTCTAACCAGAGACCGCCGCCTTTAGTGAATAAAATCGCGGGGATGCGATCATCACCGCTGCCGGTGTTTAATGCTTTAATAATCTTTCGCATGTACTGTAAAGAAAAAGCTTCGTAATCATTAGTCGTGAGTACGCCACCCCAAGTATCAAACACCATCACGGTCTGAACACCTGCTGCGATCTGAGCATTTAGGTATGAAATGACGGATTCGGTAATCGTTGATAATAATTTATGCAAAAGCTCAGGGGCTTGATACATCATGGTTTTGATCTGACGGAAATCTTTCGATGATCCACCTTCGATCATGTACGTCGCTAATGTCCAAGGACTACCTGAAAAACCAATGAGTGGAACGCTTCCATCAAGTTCTTTTCGGATCAAGCGTACCGCATCCATGACATAACCTAAGTCATCTTCAGGGTCAGGCACCGAGAGATTCTCAACATCTTTTTCAGTTCTTATTGTGCGCTCAAATCTTGGACCGACACCTTCGTTGACTGAAAGACCTAAGCCCATGGCATCAGGAATCGTCAATATATCTGAAAATAAAATCGCTGCATCTAATTCATATCGTTCAAGCGGTTGCAGGGTGACTTCGCAAGCCAACTCAGGTGTTTTACAGAGTGTTAGAAAGTCACCGGCTTTTTCTCGAGTCGCGCGGTATTCAGGTAAATATCGGCCAGCCTGACGCATCATCCAGACAGGCGTGGCATCTACAGGTTTACGAAGAAGGGCATTGATGAATCTATCATTACTCATGATTTTTTTTCCTGACCAGCGACTTGGGTCTTTAAAAGGTAATCGATCAGATGTCTAAATAGTCGAGGATGCTTTCCGCTGCTTCGCGACCATCAAATACAGCCGTAACGACCAAATCTGAACCTCGAACCATATCACCACCAGAGAAAACCTTAGGATTACTGGTTTGTCCTTTGTTCTTTCCACTCATTTCAACACCTTGCCATTCATTAAGCTCAATGCCGAAATCAGCAAACCAAGGTGCAGGGCTAGGACGGAAGCCAAAAGCAACAATCACAGCATCGGCGGGAATGATCTCTTCACTACCGGGAATAACTTCAGGTGATCTGCGACCTCGGTTATCTGGTTCACCCAGCTGTGTACGAACAACTTTCACACCTTCAACCTTGTCTTTGCCTATTATTTCGACTGGCTGCACATTCCACAAAAATTCGACGCCTTCTTCTTTTGCATTCGTTGTTTCACGCGCAGAGCCGGGCATGTTTACTTCATCACGTCGGTATGCACATTGGACAGTTGAAGCTCCTTGTCGGATCGCTGTACGTACGCAATCCATAGCAGTATCACCACCACCGAGAACAACCACTTTTTGTCCGGCGAGATCAATAAAGTCGGCAGGATCTTTTTCAAAACTCATTAGGCGATTTATATTTGAAACAAGGTATGGCAATGATTCATGGACGCCTGGAAGATCTTCACCAGGAAAACCACCTTTCATATAGGTGTAGGTTCCCATGCCGAGGAAAACCGCATCATATTCATCAACCAGCTGTTGGAAAGAGATGTCCTTACCGATTTCTGTATTAAGAACAAACTCAACGCCCATTTCTTCCATCATAGCCCGACGTCGAGTAACAACTTCTTTTTCCAGTTTGAATGAAGGTATCCCAAAGGTTAGTAGCCCACCGATCTCTTCATATTTATCGAAGACAACTGGCTCCACACCATTTCGAACAAGAATATCAGCACAGCCTAAACCAGCTGGTCCAGCACCGATAATCGCGACTTTCTTCCCGGTAGGAACGACATTAGACATGTCAGGCTTCCAGCCTTGTTTAACCGCTTCGTCAGTGATGTATTTCTCAATCGAACCTATCGTAACAGCACCAAAACCATCATTGAGTGTGCAAGCTCCTTCACACAGTCTATCTTGTGGGCAAATACGTCCACAAATTTCTGGTAATGAGTTCGTCTTATGAGACAGTTCTGCCGCTTCAAAAAGATTGCCTTCTTTAACGAGCTTTAACCAGTTTGGAATATAGTTGTGTACTGGACACTTCCATTCACAATATGGATTACCACACTCGAGGCAGCGTGCAGACTGTTTACCAGCGTCTTTAGCGGAGAATTCGCCGTAGATCTCACCCCATTTTTTGACCCTGATCGGCGCTGAAATTTTTTCAGGGTCCTTTCGTGGACGGTCGAGAAATTCGAAGTTATTTCGCTTTGTACTCATATTTATTCTTTCTCAGATCAAGCAGCGTCTAAAAGACTGCCGAGCAACTCATTGATATCAGCTGCTTTAGGGATAACTAACCAAAATTTACCAACATAGTCAGCAAAGTTTTCTAGAATTTCTTGTCCAAAATCGCTGTTAGTTTCTGCGACATGCTCCCTGATCAATTCTTTGAGGTAACTACGATACTCTTCCATGTGTTCTGGTAATAGACGATGTGTATCGATCAGTTCATGATTGAATTGATCATAGAAATGTCTATCCATATCAAGAACAAACGAGAGTCCACCGGTCATGCCTGCGCCGAAGTTGACACCTGTTTTACCAAGCACAACAACGACCCCTCCGGTCATGTATTCACAACCATGATCACCGATACCTTCAATAACCGTTGTCGCTCCAGAATTACGTACAGCAAATCGCTCACCAGCTTGTCCTGCAGCAAAGAGCTTGCCGCCTGTTGCGCCGTATAAACAGGTGTTACCTATAATCACAGTATCCCGAGATACAAACTGACTGTTTGGTGGAGGTGCGATCACAATCTTACCGGCGGTCATCCCTTTGCCGACATAATCATTGGCATCACCCTCTAGGTTCAGCTCTAAACCTCCCGCATTCCAAACACCAAAACTTTGTCCAGCAGAACCTTTAAGGTTGAGCCTGATCGGTGCCTCGCACATTCCTTGGTTTCCATGATGCCTAGCTATTTCACCAGAAATTCGAGCACCTATTGAACGATTATAATTATGAACGTCGAAGCTAAATTCACCACCGGTCTTATTGATGATGGCATCTCTAAGTTGGTCCAACATTTCTTCAGCAAGTTCACCTTTATCGTGTGGCTCGTTTCTCGGTTCTTCACAGAAAAGAGGTTTGCTTGGATCAATACCGTGATCCGATAAGATCGGGGATAGATCCAATTTACCTTGTTTGCTGGTACTTCCATCCAACAGTTCAAGCAGATCCGTTCGGCCGATCAAATCAGTCATCTTACTAACACCAACTTGCGCCATAAGCTCACGGACATCCTGAGCAAGAAACTTAAAGTAGTTCATTACTTTTTGTACGCCGTTCGGTTTAAAATGCAATGAACGCAGTTCGTTATCTTGTGTCGCAATACCTGTCGCGCAATTATTCAAGTGACAAATTCGCAGGTATTTACAACCTAAAGCCACCATTGGCCCCGTTCCAAAGCCAAATGTTTCAGCCCCGAGAATCGCTCCTTTAATAACATCTAAACCCGTTTTTAACCCACCATCCGTTTGTAAACGAACCTTGCTACGTAGATTATTTGCACGTAAAGCTTGGTGGGTTTCCGTTAAGCCAAGTTCCCATGGCCCTCCGGCATATTTCACTGAGGTCAAAGGACTCGCGCCCGTACCGCCGTCATAACCTGAAATAGTGATCAGATCAGCGTAGGATTTCGCGACACCAACAGCGATTGTTCCAACACCTGCTTCTGAGACCAACTTGACTGAGATTAACGCATCAGGATTCACTTGTTTCAAATCGAAGATAAGCTGAGCCAAATCTTCAATCGAGTAAATGTCATGATGTGGCGGCGGTGAAATTAATGCTACACCCGGTTTGGAATAACGTAACGTTGCGATCATGGAATTAACCTTGTCGCCCGGTAGCTGACCACCTTCACCAGGTTTTGCACCTTGTGCTACCTTGATCTGTAAGACTTCAGCATTCACCAAGTAATGAGGTGTAACACCAAAGCGGCCAGATGCTATCTGTTTAATTTTTGAAACCTTATCTGAATTGTAGCGAATAGGATCTTCACCACCTTCACCAGAATTTGAACGGCCACCAAGACGGTTCATCGCCGTAGCCAATGATTCATGAGCTTCTGGAGACAAGGCTCCAAGCGACATTCCAGCTGAATCAAATTTTTGCAAAATATCTTCAATGCTTTCGACATCGTCAATATTGATGGGCTCTGTCTTATCTGTCAGCTTCATTAGATCACGAAAAGCTGTTGCTGGCCGATTATTGACTGAGTCAGCATAATCTTTATAGGTTTCGTAATCACCACTTTCTACTGCCGCTTGTAATTTTTGAACGACATCAGGGTTATAGGCATGATACTCGCCACCATGGATGAATTTCAGTAGACCACCTTGGCGGATTGTTTTTCGCGGACTCCATGCATCTTTAGCCAACAATTGTTGATCTATTTCAATATCATCAAAGCCCATGCCTTGGATTCGACTAACGGTTCCTCGAAAACATAGCTCAACAACATCATCATTCAGGCCGACTATTTCAAATAATTGCGCACCACGATAACTGGTGACCGTCGAAATGCCCATTTTAGAAAGGATCTTGAACAGCCCTTTTTGAATACCCTTCCGATAAGATTTTGCTAATTTATTAGTATCAGTACTCTTGATTTCACCACGGCGCACCATGTCATTGATAGTTTGATAAGCTAAGAATGGATAAATCGCACTCGCTCCATAACCGATCAATACTGCAAAATGATGAGGATCTCGAGCGGTTGCTGTTTCAACAATAATATTAGCCTTGCAACGAATACCTTCTTTGATCAAACGATGATGTACTGCACCTGTTGCAAGAGCCGCGTGAATGGGTAGTTGATCAGAAGAAATTTCTCGATCAGACAGAACCAATAAGATATTACCGTTTTGAACTGCTTCTACAGCTTTATCACACAATGAATTGATCGCAGTCTGTATGTCTGTTTCTGCAGAGTAATTAAGATCCAAACGTTCATGTGGATATTCTTCCGCATACTCTTCCATCAGGCTGTGGAACTTGCCACTACCAATAACGGGCGAATTTAATAACAATCGGTGTGCATGTTCAGGGGTATCCGCGAATAAGTTTTTCTCTGGCCCCAAATACGTATTCAGCGACATAACAATATTTTCACGTAACGGATCTATCGGTGGATTTGTTACCTGAGCAAACTGTTGTCGGAAATTATCGTAGACCGACCGAACGTGTGATGAAAGAACCGGTAACGGCGTGTCATCTCCCATTGAACCTATTGCTTCCTGACCTGCTTCAGCTAAAACACGAATAATTTGGTCACGCTCTTCATAGGTCACTTGAAAAAGTTTCAAATAGGTATCAATTTGATCTTTTTCCAACGGGCTGTCTGTCAGTTGTTCATGTGTATATGCAGCTTCAAGCGTGCATGTGTTCTCGTTGATCCACTTTTTGTAAGGTTGACGATTTTTAAGCATATCATCAACTTCTTCAGGCAGAATCATTTCACCTGTCAGCGTATCAACAGCCAACATTTGACCAGGACCAAGACGCCCTTTTTGGACAACATCGGCAGGTTCATACTCATAAACGCCGATTTCTGAAGCCAAAGTAATATGTCGGTCTTTTGTGATCACATATCGTGCTGGACGCAAACCGTTACGGTCTAACAAACATGCCGCATGACGACCATCAGTCAGAACGATACCTGCCGGCCCATCCCACGGCTCCATGCGCATCGCGTTATATTGATACAACGCACGTAGATCAGGATCCATGAACTCCATATTTTGCCATGCAGGAGGAACCAACATACGCATCGCTTCAAAGATATCCATTCCACCAGAAATAAGCACTTCTAACATATTATCTAATGAAGATGAATCTGAACCTGATTGTGAAACAATAGGACGAATGTCATCCATGTTGGGAAGCAGATCTGACTTGATATTGCCGCCGCGAGCTAATGCCCAGTTACGATTACCACGGATTGTATTGATTTCACCATTGTGAGCAAGGTAACGGAAAGGTTGCGCTAGTCGCCATTGAGGCCATGTGTTCGTTGAGAAGCGTTGGTGGAACACACACAACGACGTCGCCATTTTCTCATGAGTCAAATCCAAATAAAACTCACCCAAATGAGCAGGCATTACTAGACCTTTATAGGAAATGACGTGAGAAGAAAGGCTCGGGATATAGAAAACAGGATCATTTTCTTCAATCGTATTCTCTGTACGGCGTCGAGCGACAAACAGATGTCGATTAAACGCTTCTTCCGACATACCTTCGGGTGCATTGACAAAAATTTGTTCTATCAGTGGTCGAGATATAGCAGCATCTTCACCGCAGGCATCAGGGTTTACAGGCACTTCTCGCCAGCCAAGAACATCAACGCCTTCTTTTTCTAGCTCCGTTTCGAGGGTCGCTCTTGTTGTTTTCGCAAGGTCTTGATCCCGGCTAAGGAAAACCATACCAACAGCATAAATTGCTGCGAGATTGATGCCTTTTTCTTGAGCGATAACTTGCAAAAAAGCATCCGGCTTCTTCATTAATAAACCACAGCCATCGCCTGATTTTCCATCGGCGGAAACTGCCCCACGATGCGTTAAACGGCAAAGGGCAATAACGGCAGTATTTACCAATCCAGAGCTTGGCAAGCCGTCCATATGAGCGATTAGGCCAAATCCGCAGTTATCTTTTTCAAATTCCGGGCGGTATAGGCCGGATGTAGGTGCTTGTGTTTTTGATGTCATGAAACTGTCTTTCCGTTCGTCCAGTTGAAGGCAAAAGGCAGAGAAGTATAGCGGTGAGCCGCTAAAATGTCACGATTTGAAACAAATCAAGAATGATTATCAACTGCCTAAACCTCTTGATTAATCTAGTCGGCAGCCTAGAGGCTAGGCTGCCGATCTGAAAGAATTATTTTAGGTCGATACTTTACAATGGGGTTATAAAGTATTTACTGCGCTTCATCCATGGCTTTTTTAACACTTGCTACCGTTCGCGGCCAAGGCTTTCTCTTCTTGATAGCCTCAGGCAATGAAGCGATCGATGTCGTCGCAATTGCTCTATTTTTATAAGGCCCTTTGACCAAAACATACCAAGGCTCTCCAACATGAACTGTTGTAAACCAAGCAACATCATTACCCATCGTGTTTTGTGTCAAAATTTTAGCCAGTGCTTGTTGATCATGTGTACCCAAGATTTGTAGCAAGACCTCAGAATCTTTTTGTATTCTCAACCATGCTTCGCCCTTAACTCCCGCAATAGAAGGCTCATTGTTCGTTGTTTTCACGGCTGGTTTCGGAGTTGATACATCCTGCTTAACAGGCTCTGCTATAGGTACTGGCTCTATAATAGCTTTCGCCACTTGCTCAACAGAGGCAGGTTCTTCGATGGTTTGCTCTACTTTTTTCGGCTCAACAAGCTCTGCAACAACCACTTCTTGCTGTTCAACTTCAACTATTTGAGCTTTACCGCTTTCATCAAACTTGACGGTGACCTCAGTATGTTCATGGTCTCCTTCTCCTCCCTCATGCTCATGCTGATCGTTTTCTATCGCTTGAACAAAATCATCCAAAGGATCCGTATTTTCTTCCCCAGCTTCTATCGTCGTCAATGGCTCAACCACTTCTTCGATAGCGGCCACTTCCTCTGCGACCTGATTTTCAAGGTTGTTCTCTTCTACGGGAGCTATTCCTTTATCGATATTTGGGTCAAGCACTGTTAGATCAAATTCTGGTTCTTCTACGTCGAGATCGTCAGTGCTGACTGACTCTTCAAAAAGGTTTGTATCATGCTGGCTTATTTCTTGTTCTGAACTACCTTGTGCTAAATCATTAGCCCCTTGAGAAATATCGAGAGGAATTTCTTCTGCAATGGATGATTCGGGTTCGTTTTTAAATTGGCTGGTGATCCATAACACCCCCGTTAGCAATGCTAGCACTGCGGCGACAGCTCCAATCTGCCAGCTATGAAATTTACGACCCATTGGTTTATTTTTTTCAGCTTTTGGATTGGCTGCAGTAGTAAGAAGGCTAGTTTCATCCTCTTCAGTATCAAACTCTAAAATCTCATCGACAACAGGCACGCTTTCAGAATCATCAATGAATTCGGTATCCGCACCCATCTCACTATCAGGAGCAAATTTAGCATCTTCATTTAGAAGTAATTGTTGAGCTAGAGTATGAATTTTTCCAGCAACACCATCCGACTCTTTATGAATTTTTAGAATGGCTTCTGGAGAAAATGGAAAATCTCCACTCAAGCCCGCATGATGAAGACGTTGTTCCAAATACTCGCCTGTTTGTTTCTGATCGAAAGCAGGGATTTCTAACTGATGCGTTAAATTATGTGCTAGCGTTTTGAGTTGAGGTGACTCGAGCATTGGCGTAATTTGTGGCTCACAAAATAAAGCCATTTTCATTCGAGAATGGCCCCCTTCTTGTTGCATAAAGCCGAACAACATCGTGAATGCATCTATCGGTAGTTCATGTGCATTATCGATCAAGACAACCGGCGTTAACATTGCCCGTTCTAAAGTCTCAATGTGAGATTGCAGTGCATCTGAATAGATTTGAAACATGTCATCAGTTTCTGTACTAATCTCGATATCAAAACCACTGGTGAGCTGCCTCAACAAAACAGGCGTATTTAACATGGGGTTCGCTTGAATACGACATATACGCCAATGATCTGGCGCATAATACTCCAGCCGATCAAGCATTGATGTTTTACCAACACCTTCATCACCCGTGACAAAGATCATTTGATTAGAAAAGCCGATCAAGTGCTGGATCATATCCAAACGCTGCATTAAATCTGGATTTTCGTAATAAAAAGATGGATCAGCCTCAACCGGAAAAGGGTCAGAATCAAGCCCCACACGCGCTAGAAAATCATTACTCTGTTGTGACATCATCTCTTTGTCCCTCTCATCCATGTTCCTAATCCTCTTTGTTATCTGGTCCCAATTTACAGCTCTATCCAAAATATATTCGCTCATGCTCGCCGATCGCATAACGATCGGTCATACCAGCGACATAATCAGCAACTCTGCGTGCTAACTGTTGCTTGTTTTCCAGACGTAATTGCTTTCTTTGATTTTTTTCGTGAGGCAATAGAAGCGGATCTTCCATAAAAGCCTCGAATAACCCTTTCACGATACGATCTGCCCTCACAGTCATACGGTGAACCTTGTAATGTTGATAGAGATGATCGCGCAAAAAACGTTTCATTTCCAGATTCTTTGCACGAAAGTTTTCGCTGAATAATATCAAAGGTTCGCTCTGCTCCCGAACATCGTTAATTGTTTGTGGGTTTGCAGCCTTAATCGCCTTTGCACTCGTCGCGACCAAATCAATGGTTAACTCGTTGATCATGCGTCGAATGGTTTCGTGCACTTGTCTTTTTCTTTCCAGTTTGGGCCACTCTTTTAGAACATATGTGAAATGCTCTTCAAATAGCGCCGTTTCACAAAGTTGCTCTTCGGTGATCAATCCTGATCGTAAACCATCATCAACATCATGATTGTTGTAAGCGATAGTGTCAGCAATGTTAACCATTTGAGCTTCTAAGCTGGATTGTTGACCATTGAGAAAACGCTGACCAAGCTCACCTAGCTCTTCGGCTTTACTTTGTTTGCAATGCTTCAGAATACCTTCACGTGTTTCGTAAGTCAGGTTAAGTCCATCAAATTCCGCATACTTTTCTTCGAGTTGATCGACTATCCGTAACGATTGAAGGTTATGCTCAAATCCCCCATAAGGTTGCATGCAGGTATTCAGCGTGTCTTGTCCCGCATGACCGAATGGTGTGTGGCCAAGATCATGAGCCAGACTAATCGCCTCAGCAAGATCTTCGTTCAGCTTCAACGCCCGTGCAATTGTGCGTGCAATTTGTGCCACTTCTAGAGAATGTGTCAATCGAGTTCGAAACATATCTCCTTCGTGATTAACAAATACTTGGGTTTTATATTCAAGCCGACGAAAGGCTGATGCATGAATGATTCGGTCCCGATCGCGCTGATAACAACTTCGGTGCTCCGGCTCGGGTTCCGAATATAAACGACCACGAGAAGATTGATCGGTTGCCGCGTAGGCTGCGAGATGACTTTGTTGGTTTACATACATTTTTTATGATAAAGGTTATGTCTGACGACACGCTGTTAACGTTTCAACTAATAAGTTCTTATCATAATTGCTAGTCATAACAGTCTCACCGATTGATTTAGCCAACACAAACCGGATCATGCCCTGCGATGCCTTTTTATCGACCGACATTAGGTCGAGCATTCTCTCGACAGATAGTTCAGCCGGAGCTTTTGTCGGCAAGTTCGCCTGCTCTATTAATGTGATCACACGTTGCGTATCTTCTTTTGTCACCCAACCGGAACGCTCAGATAAATCCATCGCCATCACCATTCCCACAGCAACAGCTTCACCATGCAACCATTGGCCATAACCCATACCAGATTCAATTGCATGGCCAAATGTATGCCCAAGATTTAATAGCGCTCGAACACCCGATTCACGTTCGTCTTGAGTGACAACATCAGCCTTATCTTGGCAGGAGCGCTCAATAGCATAACTCAAAGCATCAGGCTCACGTCCGATCAAATTTTTCATTTGTGCTTCTTGCCATTCGAAAAAGGTTCTATTGCCCAAAATGCCATACTTTATAACTTCGGCCAGACCCGCGCTGAGCTGTTGATCGTCTAGCGTGTTTAACGTATCAATATCCGCGATCACGCAACGGGGCTGATAAAAGGCGCCTATCATATTTTTTCCAAGAGGATGATTCACTGCCGTTTTACCACCCACCGAGGAATCAACTTGAGATAACAATGTCGTTGGGATTTGTATAAAATCCACACCCCGTTGATAACACGCCGCCGCAAATCCCGTCATATCACCAATGACTCCACCACCTAGTGCAATCAAGGTTACGCTGCGATCTAGTCTTTTTTCTAATAAGGCTGTCATGATCAGATCGAGTGTTTGTAATGTTTTGTACTCTTCGCCATCAGGCAAAATCACACGTTCTACAGTGTAATCGGTTAAAGCTGCCTCAACGGTTTCGAGGTATAGAGGGGCAACCGTTGTGTTGGTGACGATTAGAACCTGCTTACCACGAATATGTTTGTTATAAAGTTCTGAGCGGCTTAGAAGTTCTTGCCCGATGTAGATCGGGTATGAACGTTCTGCTAGCTCAACAGTTAGGGTTTTCATTATTATTTTTCTTAACTTGACGAATTATATAGTTGACAACTTGGTGTACTGTACGGTTCTCCGTTTCAACAATCAAATCGGCCGTTTCACGGTATAATGGGTCACGTTCTTCGACTATCTCCCGCAGCTTTTCTCGTGGATTATCGGTCTGTAACAAGGGCCGGCTTTTATCTCTACTCGTTCGATAAAAAAGCTTTCTTAAAGAAGCATGGAGATAAATGACAGTGCCCCGCTCTTTGAGATGCGCTCGATTCTCAGCGGCAAGAATAACTCCACCCCCAGTGGAAAGCACGATACCTTGTTGTTGAGTCAACTCATCGATGATAGAGACCTCTCTAACACGAAACCCGCTTTCACCTTCGATATCGAAGATCAGAGAAATACTGGCTCCCGTATGCTCTTCTATTTCGTGATCACTATCGAGAAAAGATTTTTTTAATCGTCGAGCAAGCTGTCGGCCGATCGTTGTTTTGCCCGATCCCATAGGGCCGACAAGAAAGAGATTATTATTCTCAAGCATGAAAAATTCAGAAATCTGTTGATGATAGCGTCATCATAACATCTCTAATCTATTATTCTGTAATTCACCCGAATTGGAATTATTACAGAACAAAAAAAGGGCGCAGACCTTGCGGTAAGCACCCTCGGTTACTTTCTCAAAGAAATTTAACGCACAGTTAAAGTATCTTGTAGAATTTTTGGAGTGACGAAGATTAGCAATTCTTGCTTACTATTCTCTGCATGGGTATTTCTAAACATCCAACCCATGTATGGAATATCACTGAAAAAAGGAATACGGGCAACATCATTTCTCTTCGTTTGTTCGAAAACACCACCCAAGACAACCGTTTCACCATTTTCTACAAGCACTTGCGTTTGAACTTTCTTGGTGTCGATACTTGGAATGCCTTGGAAAACTTGGCCAACAGAATCTTTATTCACCGCAAGGTCCATAATAATACGATCATCCGGTGTTATTTGCGGTGTCACTCTCAAGCTTAAAACAGCCTTCTTGAAAGATATCGTAGCCGCACCGCTTGAACTTGATTCTCGGTAAGGGATTTCTGTACCTTGCTCGATCACAGCTTCTTTCTGATTAGCCGTAATCACCCTCGGGCTTGAAACCACTTCACCACGACCTTCTGTTTGCAGCGCTGACAGTTCAAGCTGTAATAAATGGCTACCAATTTTACCTAGCGCTAAACCAATTGAGCCTGCATTTGCTGCAGTAATAGGCAAGTTAACCAGAAAGTCTTCGACATCATCTTGATGGAAAGACGTTGTGGTTCCAGCAACATCACCTGATTGCTTACCACCGATAGCGATACCGCGATTGTTATCCCTAGCTAGAGAATTAACACTCAAACCAAACTGCACACCCAAATCTTTAGCAAAGTCTTCATCCGCAATCACTATCCGTGATTCGATCAAAACTTGGCGCACGGGAATATCCAAAGTGACAATAACTTTACGCATTTCTTCTAGCTTTTGCGCTGTATCTTGAACCAAAAGTGTATTTGTTCTTTCGTCCAAAGTAATGTTGCCACGTTCTGACAATAGGTTATTCGATTCATCTTTTAACAAAGATGCTATGTCTGCAGCTTTTGCATAATTAACCTGTAAAAACTCTGTGTACAAAGGTGCAAGCTCTTCTAACTGCATTTGTGATTCTAGTTCAAGTTTTTCACGAGCAGCAATTTCTTCAGAGGGGGCGACCATGATGACATTGCCATTTTTACGCATGGCTAACCCTTTAGCCTTCAAGATAATATCCAACGCTTGATCCCAAGGAACATTTTTCAAACGTAAAGTAACAGTGCCACCGACAGTGTCACTTGCAACCATGTTGAGCCCTGTGAAATCTGCGATTAACTGTAAGACAGCCCGTACTTCAATATCTTGGAAGTTAAGCGAAAGCTTCTCTCCCGTATACCCAAACTTAGCTTTCTTTAACTCTTCCTTTTCAGCTTTAGTTACAGGCTTCACTTCAATTGTTAATTTGTCATCTGACTGATAAGCCATATGCTCATAATGACCTTGCGGCGAAATGACCATTCTTGTGCCGCTTCCGTGAGAAAATGTATCCACTTCCTTAATCGGTGTTGCGAAATCAAGTACATCTAATTTTCGATCAAGATTTTTTGGTAATGTCGCACCTTTAAAATCGATCTTAATCTTCCCACCTTCTTCCCGAATATTTGGGTTAATTGATGAGTCAGACAATGAAATGATGACACGTCCTTCACCTTTTGAACCTCGACGAAAATCAACATTAGTAATATGCGGTCCTTTCATCGCTACTGTTTTTGACGATGCTTGAGACTTATTACCAGCATCAGCTGCTTTACCAACAGCAGGAACTGGCACTGGAACACCTTTTGAGCCCGCGCTGTCTAGCGTCAAAATAACGGTGTTGCCCGTTACTTTTAGTTCATAAGGAACCATCTGCACAAGATTGAGCACCACTCGAGTTCGGCCATTAGCCTCTACTGCGGTAAGACTATGGGCTGCGCCAATACCAATTGATTGCGTCTTATCCTTGAGCGCCATTCCAACACCAGGAAAATCTAATGCTATTCTTGAAGGGTTATCAATCGTAAAACTAAGCGGGTCTTTCTTCAAAGCTTCAGAGAAGTCCATACGAATTTGCACACGTTCGCTCGGCAAGGAAACATATCCCATACTCTTTAACGATGGCTCTGCAAATACAGCAGGTGTTGCCAGCATTTGCAGCAAGACAAAGGCTCCCGCTAGACGTTTCAATTTTGATGCTTTCCTATGTTCAGCTTTCTGCCGACCGTTAATAGTATGCAATTCTTGCGATAATTCAGTGTTCATTTGTTTTGTCCCTCTAGACATTCTGTCATGCTTCATCGTCTGATAATGCGATAAATGCTTGTCTTTCTTCCCAAGCGCCCTGCATATCCTTGACGATTTCTCTCAGTTCGATTTTCTCTTCGGAAATAGCCAGAATTTTCCCGTAGTTTCTACCCAAATAATTCCCTTGCTTGACCCGATAAATAGTGCCATCAGGATCTTGAACAATTCCCCACAAGGCACTAGCAAGTTCTAAGGTGCCAACCATGCGAAGACCATCTAACTCAAAGTGTTCCAACTCTTCCTTATTACGCTCTCGAACTTCACGTAATAAAGCTCGTTGTTGTTCAGAATCGATCACAACACTTGAAGGCTGATCGTCATCACGATAATTTGCAGAAAAAGGATCTCGTCGATCAACTGATTGGTAGAGGTAGCGCTCTACCGGTTTAATTTCAGGTAGAGGCTCAATGATTCCACCTTTGCGTTCTTTGATCTCGTCAGCATAAGCTCGCAGGCTAGTCATATCATCAGAGAGACAACCTCCTAAGAGCATGCTTGATCCAAGAATGAATACGAGTTTTGTGTTCATTTCGCTGCGACCTCCTCTTCTTCAAACTCATCCATGTAACGATAAGTTTTCGCAATAGACTCCATAATCAATTTCGGCTCAGATTTCTGATCATTCGGCTTATCTTTATAAATTCTAATATTGTGTTGAGTCACTATCCGTGGCAGATCAGCAACACCGCTAATAAACTGTCCAAAGGAGTGATAGTCGCCAGTTACACGAATTTGAATCGGTAACTCGACATAAAAATCCGAGGTGAATTCTCTACCTGGCTTAAACAATTCAAATTCAAGACCAGAACCTAATCCTTGTTGAGAAATATCGACTAACAGGCCTGCAACCTCAGTTCTATCCGGAAGGCGTTTTAACAAATCACCAAAGGAAAGCTTAATTTCCTCCAACTGGGCTAGTAATCCTTCAAGATTGGCGGCCTTTTTTTGTTTAAATTCAAATGCTGTTTTCAATTCTTGTTCTTTTGCTTGCACAAGCCCTAATTCTTCTTGTTGATGCTTGTGGTCAAAATACCAACCGCCAACAACAATTAAGCTAAAAAGTAATACTCCGGCAATTATTTTGAACGGTGTCGGCCACCCGCCAACATCTTCAAAATCCAGATTATTTATATCATCCATGTTCATGATTAAACCCCCTCGTCTCCTTCTTCCACCTGAATAGGAATTTGATTAACCTTCAAAGTAAATGCATTACTACGATCGGCTTTTTTATCCTTGTATTCGATAACTTCCAAAGTCGCACCTGTCAGCCACTCTGACGACTCTAGGTTTCGCATAAAATTAGAAACGCGCGCATTTGATTGCGCCGATCCAGTGATCGTTAACACTTCATCTTTTTGAACAATTTCATCTAGGTAAATCCCTTCAGGCATCGTAGTAACCAGCTCATCAAACAAATGAACCACCAAAGGTCGACTTGTTTGTAATGTTTCAATAGCTCGCATTCTAGCGATGAGACTGCTTTTCTCTTTTTCTAGCTCTTTTATTTGCTCAATCTTGCTATCAAGGGCTTTAATTTCAGATTCAATATAGGCATTACGACTACTTTGATTTTCTATCAACTTGTCAAAATACATATGAACAAGGCCAAAAGTACCAATGGCTAATACAGCGGTTAATCCTAATACTGATAGAAACTGTTTCTTCTTCGCCGCGCGACGCTCTTCGCGCCAAGGTAATAAGTTAATAGTAGACATTAGCTAAAACTCCTTAACGCTAGACCGCATGCAATCATCATCGCTGGAGCATCGTTATTTAGAGCTTCTGATCGAACTCTTGATGCTAATGGCATATCTTTAAATGGATTAGCTATGCTGACTGCAGCGCCTGTTTTTGCTTCAATTAGTTCAGAAATTCCCGTTGTAGAAGCACAGCCCCCAGCTAGAACAACATGATCGACGGAGTCGATATGGTTGCTAGATGCATAGAAGAATTGCAATGCTCGGTTAATCTGCTGAGACATAGATTCTCTAAAAGGTTCCAACACATCAACTTCATAATTATCCGGTAGGCCACCTTGGCGTTTTGCCAAGCCAGCCTCTTCATATGAAAGTCCAAAGCGTTTTTGAATTTCTTCAGTAAGCTGTCTGCCACCGAAAACTTGTTCGCGCGTATAAATAATATTGAGATTATCGAGAACACTTAATGTCGTCATCGTCGCACCAACATCGATGACTGCAATCGTTTTGTCTGGCTCAATCTGTCCCGTTTCTTGTATCAGCAACCTGACTGAGTTTTCTAGTGCAAATGCCTCAACATCAACAACTTCAGCTTTAAGGCCTGCCGTTTCAATGGCGGCGACACGAACATCAACATTGTCACTACGAGAAGCAGCAAGTAATACATCTACTTGACCAGGTTCTGTAGAAGAAGGATGCAGAATTTCAAAATCAAGCCTGACCTCTTCTAATGGATATGGAATATATTGATCCGCTTCAACTTGGATCTGACTTTCCATTTCATCTTCGGTCAAATCCTCTGACATACTAATGATCTTGGTAATGACTGCTGATCCCGCAACAGCACAGGCAGCTGACTTAGCTTTAGAGCCTGATTTTTTCACCGCTCGAGAGATTGCTTCACCAACCAGCTCCACATCTGTAATATTTTTTTCGACAACAGAGTTAGGAGGAAGCGGCTCCACGGCATAATTTTCTACGCGATAACCCTTTCCAGAGTGCGATAACTCCAAAAGCTTTATGGAAGTTGAACTGATATCAATTCCAAGTAGCGAATTTGATTTACTTCTAAAAAAAGACATTGCTTTTCCCTTCTTAGGCAAGAAACTATGACATCCTTATGACCAGCAAGCATCAAAAATCTATGCTGTTATAGTCATTCAAAAATCAAACTTCTATTTAAAAAAATCTGAATCAAATAATTCAATTAATTGAGAGAACTTTAGTCAGAGCGTTAACAGGATATCGGTTGGATTAAATATTCCTGTAATATTCCTGTAGTATTCCTGACTAACAAGTTCTCACTTTTTACATTCATGGATATCAATGCAACATGCTGGCCAACTTATTAAACTTCAACACATGACAATGGAATCTTCATGAGATTTATTATTAACGCTATATTCTTCATGCTGTTACTCGGGATAGTTATTATTGCTGGCGGGGTCTATTACCTACTTCCAGGGCTTCCTGACACAGATTCTCTACAAGATGTTAAGTTTTCTGTACCGCTACACGTCTATACTAAAGATGGCTTACTAATATCAGAGTTTGGAGAGAAACGGCGTCTGCCAGTGAAGTACGAAGAAGTTCCAGAGGTTATGATCGATGCATTTTTAGCCTCTGAAGATGATCGCTTTTTTGAACACCCTGGCGTTGATTGGCAAGGTATTGCACGTGCTGTCATGCTGTTAGTTCAAACTGGAGAACGAGCTCAAGGCGGTAGTACTATCACGATGCAGGTTGCTCGAAACTTTTTCTTATCAAATGAAAAAACCTATACTCGTAAGTTAAATGAGATCTTATTAGCCCTAAAAATTGAACGTGATTACGACAAAGAAACAATTTTAGAACTCTATTTCAACAAAATATATTTAGGCCATCGCGCCTATGGCATAGTTGCCGCTTCAGAGCTGTACTACGGCTCTCCCCTTGCAGCGTTAACCTTGCCACAAACCGCTATGATGGCGGGACTCCCAAAAGCACCTTCTAAAATGAATCCCATCACCAATCCGCAAAGAGCTTTGAGAAGACGAAACTACGTGCTTCGGCGTATGCTAGAGCTAGGAAATATCACTGATGACGAATATAAACTCGCAAAAGAAGCCCCTGTTACAGCCAAAATTCATCACAGAATACCTGACACAAGCTCGCCGTATGTAGCAGAAATGGTTCGCAGCTACATGGTCGAAAAGTATAGCGATGAAGCATATACCTCAGGATTTAAAGTTTATACGACGATACAAGATCGATTACAAACTGCTGCAGATAATGCGTTACGAAAAGCTTTGGTTGATTATGATAAACGCCATGGATATAGAGGTGCAGAGCATCACTACGAACTAGAACAAGGGGCCGGAGAAGACGATTGGACTCAGATGCTGGAAGGGTATCCTGCGCTTGGAGGCCTACAACCGGCATTGGTTATCAGTGTCTCTGAAAAGTCTGCTGAAATTTATTTAAAAAATGGAGGCCTTACTACACTCGAATGGACAGGAATGGAGTGGGCGCGTCGATATATTGACGAAGATCGTCGTGAAGCTAAACCAAAGTCAGCGATGGAACTATTCCAAACGGGAGATCTAATTCGTGTCATGGAGAGCGATGCAGGTTTACAATTGGCGCAACTACCCGCTGTAGAAGGCGCATTAGTATCACTTTCACCTGAAGATGGTTCAATTCTGGCACTCTCAGGCGGCTTCGCCTTTAACCACAGCAAGTTTAACCGTGTCGTACAGGCGCAACGACAACCCGGATCTAGTTTTAAACCCTTTATTTACTCTGCCGCTTTAGACAAAGGTTACACAGCGGCCAGTCTTATTAACGATGCTCCTGTTGTATTTGATGACCCTGGTTTGGAAGACACGTGGCGACCTGAAAACTACAGTGGCAAGTATCGAGGCCCAACTAGATTGCGTTCGGCTTTGACCTATTCTAGAAATTTGATCTCTATTCGCTTATTACGATCCGTTGGAGTTAGCAATGCAATTAACTACATCTCCAAGTTCGGTTTTGATGCAGAACGCCTACCCAGAGATCTTTCTTTATCGCTAGGCAGTGGCGCTGTTTCTCCGTTAGAGCTCGCCAGAGCTTACACCGTGCTGGCCAACGGTGGCTATTTAACGACACCCTACTTCATTGATCGTATCGAAACTTCAGACGGAACGGTCATCTTTCAAGCTAAGCCTGATCGCGTCTGCCGTGAGTGTGATCCTAGCGAAGGAAGCTCTCTTGAAGGCGTCGCTAAAAAAGTGGTTGATCCTCGAAATGTTTATATTATTGCCTCAATGATGAGAGATGTTATCCGGGCAGGCACCGCCACTCGTGCTTTAGTTCTAAAAAGGCCCGATCTCTCTGGTAAAACAGGAACCACAAATGATCAAAAGGATGCATGGTTCTCCGGTTTCAACGCCAATATCGTAACAACTACATGGGTTGGCTTTGATCAAATTCGACCGTTAGGCTCTTCTGAAAGCGGTGGCCGAGCAGCACTTCCAATGTGGATAGACTATATGCGCGTTGCCTTGGAAGGAACTCCCGAGGCGTTCCCCATCACTCCCTCCGGGATCATAACAACAAGAGTTGATAAACAGTCAGGTTTACTCGCTAGTCCCGGGCAAGAGAATGCTTATCTGGAAACTTTCAGAAAAGAACATGCACCTACTCAAACTGCAGCCAGCAACGACCCCGAGACAGGTGGATCGGAAACTGGTGAACCTGAGCAGTTGTTTTAAACCTGCATAAACCTTTTATTGACAAGATACATACGCATTGCCCATGTCAAAACAACTTCAACAAAAACTTGCAAATGAAGCCGCACGCATCATGACAGATGATGGAGTGACCGATATTGGAACAGCTAAAAAAAAGGCTATGCAACGTTTAGGCGTTAAAGATAAACATTTGTTGCCTGACAATATAGATGTTGAGTCTGCACTCTCCCATTATCAGAAATTATTTAAGCCTGATCATCTAGCTATCCGATTGCACGATTTTAGAGAGATCGCTAAAAATGCCATGCAAATGCTAGAAGACTACTCACCACGATTAGTCGGCTCAGTCTTACGCGGCACGGCTACAGAAAGTAACTGTGTATCCTTACATCTTTTTACCGACTCGCCAGAAGAAATTCACTTTCTTTTAACTGATCGGAAAATTCCGTTTGTTATTGATGAATCTCAATACCAACAAACTAGAAACAAAACTATCACCTGTCCTGTATGTCGCTTTTTTGCCGGAGATGTCGAATTGAAACTGTCAATTTTCCCTTACATGGCTTTACGTCAAGCTCCTATTAGCCCTCTTAATGATAAACCTATGAAACGGGCCGATCTCGAATCTGTCAAAAAACTCATCAGTGGTTGATTCAAAACCCCGCATCCTGCGAGTCGCTTTACCGATCCCTCTGCGCAGAGTTTTTGATTATCTCCCTCCTGAAAACGTTGACCAAAGTACGTTAAAACCAGGTGCTCGTGTAAAAGTTCCTTTTGGAAGTAGCAAAAAAAAAGCGGACCGAGTAGGCGTTATATTAGAGATAGTCGATGATTCTGAGTTTGAAATTGGTAAGTTAAAGGCCTGTTCCGAAGTTTTAGATCTCGATCCATTGTTTTCAAAACAACAGTTGGATCTGTTAAAGTGGGCAAGTGCCTACTACCATCACTCTGTAGGAGAAGTCATCTTTTCGGCTATTCCAACACTACTTAGACAAGGCGCGACGGCGACTTTACCAACCACCCGCTCTTGGCGCTTATTGGCAACCGCCCCCGAACCAAATGACAATAGCCTAAAACGTGCCGTAAAACAGGCTGAAATGCTTGAGCAACTCAGACAACAGTCCCGTGGCCTGCAAGCTGAGAATCTAAAACAGCTAGGTAGTGGTTGGCGAAATGTAATAAGTAAACTGATCGAAAAGGGCTGGGTTGAAGAAATAGAAACCGAGATAAGCTGTTCACCTACACATATAGATAGCACCGTTCAGCGTCCAGATTTAAACAAACATCAAACAATTGCAGTTGATGAAATTTCATCACAAATAGATACGTTTCAGACCTTTCTCCTCGATGGAGTCACGGGCAGTGGCAAGACTGAAGTTTATTTCAGAGTTATCGAAAAGGTTATTTCTAAACAACGACAAGCCTTAATTTTAATCCCTGAGATTGGTTTAACTAAGCAGCTGATCGATCGTTTTAAAGCACGCTTTTCTTGTTCAATCACCGTTTTACATTCTGGACTTAGCGATAAAGAAAGAATGTCCGCATGGTTATTAGCAAGCCAAGGTAAAGCATCAATCGTTATCGGCACTCGATCAGCAATTTGGACACCTACACCAAAGCTTGGGGTCATTATTGTCGATGAAGAACATGACAGTTCATACAAGCAACAGGATGGTTTTCGCTATTCCGCTAGAGACATTGCGATTGTCCGCGCCCAACATGAAAAAATCCCTGTCATCCTCGGCAGCGCAACCCCGGCTTTGGAATCACTCAACAATGTTAAACAAGAGAAATGTCGTCATTTGATCTTGCCAGAACGTGCAGGTAAAGCCGTTCCTCCCACTATCGGTTTTCTCGATATTCGCAGCTCCGATCTGAATAATGGTTTATCTAAGATATTGATCGAAAAAATAAAACACTGCCTTGCTGATAACAAGCAAGCGTTATTGTTTCTCAATCGTCGCGGCTTTTCCCCAGTGATGATGTGTCACGACTGTGGCTGGATTGCATCCTGCCGTCACTGCGATGCGAATCTAACGTTTCATCAGGCAGCACGACAGATGCGATGTCACCATTGTGGTTCACAACAAAGGATGCAAACTCACTGTCCTGACTGTGAAGATTCTGAACTGGTTCCTATCGGGCAAGGAACCGAACAGGTTACCGAGATCCTAGAGCAAATGTTTCCTGAAGCTAGGGTCCTGCGTATTGATCGCGATAGCACAAGCAAGAAAGGAGAGATGGATCGTATGCTAGCCATGATCCAAAACAATGAAGCCGATATATTAGTTGGTACGCAAATGCTGTCTAAAGGTCATCACTTTCCAAATGTGACGCTAGTCGGAATACTTGATGCAGATAACCGACTCTATGGTGCAGACTTCCGCTCAACTGAACGCTTAGCACAGTTAATTATCCAGGTAGCGGGACGTGCAGGCCGTGCGGAGCATCCTGGGGAAGTGTATATTCAAACTCATCATCCTGAGCATCCGGTTCTACACGCACTATCAAAATATGACTTTTCGGGCTTAGCCGAGCAGCTAATGCAGGAGCGATCAGATGCATTACTCCCCCCCTTTTCATCCATGATCATGCTTCGTGCTGAAGCCAGTCAGGCTGGCGATGCAATGAATTTTCTACTTGATGCAAAAGCACAAATATCCCATTCTGAGCAGGTAGAAGTTTGGGGACCAATGGTCGCACAAATGGAAAGACGAGCGGGTCGGTTCCGCGCTCAATTGATCGTACAATCCACCCAGCGTCAATTATTGCACCGAATGCTTGATCAGTGGATCCCGAAGGTTGAGTCTCTAAAAAAACCTTATTCTTTACGTTGGTCGTTAGATGTTGATCCTCAAGATACTTTTTAAAAAGACACAAAATATTCTTAATATTTATCACGTTTTACTGTATTGTTAACAAACTACTTTAAGCATGAAAAATAATGGCCTCAAATCGTAGAACACCGAGAAAGAAGAAGAAACAAGAGGGCGCGATCATGCCTTTTATTACAGGTCTGTCCGTAGGTTTGTTCATCGCGTTTGTTTTTTACCTTAAAAGCAATACATCAAACACCTCTGAAGAAAATCAATCTAAAAAAGCTGAAGCTCCTGCTATTGAGTTTTCTCATGGTGATGAAATCATTGAATCTGAAAAAACAAAGTTTGATTTCTACACAATCCTTCCTGAACGCGAAGTAAAAGTGCCTGAGTGGGAGCCTCCCAAACAAAAGACCGTTGCCGGAAAAAAAGTCGAGACGGGATCTTATGTTTTTCAAGTAGGATCATTTCAAAAACATAGTGATGCAGATGGCGTCAAAGCCAAGCTGGTCATGTTGGGATTTCCTGTTGAGATCCAACGTGTCGTCATTAACGGCCAAAAAATCTGGTTCCGTGTGCGAATAGGCCCATTTAAAGACGCATCCAAACTCGGCAACGTACGCAAACGCTTGTCAGCTAACAATATGGACTATATCCTCCTTCGCATTAAAAACGATGCCTAAACGTTAAAAGCAGGAGTATTATAAACAATGTCCATAGAGATAACGGTCAATGGTAACCCTCATACCATCCCCAAAAACTCTTCTCTTACAGAGCTATTAGAGCTGCTTGGAGTGGAAGGCCGTTTAGCCGTTGATATCAACGGTGAAATCATTCCAAAATCTACTCATTCCGATCAGCTTATTGCTGACAGTGACCGAATCGAAATCGTCCATGCCATTGGTGGCGGATAACCGCTATAATTCCGACTTTCGAACGAATGGAATAAACACCGTGACAAATGATCACTTTGAAATAGCAGGCGTGAAGTACAGCTCTCGACTTTTAGTAGGAACTGGAAAATATACCGACCTTGACCAAACTCGAGAAGCGACTGAAGCCAGTGCCGCCGAAATTGTAACCGTCTCAATTCGCCGTACGAACATTGGTCAAGATCCTGATCAGCCGAATCTACTCGATGTCATCAACCCAGAAAAATATACGATCTTGCCGAATACAGCCGGTTGCTACGATGTTCAATCAGCTGTTCGTACATGCCAGTTAGCCAGAGAATTACTCAACGGCCGCAAACTGGTAAAACTCGAAGTTTTGGGTGATGACAAAACACTTTTTCCTGCCATGCCTGAAACCTTAGAAGCTGCCGAAATTCTGATCAAAGATAATTTTGATGTCATGGTTTACTGCAGTGATGACCCTATCTTAGCGAAGCGTTTAGAAGAGATGGGTTGTGTTGCTGTTATGCCACTTGCTGCACCGATTGGTTCCGGGCTTGGTATCAGAAACCCTTACAATATTCGTACGATCGTTGAAAATGCGAATGTGCCTATCTTGGTTGATGCGGGTGTTGGAACCGCTTCCGATGCAGCCATCGCTATGGAGCTGGGTTGCGATGGTGTATTAATGAACACCGCAATCGCAGAAGCAAACGATCCTGTATTAATGGCTTCAGCAATGCGTAAAGGTATTGAAGCTGGCCGCGAAGCATTCCTAGCAGGCCGAATGCCTCGTCGTCAGTTTGCGAGTGCATCTTCACCTTTAGATGGACGATTTTTCTAATTGGGTGACTCTAAGCAACTGATCAAGCGTGAGATCCGTAGTTTCGTTCGACGCGAAGGAAGAATTACACCCGCACAGCGCGAAGCAGTAGATAGTTTGTGGCCTAGACATGGCCTTGAAAAAACTCAGCTAACTGATCTTGATCTGACTTTTGGTCGAAAAGCACCCTGTTTTTTGGAAATTGGCTGTGGAACAGGTGATGCGTTGATCTCTCTCGCCAGGGCTAACCCAGACAATAACTATATCGGTGCTGAAGTCTATTTACCGGGTATTGGAACGATGCTTCAGGCGATAGAAAAATACGGTTTAACGAATGTGCGATTAGTTCGTGATGATGCGATGGAATGTTTACGTGAATCAATATCGGATCAAAGTCTAAATGGGGTCATGGTATTTTTTCCTGATCCTTGGCATAAAAAACGTCACAATAAACGCCGTTTAATTCAGCCGAGCTTTCTGACTCTAGTGGTTAAAAAGTTAAAGTCGCATGGGCGTTTATTTGTCGGCACTGACTGGCAAGACTATGCTGATCACATAATTGACATTTCACTAGAACATCCGCTGTTGACCAACTTAGCAGGCGATAAAATTTATGCACCAAGACCTGCGTGGCGGCCACTAACCCGTTATGAAAAGAGGGCCATCCGACTAGAACACGTCGTTCGTGACTTTGTGTTTACTTCCAATTAGCCGGTAATAAATCTCTAAAGTCTCTGATCGCGAGAAACTCATCCGTTTTTTTCGGTGGAAGTTTACTATCGGGCTTATGAATAGAGTAAAGATGTCTTATGCCATAAACCTTAGCTTGTCGTAGCACGCTTAAATTATCATCGATAAACATGGTTTTTTGTTTATCAAAAGGCTCTACTTCATTGACAGCTTCCCAAAATCCAGAGTTTTCTTTCGCACATCCAAAATCGTGCGAACAGATAATTTTATCAAAAAATATCTCCAAATCCGTATGTAAGAACTTTAGCTTGATCACGTCCATATGCGCATTAGTCGCTAACACCAAACGTTTATTCTCTCGCTGCAATGTTTCAAGAAACTCTCTGGCAGAAGGCCGGTACTGGATCAGGTGTTCCACTTCTTGCTTCAAGCTCACAAGATCAAGTTGAAATATATCTGACCAATGCTCAAGGCAATACCACTCAAGTGTTCCCTCCTTTTGCTGAAGCCGCGGAATGATATGATCATTAGCCTGCACTTCGTTGATATCATGTTTTTCTGCATAGCGTTTGGGTAAATGCGTTTTCCAAAAGTAGCTATCAAAATATAGATCCAACAGAGTGCCATCCATATCCAAAAAAACCGTGTCTATTTCATTCCAATTGATTGCCATGGCGGAATAGTACTAGAAGCGATGATGTGGGAAAATAACCAAATAGAAAAAAATTGACTCTACAGGAAAATTATCTTGACTAACAAGACGCCTCATAGCCTTTTTGAAACCGATATCAAAAGCCTGCCCTTGGCCTATAAAGGCAAAGTGCGTGATATTTATGATGTCGATAAAAATCACTTCTTAATCGTGACGACCGATCGCTTATCAGCATTCGATGTGATTTTGCCAGATCCGATCCCTGGCAAAGGTCTTGTCCTGACAGCGATTTCTAACTTTTGGTTCAATAAGCTAGAAAACGTGATCACGAATCATCTCGTTAATTTAACCTTAGAAGAAATTCTTCCGGAAGATGAACACGTTCAAGTTAACGGCAGAGCAGTTATTGTCAAAAAACTCAAACCTTTACCCGTTGAAGCGATCGTTCGTGGTTATCTAATAGGTTCGGGGTGGAAAGATTATCAAGCGACTGGTGCAGTTTGTGGCATATCCTTGCCTACCGGATTAAAACAAGCTCAACAACTGCCTGAAGCGATTTACACACCCTCTTCTAAGGCTGCTGTCGGCGATCATGACGAAAATATTGATTATGCTAAAACTGTCGAGCTAATTGGTGAAGAAAAGGCTGCGCAGATACGAGAGGTAAGCTTGCAGCTCTACAAAACAGCAGCAGAGTTTGCATTAGAACGAGGTATTATTATTGCCGACACTAAGTTCGAGTTTGGTGTCGATCAAGATAACAAGCTCTATCTCATCGATGAAGCTCTGACACCGGATTCATCTCGCTTCTGGCCTGCAGATACATACCAAGTAGGGATGAGCCCTCCTAGCTTTGATAAGCAAATCGTAAGAGACTTCCTCGAAACTCTAGATTGGGATAAAACAGCTCCAGGCCCTAAGCTTCCTGTGGAAATTTTGGAAAAAACATCCGATAAATATAAGGAAGTACAAGATAAACTTACATAGAAGCTCGGTTGAACAAGTCGGCGCTCAAGCTGAATTGATAACACCCACCGTTATGTCGATTTTTGGGTTTTTATAGACTTTGCTGACCCGCAGTATCAATTGAAAGCAAATGGATTATAGCTACCGGTTTGGCTTATTCGAG
This sequence comes from uncultured Pseudomonadota bacterium, assembly GCA_913058255.1. Lineage (GTDB taxonomy): Bacteria > Pseudomonadota > Gammaproteobacteria > CAJXQU01 > CAJXQU01 > CAJXQU01. Next base: position 264,973 of record CAJXQU010000001.1, on the reverse strand, counting down.
TCTATGCTGAGTTCAGAGAAGGCAGCTCTATTAGATTTTGAAGATGCTTATTACTATGCAATGTCATTTACTCAGACTTTCAGCTATTCATAATAAAGAGCTGAAAGATGTGCCTGCTGGAGCTAACTAACCTCGTACTGAAATAATACTTGTCGAACGAAGTTATTACCTCCATAAAAAAAGCGGCTATTACACCGCTTTTTTATGCATCAAATAGAATAAAGACTAACTAATTACGGCATCAAGCTCGCCTTTTTCATACTTAATGAACATCTCTTCAAGCGTCATAGCTTTAATCTTAGAAGCATTACCTGCTGTTCCAAAAGCTTCAAAACGTGCGAGGCAAATTCCCTTCATCGCATCTCTAGCAACCGCTAGATATTTACGTGGATCAAATTCTTTAGGATTTTCAGCCATGAATTTACGAATGGAGCCCGTACTCGCCATACGTAAATCGGTATCAATATTTACTTTTCGCACACCATTTTTGATACCTTCTTGAATTTCTTCAACTGGCACACCATACGTTTCACCTAAATCGCCACCATTTTCGTTGATGATCTTTAACCAGTCTTGTGGGACAGAAGAAGAGCCATGCATAACCAGATGGGTATTCGGAATTCTTGCATTGATCGCTTTGATTCGGTCGATTGCTAAAACATCACCAGTCGGCGGCTTAGTGAACTTATAAGCACCATGACTCGTTCCAATTGCGATGGCTAAAGCATCAACATTTGTTTTCTTAACAAAATCAGCTGCTTCTTCTGGATCAGTCAACATTTGGTCATGAGTCAGAATGACATCAGCACCAATACCATCTTCTTCACCCGCTTCACCGGTTTCCAGTGAACCTAAGCAACCCAGCTCGCCTTCAACAGAAACACCACAAGCATGAGCCATTTCAACCGTCTGACGCGTTACGTCAACATTGTATTCGTAACTAGTCGGAGTTTTCCCATCAACCCCAAGAGAACCATCCATCATCACAGATGAGAAACCCAGTTGAATCGAACGCTGACAAATAGTAGGACTTGTACCGTGATCCTGATGGATAACTAAAGGAATATGTGGGTACTGTTCAACAGCAGCTTCCATCAAATGACGTAGGAACGGTGCTCCAGCATACTTTCTTGCGCCGGCAGATGCCTGCACAATAACAGGACTATCCGTCTCATCAGCAGCTTCCATAATAGCCTGCATCTGCTCTAAATTGTTGACGTTAAATGCTGGAACGCCGTAGCTATTCTCAGCAGCATGATCGAGTAATTGTCGTAATGAGATAACTGCCATATTAGTGTCCTTTTTGTTTGTTATGTGTGATCACAAAGTTCGTGTAATGTTCTAAATTATATAAGAAGCGCGAGCTTAACTTCTATAAGCACCAGTAAACTATTGTTGCAGTGCAGTTTTAATGCCTACGTTCGACTAATTCACCTACACGAACAATTTTCATTCCGTTCGTGCCACCTGTTGAACCGTGTAAATCACCCTTTGTAATAATAACAATGTCACCATTTACCACCACATTACGATCTTTTAAAATATTGATCATTTCCTTATTTACCTCTAGAAAATCAGAATGAGTAATATCATATAAAAAAGGGTAAACACCACGAAATAAGCTAACACGTCGACATGTTTTAGAGCTTCTTGTGAATGCAAAAATGGGTATCCCAGAACGCGTTCGAGACATCCACTTAGTCGTGCTTCCCGTTTCTGTAAAGGCCGCAATAGCTTTGGCTTTCATATGGTTAGCAGCATACATGGTAGACATCGCGATCGTTTCATCGATCTCTTCAAATTTTTGTTCAATTCGATAATCAGCGCCGTGCGATCCTCGCTCACGTTCTGTCTCACTAATGATTCGTGCCATAGATTCTACAACCACAACAGGGTATTTTCCGACACTGGTTTCAGCTGAAAGCATCACAGCATCTGTTCCATCGATCACAGCGTTTGCAACATCAAACACTTCTGCCCGTGTTGGAATATGATTTTCGATCATAGACTCCATCATCTGTGTCGCTGTTATTACAGCTCGATTCATTCGTCGCGCTTTTTTAATTAATCGTTTTTGAACCGGAGGTAATGCTGCATCACCAATTTCAACACCAAGATCACCGCGAGCGATCATGATCGCATCAGAGGCCAAGATAATTTCATCTTCGTTTTCTATCGCTTCGGCACGCTCAATCTTGGCAATAATACGACACTCACCACCCTCTTTTTTGATCAAGCGACGTGCGCTTTCAACATCAGCTGCATCTCTTGGAAAAGAAATGGCTATAAAATCAACACCTAAGGCAATAGCATGCTTTAAATCTTTACGATCTTTAGCCGTTAAAGCTTTTGCAGAGAGACCACCGCCTTCTTTGTTCAAGCCTTTATTATTTGAAAGCTTTCCACCTAAGATAACAGTACATTTAATTTGAGTACCGCGAACACTTAAAATTTCTAGGATGATACGTCCATCGTCCAGCATGAGCCGGTCGCCTTTTTTAACATCATCCACGAGCTTTTTATAGGTCAAACCTACTTGAGCCTGATCACCTTCGTTAGCTTTAAGTGATGAATCCAGTGAAAATTTATCGCCTTCCTCCAGAATTATGCTACCTTCTTTGAAACACGCAATGCGAATTTTCGGACCTTGTAAATCGGCCATTATGCCGACATGACGCCCTGTTTTATCGGTTATTTTCTGAACAAGTTTAATCCGTTTTTCTTGATCTTCATGTGAACCATGCGAATAGTTAAGCCTGACCGTATCTGCACCTGCTAATATGAGCTTTTCCAATACCTTAGGATCGTCCGTTGCCGGTCCAAGTGTCGCAACAATTTTCGTTCTTCTCATAATAATTCCAAGACAGCACCACCAAATTTTGAGCTCTTAGCAGTTTTGCACATTTTATTGTTAGATTAAGCGCTGGCTCAATAACCTTCGCTGGGATGTAGTGACTGAGGGTTTGCTCTACCACGCTCTTCAAGAATCGCGACAGCCGGAAGTTCCTTTCCTTCAAGTAGCTCCAAAAATGCTCCACCTCCTGTGGAGATATATGAAACCTGATCACTGATCTCAAACTTAGAAATCGCTGCTAATGTATCGCCCCCTCCGGCGATAGAATAAGCTGTGCTCTTCGCAATTGCTTTAGATAACTCAGCCGTTCCGTTTGCGAATTGTTCAAATTCAAATACGCCAAGAGGTCCATTCCAAACGATAGTTCCCGCAGAATCCAGTTGTTTAACAAGTGCTGCGGAAGTTTCAGGTCCTAGATCAAGAATCATATCGTCTGTAGCCACCTCAGACACATGTTTAACAACAGCTTCTGCTGTCTCTGAAAACTCTTTTGCACAAACAACATCGATAGGAATTGGAATTTCCGCTCCGCGCGCTTTCGCTTTTTCAATTAATGCTTTAGCTATATCAACAAGATCTTCTTCGTATAAAGAATTTCCCACTTCATAACCGGCAGCTTTAATGAATGTATTCGCAATTCCCCCGCCAACAATTAATTGATCAACTTTGTCGATGAGCGTTTCTAACACTTCAAGTTTCGTTGAAACCTTTGCACCTCCAACGATAGCAACCATAGGTGTAGCCGGTTCATCTAACGCTTGCCCAAGTGCATCAAGCTCTGTCTTTAATAAAGGACCTGCACATACTTTCGGCGCGTAATTTGCGATCCCAAAAGTCGAAGCCTGAGCTCGGTGTGCCGTCGCAAATGCATCGTTAACGAAAACATCGCAAAGAGCAGCCATTTTACGAGCTAATGCATCATCATTACTCTTTTCTCCGAGCGCAAAACGAATGTTCTCACACAAAATGACTTGTCCAGGCTCTATTTCTACGCCGTTGAGCCATTCTTGAACTAAGATCACTTCTTGATCAAGTAACTCAGAAAGCCTTTTAGCAACGGGAGCAAGTGAGAACTTCTCATCAAACTGTCCTTCTTTAGGACGGCCTAAATGTGAGATAACCATAACACAGGCATTAGCTTCAATCGCTTTTTTGATAGTTGGTAGCGCCGCTTGAATTCGAGTGTCATCCGTAATGACGCCGTCTTTTAATGGCACGTTTAGATCTTCGCGAATCAAAACGCGTTTCTCAGATAGATTAAAATCATCCATTGTTTGCATGGTTATTTCTCCATAGTCCTTGTCTTATGCATTCATTAAAGCAATCGTGGTATCGAGCATTCTATTTGAGAACCCCCACTCATTGTCATACCAGGAACAAACTTTCACTAATGTGCCGTGGCTGACCTTGGTTAAACTCTCTTCGAAAATAGAAGAAGCAGGGTTGTGGTTAAAATCAATAGAAACAAGAGGTTTATCGTTGTAGTCCAAAATACCTTTAAAGGCACCTTCTGAAGCTTCTTTCATTATGCTGTTTATTTCTTCAACCGTCGTTTCACGAGCAGCCTGAAAGGCTAAGTCAACCATTGAAACATTGATCGTTGGTACACGCATGGAATAACCATCAAGCTTGCCATCAAGCTCTGGTAGCACTAATCCGATTGCTGCTGCCGCGCCTGTTTTAGTCGGGATCATCGATGATGTTGCTGACCGAGCACGACGTAGATCGGAGTGGTATACATCAGTCAGCACCTGATCATTTGTGTAAGCATGAATGGTCGTCATCAGTCCACCCAATATACCAATTTCATCGTGTAATGGTTTTACCAAAGGAGATAAACAGTTGGTTGTGCATGAGGCATTTGAAATGACCTCGTCACTGGCTTCAAGCTTATCGTGGTTTATGCCATAAACAATCGTTTTTACATCATCTCCAGCAGGAGCTGAAACAATGACTTTCTTTGCTCCACTCTTTAAATGCAAGCTCGCCTGTTCTTTATTCGCAAAAAAACCCGTTGATTCAAAAACGACATCTACGCCTAGCTTTCCCCAAGGAAGTTTTGCCGGATCGCGTTCTGATAAAACCTTAATTTTATCACCATTGATGATGAGGAAATCACCTTCGACTGAAACCTTACCCGGGAACTTGCCATGCGCAGTGTCGTATTGGGTTAAATGAGCATTAATCTCGGCATCAGCTAGGTCATTGATTGCTACAATCTGGATCTCATCCGTTCGATCCGATTCGTACAGCGCGCGTAGGATATTTCGTCCTATGCGACCATAACCGTTGATTCCTACTTTGATCGGCATTTATTTCTCCACTATTCATTATTTTAAAATTCTTTTAAGTTCAGTCATAGCGTGATCAACGGTAAATCCAAAATGTTCAAACAAAATTGCAGCTGGAGCAGACTCACCATAACGGTCAATCCCTATAACATGGCCATTTAGACCGACATATTTGTACCAAAGATCGCTAACGCCAGCCTCGATCGCAAGCCGCTTATCGATGTTTGAAGGCAAGACATGGTTACGATAGCTCGCATTCTGACTATCAAACTCATCTGTGGAAGGCATTGAAACCACTCGTACTTTAACGCCTTCTTCTAACAGCTTTTGTGCCGTCGTTGTTGCTATACTAACTTCAGAGCCCGTTGAAATAATGATGGCATCTGGCTCACCATCCGTATCAACTAAAATATAACCACCACGTTCGATATTTTCAACCTGCTCAGCCGTTCGTGGTTGATGATCAAGCTTTTGACGAGAATATAACATCGAGGTTGGGCCGTTTCTTTCTATCGCCGTTTTCCAAGCAACCGCAGACTCAACCGCATCACAAGGACGCCAGACTGACATATTCGGTATCAATCGTAGACTTGAGGCATGTTCAACAGGTTGATGCGTTGGCCCGTCTTCACCTAAACCGATCGAGTCATGAGTGAACACATAAATGGCTTTTAAGCTCATCAAAGACGACATACGCAAACCGTTTCGAGCGTAATCAGAAAAAACTAAGAATGTACCACCGTAAGGGATCAGCCCAGAATGCAAAGCAATCCCGTTCATCATGGCAGACATAGCAAACTCGCGCACACCGTAGTGTACATAATTGCCCTCAGGTGATGGCGGCATAATGCTTTTGCTGTTCGCCCAAACCGTATTATTAGACTCACCAAGGTCAGCTGAACCTCCGAGCAATTCTGGCAGGGCAGGTGCGTAGGCATTGATTGCGTTTTGAGAAGCTTTACGCGAAGGGATCGACGCACCAGCTTGATCTACTGACCTGATAAAATCAGACGCAATCTCAGTCCAGTTTTCTGGCAAATCACCCGCAATACGCCGCTCAAACTCAGCGGACAGTTCAGGATAGGCCGCTTGATAAGCTGAGAATTTCTCGTTCCACTCTGCTTCCGCAGCAGCACCCTTTTCAGTGGCATCCCAGCCTGTGTAGACATTTTCGGGAATTTCAAATTCTTTATGTGGCCAATTGAGCCTTTCTCGGGTTAATTCAATTTCCTCTTTGCCCAGTGGAGCACCATGACAACTTTCTGAACCTTCTTTATTCGGAGAGCCCTTACCTATAATTGTTTTACAACAAATCAAACTTGGCTTATCAGTGACCAATTGCGCCTCAATAACCGCCTTTTCGATAGCGGCAGCGTCATGCCCATCAACATCACGAACGACATGCCAACCGTAGGCTTCAAAGCGTTTTGGTGTATCGTCAGAGAACCAGCCTTCAACCTCACCATCAATGGAAATGCCATTATCATCGTAAAAAGCCATCAGCTTGCCGAGCTTCAATGTACCCGCAAGAGAACAAGCTTCGTGGCTAATACCTTCCATCATGCAGCCATCGCCAAGGCCTACATAGGTATTGTGATCAACTATTTGATGTCCATCACGATTAAACTGTGACGCCAGTATTTGTTCAGCTGCAGCCATACCAACAGCGTTTGCGATACCTTGGCCTAACGGACCCGTGGTTGTTTCAATACCCGGCGTATAACCATATTCAGGATGACCGGGTGTTTTTGATTCAAATTGACGAAAGTTACGAATATCATCAATGGAAACGTCATAACCGGTGAGATGTAGTAGCGAGTACAACAGCATAGAACCATGGCCATTTGAAAGTACGAATCGATCTCGTCCCGGCCAGTTTGGATTTTTTGGATTATGTTTTAAGAAACTATTCCACAATACTTCCATGATATCGGCCATACCAAGAGGGGCACCCGGATGCCCTGAGTTTGCTTGCTGGACGGCATCAACACTGAGCACTCTGATTGCATTTGCTAGCGTTTGTCTCGCAGAGTTTCTTTCTTCGTTAGTCATTGTATGTTGTTTCCATTGGTATCTAGTGATTGGCGGTGTGAAGTAAAACCTACTATTTGGAACGATTACGAAAAAACATTTTACCTTGCTATTGATTCCGGGCAACTATTTATTTAGACCATTTGATAGAACAACCAACACTCGGTAACTGTTTCTCTGGACCTTTACCCGTTTTTCCTATCAATCGCATCGCAAGAAATAACTCTCTTTCGACATCAGAAGCTCCTTTCATACCACTATTATCAAGCCTTCCACGAAACTGTAATTCAGAATTTGAGTTATACCCAAAAAAGTCAGGAGTGCAGACTGCACCATAGGCTTTTGCGACTTCTTGACTTGGATCGATAAGGTAGGGAAATGGATAGCCATATTCTTCAGCGACAACCTGCATATTATCAAAAGAATCTTCTGGATATTCCATGGGATCATTGGACATGATCGCCACCGTGTTGATTCCTAATGTTTGAAGCTCTAAGGTATCTCTAACCAGTCGGCCCTGAATAGATTTCACATAAGGGCAGTGATTACAAATGAACATAACTAATAAACCATTTGGCCCCATGCAATCGACCAAAGACCATTCCTTACCATCGATCCCTTCAAGCCTAAAATCAACCGCAAGCCTTCCGAAATCACAAATAGGTGTCTTTGTTAATACCATAAAAAAGGAAGTTACCGCTCCATTAATAAAGAAACATCGAATAGCTCACTTCAGAAGTGGAGATTGAAGTCGCTATATCATACACTTAACAACTTTACACACATACACGGGAAGGATTTATATGGGAGCTACGCATCTATTCACATCAGAATCGGTATCAGAGGGTCACCCTGATAAGGTCGCAGACCAAATTTCAGATTCAATTCTTGATGCTATCCTTGAGCAAGATACTAATGCTCGGGTAGCATGTGAAACGCTGATTACAACAGGAATGGTGGTTCTGGCAGGTGAAATTTCTACCACCGCTACAGTTGATATGCCTGAAGTTGTGCGTGACACGATTAAAGAAATTGGCTACACCAGTTCCGAGGTGGGCTTTGACAGTGACACTTGCGCGATAATGGTTTCAATCGATAAGCAATCTCCTGACATTGCTATGGGTGTTGATGAAGGCGATGAGAAAGAGCAGGGAGCCGGTGATCAAGGTTTGATGTTTGGTTATGCCTGTAATGAAACTGAAGTATTAATGCCTGCCCCAATCGCATATGCACATCAACTGGTTAAGAAGCAAGCTGAAGTGCGTAAGAACGGCACTTTAGCTTGGCTACGTCCGGATGCAAAAAGCCAGGTGACTTTCGCTTATGAAAATGGCGCTCCTGTTGGTATTGATGCGGTTGTTCTTTCAACTCAACACAACCCTGAAATTTCACAAAAAGATTTGCAAGAAGCTGTGATGGAAGAAATTCTGAAGCCTGTTTTGCCTGCAAAATGGTTGAGTGATAATACTAAATACTTTATTAATCCTACCGGCAGGTTTGTCATAGGCGGTCCGGTTGGTGATTGTGGTTTGACTGGTCGTAAGATTATTGTTGATACCTACGGTGGTATGGCCCGACACGGTGGTGGGGCATTTTCTGGAAAAGATCCTTCAAAAGTTGATCGTTCTGCAGCTTATGCCGCCCGTTATGTAGCAAAAAATATCGTTGCAGCAGGCTTGGCTGATCGTTGTGAAATACAAGTTTCTTATGCCATCGGTGTTGCAGAGCCGACGTCTATTAATGTAGACACATTCGGTACTGGCAAAGTTGACGAAACTAAGATGATTGCTGCCATTCGCGAGCATTTTGATTTACGCCCTAAAGGTATTACTGAAATGTTGGACCTTTGTCGTCCAGGCATGAAAGCCACTGCGGCTTATGGCCACTTTGGACGCGGTGATGAATTCACTTGGGAAAGAACGGATAAGGCTGACGCGCTAAAAAGTAGCCTTAGTCTATAATCTTTAACAATCTTCAATTTCTAATAGAAAAATTTGGAATACAAACTAAATATGAGCACACAAACAATAGAAAATCTTGACCCTGACTACAAAGTTGCAGACATCTCGTTAGCTGAGTGGGGCCATAAAGAAATCGCCATTGCTGAAACCGAAATGCCTGGGCTGATGACGATCCGTGATGAATACAAGGGCAAAATGCCTCTTGTTGGTGCGAGAATTGCTGGTTGCCTACATATGACGATTCAAACGGCCGTGCTAATTGAAACACTAATTGCATTAGGCGCGGAAATTCGTTGGTCTTCATGTAATATTTTTTCTACGCAGGATCACGCTGCTGCAGCGATCGCTGATCAAGGCATTCCTGTTTTCGCTTGGAAAGGTGAAACAGAAGAAGAGGCTGAATGGTGTATTGAACAAACTATCTTTGGCCCTGATGGCTGGCGTCCAAACATGATTTTGGATGATGGTGGCGATCTGACTATCATGATGCACGAGAAATTTCCAGAAACGATGAATGATGTTAAAGGTCTTTCTGAAGAGACTACTACGGGCGTACATCGTCTCTATGAAATGATGAAAGCGGGCACATTGAAAGTACCTGCGATCAATGTAAATGATTCTGTTACAAAATCTAAATTCGACAATCTTTACGGTTGCCGTGAATCATTGGTTGACGGTATCAAACGAGCAACTGACGTAATGGTTGCTGGTAAAGTTGCTGTTGTACTTGGCTACGGAGATGTTGGTAAAGGTTCAGCCCAGTCTTTGAAAGGTCTTGGCGCTACGGTCATGGTCACAGAAATTGATCCTATTTGTGCATTACAAGCATCAATGGAAGGTTTTCGTGTCGTCAAAATGGATGATGTTGTCGATCAAGCTGATATTTTCGTTACTTGTACGGGTAACTATAATGTCATCACACATGATCATATGACTAAAATGAGAAACCAAGCCATCGTCTGTAATATTGGTCACTTCGATAATGAAATTGATGTCGCTGGCCTTAAGCAATACACATGGGAAAATATCAAGCCTCAGGTTGATCACATTATATTCCCTGATGGCAAACGTATTATCCTGCTTGCCGAAGGTCGTTTGGTAAATCTTGGCTGTGCTACAGGTCACCCAAGCTTTGTTATGTCGAACTCCTTCACAAATCAGGTGTTAGCGCAAATCGAGCTATGGGAAAATTCTTCTGATTACAAAGCTGAGGTTTATACTCTGCCGAAAAAGTTGGACGAAAAAGTTGCTCGATTACATCTTCAACGTATTGGGGCGAATTTGACCACGCTGACTGATGAACAGGCTGATTACCTCAGTCTTTCAACAGAAGGACCGTTCAAACCTGAACATTACCGTTATTAATCAACTATAATCACATTTCGATTAATAGAGATAAAACGGCGGAACATTAGTTTCCGCCGTTTTGCTATCAGATATATGGTGTAATACAAACCTATCATGCAAGAAAAAAAAACTTATAGCTTCGAATTTTTCCCTACTAGAACACCTGAGTCAGAAATTAAAATGGATAGCGTTCTAGACAAACTCGGAGCGTTAAAACCTCGTTATTTTTCGGTTACCTTTGGTGCGGGTGGTTCTACACAAGACAAAACCTTCGAAACCGTTATGCGGATCCGTGAAAAAACGGGCTTGCCGGCCGCGCCTCATTTATCTTGTATTGGTTTTAGTCGCGATGATATACGTTCAATTTTGCGAAAATACAAAGATGCTGGTATCCGCGAAATTGTTGCCTTACGTGGCGATCTTCCTTCTGGCTTAGGCTCTTATGGTGAGCTTCGCTATGCTAACGAGCTGGTCGAGTTAATCCGTGAAGAGACAGGAGATTACTTCCATATCGAAGTTGCGGCTTATCCGGAAATACATCCTCAAGCACAAACAGCAAAAAATGATCTCGCTAACTTCAAGCGCAAGATCGATGCAGGTGCGAACGGCGCACTAACTCAATATTTTTACAATGTTGATGCTTACTTTAGATTTGTGGACGAAGCGCAAAAAGCAGGCATCGACGTGCCGATTATTCCAGGTATTATGCCGATCATTAACTACACCCAGCTCATGCGTTTTTCTGAAGGTTGTGGCGCAGAAATCCCACGATGGATCGTCTACCGTTTAAGAGATTATGGAGATGATCGCGTTTCGATCAAGAAATTTGGTGTCGAAATCGCGACTGAACTATCTCGACAGTTGCTCGAAAAAGGAGCGCCAGGCTTACACTTCTATACGATGAATCAATCTGATGCAATTGAACAAGTTTGGGAAAACCTGAGCCTCTCTTCAACCTGACAACAAAGAACAGATTGAATATACTTGTCTCAGGCTCCTTCGACTAAAGAGCCTGGGAGACGCATGGCAACAAACTCAAGTATTCTGACCGGATCAGAGGTGATAGCAAAACCTCGACTACTCTTAATAGATGACGATCATCTGATTGTTGAGTCACTTAGCTTTGTGTTACAAGAATCTTTCGATGTACTAACCGCTAGTACCCGTGAAGAAGCGAAGGTTCTACTACAAAGATTAGTTGATCCGCCCTTCTTAGCATTGGTTGACCTGGGGCTCCCTCCGACACCTCACACACCAGAAGAAGGTTTTAACTTAATAACCGAGCTAGTCGCTTTCAATCCTGCCATGAAGATCTTGGTTCTTTCAGGTCAGAGTAAGCGAGACAATATTCAACATGCCATGACACTTGGCGCGATTGATTTTGTTCCTAAGCCTTGTGATGTGCACCTACTTAAAACACGCTTACAGCATCAGTTAATGTTGCTTGACGCCGAGCAAGAAAGTGCCGCTGTACCGCAAAATGATAAGCCCGGAATCATCGGTCATAGTCCTGCAATCGAGACATTACGTGGTTTAATCAAGCAATTCGCTGATACACCTTTCCCGGTACTTATTGAGGGTGAATCAGGTAGTGGTAAAGAGTTGGTCGTTGATTATTTACACAATGAAAGTACACGAGTTAATCAGCCCTTATTAACGATAAATTGTGCCGCATTCCCAGCTGAGCTGCTCGAAGCTCAATTGTTTGGGCATGCGAAAGGCGCCTTCACTGGTGCCGATTCAGCGAAACCTGGATTCTTTGAGCAAGCTGACAAAGGCACCTTGTTTCTCGATGAGGTTGGTGAGTTACCATTGGAACTTCAAGCCAAATTACTACGCGTGCTTGAAAATGGTGAATACTACCGAATAGGTGAAACTCAGCCTCGCCATTCCAATGCTCGGATTGTTGCCGCGACTAACCGAGACCTTCCGGAGACTGTCCGTAAAGGTGCTTTCCGCCAAGACCTTTACCACCGGCTTGGTGTACTCACCATCAAGGTTCCTCCGCTTCGAGAAAGAGGGGAAGATTGTTTATTGCTACTCAATTACTTCCAGCAGCTCTACGCAGGAACATTCGAACCTTTCACGCTTGAAAATGAAGCCGAGCAAAGACTATTGCATTACGCCTTCCCCGGTAATATTAGGGAGCTAAGAAATATTGTGATCCGCTTGGGTTCCAAATATCCCAATACCACCGTAAAACTTAGTCAAGTAGAGGCAGAATTGGAATTAGCCGTTTATATTCCTGAATCAGATCACAATGATCTCGACCGACTAGCTGAGCGCGAGCTTCTACACACACACAACTTTCGATTAGATGAAAAACTAGATAGTTGGGAAAATCGCTACATAACCGTCGCTCTAAAAAATAGCAGTGGTAACTTGAGCCGTGCCGCACGTATGTTAGGAATCAATCGCACAACGCTGTACAGTAAGATCCAACGCTTGAACATTGAAGTTGCACCAGAGAAATAAAGGATTATATGTATAAAAATTATTTTGGGCTCCAGCAAGCACCTTTCAAAATAACACCTGACACGAAACTCTTTTTCCCAGGAGCAAATCGAGGTGCTGTTTTACAAGCTTTAATCTACGCCGTTACAAACGGTGAAGGCATCACTAAAGTTGTCGGTGAAGTTGGCAGTGGTAAGACAATGTTATGTCGAATGCTCGAAAATGGCTTGCCTGATGATGTCGAGGTTGTTTATCTAGCAAACCCGAGCCTGACACCTGACAATGTGCTGCATGCCATCGGCTTTGAGATGGGGCTTGATGTTGAGCCCGACGATCCTCACTTAAAAGTCATGCATAAGATCCAAGATTATCTTGTCGAGCAACATTCCAAAGGGCGACGTGTTGTCATGTTCGTCGAAGAGGCGCAGAGCATGCCCATCCCTACATTGGAAGAAATGCGTCTGCTAAGTAACTTAGAAACAGAGCAAGAAAAGCTTTTACAGATCGTCTTATTCGGTCAACCAGAGCTGGATGAAAACTTATCTCAGCAGCAAATTCGTCAACTAAAAGAACGCATCACCTATAGTTTTAACCTTGCTCCCTTGCAAGAATATGAAGTCCGTGACTATATCAACACTCGGATGCGCACCAGTGGTTACCAAGGGATGGACCTCTTTAACCCAAAGGCTATCAAGGTTGTTTGGAAACACTCCAAAGGCTTATTACGTAGGATCAATATTATTGCTGATAAAGCCTGTCTCGCAGCCTTCGCCGACAACGCTAGAATCATCACACCAAAACATGCAAGAGTTGCTATTGATGATAGTGACTTTGCAGAAATGCCAAATAAAAAAGGCAAGAACTCGCCACTCATACCTAGCCTTATACTGCTTACTCTCATCGGCGCAGCCGCCGCAGGCTGGTGGTTTAAAGCAGGTTACAGTTTGACGGTTAAGAATAATAAACCTGTGACTAAACAAGAAGCTCTTATTCAACCAGAACACTCTAAAGACCTTAAAAATGATGCATTTCAACAACGTCAGGAAAACAAAGAAATTCCGGCTTGGGGAAATCTTGATCAAGGTACATCGATTCCAGATTAATTTTTTTAGCTCTTACAAGTCCAAACTTGCAAAAATTTGTGAACTAAATCTCTATTACTGTTAAAAAATGTGGTATCTTTCTCTTTCTATAGGGGAGTGTCATACAAAATGAACATGGTTTTGAGTGGGGAAACAGCAAAACACGCACTGTCGTCGATGTTTCTTGCGATGTTTCTTGGTGGATGTGCCTCAACAATCCCTGTACCGCACCAACCTTCTGAGGGTCATATTTCTGTTGATGAACAAACTGCTAAGGCTTCATCTGATAAGGACATTCCTAATATTGTCCAGCAGAAAGCATTTTTACCCCCTCCTTTACCACAGCCATCGGAACAAGAGTTAGAGCGATATACCGTTGTTGTCAATGATGTTCCTGTAAAAGAATTGTTATTTGCTCTCGCTAGAGATGCGTCTTTAAACGTCGATGTTGATTCTGACATTGATGGATATGTCACTTTGAATGCCGTCGAACAAACCTTGCCACAAATTCTAGAACGTATTTCTCGACAAGCTAAACTTCGTTATGAACTAAAAGACAATAATCTCTATATTTCTCCAGACGATCCTTACTTTCGTACTTATAAAATAGATTACGTCAATATTTCCAGAGAAATGGAAAGCTCAATAAGTATCTCCACACAGATAGCACAAACAGGAACCGTCGACGTAACCTCTACCGGAGGTAGTTCTAACGGAGGCGGTAATAATTCTACCACCGCGATAAAGAGCAAGTCACTCAATCGCTTTTGGAGCACGCTAGCTCGTAATATTGGAGGGATCATCGGTGAAGAAATTACAAGCTCTGGTGATAGCAGCGTTATAGGCTCAAAATCCGTCATCATGAATCCTGAAACGGGTATCGTTAATGTAAAAGCTACTTCGTCTCAACATCTAGACCTACAAAACTTTATTGATAAAGTCCTACGTAATGCTCAACGTCAGGTTTTGATCGAAGCGACGATTGTTGAAGTGACTCTCAGTGATCGCTTTCAGTCTGGTATCGACTGGAGTGCCCTAGTTGGAGGCAATGATATTCTGCAACTAAACCAGACATTACTGCCCAGTGCTACAGGTTTAGCTACAAGCTTTTTTCAAGCAACACTTCAAAGCGAAAATGGTACGACTCCCGACTTTCGAACAACACTAAAGCTACTCAAAACGTTTGGTGATACGAAAGTCCTGTCTAGTCCGAAGCTCATGACATTGAACAATCAAACGGCTGTTCTCAAAGTTGTGAAAAATGAAGTTTATTTCACGATCGATGCTCAAATAAGCCAGTCTTCGGGTACGAATGCACAAAACTTGCTCGCAGTGGAGTCTGAGGTTCATACCGTTCCAATCGGTTTAGTCATGTCCGTTACACCACAAA
This sequence comes from uncultured Pseudomonadota bacterium, assembly GCA_913058255.1. Classification (GTDB taxonomy): domain Bacteria; phylum Pseudomonadota; class Gammaproteobacteria; order CAJXQU01; family CAJXQU01; genus CAJXQU01. The sequence continues at coordinate 249,563 of CAJXQU010000001.1, read as the reverse complement.
TTAATGAAAATATGGCCGTTACACTAAATGTGCGTCCAACAATATCTCGAGTTGTTGATCGTGTTGCAGATCCGGCACCGAAAATACTCATTGCTCAAGCAAATGCAGCCTCAACAAACGGCACCACGATTTCTAGTATTGAAAGTCTGGTTCCTGTTATCGCTGTTCGTGAAATGGAATCCATCTTGAAAGTAAATAGTGGACAGGTCGCTGTGCTTGGAGGCCTGATGCAAGATGACTATTCTAGAAACACAGATGGTGTCCCTGGCCTAAGTGATCTCGCTGGCGTTGGAAATGCTTTCAAACAAAGAGATTTTGCCAACAAAAAATCTGAACTGATCATCTTCCTAAGACCTGTCGTGATCAAAAATGCTAGCCTAACCGGCGATTTGAAACAGTATCAACCTTATTTGCAGAATCATGTTTCAAATCCTACGCCCATTCTCAGATAGAGAACAGATATTATGAGTCTCTTAATGGATGCGCTTAAAAAGGCCGAGAAAGAAAAGAGTCGTGTAAACTCCTCTGGCGAAAGTGTGGCAAACTTTCCTGAGCAAGTAGCTCTTCCTGATGATGCTCTCATTGTGTCACCATCGGAAACCTTTTTGACTGCAGATTTAGACTCTGCAGAAGAGTTAGTTGATCCAAATGACGAAAGTTGGACATTTGATTCTGATGAAATAGAGCTCGAACCAATAACAAAAAAACTATCAGACGCTGACATTGAAGGAGACAAAGAACCGGATCATTCCAATATCGATGATGACGTAACGTTAATCGAACCGATGCCTACGGATGAAGATTTTTCTGACGCTATTCAAGATATTGAGCCTGACCTCACGTTGCAATCTGAAATAGGGATACATAAGTCAGATCTTGATCACGATACAACGCTTCCTTCTGAGCGAGCGATCCAATCTTCTTTAAAAGACTATTTCGAGGCATCGCAATCCATCACCCTCGATCAAAATAGTGTCAATGCTGCACCGCCGGATATTACTGAGCACTCTATCACCAGTACTTCTCCTCTAGATACTTCTGCAACACACGTCACAGCCCATACTATTTTTACTGCTGGGCAGAGTCGCCCCATGTCGACTGGCTTAGGTAAATACGCGATGTTTGGTACCTTAGCACTCGGTATTGGGCTTGGTTCCGTAGCACTTTACTACTCTTCTGTAACACCAAAAGTCATCCTTATGCCAACAAATATCGCAAGCGTTGATCATGTGGTTGAGGCAAATACCAAGCAGCCGACTAAAACCATAAAAGTTAATAATGTTAAAGAAACAACGACCGCAACCGTAGAAATCGAAGATGCTGTACTCGCAGAAATCGTTAAAGAACTTCCTTCTGTGAAACCAAACCCACAGTCAGCAGAACCTTTACAGGAAGCTCCCGCCGCAGAATCAGATAACACAAGGATTGAAGCTGTACCACAGCGGGGGGCAACGATAGCACTGAATGAAGAGCCTATCGTCATTAACTCAAGAACTGTGTCGCCGATAACAATACAGCCTACTCTACAACAAACGACTTCGGCCAAACCAAGGCTCACCACGCAAACAAACAATACAGCCGACCTCTCTGAGTATCAAACACGTAAAATTGCGGAACTTGAAGAAACGATTATTCGTAATGCTCGTGAATATCAGACGAAAACGTCAAAAGAGAGTTATCGTCGAAACGAACCTGTCTTTACAAGTAATCAGCCTATTGAAGTAATGTCTGCAGCAGATTTTTCTGAGGGGCTTCATGTTCCGAAAAGTGCGATTAAAATCACAAAAGGGCGCTCTCGAAGCGCTAGCCGTTCTGATTTAGATACCGCTTACCAAGCCTATCAGGCAGGTGATTTCATCACAGCAAAATCAGCTTACCGAAGAGTTTTAAGCCGAAGGCCTGATAGTCGTGATGCACGGCTAGGCATTGCAGCCATTGCCGTCATGGAAGGAAACCATGAAACAGCCTATCGAAACTATCACTATTTATTGCAGCAAAATCCGCAAGATCAAGTCGTCAATGCTGCTCTGTTTAACCTGAAAGGAAACACTTCTGGGCATACGAACGAAAGCCAGTTGAAAATGTCGCTTGATCAGAACCCAAGTTCACCTCAAGTTCATTTCAGCTTGGGCAGCTTTTACGCTGGACAAACAAGATGGCCAGAAGCGCAACAAGCATTTTTTGATGCCTATAGCGCCGATAAAAATAATGGCGACTACGCCTATAACCTAGCGGTCAGTCTTGACCAAATGGGGCAAGCTAAATCCGCGCTTTCCTATTATCGCACAGCATTAAAACTTGCTGACAATCATCAAGTCAGTTTCAACACATCCCAAGTACTTGCTCGGATCCAGAAACTTTCTGGCATCGTAAAAAATTAACAGCCCAAAGCATAATTAGAGGCTGAATAAAGGTTATGAACTCCGAGAATAATCCGCTACGTATAGGCGAGTTACTGATCAAAAACGGTGTGGTCAGTAATGATCAAATCCGCATCGCGCTTATCGAGCAGAAAAAACACAACGAGCACCTCGGACGAATTCTTGTTCGTTTAGGTTTTGCGACAGAAGCTATTATTCGTGATGTTCTCGGTGGAGCTCTAGGACAGAAAAGTACCGATCTCACTACTGTAGTCCCTGATAGTGAAGCAATTAAAAGAATTCCCAAAGAGCTCGCTCGACGCTATCGCTTGCTACCACTCACTTACGATAAAAACCGTAATCGTCTTACCGTGGCAATGGCCGATACCTTTAATGTTTTAGCTATCGATCAGATCAATGCGCTGATGGGTGGCGATGTTGAAATTTCAGCCTCTCTTGCTGGCGAAGCAGAAATTCATAAAGCGATTGATCAATTTTATGGCTTTGAATTATCCGTTGATGGCATTCTTCAAGAGATAGAAACAGGTGAGATAGATTACGATAGTCTCGAAGGTGATACCGACGAATACAGCCAACCCGTTGTTCGTCTAGTAAATGCCTTACTCTCTGATGCGGTTAAGCGCGATGCGTCTGATATCCATTTTGAACCAGAAGAAGGATTTTTAAGATTTCGATATCGAATTGATGGCGTCTTAAGGCAAGTCAGAAGTCTCCATAGAAATTACTGGTCGGCAATTGCCGTTCGGTTAAAAGTTATGGCTGGACTGGACATTGCCGAAACCCGGAAGCCCCAAGATGGACGGATCACACTCTCTTTTTCAGGTTCCCCCATCGATTTTCGTGTTTCAACTATTCCGACAGTGCATGGCGAGAACATCGTTCTTCGTATTCTTGATCGCGTTAAAGGCCTAGTGCCACTCGAAGGATTAGGCCTTGATGAAGATGTTTTAGGTCTGCTAAAAATCATGATCGCCCGCCCGAATGGCATCGTACTGGTTACCGGCCCCACCGGCAGCGGAAAAACTACAACCTTATATTCTTTACTGACGCATTTAAACACCGAGTCAGTAAACATTATGACCTTAGAAGATCCTGTTGAGTATCCTTTAAACATGATCCGACAAACTTCCGTCAACGAGGCAGTTCGACTCGACTTTGCCAGCGGTATACGCTCAATCTTACGCCAAGATCCGGATATTATTCTAGTAGGTGAAGTCCGTGATGAAGACACTGCTACCATGGCTTTTCGTGCCGCGATGACAGGTCATCAAGTTTATACAACCTTACACACAAACTCATCGATGGGTGCCATCCCTCGACTACTCGATATCGGCATACGTCCGGAAATTATGGCCGGAAATATCATCGGCATATTGGCACAAAGGCTGGTGAGAAGACTTTGTAATTACTGTAAAGAACCCTATGATCCAGCCGAAATTGAACGTCGTTTGCTGGGTATAAAAGCGAGCAACCAACCTTTTCAAGTGTATCGTGCAAAAGGCTGTGAACACTGTGATCACCAAGGATATTCGGGACGACTCGCGATAATGGAGATCCTCAAGTTTGACCAAGAAATAGACGAATTGATCGCAGCGGGAGCCACTCTAAAAGCACTCAACGAGACAGCCAACTCCAAAGGGTTTAAAACGTTAGCTGATATGGGAATACGAAAAATTCTTGAAGGCATTACAAGCCTAGATGAAATTTCACGTGTGATCGACTTAACTGAGCGCATAGATTAAAGCTGATGGAGCTATTTAAATATAAGGCGATCAATAAGGCAGGGAAGTTCATCCACGGCCGTTGTGATGCGATGAACCCAGGAGACTTAGAAGTTCGTTTGAGTCGTCTCGAGCTTGATCTCATTTCTCATAAACAAGTCCAAAAAGTCAGAAGTAACTCTTTCACAAGGCAAGGAATAAAGCGTACCGATCTGATCACTTTTTGCTTTCACCTAGAGCAACTTCTCAGAGCAGGAGTACCGATCTTAGAAGCCTTGGGTGATCTACGTGATAGTGTTGAAACTCCTCGCCTAAAAGAAGTAATGAGTGCCATGATAGAAACGATCGGTGGCGGTAGAAGTCTCTCTGAAGCAATGAGTGATTTTCCGAATGAGTTTAGCGAAATTTTTATTAATCTGATCAGTGCTGGCGAAGAAAGCGGGGAATTAGTTAAGGTTCTTGAACACATAACAGAGAATCTAAAATGGCAGGATGAGCAGGTCGCCAATACAAAAAAAATATTTACCTATCCCATTTTTGTTTTCATCATCATTATTGCTGTTATGTTCTTTTTGATGATGTACCTTGTTCCGCAGCTAGTACAGTTCATGCAGACAATGGGCGAAGAGTTACCGCTACACACGCGCGTGCTAATCTCATTCTCCAACTTTTTTAATCAATTTTGGTATGTCATTATCCTACTTCCTATACTTATCATTATAGGTGTAACCTTTGGGATGAATAAGAACCTTGATTTTAGACGCTGGATTGATGGGCTTAAATTAAAAATTCCTGTCTACGGCCCTATCCTAAAAAAAATGATCATGACGCGATTCACAAATTATTTCGCGATTATGTATGCATCAGGCATCACCGTGATGGATTGTGTAAAGTCGGGTGAAAAGATTGTTGGTAACACTGCCGTAGCAAAAGCAATCAATGATGCTGGCAGGCTGATCGGGGAAGGCGAAGGGATCAGCAGTGCTTTTGAAAAAACCAAATTATTTCCACCGCTTGTACTTCGCATGTTGCGAGTCGGGGAGAATACAGGGACACTGGAAAAGTCTCTGCAAAACGTCAGCTATTTCTACAACAGGGAAGTCAAAGAATCTGTCGAACAGTTACAACAAATGATAGGACCAGCCTTAACCGTTTTTATCGGCTTGCTGATCGGCTGGATAATGTTTTCTGTGTTAGGACCAATCTATGATCTCATTGCTAAGATCAAAATTTAATCGTGGCCCCAAGCGGGCTGTCTGTCTGTCTGCGGATGCCGTGACTGTTTATCATTGGCAAAATAATGATATCACAGACTCTTTTCAGTTTGATGCTGATGAAACAGGACGCTTTCACTTTGCTCGATATTTGCAGGAAACACCACTACTCACGACTTACGTCTTAGTCGATGTGGTCGAAGAAGAGTTCAGACAAGACACGATTCCGCACGTCACAGGATCCGATCGAAAAAGTGTTTTAGAAAGAAAGTCTAATCGCAATTTTCGCAATTCTCCCTATGCCTATCATATGCTTCAAGGTCGGCAAAAAGAGGGGCGAAGAGATGATAAGGTTTTATTAACAGCTTTAACAAAACCCGATGCGATCACGCCCTGGATCAAATTATTAGAACAAAATAAAGTGCCTCTGGCGGGTATTTATTCATTACCGATCATGAGTAAATCTTTGCTTAAGCCACTAGAAGCAAAATCTAGTAATGTTCTACTTGTCAGTATGGGCAGTGCAAGTGGTCTTAGGCAAACCTACTTTCGTGATCAACAACTGCAAGTCAGCCGACTTGCTAAGTTGCCAAGATACGGAACAACACCCTATGCCTCATACGTTCTCGCAGAACTAGAAAAACTCTATCAGTATCTAAAAAATCTACGGGTTTTATCACGTGAAGAACCTCTCGATATCTATATTCTCGCCCACGGTGAAGTCCTGGTTGATCTGAATAATAGGATCAAAGATACAAGCTTGACCCGATATCACCTCATCGATGTTGCAACCTTAAGCCGTGAGATAGGCGTGGAAGGCGTGCTAACCACACCTTTCAGTGACTACCTCTTCGCACATACACTCCTTTCCAACACGCCACAAAATCACTATGGCTCGAAGAATGACACCCACTACTTTTCCATGCATCAAGCGCGCGTCGGCTTGTATGCTGCCAGCATCCTCACTCTGCTTGCGGGAACAACATGGGGTGGCTATAACTTTATTTCGGGGATCTCATTAAAGCATCAGTCGACTAAAACAGCTCAAGAAGCATCCTATTATCAATCTCGTTATGAAATAGCGAAAAAGAATCTTCCGCCGACAGTCGTTGAACCGGCTGAAATAAAAAGTGCCATCGATATCATTGATACGCTCGGCCAGCACAAATCAACGCCATTTTTGATGATGAGCACCGTCAGCAAAGTCCTTAACCGATATCCAAGTCTACAAATTGACGGTATCGATTGGACCGTCAATGCCGACCCAAACACTCATCCCTACGAAACCAACAGTCTTATTGAAGATGAGCAAGGTATCGAAAAAGGTGACTATCAATATTATCAAATCGCAACGCTAAAAGGGCACCTGACACCATTTGATGGGAATTACCGAAAAGCACTTAGCATGGTTAAACGTTTCGCTAACACCATAAAAGACGAAGACAATGTACACCATGTCAAGATCGACAGCATGCCTCTCGATATCCGTCCAGAATCAAAACTTTCTGGTGCTGCAGATGAAAATGAACGCCGTGAAGCGATATTTGCCGTCACCGTAATCTTAGGAGTGGCCAATGAAACATAAGGTTGAATGGCCTATAATTAGAGGTGCTATCTCTGTCTTTTTAGTCTGCCTACTATTAAGCGGTATATTACTGGCAGGAAGCTTCTTCTTTCGTGCTCAAATGCAAAATGAATATGATCAAAACCAAAGAGGTTTTCGGGCCATCAGCCAAAAGTACCTCTCTGTCGATGGTGATGAAAGAATCATCAAAGATCATTACCCCAGATTTATCGAACTTTACAACCGCGGCATAATTGGCTCAGAAAAACGTCTCAACTGGGTAGAAACACTTGAATCTGCGGGAAAAGCCATCAAACTACCAGCAATGCGTTACCAAATTGACTCAAGAAAAATCTATCAACCAGATTTTGAGTTAACAACAGGCGCCTATAATCTCTACGCAACAAACATGACGTTAAGCTTAGGATTGTTGCATGAAATTGATCTCGCAAAACTAATCAGCGAACTTAATAAAGATGCCACTGGTCTATTTAATATAAAACAATGTCGGTTCAGCAAAACCAACAAAGGTCTTGAAACTGATCCTGACAAACCGAATATTAACGCCGAATGTGAACTGCAATGGTATAGCCTGAACTTGTCAGAAGGACAGGAGATCAAATTATGAGCCTTAATACACACATCAAAATATTGATCAGAAAAAAAAAGACGCTTCTGATCAACTCAATTCTAATCGTGGCATTTACACCATCGTTACACGCTGAAGGGTTAGGTCGCTTGTTCACCACGCCAAAAGAACGGGCCATGTTAGAACGGATGAGGAACCCACTACCAAAACCTCCCATTCAAAAAGAGGAACCCCTTCTCGTCGTCGAACACCGCGAGTTTGAACCTCCGAAATCAGAATATTCCGGAGAGGTCATCGCGCAAGAAGAACTCTACCCTGATCTAAAACCAGAAATAGTTGTCATACCCGCTCCTGAAATCCCAAACATTACCGTGAATGGATTTGTAAAACGTTCGGGCGGCAGAAGCACTGCATGGGTCAACGGCATTAATACCAACGATGGCTACTTCGAACCACAGCACATAAAAGTAAACCCACACAGGGTTGGGCGCGATCACGTTCATGTTGAAGTCGATGACATCAATATCGGCGAAGTTAGCCTAAAAGTCGGCCAAACCCTTGATCCTAAATCAGCTAAAATCACCGACACCTATCAAGTGATAGGAAAAGCAAATTCGCAGTAAGCTTAAGAATGGCGCATTTCAAAACTCAAAAAAACAAGCTCCCTAAAAAACAACAAGGGGCGGCTCTATTACTGTTTGTGCTATTGCTGATCGTTGGTGCATCCACACTACTCGTTTCTAAACTCAATAAAGCGGCAACCCAATATTATCGTGATGATGTAACGATGAAGGCTTTGGTTAAGGCTAAAGAAGCTTTGATTGGATATGCGGTTAGCTATCCTGATAATCCTACAACGACAAATATTAATGCAGGCCCGGGTTATCTTCCTTGCCCAGATGTTAGCGATCCACCGAATGGTTCTCCAACCCCATGTTCCCCGAATACAGTTGGAAGGTTACCTTGGGAGTTTATTGGACTGGATGAAATCCGTGATAGTAGCGGAGAACATTTATGGTATGTCGTATCAGATGATTTCAGAAATAATCCAATAAAACATTTCCCATTAAATAGCGAAACCGCTGGAGGTCTAACCATCGATGGAACCTCTGACATTGTTGCTATTATTTTAGCTCCTGGTTTTAGTTTTGAAGGGCAGAATAGACCAAGCAACGTAGCGAGCGATTATCTTGAAGGTGATAATCGTGATGGAGATGCTGACTTTGTATCTTCATCATCCAGTTCAAACTTTAATGATCAAGTCTTAGTCATCACACGACAAGAGTTAATGGCTGCTGTTGAAAAGCGAGTGATGGGAGAGGTTGCTATTCAACTAAATGAATACCGCAGACTTTATGGAAACGGTGGGGTTTATCCTTTTCTTGCGCCATTTTCCTCACCAAGAACCTCCAGCTATAACAGCGACCAAACCGGCGCTACAACACAAGGGTTAATCCCATACCATGAAGTAGACGAGACATTTTCTACAAGCTTTGAAATTAGCTTAAACATAAAAAATGCAATTTTTTCTCCCACTCCAGTACTTAATCCTCCACACGGTCAGACTAATTACTGGAGTGATAGGACAACCTTAAGCTCTCTAACTCCTTTTTCTATTGAATATGGGCAAGGAGAGTGTCTGTGGACTCAAGCGGATGTTGCAAACTGCGAAGGAACGCTATCAGAAAGCCAGTTTTATCTTTTCGGGCAAGCAGACTCCTCTGTTAGTGAAGATGTTATAGATCCAGATCAAGCCTTTGAATCTCTCGGCGTAGAAAGGGGGGATATCGTTTACAACCTCTCTAATAGTGTGACTATTTCAGAGTTGCAATACCTTAGGTATGGTGCAAACACAAGCACCTCTTTAAATGAAATTATCGACGTTACCCAAGATTTTTCTGTGGCAATAGAACGGGTTAATATCGATGATAAAATAAAAAATGTTACTCAAAACTGGATAGGATCTATTGCAAGTGTCGGTGCAAATCAGTTGACTATAAAAGAAACCATCAATACATTTTCTGAAGGTGAACAGTTCGTCATTATCGACCAAGATCTTGATATTGATGGCGAAGAAGTCATAAAACGCAGTGGTGTCGCTTATACCGGCAGCCATGATCAAACGTTAATAACTGCCGATCTACTAGAAAATTTCACCAGCGAACGCCCCAAGATAGACCCTAACGATATTCTTATTTATGACCTACAAAACAACGAGAACGATAAAGAAGCATTTATCATCACTTCCGTCCAGCCTCATAGCCTTGCTCTGGTCAGTTTAGATGATTCAAAAAATAGCATCAATGGACTATTTAAAATATATAACCGACAGCTAAGTAGTAGCAATAGAGGCATCGTTTCCGAAGTCTCCTCTGAAACAGAAATATCAATAACCAATATGCCTACCTCGTTGAATACGGGAGATTTTTATCTCGTTGATGTCGCCACGGATCAAGTTGGTGGTGAAGTAATGAGCTTGTCGAATGATGGAAGCTTGGTCATTAACTTACAGTTAGCCGGTACTCCAGAAGTTGAAACTGGAGACAGCATGATTATCTTAAATGGGGCAGGAGAACTTAAAGCGAGTGGTTATCTCACCAGCATTGGATCATATACATTGAACCCCATATTTTCGACGGCTATTGTTGAACAATTTTCAGACCTTAATGGCAGTGATTACACTTTCGATGCTGGTGATACGTTTCTAATCCGAATGGATTTTGTTCGTACTCGAACAGTTAATGAAGTAGATTTTAAATATGAAGGGAATACTCGTTTAGAGAGTATCGCAGGTGAAAAAGTTCGCCATGTGGATGCCGAAATTGATACCGCAGATCTCTTTTCCTCGATAACGGATCATAACGCTAATGGTGATGTTATAACGAATGCCAGTATTTCAATTGACGAAAATACAACAGGAACTTTTTCAACTTCAAACATTCATGTGGATTATGAAAATCTAGATGGTGTTGCGAAAGCCGGGAGTAATACAACAACATTGATCGATACTAATATTAAGTTTCCGGAGTGGAATGTTAATGTCGGTGATTGGGTGGAAAATTTCACTAATTCTACAAAAGGAAAAGTAAAGTCTATCGATGAAAGCAAAATAGTCATTGCAAGTATAGGTTCACCTAAATTCACAATAGACGTAGGTGATGAATATAAAATTTATCATGAATTTCCAAAATGGTTCTTTCACAATAACTGGCAGCAACTCATGTTAGTTGCAGAGTCTGAACAACACTTTCCTGGTCAATCTGGTAACTGCGCAGATAGCGCAGTCTGTCTTAAAATTAATGGTTCAGATAACTCAGGCACAACAAGACAGGCGCCAAACAATGATGATAAAAAAGCTTTAGTGATCGCTGCAGGTCAAGAACTTTCCGTGCTGCTTCAAGATAGAGATAATGGTCTTATTTCAGACTACTATGAAGGTGATAACAACAATGAAGACACTACTTTTGATCTCGGTAGTTTTGATCCAACTTTGGATGTCTTTAATGACCAAATAAAACGAGTAGCCCCTTGTCCTCCACCTAACGAAATAGATAATTGTTATTAATATGAAAAGACAAAATGGTTTTACATTACTAGAAATAGCCATCTCACTTTTGATAATAGGCTTTCTGCTCGCGGGTGTTTTAGGCCCACTCTCAACACAAATGGAACAAAAAGAACGACAGAGTACGCAAGCGCAGTTAGATAACATCAGAGAAGCCTTGCTTGGGTTTGCGATTACTCATGGACGCCTTCCTTGCCCGGATAATAGTGCAACTCCTGGAGAGGAGCATCCTGTTGGTGGAGCGGGAGGATGTACAGTTTCATTTGGCTCACTACCCTATGTAACCCTTGGAATTCCTGAGTTTGATGCTTGGCGAGAGCACTTCGCTTATGCTGTCACAGCAAATTTTGCTGATAATGTTGATGGTACCGGTGCGACAGCGACAGATGCTTGTGGCACAGCGACTGCTGGCGTTAGCTTTGAACTCTGCTCAGTCGGAGATCTCAATATTATTAATGCGGTTGGTGGTGCCGTTGTTAGTAATGTTCCTGTCGTCGTATTCTCAACCGGTAAACATGGAACCTCTGTTAGTAGTGATCAATCAGGTGATGAACAAGAAAACTCTAATGGCGACAAGACCTTTGTCTATCGTGACTTCAGCCAAGCCGAGACTGCTGAATTCGACGATCTAATGATTTGGATCTCTCCTAACATTCTAAAAAACCGCATGGTTCAAGCTGGGCGTTTACCCTAAAACCTCATCAGCAAAGCAACTACCCTCTCTAAAAACCTTATAAAACCAGCTGTTAACACGGATGAGCTATCTCTTTGTGCGTTGCACACGTATAATGCGCGGCTAAATTTAACTCCGGTAACCTCTTTTGACTGATAAACTCAGAAACATCGCTATCGTCGCGCACGTTGATCACGGTAAAACAACACTCGTCGACTGTCTTTTACAACAATCTGGAACATTAGGTGAGCGTGCTGATGCGCCCAGTCGCGTGATGGACAGTAATGATATCGAGAAGGAGCGTGGCATCACTATCCTTGCGAAGAATACGGCGATCAACTGGAATGATTATCGAATCAACATCGTTGACACTCCCGGCCATGCCGATTTCGGTGGTGAAGTTGAACGTATTCTATCGATGGTCGATTCCGTTATTCTATTGGTTGATGCGGTTGATGGCCCGATGCCTCAAACACGTTTTGTGACGCAGAAAGCATTTGCTCAAGGATTGAAGCCCATTGTTGTTATCAATAAGATCGATCGCCCTGGTAGTCGTCCTCATTGGGTCTTGGATCAAACGTTTGAACTGTTTGATCAGCTAGGCGCAACAGATGAGCAATTGGATTTCCCTGTTATTTATGCCTCTGCGATTGAAGGTTATGCGGGTCTTGAAGCCGATGTCACTAGTGGTGATATGTCTCCGCTATTACAAACGATTGTTGATAACGTTTCTGCACCGGATGTTGACCCTGACGGCCCATTCCAAATGCAGATCAGTGCTTTGGATTATTCCAGTTATGTTGGTGCAATTGCTGTCGGCCGAATTACCCGCGGCAAAATCAGCCCAAGTACAGCGATTACCCTAGCAAGTGGTGATGGTAAAACTCGTAATGCTCGCGTCATGCAGGTGCTCGGTTTTGAAGGCTTAGAACGTATTGAAGTTAAAGAAGCTAATGCTGGCGATATTGTCGCTATCACCGGTATCGAAGGCGTTCGTATTTCAGACACCTTGTGTGATCCTTCAAACGTTGAAGCGCTACCCGCACTGAGTGTTGATGAACCAACCGTCAGCATGAGCTTTTATGTTAATAACTCGCCCTTTGCAGGCAAAGATGGCAAGTTTGTAACCAGTCGTCAGATCCGTGATCGTTTAGATAAAGAATTGATCCACAATGTTGCTCTGCGTGTTGAAGACACAGAAGATGCAAATCGTTTCTTAGTTTCAGGCCGTGGTGAATTACACCTTTCTATCTTGATCGAAAACATGCGTCGAGAAGGTTTTGAACTAGGTGTCGGTCGTCCACAGGTTATTATCCGAGAAATCGACGGTGTTGTGTGTGAACCTTACGAACAACTAACCATTGACGTTGAAGAGCAGCATCAAGGAAGTGTCATGGAACGACTTGGTGAACGAAAAGCTGATTTGAAAAATATGTCTCCGGATGGAAAAGGTCGCGTCCGACTCGACTTTGAAATTCCTGCGCGTGGGTTAATCGGTTACCGAACTGAGTTTATGACTGCAACATCAGGAACAGGTTTGTTGTATCACACATTTGATCACTACGGCCCACAAAAATCGGGCGGCATTGGTCAACGTAATAACGGCGTGTTGATTTCTATTGGACCAGGTAAAAGCTCAGGTTATTCACTTTTCAACCTGCAAGAACGTGGTAACTTGTTTGTTGGGCATGGTGAAGACCTTTATGAAGGTATGATCGTCGGCATTCATTCTCGAACCAACGACTTGGTTGTTAACCCATTGAAAGGTAAACAGTTAACCAATGTTCGTGCATCAGGAACCGATGACAATATCGTTTTGACGCCACCAATTCGTTATGACTTGGAGCAAGCGCTCGAATTCATCAATGATGATGAAATGGTTGAAGTAACACCAAAAGCCATTCGGATTCGTAAGAGACTATTAACCGAAAACGAACGTAAGCGAGCTTCGCGCGCGCCTAAGTCTGCGTGATCGGACTCCTGCAACGTGTTACTGAAGCAAAAGTAGCCGTTGCAGGAAAAACTATTGGCGCAATCGATCAGGGCTTGTTAGTCCTGATCGGCGTTGAAAAAGGCGACACCGAAAAACAAGCTGATCGCTTATTAGAACGTCTGTTGGGTTATCGCGTATTTGCCGATGATCAAGACAAAATGAACCTTAGCCTCATTGATGTTCAAGGTGGCTTATTGCTCGTCTCACAATTCACGCTCCCTGCCGATACCCAAAAAGGTATGCGTCCTGGCTTTTCTGCTGGCGCTTCTGCGGATGAAGGCGAAAGACTCTTTAACTACCTTGTCGAAAAAGCCAACGCGACACATTCAAAAGTTGAAACCGGTACCTTCGGCGCGGACATGCAGGTTTCTTTGATCAACGATGGTCCTGTTACCTTCTGGCTACAGGTTCCAGTAGACGCATAAGTACTCCATTCGGGTTAGGGTCCATTAAACAAAGATGCTCATCGATTCACACGTACACCTTGATGACCAACGATTTGATGTGGATCGTGATCAGGTTGTAAAACGAGCTGAGCAATCGGGTGTCATTACAATGATCGTTCCTGCAGTGACTGCAACGACATGGTCGAAAACAAAAAAAATCACCGACAAGTACCCCAATGTTTTTCCTGCTTATGGATTGCATCCTTATTTTATTGATCAGCATGAAGCTGAACACCTTGAGCAGTTACACAACTGGATAGAAACAGAAAAAGCAATTGCTGTCGGCGAGTGTGGCTTGGATTATTTTTTGCCCGAACTTGATCAAACTAAACAAAGGTTATTTTTTGAGCGACAACTCACTATCGCAAAAAAGTTTGATCTACCTATAATAATCCACGCGCGCAGTGCCGTTGAAGATGTCATTAATTTGCTCAAGAAGTCAGGCCACAATAAAGGCATGATCCACAGTTATAACGGCAGTCTTCAACAAGCGAAAAAACTGATCGATTTAGGTTATCTTCTAAGTTTTGGAGGCGCTGTTACTTATCCACGCGCCAAAAAACTACGCGCCTTGATCGGCCAGCTACCTTTAGACAGCCTTCTGCTCGAAACCGATGCACCGGATCAAGCCGGGGCAAACTTCAACCAGCAGCGCAATGAACCGAGTTTTATTATAGAAATACTCGATACTTTCACAGAGCTTCGCTCAGAAAACCGTAAAGTCATTGCTGAACAAACGACGCAAAATTGTCAGAAGCTATTTAACCTAACCCTATAAAATCCCGTTAGACTGTCACCCAAAAACGATTTATCTCGAACACTGCTTTCCTACTCCTTTGTACAACCTAAGTTTGAAATCTGCTCAGAGGCACACGAATCTATCTGTTAATCTCAGCCTATTGATTTTCAGCACAATAATTATCTCTTCTAGATGAATACATTGGGCAGCACTTATTGGCTTAACTATCTAAAACCACTCACGCGGTTTTAGATAGTTTTCATACAAATCCGCCTCAGGCGATCCGATCTCTGGCTGCCAGTCATACCGCCACTTAACCAACGGTGGTAAGGACATTAAGATCGACTCAGTTCGACCTCCAGATTGCAGACCAAATAGAGTGCCGCGATCAAACACTAGATTAAACTCTACATAACGCCCACGACGATAAAGCTGAAAGTCCCGCTCCCTTTCACCAAAAGCGATTTCTTTGCGCTTATTAAGAATGGGCTGGTAGGCTTTTATGTAGTGATCACCGACGCTTTGCATCAATGCAAAGCTTTTTTCAAAACCTTCTTCGTTAAGATCATCGAAAAATAAACCACCGACACCCCGAGTTTCGTCACGATGTTTTAAATAAAAATATTCATCACACCATTTTTTGTATCTTGCATAGACGTCTTTTCCAAAAGGATCACAGGCATCTTTAGCCATTTGATGCCAGTGGATCACGTCTTCTTCAAATGGGTAATACGGTGTTAGATCAAAACCACCTCCAAACCACCAGACAGGCGCTTCACCTTCTTTCTCTGCAATAAAAAATCGGACATTCGCATGAGACGTTGGAACGTAAGGGTTGTGTGGATGAATCACCAAAGAAACTCCCATCGCTTGAAAATTCCGTCCGGCCAGCTCGGGACGCAAAGCTGTTGCCGATGGTGGCAGTTTGTCACCGAAGACATGGGAGAAATTGATTCCCGCTTGCTCGAAAACCTTGCCGTTAGTCAGCACTCGTGTTCGCCCACCACCACCTTCTTTTCTATCCCATGCATCTTCAACAAAAAGAGCTTCACCATCCTCTTGCTCGAGTCTAGAACAAATTTGATCCTGTAAATTGAGTAAGTAGGCTTTAACTTTTTCCAAAGAAGGTTGTGCTGACATTTAGTTCACTTCCGTATTCTGTTATCGTAGCGGAATTGTATAACAGCTTATGGGTAAAGAGATGACTAATCGCACAGCGAGCATCAAACGCGATACCAATGAAACAAAAATTCAGGTCAGTCTTGATCTGGATGGCACAGGAAAATCGAATCTTAATTCTGGTATCCCTTTCCTCGATCACATGCTTGATCAAATCGCTAGGCACGGCGTCATGGATATCGAAGTGAAGGCTAATGGTGATTTGGAAATTGATGCACATCACACCGTAGAAGATATCGGTATCACCTTGGGCCAAGTGTTCACAAAAGCGCTTGCTGATAAAAAAGGGATTCGTCGTTACGGACATGCTTATGTGCCGCTAGACGAGGCTTTGTCTCGCGTCGTAATCGACTGCTCAGGACGTCCTGGTTTGGAATACTCTGTCGATTTTCCACGTGACAAGATCGGTGATTTTGATACAGAGTTGTTTTATGAATTTTTCCAAGGTTTTGTGAATCACGCGATGATATCAATGCACATTGATAACCTACGGGGCCGAAATGCTCATCACATTATTGAAACGATCTTCAAAGCCTTTGGCCGTGCACTACGAATGGCTGTTGAGCCAGATCCTAGAATGCAAGGAGCATTACCTTCGACGAAAGGAAAGTTGTAATGTCCGGTTCAAAACAAACCGTTGCCGTGATCGATTACGGCAGCAGTAATCTGCGTTCTGTCGCTAAAGCGATTGAACATGTTGCTGAAGGTAGACAACGTATATTGGTGACCAGCGATGCGACAGAAATCGCCAATGCTGATCGAGTGGTTTTTCCTGGGCAAGGTGCGATCGGTGATTGCATGCAAAACTTATCAGAAAAAGGTTTAGATCAGGTGATCAAAACTGCAATCGTTGACAAACCCTTTTTCGGTATCTGTTTAGGCTTGCAAAGCTTAATGGACAGAAGCGATGAAGATGGTGGTGTCGATGGGTTAGGGATTATCTCCGGTAAAGTCGTACACTTTCCAGTCGCCTCAATTGATCAAAAAACGGGCGAGCGACTCAAAATCCCTCACATGGGTTGGAACGAAGTAAACCAAAATGGGTACCATCCAATGTGGAATGGCATAAACCCAGGTAGCCGCTTTTACTTTGTACATAGCTATTATGTTATGCCCCCTCAGGATGAGGTCATTGCTGCAACGACAGATTATTGCCTGAATTTCACCTCAGCGATCACAAAAGATAATGTCTTTGCTGTACAGTTTCACCCTGAGAAAAGTCAGCATGATGGCTTGCAGTTGTTAGCGAACTTTCTCGATTGGGATGGCTCAGCTAGCTAAGTAAGGCATTCCTTTTACGCCGCTCAATTTAGAGACGCAGTAATTACGTTGGAAGTATTCCTTCCTCTTAACATCACACAGTCAAGGCTTCGCATGTTGCATCTTCTGTTGTCGCAATTATTTTTCATCCATTCTCATAACATTCACAACTCGCTGCTATAATGGGCAAATTTATATGTGATTTTAACGCCTAGCCAAATGCCGCAAAACGAAGATCAACGTACACAAGATATTCTTAAGCTGCTTCAAGAGACGATGGACTCTGAGCGCGCGGAAGATTCTGTCTGGCTAAAAGAGGGGATTAAGGATCTACACCCATCTGAAATTGCTGATCTTTTAGAAAGCCTTCCTGCCCGAGATCGTGAAAACCTGTGGAAACTGATTGGTTCTGATCTGGAAGGCCAAGTCCTTTCACATGCTCAAGATGGTGTCCGATCAGGCCTGCTGGAGCACATGCAGCCGCACGAGGTGGCAGCAGCTACTGAAAACCTAGAAACCGATGATGCGACCGACATTATTCAAGATTTGGCCGACAACGTTGTCGACGAAGTACTCGGATCAATGGATGAGCATAACCGTGCTCGTCTTGAAAAAGCCCTTTCATACCCAGAAGACACCGCCGGTGGCTTGATGAATTCCTTGGTGTTGTCGGTTTATGACAACGTCGATTTAAATGTTGTTATTCGTTATTTGCGCATGAAAGGTGAAGTCCCCGAAAAATCAGATAGCTTGATCGTGGTTGACCGCAATAATCATTATCAAGGCATGCTACCGTTCGTGAAAATTTTGACCAACGATCCGGCAGCAAAAGTTGCTGATGTAATGAATACTGAAATAGAAGCCTTTCCGACCGACATGTCAGCCAATGAAGTTGCACGATTATTTGAACAGCGTGATCTCTATTCTGTCGCTGTTGTCGATGAAGAAAAGGCACCGCTTGGTCGGATCACCATTGATGACGTTGTCGACGTTATTCGTGATCAAGGTGATCACTCCTTAATGAGTATGGCTGGTCTAGATGAAGATGATGATATGTTCGCCCCCGTCATTGTTAGCGCAAAACGTCGTGCTTTATGGCTTGGCATCAACCTCGCAACGGCCTTTCTCGCCGCATGGGTGATTGGCTTATTTGCCGGCACGATAGAACAACTGGTCGCACTTGCTGTACTTATGCCAATCGTCGCTAGCATGGGCGGCATAGCAGGAAGCCAGACTTTGACCATTGTCATCCGTGGATTAGCTTTAGGCCAACTTGGCCCCGCGAACTCTAGAGCCTTGTTATTAAAAGAGATCGCCGTTGGCATGCTTAATGGCGTGATCTGGGCTTCAGTTGTAGGATTGATCGCTGGCTTATGGTTCAATAGCGCCTCGTTGGGCCTTGTGATCGGCAGTGCAATGATTGTAAACCTATTCGTTGCGGCCTTCTTTGGTGCATTAATTCCACTTTGGTTGAAAAAAATGCAAATTGATCCCGCATTGGCTGGCGGTGTAATTCTAACCACAGTAACAGACGTCATCGGGTTTTTAGTCTTTCTAGGGCTGGCGAGTATGTTCTTAATCTAGTATGTATCACGCAATAGTAGTAAGTTAATACAAATATGACACGAAAACTTTACATAAAAACCTTTGGTTGCCAGATGAATGAGTACGATTCTGCACGTATGGCAGATGCGCTTGGTGAATCACATGATATTGAATTGACGGAAAATCCTGAATCTGCTGATATCTTGCTGGTAAATACCTGTTCTATCCGTGAAAAAGCCGAAGACAAACTATTTCATCAGCTTGGTCGTTGGTATAAGCTCAAACAAAAAAATCCTGATCTACTGATCGGTGTTGGTGGCTGCGTGGCAAGCCAAGAAGGCGATGCCATTTGGAAACGTGCGCCTTATGTCGATATGATCTTTGGCCCACAAACAATGCATCGTTTACCAAAGATGCTTAACGAAGTAAAAGCTCGCAAGATCGAAATCGAAAAGGTCGGTAAGAAAAAAGCTTCACATGGTGGAAAAAGTCGAGTCATCGATATCAGTTTTCCGGAAATCGAAAAATTCGACAACCTACCCGAGCCGAAAGCCAGTGGACCAACGGCCTTTGTTTCGATTATGGAAGGTTGTTCTAAATATTGTACTTATTGCGTCGTCCCATACACACGTGGTGAAGAATTTAGTCGTCCATTTGATGATGTTATCGCCGAAGTGGCTGAGCTTGCAGAGCAGGGTGTGCGCGAAGTTAATTTGTTAGGCCAAAATGTTAATGCCTACCGTGGAGACATGCACGATGGTAACGTCGCCGATCTTGCGTTGCTAATTCGTTATGTTGCAACAATCGATGGAATTGAGCGTATTCGTTTCACGACATCTCATCCGATGGAGTTTTCAGATAGCCTGATCGAAGTCTATGGCGATGTGCCTGAGCTCGTGAGCTTCTTACATTTGCCCGTGCAACATGGTTCTGATCGTATTCTAGCGGCCATGAAGCGTGGACATACGGCTCTTGAGTATAAATCGAAGATCAGAAAATTACGTAAGATCCGTCCTGACATCACCATTTCTTCAGATTTTATCGTTGGTTTCCCAGGTGAAACGGATGAGGATTTCGAACAATTGATGGACCTAATCCAAGATGTCGGTTTTGATCACTCTTACAGCTTTATTTATAGTAAGCGTCCAGGCACACCAGCAGCTAATCTGCACGATGAAACTCCCAATGATGTAAAAAAACAACGCTTATCCATCTTACAATCGCGCATTCAGCAGCAAGCGGTTAAGATTAGTGTCGCCATGGAAGGTAATATTGAATGCGTTTTAGTCGAGGGCGTTTCAAAGAAAAATCCTAATCAAGTCTCTGGGCGAACAGCCAATAACCGCATCGTCAATTTTGATGGTGATAAAGGTCTCATAGGTCAACTGGTTGATGTGCGTATTACTGAAGCCCTACCTTTTTCTCTTCGCGCCGAACTCGTTTCGGATGATAACGACAACCTAAAACAAATATCTGCCTAATTGAATACCGTACCTAACACGCCTTTACACCGCTCGACTACCGATATTGTTCTGGAACCTCAGGACAACGAACGCCTATCGAATCTTTGCGGCCAGTTTGATGACCATTTGCGACAACTTGAGCGTAGGCTCGGTGTCGAGATCAATAATCGTGGTCATCAATTTCATATCATTGGCGAGAATGAATCTTCCGTTACCGCGGGGAAAGTCATTGAAGAGCTTTATGAGTTGTCAGAAGATGCCGTAATTTCGCCAGAAGTCGTTCATCTGTATCTACAAGAATCAGGAATCGAAGACTTATTATCGGAAGATGTTGCAGAAAATGTCGCAATCAGAACCAAACGTGTTCTGATCAAGCCGCGTGGGCTGAATCAACGGCGTTATGTACATAGTATTCAGCGCAACGATATCAACTTTGGTGTCGGCCCTGCTGGAACCGGGAAAACTTATCTCGCAGTCGCCTGCGCTGTAGAAGCTTTGGAACATGATTCAGCTCGTCGCGTTATTCTTGTTCGACCTGCAGTTGAAGCTGGTGAGAACCTCGGTTTTTTACCTGGCGATTTGACACAAAAAGTAGACCCTTATCTGCGGCCACTTTATGATGCTCTATATGAAATGCTCGGTTTTGAAAAAGTCGCTAAGTTGATCGAACGTAATGTCATTGAAGTTGCTCCGCTCGCTTTTATGCGTGGCAGAACGCTCAATGATGCTTTTATCATTCTTGATGAAGCACAAAATACTACCGTTGAACAAATGAAGATGTTCCTGACTAGAATAGGATATGGTTCCACAGCCGTTATCACCGGCGATGTAACACAGGTTGATTTACCACGGGGCAAACAATCAGGCCTACGTCACGTCGTTGATGTTTTGAAGGAAGAAGAAGACATTAGCTTTACCTTTTTCAAATCGAGCGATGTCGTTCGTCACCCTCTTGTTCGTAGAATTCTCGATGCCTATGAAGCCTTTGAACAAACTGAAAAATCAAATGATGCTTGATCTCGATATTCAGCGGATAATCTCTGATCCGGAACTGCCAGACGATAAGCAAATTGAGCTTTGGACAAAAGCAGCATTAGCTGCTGGCGAACGCGAAGATAACACCCAGCTCGCGATTCGAATTGTTGATATAAACGAAGGTAAAAAGCTCAATGAACAGTGGCGGCATAAAGAAGGCCCAACCAATGTCTTATCCTTTTCTATGGACGGCTTAGATTTAATTGCCCCTGAACTCCTTGGCGATATTGTGATCTGTGCGCCCGTTGTTGCTAGAGAAGCCGAAGAGCAATCAAAGCCACTACATTCACATTGGGCCCATATGGTAACGCATGGAGTTTTGCACCTTTTGGGCTATGATCATATTATAGAGACTGAAGCAAAAAAGATGGAAAGTTTAGAAATTAAAATCATGAATCAACTGGGGTTTTCTGACCCTTACCAACCAGAATGAACGGCGAAACCAAACCTCCCCCGAGTTGGTTGAAACGGCTGCGTGAGAAAGCAGCACAATGTTTTCAAAAAAATCCTGATAATAAACAGGAGCTTACCGAAATTCTGCGTGATGCAGAAAAAGATAACCTGATCAAACCAGATGCCTTAACCATGATGGAAGGTGCTTTGCTCGTTTCTGAGCTGCAGGTACGAGACATTATGGTGCCACGCTCTCAAATGGTCGTCGTGCTTGAGGAGATGGAATTCAACGAATACCTTCCGATCATCGCAGAATCTGGCCACTCACGCTTTCCAATGATGGATGATAAGCATGAGCATGTCATCGGCATTTTGCTCGCCAAAGATATGCTCGCTTGTGTGGCTGAAGATGGCGTAGATGATTTCAATGTGCGCGATATTCTGCGTCGGCCGATCTTTGTTCCTGAAAGTAAACGACTCAATGTATTACTCGGTGAGTTTCGTCGTAGCCGCAACCATATGGCGATTGTCATTGACGAATATGGTGGCATAGCCGGGCTAGTCACAATCGAAGATGTTATCGAACAGATTGTTGGCGAGATCGATGATGAGCATGATCTGGAAGATGAAGAGTACGTCAGCGAGCATCACAAAGGGCGTTATACCCTCAAAGCGCATATGCCGTTAGATGAGTTCAATGAATATTTCGACATGGACGTGACCGATGAAGAAAACGAAACCATTGGCGGCGTGATCATTGATACCTTTGGTCACCTACCTAAGCGTGGAGAGATCATAGAATTTAAAGGCTTTGAGTTTAAAATTATTCGGGCCGATCGCAGACGTATATTAATTATGCGCATGCAGCCTGTCACCGAAGAAGAAGCGTCTACTGAAACATCTGATGAGTAAGTTTTTGTTCGCCCTGTTGGCTGGCGCAATAATGCCGTTGGCCTTCGCTCCCTTTGGCTTCTTTCCTATCGCCGTCTTATCACTGTCTATTTTTTTCTACCTTTGCCTAGAAGAAACTGCTGCTCGCTCTTTTAAAGTTGGCCTAGTTTATGGTTTGGGATATTTTGGCATTGGTGTCTCTTGGCTACAGATCAGCATCCATCAATTTGGCCTACCTGTCCTAGCTTTCTCGGTCTTTATGACCCTTCTTTTTGTGCTTGTTATTGCACTCTTTTCAGGTTTTACAGCTGCTGCTACAGCACGTTTTTTTAAATCTAAATCTGAAGATCAGAGACTAAAACTATTACTCATTTATCCTATGTTTTGGGTGATTTTTGAATGGGTTCGTAGCTGGTTATTTACTGGATTCCCATGGCTAACCGTCGGGTATAGCCAGATAGATAGCCCTCTAGCAGGGTTTGGGGCCATCACTGGTATTTATGGGATCAGCTTGATCGTAGCGATTTCAGCTGGCGCATTAGCTTTGCTCATACGCGAAAGACGTTGGATATTGAGCTTATCGATCATCATCCCATTATGGATGGCAGGTTTTGTCCTAAAAAGCATCGATTGGACAATCGAACAGCCAGAACAGGTTGATGTGGCTTTAGTGCAGGGAAATGTTGCTCAAGACATAAAATGGCTGCCAGCACAAAAACAAGTCACGCTTGATCTTTATACACAACATTCAGAACCATTTTGGGGTCAAGCAGATCTGATCATCTGGCCAGAAACAGCTTTACCGGCTTTCGCACACGATATTCCAGAATTTATCGGTGCTTTAAAAGCTCGAGCGGAACAAAGTAGTACTGATATTTTGCTTGGTTTACCTCTCGCCGACCCAAAAACTGGCAAGTATTACAACGCTGTCCTTAGCTTGGGTAATGAGTTAAATGTTTATCGTAAAGATCACCTAGTTCCTTTTGGTGAATATTTACCGTTGAAAAGTTTCCTTAATCCTATCCTAACATTTCTCAGTATTCCCATGTCTGATTTCAGCAAAGGTGAAGCTAAGAAAACCTTGATCAAAACCTCAAAATACTCCATTGGAATTTCAGTTTGCTATGAAGATGTATTCGGTGAAGAGGTTATTACTGGACTTCCTGAAGCCGACTTTCTAGTCAATATCAGTAACGATGCATGGTTCGGAGACTCATTCGCACCACATCAACATTTAGAAATGGCGCGCATGCGAGCTTTGGAAACAGGACGATATTTAGTCCGTGCAACCAATACTGGCGTGAGTGCAATTATTGATCAAAAAGGCATCATTGTTAAACAGATCCCTCAGTTCAAAGAAACTACATTATCAGCCAGCATCAAGTCTTTTTCAGGTGCGACACCTTATGTTCGCCTTGGCAACCTACCGGTCATAATTTTATGCTTCCTCGTTATAACAGTCTGTGCTATTCGCGCACGCGGTGAAACTTAGTCGATGTGCAGTTGGGGCAAGGCGGTATATGCCCTACCTTGTGAAAATGTAAATCATGTTCACATTCATCACAACGTAAGGTGCCCGGACTCGTGATCTCCCCCGTATGCCACTCGGCCAGCTCGGCATTTTCAGCGAGACTATCGAGAGTTGATCGTGTTGTGTCGGTAATTATTGTAAACCAGTCTTTCACGCGATCTTCAACCAGCTCTACATCAAAACGAAACCAATCACTTAATTCCTTTTTCGTCGTATACATATAGTCAGTCGCGTCATCTAAATCGCGACGTAAATAGTCACCGACCTTTTTAGCCTCCTCCTTGGTTAATTCGCTGACCTCGACCGTATGCTCGACGGCGTTGTCGATCATTTTTTTTATCTGAGGAGCTGCCTCATCGATGGAATTTTTCAAAGCATCTTGAGTATGCTCCATCATCCGATGATAGGCCTCTACAAATTTATCTGATGGCTTGTTCATGGTATACCTCCTGTTTAAAACTAATAGAACATATCTAAAAGCTTAGTCCAAAATAGCCTTTCTAGAAATGCTCTACGTCATAAACTTATAAGTTTGTTACTTGACAAAAGCTGACTATAGGCAGAGAATCTCGCGCCATGGACCTTCAACACACCCAGCAAGTCTTACGCCATCCTCGCATTCTGCTGCGATGGACAGTCCCGTGTGCTCTGGAGAAAATGTTTTAGATCAATATCAATACTTAAACATAAAAACTCTAAAAGGGGCTTCGGACAAAATCTGAAGCCTTTTTTTTTGCCTAGACATAAATAACAACGAACCGAGAAGGGAACAATGAAATACAAAGTAACACTCGCTTTTGCTAGTGTAACCATTATCTGGTCGACAACACCCCTCGCTATACAATGGAGTAGTGAAGGTGTTGGTTTTATATTTGCGATTACTAGTCGAATGACGATTGCCACGATCAGCTGCCTGCTTTTATTACGCCTCAAAGGAATGACGTTACCATGGCATAAATCTGCTCGACAAACCTACCTTGCTGCTAGCTTTGGAATTTACTTTGCTATGATGTTTGTCTATTGGGGAGCGCAATTTATTCCTTCCGGTTGGGTCGCGGTTATCTTCGGCGCTTCCCCCATGCTAACAGGATTAATCGCACATAAGTTTCTAAGCGAAAGTACGCTGACCATGAATAAAATTATCGGTAGTCTGATTGGCTTATTCGGCTTAATTGTTATTTTTTGGACAACAGAAAGCCTAGATCAGAACAGCTATTATGGGTTCATTGCCGTCATGGTTTCAACACTTATCCATACTCTCAGCGCAATTTGGGTGAAACGAGTGGATGCACATATTTCATCATTATCCACAACCACTGGCGCACTGCTATTTGCCTTACCTGCTTATTTAGTTAGTTGGTATGTCATCGATGGAAACCTACCCACAGAACTTCCAACTCGATCTATTTTAGCCATTTTATACCTTGGCATTATGGGCTCAGTCATTGGCTTTATTCTCTACTTCTTTGTCTTACAGAAGTTAGAAGCGAGCAGGGTGGCTTTAATCACCTTAATTACGCCTATCTCAGCTTTGTTACTAGGAAACTATTTCAATGCAGAAGCATTAACAAATCAAATTTGGGTAGGAACGTTACTTATTATGGCTGGACTAATCGTGCATGAATTTTTAGGCAAGAAGTCCGTCACATAATTGTACGATTTAAAAATAATTAAAAAGAATAGATCGGGTAAACTTTGATAATGAGAACAATCTTAAAAGAATACAGTCATGTTGTTTGGCAAAAGAAATGGTTTTTCTTGCTATGTATGTTGGCATTAAGTAGTGCAACATTTCTGGATTATTACACGCCGATATTTTATAAGAATATTGCCAATGGTTTTGCTGAACCATTCTCCGAACAAACATTAAACATGCTAATGGAAAACCTCAGTATGATAGCCTTGTTCTTTGCTGGAATATGGTTGTCTTGGCGGTTTTTAGAAGTGGGGATCATTCCTGTTGATGCTGGTGGCGTTAACCTACTTGAAAAACGATGCTTTGATATCCTACAAAAACAAAAATACGATTTTTTTGAAAATAGTTTTTCAGGTAGCCTGATCAAACAGGCCAATCGGTTTTCACGTTCGTTTGAAATCATCATGGACTGGTTCCTATTCCAATTTTTTCAGAATGTACTCGCGATCATCATTTCATTTGTGATCTTCTATCACCAGCAAAAAGAGTTCGCCATATACTTTCTGATCTGGGTTGTTATGTTCATATCTTGGAGCGTTGGATTTTCAATTTGGAAATTGAAATTTGATAAAGCCGTTGCGAAAGCAGATTCAAAAGTCGGTGCTAAATATTCTGATGCGATTAGTAATATTTTTATCGTCAAAAGTTTTGCACTTGAATCCGCGGAACAATCTCAAGTTGATCTCGCGGCGGATGAAGTTTACCGTAATAAATTTATCGCATGGATCTTAATGTTCGTCTCTTTTGCCGTACAAGGCATTATGACGTTTGGTATTGAGTTAATCTTAGTTTATTTGATGATCCAAAAATGGAAAACGGGTGATTTTCAAGTCGGTGAATTTGTCTTATTCCAATCAATCTTATTATTACTGATCCACCGTCTTTGGGATTTTGGGCGTAACTTTCGTAATTTTTTTACAGCCTTAGCAGATGCTTCGGAGATGGCTGAGATTATTCGTAAAGATGATCTTGAACAAGATACAAATACTGCTCAGGATTTAACGATCAGCCAAGGTGAAATAACATTTGAAAATGTGTCTTTTTCTTATACAAAGAAAAGTATTGATAAAGCAGGCTTGTTTGAAAACTTTTCATTAAACATTAAGCCTGGTGAAAAAGTCGCACTTGTTGGACAGTCTGGTTCAGGTAAAACCTCAATCACTAAACTACTATTCCGTTTTTTTGAACCTCAATCAGGTCGTGTTTGTTTTGATGGTATCGATGCCAGAGATTTTACTTTGCAATCTTTGCGTAAGCAGATCTCTCTCGTACCGCAGCAGCCTGAATTATTTCATCGTTCTATAAAAGACAACATCTGTCTTGGTGATGAAATATCGGAAGAGAAGTTAAGGGAGGTTGCTAGAAAATCTCAAAGCCTCGCGTTTATAGAAAAGTGCCCTGATCAATTTGATACCTTGGTTGGTGAGCGCGGTGTTAAACTATCGGGTGGTGAGAAACAACGCATAGCCATTGCGAGAGCCTTTTTAGAAGATGCTCCAATCGTGGTATTAGATGAAGCAACCAGTGCCTTAGACTCACTTACAGAACAACAAATTCAAGTTGCCATTTTTGATCTGATCAAAGATAAAACGGCCATTGTTATTGCGCATCGTTTATCAACTATTTTACAAATGGATAGAATTATCGTGCTTGAAGATGGGAAAATTATTGAGCAAGGTTCTCACAAGGAATTGCTCGACCGTAAAGGCAAGTATAACGCCATGTGGCAACATCAAAGTGGTGATTTTTTAGTGGAATCTAAATGAATACTTTAAATATT
Organism: uncultured Pseudomonadota bacterium; assembly: GCA_913058255.1. GTDB lineage: Bacteria > Pseudomonadota > Gammaproteobacteria > CAJXQU01 > CAJXQU01 > CAJXQU01. Next base: position 221,905 of record CAJXQU010000001.1, on the reverse strand, counting down.
ATTGGTTGTGGTCATGTGGGTAAAACATTGGCTTATCTTTGGAATAAAAACAATAGTTTTTCAATCCAAAATATTCTCACACGTTCCATAGAAAGCGCAGAAAAAGCCGTCAACTTCATAGGTACTGGCGAGGCGATTAATCATCTCGAAATGATGAGGCCTGCTGATGTCTATTTAATCGCTACACCAGATGATCACATTATTAATTCTTGCCATGCCTTATTAGGTTCTAATCTGCTCAAAGCAGGTGATATAATTTTTCACTGTAGCGGCTCACTTGCTTCTACTACATTAAGTGAGATTCTTGATCAGAATATTTATGTTGCGAGCATTCATCCTGTAAAAAGTTTTGCCGATCCAAGCTTAGCTATTAACGACTTCCAAGGCACATTTTGTGGTATCGAAGGTGACGAGCCAGCATTAGAAATACTTCTCCCTACATTTGAATCTATTGGAGCGGAAATTTTTAATATCGATGCAGAACATAAAACTGAGTATCACGCGGCCAATGTATTCGTCTGTAATTATATAACGGCACTCTTAGCGCTCGGAACAAAAGTTTACTCTCAAGCAGGGGTTTCAAAAGACATCGCTATGAAAGTTATCGAACCATTGGTGAGAGAAACGATAGATAATAATTTCAAATTGGGATCTGTGAAAGCATTAACAGGCCCTATCGCAAGAGGAGATTATGAGCTTGTTAAACGACAAATAAATTCACTCTCTGCGTCACCTGATGTTGCTGATCTATACAAATCTCTGGGGCGTGTTGCTCTTGATCTTTCCCATGAACAGGGCACAGCCTCAAAAGAATCTATTCAAAACTTAAGGTTATTACTACAAGAGAGTTAAGATGAACGGCTTCTTAAATTTCAATTAACTTTCTTAATGATCAAACCTTGTTGTCGAGTATGCCAAGAAACAAAAATGCCATCGTCTTTTTTGATCAGAAAAGCATAATCTGTTGCACCACTTGATTCTGCTATAACCTTTTCTTCGCCCCAACTTTTACCACTATCTGGTGACTGTTTTAAATACAGTTTCATTTTGTCATTTTCATAAGCCGTCCAGACCAAGTAAAGATTAGTACCTTGACTGCTCAAGTAGGGATGGCTTGCAGTTTTAGGATTTCCAAAGGGAAGAGGCTCATTAAAACTATTTTGTTCAGCTTGCAGGTTTGCGTAAAACAGACCTTGGCGTTTTTTACTATTAGAAAACCAAACGACGTGCTGGTTCCCTGATGGATCAGATTTCAAATCAGGCCCATGATGTGGGCAGGCTTTGATCGACCATTCGTCTTCACTAACACGAATAATTTCACCTGATGTTGTCTCGTCATCAAACCGTGTAATGGCATGATCACGCATCGAGTTTTCAAACACATGACGCCATAAAATAACAGGCACTCCGGTTTTATCTATTTCCATCGATACGCGGCAACATTCACAACTGTGATCAGCTATTTTTTTATTCGCTAAAAAAGTCTCTCCCTGATCGGTTGAACGTGTAAAGTAAACCGCTGAACCAACATAATTCTGTTTTTTAGCCTTGGCTCGGAATAGATCGCGCTTGTCCAACCATGCTAAATAAATATCTCCGTTTTGATTAGTTTGCATTGCTGCAAATCTGTGCGATTCAAATTCATCATCATCGATGGTGATAGGGTTAGAAAAAAATTGTCCCCCATTGATTGATCGACTGAATCGAATGTGGCCGGTGTACTTTCTCGGCGTTTTCATGGTCCAAGCAAGGTAAATTTCACCTTGTTGTCCAAAAGCAATCTTTACGCGATCTTCACCAGAGTCATCGATTTTTTCTGGCGTTTTATTTACCTTAACGGGCTTGCTGAGGCTTTCCCCTAAGTCATCCGAATACTGTGTATAAACATGGCCATTAAAATACCAGGCTAGCCATAAACGTTCATTCAGATCAAAGTCCGTTGTCACAAATTTCGAGCACCTTATATCTGGATCCACTATACCTTCACTGCATAAAGATATATTTTTTTCATGTTCGTGATGAGGATGTGCAGCTATTGCAATCAGGGGCATTGTCGAAAGCAATAGCGCACATATTGGTGCCCATTTAATAAGTAACGGTAGCTTCAAGAAAGAATGTCCTCTGTGGATAAGGGTGGTGCACGAATGCTTCATCATCAGTGAGATTATCAATACCAAATGCAACCGTACCATCAAATGATGCTGGGCGATAAACTGTCTTAAAGTTGAACATTAAAAACTTATCCTGTGCGCCGAAAACACCCTCTTCAGTATCTGTGTTATCAAGCCGTCCGAAAGAGTCACTTTGGTAACGTGCGCCTAGAGATAGATCCCATGCATCCGTCACATGATATGTCGTAAATAGATTAGCCCGCCATTCTGGTAATCTTGGCATATCATTGCCTTCTAAAGCTGTATTGCTTCTGAATGCTTTAATCTTTGCATCCATCCATGTCACATTAAAGCTCACATCAAAAGCAGAGTTCTGGATTCGACGACGTTCCATTGCAAACTCAATTCCATTTGTAACAACTCTATCGATATTTAAAAAAGTAGTAACTGAATCTGCAACGGATTCTGCATTGAAGATCACATCATCGATATCATCTCTAAAGATGTTCAAGCTACTAAACCCATTCGGTGTTGTGTACTTGATCAAGAAGTTATGGTGTAAACCCTCTTCTGGACTGAGGCTACTGTCTGCTATCGTAGTGGAGTTGAAAGATGATACATTTTTGTAGAGTTCCTCAACAATAGCAAAACGATAGGCTTTTGCTAATGAATAGCGGAATGTCCAATTCCGAGGAGAGTAGGCCATCGAAAATTTTGGTGATAAGGCACTGTCGTCACGATCAGGTTGATCAGAAGTTCTATCTAACGTTCCCGTGTTTGAATATCCATCTTCTGCTGTCCAATCCTCATAACGTAAACCAAAAGCGGCATCCCAGCTTGGTTTAAATTTCCAACCTATTTGGCTAAAAATAGCATGCGTTGTCGTTTCTCCACCCGTCACTGATCGAGCAGAGTCACGACTGGCGGAACGAAAATTATTAGAATTGTGCTGTTGAATATTTAAAGAATAATTTTCGTAATGATAGCCGGTTGAAAAATTTAACTGCTTGTTCCCTAAAAACGCTTCATTGACTAACTTTAGGTCATAAGTCACCCAGCCAGTATCATCATATTCCGTAATACGCCCACGATTAGTATTGTTTGGATCGAGAGGGCTTAGTTCTGAGCTGATGGTTTCATCTTCAAGAATATCAAAGTAGCTCACCGTTGTATCAAAGCGCCATTGCTTATTAAATTTACCTTCTAAATGTCCGCCAAGAAGTAACGTTTCTCGGTTAGATTCAGAAACACCAAAGCGATCAGAACGCACATTAAAAGCTTGCCCGTTGAAAGATGCATCTACACTGCGATTACTTCCATCACCCCAAATTACATTTCCAGCGGCATCCCTTAGGTAATTATTTGGTGTCGTTTCTCTTTCACGATCTTCATATGCAATGGTGAAAATGCCTTTTATATCGTCACTAAAATCATAACCTAATTTCATTTTGAATAAGTTCGTTTGTATGTCTTCAACACCACTGTCAGCAAAATAAATTATCTCACGGCTACGTTGATCTAAGGCATTGACTGCACCTGACACAATAGGTTGGCCACTGGGTATTGAGGTACGTGTTTCTCCTCGATAAGTTTGCGGCTGACCTTTGTTTTCTAAACGATTTACAAATGTATAAAAACTTAGATTCCCGATCTTGTTACCGTAAGATCCAAATTGCCTATTGCCTTGCAGGTTTTCATCCGTTGATAAGTAATTGAAAGGTTGATAAAAGTACCCAGCTTCAGCGTGAATAGTTTCTTCTTGAGGGAGTTTCGTTTTTATATTGACTACACCACCCATTGCATTGCCGCTGTATTCGGCATTAAAGGGGCCATAGACAACCTCAGCAGTTTCAAGCTCATCAGTTGCGACGAGAGACCAGCGCGGAGCACCTGAAAAGCGACTTTGTAAAAAGTAATGCAATGGTAAGCCATCAGCAAAGACCATCGAACGTGTGGTTTGGAACATGTTTGAACCACGCATTCCTAAGGTGGCATTTGGATCGCCAATATATCGCCGACGTACAACCAACGTTGGTTGATATTGAAGCACATCATCGATGGTGATGGCATTATATTGTTGAACCTGCTCTTCCGTGACAAATACAGAGGGGCTAGAGTAATCTGTTTTTAGTCTGCCTTCACTACCTTCTACTTCGATAGTTTCGTTTACGTAAACATCATCCCCGGCATATGTGTTCATACTCTGTGAGCATACAAGATACAGCAATAAAAGAACGGTACGCCTCATTCAAAATCCCTTATTCTTCATTATAAATTAAACTCTTTTAGGTAGAGTTTTTTAAAAATTTGAAAGGGTATTCTATGTTAAAGAAATGTTAAGAAGAATGTGGCACGTTGTCGCAGCCTAGTTCATGAGTTTTTGCTATTTACTGAGAATGTTTCATGCCTGAAAAAGGAAGGGATTTTTTCTGAAGACACTATATTTCAATGTGTTCGATTTAAAATAATGTGACTCCTATCTTGAAAGATTAGAAGTCACATTTTTAGCTACCGCTTTTTACCTGTTCTTGCTCGTCTTAGCTTGATTAGCTTTTGACATAAGAACCTGGAGCTTCTTCCAATACGTCTAGTTTACCTGCACCTGGCTCACGAGCCTTTACTAACGCTCCTTCTTTTGGGTTGATCCACTTCTGCCATTCAGGCCACCAAGAACCTTCACTCACTTTGGCTTTCTCCGCCCATGCTTCAGGATCTTTCGCTAATTTTTTGGTCACTTGATAACCATATTTATTAGCTTCAGGTGGGTTAATGATACCTGCAATATGACCAGATCCACCTAAAATAAATTGGACTGGGCCTGAAAATATTTGTGCGCCTTGATATGTAGATTTCCACGGCGCGATGTGATCTTCCACAGTAGAAACAAAGCAGGCTGGTGTATCTATTTTCGAAAAATCTATTTTTTCACCTAAGATACTCACAGCATCAGGTTTGCATAGGCTATTGTCTGCATAACAGTTTTTTATATACCAGCTATGCATACTCGCAGGCATGCAAGTGGAGTCTGAGTTCCAATATAAAAGATCAAAGGGACGTGGATCATTTCCTAATAAATAACTGTTTATATAGAAAGACCAAATCAGATCATTGGCACGCATTAAGTTGAACGTACCTGCCATTTCCTTACCATCGAGGAAGCCTGTTTCACTCATTTTATTGTTTAGGCTGTCGAGCTGTGATTCATTGATAAACACACCAAGATCACCGGGTTCACTGAAATCCAACATAGTCGTTAAGAACGTAGCACTCTTAATGCGATCGTCGTCTTTAACTTTCATATAAGCAAGCGTCGATGACAAAAGCGTACCGCCGATACAGTAACCAATGGCATTAACTTCTTTCTGCCCCGTTGCTTTTTCGATTGCATCTAACGCAGCCAACGGACCACCACTAACATAATCATCAAAGCTTGTTTCTCTGTAGCTTTCATCAGGGTTTACCCATGAAATTACAAACACTGTATGACCTTGATCAACGAGCCATTTAATCAAAGAATTTTTTGGTTGTAGATCCATAATATAAAATTTATTGATCCAAGGTGGAACAACTAACAGAGGCCGTTTTGAAACTTTCTCCGTTGATGGCGCATATTGGATCAGTTGCATCATTTTATTTTGGAAGACAACTTTACCGGGCGATGTCGCGATATTTTCACCCAAAGTAAATGCAGATGTATCCGTCATTTTAGTATTGAGCTGACCTGAATTAACATCAAGGTCCTCAAGCATATTTTTCATACCATCAACTAAACTTTGACCGTTCGTTTCTGCCGCTTTTTCTAAAACAGCAGGGTTAGTCATTGCAAAATTGGTTGGAGACAGTGCATCAAGAAAACGTTCTGTAAAAAACTCAATTCTACTGGAGGTCTGTTCATCTAAACCATCATGATCTGAGATTACATCACGAGTCCATTTAGAACCTAACAAATATGATTTCTTGATATAATCGAAAATAGGCTCTTGCTGCCAAGATTCATGACGAAAACGTTTGTCGGTCTCAACAGGTGCGGTTTTATCTCCATCTTCAGTACTGGTCTTTACCGCTGCTTGAAACATTTCCGTAGCACTTTGCCAATACTCCATGTTTGCATCGATCAGTTTTTGAGGATCTTTTGCGATTTCTTTAAATAGATCACCATAAATCTCGCCAAGATTAAGAGGATCCATATCCTTGGTTTTAAATTGTTCTGAAAAATCTCGCATAAGCTCTTCACACTGCTTGAAGCTCTCAGCAAACGCTTCAGAACTTGAAGCGAACCCTAATGTATCGTTGTTTGTTTCTACATTCTTGTTCATTTAAAACCCTCTTTAATCGATTCAATACAATGCTAGCCAGAGTATACTATTCTCATCAAGCAATGCTGCATTGCAGCAATGTATCATTGGTACAGACAAAGTCAAGAATAAGCGTTTATTTCTACAATCATATTACAGGCGAAGACACATTTATTTATAGTCAATAAAGCGCTATATATAAATTGTTGTTATTAGCGTTATGCTCAGACTTCACAATTTGTCTGAAATTGCTCGTAGTAAGAGATGAAAACGAATTGTTTTAAAAGCAAAAAAGATTATTCTTTTCGTAAGAAAACCTTCTTAAATAGTGGGTGAGGGGACCTATTACAAAAAGGTGCTACAGATCAGGTATTTTCTTTCTTTAGGTACTGCAACCATTTTTCAACAAGTTCAGGCTTAACCTCGCCCGTAACAGATTGAAACTCGTGCTTACTATTCATAAACAAGGTATTGGGTAACTCTCCACGCCAGTTCTCATCTACTTCGGCATAAAGTCTTTCAGGTACTTCATCTGCAAAAACCCAAACTTCTTCTGCTTCAAAACCTGTATCATCTAAAATTTTATGTACTGTTTCATCATCAAGATTAATATCTGTTGATACGAGTACGACTTGCAGATCGGGATACTTCTCTTTTAACGAAGAGAACATTTTCATTTCATCGAAGCAATATGTGCAGTCAATTGACCAAAAAGAAAGGATAAAAGGTTTACCTTGATATTGCTCTTTAATATCTTCTAATGAGCCTTTTACAAAATCTTGTATAACAACTCTTTCGGAAGTGAGTGATTCTTCTGCATTTGTATGTGACGAGAGGAAGCCTAGAGAGAGAATAAGAAAAATAAATGCGTATCTTGTCATTTTAGATCCGGTTTGTCATTGAACTAACTGAATTTTAAACATATTTCCTAATTAAATCTAGGGTGGACTCTGATTTTGTGATCCAATACACGTTTAAAGCCAGCAATCGAGACAGTAGTTTGACTATTATCAATTCACTCTCTACACAAACATACTTTTAACACTGTTTTCTGGCATTTTGAATAGGCTGCCCACTCAAAGTTCACTTCTCCGCTGAACAATGTAAGCTTCTAAATTGAAGCTATCTTTGTGTTCTGAGCACCCTAAAGTACATCTACACTATATAGTCACTCTAGCATCGATTATAAGAAAAGTACCTAACAGGAGATTATCTGGTTAGGAACGAAGCCGTTTTAATGTAATTTATTCATCTGCCGTCGCAAGCTTATTGACCATAGAAAGCGAGAGCCTTAGCCAATAATCACAGCCATTCTATTTAGACTAGGATAAGAAAACCGTTTTCGTTAGTGCCAACCCGCTTCGTTATCAAAAACGGGTATCAAGAAACCTTATGATCTATTGCTACTAAAAATTTAGCTATAAATACTATAATTAGTAACTAATCAACGCTAAAGTCTCAGTGGGTTTACTACACTCAAGAATGAAATCATTCCGTCGCATTCCATCTTCAATCTCAGATCCGCTGACGGGCTTACTGAGTAAATAGCCCTGCATTATCTCTACACCCAATTCTTGGACACGTTTCATCTGAGCTTCTTCCTCTATACCCTCAGCAATCACACGTATACCATTTTTGTGTGAAAATTCAATGTAGCTTTCAACGCGCTCTGCTATTTCGGCATCATCCATCATGCCTTTGATATCAGCTCGATCAATCTTTAATGTGTGGATAGTTCCTTTAGGAAAATTTTGAAAATAGGCTTCCGTGCTGTAACCCGTTCCAAAATCATCTAAGGCTAGACAAATACCTCTGTCACTCAATGATTGGATATTATATTGACTGATCGCATCCTCAGTATCGACTAACTGCCTCTCTGTTATTTCTAACTCGACCATCTGCGCTTCTAAACTGTATTTGTCTAAGATTGAATTTACTCGCTCTAACAAATAAGGATCTTGTAATTGACGTGCTGACAAATTGATACTCATCATTAAAGTTGGATATTTAATTTGCCACAGCTTTAATTGCTTACACGCTTCATCAAGGACCCACTCACCAACTTCAAGGATCAGCTCTGAAGCTTCAAGCTCATCGATAAAGGCTCCTGGCATCATAGTCCCTTCATCTGGATGGTTCCATCGAATCAATGCTTCAAAACCAACAACTCTGCTTTCTTCTATCCCAAAAAGAGGCTGGTAATGAAGCTCAAACTGCTGATGATCATGTGCTTTTTCTAGCTCATTTTCTAAGCCGTATTTCCAAATAGCTTCTTCACCAAGATTATCAGAGTAAAGTTTATAACGGTTACCACCAGCATCACCGGCACGTTTCATCGCCCAATCTGAAGCCTTGATTAACTCATGAAAACCTCTGCACTCTGGATAGGTCGCAATGCCTACGTTAGCAGTCATCTTCAACTTATGTTCTTCTATCTGTAGCTTCCGAGAGAATGCTCGAACAACTCTTTCCCCAAATGCAGTTGCACCACTTGCCGAGGTGATACTATCGAGTACGACAACAAATTTATTTTCTCCAACATGCGCCACAGTATCAGCTTGACGAACCATACTATTCAGTATTTTTGCGGATTTTTGTAGAATAGAGGCTCCAGTTTTGGAACCATATTGATCGTTTAAAGACACGAAATGTTCAAACTGAACGGCAACAAGTCCAACGAATGTGTTATCTCGATCGGCTCTTGTTAATGATTGTTCTAGTCGATCTTTAAATAATAGTTCATTAGGCAAGCCTGTTCTCGTATCGAACATTAGCTCATTCGCCATGATTTCATTGCTATTTTTGAGTTGTGTGGCTTCCATTCGACGAATGGCAAAGAGAATTTTACTGACAATAACATTCTCATCATTTCTACCTTTTATAATACGATCTTGTAAGCCATATTCAATCGCATCACTCGCTTTCTCTTCTTCTGTATCATTAATTAAGCCGATGATGGGTAGGTCAGGGACTTCTTTTGAAAGCTCCGAGATCCTTTCCATGTTATCCATATCCTCTAGATCAAAATCTAAGAGGATAGAATCAAAATGTTTCTCTCGAATGAGTTTAATAGCTTCTGAAAAAAGAGAAACTCGATCATACTTAAACGCATGCGTAGGCTGGATATCTAATAGACCCCGAAGATGATCGGCATATACTAAATCATCTTCAATTAACAAGATTCTATATTCGCTTGTGCTCAACATATTCCGCGCCTCTCTATTTGAGTTATTCTCCCATGAGTCAAAGCTTTCTTTGCATCAGCAAAGCATTAGAATCTCACCCCACAGCCTCTTTATGAGTTCCTATCGGAATAGTTGAAAAAAACTTTAGAAAGGTATAAAAGTCATTCGTGAAATTTTTCCTAATCAGGAAAGCGGTTCCATGCATGTAAAGCAGCTATTTTGTAGGCTTCCGCCAAGGTTGGATAATTAAAAACATTCTCTACAAAATAATCCATAGTCCCGCCTAACTGCATCACGGCTTGCCCAATGTGGATCAGCTCTGTTGCACCTTCACCGACAATATGGACACCGATCAGACGTCGGTCATCAAGACTAAAAATTAATTTTAATAAGCCTTCACGCAGGCCAAGAATTTGCCCTCGTGACGTTTCTCGAAATCTTGCTTCGCCAACTTCATAACCAATACCTTTCTCTTTGCAATCCTTTTCTGTGAGCCCGATAACACTCATCTCAGGAACTGCGTAAATCCCAAAAGGAAAATCACTAAAGCGCGAGTCAGGCGTCTTACCAAATGCATGACATGCTGCATGTCTACCTTGCTCCATAGAGGTTGAAGCCAAGCTAGGAAAACCGACAACATCTCCCGCCGCATAAATATTTTTCACCTTCGTTACATAATGCTCATTGACTTCCAACATACCTCGCGGGCAAGCCTCTAGCCCTACATTTTCTAATCCTAAATCAGCCGTATTACCCTGTCTACCAGCCGCATATAAAACCATATCAGCTCGCAGTTGTTTACCGCTAGACAAAAATAACTTCACTCGCTTTTTGTCTAGATACTCTACTTTCTCTACCGTTTCACCCATTCGAATAGCGACACCCCTATCACGCAAATGATGTTTAAATTCATCAATAATTTCACGATCAAGAAAGCTGAGCATCTCTTCTCGACCATCAACTAAAATGACATCGATATCTAACGCACTATAAATAGAAGCATATTCGACACCAATAACTCCGGCTCCCACGACGATCATCGTTCTTGGCAGCTCATCAATTTCAAGAATATGATCGCTGTCTAAAACACGTTTACCATCAAAAGGAGTATTAGGTGGCTGAATAGGGGAAGTTCCTACAGAAATCATAAATTTCTTAGCTTCATACTTAGCTTTATTCCCCTCGTGATCCATCACTGTAATGGTGTTCGGATCGAGAAACTTCGCTTTGCCAACTATCGAAGTGACCCCATTTCTATATAATTGATGTTGAATGATATCAATTTCATGTCGGGTGGTGATATCCAGCCGTTGGATCAAATCTTGTGCAGTGATCCTTTCTTTAACTCGATAACTTTTTCCGTAGAAGCCTCGTTGTCGCCAGCCTGTTAAATAGAGAACGGTTTCACGAAGTGTTTTACTTGGTATGGTTCCAGTATGAAGACAATTACCACCAACAGCGGTATGCATCTCAATCAGTGCGACTGATTTACCTAATTTAGCTGCCTGAATCGCCGCACGTTGACCCGCAGGGCCGCTACCGATAACGATAAAATCAAACTTTTCCATAACCACCTTTCCCATTGAATGTGTATGGCAATGAAAAGCAACAAACGAGCCAACCGATTGTGCTTATTAGTCAATCGGCCACTCGAGTAGATTGGGAAATACTTCAGGAAGGACTATTTTGCGAGACAAACCTTTGTTACAGGCATCGCAACAAAACCTGGTAAGGCTTCTATTCGCTTTAGCCACGCTTTAATATTTTTATACTCGTCTAGTGAAACATCGCCTTCTGGGGCATGTGCAATGTAGCTATAACATGCCACATCTGCGATGGTTGGGTGAGCAGCAGCTAGAAATTCTTTCTTTTTCAGATCAGCATCCAATATCGCTAATATCTTATGAGCCACTTCCTTACATGCATTATGATCAAGCTCCGCATTAAAAACGGTCACCAATCTTGCACAACATGGTCCGCGATAAATCTCGTTTGATGCAATAGATAAGTAACGCTGAACTAATGCTGCTCCAACGGCATCACTTGGCAGCCAGGTTTCACCACCGTATTTCTTAGCTAGATAGATAAGTATTGATGTTGAATCTCTTACAACATTTCCATCGTCTTCTAACACCGGCACTTGGCCAAATGGATTGAGTTTTAAAAATTCTTCTGTTTGCTGCTCCCCTCCAACTAAATCAATATGTTTTAGATCAACAGGCAACCCCAACAAAGATGCCATAAGTCGTACACGATGTGCATGACCAGATTTTTCAAAGTCATGAATTATTAGTGGTGAACTGGGATTGTTAGGACTCATTTACTACTCCTCATTTTTTATAAACAGCCAACTGACTGTACCGATTGTTCGGTTTAATATTCGTCCTATAAAAAATGAATGTCAAGCTCCAAAGGCAACCTCTAATTAAACCGAGTGTAATAAAAGTTCAGGAATGTTTTTAACGAGCGTTTTGAATGGCGTATTTGAATTTAAAGTACGTGAAAGAACAAGCGCACCTTGGATCTGAATGACCAAATTTTCACCACGCTTTTTAGCCTCTTTAGTAGAGACTCCAGTCTCTTTAGCAAGATCGGCAAAAACACCGATCAATCCTTGAGTTCGTTTTTCCAAATATGGTTGAAACATCTTGCCTGCCGTGCCAACACTAAAAATATTGATCAAGCAAGAATTGGAACCACTCGCATAAAACTCCGACAGTCCTTTTGCGCATGCCCTCACACGTTGATCTGATGTTTTTTGTGTCTGTCTCAATGGAGATAATACTAGTTGATCAAAGCTGACCATCACCGCATCCAACGCGGCATTTGCCATATCCTCTTTTCCTTTCGGAAAGTGATGATACAGACTTGAACGTCCCAAACCCGTTGCCTTTGAAAGCAACGAAAGGCTCGCGCCTTCATATCCATATTCACGAAACGTGGCAATGATTTGTTCGATAACGGCTTCTTTTGTAATATTCGTCATGATAAAGATATCTTATCACTACTCTTGAAAAAACAAACGATACCGACGCTATCAGCCATAGCAACGAATAGATCTAGTTTTGGTAACAGGTCCCTCGTAGTCACTCTCTAATCTTTACTTACTCACCCGTAAATTGTGCAAAAACTTCTGCACCCGTCATATTCTTAGTCTCATTTGCAAAACAATAATAATCCGGTTTTTGATCGATAAAAATTTGATGGTCTAAGATCATCGTTGCATCCAACTCAAATAGTCCGACTGGCATAATGTATTGATTCGCTTGCTTCAACCTATAGAACAAGTGCGTGCCGCATTTACTGCAAAATCCTCGCTCAGCCCAGTCTGATGATCCGTAAACACTGATCATCTCACTATTCGTAAAACTCACCTTATCCTGACAATCAACAGCCAATAGCGGTCCACCAGTCCACTTTCGGCACATCGCACAATGACAAGCTCCTATGTTGGAGCTCACCTCACTGGCCTCAATTTCTATAGCACCACAAAGACAACTTCCTCTTGCTTCAATCTTATCTGTCATTTTACTGACCTCATTCGTTACTTTATATATTGCCACTCGCGCCACTCAGATAGCACCGGAAAATACAAAGCTAATTTAATCGGTCTTTCTTCTACTTTAGCAATCAACTCTGCATAACTCTCTAGCTGCTCTTGATAGCGGCTCTTTTCACTTTCTAAAAAACCTTCAAGGTTGCTGCCTTCGTGACTACTGCTTTTATAATCAATAATCCATCTTGTACCATCACCATCAATAAATGTTCTATCGAGTACGACGCGCATAAACTTCTCATTCAGCATACCTGACAAGGTATATTCATTTCTTGCAGATTCGTGATTAGACAGAATCCAACGACCTTTTTCATCGTCTAAGGTTTTTTCAATCGCATGAAGCACTTTTTTTGTCGCTCGCTCCAACATAGATTCAGGCAAGCCAGACTCCAGTAACAATATTTTTATTGTTGAACCTGCTTTCGTCAAACGTTCTCGATGCCAATGCTCAATCCCTTCTTCGGCAATCTGTTGTAGAATTCTATGCACAACTATCCCTATATGCTTTGCTTGTGCTCCCGCCCATGAAAATTCTATTGTTGAATCTTCTCCCGATTTTTCACCCTCACTTTTTAGTCTGTCAGATCCAGCCCAATGGACAGCAGGTTCTCGTGTAGGAACTTCCCAATCAACAAGCAATCTTTTTATATAAGGTATGAAAAGTTCATCACTTTTCTCATTCTGATCGGTTGGCTTAATTGCATGAGAACTTTCTAAATAATCACTTTCTACAGAAGACCATATCCTTGAAAGTAAGGACCGTTGATCCGGCAATTTAATTTCGCCTTTCTCACTGTGCTCGACTTGTCCGATTAAGTGTAAATTTTTCTGTGCTCGTGTCGCAGCAACATATAACAGTCGGACAGCTTCATGACGAGCACGCTCTTTTTCCAGCACTTGTAAATATTGATTAATCCGCTCTTTTTCTCGTCCTGTTTCTTCGATCGGGGCGAGCAATAGTTCATCTGTATTTTCAATCGTATTCCGCCATTCAGTCCACTGCAATAATTGTCGATCATCATTTCTTGGCTGTCGCTCTAACCCGGGGATAATAACCGTATCAAACTCTAAACCTTTGGATTTATGGATAGTCATTAATTGCGGCATAGCTTGATCAGAAGCATTAGGCGCAGCAAATAAACTACTTAATTTTTGATCAAGCGCATCCAGTGATTCCAGTTCATAGCCATCATCAAGCTCGCCAAGTAAATTAAAAAATGCTTGAGCGTTATCCAAACCTGACTCACTGTTTAAGCAAGCTGGCCCGCCGAGCATAATCCAAGTCCCCTCAACCCAACGCGCCAATGAAATACGTTGCCTTTGAACCAGAGATTTTTTCATGACAGCTTGTAGTTTACACAATCTTTTTTGCCCATCCTCACTTATGCTTTTTACTCTTTTATCATAATTGATCAAACCCCAAATCGTTGCTGATGACTGCTGGCTTAGCAGCTCTAAATCATTCAGGCTTAAACCACACCAAGGCGCTCGCAATATCGCTAGCCACGCTGTTCGATCAGCTAAATGTAATAAGGCTGATGTCAAAGAATATAAATCTCTTATCACGGCTTGCTGAGTTAAGGATTCTATTTCGACCGCTTGATAGGCTTGTTTCTTTTCTTTTAATCGGCTCGTTATTTGTACAAGATGTGACCGATTTCTAACTAAAACAGCAACGGTTTCTTCTCGATCCATTGCTGTTTTAATCAAACTACAAACAAGATCTGCCTCTTGTTTTCTATCAACATCAACCAAGGGATGAATGGCGACTGAAGCATCTGATGTTTGTTTATGAAATGCTTCTGATTTTGTATAAGAAACAGCACCGCTAGTCACTGAAGCTTCGGCTGGCATCGCTCGTTGAAAAACTTCATTCACCCACTCAACGATCACTTGTTTCGATCGAAAGTTCACCGATAGCTGAAGTGGCTCTAATTGAATATGACCTAATGATTTTTGCCTTTGCACATTGATGAATAAACCAACATCTGCTTCACGAAAGCGGTAGATTGATTGCATGGGATCACCAACCAAGAATAAGGTACGTCCATCATTTAATTCCCAACCTGCGGTGATTCTTTCTAATAAAGAATATTGACTAACCGATGTATCTTGAAACTCATCAACTAATAAATGTTTTATTTTATAATCTAAAGACAATGCAAGATCTGTTGGCTCAGACTCATTACCTAGGGCATACACAGCAGCAATGCTTACCTCTGTAAAATCCACCTGACTCTGTTCACGAAATACAATTTGTAGTTGTGCGACAGCTAACTTGAGAACAACAAATAAGGACTGCAATACATCCCACTGCTCATCGCTATATGCTGGACTTGGTAATAACCTAATTGCTTGAAAACTTTCCTGTAAGTCAGGTACATCTTGCAGATTTTCGATCAAGCGCAGCATTGATATTTTCATATCTGTACCGATCTGCTTTTGTTCCTTATCCTTGATCGTAGAGGGAGCAGGAAAACCTATATTATTCGTAACTGATTTTCGCCAACCACCTGTTTTTACCAATACCATTTCAAGCAAACCTTCCCAAACATTCAAACTATCTGGAAAGGAATCAGGAAACTCTTGTATCTCTAGACAAGCATTTAATGAACTTTTTTTCTCGGATTTATGTATATTGCTTGCTGCAAAATTCGCTAATGCTAACCAATCCCTTCGAATCTCTAAAGGTATTTTTTCTAAGCTTTTTTCAAGCGTTTCGCTAATAATTGCGCATAGGCTTGCTTCAAGATTTTCACGTTCTTGCAGCCGACCAAAATCATCACTCCCGAATGGTAAATGACGAAGCCAGTGATCACGTTTTTGTAATAAGCTTGAGATCATTCCCTCAAGCTTTTGCCAGTTGTTATCTAGGTGGCCTAATAAATAGGCCACTTCTGTATGTCGAGTTAATCCTTTCAGTGTTGCTTGTGCAGCTTGTCTATATAAATGATCCGCTCTTTCTACAATTTGCGGACTTACGCCGGTTCGTGATAATACCGGCATTTGTCGCGCAAAACTTGAACACATCGCGTCGATAGTTTGAATGCGTAAACGGTTTGGGTTTTTTAATAAATTCCACTTTAATTCAGTGTCACGTTTTAAAACTTTCTGTGCTAATGTCCATGTCGTTAGCTCGTGTGTTTTCTGTGGTTTTTCTGCGTCAGATGCTTGATCTAACGCAGCGACTATTCTGCCTCGCATTTCTGCTGTTGCTTTTCGTGTAAAAGTGATCGCAATAATTTCTTCTGGGTGATCAACCGTTGCCAGTAATGCTAAATAACGTTGCATTAATAATTCTGTTTTACCTGAGCCGGCGGGTGCTTGAACGATAAAAGATTGTTCAGGGTCTAATGCTTGATCGCGGATGGATTGATCGGCAGCAGTGCTTTCTGTTGTCATTATTGATTCTCCACAACGTTACTCATACTGTCACTAAATTCTCTAACTTCATCAATCCTGCAAAGACTTTGATAAGTGCAATATTGACAGGTACTGCTATCTTTTGGATCAACCAGTGCATTCCCGTGTACAAATTCACCGGCTAGTTTTTCTAAATTCTCACGCCATACTAAAATCATTTCATTCCAATTTTCTTGAATCTTTCCTATATTTAGATCATCCGATAAGCCTACAAAAGTTTGCTCTCCCTTTTTCACTTTTGCGAATAATATCGCTTTAGGTGTTTCCCGCATGCCCACCGCATATACCGGTAACTGAGGTTCGTCAGGTCGCTCACCTTCCCAACTTTTTGTACTGACATCACCCGTCTTATAATCGATTAATGCCAACTCACCACCTTCTAACTGGTCAATTCTATCGACACGTGTTTTGACGCTAATACCGCCTAAATGTAATTCCATTTCTTCTTCACAAGCGATAACACTAAATGGCTCACGTTGCCGTTCAACATCCAACCATTCCGTGAGTAATTTTTCTAATCGATCAATTTCAAGAGATTGAAACTGCGTTTCTTGCAACACTGTCTTTCCAGAATGAAATTCTTTCAATGCGACTTCGACGGAACTGCGAATAACCTCTCGAAGCCGTTCTGGTGAGATTTTTATCAAACGATCATGTGTCTGTAGTGCTTTCCATAAAATTTCTAAAGCGTCATGTACAAGCGAGCCACGTTCCGCCGGATTTAAACCAGACTCAGCCATACCCAATGGGTGTGATCGCAGTCGATGACGAACAAATGCCCGAAATGGGCACGCAGCTTGATCTTTAAATATTCCGACACCGCCATTCCATACAACATTGTCAGGCAGAGGTTTAGCTTTACTATCGATCAACTTTTCTAAGCTTGATTCCTTCATTATTTTTTGCCGAAGGTCTACAACCGGGCTAATGGCTATATCTTCTATTTCAATTTTTGGGAAGTCTTTGATCAGCGGGCTAGGGCGTAATGCTTGATCCGCCTGTTGGTTTGGATACATGAAGATAATTTCTGGTGCCGATTCCAGTAGTCGATCGGTCATCACCCGCGCTGATTGTAACTCGACCTCCGCCGTAGCATGTGTCATCTTTTTCTGACGTTGTAGTTGTAATGGTAAAAATGGATTCGGTGCTGGTTTCGCTGGCCACTGCTCATCGGTCATACCTAACACCATCATATGGTCAAACTCTAAACCAGCCGCCTCTAACACTCCTAAAATCTGAATAGGAACATCAGAGCCCTCTGCTTGAAAGGTTTGCTCGCTCGCCGTTTTTCGGAGGTGTTGCAAGGCGCTGGAGTACTTCATCTGTTTGCTGACCATATCCAATGACACGCATTGCTCACGTGCGCTACGCCACGATTCTATTGTTTGGTATTCAACACTACTCACCTGACGCTCACCGGGCCACGCCATACTCTCCAAGATCATGTCGAACAGCTCTACCCATTCAACAATTGATCGATTTTTTGTCAGATCAGCCTCTTCAGCAACCGCTTGTAGCTTCTGTAATGCTTCAACTAATAATGGACAATACCTATTCGACTCTTCATCAGATGCTTCTCTGATCACCAGTGAGAGACCAATGGAGTCATCTCCAAACTGCCGGAGTTGCGCATCGAGTAGGCTCCGTTTAGACAATTCACTTTCGCTTCCACCAATAAACGGTGATCGAATTAATCGACTCAGCTCTTCTAATGATAACCGCTCATTCGCCGCCGTCAGAATCTGAAGTGCCGTCTTGATCACTGCAAACGATG
This sequence comes from uncultured Pseudomonadota bacterium, assembly GCA_913058255.1. GTDB lineage: Bacteria > Pseudomonadota > Gammaproteobacteria > CAJXQU01 > CAJXQU01 > CAJXQU01. The sequence goes on along the minus strand of CAJXQU010000001.1, from coordinate 203,561 downwards.
TTAAAGAATCACCTAATGAAATATTAAAGGGACTCGTAGTTTCTGAGCCAGGAAAAATGCGATCAGGGATTAAGATATCTTCAAACACTGCCTGAATTTGTATCTTCCTTTTGTGTAGATCAGGCACAACAATACCGACTGTTGCTTGGGGATTTTGTTCTAATAAATAACGTGCGCGAGCCGCAGAAAATTGCAGCTCATGCTCAAAATCTTTACAGGTCAATTGCGATACTTTAGCCGACTTTGATTCTGGCTGATGCGTGAGAACACTGCATTTTTTAGACATCAATAGGTTGATCAATCGTATCTGCTGAGGCGTCAACTCATCAAAGCCCGCCATTAAAACCTGCTCAGGAATCGATAGCTGATCGGCCTCAAACTGCTCGAACAATTTTACTGGCATTAAAGCCTGATCAATCCAATTATTTTCTTTCAATTTTTGTTGGTAAGCGCTCGCCCACTCATAGAAGGTTCGTGTATCAACATTCTGGTCACTAAATAAAGCTTTAACCTCTTTTAGATTCAGATCATATTCATGAATTAATCGCCAAGCTTCCATTGCTGCTCGTGTCGTTTCACCAATTTGTAAAAGACCATTGGCCGCCTCTGAGGCACGTAAAATTGCCTCCCAAATTGCGCGCGCTTGTAACTTGTTCAACAACAAAAATGGCGGATTTTCAGATGGTGTATTAAGCGTCTGTCGCCATAAGGAATTTAACCAACTTGACCAGGGTAAAATTTCTGGCGTTTCCCAAACCTGCTGTCCTGCCGCAATTTTCTGATCGGAATATTGTTCGCTCATCTCGCGCGCAAGACGGCGATTGACGGTGATAATTAATGCATGTTCTATTAGAGCCATAAGTAAAAATGTGATCCTGAATATTTGTGATTATGTTAACAAATCATTGTTAGGATCTCGCTAACTACAACTTACTTGCTATAATCAGCAACATGCGACCACTTATTTATATTTTTCTATTATTAATTACGACCTCAATCGAGGCTCGTATGTATCAGTGGGTTAACCCCTCAACCGGCCGATCACAACTTTCAGGTAAGGCTCCTAGCTGGTATAGAAGTGAGATGGGTGGTCCACGGGTGTTGGTTTTTGAGAAAAATGTTTTGGTCGATGATACGGTTGTTACCGTTGATGAAGCCCAGCGTTTGCAGCTCAGAGGCAAGGCCCTACCAACGAAGTTTGCTAAAGATCAGCAAGTATTGAGTCATGAGCAAGCTGTCGCTAAACTTGAGGATCAAATTCAAGCTATTGTTGAATCTCCAGCCATGGAAGAATATTTAAAAAGTCCGCCCACAGAAAATATAGCACAGATAACGAATGAAACTACTCAACCTCAAGTAGCTACACAACCGCCAACTAAAGCTACAAACGCAGAGATGGTTGCTGAATCAGCCGATGAAAGAGTTGAAAGATTAAAAGCCCTGATCAGCGCTTGGGATCAAAATAAAACTGAAAAAGCTAAGTTGTTATTAGAATCTGAAAAAAATTCTACAGATCCTTAAGAGGGTAATGCTCTTTTAGTTACTTCCAAAAAGACTTGAACAATTCCTGAACACTATCTAATATATTTCGCTGCCCAGTTGAGGTTAATAACTGCAGTTCTTTCAAGGTTCTGTTTTGAGGATTGATTTGCAACCCGATATTGATATAGCCAGCTGCCGATTTGTAATTATTCTCTGCTAACTCTTTTTCAGCCAAAAATGCGAATCTATCCGCGATAGATAATAAACCTTGTCGAGCCGATCGATTATCTGGATTGATTTCCAGCAAACGAACGTAATAATAATAAGCATTATCTTTCGGTGGAGCCGTCAACCGGTATTCTTCCAAGCTTTTCCTAGCCAACCAACCCAGCGCTTTCGTTACTTCTGCCACTTCACCAGGATGACTGTTCTTGATTGGTGCCGATCCTGCCATCGGAACAGAGACCAGTTCAACCATTGAATCAAGGTTTGCTTCCTCTGCATGTATTATGTCTAAAGAATTCTCTTTATTCGGCTTATAGACATATTTGTATGAAACAAATGCAAACGCCGATGCTGTTAGTGTGAGTAACGTCATTAAGGTGTAAGTCAACCATTTACTAGGCTTTTTCTGTTGTCGAATGTGAGAATTAAAAACCTCATCGGCCACCTGATTTTTTTGCTTGACCAACTCTTGAGTGTCAGGATTTTGTTGTGATTTTTCGGACTCCAATTGCTCAAGATGATGGATGAAATGGATGACACTACTGGCATCACGGAATCGATCTTTGCGCTTTTTCGCCATCATCAAATTGAGCAGTGGCTGATAAACCTTATGCTCCTCAGGCAGTATCGGTACTGGAGCCTGTTTATGCTGAACGATGACGTCGATAACTGATTCGGATTTGTAAGGTTTTTCTCCCGCCAGCATTTCATACAAAATAACACCTAATGAATAAATGTCTGCACGGCCATCAATAGGTCCATCTTCTGCTTGTTCCGGTGCCATATAGTTAGGGCTGCCAAGAAAAACCCCTGTCGATGTCAGATCTTGATCCATCGTCAAACGTTTAGCTATTCCGAAATCGGTCAGTAAAGGCTCACCATTTCGTTCAAAAAGAATATTACCCGGCTTTACATCTCTATGCACAATACCTTTGCGATGTGCGGCATCAAGTCCACTACAAATCTTTTTAATAATTTCAATGGATTCCTTCACAGAGATAGGGCTTCTTAATCGAGTACGAAGATCACCGCCTTCAATATATTCCATTGAAATAAACATGAAATCCTCCGCTATCCCAATATCGTAGATAGTGATGATATGCGGATGGTTTAGCGATGCAACGATACGTCCTTCATTCAAAAAACGTTCGACATTCTCTTTGGTATCTCGGGTGTTCGTGTTTAGAACCTTTAATACTGCCAACCGACCCAGCGACTCTTGCACTGCGAGATACGCAGTGGCCATGCCACCTTCTCCGATGGTTTTCTCTATTTTATAACCTGAAATTTCCATGTATTAAACTTTTAATTGCTTTTTACTGTCATCGGATTTCAAATGCTTTCAAAGGTTCAATAAACTACATATAAACCCTACTATCGACACAGTATAACGTTCTCCGGAGCAAAAAGATGATAACAAGCGAAAAATATCATATTTTAAGTAAAAATTTCATGTGATAAAATTTATTGGCACATCAACTAGTTAGCAAAAAAGATACAATCTGTAACCCCATTTAAATCATTGGGGATTAAATAGGTCTCCTTCTTGCTTAATCATAAGCAGGGGGGGAGACTATGCTGTCTCCGCTATTGAATAAAAATAACGAACAAGGGGCTAAAAATAGACATGGCACAAGAACAACTATCGAATAACGAAAGACGAAATCAATCACAAGTTATAGAGAAGATGCTGCAAGAACGCCGCGAGATGCTTGTTCTGCTATGCGAAGTCTCTGGATTAAAACCTTTCAACGCTGAAACGCCTGTTAATGACAGCTTACAAAAATTCTGTGAAGTTCTGGTTGATTACATCGCCTCAGCTCACTTTGGTCTTTATGAAAGAATTGCGGAAGGAAAAGAGCGACGTAAAGTTGTCGTCGATATGGCGGCAAAAACGTATCCGCTGATTTCAGACTCCACACAAGCAGCTATTGAATTCAATGAACGTTACGAACCATTAGATCCAAAAGTAATCGAAGTTCAGCTACAACATGACATTTCAACTCTAGGTGAGCTTCTCACTACTCGTATTGAATATGAAGATCAGCTCATCACAGCCATGATCGGCGATTCGAACCTTAACTAAAACTCTCATTTTGTCTATTTGGCTTGATTAAGAGAGAAACTTCTTGATCAAGCTATCTCGCTGAGTAGCTTCTTAACTTTTCCTATTGTCTGCACTTTCGCTCGCTTTATGTTTCATCCGCATAAAATCGCTAGGGGATACATAAAGAAGATCCGCTACTTTTCTAATGTAATAATCTTCATACTTGTCAATACGACCATCGGCCATCGCTACGTCCCATAACATTTTCACAAGGTGAACCTTTTCATTGTCAGTGAACTGCTCATTAATTTTGCGAGTAAATTCGTGAAATGAGATAGCATCGTCGGTTTTATCATTTGATAATGACATCAATTTTTTAGACTCTTCTTGGTCCAATGAAAATGTTTTTTCCAAAGCACCCAAAATAGCATCTTCTTCTACTGCAGAAACATGTGCATCTGATCGACTAATCTCTATCATCAAAACTGCTGCTGCAACCTGAAGAGAATGATCGCGCTCTTGAACCGTCGCCTCGAAATCGGTAATTCGATCACTAAAAAAATCTAGAATTCTGCTTATCATCCTAATCTCCCTATATAATTGCCCCATGATAACTCAAAATACTAATTCTGATCTTGCTCAACGCGATACCAACGTGCTTTGGCACCCCTGCACACAAATGAAAGACCACGAAGCCTGGCCGCCGATTGCGATTAAACGAGGCGAGGGCGTCTGGCTGGAAGATCATAATGGTAAACGATATTTGGATGCGATCAGCTCTTGGTGGGTCAATCTATTTGGCCATGCAAACCCTCGAATTAATCAGGCGATTACCGATCAACTGGGTACATTAGAGCAGGTCATGCTGTCTGGGTTCACTCATGAACCAGTCGTGCGCTTATCTGAACGACTGGTGGCACTGTCTCCTAAAAAATTACAACGTTGTTTTTATGCAGATAATGGATCCTGCGCCGTTGAGATCGCCATGAAAATGAGCTTTCATTATTGGCTCAACAAGGGAAAACCCAACAAAAAACGCTTCGTCAATCTGGCCAATGGTTATCATGGCGAAACACTGGGAGCCTTGTCTGTCTGCGATGTTCCTTTATATAAAAAAACTTACGGTCCACTCTTACTCGATGTGATCACCGCACCTTCACCTGATTGTTATCATCGTGAAGCAGGGCAAAGCTGGGAAGACTATTCACGCCAACAATTCACAAAGATGGAAGCAATTCTCTCCGAGCAGCATGATGAAATCTGTGCGGTGATTGTTGAACCTCTCGTTCAAGGCGCTGGCTTTATGCGCATGTACCACCCGATCTATTTAACACTACTCCGCGAAGCTTGCGATCAATATAACGTACACTTAATCGCCGATGAAATAGCCACAGGTTTTGGCCGAACCGGAACCATGTTCGCTTGTGAGCAAGCATCAATCAGCCCTGATATTATGTGTCTATCCAAAGGGATTACTGGTGGCTACCTTCCACTTTCAACCGTTCTGACCAGTGAAGATATTTACCAAGCCTTTTATGATGATTACACGGAGCTGACAGGCTTTCTACATTCGCATAGTTACACGGGCAATCCGCTCGCCTGTCAGGCAGCGCACGCAACCTTGGATATCTTTGAACAAGACAATGTCATCGAGAATAATAAAACACTGGCTGAACTGATGCGAACAACGACGGCCAGCTTCGAAGATCATCCAAACATTAGTGAAGTTCGACAAACAGGAATGATACTGGCCATAGAAATGGTTAAAAACAAACCATCTAAGGAGCCCTTCCCGTGGCAAGAAAGACGTGGACGTAAAGGCTTCCAATATGCGATGGAGCAAGGAGTTTTATTGCGACCAATGGGAGATACTTTTTACTTCATTCCACCTTACGTGATCAATGAAGATGAAATTAAACTCATGTCGAAAGTCGCGCTTGAGAGCATCGATCATGCCGTGAAAGGAGGATGATATGGCTACAACTCGTATCTATGTAGATCTTGATCTTTCTGTCCAAAAACAACTTGAATTACCTGAAGTTGCGGGAAATCACGTTGGTCGTGTTTTGCGTATGCGCGTCAGTGATCCCTTGATCTTGTTCAATGGTCAAGGTGGAGAATTTATCGCCAAGATCACTTCCGTCAACCGAGCAAAAGTAAACGTCGAGATCAGCACTTTTGTAAACCAAGAGAGGGAATCAACCCTTCGAATAACGCTTGGCCAAGCCCTATCGAAAGGTGACAAAATGGATTTCACCATTCAAAAAGCTGTAGAACTTGGTGTTAATAACATTACACCACTACTCACTCGCTATTCCAATGTTCGTTTAGATGAAAATAAATTAGACAAAAAGCTCGAACACTGGCGAAAAGTGATTATTAGCGCCTGCGAGCAATGTGGTCGAAATACCATCCCCGAACTGGCTGATATCACCAAGGTTGATGATTGGGTGCCTCACACCAAAGCCGATCTAAAACTACTCCTTGCACCCGATGCAGAATCATCGTTATCCGATCTGGATGAAAAACCTGAATCGATATGTATTGTCATTGGCCCCGAAGGTGGTCTCAGTCGTTCAGAAATTAGATCATTGGAAGATAATAACTTCACTGGGATACGATTGGGACCCAGAATATTAAGGACAGAAACCGCCGGGTTAACCACCGTAGCCGCCTTGCAAAATCAATTTGGGGATTATTGAGCTGTTAAAAAGTCAAGTATTGGCTTTCTATTCATACCGCTCTCATTCTTTCAACCCACGTCAGTTAAAAGCTAAAGCCATGACCAAAGCTGATCATGGCTGTTCGCTAAAACTATACCAACAAAGGCGCAATCACTAAGGATACGATCGCCATCACATTGATCAAGATATTCATCGCCGGTCCTGATGTATCTTTGAATGGATCACCGACGGTGTCGCCAACAACAACTGCCGTATGTGTATCTGTTCCTTTACCGCCAAGATTACCTTTTTCAACATACTTTTTAGCGTTGTCCCAAGCACCGCCCGCATTAGCCATCATCAATGCCATTAATACACAACAAATTAATGCGCCGCCGAGCATTCCACCGAGCGCCTCTGGTCCCAAAAGGAATCCAACCACGACCGGCGAACCGACTGCTAAGACACCAGGAAGCACCATTTTTTTCAATGCCGCCGTTGTCGCTATGTCAACACATCTTTCGGTATCTGGCTCTGCTTCACCTTCAAGTAATCCGGGAATTTCTTTAAATTGACGTCGGATTTCTTTAATCATATCGAAGGCAGCTTCACCCACTGCGGTCATGGTTATTGCGCTGACCACAAATGGAAAAATTCCACCTAGGAACATCCCCGCCAGCACTCTAGGATCATTTAACTCCAATATGAAATCTGGTTTTCCATGAATGATGGTTTCGATATAGGCGCTAATCAATGCGAGCGCGGCTAATGCAGCAGCCCCTATAGCAAACCCTTTACCGATCGCGGCAGTGGTATTGCCCAGTTCATCTAACGAGTCTGTAATCTTACGAGTATCTTCACCCATACCGCCCATTTCTGCGATTCCACCTGCGTTGTCTGCAACGGGGCCATAAGCATCAATCGCCATAGTTATTCCAACCGTTGCCAGCATTCCAACCGCTGCTATTGCTACGCCATATAGGCCGGCAAGATTACTAGCGACCAGAATGATCCCACAAATTGTTAATACAGGAATCGTCACTGATTGCATGCCAACGGCAAGACCTGCGATCATGACCGTTGCAGGGCCCGTTTCACCAGCCTTAGCAATTCGTCTGATCGGTGCTGCAGAGGTGTAATACTCGGTCACTAAACCAATAATAATGCCGCCAAGTGCACCAGATAAAACGGCACCCCAAACTTTTAAGCTAACTCCGAACATCAGAATAAGCAGCATTGCAGTCACTATAAAAATGATTGATGAGCCTATCGTTCCTATTCGCAAAGCAACCTCAGGTGACTTGCTAGCAAAATACTTAACTAGAAAAATACCTCCCATTGAGCAAACTAATCCTAATGAGGCAAGTGCTAAGGGAAGGAACATCAGTTGAGATTGTTCAGCTTCGAGCTGAGCCAGTGTGGCCGCTGTCATTGTAGAAGCAAGTGCTATGGTTGCGATCATCGCACCACAATAAGATTCAAAAATATCGGATCCCATGCCTGCTACATCACCCACATTATCTCCGACGTTATCAGCAATGACTCCGGGATTTCTTGGATCATCTTCAGGGATCCCTGCTTCGATTTTCCCCACTAAATCGGCGCCAACATCTGCGCTTTTCGTGAAGATACCGCCACCAACACGTGAAAACAGTGCAACACTGGAAGCCCCCATACCAAAGCCATGAATCACATGCGCAGTTTCAGGATTACCACCAAACAATAAGTACAGAAAGCCAAGCCCTAGTAAGCCCATCGACGCGACTGTTAGGCCCATGATTGAACCTCCAAAAAAAGCCACGGTTAACGCACTGGAAGCACCTTCATCTCGAGCGGCAACGGCCGTCCGAACATTCGCTTGTGTTGCGGTGTACATGCCGATATAACCTGCGGCGGCTGATGTTACTGCACCGATAAGAAAGGCAAGCGCCGTCTTCCAACCCAGATCTGAAAATAAGATCATTATTAGGACGACCACACAAAAAATTCCGAGAACTTTATATTCACGACGCATAAATACCATTGCACCACTGTGAATCTGTTCAGCAATGCCGGCAATCTTGCCCTCACCTCCTGGATATTCCTTAACCGCTTTATACAAATACAACGCTCCCCCAAGACCGAGTGCGCCGAGTAGCATTGGTAGCAATGCACTAAAACTCATATTGACCCCCTTATAAGAATTAATTGATATTCGACCCTACTGTATACCCAGAGGAAACACTGTGTAAACCGTTGTTTTTCTCACAGGAAATATTTATACGTATATGATGTGCTGATTTTTTTTATTTTTCAGCCTAACGAGAGGAATATTCATGGCGTTAAGACAGGTCCCTGCAGGGAAGCAACTACCGGACGATTTTAATGTAGTTATCGAGATCCCTTTACGCGGAGATCCCGTAAAGTACGAAGTAGATAAAGAAACAGGTGCAATGTTTGTTGATCGTTTTATGAATACGGCCATGCACTATCCATGTAATTACGGCTACATTCCTGACACACTATCTGATGATGGTGATCCTGCTGATGTGTTAGTCGTCACAGGCGTACCTTTGATCACAGGCTCAGTTGTCCGTTGTCGACCTATCGGCATGCTAGCAATGACAGATGAAGCTGGTGAAGATGCAAAAATCTTGGCGGTACCTGTCGATAAGCTTTCGAGCATGTACAAAGATGTAAAAGGACCAGAAGATTTTCCAGAGATGTTACTTAACCAGATCACTCATTTCTTTGAGCATTACAAAGATCTTGAAGAAGGGAAGTGGGTGAAGGTTCAAGGTTGGCTTGGCTTAAAAGAAACTCGTAAAGAAATCATGGATTCTTACGAACGAGCACAAAAAAGCTAAACCTCAAAGATTCTGAGAGGTAGAAACAAAAAAAGGGCTACCTAATTATTTAGGCAGCCCTTTTTATTGTCTTCCTGAAATTGTCTAAGCGTTGCTACTCGCTAAATCTTTTACACCCGTTCCAACTTCAAGCGCTTCGAACCAGTCCAAAAAGCGTTTCACGTCAGCACCTTTAAACAAACGGCCATGCTGAGGAGCCATAATTTTGATGTCTAATTTACGCACTCGTTGAACCCAATCATTCTTCGCTCGATTTGACGGCATCCAACGTTGATGAAACATAGTCATCTTTTGCACATGCTCATCAAAATCTTCAACAAACATCGGCGAGCCATGAGGCTCTAAAGCAGCACCAATATCACCACTCATCAAGATCTTCGCTTTGGGATCATAGACATTAAAGTTGCCTGATGAATGCAGGTAGTGGGCGGGGATAAACTGTAATCTTGCTTGATTTAATTCAAGCTCGCTGCCTTCATCTGGAATTCCACAATATTGGATTTTTTCACAACCAAAATGGCGAATAAATCCTTCCCATATCCATGGAGAATGTAATTTGGCATGTGGAGTCGCTTTGTCCCACAAACCTAATGAAGAAATAATATCCGGATCCTGATGAGAAGCAAAAATATCGGTAATCTCAGAAGGGTCCGAATGACGCGTTACACAAGCGAGCATAGATGAAAATATCTCGATGCCACCAGGATCAAGCAAAAGGCTTCTCGTACCATCTTTGATCATAAACTGATTGGTATCAATGATCCCCTCTGGCTTATCAGGATCACGCCCGAACATGATCCACTGATACCCTTCGTCATATATTATTGTTTCTTTCATTGGTTGAGCCCGCTTTTACATGTTCTGGTGAATAGTTCTTTCGCAATCGCGAATGATGTCTTTGATTCTTTCTGATGCTTTTTCAATTGTTTCTGCTACAACCTGCAAGCTCTCTTGATATTCTTCAGCACTGACAGCTTCAACCCTAGAACGCGTTGAAATAACACCGGATGCTCGCATGCAACTCCAAATTCTTTCTAACATTTCTAGTAGTGCACGAGCTTGTTGTCTGACTTCTTTTTTCTGTCGTTCAGCATCGGCTTCTATTTCTTTTGCTTTATCTTGTAGCACTTCAGCTCGTCGATGTTCACCCAGCAAACTGGCAGCATGTAAAAATCTCTCACTGGCTTCAGAACAGCGTAACTCTTCCACCGCACTCCTTGAAACTTCTAACGCTTGTTCGTTAATCTTTTCAACGAGCGTTATCGTCTCTCGTCCCATCTCATCGATAAAGTCAGTTATCGGTTTAAAACTATTCGCTTTTTCACCAGCACGCTCCGCGATCGCTTTCGCATTCTTAGCGGCCAGTGATATTTCTTTTGCAACTTGCATAACGGTCAAAAGCCGACCAGCGACCACCGCAGATGACACGAAAAAAGCTTGTTCTTGAGAGTAAGTATTCATGAAGTATACATATTCATGAACCATGCCAGATAAGACTTTGGTCTTAAATAAACTTAGATGTATTTATAAAACCTTTAGATCAGCTGATCGGAGCAGAGCAGCCGTTTCAAACAATGGCAGTCCCATAACACCAGAATAACTACCTTCGACACGCTCAACGAATAAAGCACCCATGCCCTGAATAGCATAACCACCTGCTTTTCCGAGAGGTTCTCCTGTCGCACAATACTGGTGACATTCTTTTGACGTTAATACACGAAAGAAGACCTTATTGTGATTAACTATCACTCGTTCTTCGCTTCCGACTAACGCCACCCCCGTAAACACATCATGGCAACACCCCGAAAGCAACGTCAACATTTCCCGTGCTTCAAAGTCTGTCGTTGCCTTGCCGAGGATCTGATCATCTAATACCACGGAAGTATCAGCACCTAACACGACATTCTTTTCATCCGCTTTAAGATCTGAAGATAGCTGCGCATATCCAGCTTGCGCCTTGCCGATCGCTAAACGCGCGACATAATCACGTGCTTGCTCAATACCATCCCAATCTTCATTGATCTCAACGTCGAGACAGTCATACGACATCCCGATTTGATCAAGCAGTTCGCGGCGGCGTGGAGAACGAGAAGCTAAATAAAGACTCATGACCGATGATAAGGATGATTGTTATTAAGACTCCAAGCCCGATAAAGCTGTTCAGCAACAACAACTCGAACCATCGCATGCGGCAAAGTCATCGGTGATAATGACCAAGTTTGATCGGCTCGTTCCAGACAAGTTTTATCCAAACCATCAGCACCACCGATCATCAACGCCACCTGTGAAGAATGATTAGCCCATTTTTCAACTTGGGCAGCCAGCTCTTTACTACTCCACTGCTTGCCATGCTCATCCAAAGCAACCACCCAAGCATTGTCCGGAATAGCGGCGAGTAACTTCTCACCCTCTTCCCGCATCACAGTTTTACTGTCTTGTGAGTTTGACTTTCGGGTGGTAGCGATCTCAGTCAAAAACAAAGGCATCGTCGATTTCAAACGACTGGTGTACTCCTTAAAACCGGTACTAATCCAGTCCGGCATTTTTTTCCCGATGGCCAGAAGGTGAATTTGCATAGATGAAAAATCTTATTCTTGCCTATCTTGATCTTCTGTTTGCGACCACAGTTTTTCCAGTTGATAAAATTCACGTGTTGCCACCTGCATGACATGAACAATAATGTCACCCAGATCAACCAGCACCCATTCTGCTTTTTCTTCACCCTCAGTACCTATTGGCATGACACCATTTTTCTTACTCTCTTCCACCACATTTTGCGCTAAGGCTCTTACTTGTCGAGAAGAGGTTCCTGAAGCGATGACCATATAGTCCGTTATCGTTGTGGTATCACGCACATCGATAACCTCAATATCCTGTCCTTTCACATCATCTAGGGCTTCGGTTACAAGTTCTTTAAGTTTTTCTATTTCCATAATTAATATAATTCGTGTTCTCTAATAATGTTCAATACTGATTTAGGGAGTAAATATTTTGGGCTTAGCCCATTGTGCAGGATCGAACGGATCTGTGTCGAGGAGATCTCAAGCATTGGGATTGAAATCGACATAAACCGTCCAGCAGGGGAGGCATGTAGATCAGCAACCTCATCCGTCCCAAACTCTTCTAATAATAGGTTCGCAGGAGCATCGCTAGGCAGATCAACACCCGGCCTATGTACCACAACAATATGAGCCAGCGTGATCAATTCTTTCCAATCCCGCCAAGTGTGCAAATGCGCAAATGCATCGGTGCCTACCACCATACATATTGGTGTCGAAGCATTCTCTGCACGTAGTTCACGTAGCGTCTCAACTGAATAAGAGATACCTCCACGACGAATCTCTCGATCATCCGCGATCAACTCAGATTCATCATTCGTTGCTGCTGCAATCATCTCAAACCGAGTGTGAGCACTCACTTTTGGTGGTTCCCGATGCGGTGGAGCCAACAAAGGGATCAGGTGCACTTCCGCTAAGTCTAACGCTTCTTTGACTTCAATCGCCACACGTAAATGCCCGTGATGAATTGGATTAAAAGTCCCCCCTAGGATTGCGATTGGTTTCATATCGTTCTGATCAATCTACCAAGACCAGCAAGAGACTATTCACGGATCTGACCATCACCCAAAACGATATATTTCTGCGAGGTTAAACCTTCTAATCCCACAGGTCCACGCGCATGAAATTTATCGGTGCTGATACCAATCTCGGCACCTAGACCATATTCAAAACCATCCGCGAATCGTGTTGATGCATTAATCATCACTGAACTGGAATCCACCTCACGTAAAAATTGCCTGCCTGTTGTGTAGTTTTCCGTGACGATCGATTCCGTGTGCTGAGAACTGTAATGATTAATATGATCGATCGCTTCATCGACATTTTTAACGACTTTAATCGACAAGATCGGCGCTAAGTATTCTGTTTGCCAGTCTTCTTCGGTTGCTTCAACAATATCCGAAAGAATTGCTTTCGTCGCAGCACAACCTCGTAGTTCAACACCTTTTTCAATATATTTTGGTGCAAGTTGGCTTAGTATTTTTTCTGCTACTGCCTCGGCAACCAGTAACGTTTCCATCGCATTACAAACGCCATAACGATGCGTTTTGGAATTAATTGCAATATTAATCGCCTTGGTTAAATCGGCCTGCTCATCAATATAAACATGACAGATCCCATCTAAATGCTTGATCACTGGCATCGTCGCTTCTTTACTGATCCGTTCGATTAAACCTTTGCCTCCGCGTGGAATGATCACATCGACAAACTCATTCATCGCCAACAACTCCCCAACTGCGGCACGATCGGTCGTTTCGATCACCTGTACGGCGTCTTCTGGCAAACCTACTTTTTGCAAACCTTCCTTTACGCAGATCGCAATTGCTTGATTAGAGTGGATTGATTCTGAACCGCCACGCAAAATTGTTGCATTACCCGACTTTAAAGCTAACGCCGCCGCATCCGCAGTCACATTTGGACGTGACTCATAAATAATACCGATGACACCTAACGGCACGCGCATTTTGCCAAGCTGGATCCCAGAAGGACGATACTTCATGTCAGAAACTTCACCGATAGGATCCGCTAAAGCAGCCACCTGTCGTAAACCTTCTGCCATCGATGCTATTCGAGCATCGTTTAGTTCTAAACGATCAAGCATCGCCGCTTCTAAATCTGCACCAGCTTCTAAATCAAGTTTATTCGCTGCGATCAATTCTGCTTTCCGTTGTTCGAGAATATCTGCAATGGTCAGTAGGGCTTTATCTTTTGCATTACTGTCGGCTTTTGCCATCAGACGAGAAGCCTTTCGGGCTTTTTCGCCTAAATCCTGCATGTAATCTTTTATATCCATAATTTATTATTCTTTATTCGATCCTAATTTCTCGAAAAATTACTCAGCCAACCAGCCTGCAACCTGTTTTGCATAATACGTCAACACCGCATCTGCACCCGCACGTTTAAAAGCCAATAATGATTCAAGCACCACATCCTTCTCAACCAACCATCCATTTTGCACGGCAGCTTTAAGCATCGCATATTCACCACTGACTTGATAAACCATCGTTGGTACCGCGAACTCATCTTTTACTCGACGAACGATATCTAAATACGGCATGCCTGGTTTGACCATCACCATATCTGCACCTTCATTCAAGTCTAGCTCAACTTCTCGAATCGCTTCATCACTGTTAGCCGGATCCATTTGATAGCTGTATTTATTCCCACCCGCTAAATTGCCTGCAGATCCTACTGCATCTCGAAACGGCCCATAAAATGCCGATGCATACTTAGCCGAATAAGCAAGAATGCGTGTATTAATATAGTTGCTCGCTTCCAAAGCCTGACGAATCTGTCCAATGCGACCATCCATCATATCTGACGGCGCAACAATATCAGCACCGGCTTCGGCGTGAGACAAGGCTTGTTTTACCAAGGCTTCAACCGTGACATCATTGAGAATATAACCGTCTTCGTCCATCAAGCCATCTTGACCATGTGTGGTGAACGGATCTAAAGCCACATCGGTAATGACACCTAATTCAGGAAACTTTTCCTTTATCGCTCGAACCGCTCGCTGAGCGAGACCTTCTGGGTTCCAAGCTTCACGTGCATCTTCTGACTTTTGCGCCAGTGGAGTGACCGGAAATAATGCGACCGCAGGAATGCCCAACTGAACTAATTCCGCTGCTTCTTTTAGTAAGAGATCAATAGAAACCCGTTCCACATCAGGCATTGAGCTAATAGGTTCTCGTACGCCTTCACCTTCCAAAACGAACATGGGACAGATCAAGTCATCCGTTGTCACTTGATTCTCACGCATCAATCGTCGAGAAAAATCATCGGCGCGCATACGGCGCAATCGAGAATAAGGGAACTGAATTGACATTTATTTAGCCATCCTTAAAAGAAGTCAAAAAAGCACCTCTTATAGAGGTGTCTAAAGCGTGTTATTATACGAGCACATGTACTTTCCACAACTACAACTATTCCTTAGATGAAAAACGCAACTGACGCAGAAATCATTCCATTTCCTGCGAAGGCTCAGATCATTCCTCGTTCTGAACATAATATTTCTCGAGACAATATATCGAAAGAAGCCTTAAAGGTATTGTATCGCTTGAAGCAGGCTGGTTATAAGGCACTTTTAGTTGGCGGTGGAGTACGCGATCTCTTACTCGACGTAGAACCAAAAGATTTTGATATTGCCACCGATGCACGACCCGAACAGGTGCGAGAACTCTTTCGTAACTGCCGTCTGATTGGCCGACGTTTTCGACTTGCCCATGTTCATTTTGGCCGAGAGATTATTGAAGTCGCAACTTTTCGCGCTAATCATGAAACTGATGGAGATCGTCTGATCGAAGACGGTATGATCCTACGTGATAATGTTTACGGCGATATCGATGACGATGTCTGGCGACGAGACTTCACGGTTAATGCCTTGTATTACAATATTGCAGACTTCTCAATTATTGATTATGTCGGTGGCGTCGCAGATGTTAAAGCCGGTCGTATTCGCTTTATAGGTGACCCAGAGGAACGTTTTCGAGAAGATCCTGTAAGGATGCTTCGCGCGATTCGATTCGCAGCCAAGCTTGGTTTCACCATTGAGCCGGCTACAGAGGCCCCCATCCCTCAGTTAGCCCACCTATTAGAAGACATTCCACCTGCACGACTCTTTGAAGAGGTGAATAAACTATTCCTTGGTGGCAGTGCTCTACAAACCTTTGAGAAGCTTCGTTATTACGGACTATTTAAGCAATTATTCCCTGAAGTTGAATTAAGCTTAGCGCAGGAAGAAGCTGGTTTTCCACACATGTTCTTGATCAAGGCCTTACAAAATACCGATGCCCGCATCTCAGAAGGTAAGCCTATCAACCCAGCCTTTTTGTACTCTGTGATGTTATGGGATCCAATGCAGGAACAGACTCAACAGTTTCAAAAAAATGGCGCACCTTTATTTGAAGCGCAACGATTGGCGGCAGATAACGTCATTTCAAAACAGATCGCGAAAGTTGCTATCCCACGTCGCTTTACGCATGTCATTCGAGAGATTTGGGAACTACAAAATAGGCTAGAAAACCGCCAAGGCAAACGACCTTACGCACTGCTACAAAATAAACGTTTTCGCGCGGCTTACGACTTTCTATTATTGCGCGCAGACGTTTGCATGGCACCAAAAGAGTTGGCTGATTGGTGGACCGAGTTTCAAACCGCAGATAAACAACGACAGCAAGAGATGCAGGTTGCATTACCCGCAGACAAATCAAAACGTCGACGTCACCGTAAACGCAAAAAAACTCCACAAGCTTGAGCCATGCAAAGTATCACCGCTTATATTGGTCTTGGGAGTAATCTTGACGATCCGATCAAACAAGTTCGCACTGCATTTGAGGAACTAGACTCGATTGAGCTGACTTGCTTAATTAAACACTCATCTCTTTACCGTAGTGATCCCGTCGGGCCTTCCGGACAACCAGACTATATAAATGCTGTGGCTCAAATTAAAACACAGCTGGAGCCCATCCCTTTACTGCGAGCTTTGCAAGCTATCGAACACGATCATCGCCGTGTCCGCCTAGAGCGTTGGGGACCACGTACGCTAGATTTGGATTTATTAGTTTATGCTGATCAGAAAATTAACGAACCTGATCTCATCGTACCGCATATAATGATCGCAGAACGCCCATTTGTGCTTTATCCTCTAGCTGAAATTACACCTGATATTAAAATTCCAGGTCTTGCACCCATGTCAGAACTACTTGAGCAAAGCTCGAAACAAGGTCTATCAAAAATATTTAATGAATAAATCGTTCGGTTATATCGTTGTAGAAGGTCCCATTGGAGTAGGAAAAACAACCCTCGCGAAACGATTAGCGAGCCACTACGGTTCAGATCTAGTCCTCGAAGACGCTGCTGAGAACCCATTCCTCCCCCAATTTTATAAGAATCCAAAGGATGCCGCTTTGGCTGCCCAGCTGTTCTTTTTATTTCAACGCGTAGCACAAATAAAGTCACTCAGTCAGAGCGATCTGTTTAATCCTATTCGGGTAGCTGACTTTCTACTAGAAAAAGATCGCCTGTTTGCTGAGCTGACTCTGAACGATGATGAACTAAAGCTCTATGATCAGGTTTATGCCAACATCGCCGTCGAAATACCACGTCCGGATCTAGTCATCTATCTACAAGCACCCGTAGAGATCCTGCAACAACGCATCAAAAAACGTGCGATTGATCATGAGCAAGGGATAGATTATGGCTATTTAGAACGCTTGAGCGAGGCTTATATTCGTTTCTTCTATCAGTACACAAACGCACCTTTATTAATCGTCAATGCCGCAGAAGTTAATTTTGCTGAAGGTGAAGACGATTTTGCTATGCTACTCTCTGAGTTCAAGAATTTGCCTGCGGGCGTGACTTATTTTAACCAGATGACGAATTGAGTATGAATAAAAAAGCCAGAAAAGTATCCGTAACCACACTCCGTGAAATGAAGAAAAGTGGCGAAAACATTGCCATGCTAACTTCTTATGATGCCACTTTTTCTGCCTTGCTAGATGACGCTGGCATCGACGTACAATTGATCGGAGATTCTTTGGGTATGGTCATACATGGCCAAGAATCCACTGTTTCTGTGACGATGGAAAATATGATCTATCACACTCAGATCGTTCGACATGCCGCTACGAGAAGCCTCGTGATCGCCGACATGCCATTTATGAGCTACGCGACGCCAGAGCAAGCAATGATCAACGCTGCCCGCTTGATGAGCGAAGGCAATGCAGAGGTTGTCAAAATGGAAGGTGGTGAGTGGCTGGCCGAGACCATCGCGCTGCTCAGTTCACGCGGTATTCCTGTCTGCGCCCATATTGGTTTATTACCACAATCCGTACACAAGCTGGGTGGCTATCGCGTGCACGGTCGAGATAAAGCCAGTGCTGAACAAATTTTAAAAGATGCAAAAGTGGTCGAAGCCGCCGGCGCAGAAATGATGGTGATCGAGCTAGTAACACGTGAGCTGGCTGCCCAGATCAGCAAGCAAATCTCGATACCTGTTATTGGTATCGGCGCGGGGGCAGACTGCGATGGCCAAGTATTGGTGCTACATGACATGCTTGGTATCGGTGGGCGCTACATGAAAATGTGCAAAGACTTTATGCAAGGCAGCTCCAGTATTAAAAATGCTATCGAAACTTACGTGGCAGAAGTCAAAACAGGTACTTTCCCTGCTGATCAACATGGGTTCGACTAATGCAGATCATACACCACACCTTAGATCTCAGAACACAAGTTAAAAAATGGCATATGGCGGGCGAAACGGTTTGTTTGGTGCCGACGATGGGCAACCTTCATGAAGGTCATTTATCACTGGTTGATCGTGCAAAACAGCTGGCTGATCACGTTGTCGCGACTATTTTCGTTAACCCCATGCAGTTTATTCAAGGCGAAGATTTCGATACTTACCCACGCACACTTGAGCAAGACAGTATGGCCTTGTTTGAACGGGGAGCATCGACACTTTTTGCACCTGGGGTTGAAGAGGTTTATCCGGCAGGATTAGAACATCACACTGAAATTTCAGTACCCTCGATGGATGGTTTTTTATGTGGAGCATCTCGCCCAGGACATTTCAATGGTGTAGCAACCGTCGTTTCAAAGCTGTTCAATCTCGTTCAGCCCGATACAGCCATTTTTGGTCAGAAAGATTATCAGCAATTGTTAGTGATCAAACGCATGGTGGATGACCTTTGCATTCCTATCGATATCGTATCTTTAGCAACAGTGCGGGAAGACGATGGTCTGGCACTAAGTTCACGTAATGGTTATTTAAGCGAATCAGATCGAATAAAAGCACCCGTCATCTATCAACAATTACAATCCATTGCTGAACAACTTAAAAAAGGTAACCGGAACTTTGCCGATCTCGAAAGTGTCGGCAAAAAGAATCTGAAAGAACAGAACTTTGATCCCGAATATCTAAGCATTCGTCGACAAGCGGATCTCACCTTGCCTGAAGCAAGCGACACGGACTTTGTAGTCCTCCTCGCAGCGCGCTTAGGAACCACTCGATTAATCGACAATATCATCCTGTCATGAACCAACAACATACCGCCGCCGTTATTGTTATCGGCAATGAAATTCTTTCTGGTCGAACACAAGATATCAACCTGCCTTATTTAGGCAAACGCTTCGACGAACTCGGCATTGAGCTGGTCGAAGCGCGCGTCGTGCGTGATGTTCCTGAAGAGATTATTCATGCCGTTAATCACCTAAGAGAAAGCTGTGAGTATGTGTTCACTACTGGTGGTATTGGTCCCACACACGATGACATCACCACCGAATGCATCGCTCAGGCTTTCGGCGTTGAAGTTGAAAGAAATCCCGAAGCGGTGAAGTGTTTAAACGATAAGTATGGTGACAAAAATGTTACTGACGCTCGCATGAAAATGGCAAATATTCCCGTTGGTGCAACACTTGTCGACAACCCTGTCAGCGCAGCGCCCGGCTATCGTATGGAAAATGTTTACGTCTTCGCGGGTGTCCCACAAATTATGCAAGCCATGTTCGAAGGCATTTCATCAGAACTGATCGGCGGCGATCCTATGCTAACCAAAACCATCAGCGCCCACATGCAAGAAAGCCAGATCGCTACAACGCTGACACAGCTACAAAATGAACATCCAACCATCAGCATTGGCAGCTATCCATTTTATAAAAACGAATGTTACGGCGTCAGTGTTGTTAGTCGTGGTACGGATAAAAATGAATTAAATGCGCTCGATAAAAAGTTACAAAATATGATCACTGCGCTTGGTGCAACAATCATCGCGCTCACTTAATTCCATCTCTAAACATTCCTTCACTCTACCCAATCTAGCAAGAGTAATCTCTTAAACTCTTTCAAGAAAACCTTTATTTTGTCTTCAGAAAGAGACATTTAATAACTACTTCTAACTTCTCATTAACATAAAAAACTCTAACTAATTGTTATTATTGGCTTTAATAAATTGGCTTAATTTGTGCTATGTGCGTAGAGAGCTTATTTTTAATAGATAAGCTTTTGAAATGGGAGAGTTAGCGTAGAAAACGCTGACGATTATAACTTTTTACTGATCATATCACTGATCACAGGAGTTTTTTTTGCACCACTTTTTATCGAAAACCTTAACGCTATTTTTGTTCTTATTTGCTAATTTTGCACATGCTGAAACAGTTAATGTCTTTTTTGCCGGCGGGCAGTCTAATGCCAAACTAGAATGGGCCAATGGGATAGAAGCTGCATTAGTTAATAGCAACCGCTATGAAAATGTACTCGTTGTGCATGAAATCCACTCCGGTAATTGGCTACAAAGCTGGTATCTAGATGGAGCACAGCAAGATAACTATCGATCTGACTTTTTTAACGCCAGTGGCACAGGTGCATTACAAACGGCCCTGACTGGAGCCAATACAGTATTCAGCGGTTTTTTCTGGTTTCAAGGGGAAGGTGATTCTGGTTGGAGTGTCGCAAGAGACGCCTATGCAGAACGTTTCAATGGCATGTTGAATGACATTCTCGCAAGCACACCAAATATTGATAAAAACTTTCAGACAGCCTTTTCCATTATTGATGCAGAGTATGACAACTATGAACTGCCTGGCGGAAGAACCCCTGCAGATATTAATGC
Source organism: uncultured Pseudomonadota bacterium (assembly GCA_913058255.1). GTDB lineage: Bacteria > Pseudomonadota > Gammaproteobacteria > CAJXQU01 > CAJXQU01 > CAJXQU01. The sequence continues at coordinate 182,630 of CAJXQU010000001.1, read as the reverse complement.
CATGCGTGATGTTCTATTCTCAATGGCGGGCGATAATCACTACGATACGCGAGGACTCGAACGAACAGATATATTTCACCTAACTCCAGATGCCCTCTTTACTGCTGGCTATGGTTTAGGCGATACGTTCGCAACAACGCCAGTTCCACTGCCTGCCGCATTTTGGTTACTCTTTTCTGCCGTTATGGGTCTCTTCTTCTCAAAGAAAAAGACGAAACATCACATCGCCTAAACATCCAATAAACAAACGGTGAGCAGGGCTTTCTTTATGCCCAACTTAGTATTTTTATACTTATACAACCATAAACACTGCAGCAACTGCTGTCATGCCTATAATAAACCAACGATAACCTATCTCTGATATTTTCTTTACTAACAGAACTCCCATATAGCCGCCCAAGGCAATGAAAGGTAGCGTTGTTAAATTTAATAATAAAGAGTCTACCGTGATCGTTTCCCAGCTATAAACATGGAACGGGATTTTAAATAAATTAATTCCAAGAAAAAACCAAGCAGCGGTTCCGATATATTCATTTTTAGGGAGTCGCATGCTTAACAGATAAAGCGACATCACCGCGCCCGCTAAGTTACCAACCATGCTTGTTATGCCACCGAGTAAGCCCATTAAAATTGCGAACCAAAGATAATCCGGAATTTTTTCTTTATCGGCTTTTTCCATCCAGATCATAATGCCGAGACTGATAAAAATAATCAGTCCCATAATAAGTTTGAAAAGCTCATCATCGATCTCATTACCGACAAAGGTTCCTATCACTACACCAAGCGCAGCCCAAGGAAATAGCTTTCTTAAAAAGTGCCAGTTTGCATGCCGGTGATAATATGTCACGGCGAATAAATCAGCCATGATCAGCATAGGAAGCATCAAGCCTGACGAATCTTTTCCTCCGAAAATTAATGCTAGAATGGGAACCGCGAGTATTCCGGTGCCATGAATTCCAGTTTTTGCCATGCCTATCAAAAATGCCACTAATAAAAATAATAGCAGTGACGTTTGCGTAAGTTCGTACGAGAATAATGTGATCATTTAAGCAAGTTTCTGATTTTAGCTTTTAAGTGATGGGTAAAAAGCATAACAGATCGTTTTATTATTACTTGATTTATAGCGAGTAATTGGTTCGAATAACAAAGATGAAAAAACAATCGACACATCCTGAATATCTACGTCGCGTTAATTTAGCAATTAAGTTCATCCTTGAAAATATTGATCAGAACTTATCGCTGGATCAGATCGCATCAGCCAGTCACTTTTCAGCTTTTCATTTCCATCGTATTTTCTTCGGGGTCGTTGGCGAAACAGTAAATGATTTTGTCATTCGCAAAAAAATGGAGAAAGCCGCTTGTACATTGCTCTCTCAACCCGAACTTAATATTACAGAGATTGCTGAGCTCGGTGGATTTTCATCAAGCGCAAACTTTTCCAAATCCTTTAAGCACTATTTTGGTGTAAGTCCGAGTCAACTTCGTGATCCAAAAAGTACACACAATAGCAAGATCGGAAAAATCTATAGCAAGTATGGAAAGGCATTTAACCCACTCGATCTATATTCTCAATTTGTCACTGACACAGTGGTTTTTAATCCAGACAAATTAGAGGAAATGTTAATGGACATTAAAGTAAAAGAGTTTGCAGAAAAACAGATCGCCTATCTAACGACGCCGGAAGGTTATGACTTAGATTCCATTTTTGAAACTTGGGATAAAATAATTCATTGGGCTAAATCTCAAGGGATCGTTGACGAGCATGAGAAACGCTTTGGCATTTGTCATGATAACCCAATGATCACGCCAACAGCTCAATGTCGTTATGATGCTTCTATAGAGATAGATAATAAAATCCATGTGATCTCACCTTTTGTAAAATCACAGATCCCCGCCGGAAAATACGCTGTTGCTTATTACAAAGGCGAGGGAGATAAAATCAGTAATTTTTATATGGAGCTCTATTCCAACTGGTTACCTAAGAGTGGATTTGAACCCGATGACTTTCCACCCATCGCCCACTATCTTAATGATTCGCGATCAGATGGTTATACCGAAATGGAAGTGATGATTAAGCTGAAGTCCTTATAAAAATTATCGCCAACTTTCTAAATGACGAAACAGATCACCGGCTATGACTACTTCGCCCATGTGATCTGTTTCTTTATTGATCTAAGCTTGATATATCCCCAAAAAACGATAGGCTTTACGCCTTTGAAACAGAACATTTGACGAGACACAACATGGCTATTATTCGCGCAATTTTAGGTTCACTTATCTTATTCTTTAACTGGGTTTTTACTCCAAGAGGCGTCAAGCGTACAGAAGAATTACAAACACAAATTGATCAGGATGTTCAAAAACTGACACTCTATCAATATAAAGCTTGCCCTTTCTGCGTAAAAGTCCGGCGCGCGATGAAGCGTCAATCATTACCGATCAACACTCGCGATGCTAAACGCAGCGAGCAAAGCCGTGAAGAGTTGATCGCTGGTGGTGGCAAACTTGCTGTTCCTTGTCTCAAAATTGAAGAAAATGATGGCGAAACTAAATGGATGTACGATTCATCCGATATTATTTCCTACTTAGAAAATCGCTTCGCTTAATTCCTATTCAACAAGCTTAGCTTGGCGAGATAGACATCAAGTCATCAGCCAAGCTAATGATCCCATTTAATTTTCAAAGAACAAAATCCCGTTCAAGTTCAAGCACTAACCAACCTTCGCCGTCATTTGTTGCCCACTTCTTCCAGCAATAGTCACTCTTTCAAATTCATTGCCATGTATTAAACCGAGCTTCAAGCCACCTGCTAAGCTGATAAAAGTTAACAGGTAAAACCCTTTTTCTTCGTCTAGGAAAAATTACGCTTAAAACTTTGTAACTACAAAATAGGAGAGTTTAGATATAGATCAAGTTTTGCGAAGCAAGTACAACCTATAAAAGAGCACTATAAAGTAAAAAAATGATAGATAACCTGCTTAGGCTCTGAACGAGATGAACTTATGAAATGGTGCGAGGGCGAGAATCGCGATTCAATCATAATCTATTGATTTACAGATATTTATACTTGCGCATATTGGAAACATACCCCCAATTGTACCCCCAAATACTTTTGTCACCTGACTAAAATCAGGCAAAATCTAAGTCAGTATTTTCCATAAAACTGGTTTCTCGTTTTTACTTAATTTAACACTTCCAGCTTAATCCTTTCAGTAAGTAGTTTTCTCAAATGTATAGATATTGGTGTTTTCTATACATTCAAAGGCTTATATGTATAGATAATTAGGAAAACTATACATATTCATTTTCTGCGTTAGCAATACTGATCAAGTCAAAATACATTAGCCTTGTTTTAGCTCCCTTATCTTTGGGTTCTATAAATAAAAAATCATTATTCTTATAAAAGTTAATAACATTAGGCTTGTTATAAGCATCGACTACTAAAAACCTACAACCTGTTTTATTTCCTATAGTGAACCACCCTTTCAAAAAATCGATAATTTCTGAACCAACTCCACGACTTTGTAAGCTCGCATTTATTCCTAAACGACCTATCTTCACAGCTGGCATAGAAGAATATCGTTTTACTTGAGGGATATTTTTCCGAACACGCTTGAGGGCTGAGCCTGTCGGACAATCCTCCTTACGTATAGAATCGTTCGACACACTGAAAAAACCGAGGATTTGGTCATCTTGGTTTACTGTATAAGTAGTGGAAATAAGTTGAAGGCCGTATTTAATGGAATCTATCTTGTAAAACTCATCAAGATCGGGATCGCCACAGGTAAACTCAGGACGTGGTAAGTCAGACGAAAGCCTGACTATTTCAAGCTTCTTTGACAATAAAACGCTTGAAGTTATCTTTTATTCTGTCGTACTCTGCTCGAGAAACCACTTTAGTTTCGTTCGCTTTTGTTTCTTTATTGAATCGACGTGCGTCGGTGCCACTAAGCACTGGTATGTCTTTTACTGCGCGTGCCATAGTTTCCTCCTGTCGCGTCATAGTCTTTGAAATTAGAGCGGCCCGAATAGAAAAAAGTTTAATTCTCTCCTCCTACAAACCATCATTACTCAAAATATTGAGTATAGAATAGTGTAACTTTAGTTGCATGTAAATACGCTTACTTATAACTAGTTTTAATAACCACTTCCAAAAGCTCTCTTTTATGGACTCTAATAACTCTATGTAAGGAAGCTCTACAAGCCCGCGTAAGAACCTTAAACGCTAACCTTAAACGCTAACCTTATGTTGTGGCAGTAGTTTGGCATGATCGTTTAACAAGGAAGCCTGAGAGATACTTAAAAGCTATCGATTTACATAACATCATTATTATTAGCTATCAACTTCTTCCTTTGAAGGCTCAAGTTATTCTTTAGCTGGAGAATTTTACTGGGACAAGGTAAGTTTTTATATTAATGAAACGTTAGGCAACCATAACAAATGATAGCTATTGCTAGATTCCAACAATTGCTTGCAATACGTGAGTAAAACGTAAGGTGTTACATTGCAATTTGTTACCATTTACAGGCTTCACGCAACGTTCCTATGCTCTCATTCAAACCACCCAGATTGAACGTTACCGTTTTAGATGCCCCTCTACTCGTCTGGTATCGAACAACCACCTGTTCTGATGACATCATTTTCTTTATGTTTGATATGGCCGAATTAAAAAATAATGCTTTCCTATTTGTTGATAACAAAAAAGTTTGCTTGCTAGCAAGCTCTTTATCAAACCGGATAGTTGCACTCGTATTATCACGACCAAGAAAATCCTGAGTAGCAATATAGGCTAAAGTTTTGTTTTCATGGCAACGAACAACAAGACTCTGCTCTCCAAGCTTCGCCTTCTTTGACATCATAATACTAACACTATCGTCTATTGGGGATATTGAGTCTGTTACCCTCCAGCTTTCTTCTTGAGATAATTCTTCCTTGTCAAAAATTTCTTCTTCATATTCCTGCTCAGAATTTTTTTTCTGGATAGGAGCAATTATTACTGGCTGGTTGATTAGTGAGCTTATTGATTCAGCCCCCAAGAAACTAATGACCGTTAACAGCGGAACCTTCTTCTTTACTGCCATTTCACAAGTACGCGATGATAGTACTTGGATCACTGAATCCTTAACGCTTTCACGGTCAGGCGTTTTTCCTTTACGAGAAAGGCTTATTGACAATTGATTGTTTGGGTATCTAGTAACCTCATAGTCGAGAGCGTACTTACTTGGCTCAGTATCAAGCATGGAAATTGAAAGTACTTTTAGGGTCTGACCTTCAATGCAAGTGCTTAACCCATGCCTCAGCAACTTAAATTCAAACTAATACCTATTATAATCAAATGGATGCTTGGGTTTTCGTTATATTTCACATGGTTACAATAACTGTCTTTAGGCGTATAATTACCACGTTAAAACAATTATTGTTTTCTATTTGGAATTAATTAAAAAGGTATCTACCATGGCTGAAAAAAACAAAAAAACTGTAAGTTTCGATCCTCCCATCAAGATTGGTGAAGAGGAATATAAGAAAATTGAAGTAAGAACTCCTAACGCAGGTGAGTTGCGAGGTATCAGTATAACCTCCCTTTTAAATTTTGAAGCAGGTGCTTTAATCACCGCATTAAGTCGAGTTTCAAATCCTTCTTTTAGTGAAATGGAGCTTGACCAAATGCCTGCTAATGGTTTGATTGCTCTAGGGACTCCAATGGTAGAAATACTGCTGGGGGAGTAACTACATTGCCGCTGCTTATTGATCCTATTATTGCCGATATTGCAGCGGTATTTCACTGGCCATTGTCAGAACTAAAAGCCTTATCCGTTGTTGAAATAATGAGCTGGCATACCTTGGCCTTGAAGTATTTAGGAGTCGAAGATGTCAACACGTAAAAAGGTCACGTTAGTTATGGAGGCGGTGGACAATTTCAGTTCACCGCTTAAAGATGTCGCTAGTGCTACACGTGGTTACGGAAAAATAGCCAAAAAAGTTACTGAGCAACAACGCAGCATCAATAAAAAAATCGGTGATATTTCCGCCTACAAAAAGTTAAACAAGAGCCTGGATGACACCGGTTATAACTTGAAAACAGCAAGTAGGCGATCAATTGAGTTAGCTAAAAAAATCCAAGGTATTAAGCGGCCTACCGCTCTCATGTCCCGTGAATTCAAAACAGCTAAACGTGCTGAAGATGCTTTAAGAAAATCTCATACTAAACAGTCCACCTCCCTAAATAAGCTTCAACGAGATCTCACAGAAGCCAAGATAGACACCAATAACCTAACCAAAGCATCCAAATTGTTAGAGCGTCAGCAAACGTCTGTTAACCGAAAAATTAAATTTGGAAAGGCCGCTGATCGTATCAGTAACGGTGTAAGTTCAGGGGCAACCAAGGCCCGTAATATCGCAGGGAAAGCAGCTGCTACTGGTGCGGTTGCATTTGGTGCTATTGGTTACTTTATTAAAACACAGTTCGTTGACACCGCTTCTCAGTTTGAAAAGTTTGAAACCGTTTTGACGAATGCTGAAGGGAGTTTAGTAAAAGCTAAAAAATCAATGGCATGGATTAAGGAGTTTGGAGCATCTACACCTTATGAAATTGACGGGGTTACAGAAGCCTTTGTCAGTTTACGTTCAAAAGGAATTGACCCTACAGATGGCCTGTTACGCACATTAGGTGATACTGCCGCCTCGATGGACAAGCCTTTAATGCAAGCCGTGGAAGCTATTCTTGATGCCAGAACGGGAGAGCTTGAGCGACTAAAAGAGCTTGGTATCACCTCATCTAAAAGCGGTGACCAAATAACCTTTGAATACACCAATAAAGCGGGTGAGCAGCTAACTAAGACTGTAAACAAAAAAAATCGAAAAATGATTCAGGACACGCTTGTAACCATCTGGGATGAAAAGTTTGGAGGTTCAATGGACGCGTTATCAAAAACATGGGCCGGTATGTTGTCCAATATGTCTGATCACTGGAAAAACTTTATCCTCCTCGTTATGGAAGAAGGCCTGTTTGATCGCATGAAAAATAGCTTAAGAGGCTTATTAGATAAGATTAATGAGATGGCTGCTAATGGCGAACTTAAGGAAAAAGCTAGAGAGTTTGGAGCAGCCCTCACAAAAATATATGAAGCTGCTGGTAAAGCAGGAAAAGCAATCTATCAATTCACTATTTGGGCATCTGAACATACAACGATGATTGGTAATGTCGTCAAAGGCTATGCGGTTTATAAAGTTGTGAGCATAGCTAGTGCTGCCTCTACCGCTCTGTTTGGTACATCCTTATTAACCCTCTCAACAAAAGGTATTCCCGCTGCCATTGCTTCACTAGGAAAACTTGCAGTTGCTCAACAAGCGGCCTCTATGGGTGGTGCTGGGAAACTTGGAAAGTTTGGAAAACTAGGCGTTGTTGGATTGGCTGGTGCTGGTGGTTATGCGGTAGGTACGAAGATCCATGAAAAGCTAATTGGGGGCACAAAGCTAGAGGACAAGATAGGCTCAGGCACTGCTCACCTTCTTGCAGCTCTCGGTAATGATGAAGCCCAGAAAACGGTTGCCATGTCTAAAAGAGCCAAAGCTGAAGATGAGGATCCTGCAGTAACCAAAGCAAAAGAGGTCCGGAGAAAAAGATTTCAAGAGCAAGTTGAAGCTACACAAAGGATGGTGAAAGGGGGCTCCGCCACTGGGTCTAAAAATATCTTCAATAAAGTTGCCGACGATCACAAAAAAAGACGGGAAGGTGTGTCGATTGTCGAAACAGGAAGCGCAACACATAAGCCGTCAAACATGATCAGCCAGACAACTAACAACACGTTTAATGTGACAGCATCGCCAGGAATGAATGAAGAACAGTTGGCTAAAAAAGTGGCTATAGAAATAGCAAAAGAAAACAGAAAGGCTGAAAGCAGAGTGGCTTATGACAGATAAAATAATGATAGAGCGTTAGGAAACCACCTATAAACCTAGGGAATGGTTCTATACACAAGCGTTCATGTATTCTAAGGCCTTAGCCTAGATAGACAGGTTACAGGCCCTTAGAGTACTCGTTATCAGATAGCCAAGGGATATACTCACTTTAGTAGACAGTAACGCCTCGGTAACACCGTTACTTAATATCTTTTACAGAAAAACATTCCATCCAGCATCAACCTTCCTGTGTGTCCCTGTGAGAGGCGTTAAGCGCGTAACGTCATCCATGGCAAATAAAACAAAGATAAATCCTGATACCCCCATACATCAAAGCTCCTAAAACTAAAAAAGGTACTTCCTAGCTAATTTGCCCATTGCAGGTGGTGAGCATCGCGGTGGTTCGGTATTTTTTACATTAATTTTACTGTTTCGTTTCCTTTTACAAAAGCTATTGAAAGGATCGTTAATCGCCTAAAAACAAACAGTCAATAGCAAGCCAACGGTTGAGGGACGTTGTTGATGCTTTCAAATAATCTCGGACTTGCTCGGATTTATTCTGACAAAGGTTGAACAACGAGCTGGGCCAACTTTTCGATTTACCGATAATTTCACTATCACAAAATCTAACGACTAACTAACCTGCCTGTTTTTTTACATTGATTCATATTACTTCTACAGTGTTAGTTTTTCTGACTGCCAAATTATCTTTGACGCAATTTTTTTAAGCTCTTCCTTTTGTTAGTTCTCTAATAGATTACTAATACACATGGTAAATATATGGAGGTACAAATGTTGACCAGAGAAATAACAAAAATGGCTGTAAGTTATTGATTGTTCGTTGGCTGAATTGCACTATTCTTCTCTCTGGGTACGTTTTTTGACCAGTGCTGGGTAGGTTTCTTTACCAGACTGGGTACAAATGTTGACCCGTAGATTTTTTTTGAATCGTCTAAAGCGGGACTTTCAGAATTCCACTGCTCCCATTCATTTGATGGCTCACGACCATTGCAAGGCATTATTGTTAATCGCCACTCACGTGCTTTCCTCTCCTGCCAACGCTCACCATTTACTAAGACAATAAAGCCGTGTTCAGCTAATTCATTAAAAGCTCTAATAGCCGTTGGCTTTGAAACATTGAGTTTTTCAGCAGCATTCTTTACAGAGATACTCAGACGCCCATTTCTCTCTTGAGGAAAGCAGCTCTCTAAAAACTCTAAGAGCAATACTTTAGCGGGAGGCTTAAGGTCTCTATAAGCCGGTGAGCTTGTATAATGCCTGTAGAGCATAACGAAACCGCCAGGGTAAACCTGTGCTTGTTTACGCTTCGACAAGACTCACCTTCCTGACACTGCCATTTAGGATCATGCGAACACCTTCACAGCTGATTTCAGCTACAACCTGAGCTTTCTTCTCACCCGCATATTGTTTCTCAATCTTGATCAGTTCATGCTGCTCAAGTTGCCCTTGGCTCCAATGAAGACAATGAAAGAAGCCTCCTGTAAAAGTTGTATAATTTGCATATCCTTTTCTTCCGGATATAGCTCTGAAGCACCTCATAACGCAGCCTCTACAATCTTCCGTGCTTTATGCTGGTTGAGCTCATCTAACCAATATCGTTTGGCTCGTGTGGTTTTATTTCCATAAGGACTGGAGACTATCTCGAACTTTCTTTGAACATGTATTCCCAGATATTCAATAGAACTGATTGTCGTATGAAGCGAATAATCAGATAGCTTTTTCACTGCCTCGAGCATGTTTAATGACTTGCCTTGAGAAAGCTCAGAAAGGACGTGATATAGCTTTGTATCCTTTTTGATGACCGGTGTATAATTGCGTTGCGTTTTGAAATTGGCTGCCACTCTAGGAGTGGTGGTCGATTTATCTTTCATCTGCTCATCCCCATAATACTTTGGGCTTTGAGCAAGTTGTAATCATCTAACCAGTAACGTCTTATCGTCCTTCTTTGTTTACCATCAAGACTCAGGATGATTTGTGAGCCTCTTTCCAACTCTATACCCATTCTTTCAATCGACATCAACGTACAATGGAGGCTGTGATCAGGTGCTTGTTTACCAGTATTGTTGAGGCTGATAGCCTCACCACGAACGAGACTGGAAAGGATACGGTAAAACTTTGACTTCTTATCCAATACCCTAAAACTTCTTGGAGGAAAGTTACTCATAACCATCTCCGCTTTCTATTTTTTCAATCAGCTTTCGAATTGATTTAACTGTCCAAACAGTTGTATTGGCTCCAAGCTTCTGAGGTTTTGGATACTTGCCAGTCTTGACACCATTCCACCAAGAAGAACGGCTAACCGGAATGATTGCCGGAACAGGTAATAGATTCATTTGATTGCTCTCGTTTAATTAGAAACAGTGCAATCTTGTATTGATTAATTTAAGAAAAAAATTAAAAGGGGTTCACCATTAAAGGTGTCACCCATAACTACTGATCTGGCTTTCTTCCAATATGAGCCCAATCAGGCCTAATTATAGTAGCGCCACTATTTCCAAGCGTTCTAGATAAACCTTGCTCTACCAGCCAGTCGCTCACATTTTTATTACTTGGATGATTAGTCTTATCATCCTCAGCAATGTTTCCCCAGAAAATTCTAGCCGCTTGCCTCAAATAGATAAGATAATCTGACTCATGATGTTCTTTAACCTCGAGTAATTCATTTTCTTTTATACCCTTAGGTTGTTGAAGGAGCCCTTTTTCAATAGCCCAATCCAACCAATGGATCTCATGTCCTTTTGATGAGGCCCAATCAACATATTCTTGAGGTGTAAGGCGGTCATCCGGATTAGCTCTTGCTTCCCAGTACTCAATTAATTTCTCAACATTTAACTTGGCTTCTCTTATCGTTTCTTTGCGAACCTCAACAGCTTCAGGATTTTTACTTATTAGATGTTTATCTTCGCATGAGAAACAAACGGATTTAAAACTTAAGAAGTTATCTTCGACAGATATGTTCCCAAAATCATTAAACTGATTACTTTCCTCGCCCCTCCAAAGATTATCTTTTAAACGTATGACATCTGAGCTGTAGGATTGGTTGCTACGATAATTAATCGCTCCCCTAGGCTGAAGTCCACAAAGTAAAAGTAGTGCTGTATGGGGAGCCCATACCTCATGGTATTTAAGAAGTTCATGAAATGCGGTATCAGAGTATTGATCACCGCCTGATAAGTCTTCTTCTAAATCCAACTCAGCTAAAGATTTCTTATAGTGTTTTGATGCGAGTTCACGCATAACATCTGTATAATATTTATATTGAAAGCTCCATTCATGCCCTGATGGACACTTTTCTGTTTTACACAGGTTTTCTTTCTCAACCCAAAACTCTTCAGGGGTTTTTACTATGGCATCAACATAAGATTGGACAATACGGGGCCTATCATCCGTCATTGATAAAGCAACTTCTTTTGCGAAGCATGGAATATTATTCTTTTCACTAGTTAATGTTATTTCTTTACAGGCCAATAATTGACTATGTGTGTAACATTTATCTTTTACTGGTACCCATGGTTGGTCATCTAAACTTCTTTTTTTTGAATCAACACCATCGATAAACATAAGTAGTTCGGCGGACTCTTTTGGTACCTGAGCTTCACCAACGTTGTATATTTCCGCTACGCCGGGTTCTATTTGATATGCAACAATATGATTAAAAAATAGTTTTACTGTTTCTGATTCACTCATATTCCCGCCCTTCAACGATCCTTCAATTAAGAAACCAAGCCAAGGCGGTGAAGGACTCCGCCCGTTCAGGAGCTACCCTAGGCTTCGTGATTTGCTTAGTTTATTGAATTCGATAACTAGCCATTAATCTAACTCCGCTCGAATGTTCTCTATTCTTTCTAGATAATTATCCATCACCATAACTATATTAAAAACATCATCCTTAGTTAGGGATTTTTTGAAAGTGCTATCATCAGCCTCAAAATAGAACTCTTGAAATAATTTAGCGACAGCTCGTGCTTGATAGATCGGATCGACCATATCGCTAAGAGTATATTTCGGCTCCTTTGTTTGTTCAGTCAAAGTATTTGATGTTTTCATGAATGAATTCCTTGAGACCTTTTCTGAGCGACTTCGTTTCTCCAATTACAACTAACACTTTCAGCTTGATAGTTTATATAGTTCATCGTGTCATCAGCCTTTTTTCGTATAGAGTGTAAAGCATGGATGATATAACCATGGTCACTTTCATTAACGTTAGGGGACTCCATAACTCTCAGAACCAATCTGGTGACAGCTTCAATCTCAGCTAGCCCTTCTTGAGAGAGACAATCCATGTCCGTAATGACCCCCTTTAACTTACGAAGATCTTCGCTTACAGGGATTACAGATTGAATGTTACTATTTATATCAGTCATTATGACCTCCTTAGTAGGTCTTGATGGTTAGGGGATGGCTGGTGCTCGAACACCTTTCATTCCCGTTAAAAATAAGCACTTCAACCAGTCTGGTTAAATATGCCTGTTACTACTTTCTTTTCATTTCGTAAGCTATCCAAATAATCAGCCCATTGTTGCATCATCTTTTTACGTTCCGGTAAATACTCAGCGTAGTTGTAAGCCGCTCTAACGTTGTCTCTTTCAGCATGAGCTAGTTGCCTTTCTATCCAGTCCTTATTGAACCCCTGCTCATTCAGGAGCGTTGAGGCCATGCTTCTAAAGCCGTGGCCTGTCATTTCTTCTTTTGTATAGCCTAGCCTTCTCAGTGCCCCGTTAATGGTGTTTTCTGACATCGGTTTTCTATTGGTCCTAATACTGGGAAATAGGTATCGTCCTGAGCCTGTCAGAGGGTGCAATTCTTCGAGTATGGCAAGAGCTTGAACAGACAACGGGACGATATGCTGTTCTTTCATCTTCATTTTACTGGCAGGTATGCGCCACTCTGCCTTGGCTATATCAAACTCTGACCATTCGGCGTGACGTAATTCACCAGGTCGAACAAAGAGTAGGGGAGCAATACGTAAGGCACACTTCGTAGGAAAGAAACCTTCATAACTATCAATCACACGTAGCAGGTCACCAACTTGATCTGGTTCTGTTATTGATGCGTGGTGCTTTAAATTAACGGGGGGTAGGGCACCTTTAAGATCTACGGAAGGATCACGTTCAGCTCTGCCCGTTACAACGGCATATCTAAACACTTGGCCACAGTTTTGATGGATGCGATGCGCTGTATCAACCACCCCGCGACTTTCTATTCTACGAAGCACTGAGAGCAACACAGGAGCCGTTACTTCATTAATTGGCTTGCTGCCTATGTGAGGAAAAATATCCTTCTCAAAGCGGTCTAGTATCTTTTTGCTATAACCGTCAGACCATATATTTGACTGCTTCTTATGCCATTCACGCGTAATCGCTTCAAAGCTGTTTTCGGAGTTAAGTAGTTGGGCTTGTTTCGTTACCTTTTTGATTTCACTTGGATCAGCATCATTAGCCAATAGCTTCCGAGCTTCATCTCGTCCTTGTCTCGCCTCTGACAAGCTAACATCTGGATATACCCCCAATGCTAGTAGCTTCTCTTTACCTAAGATCCGATATTTTAACCGCCAATATTTACTACCGTTTGGATTGACCAAAAGGAACATACCACCACCATCACCCAGCTTATAAGGCTTCTCTTTAGGCTTGGCATTTTTTACGGCTGTGGCGGTTAATTTCATGGGGGTACTTGCTGGGGGTATTTTCCCCCAAAACATATTCCTTATGAGAATGTACCACCAAAGACACCCCCAATGTTTTCGGATTGCAATGGATGCCTTTGGACACTAGCGGACGTAAGAATGGCTTAAAACGTTGATATTACTGGGTTGAATGGATGTTGCTGGATGGTGTTAGACGCTGAAATGGTGCCGAGGGCGAGAATCGAACTCGCACTTCCGAAGAAACCGGATTTTGAATCCGGCGCGTCTACCAATTCCGCCACCCCGGCACGAGGCGTGATTGTACATGGGCAGCTCTAGCTTTCAAAGAACTTTTTTATAGTTTGATGATCTGTTCTTTTCCCCATTCTTTCGCTTGCATGATCTGGTTTGGTGTTATCTCGCTCACCATGTTGTCTAATTGCTCTCCAGCCTTGGTGTGGCCTTGTTCCAAGGCAAGGAATAACCAGCTGTAAGCTGTAGATAAGTTTTTTTCTACACCAATACCTTCGTGCATCATGACCCCTAGATTGTATTGCGCGGGGGCATAGTTTAGTTTCGCCGCGTTGGTGTATAGGTCTATCGCTTCTTCGTAGTTTTTTTCAATTTGATGGATCGCGCCTAAGTATGTCATGGCTTTTACATCTTTCTTCTCTGCTAATGGTATTAGCTGTTTCTTCGCGCTTTCGTAATCACCGTTCACATAGTCCTGATAGGGATCATTGCTTTCAGAACATGCTGTCATGACAACAATAAAACTTAACCATAAGCAGGTTTTCAATCTCATTCAGGCATTCCATCAACCCTTGGGCTGGTTAGTTTCGGTGTGTATAAAAAGATGAAAATAGCAAATGCGGCGAACCAATGAAGCTGTGACCATTTTATCCAAAACAAATAGTTTGAGCTACTGATAATTGGAAATATGACACGAATCACCGCACCAGAACAGATGATCACAAACATCCAAAATAAGGCTCTCGATGGTTCATATATATTACGTCCGGTGTGCCCCAAAGAAACGCGCGACATCATGGCAATGGTCATTATTCCTATTCCACCATAGGTAAAAGCATGTACCGCGAGGGAAGGGAGTATATGGGTAAACCCTGCCAGTGCTTTTAATAAAAAACCTAAAATCAAAAAGCCATACGCAAAAAATAAGCTCCACAATAAAGGCTGTTTCCAAATGCCTACTGTGTACCAACCGCTTAGTCTCATTGTGTGTAAAACAAACAGTATTGCAGCAAGCACACTCGCCATAGTTCCATTCGGAATGCTGACATCCGCGATCAAAAAGCAGAAAAAGAGTATTAAACTGGCTCGATCTAACCAAACTCGGTTTTTTACTTCAACAGGGTAGCCCACGCCACGCTCGATAAATGAGGGCATTACTCGACGTGATAACGTAAGGATAATGGCAATGATTAGATAGAGTCCTGAGTACAGCCCCATCCGCTCTCCACCTTCGATATAACCCGCTGCACCAAAATAAAGAATGAGATTACTCAGCAGAATTAAAGCGATCTTCGATACGAGAGCAAGGCTTTTCCAATGCTTAACCTTAATAATAGGCATCACTATGGCGAACATTAGACCAAGCAAGAAAAGGTTGTCGAATAGAGCCTGTAGCATAAGCACATCAAAAAAGCTCAAAACCCTCGCAACCAGCCAGCAAAGTAATAACAGGCATAGCGGCAAACCGCTGATCGTTGGGACACCAGTCCAATTTCTTACAGCTGTCAGTAGAAACCCAGCAATAATCGCCATCCCGTAACCAAAGATCATTTCATGCGCATGCCAGATCAGTGGAGATGAAAAGCTAAAGGTTTGACTAAGGTTGCCACTATAAACCTCGACCCAAATGGCTATTGAGATTGCTGCGAATACGGCTCCAAACAAAAAGAAAGGTCGAAAACCAAGATTAAAAAATGCCATTTTCATAGTCTGAATTATCCCTTAGAGGGCCTCATAAGTTAGCATCGCTTTTTTGCGCGTCTTACCCCAACGATAATTCCCAATAACACCAGTCGCTTGGATCACCCTATGACAAGGGATGATTAAACTAATCGGGTTCGCACCAACGGCATTCCCCACCGCTCTTGATGCGGTTGGCTTGTTGATGAGTTCGGCAATTTGGCCATAGGTGCAAAGCTGACCAAACGGAATTTTCAATAGCGCCTTCCAAACATTGATCTGAAAATTTGTTCCCACAGCAACAATGGATAGGTTCTCTCGTTGAGGCGAGAATATTTTATCGACTATCGTTTGCGTCAACGACTGCTCTTCTTGTATTTCTGAACAGCTTAGTTGTTGCTCAAGCTCCATTATCGCTTGTTCAATCTGTGTTTGTCGTTGATCTTGGTCAAGAAAGGTAAGCTTACAGATCCCTCGTGACGTGGTAGCGATAAACAATTTACCAAAAGGTGAGTCGTGTAGCCCATAAAAAATCTGTAACCCTTGGCCTTTTGAACGGTATTCTCCCGGCGTGATGCCTTCCAAGGAAACAAAATGGTCATGTAGCCGGGCAGAACTGCTTAAACCTAAATCATTAGAAACAGACCATATCGACGATTTTTCAAGACGTTCCTTTGCATTTTCAACCGTTAGGGTCTGTAAAAACCGCTTAGGGGAAATGCCTGCCCAACGGCTGAACATGCGTTGAAAATGCTGAGGGCTCAGATTCACATGTGCAGCAACCTGATCAAGCGATGGCTGTTCAGAAATATGCTCGTTAATAAACTCTATTGCCGCCGCAACGCGCTCATAATCAGACATGGTACAAAGTATCCTCTAATATTCTCAACAATCTTCTCTCGTTTATCATTTTCTTAGAATACGCCTTGAATTTGTTCGCTGCGATCCATTTCTTGCGCTTTTTCTCTGTTATTATTCGCGCACTATGCAACGTACCGATTTTAGCTTCGAACTTCCCGATAAATTGATCGCTCAACAACCCGCCGCAGAGCGTACCGCCAGCCGCTTGTTAGTGCTGAATAAAGACACCGGTGAGATCGCCGATCAACCATTTTCTTCAATTGTCGATTTACTCAACGATGACGATCTACTGGTAATGAACGATACCCGTGTGATCCGCGCCCGCCTGTATGGCCAAAAACAAACAGGGGGCAAAATTGAAATTTTGATCGAGCGCGTTGTCGATAACCATAATGTGCTAGCACAACTGAAAGCCAGTAAAGCTCCCAAAGCTGACACGCCTCTGATCTTCGATGAAGGCTATATGGCCACAGTTACTGGTCGAAAAAATGATCTGTTCGCAATTGAATTCGATAAACCGGTTTGGGATGTGATGGAAGCCGTTGGACATATACCGCTGCCACCCTACATCGATCGCGAAGACACTCAATTCGATGCCGAACGATATCAAACTGTTTTCGCTGAAAATGAGGGTGCCGTTGCGGCACCGACAGCAGGCTTACATTTCGATCAGAGTCTTCTCGATCAACTCACAGAAAAGGGGGTGCAGTTTGCCCAAGTGACCTTGCATGTTGGTGCAGGAACCTTTCAGCCGATGCGTGTCGAAGATATTCATGATCATAAAATGCATGCGGAGCGAATTGAAGTCTCACAATCCGTCTGCGACCAAATTAAACAGACTAGAAAGCAGGGTGGGCGCGTCATCGCTTTGGGCACTACCACTGTTAGAGCCTTGGAATCTGCCAGTAATAATGGCGAAATTTCGGCCTTTTCCGGCGAGACAGAAATCTTTATCTATCCGGGTTATGAGTTCCAAAGCGTTGATGCCATGATCACGAATTTTCATCTACCAGAATCAACTTTGCTTATGCTTGTTAGCGCCTTTGCGGGAAAAGAGGGTGGAAAGGAAAGAATGCTTAATGCCTATCAACATGCTGTTGATCAGCAATATCGCTTTTTCAGTTATGGCGATGCCATGTTCATATATTAATTAATAGACAGAAAAATGAAATTTGACCTTATCACCACCGATAATGCCGCCCGACGCGGAACAATCAGTTTCCCTCGCGGCGATATTCCAACGCCCGCGTTTATGCCCGTCGGCACATACGGCACCGTAAAAGCCATGTCTCCAGAAGAGTTGAAAGAGATGGGGGCGAGTATTATTCTCGGCAACACGTTTCACCTGATGCTGCGACCCGGCACAGACATCATTTCACTTCACGGTGATCTGCATGATTTTATGCATTGGGAAGGGCCGATCTTAACTGACTCAGGTGGATTCCAAGTCTTTAGTCTAGGAGATCTGCGCAAGATAACCGAAGATGGTGTCAAGTTCAGCTCACCCATCAATGGTGACAAGATCTTTCTGACACCTGAGCATTCGATTGATGTTCAACACAAACTCGGCTCAGACATCATCATGGCATTTGATGAGTGCACACCTTTTCCTGCCGATCATAATCAAGCCAAAGAATCGATGGAGTTATCCATGCGCTGGGCATTGCGTTGCAAAACGGCTCACGCAAATGAACACCATAATAAGGATGCTGCGTTATTCGGCATTATTCAGGGCGGCATGTTTGAAGACCTCCGAACGGACTCTTTAAATAGCCTGACCAAAATCGGCTTTGATGGTTATGCTATCGGCGGTTTGTCGGTCGGTGAGCCGAAAGATGAAATGCTCAAGGTGCTCACGCATATTACACCTGAGATGCCTGCCGATAAGCCACGTTATTTAATGGGCGTCGGCACACCAGAAGATCTGGTTGAAGCAGTACGTCGCGGAATTGATATGTTCGATTGCGTTATGCCAACCCGAAATGCGCGCAATGGCCATCTGTTTACTTCAACAGGCGTGGTGCGGATCAGGAATAGTCCTAACAAAACAAACACAGGGCCCGTCGATGAAAACTGCAATTGCTATACCTGCAAAAACTATTCGCGTGCGTATTTACATCATTTAGATAAGACGGCTGAAATTTTAGGTTCTCGATTAAATACCATTCATAACCTGTATTACTATCAATCTTTGATGCAGGACTTGAGAAATGCGATCGAGGCCCATACCTTAGAAGACTTCATCGCCGAGTTTTATGAACTGCGTAAGCCTGTGTCATAATACTGGTTTAGTTTAGAACTTATTATTAAAACAATAATTACCACATATTAATCGAGGACAGTATCATGGATTTTTTCATTTCAAATGCAATGGCAGAAGGTGCAGCAGCGGCTCCATCAGGAATGGGAGCAATGGCCGAATTTTTACCCTTAATTTTACTATTTGTCATCTTCTACTTCATGTTGATCCGTCCACAAATGAAACGGGCAAAAGAACATAAAGCATTGATCGAAGGCATTCAAAAAGGTGATGAAGTGGTAACCAATGGTGGACTACTTGGTTCGGTTAAAGATTTGGGTGATAACTTTGTTGTCGTAGAAATTGCTACTGATACTCAAGTCAAAGTTCAACGTGCTTCTATCGCTGCGGTCATGCCTAAAGGCACGCTCGACACGCTGTAAACCTTCCCTAAAACCAAGTCGGAATAAACAAGAATGAACCAGTATCCTTTATGGAAGTATCTTCTAATCAGCCTCGTGTTGATCGTTGGTGCTCTTTACGCGTTGCCGAATTTGTACGGCACCGATCCTTCAATACAAGTCTCTCCCGGACGAAATGCTGATCTCAGCCAAGCGAAAATTGATGCTGTAACTTCAGCCTTAACGGCTGCTGATGTTGATTCAAAATCCATCGAAGAAAATGCTCGTGGCCTAATGCTGCGTTTCAATGATACTGAAACGCAATCAAAAGCACAGGAAATCATCGAAAAGGAACTGGGTCGTAACTTCACCACCGCGCTAAACCTAGCACCAGCCACGCCTGAGTGGTTAAAAGGTTTGGGTGGCCAACCAATGAACCTCGGGCTTGATCTACGTGGTGGTGTGCATATCCTGATGGAAGTTGATATGACCACCGTTAAGAAACAAACAGAAGAACGTTATGTTTCTGAGCTGCGTACTAAGCTTCGGGAAAGTAAAGTGCTCTATAAAACTATCAGCCGCAACAAAGAAGGCGGGCTGTTAGTTCGTTTTAAGGATGATCTCACGCGTACAGCCGCTGAAGATCTTATTCGTTCCGACTTCTCCGAGTTAGAAAGAACAACTTCTGAAAAAGAGGGCTTGTTTTTACTGAACATGACCGTTTCTGAAGCCTCAATGCGTGAGACTCAAAAATTCGCTCTACAACAAAACATCACCACTTTAAGAAATCGTGTTAACGAGCTTGGTGTAGCAGAACCCGTTATCCAACAACAAGGGCTGGACAGAATCATCATTCAGCTTCCTGGCGTACAAGATCCCGCTAAGGTAAAAGATATTCTTGGTGCGACAGCGACACTTGAGTTTCGTATGGTTGATGAAGAAGGTAATGTCGAGCAAGCCTTGCGGGGTCAATCTCCGATCGGCTCTAAACTTTATAAATCTCGTGATGGCCGTGACTTTTTGTTGAAAAAGAAAGTAATGCTCACCGGCCATAGCATTATCGATGCGACATCTGGTCTTGAGCAAGACTCAGGCACCCCAGCAGTATTTATTACGTTAGATGGCAAAGGTGCTAGAAAGTTTAGCCGCCTGACACGAGATGAAATCGGTCACCTACAAGCGGTGGTTTTCATTGAAAACAAAACAGAAAGCTACGAAGAGAATGGTGAGGTTAAAAAACGCAAACATACCATTGAAGAAATCATTAATGTCGCGACGATTCGAGGTGAACTGGGAAAACGTTTCCAAATATCAGGCATGGACAGCACTGAAGAGGCACAAAACTTATCACTACTCCTAAGAGCCGGAGCTCTCGCTGCCCCCATCGAAATCATCGAAGAGCGTACTATTGGCCCAAGCCTCGGTAAAGACAATATCGATAAAGGTTTTATGTCAGTCAAGATAGGCTTCTTCTTCGTACTGATTTTTATGGCGATTTATTACAAGGTATTTGGGCTTGTTGCGGGTGTTGCGCTGACAGTAAATCTCGTTTTGGTCGTCGCATTATTATCTTTGATGCAAGCTACGTTGACCCTGCCGGGTATTGCTGGAATCGTCTTAACCGTTGGTATGGCCGTTGATGCAAACGTACTGATCTTTGAACGAATCCGTGAAGAACTCCGCAATGGCAACTCTGCACAAACGGCAATTTCTTCAGGTTATGATAAAGCCTTCTCAACCATTGCTGATGCCAACATTACAACATTGATCGCGGCCATCGTTCTATACGGTTTCGGAACGGGACCTATCAAAGGTTTTGCTGTGACACTGGCATTAGGAATCATCACATCCATGTTCACAGCAATTATGGGATCACGTGCGCTGATCAATCTAATCTATGGTGGCAAAAAAGGCGCCAAGCTCGCCATCTAGTTTAAGGATAAAATTATGAATATTTTTAATAAGACTCCTAGCTTTGACTTTATGAGCAAGCGTAAGCTAGCCATGGTGTTATCGTTAGTATTGCTCACTGTTTCCATCGCTTCTTTGACCATTCGTGGTTTGAACTTGGGTGTCGACTTTACTGGCGGAACATTGATCGAAGTCGGTTACGAAGCAGATGCAAAACTCGATGAAATTCGTAGCGTTTTAGGTGAAGTGGGATTCAGCGAAGCCATTGTTCAACACTTCGGCAGCAATAAAGAAGTTCTGATCCGCGTCGCCCCAAAAGAAGGTTTAACGAGTGCTAAAATCAGCTCCAATATTTTGCAAGCTCTCGAAGGCGCTGAACTAAAACGTGTTGAATTTGTTGGCCCACAAGTGGGTGACGAACTAACGGAAGATGGCGGTTTAGCCATGTTAATCTCTTTGTTCTTCATCTTGATCTATGTCGCGATTCGTTTTGAAAAACGCTTTGCCGTTGGTTCAATAGCCGCGCTCATTCATGACGTCATCATCGTACTGGGCTTCTTCTCTTTAACCCAGGTCGAATTTGGTTTACCGGTCTTAGCGGCTGTGCTCGCCGTTATCGGTTACTCCCTAAATGATACGATCGTTGTATTTGATCGGATCCGTGAGAACTTTCTAAAAATTCGAAAGAAAGACACCGAGCAGATTATTAACATTTCTCTCAACGAAACGCTAACACGAACCGTGATCACATCGCTTACGACCTTATTAGTTTTAATCGCGTTGTACTTTTTTGGTGGTGAAATACTCCGACCTTTCGCATTGGCTTTAATTGCTGGTGTAATTATAGGGACTTACTCTTCAATGTATGTTGCTAGTACCAGCGCATTAGCATTAGGCGTGAGTAAAGAAGACTTGATGCCCGTTGAAAGGGAAGGTGCTGAAATCGACGATATGCCTTAGTTTTTCAGCCAAGTTATTTTAGTAATAATACCGAGGTTAAATCAATTAACCTCGGTATCTCTTCCGAGAACCTCTCTCAAGAATTACCCTTCATTTTATTGCCACTGATAACCCAGGTTAAACAAATAACGTGTGTCTGTTTTTTTGTTACCCGCTGACGGCTTCGCATCGTAATCAACATCAATCTCAGTTGTTATCGTAAACTTGCTGATCAGAGGGATCCGTATACCCGTTCTTGAACGAATATAAACATCACCCGTATCCGAGAAAGGCACTAAGCCTTCATGGTTATGAAAAAACTGTGCTGATTTATTATAAAACCAGTGATGATAATTCAAAGCCCAACGTGCGGCGGCAAAATCTTTATCCTCACCGGTATAATAATCTTCGTTAGCATAACTTGGTCCCGCTTCAAGTGAGAGCGCGCTAATATCCGTTTCCCAAAACTGATATCCCAAACCACCACCGACAACACTTCGAAGCTTCAAATCTTGAAACCTATCTTTCTCGAACAGAGTGTTCCCATAGCCATACCACTTGTCATTAATGAAAAGGTCATACTTGGCATAGAACAAAGAATTCTTCGCACTTTGAACACCATTGGTTTCTGCTTGATTATATGCAGCACCAACCGTTAAGCGATCAGTCTCACGGCGCGCAACCATTTCGGCATCCATATGCACAGCTTGATTGTCTGTATTACCTGTCGTGCGATAAGCGCCAACATTAGCTATGCCAGTATATTTCGTTTTAATGGGCTCGATTGCTGGAGGGTTAATCGCCGCAATCTTATTCAAAGGGATAGGATCCGTTTTAAATAAATTATCAGCACTTAATCTAATCGTACCATCATCTGAGCTGATCAATTTACCCTTTAACATCGACTCATCATCGAGTTGAACCGTTATCGGTGTATCCGAGGTTAGTTTAGAAACAGCATCCCAACTGATGCTAATTTCACCAGCAAAACTAGTTTTCATCAAAACAGCCTGATCGGTTTTACTAAGAATTTCCCCTGAGATTTTGTCTCCATTTTTTAACAGTATTTCATCTGCCTGTACGACCGCGATGGGTAATATCTGTGAAATTACCGTTGCGCACAGAATAGTTTTTAACTTCATAAAGTCCCCTTTTAAATTATTTGTGATAAAACGTGCGCGATCATACCATTCTAAAGATGAATGAAAAATGAAAAGTCTCGCTAGAAAGTAACCTTAGTTTACCGCTTAAATGGGATTGATTTTATTGGTTCATTGCGGAGGAAGCTGTGAGGTGTTCTTCTCTAAGTAACTAAACAAGTATTCGTCTTACTTTCCTTTAGCGCTTTTTGTATCTTGTAACCGAATGTACTCTAACCACCCAGAGAACCTTTTAATACATTCGCTTCCACCAAAATCATCACTTTTGTTATATACGAAATAATCTGTGCCTCCGGCTCGAAGTACTAATTCATTTCTTACATGTTCCCAGTGACAGTAGGTAAGAAAAAGATAATTATCATTAACGAGAAAGCCAAGCATGTTTGGCATGTAGTCATAAAAATAGAGCTGTAACGAAGAATCATTATCTGTCAGTTCTGGTACCCTGTTGATACTTCGAACAGTACTCTCTATCGTATCAAATTGTTCAAACATAATGTCCGTCTTACAACGTTCAGGATCAAGTAAAGCTATCTCAATAGTAAACTCTGTTCGTTTCGCAAAAAAAGAGTCTGGTTCATTCTCGTTTAATAATTTTTCTAAAACATTCTGCCAACCAAACCGACCCGCTAGACCTATACACTTTATATTGACCTTTCTATTTTCTATGATCTTTAATGGTGATATTCTTTTTACATGAAAGTATTAATTATTCCGGTCACTTCATACCAACAAAATTGTTCTTTGTTGGTTTGTGAGGAAACTAAAAGAGCTGCTGTTGTCGATCCCGGTGGCGATCTTGATCGTATTTTAAATGCCGTTAAGATAGAAGGTGCTGAGTTAGAAAAGATCTTTCTTACTCATGGACATCTCGATCATGCTGGTGGAGCAGGTGAGCTAGCTGAAAATTTATCTATTCCCATCGAAGGCCCGCATAAAGACGATCAATTTTTATTAGATAGTTTCCCAGCTCAGGTAAAGCGATTTGATTTTCCTGATTGCCAGAGCTTCACACCGAATCGTTGGTTAAAAGATGGTGATACGATTCAATTCGGCAATATCGAGCTGGATGTTTATCATTGTCCGGGACATACGCCCGGCCATGTGGTTTTTCATCAAAAAGATGCTCGAATCGCAACCGTCGGTGATGTGTTATTTAATGGCTCCATCGGGCGTACAGATTTTGAATTCGGTGACCATGAGCTGTTAATCTCCTCGATCAAAAACAAGCTTTGGCCGCTGGGCGATGACGTACAGTTTGTTCCAGGTCATGGCCCAACATCAAGCTTTGGGCATGAACGCAAGACTAATCCATATGTAAGCGATTAACATTACTTTTATCCGACTACAACTATTTGCCGGCAATCTTTTTCAGAACATGCGAAACCGCTGCCATCGCAAATGTCGATGTCACCGTCATTACGGATCCAAAGCCACCTTCACAATTTAAACCGCTAGCCTTCGAACCATCCGGCTTCTGCTTACAAACATCTCCATCAGGAGTTGGGTATACCTGCTGCTCTTCTGAGTATACACAAGGAACATAAAAGCGACGTTTTGGATTTCGAGGGAAGTTGTAACCTGCACGTAAGAGCTTACGTACTTGAGATAACAAGCTATCGTGTAGGGTTTTATTCAGATCCGAAACTCGGACCTTTGTGGGATCGACTTGCCCACCAGCACCACCTACCGTAATCAGTTTTAGTTTGTTTCTTCGACTAAAAGCAATCATAGCCGCCTTTAAACGAAAGTTATCCGTACAATCGATAATAAAATCATAATCTTGATTGAGCATTTCTTGCAGATTATCCATGGACACAAAATCTTCGATTTCAGTAACTTTACAGTCTGGATTGATTAACAAGATCCGTTCATGCATAGCTGTAACTTTCGGCTTACCAAATTCACCACTGACCGCATGGATCTGACGATTAACGTTAGATTCGGCCAGATTGTCTAAATCGATCAGGGTAATGTTTCCGATACCACTTCGAGCTAAAGCCTCTGCTGCCCATGAGCCGACGCCACCAATACCGATCACACAGACGTGTGATATTAAAAAGTTTTCGTATGCTTTATCGCCATAAATTCGACGGATACCACCCAGTCTTCGTTCTTGATCTTGCATGTTGTCAATTCTAACAAAATCTCAATCCCTTGTGCGATGAGCCGTATATTAGGTTCCTGTTTGTTTCTCTTTTATATCACTCGATTTTTTGCATGGGATCACAATTTCTTCAAGCTTATTCATATCAAGGATCTTTACAAAACGATATTTTACCTGCAAAACACCGTCTTTATCGAAGTTTGAAAACTGTCGACTAATCGTTTCCACCGCGACGCCAAGAAAGTTAGAAATATCATGTCGCGACATACTTAAATTAAATTCTGTCGAAGAAAAACCTCGTTCTGAAAATCGTTTAGATAAACTCAATATAAAAGCAGCTAATCGTTCTTCGACCGATCGTTTACCCAACAATAAAAGTACATCATGATCCCCCGACAGTTCTTTGCCCAACAAGCGCATAATCTGATGTTGTAGGCTTGGTAATTGAGCACTTAGATTCTGCAGATTATTGTATGGCAGCTCACAAATTGAAGTCGTCTCTAATGCTTCAGTGGTACAACTATGAATGCTATTCTCTAAGCCATCCAAACCGACCAACTCACCAGGAAAATAAAAACCTAACGTTTGTTCTGTTCCATCTTGCGTTACGGTGTAGCTTCGAAGAGAGCCTGAATGAACCGCGTAAAAACTATCTAACTTGTCGCCTTGTCGATATAAAGCATCACCCTTAACTAAAGGTCGGCCGCGGCTAACGATATTATCGAGCTTGACCATTTCTTCTTGAGCTAAGCCTCGTGGCAAACAAATCTCACCCAACCGACAGTTTTCACACGCAACTTTTAGCTGTTTTAAGTCGATCACAGAGTCATATGCCATTGTCTTGTGCCTTTTTCTTTAATTTTTTCTCTATCTTGAAGATTAGCCCTATTTAGACTCATTACAATGCATTGATATTAAACTCATTGTCAATTTTTTGGAAACATTAAAACAATATACATTCCTATCGTTTCTTTATATCTGTAGCTGACTCCTCTTGTTGATTTAATGCCCAGACCACGTGCTCTCTAACAAGCTCTGATCCATGGTCTTTTTTGTCTTTTAATATTGCGACAACACGATCAGATTTTTTACAATTACCTAATGCTATAGCTATGTTTCTCAACCAACTTTCATAACCTATCCGCCTAATAGGTGAACCTTCGGTCTTTTTTAGAAACTCTTCTTCAGTCCATTGAAATAACTGAATCAACTCAGGTGCATCTAGATCATTTCTGACAGCAAAATCAGCTTCTGTAGTTGGGGAGGCATATTTATTCCAGGGACAAACCAATTGGCAATCATCGCAACCGTATATTCTATTTCCCATCAGAGTTCGAAACTCTTCAGGAATCGCCGTTCGTAATTCAATTGTCAGATAGGAGATGCAACGTCGCGCATCAACCTGAAATGGGGCGACAATAGCTTGTGTTGGACAGGCATCCAAACAAGCGGAACAACTGCCACAATAATTGTCCTCATAAACAGGATCGATAGGTAAGGGGAGATCCGTATAGATCTCTCCTAGAAAAAACCAAGAGCCTGCATGTCGATTGATCAGATTAGAATGTTTGCCGATCCAACCGAGGCCTGAGTTTCTAGCTAAGGCTTTTTCTAAGACAGGCGCACTATCAACAAAAACTCGGTAACCGAAATCTCCGGTCACTTCCTGAACCTTATCTGCCAGCTTTTGTAATCGCTTCCTCAACAATTTGTGATAGTCGCGGCCAAGGGCATATCGTGAAATATAAGCCTTTGTCTCATCACCTAGAATCATATTCGAGTTAGCAACCTCTGCTGGAAAATAGTCCATTCGCACAGAGATAACTCGAAGTGTGCCTGTCTCAAGATCTGCCGGACGTGATCGCCGTGTGCCGTGCTTTTCCATATAGCCCATTTCACCATGGCGTTGCTTATCCAACCA
Organism: uncultured Pseudomonadota bacterium; assembly: GCA_913058255.1. Lineage (GTDB taxonomy): Bacteria > Pseudomonadota > Gammaproteobacteria > CAJXQU01 > CAJXQU01 > CAJXQU01. Next base: position 155,612 of record CAJXQU010000001.1, on the reverse strand, counting down.
AGCCATCAAATGCTCTTCGTCCTCACCCAAATCTACCCCTGTGATTCCGGTTTGCTGAAAACCCAATTCCATTGCCCAAGCCTTGATCAAGGAGGCTAAGGTTTGGTGATCCATTGTTTGCTCAAATCCCACGGGCAGTACAGATAACTTCGTAAGCTTGTCGAATTTCATGGGTTTTTTCTGCCGCTAGTTTCATCATTTCTTCTGGCAGACCTTTTGAAACTAATTTATCTGGATGGTGCTGGCTAAGCAATCGACGATAGGCTTTTTTTACTTCTCGATCAGTCACATCCTTATTAAGCCCCAGTGTTATATACGCATCACTTGTGACTTTCTCACTATGTGTGCGCTCACTAACTGGATCGCTGCCAGCTGGCTGCATCGCTACACGCACCCGACCTTCAATACGCTCATATTCCATCCGCAAAATACCTAATCGTTGCGAAATATGCAGTAGTAAATGTCGTTCAACAATCGTGATCTGGCCATCCGCAATGGCAGCCATAATCTGAATTTCCATAAACATTCTCAGCAGATTTTTTTGTGACAAACATGAGTTCCGCAATCTTTTTAAGGTTTGTTCAAGAGGAAATGATTTGCTCTTTCCTTGATTAAAAAGGCTAATCGCCTTTTCTCTTTGGTCCTTACTTAAACCCATTCGATCCATCACTAGCCTAGCAACACGAATCTCTTCAGCAGAAACGTGCCCATCGACTTTGCTGACATGTCCCATTACTGAAAATGTTGAAGAAAAATAATTTTCCTGCGCTTCATAGCCCGATACTTTTTGCTTTTGGACTGACTTTTTCTGACTTGTATTACCAAGAGAATCTAGCGCATGGCCAAGTAGCACTCCCAAAAGGGCCGTAAATGGCCCGTCCACCAAGTAGCCAAAGATTCCCCCAAGTATTTTTCCCCACCACGACATAATAATCTCTGCTAAAAAGCTCTTTTATGGCAGTCAAATGTTAATGACTGGTTCAAAGCTCTCTTAATAAAACGGTTTAACTTACTATGATATATAATACTGATCATACTTAATTATAATTTCAAAACCACATGATTCGATTTTTCACTGAATGGTACAAGCGATATTTCTCTGATCCGCAAGCTGTCTTGCTCGCAGTAATGCTCATTATCGGCTTTACTATTATTATTTATATGGGTGGAATGCTCGCCCCCGTTATTGCCGCTATAGTGATCGCTTACTTACTTGAAGGTTCCGTTCAATACTTAACAAGGTTACATATTCCAAGAATCATCGCTGTCACTACCGTTTTCTTACTATTTCTCACTTTTACACTGTTAGTCTTTTTAGGGCTTTTACCCCTCGTCTCAAGACAATTAACTGATTTAGTCCAACAACTACCGACTCTCATTAATGATGGGCAACAACTTTTACTCCAACTTCCCGAAAAATACCCACTCGTGGTCTCTGAAGAACAAATCTGGGATTTTCTCCAAGTGGTTCGTTCTGGTATTTCTGAACTTGGCCAAACTGTTTTTTCAATCTCGTTAGCTTCTATTCCACGCCTGATCACTGTTTTAGTTTATCTGGTTCTAGGTCCTGTATTAGTCTTCTTCTTTCTCAAGGATAAACGACTAGTCATGAATTGGTTTTCTGGAATACTGCCAGAAGAAAGACCTTTGTTAGATAAAGTTTGGGAGGAAATGGATGGGCAAATTGGTAATTATGTTCGCGGAAAATTCTACGAAATAATAATGGTAGGCAGTGTTACTTTTATCGTTTTTTCCATTATGGGACTCAAATATGCCGTTCTACTCTCTGCGCTAGTCGCTGTTTCAGTAATAATCCCATACATTGGAGCGACAGTTGCGACAATTCCTGTCGCTATCGCGGCCTATGTTCAATTCGGCTGGGGGGCCGATTTCGGTTGGATTATCTTAGCTTATGCGATCATTCAGGCTTTAGATGGCAACTTGCTCGTTCCCTTATTATTTTCAGAGGCTGTAAACCTTCATCCTATTGCCATTATTGTCGCTGTACTCGTCTTCGGTGGACTTTGGGGGTTTTGGGGCGTGTTCTTTGCTATACCGCTTGCGACCTTGGTTAATGCTCTTATTTCTGCATGGCCGCGTGGCAAAGGTAAGTTTTATGTCAACACTGAAGCGAAAGAATCATAACCTCTATTTTTTACAACTCTTGATCCTTAATAGATAAAACGCTGTATACGGCCAAATGAAAGAAATGTTTTCAGGGGAAATTGATAAATCTAAAAAAATGGATGATATTCACCCTGAGCCTGATTGCAAGTTCCCTTTTGTTATATGAGTCAAAAGAAAAATTAGATTGTGTCTATTTACACTTTCAGTACGACATGTCTCCTTCCGCTGTATGGATTATGTATATAAAATCTTGTTCACTAGGCTCCGGGACTAAGATGCTAAAAATGCTTTGTAAACTCGCCGATCAAAAAGAGGTTTGTATCTTGAACCAGCTCCTGATAAAAAAGGGAGTTTAAATTTTTCTGATTTAATCGCTTGGTATCGTCGTTATGGATTCGTGGGCGAAGCTACAATGCGACGCAGGCCAAATACTTCATAAGTTACTTTTTTTAAAGCTTACTCCTTCCTTATAAAGCACTACGTACGATTTCTCGTTCCCTTAACAGCCTACAAGGCATGGCTAGCAAAATCAGCTAAGCGCGATCGCTCCCCACGCTTGAGAATAAGATGCCCGCTATGTTCCCAATTTTTAAACCTGTCCACAACGTAGGTTAAACCGGAAGTTGTTTCCGTAAGGTACGGCGTGTCTATTTGAGCAATATTACCTAAACAAACCAGCTTAGTGCCCGGACCTGCTCGTGTGATCACTGTCTTCATTTGTTTGGCCGTTAAATTTTGTGCTTCATCAATAATGATGTAACGGTTAAGAAATGTTCGTCCACGCATAAAATTTAAGGAGCGAATTTTTATTCGGTTACTGATCAGGTCTGCTGTCGCTGCTCGTCCCCATTCGCCACCTTCATGCTCTTGGTTTAATACCTCAAGGTTATCCATTAAAGCACCCATCCAAGGCGTCATTTTCTCTTCTTCAGTTCCGGGTAAAAACCCAATATCTTCACCAACTGACACGGTTACACGAGTCATTATTATTTCTGTATATAGGCTCGCATCCAATGTCTGTGCAAGGCCTGCAGCGAGTGTGAGCAACGTTTTTCCTGTTCCAGCGGTTCCTAACAGAGTCACAAAATCAACGCTTGGATCCATTAATAGGTTCAGTGCAAAATTTTGTTCTAAATTGCGCGCATTTATTCCCCACACCTGGCTCTTATCACTTCGATAATCTTTAGCATGTTGAAACTTGATCGTGTCGCCATCCACCTCTGAGATCACCGCTTCAAACGGTTTCTCGCCAGCAAGATAAAAACATTGGTTGGGAAAACATGTTTCAACTAAAGGCCCTTTTAAAGTGTAGAGAGTCTTTGTAGGCTCTTTATGACATTCCAATTCTTTATTATGTATTTCCCAAAAATCTTCATCCAGCTCTTCAATACCGGAATAGAGTAGGGATGCATCATCCAAGGTTTTATCACTGGAGTAATCTTCAGCACAAATACCCGCAACCCTTGCCTTAATACGAAGGTTTATATCTTTTGATACTAGAATAATTTGTCTTGTTGGGTGCAGCTTTTGGAGCACTACGGTGGTGCTGAGAATTTTGTTATCTGGAAGGTTTTGATTAACACCGACAAGTTGCTCTGGAGAAAGTTGATCGGTCTGCAAAAATAAGAAACCACTAGTAAACTCTTCTCCGCCTTGCTCCATGCTCGGCAATGAGATACCCGCCTCAATAGCTTCCCTATCAGCATCACCTATTAGCTCATCTAAAAAGCGACTTGCCTGACGTGCGTTACGTGCAACTTCAGACATACCCTTTTTTGCAGCATCCAGCTCTTCTAACACCATCATCGGGAGATAAATGTCATGTTCCTCAAAACGGAACAAAGCACTTGGATCGTGCATTAGAATATTAGTATCAAGCACAAACAGATGAGATTTTGTCATCGCTTTTATTGTCTTATAATTTTTTTACAGCCTCGAGTACTTCTGCTGCATGTTCAGGAACTTTTACCTTGATCCATTCTTGTCGCAAGACACCTTCTTCGTCGATCAAAAAAGTACTACGGACAATGCCCATGACTTTTCGACCATACATATTCTTCTCTTTGATCACATCAAACAAACCACATAAAACCTCTTCCTTGTCTGACAAAAGATCAAACGGAAACTCATGCTTCGCTTTAAAGTTCTCATGAGTCTTTACACTATCTCTGGAGATCCCCAAGATAACCGTGTTTAAAGCTTCAAACTGTTCATGAAGATCACGGAAGTCCTGGCTTTCACGAGTGCAGCCCGGTGTATTGTCTTTCGGATAAAAATATAAAACGACTTTTTTACCTTTTAGATCAACCAAACTTATGGTTTGCTCTCCCGTCGCAGGAATTTCAAAGTTTGGAACAAGATTATCTATTGTTATGCTACTCATGGTTATTTCACAGGCTCCATAATTGAATCGATATTAAGTTGATCACAAAATTCCATGAACTCACCACGCAAGGTTGCAATGGAAATTTCAGTTGGAATACTGATCGTAAACTGTAAAGAGAACATCTCCGTGCCCGTGTGTGAAGCCTGATACGTTCCGCTATACATATCTTCTATACCGATATCTCGACTATTAAAAAATTGGGAAATATCGTAAACCAAGCCGGGGCGATTAACCGATACGACTTCGATCGCATACGGCATGGAAGGTGAGCTTGGCTGTCTAGGCTCGGTACGCCGAAAAATCACACTGACATCCAAGTCTTTTTCTAATCTGGGGATATGCGTCTCTATTTTTGCTATTGCATCCCAAGAACCAGAAAACATCACAAAAAGAGCCAGTTCGCTACCCAAGCGACTCATACGACCATCTTCAACATTGCAACCATAAGCCTGCAACGTTTTAAATATTTTATCCATCAGATCGGGCTTAGCCGATCCCAACACGGACATTACAAAGAAATTTTTCATCATGTATCGACAAGTCTAGTGAAGTATTAGCGTTAATTTTACTTAATTGTGCCTTTTTTGAGCTAACAATCACACCTTTTCTTGTCTTCATTACAGTGGATCAGTAACATGAACACTCTATAACGATTTTTTAGGTGTCTTAGATGTTACGAGGCAGTATGGTTGCGGTGGTTACGCCTATGGAAAAAGGCTTTGGACCAAACACGCAAGTTGATTTTGATGCTCTAGCACAACTAGTTGAGTTTCATATCTTGAATGAGACGGATGCCATTGTTGCAGTCGGTACAACAGGTGAGTCAGCAACACTCGGGGAAAAAGAACATATCGATGTTATTCGAAAAGTTGTCGAGCGTGTTGATAAACGTGTTCCTGTCATAGCTGGCACCGGTGCAAATTCGACTTCGGAAGCTATTCGTCTGACACAAGGTGCACTCGATGCCGGTGCTGATGTGGCACTCCTCGTGACACCTTATTATAATAAGCCTACTCAAGAAGGCCTTTATCAGCATTACAAGGCTGTCGCCGAAGCTGTCGATATCCCGATCATTCTCTATAATGTTCCGGGACGTACTGCCTGTGACATGTTGCCGGAGACTGTTGGCCGTCTTTCGCACATCGAGAATATAATTGGTGTGAAAGAAGCGACTGCAGATCTAAGCCGCATCGAAACGATTCACAAACTTGCGGGAGACGGCTTCCTCTTGTTGAGTGGTGATGATGCGACATGCGGTGAGTTCATTCTCAATGGAGGGCATGGAACCATTTCTGTCACAGCAAATGTCGCACCAAAACTGATGCATGATATGTGTATGGCAGCCCTCGAAGGTGATAGAGATACTGTTATCGCTATCGATAACAAACTACAAGGACTACACAAAGAACTGTTTATTGAATCAAACCCCATTCCTGTAAAATGGGCGGTTCATAAAATGGGACTGATGGAAGCAGGATTACGCTTACCTCTCACATGGATGTCAGAATCCTGTGAAGAGCCTATGCAAAAAGCCATGGAAAGAGCTGGTGTACAGTTCTCATAATTAATACGATTGAGGTTTTCTTAATGTTATTTCGTTCAACTTTTCTACTGATTTTATCCAGTCTCGCTCTTGGCGGCTGTAGTAAATACATGCCAAACTTGGATAAGGTTTTACCCGATCAACGTAAGGAATATCAAAAAAGCTCCAGCTTACCTGATCTTGAAGTTCCTCCTGATCTCACCACTGAAACCATCGATGATACGCTCACCGTCCCGGATGTTGATGCGAATGGATCCGCTACTTTCTCTACCTATCAAGAACGGGTAGTTAGACAAAAAGAAGAGCGCCTTCAGCCTAATGCTGGTGCTCGTGCTGGTGCTCGTGCTCGTGCTGGTAATAATGTCTCTATCGCCGAAGTTTCTGGAGAGCAACTCATTATTGTTCCACGCTCAAACTCTGATACCTGGTTTACCCTACAAGAGTTCTGGGATAAAAATGGCTATACGCTCGATTTAGATGACCGCGAACTAGGCATCATGGAAACTCACTGGAATGGTGATGAAACTAACCAGTCTCGTGATAAGTTCAAAATGTTCGTTGAACCTACAGACGATATTAACAAAACGGCTATCTATCTTTCACATGCTGGGGAAGAACATGATCAAGACTCTTGGAGAGAACGCGCACGCAACATACCGCTAGAACAAAAAGTTGCTATTAGCATTAAAAATGCATTTGGTTCATCTACAAATTCTACAGCTGCTTTGGAGACTACTAACAATGTATCTACTAGTCCCTCTTCAGCTGAGTTAGCCCCCATTAGAGCTGAACTCATCAATGCTGGTGATGGTAAAAAATATCTTGCGGTAACAAGTCATGTTGATTCAACTTGGGCTTTGGTTAGTGATTTCCTATATAACGCTTCTGATATAGAAGTTGATAATGAAAGCAGCTCTGAAGGTACTTTCGACATCGTTTATCTAGCCGAAGGGGCTGCAAAGAAAGGCATAGTTTCAAAACTAACGTTCTGGAAAAGTGACAAGAATGAATTCCAAATCAGCTTAAAAAGTATTGGATCAAGTACAGAAATTATCGTACTGGATGAAGACGGCGATTGGCAGTCATCTGATCAAGCCGATCAGCTTCTCAACCGAATAAAATCTAACCTGTAAGCGCTCCCATAATGCGCTTTGCCTCTCTCGGCAGTGGCAGCAAAGGTAACGCGACGCTTGTGCAGGCGTCAGACACTTTGCTGCTCATCGACAACGGTTTTTCCCTCAAAGAAACTTGTAAACGTCTAGCTAGTTTCGACAAAAATCCCGAAGATATAACAGCAATTCTCGTCACCCATGAACATGGCGATCATATCGCTGGTGTCGGGCGCTTAGCTAGGAAATATAATATTCCTGTCTGGTTGACCGAAGGAACACGTAAGGCTGCTGAAAAGACGCTCATAAATGTCTCTGATCTCAACACCTTTAATAACCATGAGGCCTTTGAGATAGATGCATTAGAAGTACAACCTGTCACCGTGCCACACGATGCGCGCGAGCCTTCACAATTCATTTTTTCTAATGGGGTGCAACGAATGGGGATCCTTACAGATGTCGGTAGTATCACTCCACACATCATCTCTCAATATGATCAATGCGACGCACTGATCTTAGAGAGTAATCATGATGATGAAATGCTCGCCCAGAGTGTTTACCCACAACACCTTAAGCAACGGATCTCGGGCCGACTTGGTCATTTAGCTAATCAACAAGCAGCTGATCTATTATCTAAACTCAATACTAACAAATTGAAACACATCATTGCAGCGCACCTCAGTGAACAAAACAACTGCGCTGCGAGAGTAAGAAAGAGTTTAGCGACCGCACTAAGCTGTGAAGAAAGTTGGATCGAGATTGCTGATCAGGAAAATGGCCTGGCTTGGCGCGACTGCTCCTAGGCTGCCGCAGTCAGCTTAACCGCTTTTCTCATTCCTCATCCGAACAGCCATTTTATTTTTCTGACCTTCAAATGGGTTATCACCTTGTCGGAATTCAATCTTGATCGGCGTTCCAACCAATTTCAGTGCTTTACGAAAAGCATTTTCTAAATAGCGTCGATAAGACGCAGGAACAGATTTAACCTGGTTCCCATGTATAACGAATCGTGGTGGATTTTGTCCCGACATGTGCGCAAAACGTAATTTGATCCGACGACTTTTAACCAGCGGAGGAGGGTGGTCTGTAATAATTTGATCAAGAATACGATTAAGCTTCGATGTACCGACCTCAATATTCGCCGAGTTGTAAGCCTTGTTTATGCTGCCAAATAGGTTTCCTACACCACTGCCATGTAATGCTGAAATAAAATGTATTTTCGCATAATCAATAAAGCGTAACTTTCTTTCAAGCTCACGCTTGACCCATTCGCGTTGATCATTTTCTAGGCCATCCCACTTATTTACAGCAATAACTAGGGCACGGCCACTATCAAGGATCATTCCTAATAGTGATGCATCCTGATCCGTAACCGTTTCTTGAGCATCAATAACCAACACAACCACATTAGCATTATCGATGGCACGAATGGTTTTGATGACACTAAACTTCTCGATCATTTCATTTACACGAGCACGACGGCGTACGCCAGCCGTGTCGATCAATGTGTATTTTTTACCTTCTCGTTCAAAAGGTACATCAATACTATCTCGAGTTGTTCCTGGCATATCGTAGGCAATTACTCGATCTTCACCGACGATACGATTAATTAGCGTAGATTTACCTACATTTGGGCGACCTAAAATTGTCACAGCAATGCCGCGATCGGTCTTTTCGGCAACTTCACCCGTATTAAATTCTTCGGGCAAAAGACCTAGAACTGTTTCAATCAGTTCACCTTTTCCTTGGCCATGTGCTGCAGATATAGGAAATGGATCGCCTAAACCTAACGCATAAAATTCTGAGATAACCATGTCCCGAATTAAACCTTCAGATTTATTTACGACAAGAACAACAGGTTTTTCTAACTTCCGTAGCTGATTCGCGATGGTTTTATCTTCGACGTTCAAGCCTTCACGACCATCAACTATAAAAACAATAATATCTGCTTCTTCTGCGGCACGAATAGATTGTTGGGAGATTAAGGCATCAATACCTTCTTTTTCATCGGTTAGTCCACCCGTATCAACAAGGATACAGGCCGTGTCTTCAAACACCACTTCACCATAGATCCTATCCCGAGTCAGCCCCGGCTGATTAGCAACCAATGCATCACGCGTGCGAGTTAATTGGTTGAAAAGCGTTGATTTTCCAACATTTGGACGCCCAACTAGGGCTATATAAGGCTTCACTATTTTCTATTGACTCAATTCTTCGGCTTTGAAAGCTGCAAGCTTTCCCTTAGAGCTATAGGCATAAAGTGTGTCATCTATAACAAAGGGAGTGGTAATGATTTTGCTGCTATCTAGTCTTATTCTTCCCGCCAATGAGCCATCTTCACGATTCATCCAATGCAGATAACCATCAAAATCACCGACGACAACATAATCACCTACATTGACCGGTGCCGTCAGCGAGCGCGATTTTAATTTTTCTTGTTTCCAAACCGAATTACCTGAATATCGTTCTAGTGCCCAGACTTCACTCTCCTCATCAGAAAGGTAGACGTTATCTCCATCAATTCCAAGGCCGGCGTAAGAAGATATTTCTCTTACCCAAGCTATTCTGCCAGAAGAGAGTTCTACAACAGAAACGTGTCCTTGAAATGTTGCAACATGGATAATACCATTTTCGATGATTGGTTCAGCATCTATATCGACCATACGATCAAGTGTTGATCTGCCTGTTGGCATGGCGATTCGTTTTTCCCAAACTAAACTGCCATTGGTGATATCAAGTGCAGATAAGATCCCACCATCAAAACCTATAATAGCCAAACCGTCTTCTAACTGTGGTGCACTGGTTCCACGAAGAGTTAACAAAGGAACTGCTCGCTCATAGACCCATAATCGCTTGCCTGTAGTTGCGTCGAGTCCATAGGCCTTCCCATCAACCGTACGAACGACAACAACACCCAGATCAGCTTTTGGAGCAGAGAGAACTTCGCTAGAAACCTGAGCTTTCCATAAGAATGCTCCATTTTCATCCGAGAGAGCAAGAACTTCTCCATCTCGTGTTCCCACTAGTACCATACCTTCACCATGACCTGGGCCTCCAGAAACACGCCGTTTAGTATTGGCTTTCCAACGTCTTTTACCCGTTTCTATATTAATAGCCATGACTGCACCATCACGTTCAGCAGCATAGATAACATCATCACCAGCTACTGGGCTTAGTTTAAGATAAAAACCATCCGTGCCATCTCCAATACTGGTAGACCAAAGCTTTTTAATCTTTATAGATTGCTTCAACTTGAGCAGTGGCGCTGCTCCATCTTTAGCTGTGCTGACAATTTCATCCCCTTCGTCAGCCATTAATTTATGGTAAGTATTTTTAACCGTACTACAGCCTGTTAAAGAAACAGCTAATAGCGAAGTTAATAATAATGTATTCACTTTCATCTTTTCAGATACCTATCTAGCGCTTATCGGCCCAGATCATCCATTTTCATTTCGAGAAAAGCATTACTACCCGAACCTGCAGGGTTTAGTGCCGTTGCCTGTAAATAAGCACTTTTAGCCTCATCTTGTTTACCCTGAGCCAACAAAATGTCTCCTTTTAACTCATGGTAAGAAGCGAGAATGCTAGTGTCTTCAATCGTGTTAATCAATGCCCATGCAGAATCAACATTTTCTGAACTTAGATCTAAGCGTGCTAAACGCATAGTTGCTGCCTGCACGAGTTCCTTCGGATTCCCGTTCTCGATTGTCCAACGTAAGTAGGTACTCGCCCCATCAGCATCTTTCGCTTCAACTGCAACTTTAGCCAGTTTCAATGCTGCAAATGAGGCATAAGGAGTTCCTTTATATTCTTGCATCAATTGCTTGGCTGTTGTTGCCGCTTCTTCTGATTTATCACCCAACAACTGTTCTTCTAACTGAGAATAAATGAGAGAGGCTTGTTCACCTTTTGCCGTGATCTGACCTTGCCATGCACGCCAACCGAATAGGGTAGCACTGCCGATAACTATGCCGAGGATCACTGAGGTTCCGTTCTCTTTCCACCATTTTTTTATTGCAGCTACTTGTTCTTCTTCTGATGCGTAAACGTCTACCACGCTATTCTCCTAATTTTATTCAATTCTTTATGAAATTATGCCAGATAATCGGACATTAATTGAGCCAGTTCGGTTTGCTTCACCGTCGATTGATCGCCTTCTTTGAGATCTTTGACAGATACGGTTCCTGCGGCTGTTTCATCTTCACCGATAATGATAGCGTATCTAGCACCTGATTTGTCAGCCCGTTTAAATTGAGCCTTGTAGCTTCCTCCACCGCAGTTCGATAATAAACGCGCTGTTGGTATTTGATCTCGGATTTTTTCAGCCAGAACCAAGCCTTGTTTTGTCGCTAGGTCACCCATGGATATTAAATAAATATCGGGCGCTGAATTCACTGTTGTACCATTATCTTTTAACAGCTCAACCAACCGGTCAAGCCCCATAGCAAAACCGATCGCTGGCGTATCTTTACCACCGAAGTGTTCGATCAACCCATCAAAACGTCCTCCACCACAGACTGTCCCTTGTGAACCAAGCTGATCGGTGATCCATTCAAATACCGTTTTACTATAATAATCGAGACCACGAACAAGTCGTGGATTCACAATATATTCGATACCAGCTTGATCAAGTGTTTCGCATAAAGTCTTAAAGTGATCAGCCGACTCTTCATCAAGGTATTCTTCGAAAGTTGGTGCGCCCTTGATCAATTCGGCCATTGCCGGATTTTTACTATCGAGAATTCGTAAAGGATTTTTATCTAGCCTACGCTGGCTGTCTTCATCCAGTAGTTCTTGGCTAGCGCTGAAATAACGGATCAGATCTTCACGGTACTTAACCCGTGTTTCAGAAGTTCCTAGTGTATTCAACTCTAACCTCAAACCTTCAAGCCCTAAGGTTTTCCATAGCCGAGCTGTCATGATAATCAATTCAGCATCGATATCAGGCCCCGGCATTCCGAACGTTTCAACACCAATCTGAAAGAACTGACGGTAACGACCTTTTTGAGGACGTTCGCGACGAAACATCGGTCCTATATACCAAAGTCGTTGAATTTGATTATGAAATAAACCGTGTTGCATTCCCGCTCGAACAGTTCCAGCGGTACCTTCAGGGCGCAAGGTTAAGCTATCACCGCTACGATCTTCAAAGGTATACATTTCCTTTTCAACAATATCTGTCGCTTCACCTATGCCACGTTTAAATAATGCCGTCTGTTCAAGAACGGGCATGCGCATTTGCTTATAGCCATAAGATTCAAACGTTTGTCTGACAGTATCTTCAAGATACAACCACAATGCCGTCTCTTCTGGCAAGATATCATTCATTCCTTTCACGGATTGGAGCGGTTTAGACATTTAATTCAACTTTCTAATTAGTAATATTTGCTATTCATGAACGCCATTTTTATCAATGTAAAAGCGAGCCACTTCATTTTTTGCGAGTGAACTCAAATCAATGGAGGTTCCTTGATAACTCATTTTAACCACTGATGATTTACCAATAATAACTTTAAAAGGTCGTTGCCCTGCTACATCCACTATTTCACCAGCCTTACCTAAACGAGAAAAGCGCTTCTTACCTGTAGAATCCGTGATCTCTATCCAAGAATCATCTGTAAATTCTAAAACGATCCCCTCACTCTTATTTATTTGTTTTTCTGCGGCAGGTTCTAAATCAGGCTTCGGCGTAATTATTGTGCTCAATGTTTCTTCAACAGGAGTAGGTTGCTCCTCTGAAACAATCTCTTCAGGTTGTTGAGCAACGACACTAAAATCTTGCTCTGGTGCTTCAGGCATTTCATTAAGCTGTACAATGGCATAATCATGCTCTAATTCTTTTGGTCCTTCTTGTTGTTCTTGAGTCAGCTCTTCCGCATACTCTGGTAAAGCCAGCATAGCTGATACTTCATCCAAAACTTCTGCCGCAGATTGTTCTTCATTCACTAACTCATCAACGAGCTCTACAATTTTGTCTGGCGGCGAACGCTGAGTTTGCCACCATAGCCCTAACAAAAGTATTAACACCCCTATCAGAGAGTAGGTAACAACCCTAACGTGTCTATCTCCACTATCAGCCTGCTGTTCAGGCCGGCTGGCAAAAGGTTCTAGAGCAGGGGCTTCATTTATTTTTTTATCAAAAGAATTAATTATTATGGCCGGGTCTATTCCAACCTGGTTTGCATAACCACGGATATAGCCTCGGACGTAAGCCATGGCAGGAAACTGCTCGTACTCATCGTTCTCAAGTGCATCAATTAGCAGGGGATCTAAACGCAATCCTTGCGCGATTGTTTCAACAGAAATATCCTGTTCTTTTCTAGCATTTAACAATATTTGCCCGGGAGTTAAGGGGCTTTGATCAGATTCCGTTTTATTCACTTACCCTCCATTTCAAGTAACAATCTGGTTTCCTGAGAATCTGGAAACTTATTCTTCAAACGCAGACCATAGCTTGCTTCCGCATCAACATCTCCCAACGCTTTTTCTATTTTAACGGCCATCAATAACGAAGCTGGATTATGACGCGCAGCCTCTGCATACCGTTCAATATAACCTCGAGCAGGCATATAACGCTTCATCCCATAACTAACATCCGCCATATGGAATAATGCTGCTCCCATCCGAGGCGATCGTTTTAATGCTGAACGAAAGTGAATTTCGGCTTGTTCTAAATTTTTACTATTTTTTTCACAAATTCCGGCATTTATATGAGCAAACTGTGGCGTGCTATAAAGCGGATTTTCGAGCGCACGACTAAACATAGTCATCGCTTTTTCGGGCTCTCCACGTGTGCAAAGATATTGGCCATAATTATTTAATGCGCCAGAATTTGCAGAATCTGTTTCTACTGCTTTCTTAAAATGAGCCCCAGCCTGATCATCCTCACCCAAGCGGGAATAGAGAATAGCAATGGTATTATGTGCATCAGAATATTGAGGGTCGATCTTGATTGCCTTGCGTAATTTATTCAGAGCTCTTTTATAATCCTTATTTTCCATATAGGCGAGACCAAGCTCTAAATTCAAAACTGCTGTCTTATCTGCCACATGCTCGGGCTCATCAATTCTGTTAGGAGTTGACTGACAAGCTCCCAAGAATATAGTAACCATTAATATATTTGCTTGGACAAATTTCAAACTCTTCATGCAGCCTCCCCTTGAGAACCTTTTACAGAAATTTCTTTTCTATGACGCGCAGCCTTAGAAATTACATCACCTGCCAACTGACCACAAGCAGCATCAATATCATCACCGCGCGTTTTTCTTGTCACCGTGATCAAACCTGCATCAATGAGTACAGTTTTAAACCGTTCAATGGCGTTTCTTGATGAGCATAAATAGCCTGAGTCAGGAAATGGATTAAATGGAATCAAGTTTATTTTTGAAGGGATCCCCTGTAGACGCTTAACCAACTCACGAGCATTTTCTTCACTATCGTTTACCCCCTTCAGCATGACATATTCAAATGTGATGTGGTTATGCGATTCCTTCACATCCGTAAAGCGGCGGCATGCGTCTAATAGAGTATTCAGCGGATACGTTTTATTAATCGGCATGATCTGATCACGAATAACATCATTTGGAGCGTGTAAAGAAATCGCTAAACTAACAGGGCTGACTTCTTTCAGTTTATCAATCATGGGCACAATCCCTGAAGTGCTTAGCGTAATACGTCTACGACTAAGACCATAAGCAAAGTCTTCCATCATAATATCCATCGCCGCCACAACATTTTCAAAATTCATCATTGGCTCACCCATGCCCATCATCACGACATTGGTCACTGGCTGACGGCCATTGTTCGAATTCCAGCCGATCTGCTGATTGGCCATCATTACTTGGCCAATGATCTCGCCAACCGATAAATTTTTACTAAAACCTTGTTTCCCCGTCGAGCAAAATTTACAATCAAGGGGACAACCTACTTGAGATGAAACGCATAAGGTGCCACGGTTTTCTTCTGGAATATAAACGGTCTCTACACGATTTCCATTACCAACATCGAGCAACCATTTACGAGTTCCATCTTTAGAAATTTGTTCTTGCTTGATTTCTGGTGTTTTTATAGCAACAGTATCTTTTAACTTTAAACGCAAAGCTTTACTGAGATTTGACATCTCATCAATATCTGTCACGCCAGCCTGGTGGATCCATTTAAGGATCTGCGTAGCACGGAAAGGTTTTTCGCCTAAATCAGCGAAAAACCCAGCCATGGATTTTCGATTTAGATCGAGTAAATTGATTCGATCTGCCATCAGAGATTATCGAGAAACGATCTCTTCAGGTTTGAAGAAGAAATTAATTTCTTCTTGAGCAGTTTCAACTGCATCTGAACCGTGAACAGCATTCTCACCAACTGAATCAGCAAATTCTGCGCGGATAGTGCCTGGCGCAGCCTCATCAGGGTTCGTCGCACCCATCAAATCACGGTATTGTGTAATCGCAGATTCACCTTCAAGTACTTGAACCATAATGGGACCAGAACTCATGAATTCTACTAACTCACCGTAAAATGGGCGCTCTTTGTGAACAGCATAGAACTCACCAGCTTGTTCTGTTGTTAAGTGCATCATTTTAGCAGCAATCACGGTTAAACCATTTCGTTCAAAACGATGGTAGATCTCACCAAGGTGGTTATTTTTAACTGCATCTGGCTTTATCATGGAAAGCGTCCGTTCTGTACTCATTTTGCTCTGTATCCTCGCGACTACGCGTTTGTTATTAAAAAAGAAAAGCGGGATATTATACGAGGGAATTTCTCTGTTTGAAACTAAAAGAATTAAAATATCTCGATAAATCAATGATTTTTGACAACTTCATCATCAATCCCAACGACCATCCCTGATCTGAACCATCCCTTCCTCAATTTGTACCGGAAAAGTGGCTATATTTTCATAAGCAGGCGATGCAGTGACTTCGCCTGATTTTAGGCAAAATTTTGCTCCATGAAAGGGACAAACAATCTCATTACCTTCGATTTCACCTTCTTCCATTGATAAATTATCGTGAGTGCACAAGTCTTCGATGGCGTAAATGGCATCTTCAATTTTGACTATAATCACGCGAGTAGCATCATCCAGATCAAACATCAATTTTTCTCCAGGGACGAAACTTTGTTCTTTGGCAACATCTATCCAGTCTGTCATTTCTTACTCCTTACACCACTAGTTATTTCACTGACAACAAAATCTGCACATATTTTTGCTTGTGCCTGCAATATAAAGTGAGGGCCTTTGATGCTCACTACATTCAAATGCTCGATTCGCTCTTTAAACAGATCCAAACTATTTTCCAACACTAGCTTGTCATTCACCGCTTGAATGTAACTACACTTAACTTCTTCAACTCTACCGGTCAGTTCAAGCTTTGTGATCTGCCTTAGTCGATAGTTTAATATTTTTGCAGGAACCTTTTCCACAGCCTGCTTGAATAAATCAATCATCGACTGCTCAACTTCTTTACCGATCAAAGCATGCTGAATAACAAGCTTTGGAATAGGAAAAGAAAATAAAGGTATTTTCTGCACTACCTTTTGCAATCTAGGTCGTGGAGCCGATAAAAAACTAGCCGCAAAAATAATGGATTTTAAATGTTTCGGTTTTTCTTGAGCGAGTAGAAAGGCGACTGGTCCAGAAAAAGATTCTGCGAGTAAGGTAAAATCTTCGTTTGGTAATCTAGGTCTCACGTAATTGACAAGCGCCTCATAATCTAAAGCTTCCTCAGCAGGGTAGGCGATTACTTTTGTTTTAATTTTCAGCGGTAAACATGCTAGAAATGGTTTGAATAACAGCCCGGTTCCATCAAGCCCCGGTAGTAAAACTAAGATCATCTTTTATTGATTCTAAAACATACCCATTTGTAACCTTGCAGCTTCTGACATCATCGTTTGATTCCAAGGTGGATCAAAAACCAACTCAACTTGAACCTCTGTCACATTTGCAACCATTTCTAACTTACTTTTCACGTCACCAACAAGAATATCACCCATGCCACAGCCGGCCGCAGTTAAAGTCATATCGACTGTCACGCGGTTACCAATAATTTTTTCATCTTCCTTTAACGGCTCCACATCACATGAGTAGATGAGCCCAAGCTCAACAATACTGACTGGAATCTCTGGATCGAAACAACTGCTCATCTGTTCCCACAGTTCAGATTCCTTAACGGTTCCATCGCCGGTCATTTCTGTATTCTGCTGGCCTTCGATTGACTCAAAGCCTAAAGCATCCAGATCACGGCCTTCAATACGCGCGAGATTTCCATTAATATTGACCGTCACACTGGTTCCCAATGCCTGCGTTACAAACACAACCGAGCCGGCAGATAAGTGGATCGCTGTACCTTGCGGGATCAGTATCGCCTCGCAATCACGCTCTAATGTGATCGCTTCATCAAGTTTAATTTCATTATTCTGTAGATATGGTCGCATGCGTATTTTTATCCTGATCGTCTAGCGCAGAGTTCAAAGTATGCCAGCATAGTGTTGCGCATTTTACGCGGGCAGGAAATTCTCGTACTCCCGCCAACGCTCCTAATTTACCGACTTTTTCTAAATCAATTTCTGAATCTCTGTCCGTCACCAATTCATGAAAAGTTTCAAATATTTTTTCAGCTTCTTGTTCTGTTCTACCCTTCAACTGGTCAGTCATTAACGAAGCTGATGCTACGGAGATAGCGCAACCTTCGCCTTGAAAGCTAACATCAGCAATGACATCCTTATCTAGCTTTAAATAAACAACTAATTTATCACCACAAAGTGGATTAAAACCTTCTGCTTTTAGATCAGCATCTTCCATTTCTCGAAAGTTTCGAGGTGCCCTATTATGATCAACAATAATCTCTTGGTAGAGTTCTTTTAGATCAAACACCCATCACCTCCATCGTTTTCAACAAGCCCGCTTTCAATACATCTATTTCTGCTTTCGTATTATAGAGCGCAAAAGATGCACGAGCCGTTGCGGGAACATTAAAATGGGTCATAACCGGCATCGCACAATGATGGCCTGTACGAGTAGCGATACCTTCAGTATCTAAAATTGTACCAAGATCATGCGGATGAATTCCTTTGATCATAAAAGAAAGCACACTGGCCTTCTCTTTCGCTGTCCCAATCACACGAAAGCCAGGAATAACTTTCAAGCTCTCTGTTGCGTAATCAAGCAGAGCAGTTTCATGTGCATGAATCGCATCGAACCCAATGGCTAATACGTAGTCTATCGCTGCCGACAAAGCAATCGTATCTGCGATGTTGGGTGTGCCTGCTTCAAACTTATAGGGCAGGTCGTTATATTCTGTTTTTTCAAATGTGACCATCCGGATCATGTCGCCACCACCTTGATACGGCGGCATTTTCTCAAGCACACTTTCTTTACCGTAAAGCATGCCTATGCCTGTCGGGCCATAAAGTTTGTGTCCTGAGAAAACATAAAAATCACAATCGAGTTTCTGTACGTCAACGGCTAAATGTGCAACGGCTTGAGCACCATCAATCAAGACCTTAGCATTATGTGCATGCGCTATTTCGATAATTTCTTCGATCGGATTAACCGTTCCTAATGCGTTAGAAACATGAACGACGGCAACCATTTTAGTTTTTTCATTGACCAATTTTTTATATTCGTCGATCAATAAATCACCATCGTCATTCATTGGAATAACGTTTAAAATAGCGCCGGTCTTTTCACAAATCATTTGCCATGGAACAATATTCGAATGGTGCTCCATTTCAGAAATAATCACTTCATCACCTGGTTTTAATTCTGCTCCGCCCCAGGCATTAACGACTAAATTGATCGCTTCAGTAGTCCCGCGAGTAAAAACAACTTCACTTAAACTTTTAGCATTGATGAACTGTCGAACTTTCTCACGTGTCAATTCATATTCATCCGTCGCCAATTGGCTCAGTGTATGAACTCCACGATGGATATTTGAATTTATTTCTGTGTAATAGCGACTGATCGTATCAATAACAGTATTCGGCTTTTGAGTCGTTGCCGCATTATCAAGATAGACCAAATCTTTTCCATTAATCTTTTGTCTAAGGATCGGGAAATCTTTTCTCCACTTATCAACAACATCACTCGGAACTAAGTTTGTTACTCCGCTCATATAAGATCCTTGAGATCATCAATTTGATCAGAAGACGATAGTTGTCCGATCAGTTTTCGCTCTAAATATTCTCTGACCGGTACAAGGCTCATTCGATTTACAACATCATCTGCAAATGCAAAGGTCAGAAGTGCACGTGCTTTCTCTTCAGAAATCCCTCGTGATCGTAAATAAAATAATTCTGTATCACTTAGACGACCAATTGTTGCGCCATGTGCACATTTCACATCATCGGCATAAATCTCTAATTCTGGTTTTGTATCTACTTCTGCATTAGGTGAAAGTAATAAATTTTTATTCGACTGAATGGCTTCAATCTTTTGTGCATCTTTATGGACAACAACTTTCCCATTAAAAACACCACGACTAGCGTTATCTAAAATACCCTTAAAATATTCTTCACTTCGTGTATGTGGGCTAAGGTGGTGAACCAAAAGGTGATGGTCGGTATGTTGCCGTCCTTTACCCAAAAATAACCCATTTAAAATATTTTCTGTGCCAGTCTCAGATAAATTAACCTTTGCATCGACACGGGCAATTGCGGAACCTAAAGAGACGGAATGAGAAGTCACTCGACTATCTTTCTTCTGTTCAATAAATATATTTGCTAGATGATAAGCAGCATCGCTTTCTTCTTGAATACGATAATGCTCAAGCTGACTGTTTTCATCCGCAATTATATTCGTTAAGACATTGGTAAGATTTTTAGCTTCACCTAAACTCACATAACTTTCGATCAGTTTAGCTTCGGCATTCTTACCAAGACGTATATCAATTCGTGGATATGTCATCGTCGCTTGCTCTGTGTCTGTCGCAACAAAAATCAGATGGACCGGCTTTTCTAAAAGCTCATTATCCGCAACATGTAACACAGCACCATCCGACATAAATGCATTGTTCAAAGATGCAAAGACATAGTCACCGGCATCTACCGTTAGATCTTGTTGATGACCCTCAGCCAACCAACTAGAAAGGTTGTTTAACACGATTCCACGTTCGTCACTAACGGTCGAACTTAATGCTGAACAAAACAAACCGTTGATAAAAACAAGCTCTATCGTTTCCAAATTTTTAAAGCGAAACACGTCCAAATCAGCCGCTTTAACGTCATGTTCTTTTGTATTCGTTAATGAGAACTCTTTCTTTTTGATCGGAGCAACATTGGTATATTTCCAATGTTCATCACGTGGAGTGGGCAAGCCCACTTTTGCAAAGTGTGCGATGCCTTTTTTGCGAGCATTCGTTAACCAGTCAAGTGAGTTGTTAGATAACGTCACGTTATCCTCAGTCTCGAGAAACTGCTCAAATTTTGATACTAAACTTTCCATTACGCAGCCTCTTCACGAACCCAGTCATAACCACGTTTTTCAAGTTCTAATGCGAGCTTTTTATCACCTGACTTAATGATCTTTCCATCGACTAAAACATGAACAAAATCGGGTTCAATATAATCAAGCAGACGTTGATAATGTGTGATCATCACCATACTACGCTCAGGACTACGTAGCGCATTGACCCCATCAGCAACAATTTTCAGCGCATCTATATCTAGACCTGAATCTGTTTCATCCAAAATCGCTAACTTGGGCTCAAGCACCGCCATTTGAAAAATTTCATTACGTTTCTTCTCACCGCCAGAGAATCCTTCGTTGACTGAGCGAGATAGAAGGTCTTCTTTTAACTGAACCAGCTTAACTTTATCTTTAACGAATGCCATGAAATCCATCGCATCCAATTCTTCTTCTCCACGATATGTTCTGATCGCATTTAATGCTGCTTTCAACATATACGCATTGTTCACACCAGGAATTTCAACTGGATATTGGAAAGCTAAAAAGACACCTAAGTGTGCTCTTTCTTCCGGGCTTAACTCCAGTAAATTATTATCTAAGAAATCTACTGTACCTTCAGTAACTTCGTAACCACTACGGCCACTTAATACATGTGAAAGCGTACTTTTACCTGAGCCGTTAGGTCCCATAATTGCGTGGACTTCACCTGCATTAACTTTTAGGTTTATTCCTTTGAGTATTTCTTTGTCTTCTACTTTGACATGTAAGTTTGAAATATTAAGCATTCTTTTTTTCCTGGTTAACCAACCGCACCTTCAAGACTGACCGCTAAAAGTTTCTGTGCTTCCACTGCAAACTCCATCGGTAGTTCTTTAAAGACTTCTTTACAAAATCCATTCACGATCATATTGACCGCATCTTCTTCTGAGATCCCACGTTGCCTACAAT
Organism: uncultured Pseudomonadota bacterium; assembly: GCA_913058255.1. Lineage (GTDB taxonomy): Bacteria > Pseudomonadota > Gammaproteobacteria > CAJXQU01 > CAJXQU01 > CAJXQU01. Next base: position 134,097 of record CAJXQU010000001.1, on the reverse strand, counting down.
AGAAAAGTTGATCTTCATCTATTTTAGAAGTGGATGCCTCATGTTCAACTTGAGCAGACTGATTTTTTACTTCGATATAGGGGAAGGTATGTGCTCCACATTTATCACCGATCAATAAAGAATCACACTGAGTAAAATTACGCGAACCTTCTGCACCCTTTGTGATTTTCACTAATCCTCTATACGAATTTTGCGCACGTCCGGCAGAAATACCTTTAGAGATAATGGTACTACGCGTATTTTTACCCAAGTGAATCATCTTCGTTCCGGTATCTGCTTGTTGATAATTATTCGTCAATGCGACTGAATAAAACTCACCAACGGAGTTTTCACCTTTCAAGATACAACTTGGATACTTCCACGTTATCGCCGAACCCGTTTCTACCTGTGTCCAAGAAACTTTTGAATTTTTACCTCGACAATCTGCTCGCTTGGTAACAAAGTTGTATATTCCTCCGACACCATTTTCATCACCCGGGTACCAGTTTTGTACCGTCGAATATTTGATCTCCGAATCATCTAAAGCAACAAGCTCCACAACGGCCGCATGCAATTGGTTTTCATCACGCATTGGAGCAGTACAACCTTCAAGGTAGCTCACATGACTACCTTCATCAGCCACTATTAATGTGCGCTCAAATTGTCCTGTATTCGATGCGTTGATCCGGAAGTAGGTTGATAGCTCCATTGGGCAGCGCACACCTTTCGGGATATAACAGAATGATCCATCCGTAAAGACAGCAGAATTCAATGCTGCATAGAAGTTATCTGTGATTGGTACAACCGTACCAAGATATTTCTTCACGAGTTCAGGGTGATTTTTTACTGCATCTGAAAACGAGCCAAAAATAACGCCTACATCAGATAACTTTTTCTTAAACGTCGTCGCCACAGAAACACTATCAAAAACAGCATCGACTGCAACACCGGCTAGCTTTGCGTGCTCACGTAGTGGAATACCTAATTTTTCATACGTTTCCAATAATTTAGGATCAACTTCATCAAGACTCTTTGGAGCATCTTCTTTTGATTTCGGTGCTGAGTAATATGAGCTCGCTTGGAAATCAACGGGAGGATAGTGGACATTGGGCCAAGTAGGTTCTTCCAACGTTAGCCAATGTTGATAAGCTTTTAAGCGCCACTCCAACAACCATTCTGGCTCTTCTTTTTTTGCAGAGATCAGGCGAATCACATCTTCATTCAAGCCTGGAGGAACAGTGTCTGTTTCTACATCCGTTACGAAGCCTGCCTTGTATTCCTTACCTGCGATGGAGTCGAATTCTTCGGGGTTTGTGCTCATTTATTTTTACTCTACGGTGAAGCTTTCGCCACAGCCACATGTTTCAGCTACATTAGGATTATTAAATTTAAAACCTTCTTTCATTTCTTCTTTCACATAATCCAACTCTGTACCTTTTAGGAATTCAAGGTTGCTTTCTTCAACCACGATCTGAATACCGAGGGATTCAAACGTCTGATCGTTTTCATTTATTTGATCCGTTGTATCCACAACATAGGCATAACCTGAACAGCCCGTTGTTTTAATACTCACACGTAATGCAGTTGCATCATCTTTTGCATCAATAAATTGTCTAACATGCTTTGCAGCGTTTTCTGTTAAGGTCATTTAGCCTACCTCTTGTCTTAATAGGGTCGTTTCGATGATCTGACTTTCTTGTCGCAGAGATACTTCTTTCACATTTTTTCGGTTCACAAGATCGCCTAGGGAAATACCATTTAGAAACCCAAATATTTCACCGCTAAGATCTTCCCATAATTCATGTGTTAAGCAACGATGCTCACCTTGACAGTTCTTCTCTCCCCCACACTTTGTGGCGTCAACACTTTCATCAACTGCCTGTATTACATTAGCAATGGTGATTTCGCGAATATGTTTTCCAAGTTTATAACCTCCACCTGGGCCACGAGTACTACTAACTAATCCTTCTCTTCTTAATCGTGAAAATAACTGCTCTAGATAAGAGAGGGATATACCTTGCCTTACTGAAATCTCAGCAAGTGCGATCGGTCCTTGTTCTTCATGTAATGCAAGATCTAACATCGCGGTGACTGCATAGCGACCTTTAGTTGTTAATCTCATAAAATAAACCGATTAGTAATACGTGAGTGATTTACTATTACATACCTTAGTAAAATACTCAAGTATTATAAGGCTTGATGAAGTCAGCTTTCATTCTAATACCACTTGGGTATCAATCTGAGCTGGGTGGAGCGAAGATACTCATGTTCCTGTGATGGATTAATCCGAACTGTCTTTTTTTGGTTTTTCTATCTGCCATGCATCGGCACTGCCTTTATTATATATATTATCGCGCATGTCTTGAATTTCACTTTCAAGATTATGTATATGATCAAGCATCGCGCCGAGTGCATTGGACACAGGATCGGGCATATCTTTAGTTTCACCATAAGCCTCGAAACCAATTTTATCTGCCATCTCTTCGCGCTTTTCTTCCTGTTCATCTTTTTGCACAATCAACTGCCCAGGTACACCAACCACCGTTGCGCCTTCAGGAACATCTTTAACAACGACGGAGTTTGAACCCACTCTTGCACAGTCATATAAAGTGATTGGCCCTAAAACTTTTGCACCAGCACCAATCACCACACCATTTTTCAATGTTGGGTGTCTTTTGCCTTTGTTCCAAGTGGTCCCGCCAAGTGTGACGCCATGATAAAGCGTGCAATCATCTCCGATAGTGGCTGTTTCTCCGATAACAACCCCCATGCCATGATCAATAAAAAACCGTCGACCAATAGTCGCCCCAGGATGAATTTCTATACCAGTCAACCAGCGCGCTATATGCGATAAAAATCGAGCTAACCAATAAAAATTATTATTCCACAAAGCATGGCTTACTCGGTGAAACAAAACGGCATGTAGGCCAGGGTAGGCTATAATGACTTCAAATGTTGAGCGTGCCGCTGGATCTCGATCAAAAACGCAGGCTATATCTTCTTTAAAATGTGCAAACATATGCTTACTTAATCATTCCTTCTATTCGAGTTAGTTGTTCACCAAGCCTCATCTTTGCTGCTTGGATTTCGTCAAGACGATCTTGCGCTTTTTGGACAACTTCTGTCGGCGCGCGTTCCACAAAACTTGGGTTTGCTAGTTTTTTCTCTGCGATTTCACTTTCTTTCGACAGCTTTTCTAGCTCTTTTGTTAAACGTTCTTTTTCCGCAACTGGCTCGATGATATCTTCTAAAGGAATCAATAGGGTTGTTTTTCCTGCCAGTGCCGTTGCTGACTCAGGCGCTGTACCGCTCCGGAGAACTCCTACTGACTCAAGCCGAGCAATCGATACGAGATATCGAACATTATCTCGCAACCAGTCTTTTTCGTTATCATCACCACCATTTACAACAACACGTAATTTCTTGCCGGGAGAGATATCCATCTCGGCTCTAATGCGTCGAACACCCAGAACAAACTCTTTCAGCCAGCTTACTTCTTGTAGAACATTCTCATCAATCAAGCCTTCATCCATTTCTGGAAATGATTGCGTCATAACCGAGCCAGTCTCAATACCAAGCTTTATAGCCACTCGCTGCCAGAGCTCTTCTGAAATAAAAGGCATAAATGGATGAGCTAATCTTAATAACGATTCAAGGATCTCGAGTAAGGTTTGGCGTGTACCGTTCTTAGCTTCTTCGCTCGCTCGCTTAGAATTTAACGTTGCTTTGGATAGTTCTAAATACCAGTCACAGTACTCATCCCATGTAAATTCATAGATAGCTTTTGCTGCAAGATCAAAACGATACGCTTCAACATACTGACTAACTTCACCGATGGTTTGCTGGAAACGTGAAATAATCCAACGTTCCGCGACACCTAGCTCAACTTCAGCATTATGATTCACTTCATAATCTTCAGTTGTCATCATCACATATCGGGTAGCGTTCCAAATCTTATTACAGAAATTTCTGTAGCCGTCAATTCGGCCTAGATCAAAGCGGATATCACGACCCAGCGTTGCTTGTGATGCAAAGGTAAAACGTAGTGCATCGGTACCATAACTGGAGATGCCATCAGGAAAATGTTGACGCGTGGTTTTTTCGATCTTCGCTGCATCTTTTGGCTTCATCAAGCTAGTTGTGCGTTTTTTCACCAGCGACTCAAGATCAATACCATCGATCAGATCAATGGGATCAAGCACATTACCTTTTGACTTGGACATTTTATGGCCTTCGCCATCACGAACAAGACCATGGATATAAACCTCTTTAAAAGGCACTTCTCCAGTAAACTTCAAACCCATCATAATCATTCTAGCTACCCAGAAGAAAATGATGTCAAAACCTGTCACTAGCACGCTGGTAGGATAAAACGTCTCTAACTCTTTTGTTTTTTCTGGCCAACCTAGCGTTGAGAAAGGCCAGAGGGCAGAGGAGAACCAGGTATCTAAAACATCCGGATCTTGTTTCAAAACAATGTCTGGACCTAAGTCATGCTTCTCTCGAACTTCTGCTTCTGTGATGCCTACATAGATTTCGCCACTTTCCTGATCATGCCAAGCAGGGATTCGATGCCCCCACCATAACTGTCGAGAGATGCACCAGTCTTCAATATTTCGCATCCATTCAAAATAGGTCTTCGACCAGTTTTCAGGCACGAAGTTAATATCACCATTTTCAACAGCTTCTATGGCGGGTTTCGCTAGAGGAGCTGTTTTCACATACCATTGATCGGTGAGATATGGCTCGACCACAGCCTGTGACCGATCACCACGAGGAACCATGTGTTTATGATCTTCAATTTTGTCGATCAGTCCTAATGCTTCAAGATCTGCAACGATTTTTTTCCGTGCCTCATATCGATCCATTCCCTGATAAGCGGCAGGGCATTCATCATTCAAAGCAGCATCGATGGTCAGAATATTCATCAATGGCAGATCATGTCGCTGTCCCATTTCGTAATCATTAAAATCATGAGCAGGGGTAATCTTCACACAACCAGAGCCGAACTCCTGATCAACATAATCATCACCAATAACAGGAATCGTTCGCTCGGTTAATGGCAGTTTGATTTTTGAACCAATCAAGTGCTTATAACGTTCATCTTCAGGATGAACCGCAACCGCGGCATCACCCAACAAAGTTTCAGGTCGAGTCGTTGCAACAATAACAAACTCTTCTGTACAGGTTTGATTGACGATAGGATATTTAAGATGCCAGAGATGACCATTCTCTTCTTCAGAAACAACTTCTAGATCAGAAATTGCGGTGTGTAAAACAGGATCCCAATTGACTAAACGTTTACCACGATAAATAAGACCTTCTTCGTAGAGCTTAACGAAAACTTCACCGACGGCATCGGATAAACCATCATCGAGGGTGAATCGTTCGCGACTCCAATCCATCGATGTTCCCATACGACGTAATTGTCGGGTGATATTATCGCCTGACTCTTCTTTCCACTTCCAAATTTCATCGGTAAATGCTTCTCGACCAAGATCATGTCGATTTTGACCTTTTTCGTTCAGCTGTCTTTCGACCACCATCTGTGTCGCGATACCCGCGTGATCGGTACCGCACTGCCACAATGTGTTCTTACCTTTCATCCGGTGATAACGAGTCAAAATATCCATCAAGGTATCTTGAAATGCATGCCCCATGTGCAAACTACCCGTCACATTAGGAGGTGGTAACATAATGCAATAAGGCTCGCCTTCACCACTGGCTTTGAAATATTCTTTATCTTCCCACTGATGATACCAACGTTGTTCGATGGCATGAGGATCGTAGGTTTTTTCCATTGTTTTGGGGTCGGTCGACATTACTTGTGTTAATTCCTGTTTCGGTTGGTCTATGTTCTTCGGGCTTGTGCTGAGAGAGTTATTTACTTGTCGACTCTCGACACTGCGAGCAACAGCGGCGGATATAGCAGACACAGCATCATTCTTTTCCGTCTCAACAGCTCTATTAATACGTTGTTCTTGCGAGTTTTCTGTCATTATTATTTTTTCAGACGACTCGTTTTGATCAATTGTTTGTTCTGTCGTGACGGGAATATTCAAACTCAATTTATCTAAATTAACACCATCGACCTGATTCAATGTTTGCAGCGTCATTTCCAACTGTGAATTAACTTCTTTCAGTATGGCGTTCTGCACGTTACTCGTCGCTTTTCGTATCTCGCCATAAATAATATCTTCTAGATTTGGTGAGAGTATGTCCTTCATTTCTTGAGGCATGTCGATATTCATCGGTCTTGGAGCGCTTCTGACCACATTGATTTTCCGAGTATCTTGCGGTCTTGGCTCAACAACGTCGATCAATGTTGGTAACTCTTGTATCGCTTCTTCTGGCGTACGCTCATCGTTGAACACATCAGGATCGTCTTGTTTATCAACATCAATCCGATCCAATAATTCATTATTTTGATCGAGCAGATCTTCTAATGATTTTATAGCGCCGGCTAAGGTCGAAACTCCTGTGTTTTTATTCTCGTCTTCTGCCACGCTACGTATCCAAGTTGTAGGTATTCAATGTGTATCCACGTTCTTTATAAAACCGATATCGCTCTCTAGCTTGATCTCGATCAGCAGAAGCTTGATCAACAATTTCGATCAATCGATCGAAACGAGCAAAAAAGAGAGGTACGGAGCCCGTCATATTGATCATAATATCATGTAGATCCGTCGGTGGATCTACATGTCCAATTAAAACCGGTGTTTTTTCGAGATCCGTCTGATCAATTTGTCCATGTGGCAAAAAGCTAGTGTCGCTAAATGTCCACAATAAATTGTCCAGAGCCGTAGCTCGATCCGCTGATTCAGCATGAATATATACTTTCTTTCCTTGCTTCCAAGCCTTGCCTGTTAGCGAGCATAATACGTGATCACGGGTTCGCTTAGCTGTTTCCGGCAGTATATAAAAATCGACTCTCGTCACTTAATAAATCCTTAGCATCTATCCATAAGATATTGAACCAGCATTGAAACGGGGCGACCTGTCGCTCCTTTGTTTTTGCCGGAGTGCCACGCTGTTCCAGCAATATCTAAATGTGCCCAGTTATATTTTTTAGTGAATCGCGATAAGAAACAACCCGCGGTGATCATGCCACCATCACGTCCACCAATATTAGCAATATCTGCGAAGTTACTATCTAGCAAAGGTTGATACTCATCGAACAACGGCATTTGCCATGCGCGATCATGCGTTGTTTCACCTGCCGCCAGCAGATCAGAAACTAGCCCATCATTATTACTGATCAATCCTGTCGCAACCTTACCCAAGGCAACCACACAGGCACCCGTTAATGTTGCAACGTCGATAACCGCTTGTGGTTTAAAACGCTCCGCGTAGGTTAGAGCATCACATAAAATCAAACGGCCTTCGGCATCGGTATTTAAAACCTCGATTGTTTGACCAGACATACTGGTGACAATATCACCCGGTTTAGTTGCTTTGCTGCCCGGCATATTTTCTACTGTCGGCACGATTACGTTCAAGTTGATCGGCAAGCCCATTTCAGCAACGGCTGCAATGGTTCCTATCACGCTGGCCGCACCACACATGTCGTATTTCATTTCATCCATGCCGCCGCCTGATTTCAAGGAAATACCACCCGTATCAAAGGTGACACCTTTTCCAACCAGCACGTATGGTTTTTGATTAGCAGACTTTTTATCACCTTCGTATTTCAACACGAGCAACTTAGCAGGTTCTGCGCTGCCTCGAGATACCGAGAGTAAAGAGCCCATGCCCAACTTTTCCATCTGTGCTTCTGATAAAACCGTCGCGTTGATAGATTTGAACTTCTTCGCCAAGCCTTTCCCCTGATCAGCGATATAGCTTGGTGTGCAATAATTACCTGGTAGGTTAGCTAAATCACGGCTAAGTTGCATACCGTTGATGATCGCTTCACCGCGTTTCGTTGCTGCTGAACCTTTTGTAACTTCAGCCTTCGTTCCTACCGTCATCGTGATTGATGTAACAGACTGTTTTATTTTTTTACCGCTTTTTAATTGATCAAACGTGTAAAACACTTCACCAGCCGTTCTTACAGCATGTTGTATACGCCAATCCAGATCGCGGTTTGCCACCTCAATTTCAGCTAAGCTGCATGCTGCGTCTTTGGATTCCGATTGTTTGAGCGCTGAAAATGCAGCCTGAACCACTTTGAAATAGCCCGCAGTCTCTAATTTATCTTTTCCACCACAGCCTACCAGTATGACTCGATCAGCCTTAATACCAGGAACCTTATGTAAGACGAGGGTCTGACCAAGCTTGCCTTGTTGATCACCGGACTTGAGAATCTCCAAAATCAGACCATTGCTTGCATCATTGATTTTTTCGGCCGTTGTTGATAACTGACTCGCCTTATGGTCATTTAAGTAGACCCCTGCGATAATACATCCAGTTTGGTGAGTTTTCGGGTTGAAGGTTTTTACGTTAAATTTCATAAGGGTTCCTAATAATTTTCGTTTACCAACTCGTGATTTTATTGGTTTAACACAGTGCTGACCAGTGGCTTGGCATAATCAGAGATCTATTTTTTAATTTTGATTCTAAAACGCTATCTATATAAAGAAATTCTACAGAATTTTTTCGCCATTTTTTTGGTGTTGATTCTGATCGTCATTAGCTTGAGGTTCGTACGCTACCTTGGCGATGTTGCGGCAGGTAAGATGACCGCCGAAATTGTTTATCAAATGTTGACGCTAAAACTCGTCACCTCTTTATCCTTAATTATTCCTTTGTGCTTATACCTTTCATTATTTATGGCTTTAGGACGATTTCAAAAAGATAGCGAGCTGATCGCTATATCTTCAGCCGGTTTGGGCAACAAGTTCTTCTTCTCTACAATACTAAAGCTATCAGGTATGTTTGCACTGTTAGCCTTATTACTAACCATGTTTGTCTTCCCTTGGGCCGAAAAGAATATTGATGTCTTAAAACAAAAAGCCAATCGTGAGTCAGACGTTACCGGGATCACTGCTGGAAGCTTTAAAGAATTTAGCCGTGGCAACCGCGTTCTTTATGTTGAGGACTTTGAAAAAGACACTAAAAATATGGAGAATATTTTTCTTCAAGTGACAGAGCAGGGCAAAACAGGAGTGCTAACATCAGACTCTGCCAGTATTCATACGGATGAAAAAACCGGCGAACGATCGGTTATTTTTCAACACGGGAAACGCTATATTGGGGTTCCAAACCAGTTAGATTATTCGATCACAGAATTCCATCGCTACTCTGTGAAAATGGAACAAGAAGGTTACGATACGACTTATCGGCCTTCGTCACGCATTTCAAGCAAAGAACTTTATCAAACATGGAAAACCGGTAATTCCGTATCAATGACTGAGCTTCAGTGGCGGTTATCAACACCAATAGCCATTATGTTGTTATCTGCTTTTGCAATACTCGCGGTGCGATCATCCAGAGATCTAAAAGGCGCTTTACTATTTACTTCTGCAATTTTGGTTTTTTTTATTTATAACAACCTTCTAAACATTTCTCATGACATGGTCAATCGACAGAAGCTATCAGCTTTTCCAGGGTTATGGTGGCCTCACTTTCTAATGCTGATCAGTATTCTTTCGATTATTTATATTCCTATTTTTCGTCGCCATTTTTCGAGCAATAATAAATGAAAATTCTTGATCGGTATATTCGAAAAACAATCCTTGGAAATATATTCATAGTCTTGCTGGTGTTGATCGGGCTTTTTACATTTTTTGAGTTCATAGAAGAACTAAGCACCGTAGGTAAAGGTAACTATGGACTATTTGATGCCGTTAAATTTGTTATCTTAAAAATCCCCTCTCTAACCTACAACCTTTTTCCTTTAGCTGGCTTAATTGGTAGCTTAATCGGCTTAGGCACATTGATGTCTCAAAATGAAATCGTCGTCATGCGTAATGCTGGTGTTTCTTTCCAACGCATCGTTTTTTCTGTGATGAAGTCTGGAATTATAGTTATTGCTATTGCTATGGTTCTTGGTGAATTCATAGTCCCTGTTACTGAACAATACGCAAACTATAGTCGCTCCGTTGAAATTAATGACCAGATTAGTTTAAAAACTAGAAATGGGTTATGGGTGCGTGAAGGCCAGAGCTATTTAAATGTAAGAAAAATCCTACCGGATAATGTTATTCAAGATGTTTACATGTATAACTTTGACAAAGATAACCGGCTCATTTCTAGTAGTTATGCGCATACCGCTTTTTACAAGGGCGAAGAGTGGCACTTGAAAAATGTTACCCAAACTCTCATCTCTGAACAAGCTATCACAAAAGATACGACTATCGATGCAACTTGGGAGTCTTTACTCCGACCAGAATTACTGAGTCTTGTCTCAATCAAACCTGAAAACCTATCGGTTATCGATCTCGTTAGCTATACAAAATACCTTAAAAACAATAACCAAAACAGCCAAACTTATCGACAAGCTATTTGGAGCAAGTTAATTTATCCACTATCCACTGGTGTCATGATTTTTCTTGCTATTCCAATTGTTCTTGGTGCTAAGCAGTCTCAAAATATAGGGCAACGTATTTTTATCGGTATTGTCATTGGTTTGATTTTTCACATCGTCAACCAAGGCATGGGGAATGTCGGAATTGTTTATAAACTACCACCACTGTTAGCCGTGGCAACACCTGCTATCGTGACGTTTTTTATTGGTTGGTTTTTAATGAGAAAATTAGTAAAGCTCTAACTTCATTTAGCTTTTAAACTAATAAGTTTGGTGCGGGATAACCTGTCATGTACGGTTAGCTTTTCTTGATCAATTAAACTCCAAAAATATCCAGCCCCTAAAGGTAACCAAGACAAAAAAGAATACATCATTCGTAGGATTGCTTGACCTAGAAATATCGGTTGCCCATTGATCTGAACTAGTTTTAGTTTCCAGCTTTGCATTCCAAGTGTTTGACCTTTTATTTTCCAAGGAATAATAAAATACAAAAAACCAATACACGACAGATAGAGTTTAAATGGAATATTGTTAGGATCAATTTGTTGGCCTCCCGTAACCAACAAGTAGGGTAGCGTCGCAAATAGCATTAATGAAAATAATAATAAGCTATCGTAAACTATTGATCCCATCCGTCGTGAAAAGCTACAGTGCTCAGCCATTGTTTCTTTAATTTCCAAGATTTTTCTTCCTACACTTTATTTTCCAATACAGAAACCAGAGAAAATCTCACCTAATAAATCTTCAGTCGTAAACTCACCTGTGATTTCTCCCAATTTTTCAAGCGATAGCCGTAGGTTTTCTGCTGCCAGATCAAAATTACTGACTCTTTTTAAACAGGGCTCTGCTGCTTCCAAATATTCGTATGATTTTTCTAAGGCATCGATGTGTCGCTGCCGCGCAGTAAAAATCCCTTCTGCACCCGTCTCAATTCCTGCAAACTCTAATAATTCTTTTTTAAGCAACTCTAAGCCTAAACCTGTTTTTACCGACAAAAATATTTCTGTTCTTTCTTTTGATTTATTGATTGTTGCAGCTACGCTAGGTTCACGATCAATCTTGTTTATAAGATATAGTTTTTGACCATTAATATTCTCTACTGATATGCCTTCCATGCTGTCATGTTGTTCTGACATAACTAAAACAAGATCGGCTTGTTGCATGGTTTTATTCGTTCTATTTATACCCTCTTGTTCTACCGGATCTGTCGTATTACGCAGTCCGGCTGTATCCGTAATAACAAAAGGTATACTTTCTATTAAAAATTTTTCAGTTAAAGTATCCCTCGTTGTTCCAGCTATATCTGTAACAATCGCTCTATCATTTTGCAAGAGACTATTTAATAAACTAGATTTTCCGACATTAGGCGGCCCAACAATGGCTATACTAATCCCTTCATTTAAAACAACGCCCTGCCTAGCGTTTTCTAAAATAGAACTGTTTTGATCCAATGCTTCTTTTATCGATAACGAAAAACTCTCTATCGGGATATCTAACTCTTCATCGGTAAAATCCATATGTGCCTCAATGAGCATACGCATGGAAATTATTTTTTCTTTTAACTGATCTATTTGATGAGAAAATTCACCCGTGAGTGATCGAATTGCACTTTTTGCCGCTTCTTCACTGGCGCTATTGATCAAATCTGCAACAGCTTCTGCTTGAACTAGATCCATCTTTCCGTTTAGAAAGGCTCTTTCTGAAAATTCACCGGGCTTGGCCTGCCTTGTATCGAGCTCTAAAACTCGCTTCAACAGCCTATTCATCACTATGGAGCCGCCATGGCCATGAAGCTCAAGCACATCCTCCCCAGTAAAAGAATCTGGTCCAGGGAAAAATAAAGCTAAACCTTGATCAATCGTTTGCTGATCATCTGTTTTAAATGAACGATAAATGGCTTTTCTTGGCTCAGGCTGAATGCCTAAAATTGATCTAGCGACTTGCGCAGTGCCTGAACCAGAAATTCGGATCAAACCAACACCACCCGAACCAGGTGGTGTTGCGATTGCGGCGATGGTGTCTTTCATTTCAGACATTCTTCACCATCATTTTTTTGTACAATTGAACGTCTATTTTTCCGCTTCAATTCTTTTGGTTATCGTCCATTGCTGGAAAATCGAAAGTATATTATTTGTTACCCAGTACAACACTAGTCCTGCTGGGAAAAATGCAAAAAATGCTGTGAATACTATCGGCAGAAACTGCATCACTTTTGCCTGTATGGGATCAGGTGGCGGAGGATTAAGTTTTTGTTGAACAAACATACTTACACCCATTATCAAAGGCAGGATAAAGATAGGATCTTTAATTGATAGATCCTGTATCCAAAGCATGAAAGGTGCTTGACGCATTTCTACACTTTCAAGTAACACCCAATATAAAGCCAAAAAGACAGGAATTTGAACAAGAATAGGGAAGCAACCACCAAGCGGATTGATCTTTTCTTCCTTATAAAAATCCATCATAGCCTGATTCATTCGAGCCTTGTCATTACTATAACGTTCTCGAATAGCAGTAAGACGCGGTGTGACTTTCCGCATACGTGCCATTGATTTATAACCCATCGCAGACAGAGGATAAAAAATTCCTTTGATCACAACGGTCACTAAAATAATCGCCCAACCCCAATTACCAACGAGAGAATGTATTAGATCAAGCAGCCAAAAAATTGGTTTTGCTATAAACCAAAGAATACCGTAATCAACGGTTAGCTCTAACCCTGGCGCAATTTTTTCTAACGCTTCCTGAATCTTAGGCCCAGAATAAACTTGAACTGTTACCTCATGAGTTTCACCAGGTGCAACACTTATTTGTGGTCCGTATAACCCAACCACATAACTATTAGTATTGATAACCTTGCTGTAGTAGTTATGCACTTTTCCACTTTCAGGGATAATCGCACTGACGAAATAATGTTGGATCATAGCTAACCAGCCACTATCCGTCTCTTGATTAACCGGCTCCTCAGCTAAATCGTCAAACTTAATTTTCTCATATCTTTTATCTGCGTTAGAGATCGCCGCGCCAGTGAAAGTAGGCAACATTTTCCTAGACTCTGCAAAATGTTTCTGTTGTAACTGCTCATACATTCGCCCATTCCATGGCTTCGTACTATTGTTTTTTATTCTATAAGTCACGTCGATAAGATATTGGCCTCGACGAAAAGTAAACACCTTATCTATCTCAATACCTTGTTCAGCCCAACTTAAAACGACTTCCATTGAATCTTGGCCATCTACCAATCTATATTCACTAGCTGTAGTTTTATAAACACTATGATGATTCGCGGTAGGCTCTTTACTCAACAGGCCACCTTGGCTCGCATAAAACTTACCATTCAGATCATTAAATAATATAACAGGTATCTCAGGTTTATCTGACTCTACCGGATACTGCTTCAGTGCCGAACCTCGCAAGTCACCGCCATGTGTATCTATCACGGCATTAAAAACATCGGTTTCGATTAAGACACGTTGTACTGACTGTAATTTACTCGAATCTGCTGCAGGGGAAGTATCTACACTAACCGGCAAGTCATCATTGGTCATAACTGGCATTGGTATGTCTAGGTTTTTATTACTATTGTTATTAGCAACACCGTTTGTTGTGTTGCCTGCAATTGCTGCTTGTTCGAAACTAACAGGAACCGATGTTGGTGCGTAATCATTTTGCCATGCTTGCCATAGCGACAACACAACAAAGCCGAGTGCTGCAAACAAAATCATTCGCATATTATCCATTTATTCTATTTTCCTGTTCTGATGTTTTGTTAGTTTCGGTGTGGAATCCTTCGCCTTTGGGCTCTGTTCCCGGGACTGGATCATAACCACCTGAGTGGAAAGGGTGACATTTACATATTCTTTTTGTCGCTAGATAAAGCCCCTTTAGAGAACCTTTTGTTATAATAGCTTCTGTCGCGTAATTCGAACACGAGGGTAAAAAACGACAACGATGCCCTAACATAGGACTTATCAAGACTTGGTATCCACGAATAGTCATCACAAGGACTTTTTTCATCTCAGGGCCTATTGTATGAAGCGGCTTAAACTAAGCATGACTAAAACCAGTTCTTTTACCTTGCCAGTTTTTGCCATTGAGCATTGATTGTCGTGTTCAGTTGCCGATTAGACTTTTCGCTAATACCTTGACGGACTAAAACAACAATATCAACAGCGTCCATCGCTTCTCTATTTTTTCTGAAGGTTTCGCGTATTATTCTCTTGATACGGTTTCTTTGTACAGCTTTCCTAACATTCTTTTTAGACACAGCTGTACCAAGCCGAGCTGTGTCTAAATTGTTAGGCCGGTATAGGATCAACCAATCTTGATCACGCAGACTCTTGTTGCGCTTGAAAACCTGCTGAAACTCTACAGACTCTCTTAGTTTATAATCCTTTTGCACTCAGTTTAAAGCTCTGCCTTTCTCTTTAAGAAAAAATTAAATCAAACTTTAAGCTCAAGCTGATAGTTTCTGACGACCTTTAGCTCTTCTTGCTTTTAAAATTGCACGACCAGCCTTGGTGCTCATTCTTTTTCTGAATCCGTGACGGCGTTTTCGTTTAATGTTACTTGGTTGAAATGTTCTTTTCATGGGAATTCTCTTAATTCAAATAGCAAAAGGGGCGTGATCATACTTCTTATGGCTTTTTGATGTCAATTTATATCTATAGTTATTTCGCTCTAAGGCCTGTTTTTATAGGATCTTTCCTGTGGATAACTTTTTTTAACCAGTATACTATTCTCCACTTAGATAATAATAACTTTATTTTGGGTCCATTTTACTTTATTGGCGCCTTTTGGGAGCACTTTCTACCTTGTGAGCAATTCTCTTTGGAACCGCTGTCTTGAAAAACTCGAAACTGAGATCCCTGCACAGCAATTTAACACATGGATCCGTCCGTTACACGCTATAGAAGAAGGAAACTCTATCAAATTACTGGCACCTAATCGTTTTGTTTTAGATTGGGTTGAAGAAAAATACATAAGTAATATCAACAAGTTACTTGTTAATATTGCTGGTACAGATAAAGTTAGTTTAAATATCAGTATCGGTACATCAAAAACCACACCTGCTGTGCCACCAAAACCAAGTACACCACAGCAACAATCTTCATCTAGAATCAATCGACCCATTTCAACACCATCACCAGCCAGAAATAATTATAAAGTTTCGCCACGACTCAACAAACACTACACCTTTGACTCTCTTGTCGAAGGGAAATCAAATCAGCTTGCGAAAGCGGCTTCACTGCAAATTGTTGAAAACCCAGGTACCGCATATAATCCTCTATTTATATGCGGCGGGGTTGGTCTTGGTAAAACTCATTGTATGCATGCTATAGGCAATAAAATTCTTGAGACAAAACCTGAAGCCAACATTGTTTATCTGCATTCAGAACGCTTTGTAGCTGATATGGTCAAAGCACTGCAACATAATACGATCAATGAATTCAAACGCTTCTACCGCACTGTCGACGTACTACTAATCGATGATATTCAGTTTTTTGCCGGTAAAGAACGCTCACAAGAGGAGTTCTTTCATACTTTCAATGCATTGCTTGAAGGTGATCATCAGATAGTACTAACCTGCGATCGTTATCCAAAAGAAGTGTCAGGTGTCGAGGAACGATTAAAATCACGATTTGGTTGGGGTTTGACTGTCGCCATTGATCCTCCAGAACTCGAGACACGGGTCGCGATCCTTAAAAGTAAAGCTGCACTGGAAAAAATTGATATACCCGACGATGTTGCTTTTCTCGTTGGAAAACGTTTCCAATCTAACGTTCGTGAGCTAGAAGGAGCATTACGTCGAATCATTGCCTATGCTAATTTTACTGGCCGGCCAGTTACCCTTGATTTTGCTAAAGAAGCACTAAAAGATCTTTTAGCACTACAGGATAAAATGGTCTCTATCGATAATATTCAAAAAACAGTTGCTGAGTATTTCAAATTACGTATTGCAGATCTTAATTCAAAAAGAAGGAATAGATCAGTTGCTAGGCCTCGACAAATTGCGATGGCCTTATCTAAAAGCTTAACTAACCATAGTCTGCCAGAAATAGGCGATGCATTTGGTGGCAAAGACCATACAACGGTATTACATGCCTGCAGAAAAATAGATGAGCTCTGCAAGAGTGAGCCAAGGATCCATGAAGATTACACCAATTTGTATAGAATACTTTCAACCTAAACGAAGATAATTAATAATTTAGCCATGTGCATAACTCTGTTTATAAGCCTGTTAAAAAAATATGTATTCTTTTTTCAACAAACTTATCCAGATTTTATCAACAGGTTATCTCTTGATTTCAGTAGTGTAGTCAACAGGTTTACAAACAGGATAAGACTTTGATTTTAAAATTATTTTTATACTTACTAACAGATATTACTAACTGTAATAATAACAATAACTAGATATATAATATGAAAATCTTAATATATAAAGAAGCACTACTCGAACCTCTTTTGTCCATATGTGGTGTTGTCGAAAAAAGACAAACACTACCCATACTGTCTAATATTTTGATTCACGTAGAAGATGAAATAATTCGTCTCACAGCAACCGATATGGAAGTTGAGGCTTGTTTCATTATTCAACACAAATCAGAAGAAACAGGAAGAACAACAGTTCCAGCTAAAAAGTTTCTAGACATTGTTAAAGCATTACCTGATAACACCGAAGTTGAATTGAATATAAGCGACGATAAAATCAAGATAAATTGTGGGAAAAGTAAATTCACACTAGGGGTAATGTCAGCGGAAGATTTCCCTTCGATTGAAAAACTAGATGAGGTTGCTAATTTACAGTTACCCGAAAAATCATTGAAAAAGCTTTTGGAACACACGCAGTTTGCCATGGCTCATCAAGATGTTCGGTATTATCTAAATGGGTTATTAATTGAACTCGATGGAGATCATATTCGTGCTGTAGCGACAGATGGGCATCGCTTAGCTCTTTCTGAAACAAGTTTTGCATCAGGACTAAGTGAATTACTTCAGATCATTGTTCCACGTAAAGGTGTGTTAGAGATAAGTAAGTTATTAACGGATAGTGATTCTGAGATTGAGGTTGTTATTAGCCAAAATCACTTGCGTGTTATTACTGAAAATCAATCTTTAACAACGAAACTTATTGATGGTAAATTTCCTGATTATGGACGTGTTGTCCCACAAGATAGTAATAAAAAAGTTTTTGCTGTCAGAGAAAAGTTACGTAGCGGTATGGCTAGAACTTCAATCCTTTCAAATGAGAAGTTTAGAGGAGTAAGAATGGTTTTGGAGGAGGGGAAGATCATTGCTTCTGCTAATAACCCAGAACAAGAAACAGCTGAAGAAGAAATAGAAGTCATGTATTCAGGTGCTGGTATGGAAATAGGGTTTAATGTTTCTTATCTGTTAGATGTTTTAAATATCATTAAAACTGATCAGGTTATCTTAGAACTAAAAGATTCTGATAGTAGTTGTTTGATAACATCAGCAGAGGACAGTAATAGTAAATACGTGATCATGCCTATGCGTCTCTGATTCTATTGTGACCATTGAAAAGCTACAGATAAAAGATTTTCGAAACATAGAAAAAGCA
This sequence comes from uncultured Pseudomonadota bacterium, assembly GCA_913058255.1. GTDB lineage: Bacteria > Pseudomonadota > Gammaproteobacteria > CAJXQU01 > CAJXQU01 > CAJXQU01. Next base: position 116,068 of record CAJXQU010000001.1, on the reverse strand, counting down.
GAACTTGCCCCCATTGCTGGTGTAAATATTATTTGTGGAGAGAATGCTAGTGGTAAAAGTAGTCTTCTCGAAGCAATTCATCTTCTTTTGACATCAAAATCTTTTAGAAGTAGTAAAACTGAGGTGGTCATAAGAAAAGAGCAAAATAAACTACAAGTTATTTCAAAACTCAAAAAAGATAATTTAGGTAAAGTCTTAGGGATAGAGAAGTATAAGAATATAACAACTATCCGCTATGCAGGTGAAAGTGTTAGTAGTGCAGCAAAGCTAGCATCAATCCAACCCGTTGTTTTGTTAACACCTGAAAGTCATCAGTTGATCGTTGGTGGTCCAGCTTATAGAAGGAAGTTTCTTGATTGGTTATTGTTTCACGTGGAACAATCCTATTACGAAAACTGGTGTGCTTATAATAAAGTTCTTAAGCAAAGAAATGCAATTCTGAGAAAAAGGAAAGTTACGGCTGATCTTTTTGTATGGGATGAAAAGCTTATTCAGGCAGGGAATAGCTTAAATAAACATAGAAAAGTAATAGTGAGCAGGTTCATAAATAAACTTAAAGAAAAGACATCTAACTACTGTGAGTTTCCAATAGAGCTTCGTTATGAATGCGGTTGGGGTGACTTGGAGCTTTCGGAAGTAATTGAAAAAGGAAGGGATAAAGATGTTGTTGTTGGTTATACAAGGAAAGGTCCACATAGAGCTGATCTAATTATTACAACGCAAGAACAACCTGCCTCCCAAGTACTTTCTAGGGGCCAAACAAAACTACTCGCAGCGGCACTGGAAGTATCTAAGATTACTCTGTTAAAAGAAATAACCGGTAAGTCGGCAATTATACTTGTAGATGACTTAGCGGCAGAGTTAGATGCTGAACGAAAAGAAAAAATAACTGAGATGCTAAGTTCGCTCGACATGCAGCAGTTTATTACAGCGACTGAAAGTAAGTTGTTACCAAAGCAAATATTAAACAATTCTAAGATGTTCCACGTGGAACATGGGAAGTTTCAGGAAGTGGTATACTAGCCTCAATAATCACAGGTAGAGATAATGTCATACGATTCTAGCAACATAAAAGTCCTTAAAGGTCTCGATGCAGTAAGAAAGAGACCAGGAATGTATATCGGCGATACAGATGATGGAACTGGTTTGCATCATATGGTTTTTGAAATAGTCGATAATTGCGTTGATGAAGCGTTGGCAGGGCATTGCTCCGAGATTACTGTAACAATACATTCTGATAATTCAGTCTCTGTTACAGATAATGGCCGTGGGATTCCTGTTGATATACATGAGGAAGAGGGTATTTCTGCCGCAGAAGTCATCATGACGGTGTTACATGCGGGTGGTAAATTTGATGATAACTCTTATAAGGTCTCTGGAGGTTTGCACGGTGTAGGTGTTTCAGTTGTTAATGCCTTATCAGAAACTCTGCAAATGATTATTTATAAGGATGGTAAGGAATACCGTCAAGAATATGCAATGGGTGTACCGCAGGCACCATTAAGAGAAGTAGGTGATGCAAGTCACTCAGGTACAGAAATTCGTTTTAAGCCGAGTTCTGAAACCTTTACAAACATTGAGTTTCATTATGACATCCTATCTAAACGTTTAAGAGAGTTATCGTTTCTTAATTCTGGCGTAAGAATCATTTTGTTAGAAGATACGACAGGAAAGCAGGATGTTTTTGAGTATAAAGGTGGTCTTTCTGCATTCGTCGAACATCTTAATAAAAATAAAACACCACTAAACTCAACTGTGATCAGTATGATTTCGGAAAAGGATGATGTCACGGTAGAAGTTTCTATGCAGTGGAATGATTCATATCAAGAGAATATTTATTGTTTTACGAATAATATTCCGCAAAGAGATGGAGGCACGCATTTAGCGGGTTTTCGTGGCGCGCTGACTAGGACTTTAAATCAATACATGGAAGCTGGTGGTGTATCACAGAAGGCAAAAATCACGGTGTCTGGTGAAGATGTTCGTGAAGGTTTGACTGCTGTTTTATCAGTAAAAGTCCCTGATCCTAAATTTTCTTCACAAACTAAAGATAAGTTAGTCTCTAGCGAAGTAAAGGGAATTGTCGAAGCTGTAATGAATGAGAAGCTTCAGGAGTTCTTGTTAGAGCAGCCATCCGAAGCAAAAATTATTACCGAAAAGGTTGTAGAAGCTGCAAGAGCAAGAGATGCCGCTCGAAAAGCACGTGAGTTAACACGCAGAAAGTCCGCTTTAGATATCGCTGGCTTGCCAGGTAAGCTAGCGGATTGTCAGGAAAAAGATCCTGCAAAGTCAGAGTTGTTCATAGTGGAAGGGGATTCAGCTGGCGGCTCAGCGAAACAGGGCCGTGATAGAAAATTTCAAGCGATCTTACCGCTTAAAGGTAAAATTCTAAATGTAGAGAAAGCAAGATTTGATAAAATGCTTTCGTCTGTAGAAGTGGGAACCTTGATAACAGCTCTTGGTTGTGGAATAGGGCGTGAAGAATACGATCCTGCAAAGCTAAGATATCACCGCATTATCATAATGACGGATGCTGATGTCGATGGTTCACACATCAGGACCCTTTTGTTAACTTTTTTCTATCGTCAAATGAAAGAGCTAGTAGAGAAGGGTTATATTTATATTGCCCAACCACCATTGTATAAGGTTAAAAAAGGAAAGCACGAACAATATATTAAAGATGATCCTGAGTTAGACACACACCTTATGCATTTAGCCATGAAAGATGCTGAATTGTTGGTTGATGGTAATAAAAGCATTAGAGGTGAGGAGCTAAATGAGTTTGGTAATGAATTCTTAATGCTGCAGGGAGTACGTCAACGTTTGTTTAATAGGTACGAACCGTTTTTAATTGATATGCTTCGTTCAATGTCAGCGATGACCGTTGAAGAGCTTAGCAAGTCAAATGGAAATTCGGCTTGGTTTGATGAGTTACAAGTAAAATTAAAAACAGTTCCTATTGGAAACTATTCTGTAAAGATTCTAGTTGAAGATGAAGATAAACGCTCTTATGCAAAAGTCATTTATGAGAAACATGGGCTAATCAAAGAAATGATTCTAGATAATCGATTCTTTACTTCGATTGATTATCAAAAACTTGTGACCTTAGGTAAAAAAGTAGAATTACAACTGACTGAAGATGCACATGTTAAACGTGGTGAAAAAACGCAACCTATTGATAATATTGATGATATATTTAAATGGTTGTTTAAAGAAGCAAAGCGAGGGATGCACATTCAGCGTTATAAAGGACTTGGTGAAATGAATGCAGATCAATTATGGGAAACGACCATGTCTATTGAGTCAAGAAACCTTTTACAGGTTAGAATCGAAGATGTAATAGCTGCAGATGAGATTTTCACAACACTAATGGGTGATCAGGTTGAGCCTCGAAGAGAGTTTATCGAAACAAACGCATTAAATGTGTCTAACTTGGATACTTAGGAATCTTTAGGGTCTAAGGTTGTTCGAGCGCAGGCCCAAACTTCAATAGTTTTAACTCCTGCTAGGCTGAGAACTCTCGCTAGTTCGTTAACGGTGCTGCCTGTAGTGACAACATCATCAAGGATGGCAACATGCTTGTAAGGAATGCTGCTGATAGAAAATGCATTACTTACATTGTACATACGTTCTTTTTCTGAGAAGCCAGTTTGTTGAGCTGTATTCTTTATACGACGGCAAGATTTTAAATCAATAGAAATATCGAGGTTTTTAGCAAGAGACTTAGCAATTAATTCAGATTGATTGTACCCACGTTTGATTAAACGCAAAGGGTGTAGTGGGACAGGAATGATACAATCAGGAAGTGGTCTTTTCTTTTGCTGAATTACCTTTTGTAAAGATTTGGCAAGAAGATCAGAATATACTAGTTTTTGTTTATATTTCAACTGTTTAATGAAAATAGTGTTGGGGAAAGTATATTCAAGCGGTATTATACTAGCTTGATAGAAAGGTCTGTTTTTTAGGCATTTTCCACACGTTCGACCTATGATAGTCGAGGGAAGTGGAAGGCTGCATATTAGGCAGGGATTGTTAAGAAGAGGGAGATCGGAGTGACAAGGACGACAAATAACTTCCTTACTTGAAGCACAAAGATCACCGCAAAGTGCGCAATAAGAAGAAAAAATAAAATCACTATGAGTTTTCTTAGTAAAAACACGTTGATATACTTGTTGGAAACAATTAAGCGATCTCATAATATCATTCATGAATTCATAGTTTGAATAAGGTACAGCATGTCAGCAGAACAAACAGTTAATATTGATAAAGAAAATCAAACTTACGAGGAAGTTCGAAGCAACTGGACTCGTGAAGAAGCAGAAATTCTCTTCGATCAACCTTTTTTTGACACAGTGTATCAAGCACAAACATTACACCGTAAATTTTTTAATGCATCTGAGATCCAACTGAGTACCTTATTAAATATTAAAACCGGTGGCTGCGAGGAAGACTGTGCATACTGCCCACAAAGTATTAAGTACAATACGGATGTAGAGCCTGAAAAGTTAATGGATCTTGAAGCGGTAAAAGTCGCTGCAAAAGAAGCTAAAGACAAGGGAGCAAGCAGGTTTTGTATGGGCGCTGCGTGGAGAGAACTTAAAGATCGTGATTTACCCAAGGTAACTGCGATGATTAAGGAAGTTAAAGATCTTGGTTTAGAAAGTTGCGTTACATTAGGTATGATCACAGCAGAGCAAGCCGGAGCAATGAAAGATGCTGGTTTGGATTATTATAATCATAATCTAGATACTTCTGAGTCATACTACGAAAAGATAATTAGTACTCGTACGTATCAAGAGCGTATTGATACATTAAAGAATGTAAGAGATGCAGGTATCAATGTTTGTTGTGGTGGTATTGTTGGTATGGGAGAGAGTGAAGGTGACCGCGTCGACTTGTTGCTATCACTAGCAAACATGGAGAAACATCCAGAAAGTGTACCGATCAATGTACTCGTCAAAGCAACGGGTACGCCGATGGAGAATGAGCAAGATATTGATCCACTTGAAGTAGTTAAGGTTATCGCTGTTGCAAGAATTATGATGCCAGGGTCTATGCTAAGACTTTCAGCAGGTCGTACAGAAATGAATGATGAGCATCAGGTTTTATGTTTTATGGCGGGTGCAAACTCAATTTTTTATGGTGAAAAATTATTGACTACAGAAAACCCACAGCACCAGCGTGATCAAGCTCTACTAAGTCGAGTAGGAATGAATCCAGTCTAAATGTCTTTAGATGTAAATCTAACTAAAGAACTACAGAAAAAGAGAAGTGAAAACCTATATAGGGTTCGTGTCGTTCGTAGTAGAGAACAGAATTCATATATTCAACTTGGCGAACATCAGTATTTAAACTTTTGTAGTAATGATTACCTCGGACTATCAAATCACCCTGAAATAATAGCGGCTGCTAAAGAAGGTTTAGATGAATATGGTTTAGGCAGTGGTGGTTCAGCATTAATTACTGGTTATACAGATATTCATCGAGAACTAGAAGTTGCGCTTGCAGAATTTACGGGACGTTCAAGTGCTTTACTGTTCAGCAGTGGTTACGCAGCTAATATTGGTGTGCTTAGCGCCTTAGCCAAGAAAAATGATCATTTGTTTATGGATAAGTTGTGTCACGCATCTTTAATAGATGGTGCAAAATTATCAGGTGCAAAATTAAGACGTTACAAACATCTCGATACGAAAAATCTGAAAGAAATGCTGACTCTTATTCCTATTGCAGAGATAGGGAAGGAAAAGTGGGTTATTTCTGAAAGCCTTTTTAGCATGGATGGTGATTTAGCACCGCTTAATGAAATTTCAAAGCTATGCGAGAAGGACAATACAACTATGTATGTTGATGATGCACATGGTTTTGGAATCTATGGTGAGAATGGTGCAGGTAGCTTAAGTGCAGTAAACCTAACGGAAGAGCAAGCGCCAGTAATGGTAGCCACTTTTGGTAAAGCACTCGGGGTTGCGGGTGCATTTGTTGCGGGATCAGAAGCATTGATAGAAAGCCTAATACAAAATGCACGATCTTACATATACACAACCGCGTTACCACCAGCACAGGCCGCAGCGATATTAAAATCACTCAGACTGGTTAGAACTGAAAATTGGCGTCGTGAGAAATTATTTAATTTAATCGGTGAGTTTCGACATAAGGCATCGAAGCGAGGAATTCCTTTGTATGAAAATGCACTTGGACCCATTCAACCAATATTCGTCGGCGATAGTGAAAAGGCTATGAATATCAGTCAAAGCTTAGCTGATAAAGGAATTAAGGTCAGCGCAATTCGATCACCGACGGTAGCAAAAAATTCAGCTAGATTACGTGTAACCTTTTCTGCATCTCATGAAGAATCACAAGTAGACTCTCTGATTGAAGGGTTAAGTGAAGTTCTGATTAATGATTAAAGATAATCGCCAACTGCTAGTCATGATCCACGGTTGGGGCTTTGATACAGGTGTGTTTAAAAATCTAGCTGATAGATTAGAAACAGATTACAGATTACAACTTATAGATCTTCCTGGTTATGCCGGGAAATCTGATGTAAGTGAGTATTCACTTCAGAATATAACGGCAATAGTTGCTGAGCAGATAGAAGATCAGGTTATTATAATAGGATGGTCAATGGCTGGATTAATTGGAATTGATTTAGCTTGTCGCTATCCTGAAAAAGTAAAAAAACTTATATTACTTACGAGCACACCATGCTTTGGAAAAAAAAGAGATTGGTCAGCCGCAATGGATCGAAATATTCTTAAAAAATTTGTAATGGAATATAACAAACAGCCAGCTGAAACATTAGACAAGTTTAGTTATCTTGCAGCAGAAGGAACTAAAAATCCTAGAAGTTGGATTAGAGAGCTTAAGAGATTATCGATCAAGAAAGTTTCTCAACAAGCGCTTGAGCAAGGCCTACAAATTTTATTGATGAGCGATCTCCGTAATAATTTAAAGGAAGTTAAGGTGCCAATTTTAATGATCTTTGGTGAAAAAGATTCACTAGTTCCAGTTTCTGCAGAAAAGGAAGTAAAGTTACTTAATGAAAAAATTGCAACAAGAATAATCCCAGGATCTGGACATACTCCTTTTTTAACAGACACAAAAATGGTTTCAAAATTCATCAATGAACATGTCGCTGGATAAAAAGAAAGTAGCAAAGTCGTTCAGTCGTGCATCATCAAGCTATGAAGATGTTGCTGTCGTTCAGCAAGCCGTTTTAGTTGAACACTTAGAACGATTATCGTTCTCAAAAATAGAACCAAAAAAAATTTTGGATCTTGGCTCCGGTACAGGAACAGGTTCACAAGAGTTAATAAAAAAATATAAAAAAAGCAGAATCGTTGCAGTTGATATTGCGCAGGGAATGTTAAAAGAGCATAAGAGAAGGTTGGGGCGTTTTCGAAACCGCACAGACTTATTATGCGCGGATATAGATTTATTACCAATTAAAGATCAATCGATTGATTTAATTTTTTCCAACCTTGCTATTCAGTGGAGTAATAATATTGATAAGTTGTTCAAAGAATTTAACCGTGTAATGCAAACAGGTGGCTTACTGAGTTTTTCTACGGTTGGACCAGATACGTTGAAAGAATTGCGTGATGCATGGAATACTATTGACGCAGGAGTTCATATTCATGATTTTCTCGACATGCATGAAATTGGTGATGTGTTGATAAGTAATGGATTTTCTTCGCCAGTACTGGATGTTGAAAGATATACCTTAACGTATCCAAATTTAAAATCTCTCTTAATCGATCTAAAATTACTAGGTACAACTAATGCCTCGACAGATAGAAAAAAAGGAATGATTGGTAGAAATACGTTGGCTAATTTAACAGAAGCCTATGAAGAGCAAAGAGTTGATGGGCAGTTGCCACTTACTTATGAAATAGTTTACGGTCATGCTTGGTTACCCGAAAAAAATATGCGACCGCAAGATGGCAGTACTGTCAGGCATTTTCCCGTTTCTGAGATAAAACGTCGATCATGAGTAAAGGTTTTTTTATTACGGGCACGGATACTGAAATTGGTAAAACCTTAATTACAACAAGCTTAATGAGAGTTTCTGTTAATCAAGGAGCTAAAGTTGCTGGCATGAAACCTATTGCGAGTGGTTGTGAAAAAACTGATCAAGGTTTGCGTAACGATGATGCAATTAAGATAATGTCAGAAGCCAGTGTTGATTTTGATTATGAGACAATCAACCCTTATGCATTTGAACCATCGGTGTCACCTCATTTTGCAGCAGAGCAGAGTGATGAAGTTATAGAGTTTAAAAAAATTATTAAAAATTACAAAATCATCAACCATCAATCTGAACAAGTTTTTGTAGAAGGAGTTGGTGGGTGGGAAGTCCCTTTGGGAAAAGAGTTAAGAATTTCAGATTTAGCGAAAGAGATGAACCTTCCAATAATTTTAGTGATAGGTTTAAGGCTTGGTTGTATTAATCATGCATTATTAACCATAAAATCTATACGTGACAAGGGCTTGAGGTTAGTTGCATGTATAGCAACGCAGATAGATCCTGATTATAAATTCTGCGAAGAAACAATTACGACGTTAGAACAACAAATTGATATTCCAGTTCAATATGTGCCTTGGTTTGAAAAAGTTAGACCGGAATTAATTACTCAATATTTAGAATCAACAGTAGAACAGATTAATGAAAACATTTAACTACGTAGCTCGATTAACAGTATTTTTAGCATTTTGTGTCATAGTGTTAGGTGCTTATGTGAGACTCTCTGATGCTGGTCTTGGTTGTCCGGACTGGCCAACTTGCTATGGGGAATTGATTGTTCCAGAAACAACAGAACAAATAGATGATAGTTTTCGCCACCAGGAAAGTCAGGAGTTAGAAAGAAAGTTAGAGCCCGAAAAAGCTTGGAAAGAAATGATGCATCGCTATTTAGCGGGAACGTTAGGAATTTTAATTTTAATCTTAGCCGGAATGGCTTTGAAGAATCGACGTGATCCTGACCAGCCTGTTTTAGTTCCCTTATTTTTGGTGGGCTTGGTTATCTTTCAGGGTTTATTAGGAATGTGGACAGTAACGCTTTTACTAAAACCTGTAGTAGTAACGGCTCACTTACTAGGTGGAATGATAACACTCGCTTTTTTAACCTGGTTGGTTATGGCTTCACAACCAAAGCAAGACAGTAGTTTTTTTACAAAAGCATCGTCTGGTTTAAAAGCTTTCTCAGTTATCGCTTTTTTAATTTTATTCATACAAATATTTTTAGGTGGTTGGACTAGTAGTAATTATGCTGCATTGATTTGTCCAGACTTTCCTACCTGTCAAAATCATTGGTGGCCAGCAATGAATTTAAAAGAGGGTTTTGTCATGTGGCGCGGCCTTGGTGTCGACTATGAGTTTGGTGTATTAAAAGCAGATGCAAGAACGGCTATTCATATGATGCATCGAGTTGGTGCGATAGTTACATTTATCAGTTTGCTAAGTTTAGTGTTAATTTCATTACAGAATGTAAATTCTTCTATTCGTAAAGTCGCTATGTTAGTCGGATTTTTTCTTATTTTACAAGTGATGCTAGGTATTGCGAATGTAAAATTAGGTCTGCCTTTACATATTGCTGTGTCTCACAATGGAGTCGCGGCATTACTTTTAGTCAGCATGACTATATTTATATATAAGATATTTAGTACAGCTAGAAACTAATCAATAACAAAGAGGTATGAGCTTTATGAGAATGTTACACACAATGCTAAGAGTTGGGGATATTGAGAAATCTATTGCATTTTATGTTGATGTTTTAAAGATGCAATTATTAAGAAAAAAAGATTATCCAGAAGGTGAGTTTACCTTGGCCTTTCTTGGTTATGGTGATGAGTCAAAAAATACGGTTGTAGAGTTGACTCATAATTGGGGAACTGACAGTTATGATCTGGGTAATGCTTATGGGCACATTGCGATTGGTGTTGATGACGTTTATAAAGTAGCTGAAGAAATTAAGCAATGTGGTGGTCAGGTTGTTCGTGAAGCAGGACCAATGAAGGGTGGAACAACGGTGCTCGCATTCGTAAAAGATCCTGATGGATATATGATTGAGCTGATCGGGGAGTAGGAAGTTATACTCCCGCCCTCTTATGTTTTAAGAAGACGGGCTTATATTAAGCAGGGGCTTCCATCGCACTACGAAGTTTTTGCATAGCGGCTTTTTCTAACTGACGGATCCGTTCCGCAGATACTCCATACTCAGTGGCGAGATCATGTAATGTTTTTTTGTCATCGGTTAACCAACGTTTAGCAACGATATCTTTTGCACGATCATCCAGCTTGTTCATTGCAGCGCGTAGTAAGTTTGATTGTTGTGTTTCAAACTGATCTGTTTCTACCATGGTGTCAGGTTGAAACCGACGATCTTCTAAATATTGCCCTGGTGAGAAAACGTGATCGTCGTCATCTGTATCAAAACCAGGATCAAACGAAGCATCATGTGCACTTAGGCGTTTTTCCATTTCCAGAACTGTTTGTGGTTTTACGCCTAAATCTTCAGCGACTTCATTGACTTCTTGTTGGTTCAACCATCCAAGGCGTTTTTTCGCACTACGTAGATTAAAGAAAAGTTTACGTTGTTCCTTGGTTGTTGCGACCTTAACAATTCGCCAGTTTTTGAGAATGAACTCATGCATTTCGGCGCGAACCCAGTGCACAGCAAAGGTTACAAGACGTACACCAACACTCGGGTCAAAGCGTTTTACGGCTTTCATCAAGCCGATGTTTCCTTCTTGAATAAGATCGTTTTGAGCTAAGCCATAACCGTTATAGCCACGAGCGACTTTAACCACAAAACGCAGGTGTGACATAACAAGCCGGCGTGCAGCAGCTAAGTCATCATTCTTTTGAAAACGCTCAGCTAGATCCTTTTCTTCCTCTGCTGTAAGCATAGGAACAGTATTGACCGAGCGGATATAGCTATCCAACGAGCCGATAGGCAGCGCAAGTTGTAGTTCAGCGTTATTTGTCATTTGGATATTCTCCTTTCATCGGTATCTATTTTAGCACTCAGAAGCTAAGAGTGCTAATAAGATGAAAAGTTCAATATAGTGAGTGACTTAAGTAGAGTAACTTTAGCTAAAATCTTGGTGTTCTAAACCTCTTTGATAAAGATATACGGCTACCCAAGAGCTAATGATGCCTAAAGCACCACCACCCATAATCGTTAAAAAACAGTAATTTATGATTGAACTGCTGCTTGTAGGAAACTCAATTTGGTATAGAACTACTAATTGTTGAATAGGCTCTGCAATTAGCGAGTAACTAATAAGAAGTAAGGTGCTAGCGAGCAAGCCACCAAGAACACCATATAGAAGCCCGCTATATAAAAATGGGCGACGAATAAAGGCGTTGGTTGCCCCAAATAAACGAGAGATCTGAATCTCTTCGAGACGACTTTGTATACCAACTCGAATCGTATTACCGATGATCAACAAAACGCTAATAACCAGAAGCACACTGAGAACAGATGCGAACTTGTTTAATAACTGGATGATAGAGTGGAGACGTTGGGCCCAGTGACTATCAAATTGAGCTAGATCGACTTCAGGTAAAGTTTTCAGCTTACTCACCAGAGAATCTAGCGCTTCTGGAGACACATCTCTTTTCGGCTGAAGTGTCAGTACGGCTGGAAGAGGATTATCACCAAGTAGATCGATTAAGTTGCCCTGATCTGAAATTTCTTCATCTATTTGCCTCGATATTTCTCCTGAGAATTTACCGTATTGCTCTAGTCCTTCTTCACTGGAAATATAGGTGATCTTATTGATAGTTTTTTTAGAGCGCAGATCTTTTTGTAGTTGGTTGATTTGATCAGAGCTTAAATCCTGTTTTAGATAGAGCGATATGGAGTTGTTTGTGTCTATTGTCCCGGTCATTTGGCCGAGATTATTTAAAACAAACGTCAGCCCTGCAGGTAAAGCTAAGGCGATACCAATGACAGCAATGGTCAAAATGGTTGAGGTTGGTGTGCTCAATAGTTGAGTAAGGCTGGCTCGTAAACAGCGAAGGTGTGTAAGCTTCCATCCTTTGAGCTTTTGCATTGTAGAGGGTGGACTTTTTTTTAGCTCATTCATGGAGTTTACCGACTATTGACTCGCCAGTTTGATCAGAACCGAAAGGAATTTGCTGTCCGTCTTCTAAAGCGATCATTCGATGACCTAAGCGACTTGTCATTTCAACCTCGTGGGTTGCGATGACGACGGTGACACCAATTCGATTAAACTCTTCAAATAACTGCATTATTTCGATAGAAAGATCCGGATCAAGATTTCCGGTAGGTTCATCAGCTAGTAAAATGGGTGGACGATTAACCACGGCACGAGCAATACCGACTCGTTGTTGTTCTCCACTGGAAAGCATTAGTGGGTGTTTTTTTTGTTTTGAAAGTAGTCCAACCTTATCTAAAGCAGCCTGCACACGGCGGGGAATTTCTTTATGATCAAATCCTGAAATAACCAACGGTAAAGCGACATTATCGAAAACCGATCGGTCGTTTAATAAACGATGATCTTGAAAAATAAAGCCAATCTGACGACGTAGAAAATAACGGTGCTTCTCAGCTACTTTCTGGATATTAATATTGTCGATAAAAACTTCACCACGGCTATGGGTTTCTATCAAGGCAATTAGACGTAAGAGAGTACTTTTTCCAGCTCCGGAACGGCCGGTGACAAAAACCATTTGCTGAGGTGGAATATAAAGATCCAAAGATCTCAAAGCTTCGCTTTGGCCAGGATAGTGTTTGGTGACGTTAGAAAATCTAATCATGATGAGTGGTCATAGATAATATTTGAAAAAAATAATTCTATTGTGATTCGTTAGCAGGATCGATATTTAATAAGGCGTCGACGAATTCATTCGCGTTAAAAACCCGTAGGTCTTCTTTTTGCTCACCAACGCCGATATAGCGAATGGGGAAGTCAAATTTTTCAGCCAGAGCGAAAATAATGCCGCCTTTAGCGGTGCCATCGAGTTTGGTTAACGTCAGCCCGGTTAGCCCGGCGACCTCATCAAATTTTTCAGCTTGATTGAGTGCATTTTGTCCCGTTGTCGCATCAAGAACCAACATAACTTCATGTGGTGCACCAACTTCAGCCTTACTGATCACTCGATGGATTTTGCGTAGTTCTTCCATTAAATGACTTTGAGTTTGCAAGCGGCCCGCAGTGTCAGCAATTAAAACATCAATATTTTTCGCTTTGCATGAGGAGACAGCATCAAAAATAACAGATGCGGGATCAGCAGAACCGCTTTGCGCGATGACGGTGACGTTATTACGTTCGCCCCAGGTTTGTAGCTGCTCTACTGCGGCGGCACGAAATGTATCACCAGCAGCAAGCGCGACAGAAAGTCCTTGTTCTTGAAAACGTTTAGTCAGCTTACCGATTGTGGTGGTTTTTCCGGCGCCATTGATGCCCACCATTAATAAGACAAATGGACCATCAAGATCGCTTGGTATTTCTAATGGCTTGCAGATGGGTTCTAAAAGTTCAAGCATTTTGTCCCGTAAAGCCATCTTTAGAGATTGTCCATCTTCAAGCTTCTGTTTTTTAAGGCGTTCACGTAAACTTTGGATGATAGTCTCTGTTGCATTGATGCCAACATCAGACATTAATAATTGATCTTCGAGCTCTTCTAACGATTTAGCGTCGATCTTTTCGCCACGACTGAATAGACCAGAAATTCCGCCGGTAAGATTCTCACGGGTTCGGCTTAAGCCATTTTTCAATCCTTCAAAAAAGCCTTTTTTTTGTTCTGTCTTTTGTTCGGGAGCTATCGTAATAGCTTTATCTGAAACTTGATCAGCTGATTTTTTGTTTTTACCTTTGCGTCCAAATGTAAACATAGTATGTAGATTGGGGAACTAATTTTAAGAATACGCTATCCTAACATCCGAATAGACTAACGAGGAGAGCGAAACGGTGTTTCACAAGTCAAAATTATTATTAATGGGGTCATTACTGACGCAGATTACCTTTGTGGGTGCTACAGAAGTAGAAAAGACTCACGAATTTATGTTGGATAATGGTTTGAAGCTGATTGTCCAAGAAGATCACCGCTCACCAGTGGTGGTGACACAGGTTTGGTATAAGGTTGGCGCCAGTTATGAGCATGAAGGCATAACCGGACTTTCGCATATGTTGGAACATATGATGTTTAAAGGTACGGATGATCTTAAGTCAGGTGAGTTTTCTAAGATCATTTCTGAAAATGGTGGCCGGGAGAATGCCTTCACCAGCCGAGACTACACGGCCTATTATCAACAGTTGGAAAAATCACGCTTACCGATCAGCTTTAAGCTCGAATCTGATCGAATGCGGGATCTCATCATTTCAGATGAAGAATTTTTAAAAGAACGGAAAGTGGTTACAGAAGAGCGTCGCATGCGAACAGATGATAAGCCGCAATCTTTGGCTTATGAAAAACTTCAGGCAGCAGCATTTCAAACCAGCCCATATCGAAACCCCGTGATTGGTTGGATGGCTGACATTCAGCATTATGAAGCACAAGACATGCGTGATTGGTACGGTATGTGGTATGCCCCAAACAATGCGACGGTTGTTGTGGTTGGTGATGTTGATCCGAAAGAAGTTTATCAATTAGCGTTAAAGCACTTTGCACCCCTAAAACCAGAAAAATTGGCGGAATTAAAAGATCGACCTGAAATTCCACAAACAGGTGAGAAACGGCTGACTATAAGAGATAACGTCCGTGTTCCTTATATGTTAATGGGATATAAAGTCCCTTCTTTGGTGCAAGCCCATGCAGATGAAAAAATAGCCACAGAAAAAGAAATCTATGCTCTGGAAGTGTTAGCCGGCGTTTTGGATGGTGGCAGTAGTTCGCGTTTGACTAAAAACCTCGTTCGCGGACAAGAAATTGCTAGCAGTGCTGGGGCGGGATACAGCATGATGTCACGCTTAGAAACGCTATTTCTGTTTGATGGGACGCCAGCACAAGGGCAAACTCTCGCAACCTTAGAAAAGGCGATCAGAACGGAAATAGAAAAAGTCAAAACAGAACCGTTAACCTCAGCAGAAATGGCGAGAGTTAAAACGCAGGTGATCACCGGCGATATCTATGAAAAAGATTCAGTTTATTATCAAGCGATGATCATTGGTTCGTTGGAAACGGTCGGTTTAGATTGGAAAGTGCGTGACGAATATGTTGCTAAGGTTCAGGCGGTAACGGCGGAAGAAGTTCAAGCGGTGGCAAAAAAATATCTGGTTGATGACCATTTAACGGTCGCAAACTTGATCGCACTACCCGAAGAAATTAAACCTGAAATCACAACGGCTGCGGTTGAACAAAAATGAAATCAATGATTATGAAAGCTATAACAGTATTTATTCTAAGTATAGGCCTAGGTCTTAGCGGCATCGTTCAAGCGGGGCCATCGATTCAAACGTGGGAAACCAGCAACGGTGCAAAAGTATTTTTTGTTGCAGCATCAGAATTACCGATGGTTGATATTCGTGTTGTATTCGATGCCGGTAGCGCACGGGAAGGTGATAAGTGGGGTTTATCCTCAATGACTAACGCAGTTTTAATGGAAGGTGCTGATGGCTTCAGTGCTGAGCAGGTCAGTGAATCTTTTGAAGATGTGGGTGCACAAATTGGTCATGGTTCTTTACGCGACATGGCTTATGTTAGCGTGCGAACGATTACCGATCCAAGGAATTTTGATCCGGCACTTGAAAGTTTAACAAGAGTACTGACCAAGCCTGATTTTCCAAAAGCTGCTTTTGAACGACAACAAAAAAGAACATTGATCGGTTTGGAACAGAAAAAACAATCTCCTGGTGCTATCGCAGGAGAGGCTTTTTATACGGCGCTTTATGGCGACCATCCGTATGGGCATCCGGCTAGTGGAACAGCAGAAACCGTCAACGCCATTACTCGAGATGATCTAGAAGTCTTTTATAAAGAATGGTACACGGCAAAAAATTCAGTTGTCGCAATAGTTGGTGACTTAAGTCTTGAGCAAGCAAAAGCAACGGCGGAGAAAGTTGTTGGTAAATTGCCAGTCGGAAAAGCGGCACCCTGTATTCCGCCCGTCGCTGATCTGACCGAAGATAAAGTTATTAAAATTCACCATCCATCAACGCAAACAACTATCTACGTAGGCCAACCAGGGATGAAGCGTGGCGATAAAGATTATTTTGCACTTTATCTTGGTAATCATTCTTTGGGTGGTAGTGGTTTGGTTTCAAGGCTCAGTGATGAAGTGCGTGAAAAACGCGGGCTCTCTTATAGTGTCTATAGCTATTTTGCACCAATGGGTGAAAAAGGTCCGTTTATGTCTGGTATGCAAACGCGCAATGATCAGGTTGACGAAGGAGTGAAAATTTTAAAAGAAACGATCAGTACTTATATTAATGAAGGACAAACAGAAGAAGAGTTTTCTGCATCGGTTAAAAATATCACTGGTGGTTTTCCTATGCGTATAGATAATAACAGTAAGATTATTGAATATATTTCGATGATTGGTTTTTATGAACAACCGTTGGACTACCTTGATACATTTATTGGTAAGATTGAATCGTTAACGATTGAGCAAACACGTGATGCGATGAAGCGGCGACTTGCTCCAACAAAAATGGTCACCGTCATCGTCGGTGGTAGTGTTGAGAAACTAAAAGACAAATAGTGAAAAAACAAACTTCAACAGGCACCGTCCGCATTATTGCGGGCGAGTGGCGTAGTCGAAAACTCCCTGTCGCCGATGTTCCCGGCTTAAGACCAACCACTGATCGACTCAGAGAAACTTTATTTAATTGGTTACAACATTCTGTGATAGAGGCGCATTGTTTAGATCTGTTTGCAGGATCGGGTGCTTTGGGATTTGAAGCTGCATCACGGGGTGCAAAAAAAGTGACGATGATCGAACGTGACCGAAAAGTGAGCCAAAGTTTGCAGCAGTCCGTCGAACTTTTAAAAACAGACAAGGTTGAAGTCATTCAAGCAGATGCGATGGTTTGGTTAGAAAAATCAGATCAAGTTTTTGATCTAGTTTTCCTTGATCCACCGTTTGATCAAAACCTTGGTTCTAAAGCATTAGACAAGTTGATCAATTCCAGCGGGATAAAATCAGGTACATTAATTTATCTCGAAGAAGAGAAGCAAGCAACCGAAATAATTATTCCTAAAAAATTAGAATGTATCAAACAAGGTAAGGCTGGGCATGTCAGATACTCATTATTAAAAGTGAGTTAGAATAAAGGATATACTGAATTACTCTAGGAGCCCTTGAGCACGTTATGAAAACCAAAGCCATCTACCCAGGAACATTTGATCCACTGACTAATGGTCATGTTGATATTGTTGAACGTGCGGCCCAAATTTTTGAGCATGTGTATTTTGCCGTAGCGGATAGCACGTCAAAGAAGACTTTGTTTACTACACAAGAGAGAATGAGTTTGGCTGATGAGGCACTCAAACAAACCCTTAATGTTAGCGTTATATCATTTGATAAATTAACTGTTGATTGTGCACGAGAAAATGAAGCTTTAGTTATTTTGCGTGGTTTACGTACAGTAACGGATTTTGAATATGAATTGCAATTAGCGAGCATGAATAGAAAACTTTATCCAGATGCTGAAACTATGTTCCTGACTCCGGATGAAAAATTTTCATGTATTTCTTCTAGTTTAGTTAGAGAAATAGCACAATTGGACGGTGATGTTAGCGAACTCGTTCCGGCTAATGTGTTGGCTGCGTTGAATAAAAAATTATCAAAGTAGAAAAATATGGCTTTACTTATTATTGATGAATGTATTAATTGCGATGTTTGTGAGCCAGAGTGCCCCAACGCTGCGATTACACAAGGTGAAGAAATTTACGAAATAGATCCGAACCTTTGTACAGAATGTGTCGGACATTTTGACACACCTCAGTGTATGGAAGTTTGTCCTGTAGACTGCATTCTTATTGATCCAGAAAATAAAGAAACTCAAGAAGCGCTTCAAAAAAAATATCAAAAAATGATTGGCTAGGAAATTTGTCATTATGAAAAAAACACTGCTCAGCTTGAGCGTTCTATTCTTTACACTAGCAACTTCCGCTGAAGAAATTAAAATACCAAAAGCAGCTATTGCTTCTGCACATCCGTTAGCAACAGAAGCTGGAATGAAAATACTAAAGCAAGGTGGCAATGCATTTGATGCTGCGGTCACCGTTAGTGCGGTGCTTGCTGTTGTAGAACCTTATTCATCAGGAATTGGCGGTGGTGGGTTTTGGTTACTACATCGAGAACAAGATAATAAACAGATTATGATTGATGGCCGTGAGATGGCTCCGGGTAAATCTCATAAAGATATGTATCTTGATCAAGTTGGAAAAGTTGTTCCAAGGCTTTCGCTTGATGGCGCTTTAGCAGCAGGAATTCCTGGAGAGATTGCAGCCCTTGTTCACCTATCAAAGAACTATGGGGATCTCTCTCTTAAAAAAACGCTAGCTCCCGCAATAAAAATCGCGGAAGAGGGGTTTTCTGTTACAGAACATTATCAAAAAATGACCGCGTTTAGGATTGAGATTTTACGTACATATCCCTCATCAGCCGCTATCTTTTTAAAAGATAATCAAGTGCCTGAGCTTGGTAGTTTGATTCTTCAAAAAGACTTAGCAAGCACATTGCGCTCAGTTTCTGAAAAAGGAGCTAACGGTTTTTATGGTTGTGAGGTAGCAAAAAAATTAGTTGATGGTGTGCAGGCTGCTAATGGAATTTGGTCATTAGAAGATCTGAAAAATTATAAGGTGGTCGAGAGAGAACCCATCAGAAGCACCTATAACGGTATCAACATTATTTCTGCGGCACCACCTTCATCAGGTGGAATTGTATTAGCACAAGCGCTAAACATACTTGAGCATAAAAATCTTTCGAAATTGACAGGAGTTGAAAGGAAACATTTAGTTGTTGAAGCAATGCGTCGTGCATATGCCGATAGAGCTGAATATATGGGTGATCCGGATTTTGTTACGATTCCAGAGAAGCTCATTAAAAAATCTTATGCGAGTTTAAAGGTAGCTTCAATTAAGCACGATCAGGCATCACTTAGTGCGTCGCTAAATAAAGAAATACCAAGAACAAAAGGAACTGATACAACACATTTTTCTATATTAGACAGGGAAGGTAATAGAGTGTCAGCCACGTTGAGTATTAACTATCCATTTGGGTCTGGTTTTGTTGTGCCGGGCACCGGCGTTTTACTCAATGATGAAATGGATGATTTTGCCATTCAATCAAACACACCCAATGTTTACGGTTTAGTGGGGAACAAGGCCAATGAGGTAGCTCCGGGTAAAAGACCACTTTCAAGTATGAGCCCGACTTTTTTAGAAACAAAGAGTAAAGTTGCTATTTTAGGTACGCCTGGGGGCAGCCGTATCATTAGCATGGTGTTATTAGGCATTCTAGATTTTGCGGAAGGTAATGATCCTGAGTCTTGGGTCTCATTACCACGGTATCACCACCAATATCTTCCTGATGAAATTCAATATGAGAAAGGTGCTTTTAGTGAAAAGGAAAAGCAACAGCTTGAAAAGTTTGGTCACCAACTAAAAGAAAAAACGCGGCAATACGGCAACATGCAGGCAATCGTTCTTGATCAACAAACCAAGCAAGTTAAAGCCGCGAGTGATCCACGAGGTGAGGGGAGTTCCGAAGTCACGCAGTGACGTTGAACAAAATCAAATAACGCTAGTCGTACTTATTACTATAAATAAGGAGATTAGAGATGAAAACGATATGTTCAATATTATTTTTATGGTTTTCACTTGTCGGATTTGTACAGAGTGCACCACAAACATTTAGTAGTTCCGGTTCTAAAGTTAGTCTTTTAGAACTCTATACGTCAGAAGGTTGTAGTAGTTGTCCACCTGCAGAAGGTTGGTTAAATAATTTTCAGCAGGATAAACGCTTGTGGAAGGAGTTTATCCCTGTCGCTTTTCATGTGGACTATTGGAACTATATTGGCTGGTCTGATCGTTTTTCCTCATCGGTTTATAGTTTGCGTCAGAAAAAATATGCGGCCCAGAATATTGTTAGTGCCGTTTATACACCGGGGGTTGTTTTAGATGGAAAAGAATGGCGTGGCTGGCGATTTAAACGACCACTAAATTTGGATAAGACGAAGCAAGTTGGTCGTCTGACAGTGGATGTTGACTCTGATCAGGTTAGTTCTAGATTTACGACGGAACAAAATAATAAGCAAGCCTTTTTAAACACAGTAATATTAGGTTTCGATTTGACTACGGTCGTGCAAGCTGGAGAGAATAAGGGTAAAGAATTGCAACATGATTTTGTTGTTCTTGGTTATGAGCGCAAAGCTATGAAGAAAACAAAGAATGGTTATTCGTTATCATCGAAGATGCCCGAACAATCTGAAATTTCAGAAAAAAAAGGTTTAGCCGTTTGGGTGGATTATGAAGATGACTTCAGGCCCGTACAAGCGACGGGCGGTTGGTTAGAACAATAAATTATTTTAAGTTCGGCCTATTGCTTAGATATTATGATTGATTTGTTTTCCTTCGGATTCTTTCAAAACGGCATGAGTGATGAGTAAAGAGAGCAGGCAATAAGCGGTAAAAAAATATACGCCAAGATCAGTTTCAGCCTTGGTGAAATCTTGAGTATCTAATGCAAAAATAGAGATGAGTATGGCGACAACGAAGACATCGGCCATTGACCATTTTCCAAGTAAATGAATGATATGATGAGCTTTTTTATGTAAAGAAGGTGCGACATTAAATAAGCTCATACCGACCACCGTCATTTTAGAAAATGGCGTCAAAATACTAAACACTCCGATCAATGCCGCAATCACAAAATTGCCATGTGAAAGTAGACTTTGTACGGTTGAATAAATACTCTTCGCTTCATATTTAAAAATAACATCACCTAAAACGGGGAGATCTTTATAAGCGGTCATTTGCATCATCGGTGAGATCAGTCCGACAAGAAGACAGAGTATGGAAATGATTAATGCATGCCTCCAAAAAATAGGTGTATCACTTGCAGTTCTTGATCTAAAAAATTGTAATGTTAACCACAAAATGGCGATGATAAGAAAATAGAATGAAAAATTAATTGCTTGCTGCTTTTGATCTTCAGCCTGTTCTACTCGTCGGTTATGTTGTTCCACTCGGTCTGATGCACCCTTATAAAGTGAGAAGCTGAGCTTTTCTAGCAGCTCATCAACAGCAAGATCCGCACTACCTTCAACATCCATCGCTGATGCAATTTGTGATTTTAGTTCAATACTATTTTGGCTATGAGAACAAATCAAAAAGGCGAGTGTCGTGAGGCTGAGATAAATAATAATGCTTACCGTTGGCCAGAGGAATTTATTATTTTTCATTTTAATGATTTCCACTGTATCGATAATGGCCAGTAATGGTGTAGTCAAAAAGCATGTCGTTTACTTTAGGACCTAAGCCAATATTATGAACGATCATGGGTCGCGTTTTATCACGACTATTTTTATGGGTAACGATCCCTATATGGGTCATGTTATTTGGTAATATCCAAGTAACAATATCTCCAGGTTTATAATCTTTAGGATCTTTAGACTTTTTAAGAACCTGCCCTTTACGTGAGAAAAAAGTTTGTAAGTTAGGTACTCGACGGTGATCAATATTGGTATCTGTACGTTTTAACCCCCAGTTTTTAGGATATAGTGAAAAATGAGCTTTCATATCCTCGTGGACTTCTTTTTGTAGATCAATTCCCAGTTGTCGATAAGCTCGGATCACCACGTCGGTACAAACTCCAAACATAGCAGGCACATCACCATTGGGATAATCTATTTTTTGATAGTCTCCACTGTAAATTACAGTATGCGAAGTACGCTCTATTGCTGCAAATGATAATTTTTGATTAAAGCTTTCAGCAAATACTGTTGTGGTGACTAGCAGCAGTAATGGGAGAAGGTATTTCATTCACTTTCCTTTGAATGTGGTTGGAAAATGCTTATTTTACCGTATTTAGGTATGAAGTTTTTGATTGGAGGAAAATTAAGGATTTATTTGCTTTACCGATAACCTCAAGAATGAATAACAAACTGTAATAGAGAATTATGACTCAAGAAATTTATTTAGATGAACAGAAAATAGCCTATGTTGAAGATTTATACAAAAAAGGCCTATACCTTAAGGCTTTTGAGCACACTGAAGAATTAGGTGACATTAAAGGTTGGCGTGGTGAAAAGGGGCGCATTCTCGCGGGCCGACTAGCCTACAATCTAGGGGCACATCGTCTCGGGTCATTGTTACATTATAGAGCATGGAAAGAGCACCCAGAATCAGGCGAAGCAATCTATTTTTATGCTCGCGCATTAGCAACTGTCCGAGGGGCATATCGGGCGCTTCGATTTATTCGTGAAACGGGTGAGTTGCCAGAAAGTACGAGTAAGCAAAGAAAAGCTGAATGGTTAGCATTTGAAGGTTATTTACTAGGACGTTATCGTGACTTTGATAATGCTGAGAAATGTATTGATCAGGCGCAAAAAATTGATCCCGACAGTGATTGGATTGGGCTAGAGCGAGCCAGCTTTTATGAGTTTCAAGATCGCTACGAAGATGCTTTAGAAGTTACTACGCGAGTACTCGAAAAATCACCTTGGTATCGATCAGGTGTGCAGCACCATGCGCAACTTTTACAGTCGATGGGTCGTGATCAAGAAGCATTAGATCTGATGAAGGAAGCACTCACTCACATTGAAAGCTCGGGTGTGGCAGCACAATGTCTGCAATTACAAATAGAATTAAAACAATATCCAGAAGCATTAAAAAGCCTCGAACTTTACGAAAAACTAACACCGCTTAAAGATAAGCCTGAACAAAAGTGGATCGCGGGCCGCCGTTCAGACATTGCTTATTATATGAAAAATCTTGATCTGGCTATAAGTAGTGCGGAGGAAGAGGGCGGAGCGTTTTATACGCATCTTGCAGAACAGCTTAAAGTATCTAAATCACAAAAATCTGTTCGTCTTGATGTTGAGTATGTCCGACAACATCATATGACTTGTGGCCCGGCAACATTAACTTCGATTGCTCAATATTGGGGATGCGAAGTTGATCATTTAGATGTTGTAGAAGATATCTGGTATGACGGAACGTCAGAATATAGTGAACGACAATGGGCGCTAGAAAATGGTTATGTCGTTTATGAATTTTGCCTAACGTGGGACGTTGCCGTTAAGCTATTAGACAAAGGAATACCTTTTGCGCTCTCGACGGTAGAGCCCGGCTCTGCTCATCTTCAAGCGGTTATTGGTTATGATCAAGCACGGGGTGTTTTTCTTGTTCGTGATCCTGGAACACGTTCAACAACAGAATTTTTTGCAGAAAAATCATTGGAGTTCTACGCTTGGACTGGGCCGCGTGCAATGGTCTTGATACCGGAAGGAAAAGCCAGTTTATTAGATCAGATTGAACTACCAGACAAAGAAGTGTACGACCGATACTTTTGGATTAAGGCGGCATTAGAAAAAAATGATCGTGAAGCAGCATCTGCTCATATAGAAGAAATGCAGCAACGCTGGCCTGAGCATCGCCTATTACATGTAGCAAACAGGTCCATCGCTATTTATGATGATAGTGAAGTTAATATTCTTGAGAATACTGAAAAATTATTAGCTTTGTATCCGGGAAATATTAATTACTTAATGAGCAAACAACAGTCGTTAGGGAACATTGGGCGGCGAAAAGAACAGCAAGATTTTATCGAACAAGCTTGTATTGAGTATGATGAACATTCTGCTTTGTTGATGCAAAGAGCGCAATTGTTGAGTGATGATGCGCGCGAGTTTGAAACGGTTGAAGAGATTCTACAAAAGTTAATTCGCTGGCAGCCGCAAAATGCCCAAGCTTTATTCTTACTCGCGTACATTCGTTGGGAGCAAAAACGATACGAAGAATCTATCGAGTTATACAGAATAACGGCGTGTTTGGAAGAAAAAGTAGAGCATTATGTTAGTAATTACTTTAAAGCCCTGCGTTGTCGAAAACGCGGAGAAGAAGGAATAGAATTTTTGAAAGAGCGCTATAACCGCTTTGGAAATAAATCAGCATTCCCGGCCATATCCTTATGCCGAGCTTATGAATGGCTTGATCAGGATAAGGAAGCGCATGATGCGTTAGAGGCCGCAGTCAGCCTTCGCTCAGATGATACCGACTTACTCTTATATGGAGCAGATTTTTTAGCACGACATAGTGAGTTTGAAAAAGCCCATCGTTACTTAGAAAGAGCCAAAGGCAAGTGCCTTGAGCTACGCTGGCTAATAGAGCAAGCCGATCTGGCGGATTATGAAGGTGAGTTAGGTAGGGCATTAGATTATTGGAAGCAGGTTTTAGCTATTGATCCGATGCACTTTCGGGCAATTAAAATGAACACACGTTTATTGTCTGAGATGAAAGATCGTCAAACAGCAATTGATTTCCTTGAAAGTAAAAAAGAACAATTTCCACATAATCGTGATCTACAAGGATTATGGGTTGATTGGTTAGATCAGGCACCATTAGAAGAAAAAGAAATTGCTTTGCGCCGATTGATAGAAATGAATCCAATGGACGATTGGGCGCAACGTGAACTTGGAAGAATTCTTGGTTATTTAGAGCGATATGATGAAGCGTTTGCGTCTTTAGAAATAGCAAGAAATCTTGACCCAACACATGCTAGCTATTTTAACTTGCTAGGAGAGCTTAATGAAAACCAAGGCAATATAAGCAAGGCCATTGAGGCCTACCGCGAAGCATTAAAGCTCAATATTGATAATGATTATGCAATGCGAGCATTACTGGGCTGTTGCTCATCAGTGGAAACCAAAAAAGAACAGTTAGAATTTATTCGTCAGGAGTTAATCTCACAAGTAACTTTGGGAGATGGTTTGATGTCTTTTCAAACACTAGCCGGATCAATTTTAAAGCCTGAAGAGCTACAGCAAGAATTAAAAAATGCTGTCGAACAGCGGCCAGACTTATGGAACGCCTGGGCAGCGGTTAGTCGTGAATATGTTGATGCTGGCCAATTGGATAAAGCATTAAAATATAGCCAAGAAGGTACAGAGAGGTTTCCTTTATTACCACGTTTATGGCTCGATCAAGCTTATATTTATCAACTAATGAATGAGCCGGATAAAGAAAAAAACTGTTTAGAAAGAACGTTAGAAATTGCTCCTTCGTGGAGTGCCGCGATCAGAAAGCTGGCAGAGTTTCATGAGGTACGTGGAGATTTTTCTAAGTCAAAAAAAATAATGGAAACTGCTTTGACTAAAATTCCGCTAGATCCATATTGCCGTGGCTTTCTTGCTGATGCGTTATGGCATTTGGGTGAGCGTGAGCAAGCTTTGGTAGAAGTTACAAGAGCCATCGAAATAGATCCTGAATATGACTGGGCTTGGGGTGCTTTGGAAAGATGGGCTGATTTTCTAGGTAAAGATGATTTACCAGAACAAACAGTGCAAACAATGCTTGCCATTAAACAAGGAGATGAGAAACTTTGGTGTATATTGGCGCGCCTTCAATCGGATCCAAAAGAAAAATTACATTCCTTGGATAAAGCGATTAAGTTAAGTCCACGGTTGATCGATGCCCATGAGCAGAAAATAGTTTTACTGACTCGACAAGGTGAATTTGATGATGCACGAAGCGCAGCTAATCATCCTTGTTGGGATGGCATACCACCGGTAAGGATCAGAGGACATTTGCCTTGGATTAGTCGTGAGCAAGGTGACATTGATCGTGGTATTAATGAAATGGCTAAGCTAGTCGAGCAAGAGCCAAGTTATTATGATGGTTTAAGAATGTTAGCTGATTGGTGTGATTCAGAAAATAGGTCTGAGGAATATTACACGCACAGTAAAGCAATGCTCAATCTTGAACCGAACAGCGCACATGCATTCTCATATGTTGGTGATGCCTTGCATAGTTTGGGGCGAGATGATGAGGCAATACCTTATTTACAACAAGCATCTGATAGAGAGCCAAGCTCGACATTATCCAACTTTGTTTTGTTCGATATTTATAAAGAGCGTGATGATATTTCTTCGATGCAAACATTAATGGAAAGAATGAGAGTTCATATTCAAGATAATGAATATGTAACCGCGCGCGATGGAGCATTGGCGGCAAAAATTAAAAATAAAGATCATGCATTTGCGTGTTTGCAGATGCTGGCGCTGGGTGAAAGTGAGAATCGATGGTTATTTGATACATGTCTTGAAAGTATTAAAAAAGAAGGTTGGGGGGCAGAAGCTGCTAAACATCTTGCTAACATATTAGGTGATGATAAATGTTTGCCACGTGTGGGGGCATTTTGGGGCGAGCTTGTTAGCGAACAAAAAGATTGGAAGGCGAATCTCCCTAGGTTGAAAGAAGTCTATGACAGTAAATCTGAAGTAGGTATTCAAGCAATGTCTGAATATCAAGATTTTGTAACAAGCCATGGTTCTAAAAAAGAACATAAAAAACTGATCAAATCAATTGGCGATCAATTGAAGGAAGATCCTCTAACGTGGGGATCGGCTATGATGAGTTTTAGTGAAAATAAAGATATTGATGCGGGAATAAAGTGGGGTGGAGATTGGAATAAATATTCTAAGGGACAAGGGTGGGGCTTATTTTATTTAGCGCAATTACACTGGACAAAGAAAAATATTGATCAGGCATTAGAAGTTAATAAGGTTGGCGTGAATGACTCGGGATATTATTTTCACGAGCCATGGTTAGCAGTGGGTTATTATATAAAAAATGACATTGAAAGCTCTAAGCTTTGGTCGGGCAGAGTTAATCATGATCGCATGAATGATTATCACAGTGTGATATTAGATATCTTGCAAATAGGATATGCAGCTGAAGATCTGAGTTTGAGTAATAAAACTGTGCTTCAAGAAATAAAACAGCGATTAAAGAGCATTGCCGAATATGGAGAAGAAGTAAGAGATGATGTCTTAGAAATGGTCATTAAAGAAATTTTTAAACGGGTAGTTGCTGCTAGAAAAGGAGTAGGTTGGAAAAGCCGAACGTGGATGTTAGGGCTTAATGCTTAATAGTCGGTGTTTATCTAAAAGCAGTTTCAGGAAATTTTTCGGTGATTAAAATAACAGGCTTGTGATCAGAAAGGATCCGATACGTTCTGGAGATAAGTATTGACGTTTGGCTTTGACCAAAATGTTCAGCAAGTTCATCAGCATTTTCTTTTTTACAAGAAAGGATCTCACGAAATGTTTCTGTTTTAGACTCGATCATTAAACGACCAATAGGTTTGTCTGTTGAGTGCAGGCCTGTTTGTAAACTTGAGTCTAAATGCTTTGGTACAAGAATAGACTCAGCATAAATATAGTTTTTGATTGAGTCTTTGCCGCGCAAAAGAATTTTACGAACTAACACTTCTGTACCAGACTTTATTTCAAGATAAGGAATATCAATAGCAGTGATACGAGTTTCTTGGAATAGCTTAACGAGATCAATCTGTTCATAAAACTGTGCTTCTAAAATCTCAGTAACAGTACCATCGGTGGTGAGCAATATTCGTTGAAAAGGAGAAAGGATCTTCAGATCAAGGTGGCTATGAGAAACAGATTCTTCTAGGTCAATGCGTAACATAGGTTTGAGAGGCTTACTTGATAAAAGGTTAAATTAATAGTGGGGTGGTTTTTCATCGACAGGCTTGCTAGTCGATGCAACCTCCGAAAGCTCTTGAGTTTGAGCCAGTAAATATTTATAAGCGGTTTCTAGTTGATCCAATCGTCTCTGTTGTGCAAAGACCGTTTTATTCAACTCTTGGATCAGGTCTTCTTGATAAGCTAGTTTCGTTTCGAACTCTATTGTGCGTTTATCATTTGTCATAGTGTTTATTATATATCAACAACTCAATTTTCCAGCGAGGGATTTATAGTTTAGAATTTGTCTTAATGACTAGAAAGAAATTCACATGACAATATACAGCTTTGCTTGATGCTTAAGCTAAAAATCCCACCACCTGTTTATATGGTGTTGACCGCCGGTATGATGTGGTTGTTGAATACATCTTTTCCGGTTTACCCGCTTATATCTACACCCTGGAACCAAGTTGGTTATTTGTTCATGTTGATGGGCTTATCGTTTGATGCAACTTCAATCATACAATTTTTTCGTGCTAAGACTACCGTCAACCCCATTGAACCAACGCAGACAAACACTTTAGTAACGTCGGGGATCTATCAATTCACAAGAAATCCAATGTATGTGGGGCTACTCTTGCTTTTGATCGGATTTGCAATTTTACAAGGAAGCTTGTCAGCACTCATGTTGGTACCGTTGTTTATGCTTATATTGACTAGGCAACAAATTATTCCTGAGGAAAGGATTTTGGAAACGAAGTTTGGCCAGCGATATCTTGAATATAAAATGTCAGTTCGACGCTGGCTGTAGTTAGTTATGGCAAAACGGAAGCTCAGCACCCAACAGGCTCGCAGATTGAGCAAAAAAAGAAGCTCCATCGTGGATGAAAAAGATCTCGCGTCAGAAGCAGAGCTTTCTACAGAAAAAAAAATCGGCCAAGTGATCACGAACTTCGGTAAAAAAGTACTGATTGAGGCGGAAAATGGAGATAAATACAAATGTTCGATAAGGCAGCACTTAGGTAAACTTGCCGCTGGAGATCGTGTCGTCTGGCAACAAGGAATGGAGCCTTTTACGGGTGTGATCAGCCAGTTACAAGAAAGAAAGACATTGCTTAGTCGACCAGGCTTTCGTGGTGAAATTCGCATGATCGCAGCAAATATAAGCTTGATCGGAATTGTTGTGCCCATTTTACCGGGAATTCACCCAGATATGATCGATCGGTATTTGGTCGCTGCGGAGCAGATCGGTGTCCCTTCAGTCATTATTCTAAACAAGATCGATTTAATCGAAGAAGATGAACACTGGAATGCGATCAATGAAATCTTACAGCCATATATTGATCTGAATATTAAGATTATTCCAACCTCGAGTTATAAAGATCACGGCTTGGATGACCTTCAAAGTCAGTTGAAAGATGAAACCAGTGTCTTGGTTGGGGCTTCAGGAGCAGGGAAGTCTTCTCTGATCAATGCCTTGATTCCAGATCTAGGCATTCGCATAGGTGAGCTTTCTGAGGCCACTGGACTTGGAAATCATACAACGAGTAATAGTATTCTCTACAGGCTGCCGAGAGGAGGTGAGCTGATAGATTCTCCTGGAGTCCGCCAGTTTTCACCTAGCCCTTGTAGTTTGAGTGAACTCGAACAGTTTTATCATGATTTCGAACCTTTTCTAGGACTATGCAAGTTTAATAATTGTTCTCACACCCATGAGCCTAATTGTGAAATTACTAAGGCGATAGATAATGAGCAGGTTTCTGCGCAAAGGTTGCAGAGTTTTCATCGTCTGTTAGAAGAGTTTACAAGTTAAAGGTAAAGTAATGGGTAATATTAAATTGGTGCACTGCAAATAAAGCATGCAAGAATGCTTATAAACCGTTATAATGCGCACCCCCTTTTAGGTACAGCAAAATGACTTCCGACACCGCAACCGCGTTTAGCCAGCTCAATCTCGATAAAACCCTTCTCAAGGCTTTGGATGATGTTGGTTATGAAAAGCCTTCACCTATTCAAGCGGAAACTATTCCGCTGATCCTCGAAGGTAAAGACATTATTGGTCAAGCCCAAACGGGTACTGGTAAGACGGCTGCGTTCGCACTACCTATTTTGTCTAATCTTGATTTAAAACAAAAAGATCCACAAGTTTTAGTGCTGGCTCCTACGCGTGAGCTTGCTATACAGGTTGCAGAAGCGTTTCAGAAATATGCACGGCATATGAAAGGTTTTCATGTTTTACCTATTTATGGTGGTCAAGATTACAGTGGTCAAATTCGTTCACTAAAACGCGGCGTTCATGTTGTTGTTGGTACGCCGGGACGTGTGATGGATCACATGCGTAAGGGCACGTTAAAGCTTGATGGCCTCAAAGCACTTGTCTTAGATGAAGCAGACGAAATGTTACGCATGGGTTTTATTGATGATGTTGAATGGGTTTTAGAGCAAACGCCTGATACTCGTCAGATCGCATTATTTTCAGCGACGATGCCATCACAGATACGTCGAATCGCGACAAAATATCTTAACGAGCCTGAGCAAGTTACCATTAAGGTAAAAGAAACAACGGCGGATACCATCAATCAGCGTTATTGTATTGTTAATGGTATGCACAACAAGTTGGAAGCATTAACTCGAATTCTTGAAGCTGAAACATACGAAGCGATCATTGTATTTGTGCGAACTAAGACAGCGACGGTTGAATTAGCTGAGAAGCTTGAAGCGCGTGGCTATGCATCCGCTGCGTTGAATGGTGATATTGCTCAGAATCTGCGCGAAAGAACCATTAATCGTTTGAAAAAAGGCCAGTTAGATATTTTGGTAGCAACAGATGTTGCAGCACGAGGCTTAGATGTTGAAAGAATTGGCCTAGTGGTTAACTTTGATATTCCACATGATACAGAGTCTTACGTGCATCGAATTGGCCGAACGGGTCGTGCTGGACGTGAAGGTGATGCAATTTTATTCGTTGCGCCTCGTGAAAGACGCATGTTGGGCTCCATTGAAAAAGCAACGCGTAAAAAGATAACTCAGATGGAGCTTCCATCGACTGATGTGATCAACGATAAGCGAATTGTACAATTCAAACAAAAAATCACAGATACTCTAGGTTCTGAAAAACTCGATTTCTTCTCAAAATTGATCACCGAGTATCAGCAAGAAAATGAAGTTTCTGGTGAAAGTATCGCAGCAGCATTGGCCTTGTTATTACAAGGTGATACGCCATTCTTGTTGAAGAATAAGCCGGCACAGAAGAATGAAAATAATCGGCGAGATCGAGAAGAACGTCCTTCTTCTCGTGGAGAACGAGGTGCAAGGAAAGAACGCGAACCAAGAAAAGAACGTGAGCGTTCAACTTCTTCTCGAAGAGAATCTTCATCGCCAGAAGATGGTATGTTGCGTTACAGAATTGAAGTCGGAAACAACCATGACGTAAGACCTGGTAATATCGTTGGTGCGATTGCTAATGAAGCCGGAATCGATAGCCAATATATTGGCCGAATTAGTATTTTCGATTCTTATAGCACGGTCGATTTGCCAGATGGTATGCCTAAAGAAGTTTTTAGTGATTTGAAGAAAGTTTGGGTCTCAGGACAGAAACTTAATATTTCAACATTTACCGGTGAGGTTAGTGAAGCTGAAGCTAGCTCCGATAAACCGACAGGAAAAGGGCGAGGAAATAGTGACAGCTCAAATCGACCTCCTAGAAAAAAAGTTAAAAAAGACTAGGTCTAGTTTTTATTAGAACCTCATCAATTAGTTACTGTCTGATCGGTACGCAATGTACCGATCAGTAGACATAAAAAACCAATCCCTCCAAGAATAGTTAGAACTACCATCTGATAAGGTTTATAGATAAAAACTTGATCCCCGGACTCAAATAAATTGATAATACGAGAGAACATTTTTCTTCATATGTCCTTTATGAAAGATATTAAAAGTAAAGGCTAATCTTATCTCACGTTAATATACATCCCAATTTCATGAGATTTTTTAGAGAGTTGAAGTGAACTAACACTGAAAAAATTATTCTAATTGGATTATGCCGCATGTTATAAATATACCTTAGTTATATCTATGTGGTTGTTAAACACAATCCGACGATATTAACTTTATCAGATGATAGTTTTAGGTAGATTATTGTTACAAAATGATTTTTGTAAGGCCGGAGCATGTAATTAGCAGGAAAAAATGTTTTATTATGGTTTAGAGCTAATTAATTTTTTAACCATCTGGAATTTATCTAAGAGTAAGTTTAACAAGGAGTAAATTAATGAAAAAATCTATTGCGTTGGTATGTTCGATAATCGCATCAAGTAGTGTATTTTCAGCTGATTCTGTACATTGGAGCTACTCAGGTAGTGAAGGCCCTAAACATTGGGCGGAATTAAGCTCAGATAATTTTTCTTGCACAGGCAAAAATCAGTCACCAATCAATCTCACGGGCTTTATCGAGTCTGACTTAGCGCCTATTGAATTTAGTTATATGGATGGCGGTAATGAAATTATAAACAATGGGCATACTATTCAAGTTAATTATGAGCAAGGAAGTTACATAAACATTGATGGGATCTCTTTTGATCTACTACAGTTTCATATGCATGCGCCAAGTGAGAACCATATCAATGGAAAGTCATATCCATTAGAAGCACATTTTGTACATGCTGATTCGAGTGGCAATCTTGCCGTTGTTGCGGTTATGTTCGAAGAAGGAGTAGGAAATGTTGAGCTGAAGCGAGTGTGGAAGATGATGCCTAAGCATGTTGGAGGCAAAACGGTTGTTGATAAAGTTAGCGCCGATGCTTTGCTTCCTACACAGCGAGATTATTATCGATTCAATGGTTCCTTAACAACACCGCCTTGCTCAGAAGGGGTTAGGTGGTTGGTTATGAAGGAGCCTATGACTGCATCAAAACAGCAGATTGACACCTTTAAAAATGTGCTTCATGAGCCAAATAATCGACCATTACAACCTAAGAATGCACGGCCAATTTTACAATGATCTTTTTGCTACAAAGAGATTTTTAGTAAAGTAACACGATGATGAATTGCGCAGCTAAGCTCGGTTAGCTGCGCAGAAGTACCTATCAACTGCAATAGTGAATATTAACTTATCAAAAGGAAAAAAATATGCAATGTCATGAAGTTGATTATGAAATTTTCGGTGATGATATGCAGATTGTTGAGGTTGAGCTAGATCCGCAAGAGACGGTTATTGCTGAGGCGGGTGCAATGAACTATATGGAAGATGGCATTACTTTTGAGACTAAGATGGGGGATGGATCAAAACCTGTCAGTGGTGTGATGGACTCTTTGTTGCACATCGGTAAACGTGTTTTAACGGGTGAATCAATTTTCATGACACATTTCAGCAACTCAGGGCAGGGTAAAAAGAAAGTTGCTTTCGCTGCGCCTTATCCTGGCAAAATCATTGCGCTTAATATGGCTGATGTTGGTGAAGAATTAATTTGTCAGAAAGATGCTTTTCTATGTGCGGCACATGGCACATCTTTAGAGATAGCTTTTCAAAGAAAGCTAGGGACAGGCTTTTTTGGAGGAGAAGGTTTTATTCTACAAAAGTTAAAAGGTGATGGTAAGGCTTTTATCCATGTCGGCGGAACTGTAATCAAGAGAGAGTTAAAAGGTGAAACCTTACGTGTCGATACGGGTTGTGTAGCAGCATTTACCAGCGGTATTGATTATGACATCGAGCGAGCGGGAAATCTCAAATCAATGGTCTTTGGTGGTGAAGGCTTATTCTTGACAACGTTACGTGGAACGGGAACTGTCTATCTACAAAGCCTACCTTTCTCTCGATTAGCTAATCGTGTACTACAAGCAGGGTCGTTTGGAGGTTCATCTAAAGGTGAGGGTTCTTTACTCGGTGGCTTGGGTGATATGTTTGGGGATCGTTAGACCCTAATTAAACTTAAACTCCCTCCAAATTATTCCAGCCGACCTTTTTAGAAGCAATACGTAAATTATTCTTAAATAGTTTTTTAGGCACCCACCGTATTTTTCTTTTTTTATGACGTAGGCAAAAGTAGTAAGAAAGGATACTTAGATCCCCATCAACGATAACGGTTTTGCATATAAGCGATAGAGTCGATGAAATCATTTGCGGATCTACTTTTGGTCGTTGATTGAATGTGATATTCCAAACCCCACGAATAATTGGTAGCTAAGCGGGAAAACTGATCCATTGTCTATTTGAAATAGGTTTAAGGGAGTTAGGTGCGATATTCATCGGGAGGTTAAACGGGTCTGATCATGTTCAGCTTGATGATCAAGCTGGTAGCCAGTTAAAACTCAAAGCCAAGTAAAAGCACAGCTTTAGTAGTCACAGACATTTTAACAAAATAAGAGGTATTTCAATGAAATTCAGAGCGATTAGTTTATTTAGCCTATTAAGTTTATTTATGGTTAGTGTGAATGCTGAAGAGCAGAGCTTAACAGCCTCTTTTGTAGACTCTGCATGGAATGGGGAGCAGGTTCCTATGGGGCAAGAATGTGAAAAATTTGGAGGGGAGGGAGTGACGCCGACCTTGAAAATTGAAAACATTCCGGTAGACGCAAACGCTATTGTTATGGCTTATAGTGATAGGAGTTATCAGCCGATGGATCATGGCGGTCATGGACAGTTTGGCTATCGTTTCGATACAAGTACGACAACGGTAACGATCCCTTCACTAGCAGGGCATACCTTTGAGATGCCAGATAACTATTACTTGATTGAAGCTCAGCGAGCACCAAAGTGGGATAAAGCCGGTGCTTATCTTCCTCCCTGTTCCGGCGGGATGGGTAATGAATACTACGTGACAATAAGGGCGGTAAAAGTCGTTGATGGTGGTATCCGTGAAGTTTTAGGTTCAACCGAACTAAATTTAGGTAAGTATTGAGCAGGTTTATTCTGATCGGTAGAAATAAAGGAAGGCTTTGAGGTCTTCCTTGATCATCTAATATATTTAGGTGTTATGTGTGAAGAGAGGATAATCACACTTTATTTATCTTCATCCTTCCAAAATTGTCCTTCAATAGTATGAGTACCGGATTTTGTTTCGCTATTGGTTGAGTGTGGTTGAGTGAAGGTATTACCCGCCTGTATGACCGTGAATTGCTTAATCAGTTTTTTTGCTAAGATTTGCCTGACTGCAGGGATGAGGCAGAGGAAACCAAATGCATCAGTGAAGAACCCTGGCGTTAATAATAAGGCGCCTGTTAACAATAAGATCAGTCCTTCAATCATCTCCATCGCGGGTATTTGCTGGTTTCCTAGATGTTGCTGTGCGCGGGCGAGCGTTGATAAACCTTGTTTTCGTAGAAGGTATGCGCCGAGAATGGCTGTTCCAAAAACGAGCAAGATAGTATATCCAGCCCCTATAGATGAACCGACTTTGATCAAAAGAAAGATCTCAATCACTGGGACAGTAAGTAGCAGTAAAAACAGAACTGAAAATATAGGCATAGATATCCTGTGAGTAAGTGTAATTTTTATATGGTGTCACAATAGCTTTATTCAAGGGTTAGGAGCAAATTTTTATTGTTCTATTCTCAAAGAGTTGATTTTCTGAAAGAAGCTGTTGAAATGTTTTAAAACACGAGCTTTCATATTGATTACATTAATAAAATATCATTTCAGTTAAGGTTTGTTAAATGATCTGGCTGATCACCATAAATTCCCCTATGATGCCTTTCTCGATCTAATGGGGTCTAAAGGTAGAGAAATAGTTCTCAGTCGAGAATAATTGCCTATAGAAATTATGGTTAAAGCCGATATTGAAAAGATAGCTCTCGGTCTAGACTAAAAGATAGGAAATTTCTGGGTGCCCATAACTGATTTGGGAGTCAGTCAATCACAGAAGTCACTGTAATCGTGGCTGAAATTAATATTTTTAGTTTTCATGGATGAGGGCTAAGGGTGTTCTAGAGGTCGAACTTAATGAATACCTTAAAAATAAGAATAATGGATTAAATAATTATGAGTAAATTTATACCCCTGATCCTCTTTACGGTTTTTACAAACTTTGGGTCACAAATTTTATTAAAAAAAGGCATGACCTCGATACAACAGTTTGATATGACAGGTTCGGGCATCATAGGGGCTTTTTTCGATATCGTTTTTAATAAATACGTCATTGGTGGGTTAGTGGTTATGGCCATCAGCATGGGTTCACACCTTGTCGTGTTATCGAGAGTTGATATTAGTTATGCATATCCATTTTTGGGATTATCGTTTGTTCTTGTAACAGCATGGGGACATTTCGTGTTATCTGAGAGTGTAGATTTTTGGCGCATTTTAGGTGTTTTATTAATTTGCTTGGGTGTCGCCTGCGTAGGACGTAGTTAAGTAAGTAGTCGTTGATCTAAGTCACGAACCTTATTGATGAAGATCGGCTAGACTTTAAAATAGACAACTTAATTTTTTTGTTAAAAACATTATTGGTGAAATTGACGTGAAACATATTATATTTGGTGGTGATGGATTCTTAGGAACAGAGTTGACTAAGAAGCTAGTTGCAAAGGGCGAGAAGGTTCTTGTCCTCGATTTAAAACAAACAATGAGTACAGGTATTTATGATGATAAATCGTTAGTTACCTATATTATGTTTGATGTAACAAATAAGACATGTTTTGAGTCATTAGAAATTGATCCAGACGATGCTGTTTATCACTTTGCAGCAAAACTGCTCGTACCTATCTTGCCACGTGGCGATCGACATGATTATTTCTGGGAAGCGCTGTATACAGGCACGCAAAATGTACTTTCTTTCCTAGAAGAGAAAGGCATGAAAAAGATGATTTATTTCACAACAGATATGGTTTATGGCCATACGAAATTTAATCCTCGTACAGAAGACCATCCAAGAGAAACGCTTGGCCCATATGGTGAAGCTAAATATCAAACAGAATTATTGTGTGAAGAGTATCGTGAAAAAGGTTTTAACATCACCATTTTCCGACCACGTCTAATTGTTGGCCCAGGCCGTTTAGGTATTCTTGAAAAACTCTTTAAACTGGTTGATATGAACTTACCGGTTCCAACCATTGGTAACGGTAAAAACTATTATCAGTTTATTTCAGTCAGTGATTGTGCCGAAGCAGTCATTGCTGGCGTAAAAGCTGGATTCCCAAATGAAGCTTATAACTTAGGTTCATTGAATCCACCGACAGTAAATGAACTGTTAGGTCTTTTGATTAAAGAGGCCGGTAGTAAGTCAATATTAATTCCTACACCAGCTGGTTTAGTTAAAGCTATTTTGGATATTCTTGATCGAATTGGAAAGCCTATAATGGACCCTGAGCAATATTTAATTGCAGATGAAACATGTGTGCTTGATGTGACTAAAGGTGAGCGAGAGCTTGGCTGGGTTCCTCAAGATCGAGATCAAGACATGCTGATTGCTGCTTATAAATCGTATCGAGAGCTGAAAGAAAAAAGCTAAGAACGATTAGAGAACTTTATAAGTAATTGATTCAAAGGCTTGCCTAAAAAGGCAGGCCTTTTTTATTTTTTTTGACAGAGATTACAATAAAAGCTTGAGCGTTGACCGATTACTACTTTAGAAATGGGTCGCTCACAATTGACACAAGGTTTGCCTTCACGATCATAAACTAGTAATTCTTGTTTAAAGTATCCTGGTTGTCCGGAACTATTAGTGAAGTCTTTTAAGGTTGTACCACCTTGCTGAATGGATTTTTCAAGAATTTTCTGTATAGCTATAAATAGTTTTTTATAACGGTTTAATGAAATTTTTCCGGCCGGAGTTTCAGGATTAATACCCGCTTGAAATAAAGACTCGCTTGCGTAGATATTTCCAACACCAACAACTACTTTACTATCCATAATAAAGTTTTTGATGGCGAGTGTTCGATTACGTGATCGCTTAAATAACATATTGGCTGTGAAAGCATCATCCCAAGGCTCGGGCCCAATATCTTTTAATAGTTTGTGATCTAAGGGATCTTCTGTGGTCCATAAGCAAGCACCAAATCGACGTGGATCATGTAATCGTAAACATTGATTATTGTTAAATATAAAGTCGACATGGTCATGTTTTTTAGGAGGAGTATCAGAGGCTAGAATCCGAAGGTTTCCTGACATGCCGAGATGTAAAATAATCGTACCAGCAATAGTTTCGATCAGAATATATTTACCACGTCGTTTTATTGAGATGACCTTTTGGCCAGTTGCCTCTAGTTGTAGTTGTTCCGGTATAGGCCAACGTAAACGGCGATCTCTAACAATAACATTTATAATTGTTTGGTCGAGAATATGAGGTGCAATACCTCGTTTTGTTGTTTCTACTTCAGGTAACTCAGGCATCGTAGTAGGCTATGGTTTTTAGCTTAAGGTTGCAGAAATGATTCAGGTTTATCGATCAATAAATGATAAGTAATATCTTTAACCGAGTGAACCACCTCATCATGAAGGATATAGCGTAGTTTATTAAAGTCGTTAGTATTTCCAAAATCAAATTGTTCATCATTTAGAAATAAGGATACTTTTGGATTATTTAAATCATAGCGTATGAGTTGTTTCGGTTCTGTAATTATGTGTTGATGACGACTCTTTAGAACAAGAATTTTTAGTAGAAGACTGAGCTTTTCAAAATGGATTTTCCCTTCTACTGGAGAGGTAATTAGCCAGTCACTATCTATTTTTTCTAAAATTATTTGAGTTTGATCCGAACGCTGAATAACAATGGTATTAACTTCACTTTCAGCCAACTGGGTGAAGTTGGTGATTTCATTATCTTGCACGGGATTTTTTTTAACGTAAACAGTTAATGTGGCAACAATAGCCAGTAGCAATAAATTAACAATAGTACGTTTCGACATTTTTATCTTGATCTGCGTCGCCACCAGATGATTAATCCAGTGATGGTAAATATTAATGGAAGGACGTATAAAAAACCAAGCCCAATAATAGCAGAATTTGTTTTGGATAATTCAAAATCAAGATCGGTAGCCACACGTGTTGGAATAGTGATCAGCTGATCGTCAGCGGCTAACCAGTTTAACATACGGATACCAAGGTCTAAATTCCCACCATTTCCGATATAGCGATTAGAAAGAAAGTCACTTTCACCGACGACAATGATACGTTGAGCTGAGTTGTTGGATTCAAAAGCTAAAGCTATATTCAAAGGACCGAGAGTTTCATATTTTTTATCATAATCGACGTGCTCTTTTACCGCGGACATTTCATTCCATGACTGCTCACTGGTCACAATTATGGAGCTAAATTTCCAGTGATTTGTTTTATAAGGTTTGATGGCTGTTGCTTGTGGGAATAGTGTTGTTAGATCAAAGTTTTTTGTCACTATATGATCTGAATATTTTATGATTGGTATCAGATCAGGTTGTGTAATCTTTAAGGACTGACCTGTGGCATCAACGATTACACCAGGAAGAAATTTTATTTCTAATAACTTTGCTAGTTTTGGAAAGAGTCTTCTTTGTTCCGGCTCCGTTAACCAGAGAAGGCTTCCACCATTTTCTAGGTATTCTTCTATAATGCTAAACTCATCTGGCAATAGGTCAACTTTTGGATTTGCAATAATTAAAACGGATGTATTATCTGGAATAGTTTTTGTTTCGGAAATATTTAAAATTTGTGATTTTAAACCACGCGATTGTAAATGGTTTGCAAACGTTCCAAGGTCAAAATTAGCCTTGCCAGAAGGTGCTCGCTCACCATGACCATTTAAATAAACTAACCACCGATCAGAACCGCGAAAAAGGCTGGCTAAAGTATTGGTAATGGATTGTTCTGATGGCTTTTGTAGGTGTTCAGTTTTGTCTTGATAATGGATTAACATTTCAGCAGGAAAGCGAATGTTGTGTTTTCGAATCAAGCCGGGATTCTCTTCTGGGCTGATAAAGTTGAGCTTAATATCTGGTTTTATTTTTTGATATTGTGAGAAGAGCTTTTCAACTTTCTGTCCTAATTGATCGGTTCTATTTACATAAACATCAATTTCAATCAAGCCTTTCATTTTTTCAATTAAGGCTACACTAGGTTGTGTTAATGAAAGTCGGCTATTGCCGGTGAGATCGGTTATGACCATTTTTTGTACGCTTGCCCAAGCTAGAAGCACGACACAGGTAAAAAGCAGAACCGGAAAGAGTAGTGAATTAAATTGTCGACTTAGTCTCATTTAATTACGCTCCAAATCGAGTCGCCAGATTGTGAGGCTGAGAAAGAAAAAGCTTACTAAAATAAAAAAAATCACGTCAACACTGGCAAGCCGTCCAGATAATATTGAGCTGAAATGTTCTTGGATAGAAAGGTAGGTTGTGATACCTAATACATTTTCATCATCCCATTTGATAATCCATAGGAAAAATAAAGATGCAAAAGTGCTAATGGCGGCAACGGTGGGCTGATTGGTCAATGACGACATGAAAAGTCCGATAGCAATGCAGGCTGAGGTTAATAAAACGAGGCCTAAGGTACCCCCCAGAATTTGTAGAAAATCTATTGGTCCCCCGAGTGCTAATGAAAATGCCATGCAGGCCAATAGAAAAATAATGATCAGAAAAAAGCTTAGCAGGCCAATAAACTTACCAAGAACAATATCGGTTAATGAAACGGGTGAAGACAAGGTTAATTTCAATGTGCCACTACGACGTTCTTCCGCAAGGGCGCGAGAACAGAAAAGAGGCGTGATAACCAGTAAAACCAAACCGGCAATAGAAAATAGTCCCATTGCTACTATTTCAGTTATACCGGGAGCTGCATCCATCGTTCTTAATCTTGGTAAGTATTGCATGAATAGTTCGATTCGGCTGAAGAGTAAATAGGCGAAAAGAAATTGTAGGATTGCTAGTGTTGTCCAAGCCAATGGTGAGACGAAAATACTTCGTAATTCTCTTCCTGCGATAGTGTTAATCATGAAGTGAGTACTTCTTCATCGTTACAAGTCAGTTTTATAAAGAGCTGCTCCAGAGATTCATTTTTTGAAAATGAGCTGATCGGTGCATTGTGCACGACTTTTCCCTGCCGTAAGATAGTGACGTGATCACAGATACTTAATACCTCTGGTAAAATATGGGTCGATAAAATCACGCTATGGCTTTGGCCAAGCTCACGGATTAATTTTCTTATTTCGATGATTTGTACAGGATCGAGCCCAACAGTGGGTTCATCAAGAATAATAATATCGGGTTCATGAATGATGGCTTGCGCGATCCCTACACGTTGTTGATACCCTTTTGAAAGGTTCCTGATTAAACGTTGACCTACATCTACCAGACCACATCGCTGCTTAACATACTCAACAGCCGGCGCGACTTTTTTTGCCTTGATTCGGCGCAGTCTCGCACAATAGCCTAAATATTCATTAACAGTAAGTTCAGGGTAAACAGGCGGTTGCTCAGGTAAATAACCTAAACGTCTGCGCGCTTGCCGAGGTTGCTTGGTAAGTGAATAACCACTAATTGAAACATCTCCCTTGTCGGGAATCTGTATACCTGCCAGCATATCCATGGTTGTGGATTTACCTGCGCCATTAACGCCAAGCAAGCCAAGCACCTCGCCAGGCTTAACAACAAGGCTTATATTGTTCGCTGCAAGTCGACCACCGTATGATCGTGTTAGGCCACTGGCCTGAATAGAATAATCTTCTCCCATGGGGGTATTATTCTGATCTATGAGCAAGTTGCAAAGGAAAAACTGCAAATATGACTAAAAATTTGAATTTGGGTATAGATACTGGCGGTACTTTTACGGATTTTGTGCTCTCCGATGGAGCTTCTTTAAAGATTCATAAGGTTTTATCGACACCCGAAGCCCCTGAAAAAGCGATCTTACAAGGCATTAAGGACTTGAGCTTAGAAGGACGGGACTTCCGCTTAGTCCATGGTTCTACAGTTGCAACGAATGCCTTATTAGAGAGAAAGGGAGTACGTACGGCATTCGTGACGAATAAAGGTTTTCGTGATCTGTTAATTATTGGCCGACAAGCACGACGAGAACTTTACAACTTAACACCTCTGTATGTTCCTCCGCTCGTTGATCGAGAGTTGTGCTTAGAAATAGATACTCGCTTGGATGCCTCTGGAAATCTGTTGGTTGATATGAAGGAGGCTGATATTCAACAGCTAGTCTCATCTATTCAATCGCTTAAACCAGATTCGGTCGCGATCAGCTTACTTTTTTCATTCTTGGATGATCAGCAAGAGCAGCGTATAAAGTCCGCGCTACCCAAAGACCTCTTTGTCTCAATATCTTCTGAGGTATTACCTGAATATAGGGAGTATGAACGTGGGATAACAACTTGGCTTAACTCGTATGTAGGCCCACTGGTACAAGGTTACCTACAGCGGATGGAGCAAAAACTGCCAAATGTTACGTTATCAATTATGCAGAGCTCAGGCGGAACATGTCGTGCAGATCAAGCAGGTCGATTCGCTGTAAACTTGCTTTTGTCGGGGCCTGCTGGAGGTTTGGAAGGAGCGAGATTTGTGAGCAAACTTTCAGGCCATAAACATCTTATGACACTTGATATGGGGGGCACTTCAACGGATGTTGCATTAATAGATGATGCTATTGTGCTGACATCTGAAGGGAAAATCGATGAATATCCTGTTTCCGTACCAATGGTGGATATTCATACAATTGGCGCTGGGGGTGGATCGATTGCTTGGGTTGATGAAGGGGGCTTACTTCAGGTTGGGCCGCAATCAGCAGGAGCGGAGCCTGGCCCCGTTTGTTATGGGCAGGGAGGAAAGCTACCGACGGTAACGGATGCAAACCTCATTTTGGGGCGTTTACCAGCTATTACAAAGCTGGGGGGAAAGCTTCAGATTAATAAGGAGCATGCTGTTTCTACAATGCAACAACTTGCGAAACAACTGGGCTTGAGTTCAGTAGAAGAGGCTGCAGAGGGTGTGATTAAAATAGCTAATGAGCATATGGCGAGTGCTTTGCGAGTCATTTCGGTGCAAAAGGGATATGATCCTAACGATTTTGTTCTGGTATGTTTCGGTGGGGCTGGAGGACTACATGTTTGTGAATTGGCTGATAGTTTAAATATGAGGTCAGCACTTGTACCAGCCAATGGTGGTGTGCTCTCGGCTTTAGGTATGCTGGCGGCGAAACCAGGCCGGCAATTATCGAAAACACTCGCGGTATTGATAAACGATATTCAATTACATGAGTTGGAAGCTGAGTTTGAGCGACTTACAGAACAAGGCAGAGCGGTTTTATTACAAGAAGGTTTGTCAGAAAGTAGTATCACGATCAGTAAAAGCTTCGATCTTTGTTACAAAGGGCAATCGTCTACGTTAAATATTGCTTGGCAAAAAAGTATTCAAATCGTTTCAGAACATTTTCATCAAGAACATGAACAACGATATGGGCATAGGTTAGCGATGGAAATTGAACTCACTAATATTCGAGTTAACGTGTCGAGTGAATCAGAAGTTTTAGCTTTGCCTTCGATTGAGAACAAAACACGCGCTAAACCATTAGATTCTGTTTCTATTTTCGCTGAAAAGGATGACGTTACAATTTGGGAGCGTCATCAGTTGGCAATCAACCAGTTGATCAAAGGTCCGGCTGTTATTATGGAAACGGTATCAACAACATTTGTTTCGTCTGGGTGGGAATGCCGCTCAGATCAAACAGGCAACCTTTTACTGAGTAAATCCCGGTCATAAAAAAACCGTCATAAAAGACGGTTCTTTCAATAATTCTGCTTAGAAGCTTACTGGATCGAGAATTATTTGATCTTGGCTTCTTTATACATCACGTGTTTACGTACAACAGGATCGTATTTTTTCATTTCCATCTTGTCAGGAACGTTGCGCTTGTTCTTAGTCGTCGTGTAGTAATGACCTGTACCAGCACTTGAAACTAGCTTGATTTTTTC
The DNA here is from genome assembly GCA_913058255.1 of uncultured Pseudomonadota bacterium. Classification (GTDB taxonomy): domain Bacteria; phylum Pseudomonadota; class Gammaproteobacteria; order CAJXQU01; family CAJXQU01; genus CAJXQU01. The sequence continues at coordinate 72,575 of CAJXQU010000001.1, read as the reverse complement.
TTGCATGAGATTTTTCCTCTAGTCTCTAATATTTAAGGCTTAAACTTTTTCGCCGCGAGCGCGGATATTAGTTAAGACTTGATCAATACCGACTTTATCAATGAGCCGTAGACCTTTATTACTTATTTTTAATCTAACCCAACGATTTTCACTTTCCACCCAAAAACGATGGTTGTGAAGATTTGGTAAAAAACGACGACGCGTTTTATTGTGGGCGTGTGAAACATTATTGCCGGACATTGGCCCAACACCTGTAACTTGACATACTCGCGACATTTCGGAGTCTCCGTAAACTTCTAAAACTGAAAGGGGCGCGATCTTACACTTTTTCGCGCCTAGATCCAATGTTTTTTGCTTGACAAATATACATTAGAGATAGATCTACAGCTATTGTATTTTTATTTGCATTGAATTGGAACACTAAATTCATCTTGTGTTTAGATGGAAAGGTTAATTATGTAAGCCTGTTGAAATAAGAAGTTAGTGTAAATTGTTAGAATCTAATTATGTTAGTTTAAAGGTGTGAGCAAATGCGTATTAAAACAAGAGGATCTTTCGTGAGAATAGCCACCATCGCTTGTCTCTTTCTATTAATTACAGCGTGTGCAACGGGCATTGCTGGACGTTCGCAGTTTTTGTTGTTCTCAGAAGAAAGTGCGATAGCCTCTTCAAAACAAGCTTATACACAACTACTCACTCCGCTTGCAGAGGGTGGCAAGATTAATACTGATCGGAAATTGAAGGCTAGAGTTAATAAAATAACTGGCCGGATTGTTGCCCAGGCAGTGCTTTTGAGGCCAGAAACAAAAAGTTGGGACTGGGAGATTAAAATTATAGATGATGCTGAGATGGTCAATGCATGGGCTATGGCGGGTGGAAAAATGGCTCTGTACACAGGCTTAGTGCAGAAAATAAAACCAACAGATGATGAGTTAGCACAGGTTATTGGGCATGAAATTTCACACGCACTGGCAAAACATTCAGCGGAAAAGATGTCGATAGCAACTGTTTCTCAGGTTGGGGTTATGGCGGTAGGGATTGCAACCGATCAGGATGCGGTAACGATGACTGGAGCGACGCTTGCCGCTGCTATGGTGATCACATTACCGAATAGTCGAACGATGGAGTCTGAGGCCGATCGAATTGGTATCGAATTGGCTGCGAAGGCTGGCTACAACCCGAAGGCTGCCGCAACTTTATGGAATAAAATGGGTAAGCTTGGAGGTGATAAACCACCACAGCTGTTAAGCACGCACCCAAACCCTGCTAGTCGAGAAAAAACATTGAAAGCATTAGCCCCAGAAATGATGCCGTATTATTTAACGAAGAATAGTAGGCCTACGTTCCCAGTAAAATAGTTATTGATTATAGTTGGGCAAGGGCTTGTTAGATCAAGCCCTGTTCAGCAAGTGACAATGCTTCACCATCACCAATAATAAAATGATCAAGCACCTTAATATCAATAAGAGCAAGTGCTTCTTGTAGATGTAGGGTGATTTGTTGATCGGCTTGGCTGGGATCAGTCACTCCAGAAGGGTGATTGTGAGCTAAGATTAGAGCAGAGGCATTATGGTGTAATGAGCGCTTTACAACTTCTCGAGGGTGAACCGATGCTGCGTCAATGGTGCCACGGAATAATTCTTCGTAGGCGATGACACGGTGTTTGTTGTCTAAAAATAGACAAGCAAAAACTTCATGAGGATGTTGACGCAGCTGCGTTGTTAGAAAAGCTCGAGTATCTGCAGGGCTGGAGAGTGCGTCAGAGCGCTCTAGCGATGACTTTAAGTAGCGGCGGCAAAGCTCTAATGTGGCTTGCAGTTGTGAGTATTTTGCATCACCTAAGCCTTTCGCCCGACAGAAGGTTTTTCGATCGGCCTCAAGTAGTTCGCGTAAGCTGCTGAATTCAATGAGTAAATCGCGTGCTAAATCGATAGCAGACTTGCCCGTGACGCCTGTACGTAAAAATATTGCGAGTAACTCTGCATCAGAAAGGGTGGCAGGGCCCATGTTTAAAAGCTTTTCTCTAGGCCGTTCAGATACTGGCCAATGGTTGATACCCATAAAATCACCTCCGTGTAATTTTGTACGAAACTAACTATTTACAGTTGTTTCGTGATGGATTGTGTCACTAGTATAATAATGTTGTAGCTATACGGTAAACTATCCAGATGTCGAATTTACAAAACAAACGTGTCTTACTCGGAATAACCGGTGGAATTGCGGCTTATAAAAGTGCAGATCTGGTTCGACGGCTTAAAGATCAAGGTGCGGATGTACGAGTCGTTATGACCTCTGGTGCGCAGAGCTTTGTTACACCACTGACCTTTCAAGCGGTTTCTGGAAACCGTGTGCATACTGATTTACTCAATCCAAACGCTGAAGCGGGCATGGGACATATAGAACTTGCTCGTTGGACTGATGTGGTTTTGATCGCGCCAGCCAGTGCAAACTTTATAGCAAGGTTAAGCCATGGAATGGCAGATGACTTGCTGACAGCAATATGTTTAGCGACGGTGGCACCACTCGCGATTGCGCCAGCGATGAACCAACAAATGTGGCAGGCGAGTGCGACAAAGGAAAATTGTCAGAAACTAGCTGAACGTGATGTTCTACAATTCGGGCCCGGTTCAGGAGAGCAGGCTTGTGGTGATATCGGTCTAGGCCGAATGTTGGAACCTTTGGAAATTGTTGAAAGTTTATCCGGTGTTTTTCAGACAAGGGAGCTGCAAGGACTCAAGGTTTTGATCACGGCTGGACCAACGCGCGAAGCGATGGACCCAGTCCGATATATTACCAATCATAGCTCAGGCAAGATGGGTTATGCCGTTGCACAAGCTGCGGTTGAGGCCGGTGCAGAAGTTACATTGGTAAGTGGCCCTGTCGCCATTCAAGCGCCATCGGGTGTGACCAAGCTTGATATTGTTTCAGCAAAAGATCTATCAGATGTGGTCATGCAAGAAGTTGAGACTCACGATATATTCATTAGTGCGGCGGCAGTTGCTGATTATTATTGCCCTGCTATTGCCGATCAGAAGATCAAAAAGTCAGGTGATGAAATGACATTGATCTTGAAAAAGACCCAAGATGTTTTAGCGGACGTTGCTGCGTTAACGAAGCCTCCTTTTACTGTTGGTTTTGCGGCGGAGACTGAAAAGCTAGCTGAGCATGCCAAGGTTAAATTGAAACGGAAATCATTAAATATGATTGCAGCAAACCGTGTTGATGATCCTGAGCTAGGGTTTCATAGCGATGATAATGCTCTGCATGTTTTCTGGCAGGGTGGTGAGCAAGAATTATCACGAAATTCAAAACAAAAACTTGCTAGCGAGTTGATCACGCTGGTCGCTCATAGATATAAACTAAAGATAGATAACAATAATGAATGAAATTGAATTAAAAATTCTTGATAAACGTATCGGCGCAGAGTTTCCGTTACCTGAGTATGCAACAAGCGGTTCTGCCGGAATGGATTTACGAGCATGTTTAGATGAAACCATGCTGTTAAAGCCAGGACAGACCGAGCTAATCCCAACGGGTTTAGCCATTCATATCGGTGATGAGTCCCTTGCTGCTGTTATTTTGCCTCGATCAGGTTTGGGGCATAAGCATGGTATTGTGCTTGGGAATTTAGTCGGTTTGATTGACTCTGATTATCAAGGGCAGTTATTTGTTTCTTGTTGGAATCGTGGACAGGATAAATTTCAAATTGAACCAGGTGAACGCATTGCACAACTTATGTTTGTGCCTGTTATTCAAGCAAATTTTAAGCTTGTCGATAACTTTGATGAGAGTGAGCGAGGCCGCGGAGGATTCGGGCACACAGGTAAAAAATAGGAATGATCTGGCAGGAAAGCCAGCCTTCTTCATAATTCCCCAATAGTCGATGAGAAAAAAGAAAAAAGAAAAGAAACCATTATCTCCAATGACGATCAGAGTCCTAATGGGGCTTGTAATGCTCGTCGTTCTGATTGTTTTGGCAAAGTTTTTTTTACCTTCTTGGCTAGAAGAGCGGAAACAGGAAAAGCTGGTTGCTGAAAAGCAAGAAATGACTGAGTACGCGAAAGGACTTTCAGCGCAACTTCCTTCGTTGTTTACAAGAAATATTGATGAGTTAAATAAAATGAGTAAGGAACCTGAGGTTCTTTCACTTTTTAATAATTATGTAGCTTCTGAAGCGAAAGCGTTTGCTGAAGAAAATACGGCACGTTTTGAAAACACTCTCAAACTTCGCTTATTACCGCCTGATATTGACCTTATCGATATCAATTCAGATCAAGAAAATCCACCTTTAACCTTTGCCTCGCTTGAGATGACTGGAAAAGCAGTTAAATCTGCAGAACCTGTGAAGGTTGAGTGGATTTTATTAGAGCATGCATTGAAGCATATTGTGTTAGTCCAGCGAGTGAATAATGAAAACAACAAAGCAATTGGTGTCTTACATTTAAGTTTGCAGGTTGAACCTGTTCATGCGTTATTTAAAGATCTTGTGAAGCGAGATGATGTATTAGTAGAACTTGGACAAAAGATCTCAGGTGGTGGCACGGTTGTATTGTTGCAGCAGGGTGATAAACAACGAGCACTATCTGGACAAGCGGTTGTTGTGCCCGTTAAAGGGGCTATGTGGACGATCAAGGTAAAACAGTACCCTAACAAAGTTATAGATAGAACGAATTTGAAACGGCTTGGTTGGATCGGACTAGCTACATTGCTCGGGTTATTGTTTGTATGGATTAGAGCGGTTAGAGTGAGACGACAAGCACGCTTTATTTTAACGGCTAATGTACAAGCACCTCGAACACAAATGATTGTTCCCGGTGATACTGGGGATATGGACGAGTTCATCGAGAATATGCCTGATATGGATGTTGAAGAAGTTCAGGCTGTATTTGATGAGGCTGAAATTGAAGAAGAAATTGTAATTGACGACGACGAGGATATAGAAGTGCCGGAAATTGATGACATTGAGAATAATGGTTTTGACGAAGCAACAGAAGCACCAGCTTCCATCTTCAGGGCTTACGATATACGTGGTGTTGTGGACGAAACTCTAACCGAGAAAATAGTCTATAACATTGGCCGTGCGCTCGGTAGTGAAGCACATGCGCGTGGAGATAATATTGTTGCGGTTGGTCGTGATGGACGATTATCGAGTCCTGCGCTTTCAGAAGCTTTGATTAAAGGCCTAACGGATAGCGGCCGTGATGTTATTGATATTGGTATGGTGCCAACACCGGTTCTCTACTACGCAGCAAATTACTTTGATACTACTAGCGGCGTAATGATCACGGGTAGCCATAATCCGCCGAACTACAATGGCATCAAAATGGTGCTCAAGGGAACAACATTAGCTGATGAAGCGATTCAGGCCCTCCGTCAGCGCATCATTGATGGTGATTACACAGAAGGTCAGGGTAAATCACAATCTGCAGAGCTTGGTTTAGAATATATTCGTCGGATTACCGATGACATTCCTGTTGCGCTGAGTAATTCTTTTAAAGTCGTTGTTGATGCGGGCAACGGTGTTGCCGGACAACTTGGGCCGCAATTGATTCGAGCACTTGGGCATGACGTTGTAGAGTTATTCTGCGAAATTGATGGTAACTTCCCAAATCATCACCCGGATCCAAGTCAACCTGAAAATCTCGAAGATTTGATCCGCACGGTAAAAGAGCAAAATGCCGACATGGGTTTTGCATTTGATGGCGATGGTGATCGGCTTGGAGTCGTTGATCGAGATGGCAATGTGATCTGGCCTGATCGTCAAATGATGTTATTTGCGACTGACGTGATTGAACGTAACCCTGGTTGTGAGATTTTGTTTGATGTGAAATGTAGTAACCATTTGAAGCGTGTGATCGAAGAAGCCGGTGGTAAAGCCACTATGTGGAAAACGGGACATTCCTTGATTAAAGGTAAAATGAAGGAAACAGGAGCCTTATTAGCAGGCGAAATGAGCGGTCATGTTTTCTTTAAGGAACGTTGGTATGGTTTTGACGATGGTCTTTATACCGCTGCGCGTTTACTTGAAATTTTGACCAAAGCAGAAAAAGAACCACATGAAATATTTGCAAGTTTGCCCGGTGGTGTAGCAACACCCGAGCTGAAACTTGATATGCACGAAGAACAACATGCCCCCTTTATGGCGACCTTATTTGAGCTTGCAAACTTCGGTGATGGTGAAATTGGAACGATTGATGGCATTCGAGTCGACTTTGCAGATGGTTGGGGTTTGATTAGACCTTCAAACACAACACCCTGTTTGGTGATGAGATTTGAAGCAGATAATGCAGAAGCACTTGAGCGAATAAAAGCATTGTTTAAAGAACAGCTTCTAGGACTTGATCCAAGCCTAAAACTACCTTTCTAGAAATAAGCTAAAATAAACTTATCGAAATACGATAACCTCAGGATTTTGTCTGGGGTTATCTTTACTATCCCAGCAAACAAAAAGTAAGTTTTAGTTAAATAAAACTTGATCCGGGCTTCCTTAAAATGCTCCAATAGCCGTCCATGACTATTGAAAAGAAACAAGCCATCAATATTGCCCACGTTTTAACGGAGGCACTTCCTTACATTCAGCGTTTTGCAGGCAAGATCATCGTCGTTAAATATGGTGGTAATGCTATGGTTGATGAGGATCTTAAAAATAGTTTTGCACGTGACATTGTGTTGATGAAAACGGTGGGTATGCATCCAGTGGTTGTGCATGGCGGAGGCCCGCAAATAGGTGACTTGCTGAAAAGAGTTGGTAAGGAGTCACTTTTCATCGAAGGCATGCGTGTCACTGATAGTGAAACGATGGATGTCGTTGAGATGGTCTTAGGTGGCTTAGTCAACAAAGATATCGTTAATCTCATTAATCAACATCATGGTTCTGCTGTAGGCTTGACAGGAAAGGATGGAGATTTGATCCGTGCTAGAAAGCTTCTCGTTAAGAAAAAGTCGGCTGAGCTGGATTCTCCAGAAATTATTGATCTGGGGCATGTTGGAGAAGTCGAAAGCATTGATACTTCGCTCGTCGAGATGCTGGTGAAAAGCAACTTTATTCCAGTAATCGCGCCTATCGGCGTTGGTGAAAATGGTGAGTCATACAATATCAATGCTGATCTTGTTGCGGGCAAGATGGCTGAAGCTTTAAAAGCAGAAAAACTCATGTTACTCACTAATACAGCGGGCTTGTTAGATGATGACGGGAAAGTATTAACGGGCTTAAACGCTAATCAAGTTGATGATTTGATCGAAGCTGGAACGATTCACGGAGGCATGTTACCTAAAATTCGTTCGGCTTTAGACGCGGTTCATAGTGGCGTTGTTAGCTCGCACATTGTTGATGGCCGAGTTGAGCATGCCGTATTACTAGAAATTTTTACTGATCGAGGTGTTGGGACTTTGATTCATGGACATCGTGCAGGAGCATTGGATACGTGAGCGAGAAGAAGGTTAATAGAAAACAGCAGATCCTTGAAGTACTCGCCAGTGAACTAGAAACAAGCCCAGGAAGTCGAATTACGACAGCTCGTTTAGCCAAAGCTGTTGGTGTTTCAGAAGCAGCGTTGTATAGACACTTCCCAAGTAAAGCGCGTATGTTTGAAGGGCTGATAGATTTTAGCGAAGAGGCAATTTTCGGGATTGCTAATCGTATTATGGAAGAAGAAACTGACGTAATTAAACGCTGCGAGAACTTGCTTATTGTTTTGCTGCGTTTTGCTGAAAGAAACCCTGGGATTACTCGAATTTTAGTAGGTGATGCTCTGATCGGAGAGAATGAGCGGCTCCGACAAAGAATGGCGCAGCTTTTTGAGCGTTTAGAAACACAGTTTAAGCAGATTTTACGTGAAGCGCCGATGGCATCCGAAGGTTCTCGTCCAATAGAGTCTATAAATTCTACGGCAAACTTACTGCTGACATTTGCTGATGGAAAAATGTGCCGATATGTACGTTCAGGCTTCTCTGCACGACCCACTGAATACTGGGATACTCAGTGGCCGTTATTGCAAAAAGGACTATTTCTTACAAATTAATTAGTGATATTACTCGGCTAAGCTGGCTTGATAATCTGCCTGCGAACGGAGCTTGTTATAGCGGATTAGATCTTCGTCATACTTTACTTTCACACGTTCTTGTTCAGCTCGTTTAGAGATAATATAGCGTTTGTTTTCAGAAATTTGTGATTGTACGTTGCGAATATCCGTTAGGATTTTATCGGTAGGCTTTTCTCCACGGCGCTCCATATTTGCTGCTGAGGATACTATTTTTTCTAAATTAGATTGAATTTTTGTAATATGTGTATCACGTAAGCTAATTTCAGAAGCTAAAGAAGACAGTTTTCCTTCACGTGCTAGGAGTATGTCATCAGCCGACGCAAAGGTATTCAATAAAAGCTGATCTGATTTGTTTTGCTTATCAATAGCGAGCTGTTTTTCCTTTTCGACTTTGATCAAGCGATCTTCTTCATCCAACTCAGCTTTGGTTTTTGCGCGATCTGAAACATTCGTAGTAACACCATGCTTGTTCATTTGCTTAGTGTTCTGTTGAGAATATTCAGGCGGTATAGCATTACCGCATTCCTTGATACCATCACTATTTTCCCAGCATTTAATGCGGGCCTGTGATGAACTGCAAGCGATTGCGAATAGTGTTGAAATGATAACAATACGGAGAGAGTTCGATGTCATATGTTATTTCCTTTTAAATAGAGCTTCCTTAGTGATATTTAGACAAAATGAACATAGTTTTACATTCACTGAGGCCTAAGATATATCCTTGCTTATTGAGGTTATCGGCAATCGGTATAAAAACTTTAGATATTTATGGACTTAAATAGCCAGATAATCCTATTTGTAATTTCCTTTCTAGCGAATCTATTTTCAGCCTTTGCGGGCGGTGGAGCGGGGCTGATCCAACTGCCTGCACTATTATTTCTAGGCCTCCCATTTTCAGTCGCTCTAGGGACCCATAAACTCGCTAGCGTGGCATTAGGAGTTGGTGCAACGTTGCGTCACATGCGAGAAAAAAGTCTGGATTTCAAATTTGCATTATTTATTTTGATTTGCGGAATGCCCGGTGTGATTATCGGCGCAAATCTTATTCTAGATATTTCTGATCGTTGGGCAGAGATAGCACTGGGCTGTTTAACCATTAGTTTAGGTATCTACTCATGGTTGAAGCCATCTTTAGGGCAACAGTCACAAACGATAAATAGAACAACAAAAGGCTATGTTATTGGGGGAGCCATTTTGTTTCTGATAGGGATCTTAAATGGCTCTCTAACCTCAGGAACAGGTTTGTTTGTCACACTCTGGTTAGTGCGTTGGTACGGCTTGGAGTATAAGCGTGCAGTGGCTTACACCTTAATATTGGTTGGTTTATTCTGGAATGGAACGGGTGCGGTGACCTTAGGCTTACTTAGCGAGATCCGTTGGGATTGGTTGCCTGCATTATTGCTTGGATCGCTTCTCGGCGGTTATGTTGGCGCCCATTTGTCCATCGCAAAAGGGAGTTACTGGATCAAGCGGGTTTATGAAGTGATTACCATCGTTATTGGCTTGAAATTGATGTTTGGTTGAAAAATAAGGCTGTTAAGCTACTGTTTCTAATAGAAAAAACAGAAATAAAATCGATAAAAATGAACAGCTTCAGCATGTGACCGACAGGTTGAATAATCGTCCTAGAAAAACACGGGGTGGTCGTTCTCCTAATGAACTTTTTAGAGGGCTCCGAGTGGATTTACTCGTGGCGTAATTTAATTGCACTTATTACTCGAAACCGCCTTCAATTTAGACGTAGGGAGCTAATATGGAATTTTTACCAATTATTAAAGAAGATAGAAATGTTTATGCAGGATTCTGGAAGAGGCTAGGGGCCGGTTTCATAGACTTTATAGTTATTATTTCTCTTGTCTATGGCTTGGCGTTGATTCTGGGTGATAGCTCAAAGATTATAATTATAACTTCATGTGTAGTTTCAAGCTTCGCATATGCTGTATATCTAGTTTGTTTTCATTACTATTTCGGTGCGACCATTGGAAAAATGGTCGTCGGTGTCAAAGTAACAAATCCTGATGGTTCTAGAATTGGATTGAAGCAAGCATTATTACGTTCAAGCATAGATCTTTGTTTTGCTGTGCTATTTGTGGCTGCTGACATGTCAGCACTTTCACAGGTTGGAGCAAGTGAGTATTTAGTAGCTAATGCTAATTTGCAAAAGTACTACCCTTCTTGGTTTAGTAATGTTGAGTTAGCTATGTATATCTGGTCTTTTGGTGAGTTCATTACCTTACTGTTTAATAGAAGAAAACGCGCAATTCATGATTTTATTGCTGGCACAGTAGTAATCAATAAGGGGTTGTTCTCAACAAGGTGAATGTGTCTTAAACCCGTAAAACTAGTTATGAATAGGTTGAATGGAAGTAGCAAGCTTGCTACTTCCATTTAGTTTAAACTTCTAACTCTTCTCACCATATTGTTCACGATAAGCGATTACTTGTTCTAAGTGTGCAGACATTTCAGATTGAGCAGATAAGTGCTCGATCAGATCTGTCAGTGCAACAATACTTTGAACGGGTATTTTTTTCTGTTGTTCAATTTCTTGGATAGCGGATAATTCGCCTTGGCCACGTTCTTGACGGTTGAGTGAGATCATTACACCTGCTGGTTGTGCTCCGGCATTGTTGATAATTTCTATTGATTCGTTGACTGAGGTTCCTGCTGAAATGACGTCATCAATGATCAGTATTCTTCCCGCAAGCGGAGCACCCAGTGTCATACCTCCTTCGCCGTGATCTTTAACTTCTTTACGGTTAAAAACGTAAGGAACATCACGGTTGTGATCGTTGGCAAGCGCAATGGCTGTGGCTGATGCCAGTGGTATACCTTTATAGGCTGGGCCATAGATCATGTCGAATTCAATAGCCGAATCAATAATTGATTCGGCGTAATAGCTGCCTAGCCGCGCTAGCTTTTCACCCGTGTTGAACAAGCCAGTGTTGAAGAAGTAGGGACTTTGTCGGCCCGATTTCAGGGTAAAGTTTCCAAATTTTAGTACTTCATTTTCTAGGGCAAATTCGATAAATTCTTTTTGATATTCTTGCATGATCTTGTTGGTAAGTTTTGAAAGCGTGCTAGTCTATCAGGAAATTTAAGGAATCATTATGAAAATTATCTCAGCAAATCTAAATGGCATTCGTGCTGCACATCGCAAAGGCTTTTTTGACTGGCTTCCAAAACAAAATGCCGATGTGGTTTGTATTCAAGAAACTAAGGCACAGCCTGACCAATTAGTTGATGAGATCCTTTCACCTGAAGGTTTTCATAGTAGTTTTCATTCCGCCGAGAAAAAGGGTTATAGCGGTGTAGCTTTGTATATGAAGGATGAGCCTGATCAGGTGATTTCAGGGCTTGGGTGGGAGGATTTTGATAAGGAAGGTCGCTACATTCAGGCAGATTTTGGCAACTTAAGTGTGATCTCTTTATACTTGCCTTCAGGTTCTTCTAGCGAGATTCGACAAGCCGCTAAGTTTGATTTTCTTGATCGTTTTTATCCCATGTTAGAAGAAATGGCGAAAGATGGACGTGACTATATTATCAGTGGTGACTGGAATATTGCCCATAAAGAGATTGATCTAAAAAATTGGAAGGGAAATAAAAAGAATTCTGGTTTCTTGCCAGAAGAACGTGAGTGGCTGACAAAACTATTTGATGAGCTGGGCTATATTGATAGCTTTCGTGAAGTGAATCAAGAAGCTGATCAATATACATGGTGGTCAAATCGCGGTCAGTCTTGGGCCAAGAATGTTGGCTGGCGGATCGATTATCAAATCTTATCGCCGAGCCTGAAAGGTAAAGTTGTTTCGACCGAAATTTATAAAGACGAGCGTTTTTCTGATCATGCGCCTTTGATCATGACGTATGATCTGTAAGTTTATTCAGTAAAAAACTGCTGATTAAACATTAGCTCATATGATTCATCGCTATCCAGTGGTTGAACTTTAATTTTAAACGTTAAGGTTTCTTCATTACGGACAGGTATTTCAGCGATATAGTAGATCGCTCCTGCATCTTCCAGCTCACGAACCTTGAGTTCGCGTAGTTGTGAGGTCAAATTCGTTGTCGTTGCGGTCACTTTCGCTTTTACGGGTTTGACCGTGGTGTCCTCTTGTTTTTTTAGTACTGAGATATTCAGTAGGGCACGATTCTTACTGCGTTTGATCTTATAACTATTGGCTACGTTAGCATTCAAAACTTGGCTATTGAGTGCGATATAGTGGACGGTGTAATCACCAAACGTTTGCGATTGTTCTGCGTGAGCTGGTAGTGAAAATAAGATGATACTTAGTAGAGTGCTTATTAGAATATTTTTTATATGCATAACTAACTCCTTAGTTTACAAGATAGACCTGAGGCGAGCAGCTTTAGTTCAGAAGGCTTATAAAATATGCCCAGCGCCAAGATCCATTAATGGGCTAACAACTAGCATTAGCACCAACTGTAACAGGATAAGAACTATCAACATAGAGAAATCAATTCCTCCTGAAGGTGGGAGCTTTTTACGGATAGGAGTGAGCAGTGGCTCGGTTAAGCTGTTGAGAATTGATGTCATGTAGTTGTAGGTTCCTGGAGCCACCCAGCTGAGTATAAATGTTATTAATAGGGCAATGATCAATACCCAAGTTGTTAACTTTAATAAGCTGGCTATGGTTAATATAACCAAATTTCCAATCGGTGGAATATTGTTTTGAAGCATTCCAATAACGACTAGTAGAATGAGCTGTAGAATAAATAACAGCACCAATGCTGGCCAGTCGATACCCTTTACGCCGGGAATAAAAGTACGAAATGGGCGCAAGGCTGGTGTCGTGATTTTAAGCAGAAATTGCGAGAAAGGGTTATGAAAATCAGCTCTAAAAAGCTGAAATAAGAAACGTAATAGCACTGCTAAGATATAGAGTCCAAGGAAGGTGTCAATTAAGAAAATAAGGGCGTTGTTAAAGTAGATCATAGTTGGTTTGGTCCTAGCCTAGTTCTTTAGATAATTCAGTCGATCGGTCTTTTGCAGCTTGTAAGGCTTGTTCGAAAATCTCATCAATATTTTTTTGATTGAAGACATTTAAGGCTCGTTCTGTTGTGCCGCCGGGAGAGGTTACTTGTACACGGAGTGTTGCGGGGTCGTATGAGCTTTCCAACGCCATTTTAGCTGCGCCGAAAGCGGTTTGAACGGTGAGTAACCTCGCTTGTTCCTTCGATAACCCGAGCGCGGTGGCTGCATTCTCCATCGCTTCCATCATTCTGAAAAAATAAGCAGGGCCACTACCGGAAACTGCGGTTACAGCATCCATCAGAGATTCATCATCTAACCATTGAATGATACCCACAGCGCGCATGACAGATTCTGCAAGGCCTCGTTGTTCTTGACTAACGCTTTCTGTAGCAAATAATCCTGTTGCGCCACTGCCGACCATTGAGGGAGTGTTCGGCATAGCTCTGACAATAGCTGAGTCTTCAGCTAACCAATGGTTAAGTGATTGGGTTGAAATGCCTGCAGCGATAGAAATAATTAATGGTCGAGGATAGTCGAGTAAGCTTTTTATGCCATTGATCGCGGAATGCATAATTTGTGGTTTGACTGCTAGAACAATAATTTCGGCTGATTGCAGGGCTTGTTTAGGACTTTCGTGAGCACTTATTTGGAAGTCGATACCCATTTGCTTGCGTGAGACCTCATCGGGTTCTACAACGTGTATTGCACTGGGAGAGTAGCCGTCAGCGATAAGGCCTCCGATTAGGCAGCGTCCCATATTGCCCCCCCCGATGAATGCAATTTTTTGATTATTCATGAAAATAATTCCCCTTCTATTTATTGCCTAGCGCCAAAGAGTGCTGTTCCAATCCGGATCATGGTTGCACCTTCAGCAATAGCGGCTTCAAAGTCGTTAGTCGTCCCCATTGACAGTGTATCAAGATCAACTCCTTGTTGTCTGAGAGAATCAAAAGCTGCTCTTACGGCTTTAAATGGTAAACGTTGTTGTTCTAGTTCATCGGCAGGTGCGGGTAATGTCATTAATCCGCGTAGTTCAATATGTTCTAGCTGATTAACTTCTTTTACTAAGGTAGGCAATTCGTCAAAGCTGATACCGCCTTTAGATGCCTCGCCACTGGAGTTCACTTGAAGACAAACCTTAATCGGCGCAAGCTCTGCAGGACGTTGGTCATTAAGGCGTTGGGCAATTTTTAATCGGTCTACTGTATGCACCCAGTCAAAATGAGTCGCGATCAACCGTGTTTTATTTGATTGGATTTTACCGATGTAATGCCATTCTAGGTCATGCTCTTTTAATGTTTCGATCTTTTCAGTGGCCTCTTGTAGATAGTTTTCTCCAAAGCAGAGCTGGCCTTGGTTTATCAACAATTCTATTTCGGTAGCCGATCGGGTCTTGCTGACGGCTAAGAGGGAAATGTTGTTATCAGTGCGTTGATATTTGTTGGCTAAGCGAGTGATTTCAGCTTGGATCTCTGATCGGGTTTTAATATCCACGTATTTTTCTTTTCATTTAGCTTGATCTGGTTGGCGTGTAAATTGCTAATATAAATTCATATTTACATTTTTTTAAAACAGAATTCTGGCTTGTAATGTATTGCATCACAAGCTGATTCTTATTCTATGTCATAGGTTACAGCTAAAGCTAATAAAGCCTTAATATACTGATTATAACGTCATATGACTAAAAACAATGAGGAAAAAGCTTAATGGATATTGGTGAACTACTGGCATTTAGTGTCAAAAACGGCGCATCTGATTTACATCTTTCCGCAGGATTGCCGCCAATGATCAGGGTCGATGGCGATGTCAGACGTGTCAATATTCCGCCAATGGAGCACAAAGAAGTTCATGGTTTGGTCTATGACATTATGAACGACAAAAACCGAAAGGATTATGAAGAATTTCTAGAAACTGATTTTTCGTTTGAAGTGCCAGGCTTAGCTCGTTTTCGTGTCAATGCATTTAACCAAGAGCGTGGTGCTGCAGCAGTTTTTCGTACCATTCCTTCAGAAATTTTGACGTTAGAAGATTTAGGTGCACCGGCAATACTTAAAGAGATTTCTGATTACCCACGTGGGATTGTCCTAGTCACGGGCCCAACGGGCTCGGGTAAATCAACAACGCTTGCCGGCATGGTTAATCATAAGAATGAGAGCGAGTATGGGCACATACTCACGGTAGAAGATCCGATAGAATTTGTTCATCAAAGCAAGAAATGCCTGATCAACCAACGTGAGGTTCATCGAGATACTTTAGGCTTTAATCAAGCGCTACGCTCAGCGTTACGTGAAGATCCAGATACGATTCTGGTCGGTGAGCTGCGTGATCTTGAAACCATTCGCCTTGCCTTAACAGCAGCAGAAACAGGACATTTAGTCTTTGGGACATTGCATACAAGTTCCGCCGCTAAAACAATTGATCGTATTGTTGATGTGTTCCCATCCGATGAGAAAAGTATGATGCGGGCGATGCTGTCAGAATCACTACGTGCTGTTATCAGTCAAACGTTATTGAAAAAGGTTGGAGGAGGGCGAATTGCAGCACATGAAATTATGCTCGGTACGCCGGCGATACGTAATCTTATACGCGAAAATAAAATTGCGCAGATGTATTCAGCTATCCAGACCGGCGCAGGGGTTGGTATGCAGACGCTTGATCAGAACCTTCAAGAATTGGTCAATAAGAACAGAATTACTCGACAAGATGCAAAAATTAAAGCGGTTAATAAAGATTTATTCTAGTTTGCCGATGATTTTAATACAGAATTATTATTTAAAGGGAGTGGTAAGTCTATGGAAAGGGAACAGGCTATAAGTTATATGCGGGATCTCCTGCAGCTTATGATCGACAAAAAAGGTTCAGATTTATTTATATCAGTCGGATTTCCTCCGGCGATTAAGGTCGATGGTGCTATTAAGCCAGTTTCTAAAATGAAACTGACACCAGAAAATACTAAAGCGTTGACCTATGCGATTATGAATGATCGTAATATTAAAGAATTCGAAGCTTCTAAAGAATGTAATTTCGCTATAGCGCCTAAACCCATTGGTCGATTCCGTGTTAATGCACACGTTCAATCAAGCTATGTTGGTATGGTTCTCCGGACAATTGAAACGACAGTACCTACTCTAGAAGGGCTTGGTTTACCTGAAATTTTACAAGAAATAACGATGACCAAGCGTGGTTTGGTTGTTATGGTTGGCGGTACTGGTAGTGGTAAGTCTACCTCGCTGGCGGCGATGATCAATCATCGAAATGAAAACACTCAGGGACACATTATTACGATAGAAGATCCGATAGAGTATGTTCATGACCACAAAGGTTGCATCATTATGCAGCGTGAAGTCGGCATGGATACCGAGGATTGGGAGATCGCACTAAAGAATACTTTACGACAAGCCCCTGATGTTATTTTTCTTGGAGAGATTCGAGATAAAGAAACGATGGAAATGGCGATTCAGTTTGCAGAAACTGGGCACTTGGCGATGGCAACATTGCATGCAAATAGTGCGAATCAGGCTATGGATCGTATTGTGAATTTTTTCCCTGAAGAACGACGCCCACAATTGCTGATGGATCTTTCATTAAATCTTAAAAGTGTTATTTCACAACGGTTGCTGAAGCATTCAAATGGTAAAGGGCGAGTCGCCGCGATAGAAATTTTGCTTAACTCACCTCTGATTGCTGATTTACTACTGAAAGGTGATACCCATATGATCAAAGAGATCATGGCGAAATCGAATGAACTCGGCATGAAAACATTTGATCAGGCTTTATTTGATCTCTACGAAGAGGATTTGATTACCTATGATGATGCCATTAGAAATGCGGATTCAATGAATGAATTGCGATTGCGTATTAAACTAGAAGGCAAGGAAGCTAAAGGTGCTGATAAATTTGCTGGATTAGAAAAAATGGAATTGCTCGAGACGGAAGATTCGAGTGGAATGCTTTAATCGCGTTAAATTATTAAATAGTATTTAAGGATGTAAAATGGACATTACACCATTTTTAAAATTACTGGTTCAGAAAAATGGATCTGATCTTTTTTTTACCGCAAATGCACCAGTAAAAATAAAAGTTGAAGGCGTTATTGCGTCTGTAGGAAAAATGAGCTTAACCGGTCAACAGGTTGAGGCCGCAGCATTTGGAATTATGTTTGATCGCCAGCGCGAGCAAATGAAGTCAGCTTGGGAGGCTGACTTTGCGATTGAGCTTGAAGAAGAAGGGGCTCGGTTTAGGGTGAATATTTTTCGTCAACGTGGCGAAATGGCCATGGTTTTACGTTTAATTCCTAATGAAATCCCCTCGATGGAAAGCCTTCGTTTACCAGAAACGTTGAAGCAGTTAATCATGCATAAACGTGGCCTAATCTTAATGGTTGGTGCAACTGGCTCGGGCAAATCAACGACCTTAGCCTCGATGCTTTCTTATCGGAATGCCAAGATGCCAGGCCATATTTTGACTATTGAAGATCCGATTGAATACTCTCACCCAAACCACAAGTGTATCGTAAATCAACGCGAAGTTGGGGTAGATACTCATTCATATTCTGCGGCGCTGAAAGGTGCGATGCGAGAATCTCCAGACCTAATTATGATTGGTGAAATACGTGATAGAGAAACCATGTCTACGGCTTTGGAGTTGTGTAATACCGGCCATTTGTGTGTCAGTACATTGCATGCAAACAATGCAAATCAGGCTATGGAGCGGGTAATCAACCTTTTTCCTCATGAAAATCATAAGCAATTGTTAATGGATCTCTCTATCAATTTACGAGCGGTTATGTCGCAACGTTTGGTGACAGGCCTTGATAGTAAACGTCGAATTCCTGCGGTCGAAATTATGCTTAACAACCCTCATATTTCTGATCTGATTTTGAAAGGGGAGTTAAGTGAAATCAAAGAAGCAATGACTGAAAGTGGGATGGGGGGAATGAAGACATTTGATCAGGCCCTATTAGATTTGTATACAGAAGGTGTGATCGACCTTGAAGAAGCTTTGAACAATGCGGACTCTAGAACTAACTTTGAAGCGAAGATTAACTTCGCATAATTTCTTCTCAACTATTCTCGAAAGTAAACTTTTTCAAATCAAAAGAAAGCTAGTATCACTCAGGTTTTCTTGTGGTAGTCTGATCTTATGAAAAAGGTTTACACTTCCAGTGATAATATTTTGATAGGATTTCTAAAAGGGATTCTTGAAGATCAAAATATTCATATCTTAGTAAAAAATGAAATGTTGCTTGGCGCTGTTGGCGAAATTCCTCCAATTGAAGTTTGGCCTGAAATTTGGGTGATGGAAGATCGTGATGAAACTATTGCGAAGACGCTAATAGAGCAAGCAGTCAGTCCTGTAAAGTGGCAGCGAGAATGGCAGTGTCCCTCATGTGGAGAGTGGATAGAAAGTCAATTTTCGGAATGCTGGAAATGTAACTCATCGCGCCCACAAAACTGTTGAGAAAAGCACGTAATGAAAATAGAAGAACTCTTACGCTCTAGACGTACGATTAATGAGTTTAAACCGGAGAAACCACCTCAAGAGTTGATCAGCAAAGCGATTGAGTTAGCATGTTGGGCTCCGAATCATCGGCTCACTGAGCCGTGGCGATTCTACCTTTTAGGTTCTGAAACTGCTCAGGCGGTCGCAGAATTAAATGCCGAAATGGTCACGGAAAAAAAAGGTAAAGCAGCAGGACAAAAAAAATTAGATAAGTGGACTGAGATACCAGGTTGGTTAGTAGTAACAATGGTTAAGCCAGAAGACTCCCTTCAGCAACAGGAAGATTACGCTGCTTGCAGTTGTGCGATTCAAAATTTCTCTCTCTATCTTTGGGAGCAAGGAGTTGGGGTTAAATGGACAACGGGTGAGGTTACACGTACTCCCGATCTGTATGATCTGATTTGGGTTGATCCAAGCACTGAAATAGTTGTCGGCTTGTTATGGTATGGCTACCCGAAAGAAGTACCTATTTCACAAAGAAAATCTTTAGATGAAATCCTTGTCCGGTTACCCTAGAGCGTTACCATTGGCCATTCGAATGAGTCGATTTATTAAAATAATTTTTCACCGCATTAATTAGATTATCTTGCTCTTGATTCGTAGTACTTTCGATAGTACTAACCTTATCCATTAATGCTAACAAAGCGTTAATTTGATCTTCTGAATACTGTTGATGGCTTTTTTCTAGGATGTTATCGATATTATCTGCGAGATAAATTTCATCTCTGATTAAGTGACTGCTAGCAAGTAGTAGATCGGATGCTTCAGAACTATTAAGGTTGAAATTTTCTTTATAAATAGAAGTTAATACAGCCTTCTGTTCGGAACTAATTTCACCTTCACACTTGAGTGTTCCTAATAAAAGTAAAGCAGCAACATCTAAAGGCTTGTCTAAATTATAAATGGGTTTTTGTGAGTAAAGGTTTTTCCATTTTCTACGTCGGTTCCATAGAAAAGGATTTAAAGAAGCAGGATTAAAACCTGAACGTTGTAATGAGTTTATAGCCCAAAAAAGACCCGCTATAGCGGTGATTAGACCTATCAATATGTGCATATTATTTCAATACCTGATTGTGTTAATAATGTATCGACAAATGTTTAATAAAATAAAGAGAAATATGAATGCGAGGTGATTTATCGTCTGTCGAATCCCAAATCGTGATCTACTTGGATTGCAGAGCAAGTTAAGTCGGTTCTGAATAATGTTGAAAAATAAGCTTCATTTGAAGAAAGAGCGGAGAGCATGTTTACTACGTTTGATCATATCAATAATGATATGAGAGTAGGTTTATCGAGGAGTACTGTTGCTACTTCTATTTTGATGGAAGGTTATCAGAAAAAAACTACAAACTTTGTCCAGAGATTAAGATAATATTAAGTTTTTTATTAGTAATTTTTTTGGTGTAAAAGAACGACTGAATAAGCTTTTGAACGAACTAGACGGTATTGTTTTAAAGTCGAGACGAGTAGCGAGAAGTTGTTTAGTGTTTTGTCTCGTAGGGAACTACTGGATAACCATTGGTTGTTGGATGGTCAGGAAAAGATGAAAAGCCACTGTGGTTACCAGTTCACACTATGGTGAAATAGAATTTTGTAGAACAGGAAAAGGCGAGGCCTCAAAGGCCTCACCTTAAACGTAATGTGTTACTTCTTTGTTCTTCTCATTCCAGCTAGCCCGACTAGAGCTGAGCCGAAAAGCCAAACTGCTGCAGGTACTGGAACTGCCGATAGGTCAGCTTGTGTAACAGCTACTTGAAATGCGCCAGAGTTATCGCCGAAGATGTCATCGTTGATACCTAACAGTAATTGAGTTGCGCCTGCGGGAGCTACAAACACAGGGCCAGTGCCTACTGCAAATGGGTTGCCAACGATATTACCGCCAGAATCTGCGAATGTACCGACTAGTGCGCCTAATAGTACGCTTGAACCGATACTATTACTTGGAAAAAATTCACCACTGTAACCAGCTGATGTGCCACCCCATTGACTTGAGATGCCATTGATATCTGTGACTGCCAAGCTTGGGTGAACGCCTAAGCTAATTGAGCCAGATAGATATTCGATATTGAAAACACTACCGGCTGAAAAATCTAAGCCACTACTTGATACGGAAGTTGGGCCAGTAGATCCTGATATTCCGTATGTACCTGCTTGATATGTTGTTATGTCCCACGGGTTAGACGTTGCATTGACCGTCGTATTCACTGTTAGAGCTTGTGCTCCGCCAGATAATGCCATTAATGACGCACTCAGCGTCAGTCCTAATAATTTCTTCATAATAAACAACCTCCTCCACCATTCACATTCTTTTAAGATTAATATAAATACAAGCTGCAAGTAAACAATTAGCGATATAGTTAACAGACGTTAACAATGCCTTGTAGGGCTAGTGCACCTGTATGCAATCTTTACAGTTGCAAATTATGTGCCATCAACTTAAAAAATTGACTTCGATAAACTTCTTTGTGAGCTATAACCTTTACGTTGATGAAGCTTTAGCCCAAAGGTCATACTCACCTGAGTCGGTGATTTCAACTTCAACAAATTCTCCAATAGGAAACTCTTCATTTTCGATGACGACGACACCATCGATCTCTGGTGCATCGGCTGAGCTTCTCGCTATGGTATGGCCATCTTCATGTCCGTCAATTAATACGGTCATTTTTTGTCCAATTTTGTCTTCCAAAAGAGACTCGCTGATCTGTTGCTGCACTTCCATAAATTGTTCTAACCGTGCTTGTTTTACTTCTTCTGGAACATGACCCGGCAGCTCATTGGCTTTGGCGCCATTAACAGGAGAATAAGTAAAGCAGCCCACACGATTTAGTTTCGCTTCGCGGATAAAGTCGAGTAGTTCTTCAAAGTCAGCCTCGGTTTCGCCAGGAAAGCCAGTAATAAAGGTACTTCGGATGGTCATATTTGGACTGACTTCACGCCAAGCCTTGATTCGATCTAAGACCTTTTCTGCTGCTGCAGGTCGGCGCATGGCTTTGAGGATCTTGGGGCTACCGTGTTGCAAAGGGATATCGAGGTAAGGTAGGATTTTTTCTTCGGCCATCAATGGAATGAGTTTATCCACATGTGGATATGGGTAGATGTAATGCATGCGAATCCATGCATCAAGACTCCCTAATTCTTCAGCTAATTGTTGAATGTGTGTTTTGATTTGCCTACCGCGCCAGTCAGTCTCTTTATATTTAAGATCAACTCCATAGGCACTAGTATCTTGAGAAATGACCAACAGCTCTTTGACACCAGCATCAACCAATCTTTCCGCTTCATACATGACTTCGTTAAAGGGGCGACTGACCAAATCCCCACGTAGAGAAGGGATGATGCAGAAAGAACAGCGGTGATTGCAGCCTTCTGAAATTTTTAAGTAAGCATAATGACGCGGTGTCAATTTAATGCCTTGTGGTGGTACGAGACTTAGGTGTGGATCATGTGGTGGTGGAACGTGGTTGTGTACAGCACTAACGACTTCTTCGTAAGCATGAGCACCGGTAACAGCTAAAACATCGGGATAGGCATCGAGTACTTTCTGCGAATCCTTACCAAGACAGCCAGTGACGATAACCTGACCATTTTCATTGAGTGCTTCACCGATGGCATCGAGAGATTCTTCGATCGCGGAGTCGATAAAACCACAGGTGTTGACCACGACCAAATCAGCATTATTGTAACTGCCCGACAAGCCATAACCTTCAGCCCGAAGTTTGCTCATAATTCGTTCGGAGTCGACCAGCGCCTTAGGGCAGCCGAGGCTAATGAAACCGATTTGTGGTTGTGTTCCAGACATACTTTCTTCCTGCTATAAACGAATTAACGCTGATTTATTGGTCTTCCAGTTGTTCCCAACGTTGATAGGCTTGGCTTAACTGTTCCTCAGTTTCTGAGAGTTGTTGAGTTTTTGCGTCGATAATGTTTTGAGCATTATCATAAAAATTAGCTTCGCCCATTTCTTTATGTAGAGCTTCGATGGTCTTATCGAGTTTCTCTATCTTTTGCGGAAGCTGATCAAGCTCTCTCTGATCATTGTAACTTAGCTTAACCTCGGCCGTTTTTTCAATTTTCTTAGTTTCTTTGGTTACCGGTTTTTTACTGGTGTCGGCTGTCGGACGTTGACGCAACCAGTCATCATAACCACCAACATATTCATTTAATTGGCCATCTTCGAACACAATGGAGCTACTGACGACATTATCAATGAAATCACGATCATGGCTGACTAACAAGAGTGTTCCCTGATAATTCATAACCAACTCTTCTAGTAACTCTAGTGTTTCGATATCGAGATCATTGGTTGGTTCGTCCATCACCAGCATGTTTGAAGGCGTTGCGAAGAGTTTCGCCAGCAATAAACGGTTTCTTTCACCACCAGATAACTTGGTGATTGGTGCGCGTGCGCGTTCTGGCGCGAATAGAAAATCTTGTAAATAGCTGATCACATGTTTAGATTTACCATTGATCATCACAGAGTCAGAGCCACCAACAACATTTTCTTGTGCTGATTGATTAAGCTTCAGTTCTGTACGTAGTTGATCGAAGAAGGCAACTTCAAGGTTTGTCCCTATTTTTACTTTTCCGGAGCTCGGAGCAAGTCGTCCCAACAATAAATTGATCAGGGTCGATTTACCAACGCCATTTGGACCAATGATGCCTATTTTATCACCGCGCATAACGGTGGCGCTGAAGTTTTTGATGATGGGTGTTTGGCCTTCGGCATAAGCGTAAGAAATATCGTCTGCTTCGATAACGATCTTGCCCGATTTCTCAGCATCTTGGATCTGCATCTTCGCAGTACCCATTTTTTGACGACGTTCGCCACGTTCAACACGCAGTTTTTTGAGTGCACGAACACGGCCTTCATTACGAGTACGCCTCGCCTTAATGCCCTGTCTAATCCAAACTTCTTCTTGAGCCAATCTTTTATCAAACAAGGCATTTTGCTTGTCTTCTTCTTCTAGTGCCGCCTGCTTTCTAAAAAGGTAGGTATCATAATCACCTGGCCAGTTATTAAGTTGGCCACGATCGATTTCAACGATACGTGTCGCCAATCGTTTAAGAAAGGCACGATCATGAGTAATGAATATTAGAGTAATATTCGCCCCAAGCAGGAACTCTTCCAACCATTGAATGGCTTCGATGTCTAAGTGGTTGCTGGGCTCATCAAGCAATAAGAGATCAGGATCATTGACTAAAGCTCTAGCCAGCAGAACTCGACGTTTAAGTCCTCCTGAAAGTGACTCGAAATTGGCATCTTCTGGAAGGCTTAAGCGACTGATGGTTTGAGTAATGCGTTGTTCCATCTCCCAACCATTAGCCGTTTCAATTTTTTCTTGCAATCGCTCCATCTTATCCATATTTCCAGGTTTATCTAATTCATGGATAACGTGATGATATTCAGCAATTATGTTGCCAAGATCGCCTAAGCCCTGAGAAACTACATCGTAAACTGAACCGTGAAGTTCTTGTGGGATCTCTTGCTCTAGTCGGGTGACGCGAATATTTGATTGACGAACAATTTCACCACTGTCGGCCTTAATTTGCCCGTCAATGATTTTTAGAAGCGTCGATTTTCCGGTCCCATTTCTGCCGACCAAAGCAACGCGTTCACCACTTTCAATGGAGAAGTCTATTGACTCTAATAAAGCAGGAAGGCCAAAGCCAAGATGTATCGATTTAAGTTGGAGTAATGCCATAAGGCGCGGAAGGATACCACGCCTACTGATTTGTTGTGTTAAGAAATTTCGTTTGCTATATCTAGTTCTGTTAGCGTTTTGTTCCGGCCCGTTTGTTTGGCTTCAACCAGCGCTTGATCTGCTCGTGAATAAATGGTTTCTATGGTGTCACGTCCTTTAAAGGTGGCGAGCCCAATAGAGATGGTGACTTGGAATTTTTTCTTTTTAATACGGAAATTACATTCGGCTACACTCTGTCGTAATTGTTCGACTTTTTCCAAGGCATTCTTAAGATTACTATTGACGAGGATAAAGGCAAATTCCTCACCACCAATCCGACCAAAAAAATCACTTTCACGGACTTGTTGTTGAATTCGTCCAGCGACAACCTTTAATACCTTGTCGCCAATTGGGTGGCCATAGGTGTCGTTTATGCTTTTAAATTTGTCGATATCTATGATTGCTAGAGTGAGAGGTTCATGATTTCTTTTCCAGCGGGCGTACTCGACTTCAAAACGCTCATCATAAGCACGTCGATTTGAAACACCTGTGAGTGGGTCTACGACTGCTTCAGTTCGAGCAGCTTCCAATGATTGACGTAGCTGGTCTGATTGAAGCTTCATTTTATCTAACTGAGCTTCTAAGTCAGCGGATGAGTTTTCAGCTTTTTTTGCACGAAGTGTTTCAGTTTCGATGAAGCTGATGACAGAGTTATCTATTATTTCAATGCGAGACTCAATTTCTTTTTGCATGACGTCTACGCTTTCTGCTTCGGCGACACTTTCTCTAAGCTCTTGTAGGTTGTTACCAACGAGCTTACCAAGATCGCCACGGTCGGCAGAACTATTTTTTCGATCCGACTTTTCATCTTTTAAATGAGATTGTAAGGTATTTAGTCGTTTAGCGACGGATCCTAAAAAGTTTGAGAGCTCTTTGACTTTCTTATTCCGATCATTTAATACAGTTGTTACAGCATTCTTTAGTTCATCTGCTACGGCTTGTAACGTGTCTATACTATCCACACTTTGCAGAGAAGATTTAAGCTGCTTAATATCGAGTTGATTGGTTACGTCGGAAGGAAAGTTTTCAACTAAATGATTTAACGAGTCTTTTGCGACTTCATAAGGATTAACATTAGCGTTAGATAATTGAGTTTCAGAAGAAGCTTGTTCGTTAATGTTAACACCGGAAGCATTATCGATAACATCGGCGATCTGACGGTTTAAATCTTGTAATATACTGACTTCTAGCGTTTCTAAATTAGTCTTTTCCGATAAGTCGTTTAGAGCATCATCGACAGCTTGATCTTGCCCCTTGAAATGACCGAAGGCATGTAATAACTCTTTAACCACCTGTTCAAAACGTTCTTCACTGGCCTTTTCTGCATCATCTTGCTCCATCAAAGCTTTGAAGTATTTGTCTTTCCAGTTCTCTTCGAGTTCCGTGTCGCTCATATCAGTCAGTTTCTCCAGTCGTCAGTCTATTAGATATTTATCGGCTAAGTATCAGAATTCTTTAGAACAAACTGTCATCTAAAGGTCACACAATTGTCGTAATTATTTAATAGGGGGGCTTGATAATTTCCTTACTCAAACAAGAGGATTAGAGATGAACATATCTGAATATAAAATTGAAACGGGTTTTAAAGATAAGAATGAATATGATAAAGCATGGTATGGACTCGTTGAAGATATTGTCGATCTTGATGATCAGCTATATAGGGAACAAGCATCAGATGATATTGATGCGCTGGCATCTATTGATATGCTTCAACAAGCGCTTGAGTCAAAAAGGCTGCTATTGAAAAGACTGGACACAGAAGGTTTTTGTTTATAGTAATAGTTACGATATAAAAAGTGATGGATTAGTTTTCAATATCAAGATCTTTAATTTTTCGGGTGAGGGTGTTACGACCACAACCAAGTAGTTTTGCGGCATCTTGGCGACGCCCTCCCGTTTTGCTCAGGGCCGTTTGTATCATGACTTTCTCAAAGATTTGTGTGGCTTCATCTAGTAAATTAACATCGCCACTTGCTAGACGTTGCTCAGCCCAGTGTTTAAGTTGGGATTTCCAGTCGCCTGAGGTTTGAGATAATGGATCAGAGTTAGTGATCTCAGGAGGTAATTCTTCAATATGAATTTCTTGTGCTGACGCCATAACAGTTAACCAGCGACAAACATTTTCTAGCTGTCGAACATTACCAGACCATTCATAATTCTGTAGAAAGACCGCTGCCTCGTCATGCAGAGTTTTAGCTTCAATACTAAGCTCAGTAGCGACTTTCTTCAAAAAGTGGTCCATTAATAAACTGATATCTTCACGCCTGTTTCGTAGAGGAGGAAGGTGTAGTCGGATCACATTTAAGCGGTGGAATAGATCCTCACGGAAATTACCATGTAGCACAAGATCTTCAAGTTTTTGATGGGTCGCAGCAATGATGCGTACGTCGACTTTGATCGGAGTATGGCCACCTACACGATAAAACTCACCATCAGCAAGAACGCGTAACAGGCGGGTTTGTAACTCGGAAGGCATGTCTCCAATTTCATCTAAAAAGAGGGTACCATTATCGGCTTGTTCAAAACGGCCCGTACGTTGAGCTGAAGCACCAGTGAACGCGCCTTTTTCATGCCCAAATAATTCACTTTCAAGTAGATCTTTCGGGATCGCTGCGGTATTCAGTGCGATAAAAGTTTTTTCTGCACGAGGACTGTGATCATGTAATGCACGGGCGACTAGCTCTTTACCTGTGCCTGACTCGCCTGTGAGTAGAACCGTCATATGCGAGCGAGATAGTCGTCCGATCGCACGAAAGACTTCTTGCATAGCAGGAGCTACGCCGATGATGCCAGACATAGCAACAGGATCTGAATGTTGTTTATTGTTTGAGCTATCGTGAGTTCTCAAGGCTCGTCGAACGGTCGTTACAGCTTCATCGACATCAAAAGGCTTGGGCAGATACTCAAATGCCCCACCTTGAAATGCAGCAACGGCACGGCCAAGATCAGCATAGGCTGTCATAATAATCACGGGTAAATCTGGGTATGTTCGTTGTACTTCTTCGAGTAAAATCAATCCGTTAGTGCCCGGCATTCGAATGTCTGAAATAATCACATCCGGTTGATTGAGCTCAAGTTGCCGTAAGGCGCTATCTGCTTCTTCAAAGCAGGTAATGTGCATATCGGCTTTTTCGAGTGCTTTTTCTAGTACCCAGCGAATTGAGCGATCATCATCGACTATCCATACTTTAGCTTGATTCATTAGCTGTCTGCCTCTAAGGGTAGCCATGTTGTAAAAATGGTTCTATTCGGTGAAGAGTCAAAATCTAGAAATCCATGATGCCGATGGATCAATGTTTGTGCGATTGATAAACCAAGCCCTGTTCCTTCTGCGCGGCCTGTGACCATGGGGTAAAAAATAGTTTCTCTTAACTCTTTAAGGATCCCAGGCCCGTCATCAATGACATCAATTCTGACAACGAGCTTATGACGTTGATTGCTAATCGTAAACTGTCTTTCTGCTCGCGTTTTCAGAGTGATGTTACCTTGGTTACCAACAGATTGGATGGCGTTTCTAACGATGTTCAGTAGCGCCTGAATCAATTGATCACGATCACATCGTATCTCAGGTAAACTGGGGTCATAGTCACGATGAAAGTTAATTTTATTCGAAGCTTCTGCATCTACGAGTGTTCGGATATGTTCTAGGATTTCATGAATATTAGTTGGTCGTAGAATAGGAGCATCGCTTGGACCAAGGATTCGATCTATCAGTTTTCGTAACCGATCTGCTTCGCTGATAATAATACCTGTATATTCTTTCAGCTCATCAGTTGGAAGCTCTCGCTCGAGTAATTGAGCTGCGCCACGCAAACCTCCCAGCGGGTTTTTAATTTCGTGCGCCATGCCGCGAATCAAAGCACTTGTTGCCTGATGGCGGGCCATGATGCCTTCTTCACGCGTGATCCGACGGTTCCGATCAACATTGATACATTCAAAAATGACACCATTCGATTGAGAATTCTCTGAAAAAGGTGTGATTGCACAGTCAACGACTATCCTGTGCTCAGAGCTCATGTGTAATTCCACATCGCGTTCAGTAAATGGCTGGCCTGCCTTAATTGCCTCGGTGAGTGCTTCGGATAACGGAAAATCAATGAATAGCTCATCAATAGATTGTCCACAGATGGCGCGTCTACTGGTCGACAGAAGATCTTCGCCAGCGGGATTGATCGAAATTAACCTTTTGTCAGCATCAAATAATAGGATGGCCGTACTTAAGTTTTCGAGTAATGTCGAACTGTTTTCATAGAGCATAGTATTGTTATTGGAGCACTCGCACTATCTTGGTGCAAGGGGCCATGCATTTGCCTCGTAATTATTCACGCTACAACGTTAATTTACTTTTATAATCAATCTATTACGAGCTTTGGAAAAAAAGATGGACATGAATAAAGCTCACAAGATATACAGAGAGCAATTATTAGGCCAGCAGATGATGGAGAAGTGTATTGCTAATAAGCTTCAGGAATTTAAGGAGCTTGTGGTGCAGGCTTTACAGGTGGCACGCTAGGGGTTTCAGCATTATTGCCATCAACTTTATCGGCTATAAAAAAACGTTTGATATGGATAGTGATGGCTTGTGTTGATGAAACGATGCTGCCTGTCTCATCAACGATATTGGCTGAGAGTGAGTGTTGTCCTCTTTCTAGTCCATGGAGCGTGAAGGCGGTCTTTGTTTCTGGCTTTGAGACAGCCTTACCATCCAGTAAGAGTAGTACCTTATGACCAAGATTTTGATTTAATTCAGGAGAGACTTGAAGATCAACTTTTACCTCACCATTATTAGCACGAATATTTTCATCATTTGTAGGTTTGGTAATTTTGAACTCATCATAGTTTGCTGTTTTGTTACTTTGAGTATTGCTAGGGTTTGTCAGCGTTGTCGTTGGACGAGCCTTATGTGTCTTAATTGTTTGAATCTCTCTTTTTTCGATCTTCTCAGCATTGGGCCCAGGCTGATCGGCAAAAACGGTATGACCGTTTTCATCGATGAACTTATAAATAGCCGCGCTTGAAGTTAGAGGCAATCCGATTGCAAGCAAGGATATGACGATTAATTTACGCATAACATTAATAGGTCTCTAAAATATAAAGAGTTCGCAACTTCTTAACAGAGTAGCTGATTCAACAAATTACAGTAGTAAAGATGAATCAAAGCTGAAATTTAGGCTGATTCAGTCGGTTTTAATCATTTTAGATGAAAACTAACTAGGCTCAGATCGCCTTATACAAATGTTAGAATGCAAAAACTAGACCAAGTCATTACAAAAAAGCCCCCGGCGGAACCGAGGGCTTTTTATGGTACTACTTAACGCTGTGTGATTTTACAAGCTATAGTACATATCGAATTCAGCAGGATGAGTAGTCATACGCATTCTAGTGACTTCTTCCATCTTAAGGGCGATATACGCATCGATTGTGTCGTCAGTGAAAACGCCACCTTCTTTCAAAAAGTCACGATCAGCATCGAGCGCTTCAAGAGCTTGATCCAGTGAAGAACATACCGTTGGAATTTCTGCTGCTTCTTCAGCGGGTAGGTCATACAAATCTTTATCCATTGCTTCGCCTGGATCGATCTTGTTTTTGATGCCGTCAAGGCCAGCCATCATTAACGCTGTGAACGTTAGGTATGGGTTACCGGTTGGATCAGGGAAACGAACTTCGATACGACGACCTTTAGGGTTTGAAACGTATGGGATACGGATAGAAGCAGAACGGTTACGTGCTGAATAAGCGAGCATAACGGGTGCCTCAAAACCTGGAACTAGACGTTTGTAGCTGTTAGTTGATGCGTTAGCAAATGCGTTGATCGCACGAGCATGCTTGATAACACCACCGATGTAATACAGCGCCATTTTAGACAGACCGCCATACTCATTACCAGCAAACAGGTTGTTTCCATCTTTAGCGAGTGACATGTGAACGTGCATACCACTGCCGTTATCACCAACGATAGGTTTAGGCATGAAAGTCGCTGTTTTACCATAACCATGAGCGACATTGTGCACAACATACTTCAATATTTGGTTTTGATCAGCACGTGTTACCAACGTATTGAAAACAGTACCGATTTCACACTGGCCAGCCGTTGCAACTTCGTGGTGATGTACTTCTGTTTCAAGGCCCATTTCTTCCATGATTAAACACATAGTAGAACGGATGTCCTGTAGAGAATCGACAGGAGGAACTGGGAAGTAGCCACCTTTGACGCCTGGACGATGTCCTGTGTTGCCGCCTTCGAATTTTTTATCCGAACTCCAAGCCGCTTCATCCGAACCGATTCTGTAAGAACATTCTCCCATGTCTACGCGCCACTTTACGTCATCAAAGATGAAGAATTCTGGTTCTGGACCGAAGAATGCTGTGTCACCGATGCCTGAAGCTTTAAGATAAGCTTCAGCGCGCTTAGCAACAGAACGTGGATCACGCTCATAACCTTCACCTGTTGAAGGCTCGACGATGTCACAGCGAATGTTTAGGGTTGTATCATCGAAAAATGGATCCAACACAGCGGTTGCAGGGTCAGGCATTAAGATCATGTCTGACTCATTAATACCCTTCCAACCTTCGATAGAAGAACCATCAAACATTTTACCTTCTTCGAAATCGTCCTCACTGACTGAGTGTGATGGAACGGATACGTGATGTTCCTTGCCGATTGTATCTGTGAATCTAAAGTCAACGAATTGGACTTCGTTGTCTTTAATCATTTGTAGTACTTTGTTTACTTCTGCAGACATTACCATTCCTCCGGATTGGGTTATTTAGGTTTATGTTTGGTTCTTTAAGTTTATTATGAATATCGCACTATTGTGTACGGTAATGTATTTTAATTGCAAGTCTTGCGCCACCAATATCGTCTATAAATTCAATGATTTAGAAGGCTTGCAACTGTTTTTTGCACAGAAACAGTGCGCAGGGAACTTTAGCCGCCCCAAATTGGTGCTCGATAGTAAATTGCAAACCAATACTTGGAGCTCGCTTAAAAGGTTTGTTTCTTATCGTTCGCACCAGTTTGGATATCAATGAGTGACAAAAATTATATTGGAGAACTCTAAACTTTTTTTAGACATAAAGTCATTCGAGTTATTTCACAAATTGTTGTGAGGCAGGTCATATCAAATCCTTGATAAAAGCTTATCCATTATCCACACATCTATGACAAACAGTGTCCCATATGCAAGCTTGATCAGCAAGACAGCATGAAGCATTGTGTGAGTGTGATGATGCTTTACTTGGGGAGAGTTGACTCTCCAACCATTAACTCATCAATGGTTTCTCGGCGTCTGATCAGATGAGCTTGATCGGTATCAATCAAAATTTCTGCAATTCGTGGGCGAGAGTTGTAGGTTGAGCTCATGGTGAAGCCGTATGCGCCGGCAGATCTAACGACTAGAAGATCTCCCTGCTCAATTTTCAGCGAACGTGCTCGGCCAAGGAAATCCCCTGTTTCACAAACGGGACCAACGACATCGTATTCTTGTTCCGTAATATCTTTTATGACGACGGGTTGAATATTTTGCCAAGCGTTATAAAGAGAAGGGCGCATGAGATCATTCATGGCCGCATCGACAATGGCGAATGATTTTTCATCGTTAGACTTTAGGTATTCCACTTCAGTCAGAAGCACGCCTGCGTTACCGACGATTGATCGACCAGGCTCTATTAACAAGGTTAAATCACGATCGGCCAATAAAGGTAGGATCGCATCAGCATATTCTTGGTGAGTGGGTGGAACCTCATTGTTGTAGCAAATGCCTAGTCCGCCGCCGATATCTATTTGCTTGAGCGTAATACCTTCGGCTTCTAATTGATCGGCCAAATGTAAAACACGTTTTAAGGCGTCAACAAATGGTTCCATGCCGGTTAGCTGTGAGCCGATGTGGCAACCGGTACCAATAATCTCGATATTGTTCATTTTTGCAGCGCGCTGATAAACCGATAAGGCTTGCTCCATTGCAATACCGAATTTATTTTCTTTGAGGCCTGTTGAAATATAGGGATGAGTTCCTGCATCGACATCAGGATTGACACGGATTGATATCGGGGCTTTTAGATCCATGTTTGCAGCGACAAGATTGAGCCGCTCTAGCTCTTGTTCAGATTCAACGTTAAAACAACGAATGCCTACTTCCAAAGCACGACGCATTTCATCTGCACGTTTTGCGACGCCTGCGAAGACAACCTTTGCAGGATCTCCTCCTGCTCGTATTACGCGTTCCAGTTCGCCGATCGAGACGATATCAAAACCTGAGCCTAATCGAGCCAATAGGTTGATCACAGCAATATTCGAATTGGCTTTTACCGCATAACAAACTAAATGATCGTGTTTAGCCAAGGCTTGATCATAGGCTAACCAATTCGATTCGATGGCTTTACGTGAATAAACGTAACAGGGCGTGTTGTAGGTTTTTGCGATGGAGCTTAAAGCAATATCTTCGACGAAAAGTTCGTTTTTTCTATAATTTATCTGGGTCATTCTTAACTAAGTTTATGTGTGTATTGTTGGAAAGTAGCCGTACTTTTTTGACCGGGTAAATACAACTCACCTTTTTGGCCGCAGCCAGCAAGTGCAAATAAGGTACTGATCAACAGGCCAAGGATGAATTGTTTAGTTATTTTAGTTTGCCGCATAGTTGATTTCTGAACTAAATATTGAGATGTGAGGATATCATAGTTGGACATGATAAGATTTGCACTATGAATACAAATAATCAACAAGCCGTTATCGTAGAGCCGCAAGGCGAACATACATCCACAGTCATATGGCTACATGGTCTAGGTGCCGACGGGCACGATTTTGAGCAGATGCTTCCAGCACTAGGCTTACCTACAAATCACGGTATTAAATTCGTCTTTCCACATGCACCTCAACGCCCCGTTACTATCAATGGTGGCATGGTAATGAGGGCATGGTACGACATTTTAGAAGTGAATTTGCGCAAACAGGAAGATGCCGAAGGAATTGAGGCGTCAAGAATGTTGCTAGAAGGATTTATAAAAGCTGAAAGGGAAGCAGGGATTCCTGCGAAGAAGATATTACTGGCCGGCTTTTCGCAAGGAGGGGTCGTGATACTGCATGCAGGATTGCGTTATTCAGAATCATTAGCGGGCCTGTTGGCTTTGTCTACCTATCTTGCATTGCCTGATAAGTTAGCGAGTGAAGCAAATTCTGCAAACGAATCGATACCCATTTTTGTTGCCCATGGGGCAACGGATCCGGTTATTCCTGTGCAACAGGGACGTGATTCAGCCGAACAATTAACACAAGCAGGTTACTTGGTTGATTGGCATGAGTACCCAATGGAGCACTCGGTTTCTTTAGAGGAGATAGAGGATATTTCTCGTTGGCTAAGAGCGCAGCTAAAAATAGTCTGAAGTTCGCGGAGCTGTTTTTATAAACAGTTTTTAGATTGAAAAAGAAGTTCTATTATCGAAAGTTAATATCGGTGCGTTATTAAAGAGACTTGTAGCCTTGAATCAATTAAAGATGAAGCTCTGGTAGCGGTTTCTTCAAGCTAGTTTGATGCAGGCTTCTTAGGGTTGTCACGTTGACGGGATGGTCGATGTCTACTTTTGCTCTTATTATTAGGGTTTGGTGGGTTCTTCTTCAGTTTAACTGCAGGCTCGGGTGAGACTATCATGTCATTAGTGATCGCTTCGACAGGGATTTTATGACCAATATACTCCTCGATCTCCATCAAAGAGAAAACATATTGTTCACAACCAAAGCTGATCGCCGTGCCAGAAGCACCTGCTCGCGCAGTACGGCCAATGCGATGTACATAATCTTCTTCATTTTGTGGCAGATCATAATTAAATACATGAGAGAGATTGGGAATATGCAAGCCTCGTGCAGCAACATCTGTCGCGACTAAAACACGAATTTCACCACTCTCAACATCTTGGATTAATCGTTCGCGCTTTTTCTGAGGCACGTCACCTGAGATCAGACCGGTTTTATAATTATTACCCAGTAACCAACCGGTTACATTTTCCGCAACCCGTTTGGTATTTACGAAAATGATCGCGCTGGGTGATTCTATTTGATTCAAGAGGCCAATTAATAAAGGAATTTTCTCCTCATTTTGGACGTGATACAAAACTTGGACGACACTATCCGCCGTGATATTTTCAGTTTTTACTTCCACCGACTGAGGATTGTTCATGTGCTCATAAGCTAGCTCTTTGACCCGAAACGATAATGTTGCAGAAAACATCATACTGAGACGATTTTCGGGTTTTGGCATACGACGAAACATAAAGCGGATGTCTTTTATAAAACCGAGGTCAAACATGCGATCAGCTTCATCGAGTACGGCGACTTGTAGTGCGTGTAAATCAAAAACATGCTGCTTGAAGTAATCGATAATTCTACCGGGAGTTCCGATCAAAATATCAACACCATCTTTCAGTGATTTACGTTGTTTCTCGTAATCGACACCACCATAAACCAACGCGAGTTGAAGTTCGGAATATTTACCAAGTTCTTCAGCGTCCTTATGAATTTGGATGGCAAGTTCACGTGTTGGAGCAATGATGATGGCGCGAGGTTGGTTTTGTTTTCTGTTCGGACTTGATTCAGTACTCAGCAGCGTGTGCATGGTGGCGAGTAAAAATGCAGCCGTTTTACCCGTGCCGGTTTGAGCTTGACCGGCAACATCTTTACCTTCTAATGCTAATGGCAAGGATAATGCTTGTATTGGCGTACAAAAGTCATACCCCATTTCGTCGAGTCCTTGGATGAGTTTTTCGTGAAGTCCAAGATCCGCAAATCGAGTCTTTGATAGGTGAGTGTCT
Organism: uncultured Pseudomonadota bacterium; assembly: GCA_913058255.1. Taxonomy (GTDB): domain Bacteria; phylum Pseudomonadota; class Gammaproteobacteria; order CAJXQU01; family CAJXQU01; genus CAJXQU01. The sequence goes on along the minus strand of CAJXQU010000001.1, from coordinate 37,494 downwards.
GTCATAGTGCGCGAAGCATAGCCGAATTGCGGGGTAAATTATATAAGCGCTAGAATATGCTCATGTTAGAAGAGTTGCCACCGAAACCAAGGAAGCCCGAAGACTACGAGTGTTGTGGTCGACATTGCGATCCATGCATTATGGACTATTATCAGCGGGCGCTTGATCGTTGGAAGAAAAGGGTTGCTGTGATCAAGGCCAAAAGAGCCAGTAAGTAAGTCGTGCTTACGATTGCTCCCAAGGTAATTGATGAAATTTCCAGCCATCGATATTACTACGATGTTTGTTGTCATCAATATCACCTTCGAAGCCTTGAAGGATATTAATAACGGTTTTAAAACCGGCGGCGGTTAATAATTCTGCAGCGGCTTCTGAGCGCTTACCACTACGACACAAGGCCAAAATAATCTGTTCCTTTGGATCTTTTTCTGTATTAGCAGACAAGGCTTTGATAACGTTTACACAAAAGTTAGGATCAGTTTGCCACGCGGGTGCTTCCATTAAAGGTACATGAATCGCATCAACAGGGTGACCTATATATTGGAATTCCATTGTTGTTCTAACATCGAGCAGAACCGCATCAGAATTATGTTGTAATGTTTCCCAAGCTTCGGGTGGCGTTGTGGTTTCGATCATATATAGTGTCACTCGATTTTAGAATCGCTCTGGTTAATCAGTTTCTATAGTATACAATATCATCATATGACTAGTACCGAATTTACCCACGTCGCAGCCGTTGATCTGGGCTCCAATAGTTTCCATATGATCGTTATGCAACTTTCAGACGGTCGTTTACAAGTGGTCGATAAGATCAAAGAAAGCATCCGAATGGCTGCAGGTCTCGATGACGATAATTGCCTGTCAGAAGCAGCGATGGATCGTGCTATAGATTGTTTGCTGCGGTTGGGGCAGCGTCTGCGGAATATGCCCAAAGGTAGCGTGCGTATCGTTGGAACTAATACCTTACGAAAAGCCAAAAACAGCGAAGAATTTTTAGTGCGAGCTGAAGAGGCGATTGGTCACCCGATTGATATTATTTCTGGGCGAGAAGAAGCGCGACTGATCTATCTTGGCGTCTCTCATAGTCTTGAAGACGATAGCAAAAGTCGCTTGGTGATGGATATTGGAGGCGGCAGCACTGAGTTCATTTTAGGGCAGCAGTTCAAATCTAAGAAAGCTGAAAGTCTACATATGGGCTGTGTCGTTTTCAGTAAAAAGTTCTTCAAACAAGGTGGTATTGATCTACGTTCCATGCATAAAGCAGAGCTTGCGGCTTTAATGGAGCTGGAAACGATTGAAAAGCGTTATCAGAAAATTGGCTGGGAAACGGCTATTGGAGCTTCGGGAACGATTCTCGCGATTAGAAATGTGATTGCGGCGAAAGGTTGGAGCGAAGATGGAATTACCTTAGAAGCACTTAGTAAATTGAAAAAATATTTGATTGCTGCTGAGCATGTAGACAATATCAATCTTGAAGGATTGGCGTCTGATCGTACGGCGATTTTCCCTGGTGGTGTGGCGATTTTGTCGGCAGCATTTAAATCGCTTGGAATCGAACGAATGTACATTTCTGATGGTGCTTTGCGTGAAGGTGTCATTTACGATTTACTTGGCAGAATTAGAAAAGAAGATGTTCGCGAGGGCACGGTCGAAACGCTAGAACAACATTATCGAACGAATACAGAACAGGCTGATCGTGTTGAAAAACTGGCGCTGGAGTTTTTAGAACAACCGAGTCAAAGTTGGATGTTGGATGAAAACCAGCAGCATCTACGTTGGGCAGCTAGATTGCATGAAATTGGTACGGCAATTTCCTACAGCCAATACCATAAGCATGGTTTTTACCTATTATCTAATCTCGATATGTCGGGTTTTTCGCGTCGTGATCAGCAATTACTCGCGACGGTAGTTCGGGGGCATCGAAGGAAATTTCCTGTATTGGAAATGGAAGAACTATCGAAAATATATCGCGTCATCGCAGAACAACTTTGTGTCCTACTGCGATTGTCTGTTGTGTTACACCGAAGTCAATCCGATGTAGCTTTGCCAGCAATAAGACTAAAAACGAATGAGAAAAAAATAAAATTAATTTTCCCTGAAAACTGGTTAGAAGAACATCCGTTAACGAAGGCCGATCTAAGACAGGAATCTGAATATTTAAAAGCTGCAGGATATTTTCTTAGTCTAAAATAAACGAAGAAAATCGCTCTGATTTTTTCTTAAGCTAACTCTTCTAGTAAAATTTGTTGGGCCATCTTTGGTTGAGATTTTCCGGGAGTGCTGCGTTTGTAGCTGCCATCCGATTGCAAAATCCACGCTTGGGTATTATCCGCTAAATAGAGCATTAAACCTTGTTTAAACACGCGTTGGTTGAGTTTAGGATCTTCGATAGGAAAACATGTTTCAACTCGGCGGAAAAAATTTCTATCCATCCAGTCTGCACTAGAACAATAAAGATGACTTTCACCACCATCATTTAAGAAATAATAAATACGTGGATGCTCAAGAAAACGACCGATAACGGATCGAACGATAATATTTTCCGAGACGCCTTTAATTCCTGGACGAAGCAGGCAAACGCCACGAATAATGAGCTGAATTTTCACTCCCGCTTGTGAAGCGATATACAAGGCGCGGATCACTTGGTCTTCGGTAAGTGCATTCATCTTAGCGATGATTCTTGCGGGTTTTCCTGCACGAGCATTTTCGGTTTCTTGCTCAATGAATTGCATCATTGTCTTGTGTAATGTAAATGGAGATTGTAGTAGTTTTTTTAATTTTCCTTGACGGCCTAAAGCGGTGAGCTGATGAAAAATCTTATGAACGTCTTCACCATAGTCCGGATCACAAGTGAACAGACAAAAATCGGTATACACGCGTGCCGTACTGGCGTGATAATTACCTGTACCGAGATGTACGTAGCGGCGGAGGCGACGCCCTTCACGACGAACAACTAATAGCATTTTTGCATGTGTCTTATGGCCAACAACACCATAAACAACGTGCGCTCCAGCCTCTTGAAGTTTGTTTGCTAACTCAATATTTGCTTCTTCATCGAATCGAGCACGTAGCTCAATGACGACAGTTACTTCTTTACCTGCTCGAGCCGCATCGACGAGTGCATTCACAATTGAAGAGTCAGCGCCTGTACGATACAAGGTTTGCTTAATGGTGAGAACATTGGGGTCTGCTGCAGCTTGTCGAACAAATTCTAAAACAGGAGCGAAAGATTCGAATGGATGATTAAGTAAAATATCGCCTTGTTGGATCGCCTCAAAGGTGTTTGTGCCTATGGTTAGGTTTTGTGGGATCCCTGGTTTGAAGCCCGGATATTTTAACGCCGGTAAGTCAACCATATCATAGAGCGTGATCAACCTTTTTAGATTGACTGGTCCTTTAACTTGATAGAGATCATCGGCTGTCAGTTTGAACTGAGATAATAAAAATTGTGCAATATCCAATGGACAATTATCGGCCACCTCTAAACGCATTGCTTCTGAATAACGCCGAGATGGTAGTTGGCCTTCTAGTGCGCGTAACAGATCATCAACTTCTTCATCATCAACAAAAAGATCACCATTTCGCGTTACGCGAAATTGATAACAGCCCGTCACTTCCATGCCAGGAAAAATATCGGCCACATGGGCGTGGATAATCGAAGAAAGGAAAACAAAATCATAAGTACCTCCGCCGATATTTTCAGGAATTTGGATTAATCGAGGGAGTGAACGCGGTGCTTGAACAATGGCAACTCCGCTATTACGACCAAATGCATCTTTGCCTTCCATCGACACGATGAAGTTTAAACTTTTATTAAGGATGCGTGGAAAAGGGTGCGCTGGATCAAGCCCAATGGGGCTTAATACAGGTAGAACTTCCTGCGTATAATAACGACGAACCCAAGCCGCTGTTTTTTCATCCCAACGAGTACGACGTAAAAAACGAATCCCAGCGTTTTCCAGATCAGGAATGAGTTGCTCATTGAGGATTTTGTATTGTTTATCAATTAATTGATGGGCTGACTCGCTGACGCGTTTAAGTTGATCGAAGGGACTTAGGTTGTCAGGGCCAGTCTGTACTGATGAGAAGGCAACTTGTTGTTTGAGGCCCGCAATACGGATTTCAAAAAACTCATCAAGGTTACTGCTCATGATGGTCATAAATTGCAGACGTTCTAATAAAGGAACATCCTTATCTTCCGCCATCGCTAGCACGCGCCGATTGAACTCTAACAAGCTAATTTCACGGTTATTATAGAGTTCTGGTTTTTTTAAATTAATAGTGTTCATGTTCAATAGTATATTTCAAAATTATTACAATGTTATGATCTATATCCAGTTCAATAAAGAGAGTGGTTTATGGCTCAAACTAAAAAAATAAAGATGGCTGATACAGCAGACAGGCATGTTTTATACCAACAGTCTGTTCAATGTGTCGAAGTCGAGATAGATTTTGTCGATGAGATTTACACAGAGCTGCGCGGTAAGGATGGGAAGTTACTTCGTGAAGATTTTTGCGGCACAGGAAATACAGCTTGCGAATGGGTAAGAAGGCGAAAAGATAATTGTGCCTATGGTGTTGATCTAGACACAGAAGTCTTGGATTGGGGGCGCAAAAATAATATTGGCGGTTTAGATGAAAAGGCCAAAGATCGTATTGAGCTGATTAAAGCGAATGTTTTAGAGGTTAAGACTGAGCCTGTTGATATTGTTTTAGCCATGAACTTTAGTTATTGGTTATTCATGGATCGTAAGACGATGAAGCAGTATTTTGAAAGTGTACGTAATTCATTGGTTGAAGACGGTATCTTTTTTCTTGATGCCTTCGGTGGATATGAAGCGCCTAAAGTATTAAAAGAAAAAACTAAGCATGATGATTTCACCTACATTTGGCATCAAGCAGAGTTCAACCCTATCGATCATAAAATGACCTGCTATCTGCATTTTAAATTCCCAGATGGTTCAAAGTTGAAAAAGGCCTTTACCTACACATGGCGTTTATGGTCGCTACCCGAAATTAGAGAGTTGTTAGTAGAAGCGGGCTTTTCAAAAGTAACGATTCACATGCAGGGTTATGATGAAGAAACGGGCGAGGGTAGTGGAGTATTCGAACCGGCAGAAGTGACTTCTCCTGAGGCGGGTTGGATTTGTTATATTGTTGCGGAAAAATAAATTATTTTGATAAGCATCTTAACAGTAAAGAGTACAGGATAATGTCTATGGTAAAGAGGCCAAAGGCACTCTTAACTACATCGCCGACGAAAGGCTGAAAAGAGGTTAAGGAATAAGTTTCAGGAAGTAGGCTAAGCTTGAAGGAAATGCTAATTAGTAGTGGTAGTGCTACTAAGCTTATAATTATCACTGCTTTATGCTTTAGGGGTGGTGAAACTGGGTTAATGGAGTGAGTAGCATTTGTGGTTTGATACCAGTGAAAAATGTATATTAATATGATCAAAAATCCGAATACACTACTTCCGTGTTGTAATAATTTATAGAGCCAGACTTTATAGCCGTTCACTTCAAACAGCAGTGTTTTAAAAACAGGAAACTGCTCAACGATAGAACTGCCTGCGTGAGTAAAACTATCCCAAATTATATGTGTTAATGAACCAAGCAGGATTGAGACTAAGACTTCTGCATTAATTGGCTTGTGGTTAGATACTTGTTCAGGTTGTAGTCGTACTTGGAATGATGTTGGTAACAATGCGTATATCGGTGCTTTTATTAAAAGATGAAAAAGGTAGTAAGCCATAATGCTTGAGGGTAAACAAAACCACAGTAGAGCTATGAGAGAGTGCGTATCTTTTCTTATAAAAGGCAGGTGAAAGAAATATGTAAAATCTGGAGCAAGGCTGCCAATAATTAGAGCCGATAAAACAAGCTTACCTCCAAGTAGTTTTCTTAGTGGGAGTACAGCTGCCGGATGAGATAAAGTAAAAGGCATGATGTTATTCCGTAGCAAAAATCATCATTTTAGGAAATGCTTAAAGAGCATAGCAGCTTTTTCATGCCTCTACTTTAGGTCTAGTGTATCTCACGATATAAAATAATTGAGAGCTTGTCATAAAGTTGTAATGTTTTTGTAACACACTTGTTACCTGTCATCGACATACTGCTTGTCATCAAACAACAGTAAACCCGATGGAGGGTAATAAAAATGTTATTTAGTAAAAACATATTGAAAGTCGGTGCTATAACCACAGCCTTAATGACGTCAGCGAGTGTTTTTTCTGCTGAGGTAGATACAGACCTTTCTGTCTATGTAAAAGCAACGGGTGTTTCAGGTAATGTTTCTAGTGCTGGTTCAGATACGCTAGCTAACCTAATGACACTTTGGGGTGAAGAATTTAAACGTTTATACCCTAATGTAAATATTCAAATTCAAGCCGCAGGTTCTTCAACAGCTCCACCAGCTTTGACTGAAGGCACATCAAATTTCGGACCAATGAGTCGTAAGATGAAAGCTAAAGAAACTGCTGCGTTTGAAGCAAAGCACGGCTACAAAGCGACGGCGATCCCTGTTGCGATTGATGCATTAGCAGTTTACGTCAACAAAGATAATCCTATCAAAGGTCTTTCTATTCCTCAGGTTGATGCAATTTTCTCAGCCACACGCAAGTGTAAAAATGGATCTGATATTATCAACTGGGGTGATCTTGGTCTAACTGGCGAATGGGCAACTCGACCTATTCAATTGTACGGACGAAACTCTGTTTCAGGTACATACGGTTACTTTAAAAAGAAAGCACTTTGTAAAGGCGATTATAAAGATACGGTTAATGAGCAACCAGGCTCAGCCTCCGTTGTACAAGGTGTGACTAAGTCAATTAATGGCATCGGTTACTCAGGAATTGGTTACAGAACATCAGGTGTTCGTGCAGTACCTTTAACTAAAAAATCGGGTGATGATTTAGTCGAGGCAACGCCTGAAAATGCTGTCAGTGGTGACTATCCACTAGGCCGATTCTTATATGTTTATGTTAACAAACACCCAAATAAATCACTCGCTCCGCTGGAACTCGAGTTTGCTAAAATGATGTTGTCTAAGACGGGACAAGAAGTCGTAGTTAAAGATGGATACATTCCTCTACCCGCAAAAGTAGCCGCTAAAGCGTTAGCAATAATTAGTAAATAGCACTATTTATTTTTTCATATAACAATGACAAAAAGCCCTGCCGTTTGTCAGGGCTTTTTATTATAAGATTGTAAAATATCACGCTCATGAAAGAACATATCGACGAAACTATTCTCCCCGCACGCAATGCTCCGGCAACATTACGGAAGCAGCGTTGGCGTGATCTAAAGGACCGTATGTTTCAGACGGCTATGGGGATTGGCGGCGTTAGTGTCATTATCGCTATCCTATTAATTTTCTTTTATTTATTTTATATCGTAGTGCCGCTTTTTAAAGGTGCTGAGATTGAGACTACGGCGAGTTATCAGTTAGATGAAACATTGGCTAGTGTTCCTTCGGCTATTGCTATGGAAGAGTATGCTGAAATTGGTTTAAGTGTCGATGCACAAGGCGAAGTAGCGTTCTTTAATTTGAAAGATGGCTCGGTGCTTTCAAAACATTTTTTATTAAAGGATCAAAAAATCACCTCAATTAGTAAAGGTGACCCAGCAAAAGAAATTATTGGCTTAGGATTAAAAGATGGTTCTATTCTGCTGATAAAACATGGCTACAAGATTAGCTTTCCAAATGATCGCAGAAAAATCTATCCAGAACTAAATTTCCCGTTAGGTGAAGAACCTATTGATTTAGATGAAGAGGGTAAAGCTATTGTTACGCTTTCTGTGCAGAGTGCTGACGAACAAACGACCGTTGTGGCGGGTACGGTTGATGGCCGCTTATTACTAGCCCAGTTCATTGCAGAAGAATCTATGCTCGGTGATGAGGTTGAGATTGACAGGCAAGTAACAACAATTGATCTCTCTGGAGAAGACGTTTTGTCGCTTCGAGTTGATGTTGATCAGGAAGAGCTTTATGTAATAACAAAGTCAGGAAACTTGATCTACTTTGATATCTCAGATGTTGAAGAGCCTGTTTTGATTGATCGTTTAGGCTTGGTTGCTGACGATGAAAAAATTACGGCGATAGAATTTTTAAGCGGTGGAATTTCAATTTTAATCGGAGACTCCAGTGGTAACATTACTCAGCTGTTTCCTGTCCGTGACGATAATAATAAATACACGATTGAAAAAGTTAGAAAATTCACCTTGAGTAATAAAGCAATCACAGCCATTGCGCCAGAATTTTTTCGTAAAGGTTTCGCTGCAGCTGATGAAGGTGGCAACGTCGGTTTATTTCATACGACAGCAAACCGCAAATTATTAGTAGAGTCGGTTACTGACAAGACAATCAATTTACTAACGGTTTCGCCACGGGCAAATGCATTGTTAGCGACGGATGAATCGGGAGTGGTTCATTTTATTCATGTGGATAATGAACACCCTGAAGTTTCGTGGCATTCACTTTGGGGAAAAGTTTGGTATGAAAGTCGACAAGGTCCAGAATATATCTGGCAGTCATCTTCAGCGAGTAATGATTTTGAGCCAAAGTTTAGTCTTACACCATTAACTTTCGGCACATTAAAGGCGGCGTTTTATGCCATGTTATTTGCTGTTCCACTCGCTATATTTGGAGCGATATATACCGCTTACTTTATGACGCCGAAAATGCGTAATATGGTTAAACCAACGATTGAGATCATGGAAGCTCTACCGACCGTTATTCTGGGTTTTCTAGCGGGGCTTTGGTTAGCACCGTTGATGGAGAGGAATTTACCCGGCGTTTTTCTGACCTTCTTGCTCCTACCTACCTTTATTTTGTTAGCCGCTTTTGTTTGGAGTCGATTACCTACAAAAATCCGACACGCGATCCCGGAAGGTTGGGAAGCGTTACTCCTCATTCCCGTTATTCTGTTTGCCGTGTTGCTTGCTATGGGACTCAGTCAGCCATTTGAAAGTCTGTTTTTTAATAATGATATGCCTGCTTGGGTTTCAAATCATTTAGGGTTAGATTTTGATCAGCGAAACTCACTTGTGGTTGGAATTGCCATGGGTTTTGCCATTATTCCAACGATCTTTTCGATCAGTGAAGATGCTATTTTTAGTGTTCCAAAGCATCTAACGGTGGGTTCATTAGCGTTGGGAGCAACACCGTGGCAAACGCTGGTAAAGGTGGTTTTATTGACGGCTAGCCCAGGTATTTTCTCAGCCCTAATGATAGGCCTAGGTCGAGCGGTTGGTGAAACGATGATTGTCTTAATGGCCACCGGTAATACACCGATTATGGATTTTAATATCTTTCAAGGTTTCCGAGCGCTATCGGCCAATATCGCCGTTGAAATGCCAGAATCTGAAGTGGCGAGTACTCATTATCGCATTCTTTTTCTTGCCGCATTAGTTTTGTTCTTGGTTACCTTTGTCTTTAATACGCTAGCAGAGCTTGTTCGTCAGCGATTAAGAGAAAAATACAGTTCGCTTTAATTTGAGTTGGATAGAAATTAATTATGAAAACTTCAATGACAGAATGGTTTAAAGGCGGTACTCCTTGGATATGGTTGAGCGCGGGTGCGGTGAGTATTTCACTGATTATGGTGATAGGCCTTTTGCTCTTGATTGCGGCTCGTGGTTTGGAGCAGTTTTGGCCCAGCGAAGTGGTTACTTTTGAGTACGGATTGACCGTCGAAGAAAAAGTCTTATTACTGGGTGAAATAGTTGATCAAGAAAAAGTCAGTGCGAAAAGAGTTCGAGAGCAGGGGATTGAAGTACCCGCCGAGATGCTGCATGTTGAACGATTTTTGTTAAAACAAGGCAATCGTGATCTGACGGGATTGGATTTTCAGTGGGTTGTTGCGACGTCAATGGGTGAGCAAACACAGCCTAAAAATATTGTCGTTGTTGAACGTGAAGAATGGGGCGATTTCTATGGTTACCTTGATGGGGTTAAAGAATCTGGCCAAGTGGTTGAGGAAGAGCAGTGGGCGTCAGTTCAAGAGAAAATAAAACGTAAGCAGGACATTTCCGAAAAGATTAAACACATCGAGAAAAATCTGATCGGGAAGGTGAATTTTAAAGTAGAAAAATTACGTCTTCGTGAGCGAAGATTGCAGCTAGACAACATCATCACAAAAGCACCTTATGAGACATTAGTTAAAGAACGCGCAGTGCTTGATCAGGAATATGCGAAATTTCAAGAACAGTTGATTGAACTATACAAACAGATTAATCGAGACAGTATTACACTCTCAACGGGTGCGGGACAAAAACTAGAACTTCCCTTATCTAAGGTACGACGAATTTATCAGCCAAATGGGATGAATTTGTGGCAAAAAATCCAGTTTTATTTCGCTAAGATAAGTGAATTTATCTTTGATGATCCACGTGAAGCAAATACAGAAGGAGGGATCTTTCCAGCGATATTCGGAACCGTTCTGATGGTTTTGCTAATGTCTATTCTGGTGACACCTTTTGGGGTGGTGGCTGCCGTTTATTTACATGAGTATGCGCACAAAGGTCCATTGACTCGTATGATCCGAATCGCGGTAAATAATTTGGCCGGCGTACCGTCCGTTGTGTATGGGGTTTTTGGATTAGGTTTTTTTGTTTACTTTTTAGGTGGAAATATCGATGTGTTATTTTTTCCTGAAGCTTTGCCTGCTCCAACATTTGGAACACCAGGCTTACTTTGGTCTTCTTTAACGCTGGCGATTCTAACGGTTCCGGTTGTTATTGTCGCGACGGAAGAAGGTTTGTCACGTATACCTCGTTCGATTCGAGAAGGCAGTCTTGCGCTCGGTGCAACAAAAGCTGAAACCCTATGGCGAACAGTTTTACCGATGGCTTCTCCGGCAATGATGACGGGTTTGATTCTGGCTGTTGCGCGAGCGGCGGGTGAAGTTGCACCTTTAATGATGGTCGGTGTCGTTAAGTTAGCACCATCATTAGCGGTTGATGCGAACTATCCATTTTTACATCTTGATCGTAAATTTATGCATCTTGGTTTTCACATTTATGATGTTGGTTTCCAAAGCCCTAATGTCGAAGCGGCACGTCCATTAGTGTTCGCAACGGCGCTAACCTTAGTTATCTTGATTATTGCGTTGAATTTTGCAGCGATCAAGATCCGTAACCACCTAAGAGAAAAATATATTTCAGCGGCACAGTAATTAATTATGAATAATCAAAAATCTATAAGAACACCGACGGTTGATTTTAAATCACTGAGGTTCGGCGAAGAGCCAGTAGCAAAGCAGGAAGAAAAAGAGTGTTTGCGTGTTGAAGATCTAAATTTATATTACGGTAAGAAGCAGGCGTTGAAAGATATAAATATGACCATTCCTGAAAAGAAGGTCACAGCGTTTATAGGCCCAAGTGGTTGTGGAAAATCGACATTATTGCGTTGCTTTAACCGCATGAATGATCTGATCGATAACGTCAATATTGAAGGTAAAATCCTGCTCCATAATGATAATATCTACGATAAGGGAGTCAACGCGGCAGAGCTAAGACGGCGTGTTGGTATGGTGTTTCAAAAGCCAAATCCTTTCCCAAAATCTATCTACGAGAATGTTGCCTATGGGTTACGTTTACAAGGTATTAAAAGTCGCCGCACCATTGATAGCGTTGTTGAAAAATCACTAAAGTCTGCTGCACTTTGGGATGAAGTGAAAGACCGTTTGGATGATAATGCATTGGGACTTTCTGGCGGTCAGCAGCAGCGATTGGTTATTGCACGGGCGATTGCGATAGAACCAGAAGTCCTCTTGCTAGATGAGCCCGCTTCGGCCTTGGATCCTATTTCAACATTGAAGATCGAAGAGTTAATCTATGAGCTGAAAAATGAATACACCATTGTCATTGTCACCCACAATATGCAGCAAGCGGCTCGTGTTTCTGACTACACGGCATTTATGTATCTAGGTGATGTGGTTGAGATTGGGGACACTAGCAGCGTTTTCACTAACCCAAAACAGAAACAAACGGAAGATTACATTACCGGACGTTATGGCTAACGAATGGCTCATTATTTATATCGATATTGACGTTTAATTAAGAATAGAAAAGAAGAGGACATTATGGCGACGAGATCACTTCCACAACATATCTCAAAACAGTTTGATCAAGAGCTGGAGGATTTGCGCGCCCGAGTTATGACCATGGGCGGTTTAGTCGAAGAGTTGTTAAGTAACGGTCTTGATGCGATGGATAAGAGTGATGCAGAAATGGCTGAAAGAGTGACCAATAGTGATTATATGGTTAATGCTATGGAAGTGAGTATCGATGAAGAATGCACGCAAGTGCTTGCGCGACGACAGCCTGCGGCAGGTGATCTACGATTAGTGTTAGCCGTGATTAAGACGATTTCTGACCTCGAACGTATGGGTGATGAGATTGAAAAAATCGGTAGGATGGTTGTGCGCATGTGCGAGCAAGACAGTCCTAAGTCTTACTATGTGAGTGTATTATCAATGGGGCAGCATGTTCGAGAAATGCTACACGATGCTTTGGATGTGTTTGCACGGATGGATTCAGGTAAGGCGGTTGAAGTCGCGGAACAAGATAAAAAAATTGATGAAGAGTATGGCGCGATAATGCGTCAGCTAATCACTTATATGATGGAAGATCCTCGTAGTATTAGTAACGTTTTGGAGGTCGTGTGGGCTGTTCGAGCATTAGAGAGAATTGGTGATCATGCTAATAATCTTTGTGAGAATGTGATCTATCTTGTTGAAGGTAAAGATGTTCGTCATACCAGTATTGAAGATATGCGCAAAGAAATTTCTTCCGATTAAAAAATCTCATAAATAATGGTTAAAAACGGCCATAATTCTGTCATAATTCCCCAAATTGAAACTAGCTTGGAGAATACAGCGTGGCCAGTAGTTATCTCACCGGAATCTTTGGAGGTTCCCCAGTAAAACCCTTGCAGATCCATATGGAAAAAGTCCATGCCTGTGTTGAGTGTTTAATCCCTTATTTTGAAGCTGCAAATAATAAAGATGTCGCAGGGCTAGAGCGACATTATGATTCAATCGCAAAGCTTGAGCACGAAGCTGATGATTTGAAGAATGAGCTTCGAATGCAGATCCCTAACCGAATGTTCATGCCTGTTGCAAGGACAGATCTGCTTGATGTACTGCGAATTCAGGACAAAATTGCAGGAAAAGCAAAAGACATTGCAGGGCTCATGTTAGGTCGTCAGATGGAAATTCCTGAGCCGCTTGCTGAAGACTTTTTACTCTATATCAAGCGTAACATTGATTGTTGCACACAAGCTTGTACCGCAATCAATGAGCTTGATGAGCTGGTTGGAACCGGTTTTGTAAAAGGTGTGGTTGATTTGGTTGAAACGATGGTGGAAAAAATTCATACGATTGAGGCCGAAACCGATCAGATGCAGATCAAAATTCGTGCAAAATTGTTTAGTATCGAAAAAGAATTAAATCCCATCGATGTTATGTTTTTATACAATATTATCGAGTTAACGGGGGATTTAGCTGATGGTGCTGAACGAGTCGGAAACCGACTTCAACTAATGCTTGGACAATAAAAAGAGAAAATTAGCATGGAAATGGAATACGCAACAATCTTACTAATTATGGCGGGCGTCTTCGGGCTGTTCATGGCTTGGGGTATCGGCGCGAATGATGTCGCGAATGCTATGGCGACGTCTGTGGGCTCGGGCGCACTAACCATTAAGAAAGCCATAATCATTGCTGCTATTTTTGAGTTTGCTGGGGCGTTTCTTGCGGGAGGGCAGGTTACTCGTACTATACGAAAGGGAATTATTGATGCGGAGATGTTGTCCGGCTCGCCGGATCTATTGGTTTATGGAATGTTGGCTTCTTTGCTTGCTGCTGGCACCTGGTTGTTAATAGCCTCCCATAAGGGTTGGCCGGTTTCTACAACACACTCTATTGTTGGCGCAATCGTTGGTTTTGCAATGGTAGGCATCGGTATGGATGCGGTCAAATGGAGCAAAGTTGGCAGTATTGCAGCGAGCTGGGTTGTATCTCCTGTGATTTCTGGGGCTATAGCTTTTGGACTTTTTATGAGCGTTCAGAAGCTTGTGCTAGGAACAGATAAACCGTTTGAAAATGCTAAGAAATATGTTCCTGGTTATATTTTTCTCGTTGGTTTTATCATCTCATTAGTAACGATGCTCAAAGGCTTGAAACACGTTGGGCTGGACATTAGCTCGTCTCAGGCGGTTATGTTATCCGTCGTGAGTGGCATTATAGTTATGTGTATCGGCACCTACTTTATACGGAGAATTCAAATCGATCCGATGGCCGATCAAGGTTCTCATTTCGCCAATGTTGAACGGGTGTTTGCTGTTTTAATGGTTTTCACCGCATGTGCAATGGCATTTGCGCATGGTTCAAATGATGTGGCTAATGCCATTGGCCCCGTTGCTGCTGTCGTTAGTATTGTGACCAGTGGAGGGGAGATCACCCAAAGATCAAACTTGCCCGTTTGGGTCTTGCTTCTTGGTGCTGTTGGGATCGTCTTAGGTCTTGCCATGCTTGGGCGGAAAGTAATTGCAACGGTCGGTAAGAACATTACGGAACTGACCCCTAGCCGAGGCTTCTGTTGTGAATTAGCGGCTGCGACGACAGTAGTTATTGCTTCAGCTACGGGTATTCCTATCTCAACAACTCATACGCTAGTTGGTGCTGTTTTAGGTGTCGGTATCGCTCGAGGTATCGGTGCGCTTGATCTTACGGTGGTACGAAATATATTCCTTTCTTGGATTATTACGTTACCGGTTGGTGGTTTTCTTTCAGTTATCTTCTTTTTTATACTGAAAGGAATATTTAGCTAAAGGTGATAATTATGCAGCATAGCCTGTCGAGCTATGCTGTTTGGTTAACTTCAGAAGATAAATTTCCCACTGTGATTTCCTTTGGGAAGTCGCAGTGAAAGGTACTCCCCTTTCCTAGTTTACTTTCAATTTTTAAACGTGCCTTGTGTCGTGAAAGGACGTGTTTGACGATAGAAAGGCCAAGACCACTGCCACCGCTGTCACGACTACGGCTTTGATAGACTCGATAGAAACGCTCAGTTAGTCGAGGAATATGTTGTGCTGGAATGCCGATACCATTATCAGAGATTTCCATATGGGCGCCGCCTTCTTTATCTTTATACCAATTTATTCCTATTACCCCATTCGCGGGAGTGTAACGAACAGCGTTGAAAATAAGGTTTGAAAAGGCACTGTATATTTCAGCAGAACTGCCTTTTATCCAGAGATCGGATTGAGTACTAATATTAAACAAATGCTGCTTTTCAGCACTTAGCGCGACGGCTTCTTTATGAATAGCGGAAATCATTTCTGGCACTATCACGACTCCTGGTTTATTTGCTAAAGGGCCTTCTTCTAAATGCGAGATTGTGAGCAGGTCGCTAATGACATTTTCCATACGGTCGGCTTGCGAGTTCATGGTCTCAAAAGATGAACGCCATTCTTCGGGACATTGTTTATTTGTTACCATCATTTCTAGAAAGCCTCGGAGTACCGTCAAAGGGGTTCTTAACTCATGCGATACGTTGGCAACAAAATCTTTCCTGATGTCGATCAATTTTTGTAGACGAGAGATGTCTCGAGCGACAAATAATCGTTGGTTCTTTCCATAAGGAACGATACGGAGACTAAGATTTACATCAGGGTTAATCGGCGACTTAATATCGATTGTATTGTGTTCATCTTGAAATTGATGATTTAATACCTTGATCAGTTCAGGAGAGCGAATAAGATTAGTGATCCGTTGACGCTGATCTTGTGGCCAGTGAATATTAAGGAATTCAGCAGCAGCTTTATTAGCCCATTGAATTCTATCTTCATTATCAAGAACGATGGTGGCATCTGGCAGGGCGGTGGTCGCTTGATGAAATTGTTGGAGGTAGCCTGCTAGTTTCTTCTTTCGTTTTTTGTGGCGTAGTTGTTGACGATCAACTTCGATGCAAATATCTTCAAAGTTACCCGGTGACTCGGGAGCCTCATTTATCTCACGATCTTGGATCCATTGCAGCAGTTGTGAGAGTTTTTGTTGTTGCCAGATTAAGCAGCCCGTAGCAGCCAAGAATAAAAAAAGAAAGATTTTATTAAAAATGAGCCCAACCACAAAGCCAATGGTTAGGATAACAAAAAATCTAAAATAGTCTTTGTTCATTATTTTTTAGAAAAGCGATAACCAACACTACGTACAGTTTGAATATAGTCGTCAAAATTATGTTCGGCCAATAGTTTTCTTAAACGGCGGATGTGCACATCGACAGTTCGTTCTTCTATATAGACATTGGAACCCCAGACATTATCTAAGATTTGTGTGCGGCTATACACACGTTCTGGGTGAGATATAAAAAAGTGTAAAAGCCTAAACTCAGTAGGGCTGAGCTCGATAGGTTTTTGGTCGATGGTAACGCGATGTGTTTCCATATCGAGTTTTAAACTATCAACTTCTATCGACTCGACTGTTTCTTCTCGACCACTACGACGCAGCACAGCGCGGATTCTAGCGAGCAGCTCTTGAGTTGAAAAAGGCTTAGTGACGTAATCATCTACGCCAGTATCGAGGGCTTTGATTTTGTCATGATCTTCACCTCTTGCGGTTAACATGATGATCGGTAGATCTTTGCTATCCGGATCTCGTTTTAAGCGGCGGGCTAAATCAACCCCGCTTAACCCCGGCATCATCCAGTCAAGAAGGATGAGATCAGGATTCGAGTTTTTAATCTGTTTCTGTGCTTGATCGGCACTCGCCGCTTCAACATAGTCGTAGCCTTCACTG
Organism: uncultured Pseudomonadota bacterium; assembly: GCA_913058255.1. Lineage (GTDB taxonomy): Bacteria > Pseudomonadota > Gammaproteobacteria > CAJXQU01 > CAJXQU01 > CAJXQU01. The sequence goes on along the minus strand of CAJXQU010000001.1, from coordinate 20,696 downwards.
CTCAAAGCAAAAATAAGCATTTGTCGGATTGCAGGCTCGTCATCAACAATAAGTATCTTAGGATTCATATTTTTCATTCGACATATTACAAACCTATCATGTTACAGAATAATGACATTGTAAATTGTTCTGTGGTTTGTTGAGTGTAAATGACAATCTAACCAAAGAAGATACAGCTATTGAGAGAAAAGCTCGTGGTGTCATACAACTGTCATAAATTCTTCATATTTGTGCAATACAGCAGGATTAATTTGTACGACGAAAGCGGGAAGATCTCGCTTTGGGAAATATAAAAAATTTCATTAACTTTTACTAGGGGATAATCCTGTGAAACTTGCAACTAAAAAGCTTTTGGGAAGTGCTATTTTTGGTTTGGCTGTGACTAGTGCTGTACCTTCTTATGCTGCTAATGACACATTAAAAGGCTTGATCAAGATCATGCATGAAAATGGTCAAATAAATGATGCTCAATATGAAACCTTGATAGAAGGTGCTGAGAATGATGTTAAATCATCTGTTTCACCTGAAATGGAGAAAACGCTTAAAAGCTTACCCATAGTAACTATGAAAGGTAAATTCAAACTTGAGTCTCAAGATGGACAACACGCTTTTCAACCTATTGGTCGAATCTTCTGGGATTCAGTTCAATCAAATGAAGAGGGTGTCAGTGAAGTTAACGAAGGTACTGAGCTGCGCCGAGTAAGATTGGGTTTCCAAGCTCAATTTTTTAAGAGCTGGAATGCTAAGCTGGAATATGATTTTGCAGGTTCTGATGCTGAGCTAAAGGATGGTTGGATTTCATACAACAACAAGTTTTCAAACGGTAGCAAATATAACGTAAAACTTGGTCAGCACCACGTACCATTTGGTTTTAACACAATCAGTTCATCAAAATACATGTCATTCTTGCGTCGTCCATTATTCGCAGACGGCCCCTTATCTCCTGCGCGACAAGTGGGTGTGGCTTTCCGTGTCGATGCTGATCGTTACCTCGTTCACGCAGGTGCGTATCAAGATGAGCAGGATGGTGGTGAAACGCACTTAGGGGGCGATGGCAAACGAACTTACTCAATTCGTGTAGCGGGTACACCTTGGAAGCAAGATAAAACTCACCTTTTTCATGCTGGTGTTTCTTTAATGCACATGGATCTAAATGATAACCGCCTGCGCGTAAGACAGCGTGCGATTTCACATCTTGATGATCGTATTTTCAATACGAATAATTTTGCGGTTGCAGATGTGAAGGATGTCAATGCATTTGATGTTGAATTGCTAGGTATCTACGGGTCTTTCCATGCACTAGGTGAATACGTTAATTACAGCCTAGATAATGCTGGCACAGGAGCGGATGATTTAAGTGCTTGGTCGGCTGAGTTTGGTTACTTCTTAACAGGCGAATCAATGAAGTACAAAAAAGGCCAGTTTAGTGGTGTTTCGCCTAAGTCTCCTTTCATGAATGGTCGTGGTCTTGGTGCCTGGCAAGTCGTTGCTCGTTATGAAAATATGGATCTGAATGGTGGAACGACTATCGGAGGCGACGGGGATGTTGTGTCTTTAGGTGTAAATTGGACGCCGATCAAAAATGTTCGTTTTCTGGGAACTTGGAACAAGCTAGTTAGTTTTGATAAGCCAGGTAACATTAATGATGGGAAAAAACCTTCATCACTTTCTCTCCGAGCGCTGGTTTACTGGTAGGTTGGAACTTGAATCCACCTAGTATTAAAAAGCCTCGACAATATGTCGGGGCTTTTTTGTATATGAACCATAAAAAAGAAAAGGAATGGTGTGAAATTAAAACAGTTTGAGTCACCCCAACACTTCAAGGGCTGTAAGAAGATCCGCAAATAAAGAGTTAGAAAGCTATAGCGATTTTTTTACGAAAGGTTTTAAAGCAGTTCGCAAATTTTCTAAAATAGATTTTTTGCCCGTATTTTCATTTGTATTAGTGAGCATTTTCCAATCATGTTTCTGTAATACTTTACGGATGAGAAGTTTTTTATGTTCGATTGTTATTTGTTCTGATAGTTTACTATTTTGTAAAATTAGTAAGGTTATATTTTTAATGGAAGCAGGGCAGGCTTCATAGATACGTTGCTTGTTGACGAAAGCATTTACATTTTCACGATCAAGCTCATCAAGCTCAGAATTGTCATTTATACTTTCTTGACGTAATAAAAACTCAACTAAGCAAGGTTCTAAATATTGTAATGAATCAGTAAGTTGTTCAGTAAATTGTCTGAAAAATTGTAGGTTAGCAGCCATGAAAATTTCTTTACCTACCTTGCTTATTGGTTTGAACATAAGTACAGAATGTTCTCCACTACTCGAGTTTTGCTGTATGCCAATTCTGATGGGGGAGTAGTTAGATTTCTTCCAGAAATTTAAAAGATCCATGGTTGCACCGAAGCTGCTTGAGAGATAATCATAATTCTTTAAACTCGAATGTTTTAGAATGCTATCGAGAAAAAATGTGCCTATGCCAGAGTTTTGTAATGAGGGTTGAACAGCAATACGTACGATGCGAGCACCTATTAACAAAGGTGATTTTTTTATGCCGATATGTGAAGCTAAAACTTCTGGGGTTAAATGTCCATGAGGTCGTCGATTTCCATGGTAAATTTCATTAGCAATATCTTCATTAAAGCCACCTTCGGCAGCGAGCAATGCTGTTGCAATAATCGTTTTTTCTTTACGTAAAACATAGACTGATAAATTGGGACCGTCGAGTAGATAACGTAGATCTGAAGGTTTGGTTTGATAGTGAGCATTAATTAATAAACCGAATAATGATTGTAATGTACTCTCGTCATCGGCAAGCTTATTTCGGTCCATTCGCTCAAATATTAAATCAGAAACATTTAGAGGTGCACTTAACTTGCCATGAGCAAGGTTCGAATCAAGCAAGAGAGACTTGAAGGTTAAATCTTCTAAGGGATCATTTTCTGCCCAACGAATGGGTTGATTTATTTCTAATTTTTTCCAATTGGGTGTTAGCCTTTGTAAGGTGTTGTGAAAACGTATGGCAAAACCGCGTCCTGTACCTTCGTAACCATGAACCGTTGAGGCAAACACTACGCGGGAATACTTTTTTAATAATTGTTCTAGGATAGGGGCTGGAATCGCAGCGGCCTCATCGACGAGTAATAATTTTGCCTTATGTTCATTACGAACTAACTCATCAGGAGGAAAATATTCTAGCGTTGATGTGCTGGTTTGAATGAGGCGCTTTGTAGCTTCTGAGTTTTCTAAAAGTTTGATCGTGTGTTCAAAGAGTATTTTTACAGCCTCTGATCGAGGCGCTGTGACGATAATCCGATCCACACCTTGTTGCATGAGTTGTGCCGCGGCAATTCCTAAGGCTGCGGATTTTCCACGGCCACGATCAGACGTAAGGACAAGAGGTCTTCTACGGTGGCCAGTGACAACTTTCTTTATCGCTTCAACGGCATTTTTTTGATCGTCTGTTTTATAAATAGCGCCTTCGTGTAACGTACTCTTATGATCATGTAACACTGGAAATGAAGGTGTCGGTAATGGTTGATACTGTTCGATGATAGTCGTAGCTTGATGTTCTTGTATGACTCGACTTAACCGTTTTAAAAAACGTCCCGTCATTTCATCGGGAGATGTTGGGAAAACCGTGATCCGTTTATATTCTGGATCATTATAATTTTTCCAATTACTAAGCTCTGGCGTTAGGAGTAGCAACAAACCTCCACCACAAATAATTCCTGCAACAGCTCCAAATGCATCGGGATTGAAGCCAGAATAAGCATCAAATACGATAATATCTGATTCATTTCCGAGAACACTTTGAATCTTTTCCGGAACGATGGTCGTTATATTTTCAGGAGGACTCGTTGATAGCCAAGCGATATCTTTATCGATACATTGTTCAAGGAAATTACTCGTGATATGCCGAGTCCAGATCTGCTCGCCTGCTATAACAATACAGTGGCGATGATTAGAGGTATGAGCATGTTTCAGCAGATCGGAAATAAGTACGGTTAGTTGTTCAGGGTTGTCGCCATTCATCGCCAATTATTGGATCTTCCTCATCATCAGTTGCATCATCCCAATCATATTTTTTTTCGGGGATCTTTAGGTCTCGGTCTTTCATTATAAAGGCCAAAATAATTCCCGTCATGGCGCCAAAGAAATGATACTCAAAAGAGATAGCAGGGTCTCGCGGTAGAATGCCCCAAATCATGCCGCCATAGAGAAAAAAGACCAGCATAGAAACCGCAATAGCGAGTCTATCACGTCGTAAGATACCGATTATAAATATAAAAAACATCATGCCATAGGTTAGCCCGCTAGCGCCAATATGATACACCGGGCGGGCGAACAACCAGACACCGATACCCGAGGCAAGATATAGAATAGGTAACGTTTGGAATGCTGACCGAGGATAGATGTGTAATATACAGACACCTAGAATAAATATGGGTAAAGTATTTGCGACAAGATGCTCAACAGAACCATGAATTAGAGGGGCGAGTAGGATCCCAATCAAGCCAGATATTCTCCCCGGATAAATACCAAACTCAACAAGGCTAAGCCCAGTCATAATTTCTATTGATTTTAGCAGCCATAAGAAGCCAATAAATAAAAGCAGAAACAGTGCTGATAGCTTGAGACTAAAAAATGGGCTGGTCGGCATAGGGAGCATTCTCTTGTTTAGATCTTTGTATATGGGGTTGAGGCCAGTGGTTTCAAGGATAAATTATTTGCGATAGAAATGTATAATGTATCTTTTACATAAAAAGAAGCTTGTTTATGGGCCGTTGGCGACCTCCACAACCTAAATCCTCACCTTATATTACAGAAGAAGGCTTTCGTGCTTTAGAGGTAGAGCAGAAGGCAATTTGGGTGAGGAGAAGAGATGTTACAAAAGCATTAACTGCCGCAGCAGCTGAAGGTGATCGGTCTGAAAATGCTGAATATATTTACCGGAAAAAAGAACTACGTGAAATTGATCGACGAATTAGGTATCTGCAAAAAAGATTACCTGATCTTATTATTGTTCCCAAACGAGAAATCGAAGATGACATTATATTCTTCGGAGCTTGGGTGACGTTAGAGACAGCACTGGGCGATGAGGTGATCTACCGGATTGTCGGGCCTGATGAATTTGATCCAGCGACATCATCGATCAGTCTGGATTCACCTTTGGCAAAGGCCCTATTGAAGAAGACTATCGATGATGAGGTTACGATCCGTATCGAACGTGGAGAAGTGACCTATGTCGTCTTAGGTGTCAGATATCAAAACTAGAGGTTTGTTTAAATATCTGACAGCAACAAGTTATGATGTTTTAGCAAGTAATAGACTCGACATTTCAGCAAACTTTAAGCCAGCTTCTCCTAAGATCTCATCGACATTTAGGTTGTCTTTATTCAAATTTAAAGTGTTCCAAACACTTTCGTCAATGATGGCTTCTTCTGGTGCTTCTTCAGCAAACGTTCCCATACCTGTTTGATTAGCCAAGGCATCAGCGAGATGAAGCACGCTTGTTTCGAATACTGCTGATTGAGCCGCGGCGGGGTTGTGATGATATTTAGTTGCTTCTTGAAGTGCTTCAGGCAAATTCCAAAGTTTCATCAGCTCACAACCTACATCAGCATGATTATAGCCATAAATTTGTTGTTCAAGTTTTGCTAAACCTGCTTCAGAACCTTCGATCTTATCAAGCATTTCACGAGAGTGTTCTGGTTGCGCATTAAACAGAATTAGGCTGCCGATATCATGCAACAGGCCTGCAATAAACAAACGTTCAGGATGTAGTATCTTGCATTTTTTAGCGATATCTTTAGCAATTAATCCGGTATACAAGCTGTGCTGCCAAAAGCTGTCGATGTTGATTAAATCAGCTGGAATTTTAGAAAAACAGCGAACGGCTTTTACTGCAACTACAAGATTATAAAGATCGGCGCTACCTATAATGGAAATCGCCCGTGAGACGGTGTCAATTCTAGATGGAAAGTTAAAATAGGCACTGTTAACAATCTTGAGTAGTCGAGCTGTTAGGTTTGGATCCTGAGAGATGATATCACCCATTGCTTCGGCCGAACCATGCTTGGAGTCCATTAATTCAAAAACTTTGAAACAAATTTCAGGAGGAGATACCAGCCCACTGACATCCTGAACTAATTCATTAAGTGGAGTTATCGTTTTTTGCTCTATGACAGCGGTTTGCATAATTACATCCTGTATTTTTGCGTTAATTTTTTAAAGACTTGCCTTGTTTTCGACCCTAAAGGGTATTTCTTTAGTGTAGACCCGGTAAGATACTGACTAATAGATCTTTTCTGTAAAGTTTTTAAATGTGGTGCCGCTATCTGCAAACTTGTGAATCAAAAAATCACGTTTAATAGAAATGTTATTTTGAAACAGAGATTTAACCCACTCCAACGAATGTTTCTTGTATTTATACTGACTTGTCTTTGTGCGGCGCCAGTTGCAAAAGAAAGCATTTTTCTTGCTGAGCAGACTTCAAAAAAAGTAGATCCCTTCTTACCGTTAATGCCAAGAAAAGGAGACGTTTCATCGATCCAAAAGTACGGTCGACTTCGAGTCATTTATACCGGAGAAAACATAACTAAATTAGAGTCGGATTTATTAGATGATTTTGCAACAAGTTATAGAGTTAAAATTACATATATTTCCATTAAGAATCTGATTCAAGGGCAAAGTTTATTAAAGTTAGGTCTTGCCGATGTGTTGCTTGGAAATTCAGATTCTTTATCTGGTTTGAGTAAAAGCTTACCTATAAGAAAAGGTACAGATAAATCACTTTCATGGTCGGTTAGAACTGAAAATTCAGATCTTAAAAATGCAATTAATCATATAATAACTTATTTTTATGTTTCAGAGAGCTCTTCCAAAAATTATCAAGAAGATTTAGATAAATTAAAGAAACGCAAAATTTTACGAGTTGTCACAAAACCACATCCTCAAAATTATTTTTTAAAACGAGGAGTGCCTGTAGGTTTTGAATATGAATTACTACAGCGTTTTGCGGAAAAGCATAAGTTATGGTTAGAAGTGCTTATCGCTGAAAATGAGAAAGAGATGCTTGATTGGATAAAAACCGGAAAAGCAGACATCGCTACCGTTGTTTCTGTCGATCCATTCGCGCATGGAGCAGATGCATCGTTACCATTTTACCCAACTCATATTTATATGGTTACAAGAAAGACTGAGAAAAATATAAATGATTTATATGATATTAGTGGTCGAGAAATAGCATTGCTCACTAAAAAGTACCATTTTAAAGGCGTTGATTATTTAACCGATAAGGGCATTCAATTTTCTACAGTTGAACCTGGAGCAAAGCAGTTACTTTCAAAAAAATTACAGCGGGTACTTACGAGCGAATATGATATAGCGATGGTTTCTTCAAAATCATTTATGAAGCAAAAAGATTTTCATAAAGACTTAAAGGTGATTGCTACTTTAAATGAACGATCATTAAATCGCTGGGCAGTAAATATCAATAATAATAAACTTAAACTCGCCATTAATGAATTCTTTGCACATGAGTTTAAAGGTCAGTTTTATAATGTCATATATCGGCGATACCACAGAAAAACATCTACAAAAGAAAGAATAGAATTTGATTACCCACTAAATATTTCACCATACGATAATCTAGTTAAAAAATACGCCGATAAATATCGGTTTGATTGGAGATTGGTGCTTGCGCAAATGTATCAAGAAAGTCAGTTTAGACCTGATGCACTGTCTGCTAGTGGCGCTAAAGGCTTAATGCAGATTATGCCAAAGACGGCTAAAGAAATGCATGTTTCAGATGTTTCTGATCCTGAAAGTGGAATTAATGCAGGTGTGAAATATATGAAAAAACTACGTGATCGGTATGATGATTATATGGCTGAAAGCGAGCGTAACTGGTTTGCTTTAGCATCTTATAATGCGGGTTATGAGCGAATAGAAGATGCTAGAAAGTTTGCGGAATTTCTAGGACATAACCCTGATCGTTGGTTTGAAAATGTCGAATATGCAATGGAGGCTTTAGCTAAACCAGAGAACAGAAAACATACACGTTTTGGTTTTTGTCGGTGTGAACAAACTGTGGTTTACTTACGTAGTATACGTAAACTGTATCATAGTTATATTCAGCTATCTGATCCAAAGCTTGCGATAAATTATGATCTAGAACCTCTCATTCTTGATAATAAGTTGGGTCTTCTATACCTGCCGCATTAAACCCTTCTGCACGGAACTTACAAGAATCGCACTTGCCACAAGCCTGGCCTTTATTATTAGCCTGATAGCAAGAGACGGTCATACTATAATCGACTCCGAGAGTGAGCCCTTTTTTTATAATTTCAGCTTTGGTTAAATTTATCAGTGGCGTATTAATTCTAAAAGGATGCCCTTCAACCCCCGCTTTGGTTGCTAGTCTTGCTACTTGCTCAAAAGCTTTAATAAATTCTGGGCGACAATCGGGATAGCCTGAATAATCGACGGCGTTGACACCAATAAATAGGTCATCGGCGCCAAGTACTTCTGCCCAGCCTAATGCCAAGGATAGGAATATAGTGTTTCTTGCCGGGACATAGGTTATTGGGATTTCTTCGGTTGAATCTATTGGAATATCAATACTGTCATCCGTTAAAGCTGAACCACCTATTTGCCCGAGATCTAATTTAAGTGTTTTATGGGCAAGCACACCAAATCGAGTAGCAATCTTTTCTGCGGCCTCAATTTCTGCGAGATGACGTTGACCATAATCAAAGCTCAGTGCAAAACACTCGAACCCTTGAGTTTTAGCAATTGCTAGCGTGGTGCAAGAATCAAGTCCGCCAGAGAGTAAAACTACCGCTATTTTTTTTTCTGATGCCGTCATATCTTTTATATATTAATTTTGGAAACTAACGCCCAGGGCTATCGTCCCATAAGACTTTATGCAATTGTATTTGAAACCTTACATTTAATTTATCTTCAAGGATCCAGCTTGCTAATTCTGCAGGTTCTAGGCCAGTCGCAACGGGTGAAAAAAGTACATTTTTTTCATCATTTATATCGTATTTTTTCATGATCGACTTTGCCCAGTCATAATCATTTCGATCACAGATAACAAATTTTATTTCATCATTAGCTGTAATGTATTGCAGGTTTTCGTATAGGTTCTTTTTTTCTTCTTTTGATGCAGGTGTTTTTAGATCCATCACCTTGTTCACTCGAGAATCAATTTTTGATATATCCAAGGCACCGCTGGTTTCTATCGAAACAGAAAATCCTTGATCGCACAGTTGTTCCATTAAAGGGAGGCAAGCTTTTTGAGCAAGCGGCTCCCCCCCTGTAATTGAAACTAGCGGTGTCTGATAATTGCTCACTTGAGTAATGATATCTTCAAGCGATATGATTTCACCGCCTTTGAAGGCATAAGCCGTATCGCAATATTCGCAGCGTAAAGGACAGCCTGTGAGTCGAACGAAGACAGTAGGAAGTCCTGTTCGGCAAGATTCTCCCTGTAAAGAGTGAAAAATTTCTGTGATACGAAGTGTGGTCAAACGGGTACTACCTGATGTTAGATTTAGTATGCTCGAATGTGATCGAGACGCTCTTTGGCGAGGTTTGCTGCGGACGTTCCTGGGTAGCGAGAAATTAGATCCTCTAGCTCACCTTGTGCAAAATCATTTTCGCCCATTTCATTGTAGCTGTAACCAAGTTTTAACTGCGCGTGAGATGTTTTACCACTATCAGGATATTCACTGAGTAATAACTTGTATTCCCTTACTGCAGCTGCAAAATCACGCTTTGCGTAAAAGGCCTCTCCAAGCCAGTATTGCGCGTTATCGGCATATTGGCTACTTGGGTGGTTTACAAGAAAACTGCGGAACTTGCTGACGGAAAGATCATGTTTACCCAGTTTTAGCAGGTTAAAAGCTTCTGAATAACTCTCTTCGTCCGACATCCCTGATGAAGTCGAAGCTGTCTGTTGAGGAGCAGGTTGAACGGGCTCTCTTGTCGACGTTGTTGCTTGGGGTTTAGTCTTCGCTACATATGTTTCTACGGGCTTTATTGATGATGTGGATCCGCTTGGTGTTTTGTTGCTAACGACTTGAACTTCTTGCCGTTCAAGTGACCGCTCAACAACCGCGGCTTCAGACTGTTCTCTATCTGTCGTTTGATACTCTACTGTGGCGTTGTTGTCGATTACTTGGACGCTTTCATCGGTTCGAACGGAGGTTGCTCCACCTTGAATGCGTTGCTCCAGATCATCATACAAACTCATATTCCGTTTTTTCATTTGCTCGATGGTATAGGCTTGTTGCTCAACTTCGCCACGCAACTCCCTTACTTCTTTTTGCAAGCTTTGTATTTCGTCAAGAATATTCAGCAAGCCACGGTTATCAACCATTCGTTCTAGTTTGGATACACGCGATTGCAGCTCAGCAGCCGTTTCTTCAGCGCTGAGCCCATTGCTGAGAAGTAAGAGGGGAATGAGTAGTAATTTGAATTTATACATTTTACGGGTCGTTCAATTAACGTTATTAGTAAACCAGTTCAGCACGTCGATTCAGGCTATAAGCTTCATCATCGTGTGCGTCTTCTGCTGGGCGTTCTTCACCGTAGCTTACTGTTGTAATCTGCTCAGGTGATGCACCCATCAAAACCATTTGTTGTTTCAATGATTTCGCACGAAGTTCACCTAAGGCTAAATTATATTCTCTAGAGCCCTGCTCATCTGCATGACCTTCTAAGGTGATCACAGTACCAGGGTTGTTGGCGAGGTAAGCCGCATGTGCTTCTACTGCAGGGCGATAATCAGCTAATACCGCAGAACTATCATATTCAAAGTAGATGACACGGATTGAAAGTGGGCTGTCTGGATCGTTTAAATCACTAATGTCGTATCCTGTAGCGCCATCAACGGCATAAGTTGTTGCTTCTTCATCAAGCACATCCATTTCACCATTGTCGAGATTGCCTTCTCCGATGCTATGATCTTCGACGGTAGCAACGGTTTCGTTGGATTTTGTAATGCTTTCTGAGCCGCCACAACCTGTTAGTAAGATAATGGGTGTGATCAGCGTGATAGATTTTAATAAGGTATTCATAATTCCCCCAGTTGGTGATTAATAGGCCAATGTTATCATTTTAACGTTCTTTACAAGAAATTATCTGCTTAACGAACAAATGGTCCCCAATCCGGGTCTCTTACTTCACTACCTCGGATAGTTAAACGTTTATGTATTTTGCCATCAACAGAAACCGCTGCAAGCTCCGAGCGGTGTCCACGATTGGTTGAGTAGATGATCATATTTCCATTGGGAGCAAAGCTGGGAGACTCATCTTGTCGAGCATCCGTCAGCACCGTGAGTTGTTGATAATCAAGATCAAGCACCGCTATTTGATATGCGCCATTGCTTTGATGAACAAAAGTTAGCATCTTTCCATCAGGAGAGTAGCTTGCTCCAGCGTTGTACTTACCCATATTGAAGGTCAACCTTTGAGCTGAACCACCAGACACGGGTGTTTGATAAATCTGTGGACTACCACCACGATTAGAGGTAAACACTAGGTTTCTTCCATCTGGAGAAAAAGCCGCTTCTGTATCAATCGCGCGGTTGTTCGTAATCCGTGTGAACTGATTCGTGCGGATATTCTTTATGTAGATTTCAGGATTGCCATCTTTTGACAAGGTCATCGCCAGTTTGCTGCTGTCAGGAGACCACGCTGGTGAACTATTTATGCCTCGACCAGAGGCGACCATTTGTCGCTTACCGGTGGAAATATTTTGTACGTAGATCGCAGAATTACCCTCTTCAAAAGAAACATAAGCGAGTTGATGGCCATTTGGAGCCCAAACGGGCGACATAATGGGATGTGATGTTGAGAAGAGTACAACAGGGTTGCTTCCATCGGCATCAGCCATCTCGAGATGGTAGCGTTTCTTTTTGCCCTCTTTCTTAACGGTGATATAGGTGATCCTTGTTGCGAAGACCCCCTGCTCACCAGTGAGCTTTTCGTAAATAACATCTGAGATTTGATGGGCGGCAAAACGTAAGCTGCTCGCTTTAGACATGACGCGCAATCCAGTCAGTTGCGAACCCTTATAAACATCGGCTAACCGAAACTCTATGGCGTAGCCTGATGCTGTTTCTGAAGCTTTACCCACGACGAGGTTATCCATGCCCATTCGTTTCCAATCATCAAACATGATGCTTTTAAAGTCATTAGGTTGAGATGGCATATCGGTGACAGGCATGGTTTTGAAATAACCACTACTTTCAAGGTCATCCGTAACCACTTGACTAATATTAACGGGCAGACCCGCTTCAGGACTTTCGAAAGGAACAATGGCTATAGGGGTCGCGTTTTCCACGCCTTCCGTGATCTCAATGGTCATGACCTCTTCGGCAAAAACGGGGCTGGCTAAGTGCAGGCCTGCCAAGTTTAAACCGGCAATAGTTAACAAGGCTTGAGCTATCTTTTTCATTAAATTATCCTGGGTTAAATCTAAATCTGACGGTTCTGAAATATTGATCAAATATCTTTTTATCATCAGGAACGGGTAGCGGTGATGCCTTTTGTGCTGCAATTTCTGCAGCGCGATCAAAGCGTGAATCCCCGCTAGATTCTATAACGTTAACACTGATGACATCGCCGCCGGGCACCATGCGGATTTCCAAAACGCACTTTAGACCTGACTTGAAGCCTCTAATATTAAAATTTCGTTTCACCTGACTGGCAATTTTGCCATAAAAACCACCGGCAACTTCTTTTGCTCGAGCAGCTTCTTCGACAGCCATTTCGGCATTACGACGTTTCTGATCTTCATCTGCCCGACGTTTTGCATCGGCCTCAGCTTTGGCTTTCTTATCGGCTTCGGCTTTTTGATGAGCTTCTTCCTCTAAACGTTTCTTCTCCGCTTCAGCTTGTATAAGGGCTTCTTTTTTTAGCTGCTCTTCTTTGAGTTTTTTCTGCTCTTGTTCTTTTTGATGTTTTTCAGCTTCGAGTTTCACTAGCTCATCTGCTTGTTTCTTTTGCTCTTCTTCAAGGTGCAGTTTTTCTTGTTGAACCCGCTCTTGCTCCGCTGCCTTATGTGCCTTTTCTTCTTGCTGACGTTTTTGTTCGAGTTCTTTTTGTTGCTGTTTTAGCTCCGCAAGCTTCTTCTCTTCGGCCTTACGTTTTCTCTCGGTATCAATCGCTTCCTGTTTGCGCTTGGTTTGATCGTCTTGCTTCTTCTTTTCTGCTTCCTCAAGCCTTTTTGCTTCAGCTTTTATCTTACCCTGATCAATAACGATAGCATTCATCACTTGTGGCTCAGTTTCAACCGACTCAGGTTTGATAGATTTCTCAGTATCGAAACTACTCATCACTAACAAACCGACGACGAGCACATGAATAAGTAGTGCGAGGATGAACCCTTGTGTGCTATTGAATCTAACTTTCATTCTTCTGAATCGGTCAACAAACCAACACTGGGAACACCAGCACTTTGTAAAAGAGTCATGAGTTTCGTAACTTTCTTATAAACAACATCGCCATCGCCACCGACTAATACTGGAGTTTCTGGCTTATACCTCATCACACCTTGAACCTTTGTGATCAAGGTTTCATTATCAACGGGGCTTTTCGGATCATCGCCGTGTTCGACGTAATAATTACCCTCTCGATCAACACTGACCATTAAGGGGATCAGATCGCTAGGTGGAACTGGCTCTGAACTGGCTTTGGGCAGATCAACTTTTACGCCCTGCGTAACCAAAGGCGCGGTGATCATAAAGATGATTAGCAAGACCAACATAACGTCGATATAAGGTACGACATTGATATCGGCCATAAGACGTTTTCTAGCTCGACGTTGCATGATTAGCTATGCCCTCAACTATGTGCTTGACGGTGAAGAATCGATGAGAACTCTTCAAGGAACATATCGTATTGACCGTAAAGCCGATCAATATCGGTTGAGTAACGGTTATAACCAATGACCGCAGGAATAGCGGCAAATAGTCCCATCGCGGTTGCTATCAACGCTTCCGAAATACCGGGAGCAACCATTGCGAGAGTTGCTTGGCTAACATTGCCAAGTGCTTGGAAAGAATTCATGATCCCCCAAACAGTGCCGAATAAGCCGATGTAAGGACTTACTGACCCAACCGTTGCTAAGAAAGGCAGGCGATGTTCTAGTGAGTCGAGTTCGCGTGTTAAGGCAATGCGCATGGCACGCTGACAGCCTTCTAAGATGGAGTTGGGTTCGATACCGCCTCTTTTTTTCAAACGGGCAAATTCTTTAAACCCCGCCTCAAATATTTTCGCCATACCTTCGGGTTCTTTGTGCTGCTTCGAGACGCTGTCATAGAGAGTGGCGAGATCATCCACAGACCAAAACCGATCTTCAAAGCTCTTGGCATCTTTTCGAGCTTGTCCCAAAAGACGACGTTTCATAAATATGATCGTCCAAGATGCGATGGATGCAAGTAACAAAACCAGCATAACAAACTTGACCAACAGGCTTGCACCCATGATCAGACTGGCGATAGATAGATCTGCTTCCATTAAAGGACCCCTAGATTTCGTTCGTTATTTTTCATTATAATTATTTAGTCTCAAAGATGAATTACTCATGAATGAGGAGTAGTGTTTTATACACAGACAAATACTCCACCTATTAATTCAGTCTAATTTTGTGATCTACGGCTGATTTTTATCAAATATATCTGGCTCAGATGTGCTGGTATCCGGTGGGGTTAGGCCAAAATGCAGCCATGCGGTTTTTGTTGCGACTCGTCCACGGGGCGTTCGCATCATAAAACCTTTTTGGATTAGATACGGTTCAATTACATCTTCGATTGTGCCGCGCTCTTCGCCAATGGCCGCTGCAACGCTTTCCACTCCGACTGGCCCGCCATCGAATTTCTGTAAGATCGCGAGCAGCACCTTGCGATCCATCATATCAAACCCATGCGCATCGACATTTAGCATATCTAAGGCACGTTGTGAGATGTCTTCATTGATATGCCCATCGCCCTTAACTTCGGCATAATCACGTACTCGACGTAATAAGCGGTTAGCAATTCGAGGTGTACCACGTGAACGTTTTGCCACCTCAATGGAACCTTTTTTATCAATGGTAACATTTAAAATTCTTGCCGATCGAGTGACGATCCGAGTGAGATCTTCGGGATTATAAAACTCTAAGCGTTGGGTGATGCCGAATCGATCGCGAAGCGGAGAGGTTAATAATCCTGCTCGTGTTGTTGCCCCAACGAGCGTGAAGCGAGGTAAATCCAATTTGATTGCTCGTGCTGCGGGGCCTTCGCCGATCATAAGGTCAAGTTGATAGTCTTCCATAGCAGGATAGAGCACTTCTTCCACCACAGGGCTAAGACGATGGATTTCGTCAATAAAAAGAACATCACCGGCTTCGAGGTTTGTGAGAAGGGCGGCGAGATCACCGGGCCTTTCGAGCACAGGGCCTGATGTTTGACGTAGGTTCACGCCCATTTCTGTGGCAATAATATTCGCTAACGTTGTTTTACCTAAGCCTGGTGGCCCGAAGATCAAAACATGATCAAGAGACTCAGAGCGCTTGCTGGCGGCATGGATAAAGATCTCCATTTGTTCACGCACAGCGGGTTGGCCAATATAGTCTTTTAATTGACGAGGGCGAAGAGTGTTATCGACATCCAAATCATCGTTAGAAAGATCGGGAGAGATTAAAGGATCAGTGTTATTCATAATTGGCGCTAAGTTTATCCTGTATTGCCGTTAAAAAAAAATTAAAGAGAAAGTTGACATTGCCGTTAAAGGGAGTATTGTGCGGTGCAACAATTGCTGCATTGCAACATAACTGAGCCATTAATTATTTAGATAGAGGATATAGACATGACAAACGACTTCATCAAACAAATCACTGAAATGAACAAAACAGCTGCGGATTCTGTAAAAGCTTTGACTGACATCAATACTAAGGCAGTAAAAACATTGTCTGAAAAACAGCTTGAAATCTTCAACATCGTATTCAATGCGAGCTCACAACAAGTTGCTTTGGCTTCTGAAGCTAAAGATGCAAGCAAACTGATTGAAGCACAAACTAAACTAGCTAAAACTACATCTGAAAAAGTAGTTGCTGTTGCAAACACGACACAAGCTGTTGCTGAGACATATAAAACTGAGCTAACTAGCTGGGTTGAGTCTGGTGTAAAAACGGCACAAACGGCTGCAAAAAAAGCGGCTTAATTAGCACTTTTTAGTAACACCAAGAACCGCACCTCATTTGTAATGGGGGGCGGTTTTTTTATGCCTATAATAATGTGGTTCTGCAAAGCTGTATGTGGGATCGATTATGGAAAAAACTTTAGTAGTTTGTCGTTAAATAGTGACACATGAACAGCAAAACACCTTAGCTTATCCTTAATAATAATCCTATATCATATTGAATTAATTTGACTTTTTTCTTGTGGCATGATGCCTGCTATTGCTCTCTTTAGTTACTAAATATAAGTAACGCTTTTAAACTCATTAGCCAAGAAAAGGGAATTAATATGAAACACATTTTATTTACTATGCTTTGCATAGGAAGTTTGAGTGCGAGTGCTGTTAGTTTTGAAGGAATAAGCTCTGGAGCATTTATAAATCCTAACGGAGGAACTGCCTTAGTTACTGATGGCGTTGGAACAACTGATTTCTCGTGGGGAGAACCAGCAAGCAGCAGTGATGTTTCTAGTCGTTTAGGCTATAGCGGCTCATTATTTAGCATCAATGAAAATGATGAATTTATTTTTGGAACAATGACTTATTTTAACGGCACTATTGTAAATGGTACAGGAGCGACAGGCGTTGACTTAGATGTTTCTTTAAGTTTCGGAACTCCTTCAGGACTTGAGGAAGACTTCGCATTTAATCTTGGATTAATTAATAGCCCAAACAGCTCAGATCCTATCGCTAGCGCCGACTATGTTAATTTTGATAACTCGGTGTCTTCTAACTTTTTTACTTCAGATGGTGTTGATTACACGTTGGAATTTCTTGGTTTTGGCTCGTTAGCAGGAGGAGGTTTTACTGAAGAAAGCTCATTTCATATCTTCGAAAATGAAGGAGCTCAAGTTGACCTTATCGGACGTATAACGTCAACTCCAGGGACTCCATCGGTTCCTGAACCTTCTATTTTATTTATGCTATTACCTGCTTTAGGTATGTTAAGTGTCAAATACCGAAAAAGTTAAATAGTTCAGCTGTACACAACCATCTAGTAAACTCTAGATGGTTGTTTTTATCTAGTAAAATTAAAGGCTCCGTAATAAGTAAAGCTACCGCAGACCTAATCGTAGCTGAAAGCCCATCAGGTATGAACCTCAGCACGCTTCAAGCCGCCCCCTTTGTTCGTTATTTTTATCATGATTTATAGTTTTGGAGTGAACTATAGAATATTTTCATGAGGATATTTGGTATAGTTGCGTATTAGAAAAAACTTATCTAGTAATGCTTTTTAACTCGTTTCCCTTTATATTTGTTTTTCTACCGGTGACACTTATCGTGTTTATCACCTTAGCTAGAAAACAGCAAAATAATCTAGCTTTGGTCTGGTTGTTACTTTCATCGCTGTTCTTTTATGGTTGGTGGAACCCCATTTATTTGATATTGATAACATCATCGATAGTTATTAACTTTCTATTGGCAAAGCTAATGGAAAAGAAATCTTGGGCAAAACACGTTTTAATCTTTGGTGTTTTCTTTAATCTTGGTTTACTTGGATATTTTAAATATGGAAAATTTTTTGTTGATAACATAAACCACCTCTTCAATGTCTCTGTAACTATAAATGAACTTGTATTACCGTTAGCTATTTCTTTTTTCACATTCCAGCAGATCGCATTTCTTGTAGATACTTATTATGCTAAAACGTATGAACATGGTTTTCTTAAATATTCATTATTTGTCTCATTTTTCCCTCAGTTAGTTGCAGGACCGATTGTTCGACATCAGGAACTAATTAATCAGTTTGACTCGCTTGTTTTACGAAGTGATGTGTATGAAAAATTGGCAAAAGGTTTTGTTCTTTTTTCTATAGGATTAATCAAGAAAGTTATTATTGCAGGAGCTTTGGCAGAGGTTGCAGACCCACTCTTTTTTAAAGCCAATGCAGAGATACTATCGTTCAGTGAAGCATGGTTGGCGAGCCTTGCCTATACCTTTCAGATCTACTTTGATTTTTCAGGATATTCTGATATGGCTATAGGGCTTGCTCTTATGTTTGGTTTTAATATACCTAATAATTTTGATACTCCATATCGTGCAACTTCAATACGTGATTTCTGGCGCAAATGGCATATGACCTTGTCAAGATTTTTGAGAGACTACTTATACATACCTCTTGGAGGCAGTCGGAATGGATTTATCCGGCAATCTCAGGCTGTTATTGTCACAATGCTGCTAGGAGGTTTATGGCATGGAGCTAGCTGGAATTTTGTTGCTTGGGGAGGGTTGCACGGCTTAGCGCTCTGGTTAAATCAGATCATCAATAGCCGAAAAATATTTATCCCGAATTTTTTTGGTTGGAGCATGACATTCATCTTTGTTCTATTTTGCTGGGTGTTATTTAGAGCTGAATCTTTTACTGCTGCTATGAATATCTATCAAGGGCTGTTTGCTTTTAATGGTTTGGGTGAAGCGGGCAGCTTTTTGAAAAAAGTGGATGAAATAGCTCTTGCCGCTATTGTGGCAATAGTAGGCCCATCATCGTTCCAATGGATCCATCATGGATTGAAACCGAAAAAATGGATAGCCGTTGTGGCTGCTCTATTATTTATTGCAACATTACTAGAGCTAGGAGATATTGGAAACAATGAGTTTATCTACTTCCAGTTCTAATTGCTGGCGAAGCTTTGCCTTTGTTTTTTTAGGTGTATTGATCACTTTACTCTCAATAATCTATATCACAATTGTGATGATCGATCCTTTTGATAATTTACCAGTCTCACCAGAATTAAACCGTGTCCAAGTGAGCGGATCTGATCGATTTTTTAAACCATCAGTTGCGCGTAGGCCTAATTATGATAGCGCTATCATAGGTACATCATCGGTCATGTTGATAAACCCAGAGCGACTTGGTAAAAAGTTAGATGCAAAGTTTGCAACATTAGCTATGCCAGCTGCATCAGCGTTTGAACAATTACGTTTGTTGAAGCTTTTTGCTAAGCATCATTCAAAAATCAGGCAGGTTTTCGTAGGAGTTGATCATGCATGGTGTAAGCAGGATAGAACAGAACAATTACTAGGAGCGAATATTGGGAATCGCATTCCAGATGAGTTATATGATGAAAATCACTGGAATAATTGGCCAAGGCTCAGTGGCACAATGATTAAATATACTAAACGGCAGTGGAAAGCATTACATGATGATATGCAGGAACCTGCTGGGCATGATGGTTTTTTTGACTTTACTCGAGAATATCCACCTTACGATTTGCGTCATGTTCAATCAAAACTCTATAAAAATCAAAACCCTTTGCCAAAGCCGGGAAGTGTTATTTTTCCAGAGATTTCAGAAGATAAACGTCGTACATGGATCTTTCCAGATCTTATGGATCTGCAACGATCCTTAAGCTCGTTACCAACAGAAACAAAAAAAGTTCTGATTTTTGTACCTTTCCATTGGTATGAACAATCGCGTTCTTTCTCAACATTTGAAGAGTGTAAAAAAAGAGTAATAGAATGGGATGGACAAGTAGAGAACTTATATGTAATTGATTTTATGCGTAACTCTGATATTACCTTAGAAGATAATAACTATTGGGATCCCATCCATTTTGTTAGAAAAATTGCCGAAAATATTGAAAGTGTTGTAGCTGAGACATTAAAGGGGAACCGTATTTCTGGCAAAGATTATAACTACCTTTTATTACCTGAAGTCGTTAGCATTGAAAATCAATAAGATTAGACTCAGCTAATCCGTTCATGATCATAAACCAAAGATCTGACCCTACTTTACTACTTAGATGGTATTGATTTTTATGGCACTTGCACACCATTTATGAAATTTTCGGCTTCAGCATCTAAGGTTGAGAATCTGACCTTCCCACGGTGGGAGTAGATGATAGCGAACCCAGTCTCTTGACGGACAGGATGCCTGCAATAAAGAGAATTTGATTGAAGAATAAGTTTTTCTATACGGTTTACAGATGTTTTTGCTTGTCTATCTTCAACGACGCTCGAAACGGTAACGCAGGGGTAACCTCGCTCTTTTGAATATTGAAACTTTGATACAATTTCTGAGAAACGTTCAGAATGTGTATCAAACTCAAAGCCTTCTTTAATGATTGCTATGAACTCTTGTTCACTCTGAGTTTGTGGAAGGGAAAACATAAGCACCTGTGCAGCAAAACTTTCACCTTTCTCAACACCACTGCGAGCGAATTCGATACCATCTTGAGAAGAACTTACAAGGAACCAGCCATTTGAGTTGGGTGCGTGTATATTGATATAGCTACCCTCATATAGATAACCTGCAGAAACGGGTTTTGGAGAGAGGGAAGGAGCCGTTACACATGACGAAAGCGTCATAATTAAAAAAGCAATCAAGATATATTGGTATTTATATGAACTCATGACTGTTTGTTTCCTGTTTTTATCGCAAGCTTATAACGGTAATTGATTGAAGAATAGGGTCAGGTCTTGTTATTTGCCTTCAAGATCCGACTCACTCGTGAATAGTGTAA